>NZ_LQPP01000042.1 GCF_002102345.1 Mycolicibacterium peregrinum
TACGTGTGGACCAAGACCGCCGACCAAATCCTGGCCAGCATCGCCAACTACTGCCTACGAATTAACGACTCAGGACACTAGGTCGTCAACAGCTTGACGGTTACCCGCGCCCCGAACACATCGGAGGCGGGCACTTGGGACCCTTCGGTGACGAGGGCTCCGATCGCGGCTGCTCCGAACGCTGCTGAGGAGCTTGCCGCGGGGCCGGAGCCTCGCGGGCCGGTGGCTCCTGTCGAGCTGGCGCCTCCCGCGCAGGTCGTTGCCGGGCAGGTGCCTCTTGCGGAGGTGCCTGCTGAGCGGGTTCCTGCCAGACGGGAGCCTGGCGCTCCGGGGCCTGATATCTGGGAGCCGGGGCCTCCTTGGGTGCCTCACGCTCGGGCGCAGGCGCGGGCTCTTGCCATACCGGTGCCTCGCGAGCAGGAGCCTGCGTCGCCGGGGCCGGGGGAGCCGCCGGCGCCTCGGGCTCGGGGGCCTGGGCCTTCGGAGCCGGATCACGCTGCACCGGAGGCTCTTCCGGTGTATTCCGTTGCTGCGGAGGTTCTTGTTGTCTCGGTGACTCCGGAGGTGCTGCCGGCGCTTCCGTGGCCGGCGCCTGCGGATCGGGAGCGGTCTGGCGCGGCCCCGGGATCTCATGGGGACGATCGAGAGCGGGGTTGGTTGGGCTCGCCGGTTCCGGTCGGTCACCTGGCGACGTCGCATCGGCCGGATTCGGCCGGTCGGCCCGCGGTGGTGTCACCGGCAGCTCCGGGGAAAGATCCAGGTTCTTGTCCGGTGCCGGTGCGGTGTCCGGCTTTTCGCGCGGTGTATCGACCGTCGGTGGCGTGTAGGCGGGCACCGGCGACAGCTTGGGCGCAGTGAATGTGGGTGACACCTTCGACGGCGGCGCCGCCGGTGCGGGTGCCGCCAAGGCCGGCGGTGCCGTTGATTCCGGCGGTTCAGACGACGATCGGTGGTTTTCCTTGGGCATATCGGGTCGCTGTCCGAGTCCGGACGGCAGCTGCCACCCCACAAAGGAATTGGTCCGCGGGGTGAGGTCCCTGGCGAAGTTACGCGGGGACTTGTCCGCGAGGTCTTTCATCAGATGCCCGGAGGTACGGGTCGCCTTGTCGTTGGAGATGAACTGTGTCAGTGAGGCATTGAGGTTCACCACCGGGGCCGAGACGTGGATGTTGACGGTGGTGTTGACCTTGACTGCCGGTGGCGCCCAATCGCGGTTGCGCGGGTGGTGCCAGTCTCGGTTCATGTTCCAGTTCTGGAACCGGTGCGGGTTGAATCCGTGGGCCCGGTCCCACTGCGCGCGGCGATACACCGGGTTGTAGATCCGGAACTTCCACTCGTAGTACTGCTGGTACGGATGGTGATGGTCGTACCATCGCTGGTCGCGCGGGTCGCGTGGGCGGTCGCGGTGTTGGCCCCATTCGTTGCGGCCATTGCGGTCCCAGCCGTGGCGGTCGTAACCCGCCCAGTTGTAGCCGGCCCAGTTGTAGCCCCACCGGTCGTATCCCCACCGGTCGTAGCCCCAACGGTCATATCCCCACCGGTCATAACCGATGAAGTCGTAACCGTATTGGTTGTAGCCACCGAGGTCGTAGTTGTACCAACCGCCCGGGTTATAGCCGTACAGCTGACCCCAGGACTGGTCGTAGTAGCCCAGGTTGGTGAGATTGGGCGTCGACGGCGGGTCAATGGGCTGCGGCCAATCGGCCATCGGGGAATCCGGAACACCGGGCGGTGCCGGGACGTAGTCGTCGGACGCGCCGTACCCCCAGGTCGGCGCGGTGCCGCTGGTCAGTGCCACGACGTCCTGCTGCGGGTCGGCCGGGACGGCCGCCGGCGGCTCCGGAGACGGGGCGGGCAATGGTGCGAGTCTCAGCACCGAATCGGGTGTGTACTGCAGAAGTTGTTGTGTCAGTTGGAGATAGAGGTTCTGCAGACTGGTGCGCTCAGGTGACGGCGACAGGTAGTCAAGATCCTGCTTGGCCTGATTGAGCGCGGTGCGGGCGTCGGTCAGCTGATCGGCAGTGGGTTGCTGCCCGCTGCCGAGAATGTCCTGTGCCGTCTTCAGGTCAGCTACGACAGCGGTCAGGGCGACGTCTTGGGCGTGGCCCGGAAACACCGTTCGGGTGACGCCCCACAGGGCGCCACCGGGAGAGGTCTCGTACGCCGCACCGAGTAGGCCCACCACGAGCACGCCGGCCATGGCGGCCGCGACTGTGGCCTTGCCTCGGCGAGAACGGGGCACGAACCTTCGCCATCTCGGCACAGGCTCGGCATACTCCACAACATTCTCGGGGACCAGTCGGGGCCCGAGGATCGTCATGTCGAACTCCTCAACTACGGCCGATGGCCGTGATCGCGCCGCTCCCGACCGCGCGGATACAGATGTCCCGGAGCTCAGTCGTGCTGCCGGTACTTAATGCTTACCACAACTGCTAAGTGCAACTAAATTCTATTTATTCCCGCCACCAGCGCCCGCGCCACACCGGAATTCTCATCAACGCATAGCTGTCGCACAGGAATTCACAGGAAGGCGGTTTACCCGGCTATTGCTCGCCGGTCTCCACGACGGCCTTGATCCGTTCGAGAGTCTTGCGCATGTCGCGGATGTTCCGGCGCGTCCGGAGCTGGCCGCCGAGAAACGAGAACACGGTGGCGAACGCGCCCGGCGTCATCCGGAAGGATTCGGTGACAGCGGTCTCGGTTCCCGCGGGTTCCAGCCGGTAGTGCCAGTTGTTGACGGCTCGGTCGCCCAACAGCACCGCGAAGCCGAACTCCCGCCCGGGTTCGCAGGCCGTCACCTCGCACGTCGTCCAGTAGACGGGACCGATCTCGTTCCGTTTGACGTGTCCCCGGAACCGCGCGCCGAGGGCAGGGCCGGTGGCACCGCCGATCCATTCGGCTTCCATCACCTCCGGCGAGAACTTCCCGGTGTTGTGCACGTCGGCGATGAGATTCCAGATACGGTCCGCCGGCGCGGACATACGTACGGTTGCTGAGCCTTCCATGGACATGGCGTCCGCCTCCTCGGGGCAAGGCGTCGAGGTGGCACCGGCCCTGGCCAGGACTACGGGTTTTCCGGGGTCCGTAGAGCCGGGGCGACGTGTGATCGTCGACGCATGAGCGTTCCCCGGGCCACGCTACGCATCGGTGCTTTCGCGGGTGTCGGCGATCTCGCGCATCTGGTCGACCAAACGTCCCGCGACCTGGGCGGCGAGCCACAGCGTCATCTGGTCGTCATCCGACAAGCCCGCCAGCAATTCGGCGATGCGTTGCTTGCGAAGAACGGCCCGCTCTTCCCACAGTTCTCGGCCCCCCTCGCTCACCTTGACCAGGCAGGCGCGCCCGTCGTCGGGGTCGCTGCACCGCTCCAGCAGGCCTTGCTGTTCCAGGCGCTGGACCAGTTGGGTCATGCCCGACTGGCTCGCGCCCTCGGCCTCCGCGAGTGCGGTGACCCGCATCGGTCCCTCGCGGTTGAGTCGGACGAGGACGAGTGTCGCGCTCGCGCTCAAGCCCTTGCGATCGGCGAGATGTCGCCACATCAGGTCGGCGCTCGCCACGAGCATCGACGAGACGGCTTCCACATTGCTGCCGAACGGTGCGCTGCTCACGGCTCATTTATATCAGTTATAGGAAGTAATAGGCCGGAAGCGGCTCGATTTCATGCTGGCGGCGCGGACGCCGGACCGCAGCAGTCATCAGCTGCTGTGCGCAGAACAGTGCGTGTTAAATCGCGTACATCTCCTTCGTTCCTTGGCTGCCAATCTGCTGTGAATGCCCGGCGATCGCGGGCGAACGGCTTGAGAAGTGCATCCTGTATGCGATATATCTGTCGGTCATGATCGGGGAGCAGGCTGTGGGCGGCCGCAAGCGACGAAACCGAACGCTCCTGCAGAACGGATGGCTTCCGGTCGTCACGGTCATCGCGTTGGGCGTGGGAGCGTTGGGCGTCTGGAAGGTGCACCAGATGTCGGAACCCGGACCTGTGCCCACCGTCCTCGCCGCGCAGGCGCCCGAGCAGTTCACCCCCAAGCAGCTCACCTACGAGGTGTTCGGTTCCGTCGGTGACGGCGGGATGCTGAGCTATGTCGACATCGACGGGCACCCACACAAGGTCGATGTCACCGAGCTGCCCTGGACGCACACCGAAACGACGACCCTCACCGTGGTCTCCGGCAGCATCTCCGTGCAGGTCAAAGGTGGCGAGGTCGGGTGCCGAATGTTGGTCAACGGCGTTGTGCGCGACGAACAATCGTCCACGCATGCCGAAGCCGATGTCACCTGCCGGGTCAAGTCCGCATGAGCACCCATCGGGCGAGCCGCCCACTCGTCGCGCGGACCGTGCGCGTCCTGGCAGTGCCGATCATCGTGTTCTGGGCGCTGCTCGCCGTCACCACCAACACCTTCATTCCGCAGGTCGAGCACGTCGCCGAACAGTTGGCGGGCTCGATGATCCCGAGCTACGCGCCGTCGCAGGTCGCGATGCTGCGGATCGGGGAGAAGTTCCAGGAGTCCACCTCGACCAGCCTGACCATGTTGGTGTTCGAGGCTGACCGGCCGCTCGACGACGGCGATCACCGCTACTACGACGACCTGATGAACCGGCTCAAGCAGGACTCGGAGCACGTGCAGTACGTGATGGACCTGTGGGGCAAGCCGATCACCGCGGCCGGAGCCCAAAGTGTGGACGGCAAGGCGACTTTCGTGCTGTTGCGGCTGGCCGGAAACATCGGCCAGCTCCAGGCGAACGAGTCGGTGAACGCGGTACGGGACATCATCGCCGCCGATACTCCACCGCCGGGGCTCAAGGTCTATGTCAGTGGTGCCGCGCCGCTGGCATCGGACACGCTGACCATCGCCAACTCCAGCCTCAACAACATCACCATCCTGACGATCATCCTGATCGTGATCATGCTGCTGGTGGTCTACCGGTCGTTGGCCAACGTGCTGGTGCCGCTGGTCAGTGTGCTGATCGAAATGCTTGTCGCCAAGGGCGTCATCGCGACGCTCGGGCACTTCGGCGTCATCCCGCTGTCGTCGTTCGCGGTGAACATCGTGGTGGCATTGACATTGGGCGCGGGAACCGACTACGGCATCTTCCTGATGGGGCGGTATCAAGAAGCCCGCCAGGACGGCGAGAGCCGCGAAGACGCCTTCTACACCGCCTATCGCAGCGTCGCGCCGATCATCATCGGCTCCGGGTTGACGATCGCCGGGGCGTGTTACTGCCTGAGCCTGGCCCGGCTGGACTACTTCCACACGATGGGGCCTGCGGTCGCCATCAGCATGCTGTTCACCATCGCCGCGGCCCTGACACTCGCGCCGGCCCTGCTCACGCTCGGCAGTCTGTTCGGTCTGTTCGATCCCAAGCGCATGACCAAGGGACACCTGTACCGGCGGATCGCGACCAGCGTCGTGCGCTGGCCCAAACCTGTCTTCGTCGCCAGCACCGCTGTCGTGATGATCGGTGCGGTTTTCGTACCCACCTTCAAGGTCAGCTACGACGATCGCGCCTACCAACCTGCCGATGGCGCAGCCAATCTCGGCTTCGAGGCCTCCGATCGGCACTTCTCGCAGAGCAAGCTGTTCAGCGAGATGCTGATGGTCGAGAGCGATCACGACATGCGCAACTCGGCTGACTTCATCTCGCTGGACCGGGTCGCCAAGAGCCTGATCCGGCTTCCCGGTGTCGCCATGGTGCAGAGCATCACCCGGCCACTCGGCCGTCCGCTGGAGCACGCCACGATTCCCTACCTGTTCACGACTCAGGGAAGTGGCAGCGGCCAGCAGCTGCCGTTCACCGAGCGGCAGAACGAGAACACCGACAAGCAGGCCGAGATCCAGGCGCGTTCCGTCGAGGTGCTGCAGAAGGTGATCGGGCTGACCCAGCAGATGGCCGACGAACTGCATGCCACCGTGCTCACCTTGGAGAACCTCAAACAGGTCACCGACGACATGAATGCCGGGATCTCCAACCTCGACGACTTCCTGCGGCCATTGAAGAGCTACTTCTATTGGGAGCCACACTGTTTCGACATTCCAGCGTGCTGGGCGATGCGCTCGCTGTTCGACTCGCTCGACGGAATCGACAGCCTGGACGCCCAGATCGCCGACGCTGTCACGTCGTTCGAGGCCATCGACCGGTTGCTGCCGCAGATGATCTCGCAGCTGGAGCGGATGATGGCCGACAGTCGGTCGCTGCTGGGCGTCATCACCAACAACTATGGTCCGGCGCATCTGCAGTCGACCCAGACCGACCAGACGTACTACGACCTGATCAACGTGGGCAACGACTTCGACAAATCCCGCAGCGACGACTTCTTCTACATCCCCAGGGAGGCGTTCGACAACGAGGACGTCAAGACCGGCATGCAATTGATGATGTCGCCGGATGGCAAGGCCGCCCGGTTCATCGTCACCCACGAGGGCAATGCCATGGGACCGGAAGGGATCGACCACGTCGAACAGTTCCCCGACGCGATCAAGGCGGCGCTCAAAGAAACTTCGCTGGCGGGCTCCAAGATCTACATCGGCGGCGCGGGGTCGAACAACAAGGACATCAAGGCCTATGCCGCGTCAGACCTGCTCATCGTGGCGATCGCTGCGTTCGTGCTGATCTTCCTGATCATGCTGTATCTGACCAGGAGCCTGGTCGCGGCCATGGTCATCCCCGGCACGGTGGCGTTCTCGTACGCGGGCGCGTTCGGACTGTCAATCCTGGTGTGGCAGCACCTGATCGGCCTGCACCTGCACTGGCTGGTGTTGCCGCTGACCTTCATCATCCTGGTCGCGGTCGGCTCGGACTACAACCTGCTGCTGATCTCGCGGGTCAAGGAGGAGTCGGGTGCGGGCCTGAACACCGGGCTGATCCGCGCCCTGGGCAGCACCGGCGGTGTGGTGACCTCGGCGGGTCTGGTGTTCGCGTTCACCATGCTGGCCATGCTGATCAGCGATCTGCGCACCATCGGCCAGGTGGGCTCGACGGTGTGTATCGGCCTGCTGCTGGACACGCTGATCGTGCGCTCGTTCGTGGTGCCGTGTCTGCTGCGTTTCCTCGGTCCGTGGTTCTGGTGGCCGACCTTCATCCGGCAGCGTCCGCTACGCCGGCGGCAACCACTGCCGCAACGGCAGCGAGCGGAGGCCTGACATGACGACGTCGACTCTGTACGGCATCCTGTCGATCGTCTTCTTCGCACTGATCTGGGTGTTCGCCGTCGTGGCCTTCGTATTCACGCGGCGGATGAGAGGCCACACCCACGTCACGTCGAAGCTCTCCGTCGGCACTCTGTCGGCCACCTTGCGCAAGGTTCGTAAACGCGAGGCGCTGTCGGACGAGGAACTGGCACTCGCGCGACAGGTCCTCGCCGACCGTGGCAGCATCCTGGCGCTCGCGGTGCCCGCCACGCTGTTCTGCATCGGATGCTTCTACGTCTTCGGCAGCCTCGAACAGCTGCACGGACGCACCCCGTCGGAGCGCACATTTCTCGGCGTCTTCCCCATGCTCACCTCGACCAACATGGCGATGCAGATCCTTCGGAGTGCGCGCCTGAAGCGGCGACTCCCGTGATCGAACCCTCCGGTGCGCTCAGGCCTCGCGCCCGAGTGCATCGAGCAGGCAGTTGACAGACAGTTTTCCCAGCGCATCGGAGGCCAGTGGGCTGTCGCCGGTGAGCAGCCGACGGTCTTGATGCACGGTGCCGGCCATGTCGTCGTTGACGATGGTCAGTCCCTGTTTGGCCAGCAGGTCGGCGACGAGCCACTGCAGGCGCCCCGGAAGATAACCGATCTCGATGTTGGGGCCCTCGTCGAGCGAGTCGGGGAACACGCACACCGAGTACCCGGCGAACGGTGACTGTGTTTTGCCGAGGCCGGCGGCCAGCAGAGCCGCCGGGCCGTGGCACAGGGTGATGATGAACCGGCCGTGGTCCAGGGCCCAGTTCAATGTCCGACCTACTGCCTCGCTTCCGGGCAGTCCGACGACGGCGCCGTGCCCGCCGGGAATGAAGACGGCGAGATAGTCGGAGGACGGATGCAGATCCGCGGCCACCTCGGACAACTTGAGAGGCTGCTTGAGCTTGGGTTTGAGGGTCTCATAGGTCGATGCCACCGCTTGGTCCTCGTGGGGCATCGCCCATAGTTCCAGCTTGGCCGGATACCCGGTGATGGTCGCGACGTCGACGTCGAACCCGGTCTCCATCAGATGGTGCAGCGGCAGCAGCATCTCCACCGGATGGTTACCGGTGGAGAACATCTTTCCGTTCTGGCACAGCACATATCGTTCTTCGGCGGCGATCATGAGTATCTTCCACCGGCCCTCGGCGTAGGCTCCCGCGTGTTCCACGCCGGCGAAATCGGTCTTGGCCGACGTGTATTGACTCAGCGAGTAGGGCGACGGGAAGAACGCGTTGTCCTCGGCCTGATCCGGGGTGGGCGCCTTGCTGAGGTCTGCGTCGGTCGACATCTCGTTCACCACTTCCATTTCCCGAACTCGTGCGGTGAGGTCAGTGATACCCGGCGTCGGCCCACCTCATGCGTGTCAGCGCAATGGCAGCTCGGCGAAGATCGGCGTGGTCGGTGCCGTCGAGCCCGTGCCCGGCTCGACGGTGAAGGCCAAGGCCGATGCATCGCCGAGGTCTGCCAGCACCGCAGTGGTCGACGGCGCGACAGCAGCGGAGTCCATGGTGCCGGCCGAGGTTGCCGCACCCTCGCGCAACAGCCACATCTGATAGACGGTGCCCGATTGTGGAGGCGTGACGCCGTTCATCACCAGCACACCGGCGTTGCGCTCGCGGGAGAAGACCACGGTGGCGGTGCCGCCGGTGGGGATGTCCCCGGAGACGGTCCGGACGTCGGGG
The DNA here is from genome assembly GCF_002102345.1 of Mycolicibacterium peregrinum. Taxonomy (GTDB): domain Bacteria; phylum Actinomycetota; class Actinomycetes; order Mycobacteriales; family Mycobacteriaceae; genus Mycobacterium; species Mycobacterium peregrinum. The sequence continues at coordinate 8,853 of NZ_LQPP01000042.1, forward strand.
GCGGCGAAGATCTGCTCGGCGGTGGTCGGCTGGGGGCTCGGACGCAGGGCGATGCCGATACCGACGCCGGCCAGGGCGATGACGACGGCTGCCGCGGCCGCCAGGGCCGTGTTGCGCCAGTGCGCCGCAGGTCGTCGGCGCAGCTCGCGAACCGAGACCCTCGCCAGCACCTGCTCGCGCACATGCGGCGGTGGCTCCAAGGCAGTGGCCCCCGCCAACTGGGCCATGGTTTCCCGCACCTCTCGCACCTCGGTCGTGAACTGGGCGGCGACCTCGGGAGAAGCGTCGGCCAGGCGCTGTTCGATGTCGGCGCGCTCACTGTCGGACACCGCGTGCAGCGCATACGGGGTCGCCAACTCGAGCAGCTCGGAGTCAAAGGGTTCGGTCATGCGGCCCCCAGGCAATTGCGCAGGCCGCGGAGGGCGTCGCGCATCCGGGATTTGATGGTGGCGAGGTTGGCCGCCAGCCGTTGCGAGACCTGGCTATAGGTCAGGCCGTCGTAGTAGGCGAGGTGGATGCACTCGCGTTGGGCATCGGTCAGCGCGGACAGGCATTCGGCCACCCGCCGCTGTTCGTCCTGGGTGATCACAGACTCGGCGACCTGATCGGCGGGCGGCTCCACGCTGGTCGCGCCGTAGCGGGATTCCCGCTGGCTGGCGGCCTGTTCGGCACGCACCCTGTCCACCGCCCGGCGGTGTGCGAGCGTCATCAGCCAGGCCATCGGGGATCCGGCCGCCGGGTCGTAGCTGTCTGCGGTGCGCCACACCTGGAGGTAGATGTCCTGGGTGGTTTCCTCGCTGTATCCCGGGTCCCGCAGAACCCGCGTGACCAGGCCGAACACCCTCGACCGCGTATGGTCGTACAGCTGGGCGAAGGCGTCGACGTCGTGTCGAGCCACCCGCCGTAGCAGCGCGTCGAGTTCGGCGGTCACCCACAGCAGCCTAGCGACCGGGGTCTGCGCCGTCATGTTTATCCAGATCTCGGCGGGCGCGGTATGAAAAATGAAGTGCGCGAGCGGTATTCGTCGAAGCCCGGTCGGCCTGCCATATGTTTCTCGGCCAAGCGGGCACCGGTCGCGTACACCAGGAAGTATGTCATCAGCGCCGGGGAGAGCACCGTCGTGAGCGACAGCCAGCCGCAGATGGTCACCAGCCACAGTCCCCACCACACGCAGCTGTCGCCGAAATAGTTCGGATGGCGGGTCCAGGCCCACAATCCGCGGTCCATGATCACGCCTCGGTGGGCCGGGTCGGATTTGAACCGGCGCAGCTGATGGTCGCCGACCGCCTCGAACGTCAGCCCCACGGCCCAGATCAGGACGCCCAGGATAAGGACCGGTCGCAGGGCGGCCGGGGTGGGCCCCAAGGTCGAGGACAGCTGCACCGGCAGCGAAACGAACCAGGTTGCCGCCCCCTGGATCGCGAACACCTTACGCAGCACGTGACCGGCCGAATAGTCGCCGCCGAGCAGTTCCTGATAGCGCGGATCTTCCCCCTTGCCCGCCGACTTGAGCACCATGTGCCAGGACAGTCGGCCTGCCCACAGCGTGATGAGCACCAACAGCAGGATGCGCCGGAAGAGGTCGCCGGTACCGAGCACGGCGCTGACGGCTGCGACCACGATGAACCCGATGCCCCAGGCCACGTCGACGACGTTGTACCGCCCGAGGTTTCGGCCGATCACGAACGTCGCCCCGTGGACGACTGCGAGGGCGGCCAGCGATACCGCGGTGACGATGAGCAGGTTCACCGGTTTCCTCCTGTCGGGGCGAAGGCCCACTGGTATACGTCGAGATAACCCGAGGCGAAACCCGCTTCGGAGTACGCCAGGTACAGCTCCCACATGCGGGCGAAGACCTCGTCGAAACCGAGTGCGGTCACCGCGTCACGGCGTGCGACGAAACGTTCCCGCCACAGTCGCAGGGTCTCGGCGTAGTGCGGCCGTAGTGACATCACGTCGACGGTGCGCAGCCGGGTGTGCCGTTCGGTGAGGGCGATGATCGCTTCGGTCGACGGCAGCAGCCCGCCGGGGAAGATGTACTTCTGGATCCAGGTGTGCGTGCCGCGCGAGGCCAGCATGCGATCGTGCGGCATGGTGATCGCCTGGATCGCCACGCGTCCTCCGGGAGTGACGAGCCGGTCCAGGGCCCGAAAATAGGTGGGCCAGAACTGATATCCCACCGCCTCGATCATCTCGACCGACACCACCGCGTCGTAGCAGCCCTCGACGTCGCGATAGTCGAGCAACTCGATACCGACCCGGTCCGACAGGCCTGCCGCCGCCACCCGTTGCCGGGCCAGCCGTTGCTGCTCGGCCGACAGGGTGACCGAGCGCACCTGAGCGCCGCGCTCGGCGGCACGGATGCAGAGTTCTCCCCAGCCGGTGCCGATCTCCAGTACTCGGCTGCCCGGTCCGACGCCCGCGGTGTCGAGTAGTCGGTCGATCTTGCGGTGCTGCGCGTCGGCCAGCCCGGCCGTCGTCCCCGGGAGTTCGGTGAACAGCGCGCTGGAGTACGTCATCGTCTCATCGAGAAACTCCGCGAACAACTCGTTCGACAGGTCGTAGTGGGCTGCGATGTTGCGCCGGGACTGAGCCGGATTGTTGTGGGCCGAGCGCGGAGGACGGGGCAGCGTCACAGTCCGGAACCGTTGCAGCGCAGCCGGAACCAGGTCACCCATGGACCTGCCGAACTCGGTGAGCAACCCGACGAGATCGGTGGAGTGCCACTCACCGGCCATGTAGGACTCGCCGAACCCGATCAGTCCGTGGCGGCCGATCCGGCGGGCCAGGGCCCCCGGATTTTCGATGACCATGGTGGGCAGGGTCGGATCGGCCGCGCCGATCACGGTCCCGTCGGGAAACGCCAGCCGGACCGGCAATGTCGCGGCGGCGCGGCGTAGCAGTTGATCGGCCACCGCGCCGGAGATCGCGGCCACCGGTCCGCGCGGTGGATGTACCACGTCCGGCCAGCGGGTGGGATCGATGGAGGGAAACGCTCCGGTCCGTGTGTTCACAATGACCTTCCTCGGTTCTGGGTAACGGACTCGACGACCTGGTCGACGGGGCGGGGAACCACGGGCACCCGGCGCAACCACAACTTGATCCCTTCGACGCGGATGGCGAGGGCTCCGGCCAGCGGTGCCACCGGTGCGGTCAGTTGCAGACGCAGGATCTCCCACGTGGTCGCCGGCCTGCGGTCGCCCCGAAGGGTGGCGACAAAGGCCGGATGTCCCTTGCGGTGCAGCGAAATCGTCACATCGATTTGCTCGCCGGGTTCTGGGGCCAGGACCCGGTAGTGGCCCTCGACAGCGTTGAACGGTGAGACGTACATGCGCTTGGACACGCGTGCGGGTTGTCCCGCGGGAAGCAGGTAGGCGTGCCGCCCGCCGTAGGTGTTGTGGACTTCGGCGACCACGTAACGCAGTGCGCCGGTGGCATCGTGGCACCAGTACAGGCTCAGGGGGTTGAACACGTATCCGAGCACGCGCGCCTGGAGTAGCGCGGTCACCCTGCCGCCGTCGAGGTCCACGTCGCGTGACACGAGGAATGCGTCCACCCGTTGGCGCAGTGTGTCTTTCGGTTCACCGGCGAAATGGTCGTCGACCTCGAATCGGGCGAACGGACGCAGCCAGAGTGGCAATCGCGGCATCCGGTCGAGATCGACATACCAGCTGTATCCGCGGTAGCTGAAGCGATGGTGCACGGGAGCGCGGCGGACATGGGTGATCCTGGTGCGGTACAGCGCGGGAGTCAGCATGCCAGCGGCTCCGCAACCGTGCCGCCGGCCCACCGGGCGCCCAGTCGCTCCGCGGCCCGCAGTCCCGATGCGGCGCCGTCCTCATGGAAACCCCAGCCGTGGTACGCCCCGGCGAAGACGACGCGGTCGTCGTTGAGCTCAGGCAGGAGTTGTTGTGCGGCAACAGATTCGGTGGTGTAGGTGGGATGTTCGTAGACCATCTCGGCGATGACCTTCGACGGGTCCACCCGATGAGCGCCGCCCAGCGTCACCAGATACCGCCGGGAGCCACCCAGCCTCATCAGTCTGGTGATGTCGTAACTGACGGTGACTGCGTGGTCTTCGGGGTCGATCAGGTAGTTCCACGAAGCGCGCGCTCTCGGCAGGCGGGGCAGTATCGACTCATCGGTGTGCAGTTGAGCCTGGTTGAGGCTGTAGGGGATGGCGCCGAGGATGCGCCGTTCGTGCTCGCTGGGGTGGTCGAGCATCAGCAGCGCCTGGCTCGGATGAGTGGCGATGACGACGGCATCGAACCGCCGCGGCGGCTGCCCGTCGACCGTGACCAGTACGCCGTCGACGCCTCGTCGTACGGATCGCACGCGCGCGCCGGTGATTGCCTCGGGCAGTCGGGCCACGACGGCGTCGACGTAGTTGACCGACCCGCCGACCACCGTGCGCCACGTCGGGGAACCGAACACCGACAGCATCCCGTGGTGCTGCAGGAAGACGAACAGATACCGGGCCGGGTAGCGCAGTGCCTCGCCGGGCGGGCATGACCACACGGCGGCGACCAGTGGGGTCATGAAACGGTGCGTGAAGTACCGGGAGAACCCGTGCCGGTGCAGGAACTCCTCGACAGTTACCTCGTCTCCGGTCGCCGTCCGGTGCAGCAATTGCGTTGCCAGCCGGTGAAATCGGATGATCTCGCCCAGCATCAGCAGATAGCGCGGCCGGCCCACATTGGACCAGCTGGGGAACAACCCGCCAAGGCCGCGCGCCCCGGCATACTCCAGCCCGGTGCCGTCGTCGCGTACGGACATCGACATGTCGGTGTCCTGCGTACGGATCTCGAGTTCGTCGAACAACCGGCACAGAGTGGGATACGTGCGGTCGTTGTGCACCAGGAAGGCCGTATCGAGCGCGACGGTGCGGCCGTCCTCGACGACGTGCTGGGTGTGGGCATGCCCGCCGAAGCGGGCATCGGCTTCCAGCAGGGTCACGCGGTCACGTGCGGACAGGACATACGCGGCCGTGAGGCCGGCGACGCCGCTGCCTATCACGGCAACGGCACGCCCGCGAGGATGAATGTTTTCCACACCCGGTATTCGGAGCCGTTCCGGGCGTGGATGGGACGAACTTCTACCGGAGTTCGGCGATCACTTTCCCGAACGCCTCGGCGTGGGCGATCTGCACGATGACGTAGGTGATCCCGTACTTCTCGCGGAGACCGCGAATGTGGTCGGCCATGGCACTGACCGAACCGGACAGCACGCCGGGGTGGCGCAGAAGTTCTTCGTCACTGAGCCCCGGCAGGAAATGGCGGGGGACGTTGAGGATGGGCATCTCGCTGCCGGGTGCGGGCATGGCCGTGACCGCGATGTTGAGCTCCAGCTGGTCGAAGCGGTCACCGGCGGCGTTGCGCAGGAACGAGATTCGGTCGGCCAAGGGATCCCCGTCGACCTGATCGCCACCGGTGAGGCCGATGATGTCGGCGGTCTGGGCGGCCACCGTCAGCAGCCGGTCGCCGTTGCCCGCGATGAGGATCGGTATGTCGGGTGCGTGTTCTTTCAGGTACTCGGTGGTGTGGCGCAGATGATCGATGCGCTCGCGCGCGGTGGGGAACGGCAGTTCGGCGGCCTCGAACTCTTCGCGCACGTAGCCGGCGCCGAGGCCGAGGTCGAACCTTCCGCCGGACAGATCCCGCAGTGCCATGGCGTCGCGCGCGAGCAGCGCCGGCTTGTAGAACCCGGCGTTGAGCACGAAGGTTCCGACGCGCAGCGTGCTCGTCGCCGCGGCGATCGCGGTCAGGGTGGGGAACGGGGCAGGCGCACCGAGATGGTCGGGCACGTTGAGCACGTCGAAGCCGAGGTCTTCGGCACGTCGGGCCTCGTCGGCGATCTGAGACTGGGACTCGGCGACGCGCAGGCTGACGCCGAAGCGGAAATCGTTGGGCATCACCCGATCTTAAGCACGGCCCGTGCAGGTTTGGAGGCGTCTGCGGCGGGCAATTCAGAGCCGTGACAAGTCACCCGACGGTGGGCGTGGAAGAAGAGTTCCTGCTCATCGACTCGCAGAGCGGCGAACCGATCGCCCGGAACAAGCAGGTCGCCGCCAGTGCCGCCGAGCACGGGGTCGACCTGCAACTGGAGTTGACCAGCTGCCAGGTCGAGACCACCACAGACGTGACGGCCACCAGCAGCGCCCTGCGCTCCGAGCTGAGCCGGCTGCGCCGGACTGCCGCCGAGGCCGCCGCCGCAAACGGTGCGCAGCTGCTGGCCGTCGCGCTACCGCCGACCGTGCCGCACAAGTTCCCGGTGACACCGACCGCGCGCTACCGAAGGATCGCCCACCGGTTCGGCATGATCGCTCACGAGCAGGGCATCTGTGGCTGCCACGTCCATGTCGCGGTGCCGGACCGGGACGCCGCGATTCACGTCAGCAACTGGCTGCGGCCATGGCTGCATGTGCTGTTGGCGCTGACCGCCAACTCGGCGATCTATCGAAACACCGACAGCGGCTATGCCAGCTTCCGCAGCGTGCTGTGGTCGCGGTGGCCGAGTTCGGGACCGCCGCCGCATTTCGATTCCGTCGCGCAGTATGACTCCGCGGTCGCCATGCTGGAGCGGGCAGGCGTTGCGTTGGATGACGGCATGATCTATTGGGATGTCCGGCCGTCGGCGAATTTCCCGACCGTCGAGGTGCGGGTGTCCGATGTGCCTGCGACGGTGGCCGAGACGGTGTTGCTCGCCACGTTGATCCGTGCCGGGGCGATGACGGCGTTGCGCGGCTACGACGAAGGTGAATCAGTTCCGTGCCTGGCGGACAGTCAGATCCGCGCGGCGCATTGGAAGGCCGCTCACGATGGCCTGGAGGGAGACGGCATCGACCTGCTGGGAGATCAGTCGCCAGTCCCGGTGCGGGATCTGCTCGGTCGATTCGTGGAGACGGTGCGGCCGGCCTTGATGGCGCTGGATGACTACGAGATGGTGCGCGGCGAGCTCGCCCGCGTCGTGGCCGAAGGCAACGGCGCGATCCGGCAGCGTCGCGCCTGGCGGAAACGAAATGAAATCGCTGATGTGATCAATGAATTGGCGGCCGCCGTGACCAGCGACTAGCCCGCCCAGCGGCGCAGGAATTCCACCCAGGGGTCGGGGAGCTCGTGGTGCACCGCTCCGGCCAGGATGCGTTCCAGATACCCCGGCCGCGGCGGTCCGGGTTCGACGCGGTGATCGATGTAGACCCAGGCGGGTTCGGGGCCGTCCGCGGTGTGCACGGTCAGCCGGTCGCGGCGATAGCGCACCGGCACCCCCTCGGCGCTGTCGAGTGCGGCCAGGTCGTGGTCGGTGACATGCCACAGGACACCGTGCACCTGTGCTGTGCCGAGCGGTTCGATGGTGGCCACGCCGCGCTGGTTGATCAGCCAGCTGTGGCCGTCCAGGTGGGCGGGGGTGGGCTCGACCGCGCCCGGACAGCGCCGGGCCATCTGTGTCACGCACAGATTCGAGCCGTAGGCGAAGTACGGGTGAAGCATTCAGCCCTTCACGGTCAGATAGATCAGCACCACGTTGAGCACACTAATCAATCCGGCAACGCCCCAGCCCAGCGCCGTGGTGAGGCGGTGGTTGACGTCCTCGCCCATCAGGTTCGCCCGACTGGTCAACCGCACCAGCGGGATGAGGGCCATCGGTATGCCGAAGGAGAGCACGACCTGCGAGAGGACCAGGGCCCGGCTGGGGTCCACGCCGATGGCCAGGATGACCAGGGCGGGGATCAGGGTGACCAGCCGGCGCAGCAGCAACGGGTAGGAGCGACGCAGCAACCCCTGCATGATCATCGCCCCCGCGTACGCACCGACGGAGGTGGATGCCAGGCCCGAGGCCAGCAGTCCGATGGCGAACAGCAGCGCCACCGTCGGGCCCAGGGTGTCGCGGACGGCGGCATGGGCACCCTCGATGGAGTCGGTGTCGTCGCGTCCCTGCAGGTTGGTGGCCGCGACCAAGAGCATGGCCAGGTTCACCGCGCCGGCCAGCAGCATCGCGAGCCCGACGTCGTAGCGGGTGATCCGCAGCAGGCGTCGCCGCACGGCGCCCGGCTGGAGGTGACCGTGACGATCGCGGGCCAGGCCGGAATGCAGGTAGACCGCGTGCGGCATCACCGTGGCACCGAGCATCGCGGTGGCCAGCAGCAGGCTTTCGGCGCCCTGGAACCGTGGAATCAGACCGGCGGCGACCTCAGCCGGTGGGGGAGTCTCGACGAACAGGCTGGTGAGAAATCCGATGGCGATGATCATCAGCAGTCCGGTGATCACCCGCTCGAAGACCCGTTGGCCCCGTCGGTTCTGCACGCTCAGCAGCAGCAGCGACACCAGCCCGGTGATGATTCCGCCGAGGAGCAGCGGCAGGTCGAACAACAGGTGCAGCGCGATCGCGCCGCCGACCACCTCGGCGAGATCGGTTGCCACAGCTACCAATTCGGCCTGTATCCAGTAGGCGATCCGGGTCGGGGTGCGGCTGTTGTCGGCGACCACCTCGGGTAGGGAGCGTCCGGTGACCAGGCCCAACTTGGCCGAGAGGTACTGCACCAGCCCGGCCATCGCGTTGGCCACGACGATCACCCAGACCAGCAGGTAGCCGAACTGCGCACCCGCGCTGACGTTGGCGGCGACGTTGCCCGGATCGACGTAGGCGATCGCAGCGACGAATGCCGGTCCGAGCAGCGACCAGCTCGGGATGGTGCGCGTCTTGGTGTCCTCTAGCAACGTCCTACCTTCTATCCGGGGATGCGAATAGAAAAGTTAGGGTACCCGAAACTTCCCGCGATAATCAGCGGCGGGGGTCGGGCATCGCCGTCACCAGCCGATACCGATGCCGCCGAACCCGAATACCGGGCCGTACCAGGGGCCGTAGTTGTTCAGGGCGGGCGGTGAGGTCACGATCGCAACGCTGCCGTTGGTCTGGCATTGCGTGGTGTTGGGCGACGTGGTGGTGCATTTCGGCGCGGCCGAGGCCGCCGGGGCCGTGAGAATCGCCAAACATGGCGCCGTCAGCAACGCCGCCAGACACCGCGAGATGTTGTTCATGACGAGCTCCGATCGATGGAGCAAGTCTACGTCCGAACGGCGCCGTCAGCGCTGGTCAGAGGACAAAAAAGTCGTCATCCCAGGGGAACATCCCGTATCCGGGCTGCGGCGGAGTCGAGTCGATCTGAACGTTGCCCTCGGACGCGCACTCAGTGGTCTGTCCACCCTCGACCGAACTGCCGCCGGTCACCTCGCACTGGGGCAGCAGGCGTGGCTCGCTGGGGGCGCTGGGTTCGGCCGAGGCCAGCGGGGCCAGGGCGATCGCCGCGGAAGCACCGCCAACCATGAGACAACCGGTCAGCGTGGTGAGGCGAATCTTCATGGCAACGGTCCTTCCAAGGTGGGTCTATCCGGCAGCGTACAGACCCTTACCCGTGATCAGCGGCAGATCGAGGGTGGTTCGGATACCCGGCTTGGCGTCCACCACGGCCGGGATCGCGTTGACCACCCGGGCCGCCGTGGCAACCAGACCCGCGTGGTTGTGATCGCCGTTCGGGCTGCTCAGGCACAGGTCCAGCGTGTAGGACGGTTCACCGGTCACCACGACCCGGTATGAGCCGCCCTCCTGCGCGGGCTGGGGCCAATCGGGGCACAGGTCGTCGCGCAGCCGTGTCACATGCTCCAGCACCACGGCCGCTTCGCCGTCGCGCATACCGCGCACCTCGAAACGCAATGCGGCGGTGGTCCCCTCGGGGATCCGCCCGGCCGCGATGTCGAAGTCTTCCGGCGCCGGAACCCGGGTGTGCTCCTCGGTGACCGCGTCGAGTTCGATGCCGAGACCCGCGGCCAGCTGCCGGACCACTGAACCCCAGGCCAGGGTCAGCACTCCTGGTTGCAGCAGCATCGGGGTCTCGTCGATCGGCTTGCCGAAGCCCATCACGTCGAACATCACCGCCGGGCTGTCGTAGGTCGCGTAGTCGACGATCTCCATGCACCGGATCTGCTTGATCTGCTGACAGGTACCGGCGAGGGCAAGGGGCAGAAGGTCATTGGCGAAACCGGGATCGATGCCATTGACGAAAATGCTGGCCCCGCCGGCCTCGGCGGCGGTGGCGATGGGCTCGATCAACTCGGTCGGCAGCACCTCCCACGGGTACTGGAGAAAGACCGCGGAGCTGGCGACGATGTTGACCCCGGCCGACAGGATGCGCCGGTAGTCCTCAAGGGCCTCGGGCAGCCGGTTGTCGGCAAGCGCGGTGTAGACCACACATTCCGGCTTGTCGGCCAGGATCGCGTCGAGGTCGTCCGTAGCCAGGACGCCCGTCGAAACGTCAAGGCCGGCAAGCTCTCCGGCGTCCTTACCGGCTTTGGCCGACGAAGACACCCACACCCCGGTGAGTTCATAGTCCGGGTTGGTGACGAGCTGGGCCAGGGCATGCTTGCCGACGTTGCCGGTGCCGATCGCCGCTACGCGAATGGTCATTGCTCTCCTCAGAGGTCGGGGATGGGGAGGTCGAGGTTGGGCATGTTCAGGCCGCCGTCGACCTCGAGAATCTTGCCGGTCAGATAGCCACCGGCGGGGGAGGACAGGTAGACCGCGGCGGCCGCGATGTCGGTCGGATCGCCGAGCCGGCGGAGCGGGGTGGCCTGCTCCATCGGCCCGCGCAGCGCGTCGTTGGAGGCGACGATGTCGAGGGCCGAGGTGAGGATCGAACCGGGCGCGATGGCGTTGACGCGGATGCGGGGGCTCAGGTCCAGCGCGGACAGTCGGGTGTAGTGCGCCAGCGCGGCCTTCGCGGTGCCGTAGGCGGCGAACCCGCGTCCGGCAAGGCGCCCCACCGTGGAGGTGATGTTGATGATGCTGCCGCCGCCCGAGTGCTCGAGCATCAGCGGAACCGCCGCACAGGTCAGTGCGTGCGCGGTCGACACATTGAAGGTGAAGGCGTCGCGCAGGTCCTTGGTGGAGGTGTTCATCAACGGTGCCGGCATGGTGCCGCCGACGTTGTTGACGACGATGTCTAGTTTTCCGAACGCGTCCACCGCGGCGGCCGCGAGCTCGGCGGTGGCCTCGGGGTGGGCCAGGTCGGCGGCGACTACGTGGGCCCGCCGCCCGGTCGCGGCGATCTGGGCGGCAACCTCGTCGAGTTGGCTCTGCGTACGGGCCGCGATGACCACGTCCGCACCGGCTTCCGCGAATGCCAGGGCAGTGGCTGCGCCCAATCCGCGGCCGGCTCCGGTGACGATCGCAACCTTGTCGTCGAGTCGGAATCTGTCCAGAATCACGTGCACTCCAATCGCTTGCTCGGCGTCACGCTAGCAGGGGGAGCGGCCGCGCGTGAGAGGTTTCTGAAACACGTTCTAGTTGTCCCGTGGTGGGCGCCTCCGGGTCACGCGGTGTGCGCAAAGCCCTCCGCGGTGGCGCTGTCGGGCGCACAATTGAGGGGTCAGCTCAAGGTGGGAGCCGCGATGACCCAGCAGCGATATGACTTCTTCGGCGACCTGTTCGCGCGGTACTTCAGCCCCGCGATCGATCGGTACCCTTCCACGGCGGGCACCCTCGTCCACCGCCTACTGGCGTGTACCGACGACGTGCAGGACCGGTTGGCCCAGGCGCGCCTCGCGGCTGCGGCATGGGGTGAGGAAGAGATGGGCCACCCCGGCCATGTGCACCCGACGTCCGAGTTGTTCGTGTTCACCCAGTGCGGTCTGATGTACGGCGCGCGTTTCGCCGACGCCCGTCACGGCCTGTATTACCTGGCCACTCCGCACACGATGTTCGACGCGTTCGTCGACCAGATCGAGCACACCTCGCTGCGCCAGGGCGCGGTGGTCGCCGTCGATCGCCGCTGCAGCCACGATCTCGAATCGGCCCACCCCATGGATGCCGCGTTGCGCCGCATCCTCGATGAACACGAGGCTTTGCGCGTCGACGTGACTGTGTGACGCCGCTTCCGGCGGGTCGATGTTAACGCCGTGTTTCAGTGGTGTTCGGTGCGTATTAACCCGTATGTGTTCGGTATGAGTCTGTCGGACAAGGGATTTCGTCGATTTACGGTTTAGCTCACCTCACCGAAACCGAAGGGCGGGCTGAACCCAGTGAAACGGAACTTGAAGGGCTTGTGTGTGGCCGGTGCCGCGCTATGTGGACTTGGGACGGCGTTGGCCGCGCCGGCGGCTGCCGCACCCACCGAGTCGACGGCGAGCCAAACCATCAGTGACCTCGAAAGTCAGGGCTACCGGGTGATCTTGAGCAAGGTCGGCACCAAAGCCATTGACGACTGCACGGTCAGCGCGGTGCGCCAGGGCCGCTCGGTCACCGGTCCGCAAGTGCCGGCCGGAGCGGCGAGCATCACATCGTTCAACCCGGGACAGAATCTGCAGTACACGACGGTGTACGTGGATCTGGACTGCAGGCGCTGAGCTATTTCTTGGTGGCAGCCTTTTTGGCCGCTGCTTTCTTGGCCGGTGCCTTCTTCGCGGCAGCTTTCTTCGCGGGCGCCTTCTTGGCGGGTTCTTTCGCGGCGCTGCCCCTGGCCTTCACGCTGGCCTCGAGTTTGGCCAGCAGGTCGGACACATCCTCGGTCTCGTCGAGCTCGGTCGGCTGCTCTTCGACAGAAAACGCTTCTCCGCCTTCGAGTTTGGCCTGAACCAGTTCGTGCAGCTGTTCCTGATAGTCGTCGCGGAACTGGTCGGGCTTGAAGTCGTCGGTCATGGACTCCACGACCTGCCCGGCCATCTTCAACTCGGCCGGCTTGATCTCGACTTCCTTGTCCAGCACCGGGAAGTCGGGATCGCGGATCTCGTCGGGCCACAGCAGGGTGTGGATCATCATCACGTTGCGCTTGCTGAAGTCCTTGACCCGCAACGCGGCCAGCCGTGTCTTGTTGCGCAACGAGAAGTGCACGATGGCCACGCGTTCGGTCTCGGCGAGGGTCTTGGCCAACAGCACGTAGGACTTGGACGACTTGGAGTCGGGCTCCAGAAAATAGCTCTTGTCGTACATCAACGGGTCGAGCTGGTCGGCCGGGATGAACTCGACCACTTCGATCTCACGGCTGCGTTCTTCGGGCAGCGTGGCGATGTCCTCGTCGGTGATCACCACCATCTGCCCGTCGTCTGATTCGAATGCCTTGTTGATGTCTCGGAACTCGACGACCTCGCCACACACTTCGCAGACCCGCTTGTAGCGGATGCGCCCGTTGTCCTTGGCGTGGACCTGGTGGAACTTGATGTCGTGGTCCTCGGTCGCGCTGTAGACCTTGACCGGCACGTTCACCAGGCCGAAGGCGATCGAACCCTTCCAGATGGATCGCATTTGCCCAGTATGTCCTGATATGGCCGTCGGCGCGAAGAACCGCCAGATCGGTGCGCCGTGTCAGGTGCCTTTCACCAGGCGGAGGACGGAATCGGGTGTGCTGACGTCCGCGCCCACCCAGGGCGCCGGAACCGGCTCGCCGGCCACTGTGCGTAGCGGCACCACCCCGGCCCAACTGCCGAGGTCGGCGTTTGTTTCGGGGCGTGGCGGCGGCGCGTCACGGATCTTGACCGTCCAACCCTCCGGTTCGATCGGCAGCGCGATCGCGAGCGTCGCAGCAAGCTCCTTCTTCGTGCTGGACCGCACCTCGCTGCTGCGACCGGGAATCAGCGAATCACTCAGCAGGTCCAGGGCGTACGCCGCATCGCCCGCGTCGATGGCGGTCAGGTTGCCCCGTACCACCGCCGACCGGTAGTTGGCCGTCGACTCGAAGAGTGTGTCCGCCACGACCATCCCGTCGAGAAGCGTGACGCAGAACGCGGCGGGTGCTCCGGCCGCGACATGCCGCAGCGCACCCGCGCCCGTCGAACCATGCAGGAGGATCCGGTCACCGTCGCGGGCGTAGAGCATGGGCACCGCCCATGGGAGCCCGTCCACCACCGTCGCGAGCGTGCCGACGGCCGCCGCGTCGAGCACCGAGTCGAGGGCGGCCCGGTCGGTGCGGGCAAGGTGATTTTCTCTTCTGATCTGCTTCACAGGACCGATTCTGCGGATATTCCGGCATGGCCAGAAGATCCAGAACTGCTAGATCTATACAGACCACTATTGTGGCTCGCATGGCGCGTCATGCTCCCGAGCTGCACTTGGCCCTGCAGCTTCCTGCCGACGACTCCCCGCTGCGACAGCGCATCGCGGCGGCCGTCATCGAGCAGATCAGGCTGGGCCGGCTCGGACCCGGCGACGCGCTGCCCTCGACCCGCAGTCTGGCTGCCGAACTCGCGGTGGCCCGCTCGTCGGTGGTCGACGCGTACGACGAGCTCGCCGCGGCCGGGTACACCACCGCCCAGCTCGGATCGGGTACGCGGATCGCTGCCGGGGCAGATGTCGCAGCCCACGCCGGTGCGGCCTCCCATGTCACATCGGGCGGTGCCATGCCTGCGGTGCGGCGTGCCCCGCAGCAACAGCCACCGGTGTGGGACCTCATGCCCGGCCACCCTGACCCCGGCCTGATCTCGAGCACCGACTGGCGCCGCGCCTGGCGGGCCGCCGCTGTTGCGCCGATATCGTCGGCGGCCGCGGGGCCGCACGGGCATGCCGAGCTGCGCCACGCGCTGGCCGGGCATCTGCGCCGCACCCGCGGAATCGTTGCCGACCCGAGCGAGCTGGTCATCGTGCCCGGCGTGGCCTCGGCGTTGCGCACCGTCACCGCGGCAGCCGGGCTGGCCGGGTGTGATGTCGCGTTCGAGGAGCCCGGTTACGACGAGGCGCGGCGGGTATTCGAGATGTCCGGCGCCCGAACGCGTGCCGTGGCGGTCGACGGTGACGGTCTCGACCCGGCATCACTGCGCGATTCCGATGCGGCGGTGTATTGCACTCCGGCACATCAGTATCCGCTCGGAGCACGCCTACCGGTCCCGCGCCGCGCCCGGCTGGTGCAGTGGGCCGACCGGGCCGGCAGCCTGCTCATCGAGGACGATTACGACGGCGAGTTCCGCTACGACGTATCCGCGTTGCCCGCATTGCGGGGCATCGACGGCGGACGCGATCGCGTGGCCTACATCGGGACGGCGTCGAAGGTGCTCACGCCCGCAGTGCGGGTGGCCTGGCTGCTGCCGCCTCCGAGGCTGCACGATGCCGTCGCCGATGCGCTGGAAGCCAGCGGTGAATCCGTCTGTACCGTAACCACTCTCGCATTGGCCCGGTTCATCGAGTCGGGTGCGCTGACTCGGCACCTCGCCAGGGCGGCGCGCACGTACTCGGCACGGCGGTCGGCGCTCGTCAATGCGCTCCGGCGGCGCTGTGCCGGCGTCCGACTGGAAGGTGTCGAGGCGGGTCTGCACCTGGTGGTGCGGCTGCCCGACGGTGCCGACGACTTCACGGTCGCCGCAACGCTGCGTGATCGGGGTGTCACCGTGTCGCCGCTGTCAGGGTTCTTCTCGGACTCCTCGGACGTTGCCGCCGCCCACGGCCTGGTGTGCGGATACTCGCGTCTACCCGAAACCCAGGCCGACGTCGTGGCCGAGATCATCGCGGACGAGATCCGTCGGCAGTGAGCGCGCTCAGGACTGCGCTGCGGCGTCTCGCGCCGCCCGATCCGGCAGGTCGGCACCGGGCCGGGCCACCGTCAACGCCGCCGACAACGCAGCGGACCTCAGGACACCCTCGAGCGCCTCGGTACTGATCCGGGACAGGTCGCGGCGGCGGTCCGCGCCGAGCAGCCCCAACGACCACACCGCGTCGAGCAGACCCGTCATGAAGGCGTCGCCGGCCCCGACGGTGTCCACCACCTGCACCGATCGCGCCGGAACCGACACCGAACCGGCCCGGCACACGGCGAACGCGCCACGCTCGCCCGACGTCACCGTGACGATCGACGGGCCGACCTCGAGCCAGGCCCGCGCGATCTGCTCCGGGGAGTGCCGGGGGTCCAGCCACCGCAGATCTTCTTCGGACGTCTTGACGATGTCGACGCGTTCGATCAGCCGGTCGATGCGCCCCCGCGCGATGTCGTCGTCGCGGATCACATCCGGGCGGACATTCGGATCGAAGGTGAGGGTCGCCGACATCCGATAGGCATCGAGCAGTGCGGCGGTGGCGCGGCACCCCGGTTCCAGCACGGTCGCGATCGAACCGGTGTGCACCAGCAGCGGCGTCGCCACCTCGGGTGTGCCCGCCAGTTGCCAGTCGATGTCGAATTGGTAGTGGGCCGACCCTGCGGCGCTCAGCGTGGCCATTGCCGTGGGTGTCCGGCTCGCGCCCGTGCTACCCGAAACAAGTTGTACCCCGGCACTTTCCAGGTACTCGACGATGCGCTTACCGTGGTCGTCGTCGGCGATGTGGGTGAGGAAGTCGACGCCGCGGCCGAGCCGGCCGAGACCGACGGCAACGTTGAGTGGGCTGCCGCCGACGTATTCTCCGACGACGCTGCCATCCCGTTCGACGATGTCGATCAGTGCCTCGCCGATGACCAGAGCCCGGCTCATGGCTCCATGGTAGGTGGGTTCGGCTACAGCCGTCCGGCGATGAACCCCGCCGCCTGGTCCGGGTACGGCGGAAGTTCGTATGCGCTGTGAGCCGCGCGCAGGCGCCCACCCTCGACACAGATCGGGTCCCCCGGACTGCACAGGTCGATGGCCCGTCCCGCGAACTGGCCGGTACCGGACAGCGGAGTACCGAACCGGTTGCCGGGATTGCCGAACACCGCGACCGCGGCGACGCGGTCGGCGCTGTAGGGCGGCAACGCGGGAGCCGAGCCGATCAAGCCGATCCGGTCACCGATCGGCGGTACACCCGCCAACATCGAGACTGCCGCTGCGCCCTGCGAGAATCCGCCGAGCACCACCTGGGTGCCGGGACATTGGTCGGCCAGCCAGGCGATGTGTCCGGCGGCGTCGTTCGCTCCTTCTGCGGTGGTCAGGAAGTTGAGCCCGGCCGGATAGTTCACCCCGTACACCCCGAGGCTCCGCGGCGCGATCCTCGGCCCGAGTTGGTCGACGAGCGCCTGACCCACCCGACCGATGCCGGGCGCCTCACCGGTGCCGCGGGCGAAGACCACCTCGACATCCGAGCACGGGTCGGCCGATGCCGCGGGTGCCGGGCTGATGAGACCGGCCGTCGCAATCGATACAGCGATGGCCGACCGGAGGACTGCGGTGTTCATCGACATCAGCCCATGTTCACATTTTGACGGCACATCAGTTCGGTTCATCGCCGAACTGCTTCGAGACGCTGTCGCACAGCTTCCAGGCCCCGTCCTCTTTGAGGAAATACAGCGCCCCCTTCAGAGGTGGATCGGACCGGGTGAATTGGGCCTGCGCGACGTCCCCACGAACGGTCACGTCGGTTATGTCGATCGGCTTCTTTCGCGATGGGTCAGGCGATTGGGGGCCCAGTGGGTCCCAGGTATCGAGCTGAAGGAGCTCGTCAGCCTCCTCCGCGCACATCATGTCCAAAACCTTGCGCTGATCGTCCGTGTCGACCGCCTCGGCGAAACTGATTGCTCTGGACCGGATCTCCCGCTCCGTCGAATTCGGTCCGCCTACGAGCGTGAAGTACGCCAACACCCCTCCGGCGACGAGCAACGTGACCACCACGGTCGAGACGATCCACCATCCGGTGCGGGACTTCTTGACCGGTGGTTGGGCGGGCTGCCAGTACGGCGGTTGCACGTACGGCACATTGGACGGTTGAGGCGGGGGCCATTGCGGCGGCTGAAATGGCGGCCAGGGTGGCGGTTGTGACGGAGGCACTGTCATTGCTCGTCCCAGCGACGCATCAGGAGCTCGTCGAGTTCCGCGCCGAATTCGCCGGGCGGATCGAAATCGCCCTCGTAGGCGAGGGTCACCTTCCCGGGAAGGCGGCTGTTCACGCAGTAATACAGCTGCCCCGAATCCTTCGTGAACCACATCATCTCCGAGGGTTGAGACTCGATCTCGTCAAAACTCTCGCTCGGAAACCAGTCATATCCTTCCAAGCTCTCCCAGGTGTCTGGGCGCTTGATTCCATAGGACTCCCAATCCTGGGCGGTAAATCCCGGATGTACCTCGCGCAGGAACGCCTGTACGGCGGCGGGAAAGCAATCGAAGAACTCTGCCGCGGGCTGCCCGAGGATGGCCGGATCCCAGCCGAGCCACAGTGCTGGAAAGCCATCTCTGGCTAGTCCCGCCGCGTAAATGAGAACGTTTTCGGCCAAGTCGCCCGATTGCCGGCGAAAGACCCTGACATCCGATAGTTCGTCACGAAATCGTCGGGTAAAACCGGGAAGCAGCTCGATGAAATCCGAGCCCCACAAGGACAGGGCGTGGCGACATCTGTCCGATGAGGTGTCGGCGGATGCGATCGGTCGCCATTTCTGCGGTATGTCTGCCAGTTCCGGTGATTGTGCCCCGACCGGGGTCCACGTGGCATCCCCGCCGCCGACCTCGGCGAGGATATCGCCGACTTCATTTTCTGCCACTGTGACCTCCTAAGGGCCCTGGCTCGCCAGGAGCGCATTTATCAGGTTCTGCATGTCGGTCATCTTTTGCGTTTGCAGCGCGATCTGCTCGTCCACCCAGGCGGAATCGGCTTTCGGCAGGAGCCGGAGCGGACTGCCCGAACTCTTGCCCGAATTGGGGCCGGTACCCATCCATTGCAGATTTGCCGGAGTAGTCGCGACGATCATCATGTTGCGGGCATTCAGGTCCTTGAAGCCGGGCATCTGGATGAGTGCGGCGAGTGGAACAATGTGGTCCGCCGAAACCTTTGGTGTCTTCCCGTCTGCGTGGAACCCATATGTTTCGTCCGGGTACGCCCGATTGGCATCTTTTCCACCCGGGCGTGGCGTCCCGTTGAGGGGTATGTCGCCGATTTGTTTTGCCGACGGTGGGTTGTCTTTACGGATTTCCCTGTGCAAACCGGAGAGATCTTGCGGCACCCGGTGGCGCGCTCGATCCATGTCTTTGACTCCGGGCAGGGGGCTTGGGGTCCATCCGGATCGCGCGACAGCCTGTCGTTGGTTTTCGACCTCGCGTATCTTCGCCGGGCTGGGTGATGCGAACGCCGGGCCGCCCGGATTTCCGTCGTTTATCAGGCGGACTGCCTCGACACATCCGCGATCACGTTGCTGAAGCACCGCCCGTTCGGCGTTCAGCGCCTCGGCTTCGGCGTTGTAAGCGTCGACGGCCGCGTGGTCATAAAGATTGGGCTGGAAACTGTTGTGCTGACTTCTGCGCTGGTCATGGCTGGCTTCGGCAGCGACGAGATCCGGACAGATGTCCATCTTCGTCGTAGTGGCGTGCGCCGCCGGTGCTGCGATCAAGGCGTTCGCGAAGACCAGGATCGTGAGGATCAGGGCTACAACGGAACTGCGTCGATTCATCTCGGCTTCCCCCAAGGTCGCATCCGCGCCTGGACATCACGTTCCGTGCGGCACGTCGATCGGGCTAATTGTATGGCCGCCGATACCGGGTGGTGGCCGCGAAACAAGTGACCTCGGAAGGATGACTGATAGGGCATTTGCCACTGGATATGCGCGTATAGGTTGGGAACATGGAGCGCTATGAACGGGTTCGGCTGACGAACCCAGACAAGGTGCTCTATCCCGCCACCGGTACCACCAAAGCCGAGGTGTTCGACTATTACCTCAGCATCGCCGAGGTGATGCTTCCCCACGTGGCCGGCCGCCCGGTGACCCGAAAACGTTGGCCGAACGGGGTGGCCGCGGCGTCGTTCTTCGAAAAGCAGCTGGCGTCCTCGGCGCCGAGTTGGCTGGAGCGCGGCAGCATCGCGCACAAGTCGGGTACCACCACCTACCCGATCATCAACACCCGCGAGGGGTTGGCCTGGATCGCCCAGCAGGCCTCGCTGGAAGTGCATGTGCCGCAATGGCGGTTCGCCGCCGACGGGAGCCAGGGTCCGGCCACCCGCATCGTGTTCGACCTCGATCCGGGCGAAGGCGTCACCATGCCGCAGCTGTGCGAAGTGGCCCAGGCGGTGCGCGAACTCATGGGTGATATCGGGCTGACGACGTATCCGCTCACCAGCGGCAGCAAGGGTCTGCACCTGTATGTGCCTCTGGCCGAGCCGATCAGCTCCCGTGGTGCCTCGGTCCTGGCCAAGCGGGTGGCTCAACAACTCGAGCAGTCGATGCCGACGCTGGTTACCGCCACCATGACCCGCAGTGTGCGGACGCAGAAGATATTTCTGGACTGGAGCCAGAACAACGGGGCCAAGACCACGATCGCTCCGTACTCGCTGCGCGGGCGTGAGCACCCGACCGTCGCCGCGCCCCGCACCTGGGACGAGATCGGCGACCCGGATCTGCGTCACCTGCGATTCGATGAAGTGCTGCAACGGGTTTCCGATGACGGCGACCTGCTGGCCGGGCTCGACGAGGACGCACCCCGGATCGACAAACTCACCACCTACCGCAGCATGCGCGATGCGGGTAAGACGCCGGAGCCGGTGCCGGCGGTATCGCCCACGACCGGCAACAACGACGCCTTCGTCATCCAGGAACACCATGCAAGGCGGTTGCACTACGACTTCCGCCTGGAGCGAGACGGGGTGCTGGTCAGCTGGGCGGTGCCCAAGAACCTGCCCGAGACCACGTCGGTGAATCACCTTGCCGTCCATACCGAAGACCATCCGATGGAATACCTGACATTTCACGGCGAGATTCCGAAAGGCGAGTATGGCGGCGGCAAGGTTATCGTCTGGGACACCGGTACGTACGAGACCGAGAAGTTCCGCGATCATTCCCCCGACGGCCCGGATCGAGGCGGGGAAGTGATCGTCACGTTGCACGGCGAGAAGATCCAGGGCCGCTACGCGCTGATCCAGACCGAGGGCAAGAACTGGCTGGCGCACCGGATGAAGGACCAGAAGTCGGCCATGCCCGAACCGAAGGACTTCGCGCCGATGCTGGCCACCGAGGGTTCGGTGGCCAAACTCAAGGCCGGCCAGTGGGCATTCGAGGGCAAATGGGACGGCTACCGGCTGCTGGTGGACGCCGATCACGGCCGCCTGCAACTGCGTTCCCGCCGCGGACGGGACGTCACCGGCGAATACCCGCAATTGGAAGCGCTGGCCGCCGATCTCGCCGACCACCGTGTGGTGCTCGACGGCGAGGTGGTGGCACTCGACGACTCCGGGGTGCCCAGCTTCGGCGAGATGCAGAACCGGGCCCGTTCCACCCGCGTCGAATTCTGGGCCTTCGACGTTCTGTGGCTCGACGGCCGGTCCCTGCTGCGCGCCAAGTACTCCGACCGGCGAAAGGTGTTGGAGGCGTTGGCCGCCGGCGGTGGTCTGATCGTGCCCGAGCCGCTACCCGGCGACGGTCCCGAGGCCATGGAACATGCCCGTGAGCACCGCTTCGAAGGTGTCGTCGCCAAGAAGCGGGATTCGACCTATCAGCCGGGCCGGCGGTCGGCCTCCTGGATCAAGGACAAGATCTGGAACACCCAGGAGGTGGTGATCGGTGGCTGGCGCCAGGGGGAGGGGGGTCGCAGCAGTGGAATCGGGGCGCTGCTGCTCGGCGTCCCCGGCCCCGACGGCCTGCAGTTCGCCGGCCGCGTCGGCACCGGGTTCACCGAGAAGGAACTGGCCAAGCTGAAAGGCATGCTGGCACCGCTGCACACCGATGAGTCGCCGTTCGACAAACCGCTGCCGAAGCTCGATGCCAGAGGAGTGACGTTCGTGCGGCCCGAGCTGGTCGGCGAGGTGCGTTACAGCGAGCGCACCAGCGACCACCGACTGCGCCAGCCCAGCTGGCGCGGGCTGCGGCCCGACAAGACGCCGGACGAGGTGGTGTGGGAATGAAGGCGCTTCATTCGGTTGACGCTGTCATATGAAGGGGTCATGCTTTTCGTATGACGATGTCATATGAAAAGGTGACCGATGCACACCTGAAGCGTCTCTTGGATCGCGAAGAGATCAGCGACGTGCAACTCAGATACGCGACCGCGGTCGACTCGCGCGACTGGGAACTGTTCCGCACCTGCTTCGCGGACGAGGTCGAGGCGGACTACAGCTCTGTCTTCGGCACTCCTCCGGCACGGCTCGGCGCCGACGAATTCGTCGCGATGATTGCACCGGTGATGAGTACGCTGACCGCAACCCAGCACATGATCACCAACCTTGCGGTCACGGTCGAGGGTGAGAACCACGCGACCGTCGTCGCGTATGTCCGCGCCATCCACCACAACGCAGCGGCCGCCGGCGGCACCGAGCAGACCGTGTACGGGTACTACACGAACACATTCGTCCGCACGGTCGATGGCTGGCGGATCTCGAAGCTGAAGCTCACTTCACGCATTCAGACCGGCAATCCCGCGGTATTCGGCGCGCTTCCGGTTGCGGGTTGATGCGGTGTCCATGACCCGTACCGAGACGGCAGCTGCCACTCGCCGGGCCCTGCTCGACCAGGCGGCAGCACTGCTGGATGTGGGAGGGCCGCCCGCTGTGACCTTGCGTGAAGTCGGCGCACGGGCGGGGGTCAGTCGTGGCGCACCCTACGGTCACTTCGCCGACAAAGAGACCCTGCTGACCGCCGTTGCTGCCGAGGGGTGGGAGTTCATCGGCGACGAGATGCAAGCGCTGCACCACGATTCCGGACTTTCGCCTGCGGAGACGCTGCGCGCGGCGTTACTCGTCGTAGTGACCCTCAGCCGCCGGAGGCCCTATCTGTATCAGTTGATGTTCAGTCCGGGGCTGAGCGATCCCGAGGTCATTGCGCGTGCGGCGCAACGTATGTGCGACCAGTTCCTCGCCATCGTCGCCGCGGCAGTCGGAGAGGAGGACGCGAATCGCCATGCCGCCGTTCTGCTGACCGCCGCCCACGGTGCCTCCGGCCTCGAGACCAGTGGCCTGCTCCACACCGACAAGTGGCACACCACGGCCGACGAACTCATCGACAGTCTGCTCGCAACGATCCCGGTCCTTGACCGTCGTCAATGAACCAGATCGCCCGAACCGTCGAGCGCTTCCCGCAGCCCGCGGGTCGCGAGCTCGTCGGCCAACTCGTTGTCGGCGATGCCGGAGTGCCCTTTCACCCAGAACCACTCGACCTGGTGCTGGGCGCACGCGGCCTGCAGCCGCTGCCAGAGGTCGACGTTCTTCACCGGCTGCTTGGCTGCGGTCAGCCAGCCATTGCGTTGCCAGCCGAGCACCCACTTGGTGATGCCGTTGCGGACATAGGTGCTGTCGGTGTGCAGATGCACCACCACGGGCCTCGTGAGTGCCTCGAGCGCCATGATGGGAGCCATCAGCTCCATCCGGTTGTTGCTGGTGGTTCCGGGTTCCCCGCCGTACATTTCGCGAACGTGCTCACGGTGGCGCAGCACGGCACCCCAGCCGCCGGGGCCAGGGTTCGGCCGGCACCCGCCGTCGGTGTGGACGACAACGACGTTGTCACTCATCTGTCCGGCGTCGGTCATGCGCTGAGGATAGGGAACCGCGTGGAGCGACCGGCGCCCCGACACACGTCACGCCGGCAGAGTCGTCGAGATCACCGCGGTGTGCACCGACATGCCGAGGTCGCGGTGCCGCAGCGTGGTGATCCGGCGCCCCGGCTGGACCGCGTCCTTGACCGGCCCGGTGCGGTCGCCGAAGAATGCCGCCGTCGCGTCGATGTCGGCCACGGTGTAAGTGATTCCCCACAGCGTCGAGGGGCCGTCACTCGCCGTCTCCGGCGAGCCGACAACCTCGATGATCACCCCGCCGAAGCGGAAAAAGACCTGTCGCATCCGTCGTCCGCCGAGTTCGGTGTCCCGTTCCCGGCGCGGCTTCTCACCGATGGCCGCCATCGAGGAGACTGTCCGGCGCAGGTCGGCAGTCAGCAACACGATGTGGTCGATCGCGGTGACACCGTTCGCGTGAGTGGCGGCCTGAGCGGCGGCGGTGATCGACCGTGCGGTCGGGATGCCGTCGAGGTCTTCCAAGGGGTGGTCGGCCGGGAGGCCGCGCAACGACCAACCGACGATGCCGGTGCCGCGATCCCGCCCGACCAGTCGGATGCGCACCCCGCCGACCCGGCAGACCGGGCCGGCGTCTCCGCCGGGATCGACACTGAATCCCGCCTGCGTCCAGGCGTCCGGCGAGTCAGCGACTTCGAGTTCGTCGACGGTGACGGTCATGGACGTCGAATCTATCCGGCATGCGGTCACTTGCGCGGCGGGCGTAGGGCTTTCATCGCCAGGCGCATGACGGGCTCTGGTACGTGGTCCTTCGCGGACAGTGCGGCGCCGGCCGCTCGGGTCCGCAGCGGTGTGCCGCGTCCGAACCACCGGTTCAACGGCCCGCCGGACGGCTCCAGGTCGACGTGCAGTGGCGGCTTGCCGTCGGCGGCCCCGAGAGCATGTGCGATGACGATGCGCTGGATCTCGCTGGTGCCCTCGAAGATCGTGTAGAGCTTGGCGTCCCGGTACCACTTCTCGACGGGATGATCCGTGACGTAGCCCCAGCCGCCCATCGTCTGGATGGCCTGCTCGGTGGTGCGGACAGCCACCTCGCTGGCGGCCAGTTTCGACATCGAGCCCTCGCCGCGGTCGAACCGCACCCCGGTGGCGGCCATCCAGGACGCCCGCCACGTGAGCAACCGGGCGGCATCGATCTGGGTGGCCAGGTCGGCGAGTGGAAACGCGATGCCCTGGTTGTCGATGATGGGAGCACCGAAGGCAATCCGGCGGTTCGCATATTCGGTGACGTATTCCAGTGCGGCCCTGGCGATTCCGAGGGCCTGTGCAGCGACCATCGGCCGGGTCTGTTCGAAGGTCCCCAGGGTGGCCGACCCGGAATTCCGGCCGCCTGCGACGACTTCGCGGGCTCGGGCCAGCTTGTGCTCGAGTTTGTCCTGGCCACCGAGCAGGTGGTCGGCAGGAACTCGGACACCGTCGAACTTGAGCTCCGCGGTGTGTGAGGCCCGGCAGCCGAGCTTGTCGAGCTTGCGCACCGTTTCCAGCCCCGGCGTGCCGCCCTCCACGATGAACAACGCCTGCCCCTTGTGGCCGAGCTCTTTGTCGACGACCGCGTTGACCACGTGCACATTGGCGATGCCGCCGTTGCCGATCCACATCTTGTGGCCATTGATGATCCAGTCCGCGTCTGGTCCCGGCCCGCTACGGACGGCGTAGGTGCGCAGGTTGCGCACATCGCTGCCGCCCTCGGGTTCGGAGATCGCCAAGGCCGCCAGTTTGAGGTCCCCCGGGGTGCCGAAGCACTCGGGAGCCCACCGCAACATCTGCTCCGGCGAGGCGGCCTGGCCGATGGCCGACAGTGCCAGGGCCGGCATGACGATGGCCAACCCGATCCCTGCGCAGCCCCAGAACAGCTCCTCCATGAACATCGGTAGGGACAGTCCGGTTGGGTCACCGATCAGGTCGCGATAGAACAGTGGGCTGTAGAAGCCCTGAGCTGCCGCTTCTTCCAGCACCGGCCACGGAAACTCCTGCCGCCGGTCGTAGTCCGCGGCGACCGGACGTACCACCTGTTCGGCGAATTCGTGGGTGCGTCGAGCCAGGTCATGCTGCGCCGCGGTGGGGGTGATGTCGAATGCCACGCGGGTGGGATACCCCGCAGTGGATGCCGTCGAACTACCGGACCTCAGTCGGACGGCTGGCCGGCGTCGGCTATCCGCCGCCGGGCCTCGGCCGGCGAGATGCGCAGCCGCCTGGCGAGCACCGCAGCCGGATCGAACCGCGGTGGCGACGCGGTGTTGGTGGCGACCATCCGCCCGAGCAGCCGTTGTTGAGCGGTGGCCAGCCGTTTCTCACCGGCGTCGAGCCGGCTCAAAACCTCGTGCAGCTCCGCGCGGGTCAGGGCATGCACCGACAGCGCGTCGATCTCTTTGCAGGCGGCGTTCAGGTGTTCGAGGGCATCGCCGACGATCGTCCGCTCGATGTCCCTCTCGGAAACCAGTATCGAACTCATGTTCGGTACCGTACGCCGACCCACCGACATTGATTGTGTTCAACCGGTTCGGGTGAGGATGGTCTTGCTCGTTCGCCGCTGGTGATGACCCGCGCACTGACTGACGACCTGCTGGTTTGTCTTCGACTTGATTTGTCTCACCAGCGACGTGCAAGCAAGCACCGCCGAGGATCCGGCGGGGCGGACATGACCTAATCAGGAGCCTGGCCGTTCCTCATCAATGTCTTGTCTGCCCGCCCCACCGGGTTGTCACCCGCCGCACGGTTCATCACCACGGAGAGGACACCATCCATCGTGACATCCCCACGCCGAGTCGTCATCGGCGCCGACACCCATCTGGACACCATCCACCTCGCCGCCATCACCGACACCGGCCAACTCCTCGGCGACGCCGAATTCCGCACCAACCCCACCGGTTACTGGGCCGCGATCTGCTGGGCCCGCAGCCTTGGTGACATCGTGAGCGTTGGAGTCGAGGGCACCAGCAGCTACGGCGCTGGGCTCACACAAGCATTGCAAGCCAACGATATTCACGTCGTTGAAGTCAACCGACCCGACCGAGCAGCCAGGCGCCGGCAAGGAAAATCCGACCCGCTCGACGCCCACAGTGCGGCCCGTGCGGTGCTGGCCGGCGAGGGCCTGGCCGTACCCAAAGACCCCCACACCAATGCACTCAAAGCCCTGCTGACCGCCCGCCGCGGCGCCGTGAAAGCCCGCACCGCAGCCATCCAACAGATCAAAGACCTGCTCGTCACCGCCCCCGCCGAGCTACGCGAGCGCTACCGCCGCTACACCACCACACTGACGCTGGTGACCGCCCTATCCGGATGCCGGCCCGCCACGCACAAAGACCCCGTGGCGGTCTCGGTACTGATCGCCTGCAAAGCACTGGCCCACCGCGTCACCTTCCTGCAAGGTCAGGCCGACGAACTCACTGCTGAGCTCGATACCCTCACTGCCACCATCAATCCCGCACTCCGGGCCGCCTACGGCGTCGGCCCCGACACCGCCGCTCAACTGATCATCACTGCCGGCACCAACCCCCAGCGGCTCCGCAGCGAAGCCTCCTTCGCGATGCTCGCCGGTGTCGCTCCCATCCCGGCCTCGTCGGGGAAAACCACCCGACATCGGCTCTCCCGCGGCGGTGACCGCGCCGCCAACAACGCCCTCTACCGCATCGCCCTGGTCCGCATGTCACACGACCAACGGACCCGCGACTACGTCACCCGCCAGACCGCTGCCGGCCGGTCCAAAAAAGAGGTCCTGCGGCTGCTCAAACGCGCCATCGCCCGCGAGATGTTCACACACCTCACCGCGCCCTGCCCGATCGACGACTACAGCGACCTACGGCCGACCCGTCAAGCCCAAAACATCACCCTGACCGCCGCCGCTACCCACTTCGGCCTCTGGCCCACCCAAATCTCCCGCCTCGAACGCGGCCTCAAACGCGACGACACCCTCGTCGCCAACTACCGCCAATGGCTCAACGCAAAGCTCAACAACGCCGCTTGACTCTTACCAGAGATAGGAGCATCAAGTCCGGCGGTCGCGCGGCCCCGACCCAAAACAATCGGCCGCACAACACTGTGCGGCCGATTGCGGGTACGGAATTTCCACAAACCGGTTAATTCCGGTTTGGCGTCTCTAACAAATGTATGCCCAGTTTTATTCCCTGCTCAGCAGGCGACGTCAACATATGCCGTCTTTGAAATGACGGTGGTATTGATCGAACTTCCGCCCCTCGAGTCGTTGGTGGAGATGGTCTGGCCCTGGCGCACGCCGAGCACGGTGCAGTTGGCCAGCGGTGCCGCGCCGGTGCGGTTGACGATGACGTGATAGCCGCTGGTCTGGAGGCTTTTCACGGTCTGTTCGGCCGACTGTGCGGTCGGAGCGGCGGCGGCGACGCCCCCTAGGAATGCTCCCGCGGCCAGCGCGCCCGCGGCTAATGTGGCGATGGTATATGACTTCATTTCCCAACCCTCCGTTGCAGGCCGCACCGGAAGTCCCACTACTACCGGTTGCTGCCTAATACGTCTAATTGGGAATCGGGTTCGAAAATTCCAGAATTCTCAGCTGAATATTCGAAATTTCTCAGGGTCGGGCGAGCCCTGGTTTCGGGTCGGCTCTCCTCGACGGTGACCCGTAGTCGCGGCTTGTGCTCGGCATCGGAGTTGTCCATGCGATCCCACACCGCATCCACCAGGGGGGCCAGCAGCATCTCGCCCATCTGGCGCACCAGGACGGCCACGATCTGCGTCGACTCGCGACGTCTGGTTGATGCGCGCCCCGACTTCCGCAGCGTGTTGACCTCCCGTGCCGTCAGATCGACGAGGAGGTCGAGCAGGTGCAGATTCTCGCCGGACGGGTCCAGCAGTGCGCGGCGCACGTAATCGACTACCGGCGGGTGGGCTTCCAGCATCTTGCGCACGGCCGCATCGCGGGCGGCGGTGAGCTCGGCCGGCCCGCCGGTATCGGGAACCTCGGAGAGTGCCGTGGCGAAGTGATTCACCACCAGCTGGTCGACAGCGTCGCGCAGTCCGGCTTTGGTCTTGTAGTGGTGCTGCACCAGGCCAAGGGTGGCGCCGGCTTCGGACGCGATGGCGCGCAGCGAAATTCGGTCTTGCCCGTACTTCGAATACAGGTCCAGTGCGGTGTTGCGAATGCGGGCCTTCGCTGTCAGGTCCTCGTTTGTGGCCCGCGGGTTGACCATGGCGTACACCTCCGGTACATCTGACTTTGAAACGATACATACGTATCGTAATCGGTAGTAGGTGACCAAGGTGAGGTAGCGACGATGTCTGAGCTTTTCCCGGACTACCGGGCTTCCTGGGAGACCGACCAGCACCGTGAGCTGCGTCGGCATGCCGCTGAGTTCTTCCGCAGGGAGGCCACGCCGAATCAGGAGCGCTGGGCCCGGAATCACCAGGTCGACCGGGAATTCTGGAACAAGCTCGGCGATGCCGGGCTGCTGGGTCTGGACCTGCCGGAGGAGTACGGCGGCGCCGGCGGGGACTTCGGATTCTCAGCGGTCGTCGCCGAGGAACTCGCTCTCGCCCATGATTCGGCCTCGGGATGGGTGGTGCATTCCCCGATCGTCGCGCACTACATCAACACCTACGCCGATGCCGAGCAGAAGCAGCGCTGGATGCCGAAGATCATCAGCGGCGACGCCGTGCTGGCGATCGCGATGACCGAACCCGGCACCGGATCGGACCTGCAAGCAGTGCGGACGACCGCCGTGCGTGATGGCGACGACTACGTCATCAACGGTTCGAAGACGTTCATTTCCAACGGAACTCACTGCGACCTGCTGGTGATCGTTGCCAAGACCGACCCGTCGCAGGGCGCGGCCGGCATCTCGCTGATCGTGGCAGAGACCGGTGACGACCTGCCGGGCTTCGAACGCGGACGCGTACTGGAGAAGGTCGGCCAGCACGGTCAGGACACCCGTGAGCTGTTCTTCGCCGACATGCGGGTTCCGGTGCGGAATCTTCTCGGCGAACAGGAAGGGCTGGGCTTCTATCAGCTGATGGAGCAGCTGGCCCGCGAACGGCTGGCCATCGCGTCAGTGTGCTCCGGGATGGCCGAAGCCGCGGTGTTGGAGGCGATCCGCTACACCAAGGATCGTGAGGCCTTCGGTAAGCCGCTGATCGGTTTCCAGCACAACAGGTTCGCTCTCGCCGAACTCAAGGCCGAGGTCCTGTCGATCAAGACCACGGTCGACTATTGCGTGCAGTCCTATATCGACGGGCGCAACGACCCGGCGACCGCGTCGATGGCCAAGCTGATCGCCGCGGACAAGGGTGTGGCCGTGGTCGACCGTTGCGTGCAGTTCTTCGGTGGTTACGGCTACATGATGGAGTACCCGATCGGGCGGGCGTATGCGGCGGCGCGGGTCAACAAGATTTATGGGGGCACAAGCGAAATCATGAAGGAGATCATCAGCCGGTCGCTGTGACGGATCTCCGACTGCGAAGAACTGCTCAGGTGGGCCCGACCTGTGCCATCGTTGAAGGATGAGTAGTGACGGGTACAGCGTCGACGACGACGACCAGTTGACTCAGGAGGACACCCTGATCGACCGGGGTGTGGACGATCTGCTCGACGAGGGTTACTCGCCGCCGGACCGTTGGCGGGCACCGCGTGACCACGAGACCCTCGACGAGCTGCTGGCCGAGGAAGAGCCCGATCCCGCGATGCAGCTCGACGATTCCGAGGTTCCCGACGAGCAGGCCGGCGATGACGAGGTCGGGGATCGGCGGTCCGGGCGGCTGGTCGCCCCGGATGCCGGCTTCGGCGAGGACGACGAGGCGGAGTTGCTCGGGACTGACGTCGGCATCGATGGCGGTGCGGCCTCTGCAGAAGAAGCCGCGGTTCACATCATCGAGGAGTGAGGAGCAGTGCTCCGTCGCTGCAGGGCCACCGAAGCGGTGAACACCAGCACGCCGCCGACGGCCAGCGCCGACCCTGCGGCCGCGGGAGCGGTGTAACCGAAACCGGCCGCGATCACCAGACCGCCCACCCAGGCGCCCGTGGCATTGCCGATGTTGAGGGCGGAATGGTTGAGCGCGGCGGCCAGTGTCTGCGCATCGTGGGCAACGTCCATCAGCCGGGTCTGCAGGGCGGGGCCAACGGCCGAGCCGGCCACCCCGACCCCGAACAACAGCGGCAACGCGGTCCACGGGCTGTGCGACCCCAGCGAGAACGCGGCCAGCAGTACCGCCAGTGAGCCCAGTGCCAGGTACAGGGCACGGACCACCGAGATGTCGGCCAGTCGGCCGCCGATCAGGTTCCCGACCACCATGCCGAGGCCGAACACCATGAGCGCGACGGGAACCAGCGACCGCGGCAGTCCGGTCACATCGGTCATCGTGGTGCTGATGTAGGTGTAGACCGCGAACATGCCGCCGAAGCCGATCATGCCGACGAGCACCGCCAGCCACACCTGCGGTCGGCGCAGCGCTCCGAGTTCGGTCAGGGGGCTGGTGACGTGCATGGCCCGGAGCTGCTCGGGCAGCCAAGCCCACTGAGCGGCCAGCGTGACCAGGCCGACGCCGACCACCAGACCGAACGCGCTGCGCCAGCCCAGGGCCTGGCCGAGCCACGAGGCCAAGGGCACGCCCAGCACTGTCGCGACGGTCAGCCCACACAGCACATAGGCCACGGCCTTGGCCCGGTTCTGCGGACCCATCAGGTGCGCGGCGGCCAGTGCGGCGATCCCGAAGAACGCGCCGTGCGGCAGACCGGTGACGAACCGGGCGGTGACCAAGGTCGCGTACGTCGGGGCCAGCATGCTGGCCACGTTGCCGAGGGTGAAGACGGCCATCAGGGTGAGCAGCAGCGCCTTGCGCGGCCACCGCGCGGTGAGCGCGGCGATGACCGGCGCGCCGACGACCACACCCAACGCGTAGGCGGAGATGACGTGGCCCGCGGTGGGCTCGGTGATGCCGAAGCCCGTCGCGATATCGGGCAGCAGGCCCATCGCGACGAATTCGGTGGTGCCGATCCCGAAGCCGCCGAGGGCCAGGGCGAACACTGCGAGCATGCGCACCGTGGGGTCGGGAGCGACGATGGAGCGCGCACGTTCGAGGGAGGTCGTCATTCGCAGGCTTTCCGAGTCTTCTGAGTTTCCGGGGTGGCCGGACTGAGCTCTCGGACAGCGTTGGCGAGAACGGCGGGTGCAACGCTAACGGCGCAGCGAGTGTTCCCTCAAACCGTGGGCTCGATAGTCGCCGTTTTCCACGCCTGGGTCGTCGGACGGTGCCAGGCGCGACCCAGGTGTGGAAAACGGCACAAAGAAAACGTCCTAGACCTTGGCGATGACGTTCTCGGCGAACTTCTCCAGGTGGCGGATCTTGCGGTCCAGCGGCTCGGGGTCGTCGCCCTTGATGTAAGGCAGGCGGAAGCCCACGATCACGTCCGTGACGCCCTTGTCCTCGAGTCGTTTGATGCCGTCGGGCGTGTAGGCGTCAGCCGAGATCACGTGGACCTCGAATGGCCCGGTCTGACCTTCCTCTGCGCGGATCTCGTTGAGTCGTTTGAGGAGGACATCGAGATCGTCGGTGCCGCCGCCGTGCATCCAGCCGTCGTTGCGGGCCGCTCGGCGCAGGGCCGCCTCGGCGTGGCCGCCGACCAGTATCGACACCGACTGCGACGGTGCCGGGGTCATCTTGGTCTTGGGGATGTCGTAGAACTCGCCGTGGTACTCGAAGTAGTCGCCGCTGGTCAGTCCGCGGATGATGTCGATGCACTCGTCCATGCGCTTGCCGCGCCGCGCGAACGGCACCCCCATCAGCTCGTAATCCTCGGGCCACGGGCTGGTGCCGACCCCGAGGCCCAGCCGGTTGTCGAACAGCGCGTTGAGCGAGCCGACCTGCTTGGCCACCAGGGCCGGCGGGCGGATCGGCAGCTTGAGGACGAAGAAGTTGAACTTGAGCGTGGTGGTGGCCGCGCACAGGGCCGAGGCCATCACGAAGGCCTCGATGAAGGGCTTTCCGTCCAGAAACTCCCGGTTGCCGTCGGGGGTGTACGGGTACTTCGAGTCGGATTCGAAGGGATAGGCGACGCTGTCGGCAATCGTCATGGCGTGGTAGCCGGCCGCTTCGGCCGCCTGGGCCAGCGGGATGTAGTAGGTGGGATCGGTCATGGCTTCGGCATAGGTGAACCGCATGCCGTACACACTAGAACGTGTTCTAGTTTTGCGGGGCGGATCGGCCAGGCATGATGACCGGGTGGCTGCCTGGCTGACCCGCAACGTTCGGGTGCTGTCGGCGGTATCCTTTCTGCAGGACGCTGCAAGCGAGCTTCTCTATCCGCTGCTGCCGATCTATCTGACGGTCGTGCTCGGCGCCCCACCCGCGGTGGTCGGCGCGGTGGAGGGCGCGGCCGAAGGCGCGGCCGCGATGACCAAGCTGGCCGCGGGCCCGCTCGGCGACCGCTACTCGAAGCGGCCCTTGATCGCCGCCGGCTACGGCATGGCTGCCCTGGGCAAGGTCATGGTCGCGGCGGCGAGTGCGTGGTCCGGTGTGCTTGCGGGCCGCGTGGTGGACCGGCTCGGCAAGGGGATCCGTGGTGCGCCACGGGATGCCCTGCTGGTCGTCGATGTCGACGACGCTGCCCGCGGCCGGGTGTTCGGGTTCCACCGGGCCATGGACACCATGGGCGCCGTCGTCGGTCCGCTGCTGGGGTTGGCCGGCTACGAACTGCTCGACCACCAGATCGCGCCACTGCTGTGGGTCGCGGTGGTGCCCGCGGTGCTCAGCGTCGCCCTGGTGTTCCTGGTGTCCGAAAAGGGGAGAGGGAAACGAACCGAGCCGCGCCCGCGGCGTCAGCCGGTCTTCGCCCGCGTGCGCGATCTACCCGGGCAGTACTGGCGGGTGACGGCCGTGCTGGTGGCGTTCGGCCTGGTGAATTTTCCCGACGCCCTGCTGTTGTTGCGGCTCAACGAGATCGGCTTTTCCGTCGTCGAGGTGATCCTGGCGTACGTCACCTACAACGCGGTGTATGCCATCTCCAGTTTCCCGGCCGGGCTGCTGGCCGACCGGATCGGTCGGCTACCGGTGTTCGGCATCGGTCTGGTGTTCTTCGCGATCGGCTATGCCGGGCTCGGACTGACCACCGATCCGCTGCTGGCCTGGCTGCTGATCGGGGCTTACGGCTTGTTCACCGGCTGCACCGACGGGGTCAGCAAGGCCTGGGTCTCCTCCCTGGTCGGCACCGACCTCCAGGGCAGCGCGCAGGGAGTGTTCCAGGGGCTCAGCGGTTTTGCCGTGCTGGGTGCCGGAGTGTGGGCCGGGCTGCTCTGGACCGTGGTTCCAGGTCAGCCCGGCCAGCTGCCACTGCTTATCTCCGGGATCTGCGGTGCGGTGTTCGCCGTCGGCTTGCTGGGCCGGTCGGCGGTTACCCGGCGGCGCTGACTCCGGCCTCGCCGGCGCCGTCCAGTTCGAAGGGCGGTTCACCAATGCCGGCAATTGAGTGCGTGCCCTGCGAGGTGCGTTCGGTGATGCGGGCATCGACGGTTCGGGCGCCGATGGTGAGCCGCACCGGCCCGGGAGCGACGGTGCTCGGGGCATCGAGAATCGTTCCCTGCCAGTGGTAGCGGCCGTCGATCGGATCCAGGTGGCCGATCAGCCGCACATGCACCCGGCGATCGCCGTCACCGGTGTCCAGGATGGCGAGCCCGTCGAATACCTCTTCGGTGATGCCCTCCTCGGAACCTGCGTCCGGTCCGGCCGGTCCGGTGAGGGCACGCGGGGCCTTCGCCGGCAGGAAGCCCGAGCGCCGCCACATCCGGCGCCCGATGCGGCCCATCAACCCGACCTCTTCGAGGAAGGCGGCCAGCGGGGCGAATCCGGAGATCTGCACTTCGCGGCGGTGTGCGCTGGCCCGAGCCATCCGGCGGGCGGCGCGGGCGTTCAGGCCCACGCGTGCGTACTGGACCTTGTTGGTGAACAGGTAGCGGAAGAAGAATCCGCCGACCCCGTTGAGGTTGGCCACCCACACGCGCTGGTACCAGCGCATCGAGGGGGTGCGCCCGCGCAGGCCGTCACGCGCGAACTGGATGTGGCGGGCTTCCTCGGTGACGTGAATGCGCATGAGGCGCTGCACCATCGGCTGCAACTCGGGGTCATCCATCATCTGCCGCTGCAGCGAGTCGAAGATCTCCTCGCCGATCAGCGCGGCCACCCACAGCACCGAGCCGCGGAAGAAGAACGGCAGAGAGTTGATGATCATGCGCTGGTACAGCCGTGGCCGCACCGGCTTGGCGCCGATCTTGTCGATGGCCTTGCCGAACATCACCATGTGCCGGGTCTCGTCGCCGAGTTCGGTGAGTTCGTAATGCGTGGAATTCGAGGTGGGATCCTGGTGCATCATCTTGCGCAGCAGCGCCTGGTTGAGGATGTTCTCGAACCAGATGCCCGCAGAGAGCGTGTTGGCCAGCTCTTCGCGTGACAGCTCGATCTGCTCTGCGCGGGACATGCTGTCCCACAATGGGGTTCCGTACAGCGACACGATCCGCGGCGGCAGGAAGAACTTGTCCGGATCGATCGGCGCCTGCCAGTCGATGTCCACCACCGGCGCGTATGACTTGCGAACCGAACCCTTGAGCAGGCGTTCGGAGAACGCATCCCGCCGCGCAGCGTTGGCCGAGCCTCCGCCGGGTCTGACCGAAGTTGTCACCGTTGACGTTCCCTTCGTTTGTGGTCCCCCTCTTCCCGACGGTAGGTACCGACAATGCGTGATGTCAATACCCCGGGTACCGGATACTTGGGGTACCCGGTTCCGGTTCGGTTAACCTTCGACGGTGCGTCGCATCCATGTCATCGGTATCGGGGCCGGTGATCCGGACTTCGTCACCGCACAGGCCATTTCCGCGCTCAACGACACCCAGGTGTTCTTCGCGATGGACAAGGGTCCGCGCCGCGGCGCGGCCGACGATCTGGTCGCGGTACGCAAACAGATCTGCGACCGGTTCATCGAAAAACCCGATGGCTACCGCTTCGTCGAGCTGGTCGACCCGCCGCGCGCCGCGGCCGACGACGCGCCCGGCTACCGCCAGGTCGTGGCGGACTGGCATGCCGAGCGGGCCAGGATCTGGGCGGCGGCCATCGAATCCGAACTCGGGCCCGACGGCACCGGGGCCTTCCTGGCCTGGGGAGATCCGTCGCTGTACGACAGCACCCTGCGGATCCTGGAAAAAGTGGCCGAGTACCTGGACATCCAATACGACGTGGTCCCAGGGATCACCGCGATCCAGGTACTGACCGCGCGTCACCGCATTCCGCTCAACGACGTCGGCGAACCGGTGCTGATCACCACCGGACGCCAGTTGCGTGAGCACGGGCTGAGCGGCAGCGCCGTGGTGATGCTCGACGCGGACTGTTCTTTTCAGCAGTGCCCGCCGCAGACCCGGATCTGGTGGGGTGCCTATCTGGGCACACCCGATGAGTTGCTCTACGCGGGAACGGTCGGGGAGATCGGCGACGAAATCGTTGCTGCGCGTACTGAAGCCAGAACCCGCCACGGCTGGATCATGGACACTTACCTGCTGCGCTCGGCAGACTAGACCGCCATGAGCTCATTTCTCCTGCGCGCCGCAATAACCGGATTCGCGCTCTGGGTGGTCACTCTCGTCGTGCCGGGGATCTACTTCATCGGCGGTGACTCGACCATCGCCAGGGTCGGCATCATCTTCGTCGTCGCGGTGATCTTCGGTCTGGTCAACGCATTCGTCAAGCCGATCGTGCAGATCCTGTCGATCCCGCTCTACATCCTCACGCTCGGGCTGATCCACATCGTGATCAATGCGCTGATGCTGTGGATCACCTCGTGGATCACCGACAACACCACGGGTTGGGGTCTGCACATCGACCAGTTCTGGTGGACCGCCATCTGGGCCGCGATCGTGCTGTCTCTGGTGAGCTGGCTACTGTCGTTCGTCAAGGCTCTCGCGTAAGGCTTCGCGTAATGCTGTGGCCTGCTCGGTGAGCGCCGCCGCGGTGTCTGCCGCAGCCTCGGCGCCGGCCTCGGTCGCGCCGTCGTGCTCGGCACCCCAGCAGGCCGCCAGGGTACCGTAGGCGAGTTGTTCGGTGGCCACGACCGTCGGCCACATGCGTTCGGCGCCAAGGCGTTGCGCGGCCGAACCGCCGATGCCGGCGTCATATGCCGGGAGCAGCCCCATGGCCCGCAGTTGCAGATCGCGCCGCTCGGTGCGGGCCGCCGGGGTGGTGGCGTCGCCGGCGGCCAGGTGAGGCAGGGTCGCGGTGACCGCGTCGAGCGTGGCGTCGACGGCACTGCGCAGGCCGGTCGGATGGCGCAGACGCTGGGTCGCCCAATAGACCGCCAGGGCCACCGCGCAGCCGATCAGGGTGTCGCTACCGCGGGTCAGCAGCAGTTCGCCGAGGTTGTCGACGGGTTGACCGCCCGAGGCGATGGTGAGCGCGGCGGGGGTGATGAACACGACGGCCAGCGTGTAGTTGCGCATCACGTACATCTCGATGGTGAACTGCAACGCCCCGATCACCAGCGCCAGCCACAGGCCCTGTGGGTGCAAGGCGAGGATCGCCCCGGCCACACCGAGGCCGAGCCACGTGCCGAGCGTCCGTTCGACCCCGCGGGCCACGGTGCGTTGCCAGTCGAAGCCCTGGTGCAGCATCAGTACCGCGGCCGCCATCGCCCAGTAGGCGTGGGTCATCGTGAGCGCCTGCGAGATCAGCACCGCGATGACACCGGAGATCGCGACCGCGATGCCGACGCGCACCGCTAGTTGCAGTGACACCGAACCCGGCGTCACTGCCCGGCCCAGTAACTGCACGACGCTGGGCCTGCCGAGTGGAATTCTCTCGGCGCCATGCTCATCGGTGATCGCGTCGGCGGGCACGGTGGCCAGATGGCGGGCCAGGGCGGCACTGTCGACCGCCGGCGGCTGGCCCGAGTCCGCGGCCCGCATGGCCTCAGCGAACAGCACGTGCAGCCGGCGGTTGACTACCCGCAACCGATACAGCGCGTGGTCCGGTTTCGGTTGCACCGGTTGATAACTGACCAGCGTGACCCACGCGGTGTGCAGCAGGAGCGCCGCTTTATGTCTTGTCTCGGCGTCAGGGTTCTCGATGTAGGCCGCGACGGCGGCGCCGGCTGCGGCCACCGCGGCCTTCTCCGGTCCGCGGGGACGGACCAGCGCACCGCTCATGTGCACCAGCCAGGCGAACGCCCCACCCGCGAGGACCAGCGCCGCGTGATGAGCCGGGGTGAGGTGCAGGGTGGCCGGGGTGCCGGTGCCGGCCGCGCAGGCCAGCACCACCATGTAGGCACCGGGCGGTCCGACGCTCAGGGCATGGCAGACCAAGGTGGCCACCGCGGCGATCATCGTCACCGTGAGCACGCCCAGCCAGGGTGTCGACGAAGCCCAGTCCCCGAGCGCCACCGCGGCCGCGAAGCTGACCGCAACCACCGCCAGGAACCCACCCCGATTCAGGTAGGGGCGTCCGCTGCCGTACAGCGAGGTGAATCCGCCGATGGTGGCGATCAATCCGGCGGTGGTGTCACCGGCCAGCCAGCCCACCAGAACCGGTACCGCCATACAGATTCCGGCGCGCAGTGCGAACGGCCACCGACGCGGCACGCTGTTGATCACGAAGATGTGCCGCAGCGGGTTGGTCGCTCGGGGAGCAGGCCGATTGGACATGTCTACAGCATGCTCGGCGTTTCGCTGACACACTGGAGCCATGCCTGAACTGCCCGAAGTCGAGGCGCTGGCCGATCATCTGCGCCGGTATGCGACGGACCGGGTGGTCACCCGGATAGACGTGGCGGCGTTGTCGGTGCTCAAGACGTTCGACCCGCCGACGACGGC
The DNA here is from genome assembly GCF_002102345.1 of Mycolicibacterium peregrinum. Lineage (GTDB taxonomy): Bacteria > Actinomycetota > Actinomycetes > Mycobacteriales > Mycobacteriaceae > Mycobacterium > Mycobacterium peregrinum. The sequence goes on from NZ_LQPP01000042.1 coordinate 47,062, forward strand.
GCTGCACGGCCAGACCGTGACCGGGGCGAACCGTTGGGGCAAGTACCTCGGTCTGGAAGTGGGCCCCTGGCATCTGATCACGCATCTGTCGCGGGCGGGCTGGCTGCGGTGGTCCGACAAGCTGTCGCCGACGCCGCTCAAGCCGTCGGGCAAGGGCCCGATCGCCCTGCGTGTGCATCTCGGAGCCGCCCCGGCGGCGACATCGAACGGGGGAGACGGGGACGGTTTCGACCTCACCGAGGCAGGCACCCAGAAGCGGTTGGCGGTCTGGATCGTCGGCGATCCTCTCGACGTGCCGCAGATCGCCTCGCTCGGGCCCGATGCGCTCTCGCTGGATTCAGCCGGGTTGGCCGAGGTGCTGGCCGGACAGAGCGGGCGGATCAAGACGGTGATCACCGATCAGAAGGTGATCGCCGGGATCGGCAACGCCTACAGCGACGAGATCCTGCACGTGGCCAAGCTGTCGCCGTTCGCCACGGCGGGCAAGCTGACCGACGCCCAACTCGGTGCGTTGCACGACGCGATGATCTCGGTACTCACGGATGCGGTGACGCGGTCGGTGGGGCAGCAGGCCGCGACGCTCAAGGGGGAGAAGCGCTCTGGCCTGCGCGTGCACGCCCGCACCGGGCTGCCGTGCCCGGTGTGCGGGGATACCGTCCGGGAGGTGTCGTTTGCCGACAAGTCGTTCCAGTACTGCCCGACGTGTCAGACCGGCGGCAAGGTGCTGGCCGACCGGCGGATGTCACGACTGTTGAAGTAGACCGCGTTTTTGACAGTTGTCTAACTCGGTTATCCTGCAGCGATGACCCGTCAGAAGATCCTCATCACCGGCGCCAGCTCTGGACTGGGCGCGGGCATGGCCCGGCAATTCGCGGCCAAGGGCCGGGACCTGGCGCTGTGTGCCCGTCGCACCGAGCGGCTCGACGAGCTCAAGGCCGAACTGGCCGACCGGCATCCCTACGTCAAGGTGGCGGTGGCTGCGCTGGACGTCAACGACCACGAAGCCGTGCCCAGGGTGTTCGGCGAGTTGTCCGAGGAACTCGGCGGGATCGACCGCGTGATCGTCAACGCGGGGATCGGCAAAGGCTGGCCGTTGGGCGAGGGCAAGCCGTGGGCCAACAAGGCCACCATCGAGACCAACCTGATCGCCGGTCTGGTGCAGATCGAGACGGCGCTGGAGATGTTCAAGAAGTCCGGCAGCGGTCACCTCGTGTTGATCTCGTCGGTCCTGGGCAACACCGGGGTGCCCGGTGGCAAGGCCGCTTACTGCGCGTCGAAGGCCGGCATGACCTCGCTGGGCGAGTCGCTGCGGGCCGAGTACGACAAGGGCCCGATCCGGGTGACCGTGATCGAACCCGGTTATATCGAGTCGGAGATGACCGCCAAGTCGGCGACCACGATGCTCATGGTCGACAACGAGACCGGCGTGCGCGCGATGGTCGAGGCCATCGAGAAGGAGAAGGGCCGGGCCGTGGTGCCGCGCTGGCCGTGGGCGCCGCTGACCCAGGTGATGAGGTTGCTGCCGCCGAAGTACACCAAGCGCTTCGCCTGATTTCTGGGTCGGCGCGGGCCGGTCAGGTCAGTAGATCGCCGAGGCTGTAACCAGGGACAAAAAGCGCGCCGACCCTGTCCCTCACTACAGTCTCGGTGGCATAAACCGCGGCCCCGGGGTTTCAGCACGGGGTGGACCTGGGTAGCCCACCGTCATGACCTCAAGACTGATTGCCTCGATGTTCTTTGCAGGCGCTGCGGCTGGGGCGGTGGCATTCGCCCCGGTTGCCATCGCTGATCCTCCGCCGCCGCCCCCGTGTACGAATGCCGACGGGACGCCGTGCGCCGACATCGGCACCGCCGGCCCCGGTGGCGCCAGCGGCCAGATTCCTGGTGGCCCCGGTGGCACCGCAGGCCCGGGTGGCGCCAGCGGCTCGATTCCGTACGGCCCCGGCGGCTCGGCGGGTCCCGGTGGCGCGACGGGTGAGATCCCCTACGGCCCCGGTGGCACCGCAGGCCCCGGTGGGGCGAGCGGCCAGATTCCTTACGGGCCCGGCGGCTCCGCGGGGCCTGGCGGCGCCAGCGGCTGTATCCCGAATGTGGGCTGCGCGACGGTCCCGGGGATGCCTTAACGGCTTTGGCCGGGGATGCTCCTAGGCCGAGCGCCCTCGCTCGACGCGGTAGCGCCGCACCAGCGCATCGGTCGACGAGTCCGACTGCTTGCTCGGTGATTCCGATTCGGTGATCACCGGCAGCAGGGCCTTTGCCTGGGTCTTGCCCAGCTCGACGCCCCACTGATCGAAGGAGTCGATCCCCCACACCACCCCTTCGGTGAACACCTGGTGTTCGTAGAGGGCGATGAGCTGGCCCACGACCGACGGCGTCAACCTGGTTGCCAGGATTGACGTCGTCGGTCGGTTTCCGGGCATCACCTTGTGCGGCACCACCTCGGCCGGGGTGTGTTCTGCCGCAATGGCTTCGGCCGTCTTGCCGAATGCCAGCACCTGGGTCTGGGCGAAGAAGTTGCTCATCAGCAGGTCGTGCATGCTGCCGGTGCCGTCGGCCGTGGGCAGGTCGTCGGTGGGTTGAGAGAAGCCGATGAAGTCGGCCGGCACCAACCGGGTGCCCTGGTGCAGCAGCTGGTAGAAGGCGTGCTGACCGTTGGTTCCCGGCTCACCCCAGAAGATCTCACCGGTGTCGGTGGTGACGGCGGTGCCGTCGGCTCGCACCGATTTGCCGTTGGACTCCATGGTCAACTGCTGCAGATAGGCCGCGAACCGGGACAAGTCGTTGGAGTACGGCAGCACCGCGCGTGATTGCGCGCCAAAGAAATTCGAGTACCACAGGCCGATCAGCCCCAGCAGTGCCGGAGCGTTCTCGGCCAGCGGCGCGGTACGGAAGTGCTCGTCGACCAGGTGGAATCCGGCGAGGAATTCGGCGAACCGCTCACGGCCGATCACGGCCATCACGGACAGCCCGATCGCCGAGTCCACCGAATACCGGCCGCCCACCCAGTCCCAGAAGCCGAACATGTTGTCGGTGTCGATGCCGAACTCCTGCACCAGCTTGGCGTTGGTGGACACCGCGACGAAATGCTTGGCCACGGCTTCCTGTCCGGCACCGGCGCCCAGACCTTCGACCAGCCACCGGCGGGCGGCAGTGGCATTGGTCAGTGTCTCGAGGGTGGAGAACGTCTTGGAGGCCACGATGAAAAGCGTTGTGGCCGGGTCCAGATCGGCCAGCGTCGCCACCAGGTCGGCAGGGTCGACGTTGGACACGAAGCGGGCACTGATGCCGGCATCGGCGTAGTGGCGCAGCGCGTCGTACACCATCACCGGCCCCAGGTCTGAACCCCCGATGCCGATGTTGACCACAGTCTTGATGCGCTCGCCGGTGGCACCGGTCCACTCGCCGCTGCGCAGCCGGTCGGTGAACCCGCCCATGCGGTCGAGTACGTCGTGCACGTCGGCCACCACGTCCTGGCCGTCAACCGTCAAGGCCGCGTCGGCAGGCAACCGCAGTGCGGTGTGCAACACCGCGCGGTCCTCGGAGGTGTTGATGTGCTCCCCGGCGAACATCGCCGCGCGGCGGGCCTCCAGCCCGGCGGCGCGCGCCAGGTCGGTCAGCAATTCCAGAGTGCGGCGGGTGACGCGATGCTTGCTGTAGTCGATGTAGAGGTCGCCGACCGTCAACACCAGTTCGGTTCCGCGGGCCGGATCCTCCGCGAAAAGCTCCGTCAGATGACTGTCGCGGATCTCGTCGTAGTGCTTCGACAATGCCTGCCATGCGGGGGTTGCGGTGATGTCAGCACTCATTCTGCTGACCTTAGTGCGGTGCTTGATTCGAAGGTGTACATGATGGATGTATGGCCATTGAAGACTTGATTTCATCCGTGCCCACGGGTCTGTGGATCGGTGGTGAAGAACGCCAGGCCGCATCGACGTTCAATGTGCTCGACCCGAGCGACGATCAGGTGTTGGCCACGGTGGCCGACGCGACCGCCGCCGATGCGGTCGCCGCGCTGGACGCCGCATGTGCGGTGCAGGCCGAATGGGCAGCCACCGCGCCGCGCAAGCGAGGCGAGATCCTTCGCTCGGTGTTCGAGAAGATCACCGAACGCGCCGACGACATCGCCGCGCTGATGACCCTGGAGATGGGCAAGGTCGTCGCCGAGAGCAAGGGCGAGGTCGCCTACGGCGCCGAGTTCTTCCGCTGGTTCTCCGAGGAGGCGGTGCGGATCGCCGGTCGCTTCACCCCGGCGCCTGCGGGCACCGGGCGAATCCTCGTCACCAAGCAGGCCGTCGGCCCCTGCTACGCGATCACACCGTGGAACTTCCCCCTGGCCATGGGCACCCGCAAGATGGGGCCGGCCTTCGCCGCGGGCTGCACCATGATCGTCAAGCCCGCACAGGAAACCCCGCTGACGATGCTGCTGCTGGCCAAGCTGATGGATGAGGCCGGCCTGCCCAAGGGCGTGCTCTCGGTGTTGCCGACCAGCGATCCGGGGGCGGTGACCACCGCGCTGATCGACGACGGACGGCTGCGCAAGCTCACCTTCACCGGCTCGACCGGGGTGGGCAAGGCACTGGTGAAGCAATCCGCCGACAAGCTGCTGCGCACGTCGATGGAGTTGGGTGGCAACGCCCCGTTCATCGTGTTCGACGATGCCGACGTCGACGCCGCAGTGGACGGCGCGATCCTGGCCAAGATGCGCAACGGCGGCGAGGCCTGCACCGCCGCCAACCGTTTCCACGTCGCGAACTCGGTGCGCGAGGAGTTCACCGACAAGCTCGTCAAGCGGATGAGCGAGTTCACCCTCGGTAAGGGCATCGACCCCGCGTCCACCTTGGGCCCACTGATCAACTCCAAGCAGGTCGCCACCGTCACCGAGCTCGTCTCCGACGCGGTGTCGAAAGGCGCGACGGTCGCCGTCGGCGGCGTCGCCCCCGGCGGCCCGGGCAACTTCTACCCGGCCACGGTGCTGGCCGACGTTCCCGCCGACGCCCGCATCCTCAAGGAGGAGATCTTCGGTCCCGTCGCCCCGATCACGGGCTTCGACACCGAGGACGAAGGTGTGGCCGCCGCGAACAACACCCAATACGGCTTGGCTGCTTACGTTTACACGCAGTCACTGGACCGTGCGTTGCGGGTGGCCGAGGGGATCGAATCCGGCATGGTCGGAATTAACCGCGGTGTCATCTCCGATGCGGCTGCCCCGTTCGGCGGCATCAAGGAATCCGGCTTCGGCCGTGAGGGCGGCATCGAGGGCATCGAGGAATACCTCGACACGAAATATATTGCGCTAACCCGTTAGCGCCTCGTCGCGCCTTCCCGATTCGGCGCCCGATGCCCCCTAAACTCTGGGGCTCGGACGCCACGACGGGAGGGCATGACGTGACTGCGGCGCCGGTCCGTGCTGCCAGTCGGCGTCGGCGTGCCTCCATCCGGCGTGACATCCCGGCGCTCGACGGCATCCGCGCGATCGCGGTGGCCCTGGTGCTGGCCGGTCACGGCGGAGTGCCGGGTGTGGCCGGAGGTTTCATCGGCGTCGACGTCTTCTTCGTGCTCAGCGGATTCCTGATCACCTCACTGCTGCTCGACGAGTTCCGCCGCACCGAGCGCATCGACCTCAAAGGTTTCTGGATCCGCCGGGCCAAGCGTCTGCTGCCGGCGATGGTGCTGATGACTCTGGCCGTCGTGATCGCCCGGCCGTTGTTCCCGTCCGAAGCGGTGACCTCGCTCCGCGAGGACGCAGTTGGGGCGTTCTTCTGGATGGCCAACTGGGTGTTCGTCGCCGCCGACACCGACTACTTCAGCCAGGGCGCCACGCCCTCGCCGTTGCAGCACACCTGGTCGCTGGCGGTCGAGGAGCAGTACTACCTGCTGTGGCCGTTGCTCGTGCTGGCCGCTGCGCTGCTGGTGCGTCGTCGCTCGACGGGCGCTGTCCGTGTCGTGGTCTTCGTGCTGGCGGTGCTCGGCGTGGTCGGCTCGGCCGTGGCGGCGATCCTGTTGTCCGGCGACGCCGGTGAGCTCAACCGCGTGTACTTCGGCACCGACACCCGGGCGCAGGCGCTGCTGATCGGTGCGGCCGCCGCGGCGCTGCTGGTGCGGGACTGGTCGGCGCTGACGGTGTCGGGCACGCTGATCCGGACGCGGTGGCGGCGCTGGGTCGCCTGGACGTTGCCGGTGATCGGGATCGCGGTGCTGGCGCTGGCCGCGCACCTGGCGACCGGCAGCGCCGACGAGTTCCACCACGGGCTGCTGATCGTGGTCGCCGTGGGTGCGGTGCTCGTCGTCGCCCCCGTCGCACTGGACCAGGACGGCTACGTCGCGCGAGCCCTGGCCTGGTTCCCACTGGTCACCCTCGGTGTCATCTCCTACGGCGTCTACCTGTGGCACTGGCCGATCTTCCTGATCCTCAACGGCGAACGCACCGGGCTTTCCGGCTGGTCGCTGCTGGCGCTGCGGTGTGCGGTGACGATCGTGGTGTCGTGGGTGTCGTGGTGGGCGATCGAGCAGCCGGTCCGGCACTGGCGCCCACAGCATGTCCCGATGCTGCGGCTGGCTGCCGCGACAGTGGCTACCGCCGCGGTGGTGACGATGACGGTCGTCCCGGTCAGCATCCCGACACGCCCCGCGGGCCCGGACGTGATGGCCGCCGCGGCGACCGAGCAGGACATCGGTGCGGAGCGAGCGGTTCCGGTGGGGCCGCCGCCCGCGCTGCCGCCCGGTACCCAAACCGTCGCGGTCTTCGGCGACTCGGTGGCCTGGACGTTGATGCGGTATCTGCCCGCCACGCCGGGTTTCCATTTCAGCGACTACACGACCATCGGCTGCGGCATCGCGCGCGGCGGCCCGTACCGGTCGGCCGGGGAGACGCTCAACCAGAAGCCGGAATGCGATTCCTGGCCGGAGCGCTGGGCCCAGCGCATCGCCCACGACCGCCCTCAGACCGTGTTGTTGATGATCGGGCGCTGGGAGGTTGTCGACCGGACCTGGCACGGGCGGTGGATGCACGTCGGCAACGACGCCTACGACGCGTATCTCAAGGGAGAACTTCAGCGGGCGCTGGACATCCTCAGCTCGACCGGGGCCCGCGTCGTGGTGACCACGGCGCCGTACAACCGGCGCGGCGAACGCTCGGACGGGACGCTGTACCCCGAGGATCAGCCGGGCCGCGTACAGGCCTGGAACGCCATGCTGCGCAATGTGGTCGGCCAACGGCCCAACGTGTCGGTGCTGGATTTCAACGCCAAGCTCAACCCGGACGGTAAGTACACCGCGAAGATCGACGGGGTGCGGATGCGCAGCGACGGTGTGCACCCGACCTCCGAGGCCGTGCAGTGGCTGACGCCGTGGCTGCTCGACTCGCTGAAGGCGCCCGCCAAACCGGCGGGGCGCTGAGCGGCCTAGTGGCCTAGGCGGCCACGCCCGAGTTGCAGCAGCAGGATGGCCAGGTCCTTGCCCTCGGGGCCCAGCACGCTGTAGCGCTCGATGACCTGCATCTCGCGGCTGTGCACCAGGCGGGTGCCGCCGGAGGCCATTCGGGCCTTGCCGATCAGCTTGGAAACCTCGGCCCGGCGCTTCACGGCAGCCAGGATGGTCGCGTCGAGTTCGTCGATCTCGCGGCGCAGGTCATCGATGTCAGGCACGTTCTCGATTGTCGTCTCAGTCATGATGATGGGCTCCGGATACGGACCGCAGGCTGGGATGGGAGGCAGCCAGTCCCCGGGAGCCGTTGGTCGGTTCCCGGCGAAATAACCGCCCCTGCTCTGTGAGCACGATTTTGAGTGTGCCATCATCGGCCAGACGACCGCAAAAGTGTCTGCCACCAGCGATAGATGTCTGCCGTCAGCGGTAGGTTTGTGGGCGATATGACGATCTCAACCGAAACGGATCAACTCCTCGACGGCCTCAATCCGCAACAACGCCAGGCGGTGCTTCACCAAGGCTCGCCACTGCTGATCGTCGCGGGTGCTGGTTCGGGCAAGACAGCGGTGTTGACCCGTCGCATTGCCTACCTGCTCGCTGCCCGTGACGTCGGGGTCGGGCAGATCCTGGCGATCACGTTCACCAACAAGGCCGCCGCCGAGATGCGCGAGCGCGTGGTCCAGCTGGTGGGCCCGCGCGCCCGGAACATGTGGGTGTCGACGTTCCACTCCACCTGCGTGCGGATCCTGCGCAACCAGGCGTCACTGCTGCCGGGGCTGAACTCCAACTTCTCGATCTACGACTCGGACGATTCCCGCCGCCTGCTGATGATGATCGGCAAGGACATGGGGCTGGACACCAAGCGGTATTCGCCGCGGCTGCTGGCCAACGGCATCTCGAACCTGAAGAACGAGCTGATCGGACCCGAGCAGGCCGCGGCCGAGGCGTCGGAGGCGGCCGAGGAGATGGCCGGGATCGTCGCGCAGGTCTACGGCGAGTACCAGCGTCGGCTGCGCGCGGCCAATGCGCTGGACTTCGATGATCTGATCGGAGAGACGGTCGGGATCCTGCAGGCCTTCCCCCAGATCGCCCAGTACTACCGGCGCCGGTTCCGCCATGTCCTGGTCGACGAGTACCAGGACACCAACCACGCGCAGTACGTGTTGGTGCGCGAGTTGGTGGGGCACCACCTCGACGAGAAGGACGGGGTGGCCCCGTCGGAACTGTGTGTGGTGGGTGACGCCGATCAGTCCATCTACGCGTTCCGCGGCGCGACGATCCGCAACATCGAGGACTTCGAGCGCGACTACCCGGACGCGACCACGATCCTGCTGGAGCAGAACTACCGCTCCACCCAGACCATCCTGAACGCGGCCAACTCGGTGATCGCCCGCAACACGGGCCGCCGCGAGAAGCGACTGTGGACGGAGGAGGGCGAGGGTGAGCTGATCGTCGGCTACGTGGCCGACAACGAGCACGACGAGGCCCGGTTCGTGGCCGAGGAGATCGACTCGCTGGCCGACAGTGAGGGCCTCAAGTATTCGGACGTCGCGGTGTTCTACCGGACCAACAACTCCTCGCGCGCGCTGGAAGAAGTGTTCATCCGCGCCGGCATCCCGTACAAGGTCGTCGGCGGCGTGCGGTTCTACGAACGCCGCGAGATCCGCGACATCGTCGCCTACCTACGGGTGCTCGACAATCCGGGTGACTCGGTGAGCATGCGCCGCATCCTCAACACCCCCCGCCGTGGCATCGGGGACCGGGCCGAGGCGTGCGTCGCGGTCTACGCCGAGAACACCGGCGCAAACTTCAACGATGCGCTGCAAGCCGCCGCCGAGGGGCGGGTGCCGATGCTGAACTCCCGCTCGGAGAAGGCCATCGCGAGCTTCGTCGAGATGCTGGACCAGTTGCGGGCGAAGCTCGACGACGAGCTGGGGGATCTGGTGGAGGCCGTGCTGGAGCGCACCGGCTACCGTCGTGAGCTGGAGGCCTCCAGTGATCCGCAGGATCTGGCCCGCTTGGACAACCTCAACGAATTGGTCAGCGTCGCACACGAGTTCAGCACGGATCTGGCCAATGCCCGGGCACTGGCCGAACAGGGTGAGGGCGAGCCGGTCGACGAGGACATTCCCGACACCGGGGTGCTGGCCCAGTTCCTGGAGCGGGTCTCGTTGGTGGCCGATGCCGACGAGATCCCCGAAGACGGTGCCGGTGTGGTGACGATGATGACGCTGCACACCGCCAAGGGGCTGGAATTCCCGGCGGTGTTCGTCACCGGCTGGGAGGACGGCATGTTCCCGCACATGCGGGCACTCGGCGATCCCAACGAGTTGTCCGAAGAGCGTCGGTTGGCCTACGTCGGCATCACTCGGGCCCGCAAGCGGCTGTACCTCTCGCGGGCCAAGGTGCGTTCGTCGTGGGGGCAGCCCATGCTGAACCCGGAATCTCGTTTCCTGCGGGAGATTCCCGAAGACCTGATCAACTGGCGACGCATCGAGCAGCCGTCGTCGATGAGTGCGCCGGTCGGCAACGCCGGCCGCTACGGCACCCCACGTCCGTCCCCGTCCCGGCCTGCTCCGGCGCGCAACCGTCCGATCATCACGCTGGAGCCCGGCGATCGGGTCACCCACGACAAGTACGGGTTGGGCCGCGTCGAGGAAGTCACGGGCGTGGGCGATTTGGCGATGTCTCTGATCGACTTCGGCAGCGGGGGGCGGGTCAAGCTCATGCACAATCACGCGCCGGTGCAAAAGCTCTGACGCTTCCCAACCCGTCGTACTTGTGCGCCGTGCTCGCAGAATCAGCGAGGGCTGTGTGCATTCGGCGTGCCGGGCCGGGCCAACAGAATTACTCCGCGGAGCAATAGTTTGTTCTCGGATGGCGCCGCATCGGTGTCGTTCGCAGTCGCTTCGTCAGACATGTCCCTGATGATGCCAGGGGCCGTCGGCCAACACCGCCGGAGCGCTGAGCCGCGGCTCGGCCAGGGGAGGAATCGAGGTCAACACCGGATTCTGGTCCAGCCGGGATCCAGGGGAGCGGCCCCGACCCCAGCCCACCATCTCGCGGTAGCCACCGAGCAGACCTGCCTCGGCGACGGCGGATTCCGTCGCATGCGGGCTGTCGGCGCCGACGGGCACCGCTACCGGCGAGACATAGAGCGCATCGGTGGGGCAGTAGGCCTCGCACATGAAGCAGGTCTGGCAATCGGACTGGCGAGCGATGACGGGCACGCCATCGGGCCCGCGGTCGAAGACGTCGGTGGGGCATACCTTCACGCAGACGTCGCATTTGATGCAAGCGGTGGTGCTGACGATCTCGATCACGCCACGGCCTCCGAGGAGATGAGCTGTGGGGCAACGGGATCGGGGGCAGTCCAGACGTCGTCGAGACCGCCGACCAGGATGCGGTGCTCGAAGCGGTGATCGGATTCGGGCAGATCCTCACGCCGGTGCAGGCCGCGGGTTTCGGGCCGGGCCAGGGATGCGGCGGTGATCCAGCGCGCCGCGGCCACCATGGCGACCGCTTGGCGCTGCTTGTAGGCGGCACGTGCCGGAACCGGGGCGAGACCATCGGCGATGTCACGCCAGAGGGCCTCCAGCGCCGCGGCCGATTGGCGAAGCCGCTCAGCCGATTTCAGATAGCTGCGCTGTGGCGGCAGGACATGCGACTGGGCCGCCACGACCACCTCGTCGACGGTCGGCGCACCGGAGCGTGACAGCCCCGCGGGGGGTATCGCCGCAGCCGGTTGGATGCGTCGGGTGCGGCTGAACTCCGCGGCACCTCGTCCGGCGAAGGTGCCCGACGCGATTGCCCAGGAGCCGTTGCGGCTACCGCCGCCCGACAGCGAGCCGGTGATGAGCTCGCGGGTCGCGGCGTCCCCTGCCGCGTACAGTCCGGGAACCGTCGTCGCACAATCCGGCCCGACCAGTCGCAGGCCACCGGTGCCACGCACCGATCCCTCGTAGACCATCCGGACCGGGTACGCCGTCGTGAACGGGTCGATACCGGCCTTGTCCAGCGGCAGAAAGTAGTTCGGCTGGGCATCGCGCATGGTCTGGCGGATGTGTTCGGGCGCTCGGTCCAGTCGGGCGAACACCCGCTCGCCGCGGGTCAGCGCCCGCTGTGCGTCCTGACGCCCGCTCAGCCCGCGTTGGGTGGTGAAGGGCCGGCCGTGTTCGTCATAGAAGCTGCCCCACTGCAGCATTCGGCCCTTGGTGTGCACGCCCCACTCGGGCGCCAGTGCGTAGGCCGTGCAGAACTCCATGCCGGACAGGTGCGCGCCGTGCTCGGCCGCCATCAGCAGACCCTCGCCGGTATCGACGTTGGTGCCGAAAGTTCCGGACAGGAAGGCGGTTCCGCCGGTGGCCAGCACGACGGCACCCGCGGTGACCTGCCATGGCCGGCCGCCGTCCTGCCGGGCGATGCCGGTGGCACCGGTGACGACGCCGTCCCGGTCGGCGGTCAGGCTGAGCGCGGGGTGATGGTCGAGGATCAGCACGCCGCTGCGGTGGGCCTTGCGGCGCATCCGGCGCATGTACTCCGGGCCCTGCAGGCTGCTGCGCATCTCGCGACCGTCGGCGCCCACCGGGAACGGGTAGCCCCACTCGGAGAGCTGCTCGAGCCGGTCCCATGAGGTCGCCAGTACCCGGAACATCCACTCGGAGTCCGTGATCCGGCCGGCGGCCAGCTCACTCTCGCGTACCGAGTCCTCGCGCCGCGGGCCGGGACCGATGGCCCACAGGTTGTTCCCCCCGGCGGCGGTGGCCCCGCTGGTGCCGCAGTAGCCCTTGTCCACCAGGATGACCCGGGCACCGGATTCGGTGGCCGAGATGGCGGCCCAGGTGGCGGCGGGGCCGCCGCCGATCACCAGGACATCGGTGACCAGCACATCGGGGTCAGCGGGAGCGGTCATGGCCTACTTCCTCTCGGACACCGAGTTCGGCCAACAGCACGTGGCGCAGTTCGTCGAACCCGTCGTCGCTGCGGGTGCGGGGGAAGGGCAGTCCGACACGGCGGTCGAGCGATACCCGTCCGCCCGAGAGGACCACGACCCGGTCGGCCAGCAGGATCGCCTCGTCGACGTCATGGGTGACATGCAGGACCGCCATGTGTCTGCGCGACCACAATTCGTGCAGCAGCCCGTACATCTTGAGCCGGGTCAGCGCGTCGAGGGCGCCGAACGGCTCGTCGAGCAGCAACAGGTCGGGTTCGCGGACCAGCGCTCGGGCCAGTGAAACCCGTTGCGCCTCACCGCCGGACAGGGAGAGCGGCCACGCCTTGGACTTGTCGACGGTCTCGCCTGCCAGGCCCACCTCTTCGAGCGCGGACCGGCCGCGCGCCGTCCGGCTGGGAGCGTCGGGTCCGGCGTCGGGCAAGGCGAAGGTCACGTTGGCCAGGGCGCGCCGCCACGGCAGCAGCCGCGGGTTCTGGAACACCACCGCTCGCGAGCGAGATACCTTCACCGAGCCGGTGACCTGATCGTCGAGGCCGGCCAGCACACGCAGCAGTGTGCTCTTCCCGGAACCGGACCGCCCCAGCATCGCGACGAATTCGCCGTCGTCGATCTGCAATTCGAGGTCGTCGAGCACCTGCTGATCACCGAAGGCGCGACACAGGCCGTGCACCTCGACGACCGGTGAAGTCATGCCGGCGCTCCCAGACCCTCGAAACCGTTGCGCCAGGACAGCAGGAGCCGTTCCAGTACCCGCACCAGCGTGTAGGACAGCAGACCCGCCACTGCATAGATGACGATCACGAGCAGCGACACATCGAACTGCAGGTTGGTCTGGGCCCGTGACATCAGGTAGCCGATGCCCTGGGTGGTGTTGATCATCTCGGCGAAGATCAGGCTGAGCCACGCGCTGGACAGCCCGAGCCGCAGGCCGACCAGGAAGTTCGGCATCGCGCCGGGCAGGATCACCTGGGTGATCAAGGTGTGCCGTGGCGCTTCCAGGGTTTGGGCCATCTCGACGAGTTGCCGGTCCACACCGCGGATTCCGGAGTAGGTGTTGATGTAGATCGCGATCGCCACTCCGGTGGTGATCAGCACGATCTTGGGGCCCTCGCCGATCCCCATCCAGATGATCAGCAACGGGGTCAGAGCGAAATTCGGTACCGCCTTGAGGATCTGCATGGTCCAGTCGAGTAGGTCCTCGCCGGTACGGGTGAGCCCGGCCAGGATCGCGAGCGCGACCCCGATGAGAATGCCGAGGACCGTGCCGGTCAGCACCCGGACCGCCGATGCGCCGACGTGGGTGGCGAGTTGGCCATCGCCGAGCAGGCGCCACGCGGTGGCCGCCACCTCGGTCGGAGGCGGGAAGAGGTCGGTGTTGAGGAGCCCCGTCATCGAGCCGACGGTCCAGATCGCGAGGATGAGTGCCGGGCTCACCAGCCGGCGAACCGGTCGAGGTAGGCGTGCCCACAGGCCTTTTCGTCGGCTACGGCCACCGACGACCTCGATGAGTTCCGGACGTGTGGTCGGGGTCTGGACGACGGTCGCTGCGGTCATGACTTGGCCCCGGCCCATTCCCGGACCGAGTACTCGTGGTCGAACGATCCGTCGGCATTGAGGAACTTGTAGGCGGCCTCGAGCTGGTCCACGCCGACCTGGGGGAACGGTTCGGTGTTGAACTCCTCGGCGCGGGTGGACTTCTGGACGAACTTCAGGTCGGTGTCGTCGGTCTGCGCGACCCAGGCCAGGTAGTCGTCGAAGTTCTCGGTGATGTCGCGGTTGACGCTGGTGACGGCCTGTTGCCAGGCGCCGATGAACTCGGGGTGGGCGTCGGTGAACGAGCGCAGGGCGATGTTGGTGCCGGTGCTACCGAAGCCGTGCCGCGACAGGCTGTCGATGATCGGAAAGCCCTTGGATTCCAGCTCGGCCGCGCTGGCGCCGGTCACGACTGCCGCGACGATCTTCCCGGAACTCAGGCCGGCGATGGACTCGGGGGTGGGAACGTCGCGCACGTGGATCTGGCCGGTCAGCCCTGCGGCATCGATGAGTTGTCGAGCGGCGCGGTCACGGATCGTGCCCTGCGGAGCGGTGATGTCCTTGCCGACCAGGCCCTTGATCTCGGCGGGTCCCCCCTTCGCGCCTACCAACCAGGCGTCGCCGTTCACCGAATCCAGGGACAGCAGAACCACTTTCGGGTCGCGACTCCGGGCCCGCAGGCCCGGGTTGTCTCCGATGGCCGCCACGTCGATGGCTCCGGCGAACAGGGCGGAGGCGACATCGCTACCGGACTGGAAGAACGAGTACTCGATCTTGCCGACCCCGGCCGATTTGAGTTGTTCGGTGAGGATGCCCTGCTTGTCGCCCCAGCCCAGCGAGCCCGCGGGGGTACCGGTCACCGACGTGGCCCCGACCCGCAGCGTGTAGCCGTCGGCGTTGTTGTCGTTGGAGCTGCAGGAGACGGCGGTGGCGAGGACGGTGAGCGCAAAAGCGGTGCGCAACAGGCGGTTGAACATGGGAGCGGGCCTCCGGGGGTCAAGGCGTGAGCACACGCGAATCCGCCCCAGTAGACGCCCGGCCCGATTTCGGGTCGACGGTTTGGCTCAGCTTGACTGGAAGACCCCTGTGAGTGGGTGATTGACCGGTCTGCGAGCCGCACAGTACGGTGGAACAACTATTTGGTACCACGTGGACGGGGAAACGGATCGGTGACGACGCAACAGGCTGTGGAGCTGTACTACGACCCGTTCGACAATGACATCGACGACGATCCGTACCCCATCTGGAAGCGGATGCGCAGCGAGGCGCCGCTCTACTACAACGAGAAGTACAACTTCTATGCGCTGAGCCGGTGGGACGACGTGGCCCGCGAACTGCCCAACTGGCAGGCCTATCGGTCGGGGCGGGGCACGACGGCCGACATCCTGTTCAGCGGCATCGAGGTTCCGCCGGGCATCCTGCTGTTCGAGGACCCCCCGCTGCACGATCTTCATCGTCGGCTGCTGTCGAAAGTCTTCACGCCGCGCCGGATGCTGGCCGTCGAGGATCTGGTGCGCGACTTCTGTGCGAAGGCGCTGGATCCCCTTCGCGGGCAGGACGGTTTGGACTTCGTCGCCGATCTCGGGGCGTTCATGCCGATGCGGACCATCGGTTATCTGCTGGGCATCCCCGAGGAAGGTCAGGAGCAGATCCGCGCCAGCACCGACAAGAACATCGCACTCTCCGAGGCGACCACCGATGTCAGTGCGACGGTGTTCGTGGAGTCCCTGGCGATGTTCTCGGAGTACATCGACTGGCGGGCCACCCATCCTTCCGACGACCTGATGACCGAGCTGCTCAACGCCGAGGTCGACGAACCCGACGGCACCCGGCGCAAGCTGGAACGCACCGAGGTGCTGGCGTACACCGCGATGATCGCCGGCGCGGGCGGCGAAACCACTGCCCGGCTCATCGGTTTCATGGGCCAGTTGCTGGGAGAGCATCCGGACCAACGCCGGGAACTCGTGGCCGATCCGGGCCTGATCCCGAACGCGGTGGAGGAGACGTTGCGTTTCGAACCGCCGTCACCGGTGCAGGCCCGGTATGTCGCCCAGGATGTCGAGCACTACGGACAGGGCATCCCCGAGGGCTCGTACATGTTGCTGCTCAACGGATCGGCCAATCGTGACGAGTCGAAGTTCACCGATCCCGACCGGTTCGACATCCACCGCACCGGCGGCCACCTGAGCTTCGGTCAAGGCTTGCATTTCTGTCTGGGCTCGGCACTGGCCCGCCTGGAGGCCCGGGTGGCCTTCGAGGAGGTGCTCAAGCGTTGGTCAGACTGGGAAGTGGACTACCCGAACGCTTTCCGCGCCCACACGTCCAGCGTTCGTGGATGGGCGCGGCTGCCGGTCAAGTTCTAGGGGGACCGGGCGCCGTCGGCACGCTCCAGCGTCCGGTCGCGGGCAACACGGTGAACAGGATCGCGGCCAGCGGGAGGGCCGGCATCGCGTAGACGACGGGATGCAGCCGGGCTCCGGCGATGAACAGACTGCCGAAGATCAGCAGGCCGATGACCGCACCGACGACGACCAGGAGTCGGCCCATCCGGCGCCGCAGCAACAATGCGATGAGGCCGCCGATGGTTGCTGCAGCCGAGATCGCCGCCAGAAAACCGATGGCGACGCAGAACAACCGGTCGGTGCGCCACCAGCCTGCGATCAGGTCTGTGGCGATCACGCCGGTGGCCCAGCCGCTGAGGATGGCCAGCGTGGCCGCCACGATGGCCGTACGTGGATTGGCACCCGCCGGGGTGCGCGGGACGATCACCGGCCGGGCGCGGGGCACGTAGCTCGTGGCGGCAGTGTCGTCCGCACGGCCGATCAGGCTGGTCTGGGGTTCCGCGCCACCCGCGGTGGGAATGGCGCCGGTGGGATGACGCCTGATGATGCTCGTGTGGGGTTCGTCGGCCACGGGTACGGGCCGGGAAACCGGGTCCTGCGGCTGGCGCCGGATGATGCGGGTGCGGTCGTCGTCCTCGTCCGGGTGATCGGCTGGTATCTGACCGTCGTCGCTCACTCAGCCAACATAGCTGCCGAGGCTGAGGCCTCGCTTTGACAGCCACGGCACCGGATCGATGCGGCTGGTGCCGTTCTGCAGCACCTCGAAATGCAGGTGGGGACCGGTGGAATAGCCCCGGTTTCCGACGGTGGCGATCTGGTCGCCGGCCATCACCCGGTCGCCCACGCTGACGAGCCACGTGTTGATGTGGCCGTAGAGCGTGACGGTGCCGTCGGCGTGGCGGAGCTTGACCCACGCGCCGTACCCGGCGGTCGGGCCCGAGGCGATGACGACGCCGTCGGAGACCGCCACGATCGGGGTGCCGATCGGGCTCGCGAGGTCGATGCCGGCGTGCAGCACGCCCCAGCGGTAGCCGAAGTTCGAGGTCCAGACGTAACCCTTGGTGGGCATGACGAACAGCGGACGCGACAGCCGGGCCTCGCGCTCGGCGCGTTCCTGGGCGAAGGCGGCGGCCTTCGTGATCTCTTCGGCGTGCACCGAGGTGTCGGCGGTCGAGGAGACCGAGACGATCTGCATGCCGTCCACCGAGCCGGTGACGGAGGCGCCTTCGATGTGGCTGCCTTCGGAGGCCAGGATCGTGTCGTCGGCGTTGGTCTCGGTGGGGTTACTCAGCGAGTAGGCACCGGCGGCGGTGGCACCCGCGGCCATCGCGGCGATCATCAGGCGGCTCTTGACGGCGCCGGCGTGCTCCTTGCGGTGGGCACCGCGGCGGCCGGACAGGTTGATCACGTCGGTGGCGGCGACGCCGTCGCTCACGTCGGTGTGGCTGTCGCGGTACGCGTAACGGGAGCCGCGCTCGGTGCCGGCCTCGGGGCGGAAGCGGGAGGGGACGGCGAGGCGGACGGGCACCAGATCATCGGTGTCGTTTAGATCATCGAGCTCCGGGGCATATATGACGCTGGATTCGTGATCGTCCGATCCGCGATCATCCTGGCCGGAGGTGGCATCGAACGCTTCGAAAGCGCTGAAGGGGATGACGTCGGTGATCTCCGCGGCGTCCAGTTCTTCAGGCGAAACCCGGCGCCTGCGGCGGCGCGCGTCCGTCGGCACTCCTCGCGGAGCTGCGGACGAACGATGCTGCGGCAAGACTCGAGAATCCTTCTTCGTCGTGACCTGAACGTTATCTGGACCAGAGGCACGTTAACCAAATCCCAATGATGGTGGCAACTTATGGGTCTATTCCGCGTCGGAATGTGATCCGTATCACCTCCCATGGGCGGTGAGATCTACCACATGAGCCGGAGGCGATGCTAGCCCATCACTCGGCGATGGATAAAGTGCCAGCGGGCCCGTCAGAGGTATGCGGACCGGGCAGCTTCGAAGCGCGCTAGAAGCCAAGCAGACAGACAACGCCTATCTAGGAAGCACATGGATCTCTTCGAATATCAGGCAAAAGAGCTGTTCGCCAAGCACAACGTCCCCACGACCCCGGGCCGCGTGACCGACTCGGCCGAGGACGCCAAGGCGATCGCCACCGAAATCGGCAAGCCCGTGATGATCAAGGCACAGGTGAAGGTCGGCGGCCGCGGTAAGGCCGGCGGCGTGAAGTACGCAGCTACCCCTGAGGACGCCTTCGAGCACGCGACCAACATCCTCGGTCTCGACATCAAGGGTCACGTCGTCAAAAAGTTGCTGGTGGCCGAGGCGAGCGACATCGCCGAGGAGTACTACATCTCCTTCCTGCTCGATCGCTCCAACCGCACGTACCTGGCGATGTGCTCGGTCGAGGGCGGCATGGAGATCGAGGAAGTCGCCGCGACCAAGCCCGAGCGGCTGGCCAAGGTTCCCGTCGACGCCGTCAAGGGTGTCGATCTGGCCTTCGCGCGCTCGATCGCCGAGCAGGGTCACCTGCCCGCCGAGGTGCTCGACGCCGCGGCCGTGACCATCCAGAAGCTGTGGGAGGTGTTTGTCGGCGAGGACGCCACCCTGGTTGAGGTCAACCCGCTGGTGCGCACCCCCGACGACCAGATCCTGGCGCTGGACGGCAAGGTCACCCTCGACGCCAACGCCGACTTCCGTCAGCCCGGCCACGCCGAGTTCGAGGACAAGGACGCGACCGATCCCCTGGAGCTCAAGGCCAAGGAGAACGACCTCAACTACGTCAAGCTCGACGGCGAGGTGGGCATCATCGGTAACGGTGCCGGTCTGGTCATGTCGACGCTGGACGTGGTCGCCTACGCGGGCGAGAAGCACGGCGGCGTGAAGCCGGCCAACTTCCTCGACATCGGTGGCGGCGCCTCGGCTGAGGTCATGGCCAACGGTCTCGACGTCATCCTGAACGACAGCCAGGTCAAGAGCGTGTTCGTCAACGTGTTCGGCGGCATCACCGCCTGTGACGCGGTGGCCAACGGCATCGTCAAGGCGCTGCAGATCCTCGGTGACGAGGCCAACAAGCCGCTCGTCGTCCGCCTGGACGGCAACAACGTCGAAGAGGGCCGGCGCATTCTGGCCGAGGCCAACCATCCTCTGGTTGTCCAGGCCGAGACCATGGACGCGGGCGCCGACAAGGCCGCCGAGCTGGCGAACAAGTAAGGGACTGCTGCAATGTCGATCTTTTTGAACAAGGACTCCAAGGTCATCGTCCAGGGCATCACCGGTGGTGAGGGCACCAAGCACACCGCTCTGATGCTCAAGGCCGGCACCCAGGTCGTCGGCGGCGTGAACGCCCGCAAGGCCGGAACGACTGTGTCGCACAAGGACAAAGACGGCAACGACGTCGAGCTGCCGGTGTTCGCATCGGTGGCCGAGGCGATGAAGGAGACCGGCGCTGACGTGTCGATCGCCTTCGTGCCGCCGGCTTTCTCCAAGGACGCCATCATCGAGGCCATCGACGCCGAGATCCCGCTGCTGGTCGTCATCACCGAGGGAATCCCGGTGCAGGACAGCGCTTACGCGTGGGCCTACAACGTCGACAAGGGCGAGAAGACCCGCATCATCGGCCCGAACTGCCCCGGCATCATCACCCCCGGCGAGTCGCTGGTCGGCATCACGCCGAACAACATCACCGGCAAGGGCCCGATCGGCCTGGTGTCGAAGTCGGGCACGCTGACCTACCAGATGATGTACGAGCTGCGCGATCTCGGCTTCTCCACCGCCATCGGCATCGGCGGCGACCCGGTCATCGGGACCACCCACATCGATGCCATCGAGGCGTTCGAGAAGGATCCCGAGACCAAGCTGATCGTGATGATCGGTGAGATCGGTGGCGACGCAGAAGAGAAGGCCGCGGCCTACATCAAGGCCAACGTGACCAAGCCGGTCGTCGGCTACGTCGCGGGCTTCACCGCTCCCGAGGGCAAGACGATGGGCCACGCCGGCGCCATCGTGTCCGACGGTGCCGGCACCGCCGCCGGCAAGCAGGAGGCCCTGGAGGCCGCGGGCGTGAAGGTCGGCAAGACGCCGTCCGAGACCGCCGCCAAGGCGCGCGAGCTGCTCGCAAACCTGTAAGTCTGTGCAACGGAAAGGCCCCCGCTACGGCGGGGGCCTTTCCTTTTGGCTCGTGCCGGCTAGACGCGCCCGCCGAGGTGCTCGGCCAGGAACCGCTCGACGGCGTGGTACATGTCGATCTGGTTGTCGGGGTTGAGGAATCCGTGGCCCTCGTCCTCCTTGACCATGTACTCGACCTCGACGCCGCGCTTGCGCAGCGCCTCGACCAGGTTGTCGGACTCGGCCTGCACCACGCGAGAGTCGTTGGCGCCCTGGACAACCAGCAGCGGTGTGCGGATCTGGTCGACCTTCGTGATGGGGGAGCGGGCCAGCATGTCGGCCTCCTGCTCGGGATCGTTGTGATTCCCGACGTAGAGGTGCCAGTTGTTGGCCAGGAACGGCCGGGCCACATTCGGCAGCGTGCGCATGAAGTTGGCCAGG
This sequence comes from Mycolicibacterium peregrinum, assembly GCF_002102345.1. Taxonomy (GTDB): domain Bacteria; phylum Actinomycetota; class Actinomycetes; order Mycobacteriales; family Mycobacteriaceae; genus Mycobacterium; species Mycobacterium peregrinum. The sequence goes on from NZ_LQPP01000042.1 coordinate 67,859, forward strand.
CTGGAGATGCCGACGTAATCGACGGCCGCGGCGAAGACATCCGGAGTGAACGTCACCCCGACCAGCGCGGCGTAACCGCCGTACGAGCCGCCGAAGATCGCCACCTTGTCACGGTCGGCATAACCCTGCTTGACAGCCCAGTCCACCGCGTCGATCAGATCGTCGTGCATCTTGCCGGCGAACTCGCCGATCGCGGCCTTGGTGAAGGCCTTGCCGTAGCCCGTCGAGCCGCGAAAGTTGACCTGTAGCACCGCATATCCGCGGTTGGCCAGCATCTGCACGTCTGGCTGGAAGCCCCAGCAATCCCGTGACCACGGGCCGCCGTGCACCAGCAGAACCAACGGCAGATCGGTGGGCTCGACCCCGACGGGCAAGGTCAGATACGAGTGCAGCTCCAGCCCGTCGCGCGCGGTGATGGTCACCGGAGTCATCGGTGCCAATGAATCTGAATTCAGATTCGGATATGGGCGGAACAGCAGCCGACTCTCGCCGGTGGCGTGGTCGTAGAGGTAGGTCGCCCAGGGGTCGCGGTCATGGGTGAAATTGGCCACCCAGCGCTGCCCGCTGTCATCGGAGGAGATGCCCCCGAGGTCGCCGTCGGACAATTTGGTCAGATTCTCCAGTACCGCAGCAAAATTCGGGTCGAGAGCATGAATCACCTGACGTTCCCCGTAGTAGCGGGCGCCGATCAATTCGCCCGTGCGCTCGCTCAGGATGAACGGAGACGGCAGCACCATCTGATTGCCGAGGTCGAACGTCGGGTGGCTGTCCACCTCGGTCTCCGCGCCGGTGGCCACGTCGATGCGGGCCAGCCGGGTCCTGTCGGTGCCGTCATTTGATCCGAGCCAGATGCCGGTGCCGTCCGGGGAGATGGCGACAGGGAAGATACCCAGCGGATAGTCGGTGCCGTCGTAGACCTTGACGGGTCGCAATGATGCTGTGGCCGAGTCCCATTGCGATATCTCGACGTCACCGTCGGCCGTCAATGTGTTGGTGAACAGATCACCGTTGGGGGCGCACAGCCACATGATGACATTGCCGGGGTTCTCCGCCAGAAGGGTGAGTTCTCCTGTCGCGATGTCGAGTTCGTACGCATCGACCAGTTCGGGATTGCGGTTGTTGGTCTGCACGATCGCTTTTCCTGGTCGGCCCTTGGTGAGGTCGAAGCTCGCCCTGGCTCCCGGAAACGGTGTCAGATCCACTGCGGCAGTGCCGGGGTTGTCCAGATCGATGCGGTAGACGTGGAAATTCTCGTCACCGCCGTTGTCCTGCATGTAGAGCAGCCACCGTGGATCGTCGGTCCATTGGTAGATGTAGACGCTGCGGGTTTCGTCTGCGGTGACGCACCGCGGCGGATTGTCACCGTCGAGGTCTTGGATCCATACGTTGAGGCGATTCTTCCACGGTGCCAGGTAGGCGATCTTGGTTCCATCCGGTGAGATCCTGGCAGCTGTGCGCTCGGGCGGGCTGAAGAATTCCTCCACCGAGATGAGTTCGGGCAACGCCATGACGTTCCTTTCGCGGGTGTGGACAAGCTCTTTCGAGATGGGTCAGGACGCGACAGGGCCGCCGAGGCGCCCGTTGGTGGCGTCGCGAATCGCGCGGTCGATCAGTGAGAGTGCCTGCTCCTCGGTGACCGTTTTGCCCTCGACGATCACCGCCACGCTGACGTCCTCATCGACGACACGGAACGCCCCGGTGACGGCGGCGGCGCAGAGTCGCACGGTGAGATCGTCGGCGGGCAGGTGCAATCGGTCGGCGATCACCGGGATGAAGCCCTGCTCCATCCGGTCATGCACCATGAGATAGGCGGTGCGCAGGGCCGGTTCCGATGGAGTCATGGTGGCGATCCGCATCGCGCTGATCTCATCGGCCACGTCCTGGGGCGCCAGTGGATGTGTAACCCCGTCAGCGGCAAGATGTTCGGCCAACGACAGGTCGTGGGGCCAGCGGTTGAGGATGGCGATGAACCGGTCCGCGGACTTGGCCAGCACCGGTTCGACACAGCTCTCCTTCGCGCGGAAGTAGCGCCAGATCGTGCGCGTCGAAAGCCCTGCCGCCGCGGCGATGTCGTCACCACTGGTGGCGGCGACGCCTTGCTCCCAGAACAACTTGCAGGCATGCCGTGACACCTCGAGACGGGCCTGCTCCTGCTTCTCGCCCATCGCCTCACCTCCAAAACTTGTCACTTAGTGACAGCACCAATGTGTCACTAAGTGACAGCGACGTCAAGGTGTGCTGGTCAGTGGGGTTTTATTTCGCCGTTTTCTACACCAGGGCTTCTCGCCGCCGCTTCTGGCTGTCGCTTTCCACGCCAAGGTCGTGCTTCGGTGCGCGGAGCGACCACGGTGTAGAAAACGGCGATGCACCCAGGGTCAGTACGCCCAGCTCCCACGGGGTGAGATCACGAAGCCGTGGTGATAGGCGGTGTAGCAGGCGACGAAGTCGTCCCCGGCTGCGCACCCGGAATCGTTGACGACGAGCTTCTGGCCGGCGGGCAACTCTTTCGGTTCGCTGTCCTTGCCCCACTGGCCGCCGCCCGTGAAAGTGAATTCGAAATCGCCATCAGAGGTTTCGCTGACAGATTGCATGACAGTCTCCCAGGCCGGCGCCTTGCCCGGCAGCTCTTGGCCACCGGCATCACGGGGGAATCCGGGCATGTGCGCAGCGCGGCAGTCGATCATTCCCAGCCCGTCGACACCGGTGGTCTGGCCGTAGACGTTGGCCAAGCAGGTTACGCCGGCCGCCGTGAACGACACCTGGGTGTCGTCGTGCCAGTTGGTACTCCTGTAGCCGGCAAGGTCGGCAACCTGGAAGGCGGCCAGATCTGGAAAGGTCCCGGCCGGGGGAGAGGGGTATGAGTGCGGTCCCGAAACCGGCCGTCCTTCAGTCGCTGTCGTGCAAGCGCCCAGGGCAGTCGTCGTCAGTACCGCCGCGGTGATTGCCGTTGCGACCCGCATCAGAACGTCCAACTACCCGAGGGTTGCAGCACGAAGCCGTGTGCGCCTTGTGCATTGACACATGCAGTCATCCGGTTCTCGCCTACAACGCAGGTGGTGGTGTTGTTGGCGGGAAATGTCAGCTTCTGGCCCACATCTAATAGCGAGTCGGAAGACGTTGGGCAGAGATGGTCCGCAGGCTCGATCGAGAATGCCAGGGGCGGTGTTCCGCGAGAGTTGTCTTGAATGACGTATGCGCACATCCCTTTCTGTTCCGTCGCCAGGCCGGGAATATCCCCCTTGCACCAGGTGGTAATTCCGACTGTGCAGTTGAGTCCGTCGGGGGTACGGAAGAACGCATAGCCGTTCCAGACCTCGCCTGGTCGAGAGAAGTTTCCGCTGATCTCGGTGAATTTTGAGACGTCTGGAAAGCCATCGGGTTGGGCCGCCGCCGTGGGGAGGGGCTGTAGACAGCTGGCACCTATCAGCACTAGTGCTGCGCCAATCGGCATCCACCTACATGCCTGGTTCACCCGTCCACCCTAATGTCGCACGGCCGGCAGATCCGCACTGATTTCCCTCTCGAAACAGCAATCGGTTAGCCTCACGAATTAACACCTGTCAAGGAGATGGTCATGGTCGATCCGCGCACCCCCGTCATCGTCGGCGTCGGACAGTTCACCGAACGCATCGACCTCGACGGCTACCGCGGGATGTCGTCGGTAGAGCTGGCCACCGAGGCGGCCAGGGCGGCTGTGCACGACTGCGGCGCGGACAGTGCCGCCGTGGCGCAGGCCATCGACACCGTGGCGGGCACGCGGCAGTTCGAGATCTCCGGTCCGCAGTCGGCAACCCTGGGCGTGTCGAACAACTACCCCCGCTCGGTGGCACGCAACGTCGGCGCCGAACCGGCCCGGGCCATCCTCGAGGTGATCGGGGGCCAGAGCCCGCAACACCTGGTCACCGAGTTCGCCGGAGCCATCGCGGCGGGCGAGGCTGACGTGGTGCTGCTGTTCGGTTCGGAAAACACCTCGACGCTGCGGCATTTCTCCAAGCGTGACGACAAGCCGGACCACTCGGAGACGATCGACGGCCAGTTGGAGGACCGTGGCTTCGGGTACGACGGCATCTTCGACGAGTACACGATCAAGCACGGGCTGATCGGCGCGCCGGTGCAGTACGGGCTGCTGGAGAACGCCCGCCGCGCCCGGCTGGGGCTGTCGGTGAGCGAGTACCGCCAGGCGATGGCCGAGCTGTTCGCGCCGTTCTCCAAGGTGGCAGCCAAGAACCCGTATTCGTCTGCGCCGGTGGAGCGTTCGGCCGAGGAGCTGGCCACCGTCACCGAGAGCAACCGGATGATCTGTGACCCGTACCCGCGGATGATGGTGGCGCGCGATCAGGTCAACCAGGGCGCGGCTGTGCTGCTGATGTCGGTCGAGTCTGCCCAGAAACTCGGTGTGCCCGAAGAGAAGTGGGTGTACCTGCGCGGTCACGCCGACATGAAGGAAATCAAGCTGCTCGAGCGCGCCGAACTCGGTTACAGCGAAGCCGCGGTGATCGCCGTCAACGAAGCGCTGCGGATCGCCGGTATCGGCTTGGACGACGTCGCGGCCTTCGATCTCTACAGCTGCTTCCCGTTCCCGGTGTTCAATATCTGTGACGGCACTGGCCTGGCGCCCGACGATGAGCGTGGTCTGACGCTCACCGGTGGCCTGCCCTTCTTCGGCGGCCCGGGCAACAATTACTCGATGCACGGCATCGCCGAGGCCGTCAACGAAATGCGCGACAAACCAGGGAAATTCGCGCTCGTCGGCGGCAACGGCGGTATCGCGAGCAAGTACTCGGTCGGCATCTACTCCACCGAGCCGGCGGACTGGCTAGCCGACGGCAGCGCCGCGCTGCAGGCCGAGTTCAACGCTCAGCAGCGCGTCGCCATCACCGAAAAGGCCGACGGCCCGGCGACCATCGAGACCTACACCGTCCGCTACGACTGGACACCGCGCACCGGCATCATCATCGGGCGTCTGGATTCCGACGGCAGCCGCTTCCTGGCGACGACGACCGACGACGCGCTGGTGCAGTTGCTCTCCGAGGGGGAACCGCTGGGCGCGTCGATCATCGTGGAGTCAGGCGAGAAGCGGAACACTGCGACGCCGGCGTAGTCCAGGCCCGTGCCGAGCAGACGCAAAACTGCCCAATTTCCTTGGAAAAAGGGCAGTTTTGCGTCTGCTCGCGCGAAGAACTAGACCAGCGTCGCCAACTTGCCCGCGAGCCGCTCGACGTATGCCGACACGTCGGCCTCGGACTTGTCCGGCAGCCCGAACAGCACCTCGGTGACGCCGAGTTCGCGCCAGTGCGCGAGCTTCTCCGGGTCCGGCTTGAAGTCCAGCGCCACGATCTGCGGTGCACCGTCGCGTCCCGCGGCCGCCCAGGTGTCCTGCAGCAGCTTGACTGGCTCGTCGATGTTGAAGTCGCGCGGCGTGGTGATCCAGCCGTCGGCCGACTTGGCGATCCACTTGAAGTTCTTCTCGGTGCCGGCCGCGCCGACCAGCACCGGGATGTGGGACTGCACGGGCTTGGGCCAGGCCCACGACGGCCCGAAGTTCACGAATTCGCCTTCGTAGGAGGCTTCTTCCTCGGTCCACAGCGCGCGCATGGCTTCCAGGTACTCGCGCAGCATGGTGCGGCGTCGGCCCGGGGGAACGTTGTGGTCAGTGAGTTCGTCGGTGTTCCAACCGAATCCCACTCCCAGCGACACCCGTCCGCCGGACAGGTGGTCGAGTGTGGCGATGGATTTGGCCAGCGTGATCGGGTCGTGCTCGACGGGCAGCGCGACGGCCGTCGACAACCGCACCCGTGACGTCACCGCGCACGCGGTGCCCAGTGATACCCACGGATCGAGGGTCCGCATGTAGCGGTCGTCGGGCAGGGACTCGTCACCGGTGGTCGGGTGAGCGGCCTCGCGCTTGATGGGGATGTGGGTGTGCTCGGGGACGTAGAACGTCGTGAAACCGTGATCGTCGGCGAGTTTGGCGGCCTTGGCCGGGGCGATGCCGCGGTCACTGGTGAAGAGAACAAGCCCATAGTCCATGACCAGAATTAGAACGTGTTTCAGTCTCGGTGGCAAGACGGACCGTCTCGTTAGTTGGCTGCGCGGCAGAAAACTTCATCGCGATCGATACCCGCGACGGACCTCCCGCGGTTTGCTGGGATCACCGGCATGACGACCGAACGCATCGCCGACCACGTCAAGTTCGCCTACTGGGTGCCCAACGTCAGTGGCGGCCTGGTCACCAGCGATATCGAGCAGCGCACCGACTGGAACTACGAGTACAACAAGAAACTCGCGCAGACCGCGGAGGTCAACGGCTTCGAGTACGCGCTGTCACAGGTTCGCTATGAGGCCAGCTACGGCGCGGAGTACCAGCACGAATCCACCAGCTTCAGTCTCGCCCTGTTGTTGGCCACGCAGAAGCTCAAGGTCATCGCCGCAGTTCATCCGGGCCTGTGGCAGCCTGCGGTGCTGGCCAAACTCGGCGCCACCGCGGATCACCTCAGCAACGGCCGTTTCGCCGTCAACGTCGTCTCGGGCTGGTTCAAGGACGAGTTCACCCACCTGGGTGAACCTTGGCTCGAACATGACGAGCGCTACCGGCGCAGCGCGGAATTCCTGCAGGTTCTCCGCAAGATCTGGACCGAGGACGACGTCGATTTCCGCGGCGACTTCTACCGGATCCACGATTTCACCCTCAAGCCCAAGCCGCTCAACACCCCCGAGCGTCCCAACCCCGAGCTGTTCCAGGGCGGCAACTCGACCGCGGCCCGCCGCAACGGCGGCTATTACGCCGACTGGTACTTCTCCAATGGCAAAGATTTCGACGGGCTCACCGAACAGCTCGTCGAGGTACGCGATCACGCGCGCAACGCCGACAGAGAGGTGAAGTTCGGTCTCAACGGGTTCATCATCGCCCGCGACACAGAGAAAGAGGCGAAGGAAGTCCTCCGCGAAATCGTGGCCAAGGCCAACAAGCCCGCCGTCGAAGGCTTCCGTAGCGCGGTGCAGCAGGCCGGCAACTCCACCGGTGACAAGAAGGGCATGTGGGCCGATTCCAGCTTCGAAGACCTGGTGCAGTACAACGACGGCTTCCGCACCCAGTTGATCGGCACACCTGAGCAGATCGCCGAACGCATCGCCGCCTACCGCAAACGTGGCGTGGACCTGATCCTCGGCGGATTCCTGCATTTCCAAGAGGAAATCGAGTACTTCGGAGCCAACGTGCTGCCGCTGGTCCGCGAAATCGAGGCAGCCGAAACGGATTCCGCCGACGCACCCGTCCTGGTATCGGCTTGAGACCGCGCTGACACCACGCACGCGCGCCCGGCACCCAGCCGGGTGCGCTAGCGTGGAAGATCGAATCGCTCACGTGGTCGGTATTCATGCCTGCGTGAACACACGTCGCGAAGCTTGATAGCACAGGAGAGGTCATGACCTACCCGCCCAGTAATCCCGGATATCCGCCGCCGAACCCACAGTCGGGTTCGCAGTTCGACGCCACCCAGCAGTTCGCCAAGGCGGTCCCCACACCGGCTCCGGCAGCCCCGGCAGCGGCTCCGGCCGCCGCGCAACCCGGCGAGAACAAGCTGCCCGAGATCCTGCTGGCAGTCGTGGCCATCGCCGGCCTGCTCATCTACTTCGTGAGCTTCGCCCTCGACGCCTCCACCTCGCAGGGAATGGTCGTGCTCGTGGCGCTGCCACTGTTGGCCGGTCTTTTGGCCGGTGTCAGCCTGCTGCCCAAGCAGAACAAGTACACGGGAGTGGTCGCAGCCATCGCGACGATTCCGTTCCTGTTCGTGATCGGCGCCGTGGTGTCCAGCGGTGGATCGGCCGACTGGACGATCTGGGTTCTCCTGGTCCTCACGCTGGTCCAGGCCGGCGCCGCCATCACCGCGCTCCTGTTCGAAGCGGGCATCATCACGCCCCCGGCGCCCAAGCCGCAGTTCGACCAGCAGCCGCAGTACGGCCAGTACGGTGGCCCGTCGCAGTACTACGGTCAGCAGCACCAGCCGCAGCACGGTGGCCAGCAATACCAGCAGGCTCAGCCGCAGCAGCCCGGATACCCCTCGCAGTACGGCGGCTACTCCAGCGGCCCGAACACCGGTGGCTACCCCGTGCAGTCCCCGCAGGGCCAGCAGGGTCAGCAGCCGAGCGGCCCGCCGACGCCTCCGACCGGCTACCCCACCTACGGCCAGCCGCAGCAGTCGGCGCCCTCCGGCGCTCCGGCACAGCAGCCGCCTTCACAGCAATCTGGCCCTGCGCCGTCGTAAGCTGATCGGCGCGTGCGCTTCCCGCGCACGCGCCGATCATTGCGAGGAGCAGCCCACCAAGTGAGTAACCGGCCAGTCGGCACCCGCCAGGCACGTGAGTTGCTCCGGGTCGCGTTCGGGCCGTCCGTCGTCGCGCTGGTGGTCATCGCCGCGGTTGTCTTGTTGCAGCTGCTGATCGCCAACAGCGATATGACGGGCGCGCTCGGTGCGATCGCCAGCATGTGGCTGGGCGTGCACCAGGTGCCGGTCTCGATCGGCGGCCGCGAGCTGGGTGTGATGCCGCTGCTGCCGGTGATGGCGATGATCTGGGGCACTGCGCGCACGACCGCCGCGGCCACCGCCCCGAATTCCTCCTGGTTCGTCACCCGCTGGGTCGTCGCCTCGGCGTTGGGCGGGCCCATCCTGATCGCGGCCCTCCTGCTGGCCGTCATCCATGACGCCGCCTCGGTCATCGGCGAACTACAGACCCCGAATGCCCTGCGCGCTTTCTGCAGCGTGCTGCTGGTGCACGTGATCGGCGCGCTGATCGGCGTCGGGGTGAAAGTCGGTCGCCGCGCTTTGACCACGTCCCGGGCCGCCCTGCCGCTGCCGGACTGGCTGCCCGACGCGATCCGGGCCGCCGTCGCCGGCGTTCTCGCCCTGTTCGGGCTTTCCGGTGCGGTGACTGCGGTGTCCCTGGTGGTGCATTGGGGCACGATGCACGATCTGTTCGCGATCACCGACAGCCTGTTCGGCCAGCTCAGCCTGACGCTGCTGTCGATCCTCTATATCCCCAACGTGATCGTGGGGGCCTCGGCCATCGCGGTCGGGTCCAGCGCCCATGTCGGGTTGGCCGCCTTCAGTTCGTTCACTGTGTTCGGCGGCGATATTCCCGCGGTGCCGGTGCTGGCCGCGGTGCCCACGCCGCCGCTGGGCCCGGTCTGGGTGGCGCTCCTGATCGTGGGAGCAGCCTCGGCTGTGGCCGTGGGGCAGCAGTGTGCACGACGCCCGCTCCCGATCGGGGCGGCCACCGGGAAGTTACTGGTGGCCTCAGCGCTGGCTGCGCTGACGATGGCGCTGGCCGGTTTCGCCGGTGGCGGTCGGCTGGGCAATTTCGGTTCCGTCGGGGTCGATCAGGCGACGTTCGCGCCTGCGGTGTTCCTGTGGTTCGTCGGGATCGGCGGGCTGACGGTGGCGATGTCCGGCGGTCTGACCCGCAAGCCCCGGCCGGTGGCCGCGCCCGAGCCGGTAGCCCCGAAGCACGAGCCCGAGGCGGAGAAAGAGCCTGAAACCGACGTCGTCGACGAGGACGTCGTCGCCTTCGACGAGCCCGACCCGGAACCGGAGCTCGAACCCGACGAACCGCTGGTGTCCTGGTCGTCCGAGGACACGCAGGCCGACGAGCCCGCGCCCGAGTACGTCGATCGATATGTCGAGTACGACGACGTGCAGGAAATCGTCCACGAAGCCGGCCCGCGGCGCTACGAAGACCTCGATGACGATCCCGAGGATCACTTCATCGTCGACGACATCCCCGACGACCCAGCGACCGGCGATCAGCCGCGCCGTGCGGGCGACTAGGCTGCTGCGCGTGCAGCAACCGTTACAAGTGCCTCCGAGTGCACCGGCACGGCTGGTAGTGCTGGCTTCGGGGACAGGGTCGTTGCTCGCCTCGCTACTGGCCGCCGCCGTCGACGACTATCCGGCGCGCGTCGTCGCAGTCGGCACCGACCGCAAATGTGCCGCGTTGGACATCGCTGCCGCGGCGGACGTGCCGTCGTACACCGTGCGACTGGGCGATCATCCGGACCGCGCCGACTGGGACGCTGCGCTCACCGAGGCCACCGCCGAGCACGAGCCCGACCTGGTCGTCTCGGCCGGATTCATGAAAATTCTGGGCGGCCAGTTCCTTTCCCGTTTCCCGGGCCGCGTCGTCAACACCCACCCTGCGCTGCTGCCCGCGTTCCCCGGAGCGCATGCGGTGCCGGAGGCGTTGGCGTACGGCGTGCGGGTGACGGGCTGCACAGTGCATCTCGTGGACTCCGGCATGGATACCGGGCCGATTCTGGCCCAGCAGGCCATCGAGGTGCTCGATGATGACACCGAAGAGACTTTGCATGAGCGCATCAAGGTGGTCGAACGTCGACTGCTGGTGGATGTGCTGGCCGCGCTGGCAACCCGCGGCGTGACCTGGACTGGACGAAAGGCGACCATCGGATGTTGAGGATGACAGCGTGAGCGAGAAGAAACCGATCCGGCGAGCGCTGATCAGTGTCTATGACAAGACCGGCCTGGCCGATCTGGCCCGCGGCCTGCACGAGGCGGGCGTGGCCATCGTCTCGACCGGGTCGACCGCCAAAACCATTGCCGCCGCCGGTGTTCCGGTGACCCCCGTCGAAGACGTCACCGGCTTTCCCGAGGTGCTCGACGGCCGCGTCAAGACCCTGCACCCGCGCGTGCACGCCGGCCTGCTGGCCGACACCCGCAAGCCCGAACACGTTGCAGCCCTGGCCGAGCTCGAGGTCGAGGCGTTCGAGCTCGTGGTGGTGAACCTCTACCCGTTCACCGAGACCGTGGAGTCCGGGGCGTCGGTGGACGAATGCGTCGAGCAGATCGACATCGGCGGGCCGTCCATGGTTCGTGCGGCCGCCAAGAATCATCCGAGTGTGGCCGTGGTCGTGGATCCGCTGGGCTACGACGGCGTGCTGGCCGCGGTGCGGGCCGGCGGTTTCACCCTCGACGAGCGGAAGAAGCTGGCGTCGTTGGCCTTCCGGCACACCGCCGAGTACGACGTGGCCGTTGCCGGCTGGATGGGGTCGACGCTGGCGCCGGAAGAGCCCGCGCAGCCGCTGCCGGCCTGGTTCGCCGGCACCTGGCAGCGCAGCGCCGTGCTGCGCTACGGCGAGAACCCGCACCAGCAGGCCGCCGTGTACCGGGACGACTCCGCGTGGCCCGGCCTGGCTCAGGCCGAGCAGCTGCACGGCAAGGAGATGTCCTACAACAACTACACCGACGCCGACGCGGCGTGGCGGGCGGCGTTCGACCACGAAGAGATCTGCGTGGCGATCATCAAGCACGCCAACCCGTGTGGCATCGCGATCTCCTCGGAGTCGGTCGCCGACGCGCACCGCAAGGCCCACGAGTGCGATCCGCTGAGCGCATTCGGCGGTGTCATCGCCTCCAACACCGAGGTCAGTGTCGAGATGGCCGAGACCGTCGCCGACATCTTCACCGAGGTGATCATCGCCCCGGCCTATGAGGCCGGCGCTGTGGAGATCCTGGCGCGCAAGAAGAACATCCGCATCCTGGTGGCCTCGGAGCCGCTGGTCGGCGGCATCGAACTACGCCAGATCAGCGGCGGCGTTCTGCTTCAGCAGCGCGACGCACTCGACGCCGAAGGCGACGATCCGGCCAACTGGACCCTCGCCACCGGTGAGCCGGCCGACCCGCAGACCCTGAGCGATCTGGTCTTCGCCTGGCGGGCCTGCCGCGCGGTGAAGTCCAACGCGATCGTGATCGCCAAGGACGGCGCGACCGTGGGTGTCGGTATGGGACAGGTGAATCGCGTCGACGCGGCCGGGCTGGCCGTGCAGCGTGCGGGCGATCGCGTGCCCGGTTCGGTCGGTGCCTCCGATGCGTTCTTCCCGTTCCCCGATGGCTTGGAGACGCTGACCAACGCCGGCGTCAAGGCTGTCGTGCACCCTGGTGGGTCGGTGCGTGACGCCGAGGTGACCGCCGCTGCCGAGGCTGCGGGCATCACGCTGTACCTCACCGGTGCAAGGCATTTCGCGCACTAGGCGCCTCGCCGCCCCTCGCACGGCCGCACCGCCGTTTTTCTACCCCAGGGCTGTTGATCGCGTGGTCTAGCGACCCTGGCGTAGAAAACCGTGCATGGCCGCCGCGAGGGTGTGCGCCGATTTCTACGTCTGGGCTGTGACGGGTTCACGATCGCGACCCTGGCGTAGAGAACGGCGACGCACCACGCTATCCACAGCGCACGGTTCATCCACAGAATCGACTGAGGCGTACGTGGGCTTCGTCAATCCGTCGGTCACACTGCCGACCATCGGTGCCCATGAACGCGCCATTCATCGGATCCGAAGCACTGGCAGCCGGCGTCCTCACGCGGGGGCAGCTGCGATGGCGTTACACCTCGGCGCACCCACGCGTGTATCTGCCGAAGAATGCTGTCGCAACGCTGGCAGACAACACCATGGCCGCGTGGTTGTGGACTGGCCGTCGCGGGATCATCGCCGGCCGCGCAGCGGCAGCGCTTCATGGGGCGCAATGGGTCGACGACGACGCTCCTGTAGAACTGATCGCCGAGCATGGGCGTCGCCGGCGCGGCGTCATCGTCCGCGATGAACGAATCAGGCCCGACGAGATCTGCCGGATTGGCGAGTTCAGCGTCACCACACCGCTCCGCACGGCGCTTGATCTCGCGCGTTTTCTTCCTCGCGACGACGCGCTCGCCCACCTCGACGCGCTGGCCACCGCCACGGGCGTCGAAGCGGCGCCGGTGCTCGAACTGGCGGCCCGATATCGCAGTCTGCGTGGAATACGAAGTGCCCGAACAGCACTCGATCTGATGGACCCCGGTGGCCAATCTCCGAAGGAGACTTGGCTGCGGCTGCTCCTCATCGATGCGGGGTTTCGACGACCCCGCACTCAGATCCGGGTGACCGATGGTTTCGCCGAGGCGTTCATCGACATGGGTTATGACGACGTCAAAGTCGGCCTCGACTACTTGGGCAAGCACCACGCCACGGACCGGCCACGCTATGTGCACGACATCGGGCGCAACGCGCTCATCGAACGCGAAGGGTGGATCAACATCCACGTCGTGGCCGAACACAGCAAGGCATTCATCCTGCACCGCGTGCGAGAGGCCTTTGCTCGGCGCGACGCTTCGCCGTTTTCTACGTGAGGGTCGCTAGGCCGGGCGATCGACTGCCCTGGTGTAGTAAACCGGCGCAATGGCGGGGCGGACGCCTGGCCGGGTGGCTCACCGCTTTTTACACCAGGGTCGCTAGGCCGGGCGATCGACTGCCCAGGCGTAGAAAACGGCGCGCAGGCGCAACGGCGAGGCGAGGCGCAGGCGCAACGGCAAAACGGCACGCAGGCGCAACGGCGGGCCGCCGGCAACCCTCTACGCGCTCGCCTCGTCCTCGACCTCGGAGGTCGCGTACGCGATGAACGACGTGATCTCCTCGACCGCGCGCCGCGCATCGGGGTTGATGTCGAAGCTCAGTTGGAACATGTGCATTGCCCTGTCCCACACCTGGACCCATGCCGGCACACCGGCGGCCTGCAGCTTGTCGGCCAGGGCGAAGGCGTCGTTGAGCAGCATCTCGTGAGTGCCGACCTGGAGCAGGAACGGGCCGAGCCCGTGCAGGTCCGCCTCGGGTGGCATCACCGGTGTGGGCCGGGTGCCGTTTACTGTGGCGAACACGTCGTAGATGAACTTCACGGTCATGAAAGGGAACATCACGTCGCGATGCTCTTGCAGCGCACGGTATTTCAAGTCCATGTCGGACGAGGTCAGCGGTGAGAGCAGGACCTGCCCGGCGGGAACCGGCAGCCCGGCGTCGCGGGCCGCCAGGGCGGTGTCGGCGGCCATCAGTCCGCCGGCCGAGTCCCCGGCGAGGACAATCCGATTGGGTGCGAACCCGAGCGACAGCGCCAGACGGTAGCCGTCGAGCCCGTCGGCCACGGCGTCCTCGATGTCGGCCTGCGGGGCCAGCCGGTAGCCGACGTTGAGCACGCGCGCCCCGGTGGCCGCGGAAAGCTTCGACACGAAGCGGCGGTGCGAGTTCAGGCCGAGGGTCACCAGCGCCGAGCCGTGCAGGTAGACGATCACCCGGTCGGAGTCGCGGGCCTCGGGGGCGATCACCCATTCGGCCGGGCAGTTGGGCAGCGCCACCGGTGTCACCTCGGTGCCGGGCAGTGGCTTGATGAACCGCAGGGGCCGGTCGATGACGTCGAGGTGTGCGCGCTGCAGCACAGCGGGGGCGACGCGGTTGATGCCCATCCCGATCAGGGTCAGCAGACCCAGCAATGGGCGGACGAAGATCGCGGTGGTCCAGCCGAGTGCTCTGGACTGCAGGGATGCGGGGCCGAAGTGCACGGTTGCCGGCCGGCTACGCCAATCGAGCGAATTCACGATACCCAGGGTACCGGGTACCTGAAATCGTTCGGATCAGGGCAGGGTGACGGTGGCCTGGGCTTCGATCGCTTTGTTGATGTCGGTCAGCGCGCTCCTGTCGCGTTCCAGCGCGTCGGCGTTGATCTGCAGCACGTACACGGCGCCGGGCGCCTGGATCACGATGGTGGTCTGGGTGATCGCGCGGCGCTGTTCGGCCTTCGCGTATGAGCCGGCCAGGTGGACCGAGGGGAATCCGCTGATCTCCCCGCGGGTCACGTCACCATTCGGCTTGTAGTCCGCCAGGTTCTGCAGTTCGTTGGGGGCGAACTCGAGCAGCTTGTTGGGATCGACGTCACCGGTCAGCTTGGAGATCAGTGAGATGACCGACGGCGGATCCGGCGGGTTTGTCGGATCGTTGACCATCGCCGAGTACGCCCAGGCCGGCGTGCGGGTGCCTGCGTCGATCCATCCGGGCGGAGTCGGCCAGTTGAACACCGGTGCGCCCGGATCGCCGCGGTGGACCGGTGTTTCGACGAGGCCGCTCTGCTTGATGTAGTCGGCAATGGTGAAGGCGTGGGCGGGTGCCTTGGGAGCGGTTGTGGTCTTCTCGCCAGAGGTATCTGTGGCGGTCGCGGACGTGGTGTCGCCGCCTGGGACGTCTTCTCCGCCTCCGGAGGTGACCGCGAAGATGATGCCACCGACGAGCAGGACCACCCCGGCGATCGCGGCCGCAGCCAGGACGACATTGCGCCGGTTGGTCGACTTCTGCGGGATCGGGGTGTGCGGCAACGGTGGCGGCCCGAAGTTGGTCTGCGGCGGCCCCACCGGCCCGGGCGGTCCCGACGGCCCGCCGAGGCCCTGCATGCCGACCGGCGTATTGCTCGCGACAGGTTGGCGCGAAGAGGTTTCGTTGCCTGCCCACGACGAGGTGAACACCGGCGGTTCCGACGGTGTCTGCCGCGGGTTCGACGGCGAGATGGGCGCCGGCGGCGGGTTCACCGGCTTCGGGATGATCAGCGGCGTGGTGGGCGACGCCGGCTCGTGGGCCGGAGCCGGCGTACGCACCTCGGGGGTGGTTCCGGTGGCCGCCTCGGCCAGCGCGACGGCGAAGTCGTGGCAGGTGTCGTAGCGGTCCTTGGCGTCCTTGGACAACGCCTTGGCCATCACCGAATCGAACACGGCCAGTTCGGGTTTCGTGTCAGCCAGCTTCGGCGGTGGGGAGTTTAGGTGGTGGCTGATCACCACGGCAGGGTTGCTGTGCGCGAACGGCGGAGTGCCGGTGAAGAGGCGGTAGGCGGTCGCGGCCAGCGAGTACTGGTCGGCCCGGCCGTCGAGGGGCTGACCCATCAACTGTTCGGGCGCGGTGTAGGACATCGAGCCCACGGTGATGTTGGTCGAGGTGAGCCCGTTGACCTCGTCGGCGCGCCGCGCGATGCCGAAGTCGGTCAGCATGATGCGGCGCTTGGAACCCTGCTTGCTGGTCAGCAGGATGTTGGCGGGTTTGACGTCGCGGTGCAGCAGCTTGCGCTGGTGCGCGTAGTCCAGTGCGTCGCCGACGGCGGTGACGACCTCGATGACATCTTCGGCCGGCATGCCCTTGGGGTACTGGTCGTGCAGAAGCTTGGCGGCGTCGTGCCCGTCGACGAAATCCATCGAGATCCACAACCGGCCCTCGAATTCGCCGCGGTCGTGCACGCCCACGATGTGCGGATGCCACAGCGTGGCCGCCATGTCCGCCTCGCGGATGAACCGCTGCCGGAATTCGTTGTCGGAGCTGACACTGATGGGCAGCACTTTGAGAGCGTCCTCGCGGGGTAACCGCGGGTGGGACGCCAAATAGACCTCGCCCATGCCACCAGTGCCCACCAACCGCACGATGGTGAACCCTGCGAATTCCTGACCGCTAGCCAACGGCATGGAGCGCAGACTACCGGTAGCAACGGTCACGCAACGACTATGCCGGGGGAGTGGCTTGCACGCGCCGGATGCTAGTTCTGCCGGGTGGCGATGTGCGCGGGCGGGTTCAGTCGTAGCGTGGAGTGGTGAGCCAACCCAAGGATCTGCCTCGCACCGTCGGTGAGCTGCGCGCCTCCGGCCACCGTGAGCGGGGCGTGAAAGCCGAAATTCGCGAGAACCTGCTGTCCGCACTTGCCGATCGCCGTGACGTGTGGCCGGGCATCCTGGGCTTCGACGACACGGTGATCCCGCAGTTGGAACGGGCGTTGATCGCCGGCCACGACGTGGTGCTGCTCGGTGAGCGCGGCCAGGGCAAGACGCGGCTGCTGCGGGCGTTGACGGGGCTGCTCGATGAATGGACGCCGGTGATCGCCGGGTCCGAATTGGGTGAGCACCCGTACAGCCCGATCACGCCGGAGTCGATCCGCCGGGCCGCCGATTCCGGCGAGGACCTTCCGATCGAGTGGCGGCACCGCAGTGAGCGCTACACCGAGAAGCTGGCCACCCCGGACACCAGCGTGGCCGACCTGGTCGGTGACATCGATCCGATCAAGGTGGCCGAGGGGCGCAGCCTGGGTGACCCCGAAACGATCGCCTACGGGCTGATCCCGCGGGCGCACCGCGGCATCGTGGCGGTCAACGAGCTGCCCGATCTGGCCGAGCGGATTCAGGTGTCGATGCTCAACGTGATGGAGGAGCGTGACATTCAGGTCCGCGGCTACACGTTGCGGCTGCCGCTCGACGTCCTCGTCGTCGCGAGCGCCAACCCCGAGGACTACACGAACCGCGGCCGGATCATCACCCCGCTCAAGGACCGGTTCGGCGCCGAGATCCGTACGCACTACCCGTTGGAGATCGACGACGAGGTCGGGGTGATCCGCCAGGAGGCGCAGTTGGCCGCCGAGGTCCCGGATTACCTGCTCGGCGTGCTGGCCCGGTTCGCCCGCAATCTGCGTGAGTCGAGCTCGATCGACCAGCGGTCCGGTGTGTCGGCCCGCTTCGCGATCGCGGCTGCCGAGACGGTGGCGGCCTCGGCGCGGCACCGCTCCGCGATCCTCGGTGAGGACGACCCGGTGGCCCGCGTGGTGGACCTGGCGACCGTGATCGACGTGCTGCGCGGCAAGTTGGAGTTCGAGACGGGCGAGGAGGGACGTGAGCAGGCGGTGCTCGAGCACCTGCTGCGACGCGCCACCGCCGACACCGCGCAGCGGCTGCTGGGCGGTATCGACGTCGCCCCGTTGGTGGCCGCGGTCGAGGAGGGTTCGCCGGTGACCACCGGGGAGCGGGTGTCGGCCAAGGATGTCCTGGCCGCGCTGCCGGATCTGGCCGTGGTCGACGCGCTGGCCTCCCGGCTGGGCGCGGTGTCGGTCGGCCAGCGCGCCGCGGCCATCGAATTGGCTTTGGAGGCGCTGTATCTGGCCAAGCGGGTGGACAAGGTGACAGGGGAGGGCGAGACGGTCTATGGCTGATCCCGGTCGGGGACACGGGCACACCTCGCGCTATTCGCGATACACCGGTGGCCCGGATCCGCTGGCACCACCGATCGATCTGCGCGACGCGCTCGAGCAGATCGGTCAGAGCGTCATGGAGGGGAGCTCGCCGCGCCGCGCGCTCTCGGAGTTGATGCGTCGCGGCACCGAGGGCATGCGCGGCACCGACCGCCTGGCGGCCGAGGCCAATCGGAAACGCCGGGAGTTGTTGCAGCGGCACAACCTTGACGGGACGCTGCAGGAGATCAAGAAGCTGCTCGACGAGGCCGTGCTCGCCGAGCGGAAGGAGTTGGCCCGCGCGCTCGACGATGACGCGCGGTTCGGCGAATTGCAGATGGAGGCGCTCTCCCCGTCACCGGCCAAGGCGGTACAGGAACTCGCCGACTACGACTGGCGCAGCCCTGAGGCGCGGCAGAAGTATGAGCAGATCAAGGATCTGCTGGGCCGCGAGATGCTGGATCAGCGTTTCGCCGGCATGAAGGAGGCGCTGGAGAACGCCACCGACGAGGACCGGCAGCGGGTCAACGACATGCTCGACGACCTCAACGACCTGCTCGACAAGCACGCCCGCGGTGAAGACACCCCGCAGGACTTCCAGAACTTCATGGACAAACACGGCGAGTTCTTCCCCGAAGGCCCGCAGAACATCGATGAACTGTTGGACTCGTTGGCCAAGCGGGCCGCGGCCGCGCAGCGGTTCCGCAACAGCCTGTCGGCCGAGCAGCGTGCCGAGCTGGATGCCCTGGCACAGCAGGCTTTCGGCTCGCCGTCATTGATGAATGCGCTCAATCGGCTCGACTCACACCTGCAGGCCGCCCGGCCGGGTGAGGACTGGAGCGGTTCGGAGCGGTTCTCCGGAGGCGATCCGCTGGGCATGGGTGAGGGTGCCCAGGCGCTCTCGGACATCGCCGAGTTGGAGCAGTTGGCCGACGCGTTGTCGCAGAGTTACGCCGGGGCGTCGATGGACGACGTCGACCTTGAGGCGTTGGCCCGTCAGCTCGGCGACGACGCCGCGATCGACGCTCGCACCCTGTCCGAACTGGAGAAGGCCCTGGTCAACCAGGGCTTCATCGACCGTGGATCCGACGGGCAGTGGCGGCTTTCACCCAAGGCCATGCGTCAGCTCGGCCAGACCGCGTTGCGTGATGTGGCGCAACAGCTTTCGGGTCGGCACGGCGAGCGGGACACCCGACGCGCCGGGGCGGCGGGGGAGTTGACCGGGGCCACCCGCCCCTGGCAGTTCGGCGACACCGAACCGTGGAACGTCACGCGCACGGTCACCAATGCGGTGCTGCGGCAGGCCGGTACCGGAATCGCCGAGCGGCCGATTCGGTTCGCGGTCGAGGACGTCGAGATCTCCGAGACCGAGACCCGCACCCAGGCGTGTGTGGCGCTGCTGGTGGACACCTCGTTCTCGATGGTGATGGAGAACCGCTGGCTACCGATGAAGCGCACCGCGCTGGCGCTCAACCATCTGGTGAGCACCCGGTTCCGCTCAGATGAGTTGCAGATCATCGCCTTCGGCCGGTACGCCCGCACGGTGACCGCGGGCGAGCTGACCGGGTTGGAGGGCGTGTACGAGCAGGGCACAAATCTGCACCATGCGCTGGCCCTGGCGACGCGGCATCTGCGTCGTCACCCCAATGCGCAACCGGTCGTGCTGGTGGTGACCGACGGCGAGCCGACGGCGCACCTGGAGGATTTCGGTGACGGCCATGGAAGTGAGGTGTTCTTCGACTACCCGCCGCATCCGCGCACCATCGCGCACACCGTGCGGGGTTTCGACGAGGTGGCCCGCCTCGGTGCGCAGGTGACGATCTTCCGGCTGGGCTCCGACCCCGGGCTCGCCCGGTTCATCGACCAGGTGGCCCGTCGCGTGCAGGGCCGGGTCGTGGTGCCCGATCTCGACGGGCTGGGTGCCGCGGTGGTCGGCGACTACCTGCACTCGCGTCGGCGCTAGTTCGCGACACAGTCGGCGCGCAGTGGGCTCGCGTAGTCTCTGGGAGCGATGGGGGTCATGAAGCGCGGTGCGGGTGTGGTCGTGTTGGCGGCCGGACTGATTCTCAGCGGGTGCACGCAGATGACCGACGGCACCCCGAAGGCCGGGTTCGCATCACCCGGGGGGCCATCGGGAGCGTCCGGGTACAAGGCCCAAACCTGCGAGCAGTTGCATTCAGACGCCTGGATCGAGGTTCCCGGGACCGGGCCCGACGAGCCCCGGGTGCGTGTCGCGCAACCGCCGGGCTGGGTGCCGGTGCCTGAGTTCGCCAAGGGCCCGGTCAAATTGGTGCTGCGCAATGAATCCCTCACCGACGGTGTGACGAATCCGGCCATCTCGGTGTCGATCGGTGATGCGACGGACGGGGACCGGTCGCCCAAGGACCTGCTGAGCGAGACCATCAAGGGCTTCCAATCCATCGGCGCGCAGAACATCACCCAGGTGCCGTCCGAGATCTGTGGTTTCCCGGCGCTGTTGGTCAACTACACGACCCCGCCCGACGACAAGATCAGCAAGACCAGCTACGTGACGTCCGTGTCGGTGATGGTGCCGCTCGGCGCGAAGGTCTGGAACATCGTGGCGCTGGCGCAGAGCACGGCGCCCAACAATCCCACCTTCATGGCGGACGCGCAGGTGATGCTGGCGGGTTTGCGGATTGCGATGCCGCGCTGAGCCGGCATTTGTCGACGTCGGAGTGTGCGCGAAATTCTTCATTCATTGCGTTGGCAATAAACGGCGCGGCTTCGGTATGGCGGCGCGACACTTCGGTAATGCAACCTTTGCGTAGCGCAACGCTATTCGACATTTCTTGATCGGTTCTTTCAATTCATTGCAAAGGCAATCAAACGGTGAAGGTGGATTCGTTCGGCGTGTGCCTGCTGGGGCAGTGACGACGCTGTCAGTGGAATTAGCATCGATTTGACCTGGGTATACGTGCACCTTGGGGTCGCGCCGGCGCCTGGGGGTGGTGGAAATCGGCGACCGGGTTAAAGCTGTTTTGTGTCGCTACATTCGCCCGGCGCTTGCCGGCCGTAGTTAATGGACTCGCCAATGATTTTCCTGTCCGTTATCGGTTGCGGGAGTGAATGCGGCGACTTAGCATTCTCAGGAGTTTCTAAGTTGCCGTCGGAGGATTTCCAAGGTCGGCCGTACCGTCCTCTAGTTAAGGGGTCCACCGCATGGCTGTACGTCCGCTTGTCACCACTGGCGCCGCACTTCTCAGCGCAGCCGCAGTCGTCGCCGCGACTCCGGCGTTGTTCGTGCCCCGTGACCACGTCACGATCGCCGCGCCGACCGCAGCCCTGGAACCAACGAAGCTGACGCAGGACCAGATCAATCTGCTTGCGCTGTCGCTGCAGGGTGCCTGGCAGTCGTTCACCCAGGGGTACGGCGGTATCTACAGCCCGGGCCAGGTCCCCAAGATCGATCCGAACACCGGCGAGATCGTCACCGACCCAGACGGCAACCCGGTGATGGTCGACGCGCCCGGCGACTGCACCGCGGAAGGTGCGGTGTGCCAGAAGGGCTTCACCGGTCTGGCGTACTACCTCAGCGACAACATCCTGCCCCTGGGCGACGTGGACAACATCTTCTTCGAGGGCGGGTTCACCGAGCTGGCGCACGTGGCCGTCCGTACCGTGGCCGCGGCCATCGATTCGGTTGACCCGACCGGTCGGCTGGATCTGACCAAGCGTGTCGACGACTTCTTCGAAGGTGGCGCAACGCAACTCATCGGCAACTTGTTGCTCGACAACCTGCCGCAGGATGGCTATGCCTACGGGCTGACCAACTCGTTCTTCTTCGGGTACGGCGACAACAGCGGCATCTATGCCGCGTTCACCTATGTGGTGGATGCGATCGCTCAGGGCACGCCCACTCCCACTCCGAATCTGATCAATCCGCTCGACTCCGGCCCTTCCCTGCTCTCTACGGAGGAGGAGAGCAACAGCGACACCCTGCTGCTGGCCAAGAAGGAGACCGGAACGGCCGTCACCAGCCTGCCGGGGCCGGCATCGCTGCTGAACCTGTCGACGCAGTCGCCGTTCAAAAAGCTGTTCAAGTCGCCCTTCCAGGCGCCCGCCGAGGACGAGACGAACCTCGTCAACACCCTCGACACCACCGATCCGGGCGCGGTCAAGGACACCGAGAACCCGGTCGAGGGTGGGACCGTTCCGTTGGGCGCCGAGATTCCGAAGCTTGACCTTCCGAAGTTCCAGCTTCCGAAGGCGCCGGAATTCAAGGCCCCCGAATTCAAGACGCCGGAATTCAAGACGCCGGATGTGACGGTCCCAGAGGTAAAGACGCCCGACACCACGGTGCCCGAGATCAAGGTGCCGGAACTCAAGCCCGACCTCCCCAAGATCAAAGTGAAGGACAAAGAGGTCACCGGCGAAGACGGCACCAGCACCGGCGTTGACACCCGCAGCGGTAACAAGGTCGCGCCGCCCATCCTCTTCGGCGACGGCAGGCCGAAGGGCGAATCCAACGGCAGCAAGTTCCTGAAGAAACTGGGCGAGGCCGTCAAGAACGCCACTGATGCCGGCAAGGACAAGGGAACCGACGGCGGCGACAAGTAGTCATGCGGCCAGAAAGCTGAGTGCGATCTCAGTTTCTTCTCAGGTCTGACGACTGGCGGTGAAGTTCGCTCGAGCCCGTGAGCTGGGCATATTGACTACCCTGTAAGGCGAAGCGCGTCCGACGTTTGTCGGTGGCTTTCTCAACCCGGAAATGTCGGCGCAATCAATGGCAGCCGTCATTGCTTTTCGCGACCGAAGGCTGCCGGTTTTCGGCGGGGATTTCCGGCACGCACACGGCCGAGCCTCCCGCGGGCGGGAAATGAGTCGTGACGCCGGCGGTGCGCGCACCGGAGGAAGGTGCGCCGGCGCCGGCGCCATGCGCACTGACCTAGGAAGATGACGGGACGGCCGCCAGTTGACCGCGCCGGCTGCGAGAGTGTGCCCGACCGCTGCCCCACGCGGTGAGGCGACGGAATCCGTATGCGGCCACCCGTGCTTTTGTGCCCGGTGGGCGCATCGGCAACGGTATTCGAAATTAGCTGTAGGTGAATCGATCGGGAATGTCGCGTTCGGCGCCGAAATATTTGTCGGAGGTGTCCCACAAAAGCGGCGCTGCGACAGTGCGGTGGGCGGCTCCTGCCTCGCGGCGGGAGAGGTTGCGGGAGGTGGTGACGGGAATTACCCTTCTCAAGGACTTTTAAGGTAGTACGCAGATACCAGGACGGATTCTCAGGAATCCGTCCTGCGCTTGAGATAAGGGGCCACACCCACATGGCAGTCCGTCCGCTCGTCACCACTGGTGTGGCCCTCCTCAGCGCCGGTGCGCTGGTGGCCGGGACCCCTGCGCTGTTCGTTCCTCGTGACGAGATCACGGTTGCCGCCTCTACTGCGGAAACCACGGTGCACCGGACCATGACGGCCGAGCAGATCAACCTCGTGGCGCTTTCGCTGGAAGCGGCCTTGGGTTCCTTCGTCGACGGTTACGGCGGTTACTACTACCAGGGCTATGTTCCCGCCCCGACCCCCGGCTACATCCTCAACGAGGACGGGACTCTCCTCTTAGATCCAGATGAGGACACTCCGCCAGACACCGCGCTGGTCGGGCCGGATGGAAAGCCTCTTTACAAAGATGCGGCGCACACGATCCCCGCAACCGTCGGCGACATGGGCGACGGCGTTCAGTTCTACAACGCCTTGGGCAACAAGGTCAACGAAAACTTCTACGACCCGGGCAACTGCTCCGCAACCGGCGCGGTCTGCCATGACGGCTTCACCGGCCTGGCGTACTACCTCAGCGACAACATTCTGCCCCTCGATGTTTTCGACAACATCTTCTTCGAGGCCGGCGCCACCGAGTTCGCCTACCTCGGTTCAGTGGTCGCCGCCTCCCTCGTCGATGCATTCGACCCGACGCAACGTCTCCAGCTTTCGAAGCGGGTCGATGAGTTCTTCACCGGTGGGGCCACCATGGTCGTCGGCAGCATTCTGAACGACAACCTTCCGGATGGCAGTTTTGCGCAGAATCTGAGCAACTCGTTCTTCTTCGGGTACGGCGATGCCACGGGCATCACCGCCGCCGTCACCTACATCGTTGACACCGTGCGGGAGCTGATTGCTCCGCCCGAGGAGGAAGCTGCCGACAGCTTGAGCCTCCTGTCCGTGCAGAAGGAGACCGCGGCGAAGGCGGAAGGTGAGCTGGGTTCGGTGACGTCCACGAGCCTGCCGAACCTCAGCAAGCTCCTGAGCCTGCCGACGGATGTCGAGTCGCCGTTCAAGAAGCTGGTGGAGAAGCTCGAGTCGCCCGATGAGTCCAAGCTCGTCAAGACTCTCGACCTCAAGGCCGAGGACGCCGCGGTCGACGAGACCGCTGAGGGCGGCACGGAGGCAGCGACGCCCGTCGTCGAGGTCTCGAAGCCCGAGACTCCGAAGTTCGAGCTGCCGAAGCTGGATCTCGGTCTGAACCTGACGCCCAAGACCACGGTCAAAGAGGTTGCGGAGGTCAAAGAGACTGCGGCACAAGCGGAGTCCGAGGAGAAGGCGGGCTCCGAGGAGAAGGCCGGCACTGCGGACTCGGCTGACCCCGGTGTCGCCGGCAAGACGCCGAACAAGTTCGCTCCGAAATCGCGCACCACTGAGCGCAAGAAGTCGGCCGGCGAGAAGTTCGTCGAGAACGCCACGAAGAATCTCGAGAAGGCGTTCAAGCCCACCACCAAGGCCGGTGCCGACAAGCAGGAGGCTGCCAAGGGCGCCACCGCCAAGGGTGCTTCTGACAGCGATTCCGGAGCCAAGGCCGGCAACGCGCATGCCGATGCCAAGAGCACCAAGGACACCAAGGACAACAAGGACAGCAAGAGCCACAAGGACAAGTAGCGCCTGAACTGTCGCGCAACGGCCCCCTCCAAATCGGAGGGGGCCGTTGCGTTTTCACGTACTTGCACGGTCGCTGTGTACGAGCTGTGAATTCTCATGATCGTGTGCCGAACAGCAAATGAACAACGTCGCGACTACCTATCGCTGGTGTCCGCAGTGCCTTAGGTTCGCTGGCGGGCCAGTGGCAATGTCAGCTTTTTGGCCCCAATCTAGCTGCGGCGCAACGCCACTCACGAGAGGTAACAGGCATGGCAAAACATCGGAAGTTGTCCGAGCGGTCGGTTCGGACGCGGACGTTGGTCGGGGGTGTCATCGCGGGCGGTGCGTTGGCGGTGGCTTTGCCGACCGGGCTGGCATCCGCTGACTCCAGCAAGTCGGGCGACGCGGTCGGCCGTCCTGCTTTCGACAACCCCGCGCCGGGAGTCCGGGCGGCCCAGGCCGTCGGCGACAAGGTCTTCAATCAGACCCCCGGTGTCAACAAGACGCTCGACGACAGCCCGCTGGGCGAGGCGTACCACATCAACTTCGGCACCGGTAACTACGCCGATCCCAGCAAGGGCACCAACGGCGTGATCCAGGGCGAGTTGAACGTCAACGCCGGCAAGTACTACTACAACCAGACGCAGAAGTACTCGAATCAGTACCTGGGCAACAAGTTCCTCCCGGACGAGAAGGACCTCCCGGGCACCCTGCCCAAGGCCATCGCCGGCGACGGGCCCACCGCCAAGGTGTCGAGCGCCAAGCCTTCCAACTCGAACAAGGCTCTGACCTGCGTCGCCGCCGCGAGCTGCAACCACTGATCCCAGTTCATACAAACGGGCGGGCCTTCGGGCCCGCCCGTTTTGCGTCGGTAGCGGCCGACAGAGCGGGATGTCGGGCGACTGGGGTGGGAGTTCCCGCGTGCAGTTGGCCCAGGCAGGCGCCAGGGTCTAATCGATCTGGTTACGGCGCTTCTTACGCTTCACGCTCACGCTGCCCCAAAGGGAGAACCCGCGGATGTGCACGCGCGGCGCCCCGGACGTACCGGCCCCGTCGACGCCGTCATCGAAGTTCCCCATCACGCCCACGCCATCGACATCCACATTCACCTCGGGTGGCACCAGGATGGTCTGCCCGCCGAAGATCGAATAGGTGCGGACGTCGACGTCGGGTGCGGTGAAGTCGGCGTAGCGAAGGTCGACCACTCCGCCGCCGAAGAGAGCGAACGTCGTCAGCTTCTTGGGCACGTTCCACCGGCCACGGCGCTCGAACCCGCTCATGATTGCCAGCAGCAGCGTCGAGGGGGCGGGGCGACACTGGCTGGCCGAACAGTTCACGGCGCCCGGAAGGTCACGGCTGAGCCGGGCCAGATCGTCGTATGTCTCCGCCGCGTAGGCCTTTGCTAGCCGGTCCTCGTACTCGTTCATCGGCAGCCGGCCCGCGGCGGCAGCATCGGTGAGCAGCTGCGCCACCTGGATGCGGTCGGTGTCGGCAGCCCGCATCGACCTGTCCTGCGGCGCTGAAGTGCTCATCGCTGTCGAGCCTACGACTATCGCTGTCACATGCAAGACCAGTAGCCAAACTGTGTCGCCGGGGGCGCGAAAGTGACGGCTGTGCGACGCCGGAGATCTATCGGTCGCTACCCAGGTAGTCCTGGAACGAAACGCCGTTGACTGCATTTTCCGGGGTCAGATTGGCCCCCGACCTGTAACCGGCGACGATCCGCCCGGGGATGGTGAGTCTGGCCACCCGACGAAGGCTGTTGTGTGCTGACAGATACATCTGTCCCAATTCTGGGTGGCTGTGGACGCTGGGACCGCCGATGTCGGACACCCGCCCCGCGGGCTCGGAATCGATCAACTCGACCAGTCGGGCGGCCACATCCCGGGTGTCGATCGGCTGGAATCGGACGTCGCGCAACGCCCACAAAACGGGCGAAAATCGCTGTGCCGAGAACGTCTTTTCGATTAGCTCGTGGAACTGCGTCGCGCGCAAGATCGAGTGCCCGACACCCGACGTCTCGAGGGCCTGCTCGACCCGGAGCTTGGTCTTGTAATAAGGAAGCGGAATGTCCTCGATCCCGACGATCGACATGTAGACGAGATGTCTGACGCCCTTGCGTCGTACGGCCTCGATCAGATTCCGGGCCGCCCGGACGTCCTTACTGCCGGTGGGTTGCGTGGCGCAATGGACGACGACGTCGACGCCGTCGAGTGCGGCGTCCAACCCGCCGGGGGAGAGCAGGTCGGCCTGGTGCCAGTGCACACCCGTGTAGCCGACCCGTTCCCGACGGCTCAACGCGCGGACCTGATGACCGGCGTCGATGGCCTCGGGCACCAGATGGTGACCGAGACTGCCGGTCGCCCCGGTGACGAGCACAGTGCGTGCCATGTGGGCCACGCTACCGACGCGTCACCGGGGCTGTCAGCGATTACGGCGGGCGCGTCTTACGCGGCGTGCTTCGGGGCCTTCTTGGCCTGCTTCTTCGACTCCTTGACTTTCGCCTTGGCGTCGTCGGCCGACTTGTCGAGCTTCTTCGCGGTGTCCTTGCCGGCCTTGTCCACCTTGTCGGCGGTGTCCTCGGCGGCTTGACGAACCTTGGCGACGGTTTCCTTCACCGACTTCTTGAGCGGATTGTTCGCGTCGGTGGCGTGGCGGGACTTGGCTTTGGTCTTGGCCGATTCGGAGAGTTTCGTGACGCTCTTGGAGACCGCGGAGTCCTTCGACGAATCCTGGTCCAGACCAAGGTCGTTGAGCGCGTCCCTGAGAGGCGTCGGCTTGGCGCCGGCGTCCGTGTCGGTCGCTTCGACGCTCAGCGTCTTCAGCTGCGCGCCGGCCGACGGGAGCGCGTTGACGGACTGGGTGCCCGCCTTCTTGTCGGCCGTGGAGCCCTTGACCTTCAACATGTTGTCGATGGCGGTTTCCATCTGAGCATTCATGTCATCGAGGGCATGGGTGACCGGGGCCAGGCCCTTCTCGACGGCATCGAACATCGGGTCGGCGCCCTTCTGCACGGCCTCCAGGGCGTCAGAAAGGGCCTTGGCGACTGCCACCGACGCGGCGTTCTTCACGATCGGCTCCAGGTTCGCGCCCGGCAGTTTCGCGACCCACGCGTCGGGATTGAGGGCGTTGGCCTGGATGCCGTCGATCAACGCGTCGAACACAATCTGGTTGGCCGCCAGCTGTTGTGTCGGAGTGAGCGGGGAGTGCCAGAAGTATGCCTGCTCACCGGCTTCGTTGAACGTGCGTTCCAGGGTGTTGGGGTCGACGTCCTGGTAACCCATGTTCACCAGCTTGCGCAGGGCAGGCTCGATGCTGTCGGTCAATGGCGTCGGGATGTCAACGCCCGGAACGAGGTTGAGCAGATGCGGTGCCATCCGGAACGGCTCGAGCAACGGGAGATTGCCCGAGTCATACGTGATGTAGGTGGCGTTGCCCGGGAAGTCGAGGACGTTCACGTTGAAGAGCTTCAGCAAGTCGCCGAGGACAGGGATCATCTGCAGACCCTGGCCGCCGGTCGGGTCGATCATCACCTTCACGCCGTCACCGATACCGGTGATCAGCCTCGGCAGCACATGGTTGCCGATGTTGTTGCCCTCGTCGGGCAGCAGATAGGTGAGGAACACCCCGGCGGCGAGCGAGTTCGCCCAGGCCAGCGGGCTCAGCGTGGTGGGCACATCCGACAGCGGGTTGTAGGCCCAGGTGATGTCGAGGATCGAGGTGTTGAGCACCTTGGTCTGGTCGGCATTGGTGTAGCTGCCGGCGTCGGGCGTGGTGAGGTCCACTCCGAAAAGGTTGGTGAGAGGCGTTGCCAGCGCGAACAATCCGCCACCGGGCCGGCTGACGTTGTTGACGAAGATCAGCCACTGCCCCGTCACGCCGACGCCCCATTCCGGGTCATCGGACTGCACCGCGTTGATCATGTCGCGGTAGGCCAACGATGTGGTGAGCCCGCCCAGGCTCTCCGACAGGATGATGTCGCGGCGCTGATTCAGGACGGGCGCGTGTTTGGCGATCCAGTTGATGAACGCATTGTTGTCGCCGAGCCCGAACATCTTGGAGAGCCCGGTGAAGGTGTAGTCCAGGCCGTTCACGGCGTTGTACACGTCGTCGGGCATCGGACCCTTGACGCCGGCCTCGACGGGCGAGATGGCGTCCAGGAGATCCAGCAATCCGATGACGGTCTCGGCCAGTGCGGTGTTGCCGGTCAGTCCTCCCGCTGTCCTGATCACGTTCTCCGGCGTGATCCCCAGGAGTTGAGCGGTCCAGAAGATCGGACCGACGCCGTAGATCCCGACGATGTCGGGGATCTTTCCGATGTCGGAGTTTGATGCCGTCAGCTCGACATCCGCTTGCACACTGCGGTTGTGGGCCGCCAGCGCCTCGGGCGCGGACGACGCCACACCGGCGGTCAGCGCTGCTGTGGTGGCAACGACGGCGGCCGCGGTGGCGGCGGCTTTGGCCGTGTGCAGACGGAGGGGAGTGGGCTGTGACATCAAAGCGCGCCGCCTTCTGGGTGTGATGTGGACGACAAAGTGCTTGCACACTGTAACAAGAGTTATTTGCCAGGTGGCAAATTTGCCGAGATGGCGATCTTGGGTGTAATCAGCCCGGACTCGTGCTGCGGACTCCGTCGTCGACCAAGGGGCATGCTCTATGCGGCAGGATGATTCGCCGTGGTCGTGCGTGATCTGCGGGGGCTTCGCGATCCGGCATCGGGCGGCCGCTCTGATTGCGGTCGTCGCATCTTCCTGGCGAACTGCAACGGTCTGACACCTCAGGGGGCGGCCGGGTACGACCGCTTTGCACACTGCGTCACGCTTCGGGGGTTAGCGATGGCGACGTACGGGCCCGGCCCGCAAAGGCGGCATGGTGGTGCTGGCGTCAGTGGTCGGGCTGCGGTGGGTAACTGGGATCGAGACGGCGCCTGCGGCGGGATGGTCAGCGGACACGAGTCGTGGCCGTGTGCGGGTGGCGCGGTCGTAGTCGGCGCGGCGCGTCGGGTCGCGCAGTTGGGCGTAGGCAGCCAGGAGCCGCTGAAGGTGTTCGTCACCAGCGTGTGCGGACGGTGTCTGACGGGTGTCGGGGTGGTTGGCGCGCAGCTGGGTGCGGAAGGCGTGGGTGATCTCGTCTTGGGTGGCCGCTGGTGACACGCCCAATACCCGGTAAGGGTCGAACTGGGTGCACGCCATCGCTGCCAGCTCTCGGTGTTGGGCAGTGACTCCCGGGCTTGCGACGAATCCCGGGAGTCACCGCGGTGGATGGATTCTTCGGGCACCCGTGGTCGGTGTCGGGCGGGGTTGGTCCGTCACCGGGTGGGGTGGCTGTTAGGGGCCACGACGCCGCGTGTACGCGCCACGTTCGGTGCGCCACTACTGGTGGCGGTGCGTGCGCGGGCCGACATCTGGCGTCGGTCGCGGCGACACCACTATCTGACAGGTGTGGGCGACACCGGCGTCGGTGGCCTAGATGAGTATCGAACGAATGTCACCTCCCTCGCCTCACAACGTGTTTCATCACCATGCGGTGCGGAGGCGAGCGCTGGGTAGCCGACACCGGTGTGGGCAGCCATCGCCGCAGCAGCCTCCGCCGCACTTCTGGTGTCGGTGCGCCCGGGCGCGGGCATCGAGCGCTCAGCGTGACGAGGTAGCCAGGGCGGGGCCGGGGCGCAGACCCCTCAGCGAGCAGGTCGGCGAGTTCAGGCTCCCATGGGGCCTCATCCTGTCGCAGGCGTATCCATTCGGCCTCCACGATCGCCGCCGCCTCATCGAGCAGGCTGTGGTCCCATCGGATATCGGTTTGGATATCGGGCGCCATGTCACTCACCCCCTTTCCCGGATGCGGCGTCCCGGGCCCCGCGGGTGCGGTGGGCCTCGTCAGGCGTTGATGGCGGTCTTGTCGGTCTTGCTCGTGATCTCGATGCGGCGAGGTTTGGCTTTCTCGGCCACCGGGATGGTCAACCGCAACACCCCGCCGGAGTAATTGGCTTCGATCGCGTCGGTGTCCAGAGTCTCGCTCAGGAACAGCTGCCGACTGAACACCCCGCGGGCACGCTCGGCTGACACCATTTCCCGGTCGGGATCCAGTTCGGGACGCTGGGCGTGCACGGTGAGCACATTGCGCTCCACATCGAGGTTCAGCGAATTTGCGTCAACCCCAGGCAGATCGAACTCGACGATGAACCTGTCACCTTCGCGCCAGGCGTCCATCGGCACCACCGCCGGACGGGCCGTGGTGCCCAGGACCTGCTGGGCCAGTCGATCGAAGTCACGGAACGGATCGGTACGCATCAACATGATTTCTGCCTCCTAACCCACTCTGCTGATTACAGATGATCTGTGTCATCTGCCATAAGTTTCTTATAGCACTGCCCTCTGGCTCGTGCAAGGATGAATGTGGACCAAATCGGGGAGAAGGGAACGTTTGGACGTGCAGAGCGATGCGTTGACCCGGTCGGCGCGTGGGGTGTACGGCATTTCTGTGGCCGCCGAGCTCAGCGGGATCGATCCGCAGACCTTGCGTCTGTATGAGCGGCGCGGACTGCTCACCCCGGCACGCACTGATGGCGGCACTCGCCGCTACAGCGATGACGACCTCGATCGGCTGCAGCGGATAGCTGAGCTGGTCGCCGACGGTGTCAACATCGCCGGGATCGCCCAGATTCTGCCGCTGCAGGACCGCAACGCCGAGCTGGCGTCGACCAACGGTGAGCTCACATCGGAGAATGCGCGACTGCGATCGCAGAAGCCGCGCAGCGCGCCCCGCGGTGGGCGCAGATGACGCTGCGCGGCCCACGGTTTCACGCTGCCGCCCCGGCGGGTGCCTGACGCAATGTCAGTGACACTGTCAGCGTCGAGAGTGACGCGATGTATGCCTTGGGTGTGGGAACGGCAATAACAGTGGCTGACCGCCGTTTTGGCTATGACGTCCCGGGCGGTGATCTAGGCGGGTCGGCGCTGCTCGTTGCCGAGCGATGGGTCGATGGGTGAGTAGGCGTGCGGGTCCAGGGCCGCGGCCGGCCCTGGACCCTTATCTGCAATCAGCTCAGGCGGGCGCTGCTTGTTGAGCGCCTGCGGGGATCAGGCCGAGCTGCTGCAGCATGCCGAGGGTGTCCCAAGTAACCCAGCTCTCGGCGATCTTGCCGTCTTCGATCCGGTCGACATCCGTCAAGTTGATCCGGCTGTGCTTGCCGGTGGCGGGCCGGCCCATGATCTCGCCGGTGTTGTCGCCCTGCGCCTCGATCATCGTGCAGACGTAGTCGCCCTCGGCGAGTTGCATCTTGATGTCAAATCGCATGTTGGAGAACGACTTCCGATACATCCCCATGAGACTTTTCATGTGCTCGGGACCCCGTTGATCACCGAACGGATCCTGGGTGTCGTGGAAGGCGGCAGCCGGAGCGACGAGATCGTCGAGCTCGCTGAGGTCGCCGGAGGCAAATACCTCCCAGATGCGTCGGGAAATCGCCTTGTTCTGATCATCGGCCATGATTCCGGCCTTTCAGGGGGTCACCGCACGGCAGATAACGTCCGCACAGGAAACGGTAGAACTGTGGCCGCAGATCCGACAGGCACACCGCAGGGTGTGCTGCCACTGGCAATTATCGGCCGCCCCGTCTGTACGGGCTGACCTGCGCTGTCGCCGATGCCGCCACTGCCGGATGGCGCTGCTTCCGGTCGGTGCGGTTTTCGTCGACCAGGTCAGTTCTCGGGCTCGACGGTGAGCACGATCTTGCCGGTGGTGCGCCCATCGCCGATCACCTTCAGCGCCTGTGCCGCTTCGGATAACGGGTACTGCGCGCCGACATGTACCCGTAGTCGTCCGTCCGCCACGAGTTCGGCAATGGATTGCAGGCCGGCCGCGTCGGGCTCGAC
Source organism: Mycolicibacterium peregrinum (assembly GCF_002102345.1). Classification (GTDB taxonomy): domain Bacteria; phylum Actinomycetota; class Actinomycetes; order Mycobacteriales; family Mycobacteriaceae; genus Mycobacterium; species Mycobacterium peregrinum. The sequence goes on from NZ_LQPP01000042.1 coordinate 100,431, forward strand.
GAGGTAGTCGTGGGCGTGGACATTCAACTCGCGGGCCCGGTCGAACAGGCCGGGAGTCCAGGCAGCTTGGGCGCTGACCAGGACGCCACCCGGGCGGAGGCAGTGCAAGGCGTCACGGCCGGCCGCGCCGCCGTACATCTGGATCACGATGTCCACGTCGTTGACGACTTCGTGCACGGGAGCCGTTGTGTAGTCCACCACTTCGTCGGCGCCCAGACCGCGGATGAAGTCGTGCTTGGCGGTGCGGGCGGTCCCGATCACATACGCGCCGTGTGCCTTGGCGATCTGCACCGCGAGGTGGCCCACGCCGCCGGCAGCGGCCGTGATCAGCACGCGTCGGTCGGGAGCCAGTCGGGCCACCTCGATGAGCATCTGCCAGGCGGTGAGCCCTGCCAGCGGCAGTGCCGCAGCTTCGGCGAAGCTCAGTCCGGTTGGGATGGGGGCGAAATGGCGGGACGGCGCGGCGATGAACTCCGCATAGCCGCCCGCCTGCCGGGGAAACCACGGCATGCCGAATACGCGGTCGCCGACATGGAATCGGGTGACGCCATAGCCCACCTCTTCAACCACTCCAGCTACGTCCCAGCCGTGAATGAAGGGCAGGTCCAGCACCCCGTTGTAGGCCAGGCCCCCGCTTGTGTAGTAGTCCACCGGGTTGACTCCCGCAGCGTGGACCCGGACCTTCACCTCGGTGGGCGCCGGGCGAGGCTCCGGCACTTCAACGAGGCGCACGGAGTCGGGGCCGTCCCATTCGTTCTGGATGATGGCGCGCATGAATGTCTCCTCGGTTCAGCGACGGGGTGATGGAACGGCGGGCACCACCGCGCCGGTATCGAACACGACAGTGGTTTCGGCACTTCGGGTTCCATGCAACCGGAACCGGTCGACGCCCGGCCATCGCCGCAGCTCGCCGCCGATCGTTCCGCGGCCTTCCCAGGCGAGCATGAGAAGGCCGTCGCGGTGGGCAAACTCGACCACCGACAACGTCAGATCGGGGATCAGCTGCACGGCGGCGCCCAGTCGGTCGGCGTACGCGTCACGGCCGCGGAGCGGTTCGGTGGCTCCTGGCCAGTTCAGGATCACCTCGTCGGTGACGAGATCGTGAACCCCACTGGCATCGCCGGGGGCCGCCCAGAACTGAGCCCAACCCGCGACGAACGTCTCGATCCCTGACTCGGCGGCCGGAACTCCTGCTTGCCGGTGCAGGATCCGAGTGTCGAAATATCCGGTGTCGCTGGTTAGTTGGCCGTCGCGGAACGTGCAGACGAAGGTGACCGGGACGTCGATGCGGCTACCCGCCGCGGTGGGGAGACCCAGAAGGTCGTCGCCGACCGTCCCGGTCATCCTGCCCCACACCACCGCGGTGTCCTCGGCGAAAGCCGCGCCGTCGAACTGCCCCTGATAGTCGGGGATCGACCGGAACACCGCCTCGTAGAACGTCCTCAGTTGGTCGTGGCCCGAAACCGGCTGGGTGATACCGGAATCCCGGTAGCTGCCGTCGGGTGCGTACGCGGCGATGATCGCGTCCACATCATGCCGATTCTTGGCCTCGGCATAGGTGCGCAAGGAATCACGCAGTACGTCGATCTGATCAGAGCTCATCGAATCGTCCTCTCATGGTGGGGTCTGTTGCTCTCAAACCCGCAGCGCGGGCAGACGCCGTAGAACTTGCATACCTCGAGTATTAACATACGTGGAGTATGTACCTCAAGTATGAATCGTGTAGATTGGCGGTATGCCCGGACCGCGCACCCAGGCCGAACGCACACGCGCGACTGTCGACCAGATCCTGGTGGTGGCGCGCGAGCGGTTTGCCGCCGATGGTTACGACAACACGTTCGTCGATAACGTCGCCGAACGTGCCGGCATGACCAAAGGCGCGCTCTATCACCATTTCGAGGGCAAACGCGGGCTGTTCGCCGCGGTCTTCGAAAACGAACAGCGCGCGATCGGTGAAGCGGTCAACCACGCGGCCAGGGGCGCCAAAGGCAGCTGGCAGCGATTCCTCCGCGGCTGTCGCGGGTTCTTCGATGCGGTGCTCGACCCCGGCGTTCAACGCATCACCTTGATCGACGCGCCCGCGGTTCTCGGCTGGGAATCCATGCGGGACCTCGAAGATGAACACGTCACGTCGCTGCTGCGGCTGGGGCTGAGCCAGGTGATCGCAGACGGTCACCTGCCCAAGCAGCGCGTGGAACCCCTCGCGCATCTCCTTCACGGCGCGATGTGTGAGGCGGCCATGACCGTCGCCCGCTCGGCCGACCCCGAACGAGAAAGCCGGGATTCGATTGCCGCACTTGAGAGATTGCTCAACGGCATCGCCGCGCACGACAAGTGACCCGCAGACGATGACTGAGAGTTCGGCCCCGCCGGCCTATCTGCGGTTGCTGGTCAGGGCGGTCACTCCACTGGTCAAAACGGTGCTGCGGAGTCCGGCGCACGGCTTTCTGAGCGACACGATGATGATCCTCACCGTGACGGGCCGTCGGACCGGTCGAAGCTACGAGGTCCCGGTCAGCTACGTTGCTGACGGCGTCGTCCTCACGTGTATCACGGGGATCGAGAACGTCTGGTGGAAGAACCTACGCGGTGGTGCCGATGTCGCCGTGTTGTTGCAGGGGAGCCGCTTTCGTGGATACGCCGAGGCGTCGACCGGCGTGACCAACGTTCCGGTAATCGAGAGTTTCCTGGCGGCAAGGCCGCGCGATGCGCGGTTTCACCACGTGCGGCGGAGCATGCACGGGAAGTTCGACGCGGATGACCTGACGCGAGCGGCGCAAACGCGCGTGGTCATCCGCGTCCAACTCTGGCCGGACTGCTGAATCTCAGCCGATCCAATTCGGCGGACGCTTCTGCAGGAACGCCATCATGCCTTCGCGGGCCTCATCGGAGACGAACAGCTGCGCCGACTGCCGTGTCAGCGCTTCGGCATCCTCGTCGAACCGGCGCAGAATCGAGGCCGTCGTCAACGCCTTCGACGCAGCCAGGCCCTGCGGGGAACCCTTTGCGATCTCGGCGGTCAGCGCGGCCACGGCGGCCTCGACGTCGTCCGCGGCTTGGGTGATGAGCCCGATCTCGGCCGCCTCGGCCGCGCCGAACTTCTCGCCGGTGACGAAGTAACGGCCCGCTGAGCGCGGTGACATCTTGGGCAACAGCGTCAGCGAGATGATCGAGGGCGCAACGCCGATTCGCGCCTCGGTCAACGCGAACGTGCTCTTCGGACCGGCCACGACGAGATCGCACGCGCCGATCAGGCCCATCCCGCCGGCCCGCACGTGCCCGTCGATCGCGCCGATCACCGGAACCGGAAGCTCCAGGATGGCCCGCAATGTGCGGGTCATCTCGCGGGCCCGGTCCACTGCGATGTCACCGGGGTCCTGACCGGCGGCCTCGCTCAGATCAGCTCCTGCACAGAAGGTTCCACCCGTGTGATCGAGGACCACCACCCGGACACCGGGTTCGTCGGCGGCGTCGGCCAGACCCTGGTGCAACTGCTCCACCAGGGCTGTCGACAGCGCATTGCGGTTGTGCGGGGAATCGAGTGTCAGGCGCGCAACGGCGCCCTGGACCCGGTAGTGGACTAGAGACGTCATCGTCAGTACGGCCTCGTCAGTAGGACCGAGGCAGGCCGAGCGACGTCTGGGCGACGAAGTTCAGGATCATCTCGCGGCTCACGGGCGCGATGCGGGCCAGCTTTGACGCCGTTACCGCAGCGGCGATGCCGTACTCCTTGGTCAGGCCGTTGCCGCCGAGGGACTGCACGGCCTGATCGACCGCCCGAACCGATGCCTCACCTGCGGCGTACTTGGCCATGTTGGCGGCCTCGGCCGCACCGAAGTCGTCGCCGGCGTCATACAGCGTCGCGGCCTTCTGCATCATCAGTTTGGCCAGCTCCACCTCGATGTGGTTCTGCGCCAACGGATGTGACAGTCCCTGGTGCGAGCCGATCGGAACTTTCCAGACCTGGCGGGTCTTCACGTAGTCGACCGCCTTGTTGATGGCGAACCGGCCCACGCCGACCGCGCTGGCCGCTCCCATGATGCGTTCGGGGTTCAACCCGGCGAACAGCTGCGCGATTGCGGCGTCCTCCGAACCCACCAGGGCATCGGCGGGCAACCGGACGTCGTCGAGGAACACCTGGAACTGGCTCTCCGGGCTGATGATCTCCATCTCGATCTTGGTCCAGCTCAGGCCCGGGGTATCGGTGGGGATGACGAACAGCGCGGGCTTGAGGTTTCCGGTCTTGTGGTCCTCGGTCCGGCCGACGACCAGGACGGCCTGCGCCTGGTCGATACCGGAGATGAACGTCTTCTGGCCCTTGAGAATCCAGTCGCTGCCATCGCGGCGCGCGGTGGTGGTGATGCGGTGGCTGTTGGAACCCGCGTCGGGCTCGGTGATCGCGAACGCCATGGTGATCGACCCGTCGGCAATCCCGGGGATCCAGCGTTTCTTCTGTTCCTCGGTGCCGAACTTGGAGATGATCGTGCCGTTGATCGCGGGGGAGACGACCATCATCAGCAGCGCCGATCCGGCCGCTGACATCTCCTCCATCACCATGGACAGCTCGTACATGCCGGCGCCGCCGCCGCCGTACTCCTCGGGCAGGTTCACCCCGATGAATCCGAGTTTGCCTGCCTCGTTCCACAATTCGGTGGTGTGCTCACCGGCGCGGGCTTTCTCCAGGTAGTAGTCCTGTCCGTAGTTGGCGGCCATCGCGGCCACCGCCTGGCGCAGGGCCTTCTGCTCTTCGGTTTCGATGAAGCTCATGACTGTTCTCCTTCAGGGTTTTGCACGCGGGCAAGTACGGCGCCGACCTCGACCTGCTGGCCCGGGGCGACATTGAGTTCGGCCAGCACCCCGTCCTCGGGGGCGGCGATGGTGTGCTCCATCTTCATGGCCTCCAGCCAGATCAGGGGCTGTCCGGCGGTGACGGTATCGCCGACGGCGGCGCCGACCCGCACCACCGAACCGGGCATCGGTGCGAGCAGTGAGCCGTGCGCGACCGCGTCGTCCGGATCGGGGAAGCGCGGCACCGCGGTGAGCTGGACCGGGCCGAGCGGTGAGTCGACGAACACCTGATCGCCGTACGTCGCCACATTGAATGCCCGGTCGACCCCGTTGATCGACAGCACCACGCGATCCGGAGTCGCAGACAGGAGTGAAACGCTGCCCTCGTCGGGCAACTCGACCCCGGTGCGGGTGAACCGGTAGCGCACCAGAAGGTCGTCACCCGCGGCATCGCGGTACGTGCGCGACTGATAGCCCGACGCCAGGTTGCGCCAGCCGCTCGGTGCCGCACCGAAAACCTTGGCGCTGCTGCGGTTGTACGCGGCGTCGGCCAGCGCGGCGGCGACCGCCGAAAGCGTCACCACACCGGCGTCGGCCAGTGGGGCGGCCAGGGTGTCGAGGCCGTGCGTGTCGAAGAACGCCGTGTCGGTGGCCCCGTCGAGGAATGCCGGATGCCGCAGCACGTTCACCAGCAGATCGCGGTTGGTGCGCAGTCCGTGAATCCGGGTGCGGGCCAACGCATCGGCCAGCACGGTGGCGGCCTGGCGGCGGGTCGGGGCGTACGAGATGACCTTGGCCAACATGGGGTCGTAGAAGATCGACACCACCGAGGCGTCCTCGATGCCGGTGTCGACGCGGACCTGCCCGGGGACGTCGAACCGGTGCACGGTGCCGGCCTGTGGCTGCCAGCCCTTGGCCGGATCCTCGGCGTAGAGCCGGGCCTCGATGGAAGACCCGCGGGAGGCCGGGGGTTCGGCGTCGAGGCGGCCGCCGTCGGCGACCAGGATCTGCAGTTCGACGAGGTCCAGCCCGGTGGTGGCCTCGGTGACCGGATGTTCCACCTGCAGTCGGGTGTTCATCTCCAGGAAGAAGAAGTCGCCCTTCTCGTCCGCCATGAACTCGACGGTGCCTGCGCCGGCGTAGCCGATCGCCTCGGCGGCCAGTCGGGCGGCGTCGAAGAGCTTTTCCCGCATTCCCGGGGTGCGCTCGACGAGGGGAGAGGGCGCCTCCTCGATGACCTTCTGGTGACGACGCTGGATCGAGCATTCGCGCTCGCCGACCGACCACACCGTGCCGTGCGAATCGGCCAGCACCTGCACCTCGACGTGGTGCCCGGCGGCCAGGTAGCGCTCACAGAACACAGTCGGGTCACCGAACGCCGACTGTGCCTCGCGCTGCGCCGCGGCCACTTCGCTTGGCAGATCCGACAGTTCACGCACCACGCGCATGCCTCGGCCGCCACCGCCGGCCGAAGCCTTCACCAGCACCGGCAGCTGATCGGCCGTCACGGTCGACGGGTCGAGTTCGGTCAGCACGGGGACGCCGGCCGCGGCCATCATCTTCTTGGCCTCGATCTTGGAGCCCATGGCCTGCACGGCGTTCACCGGCGGCCCGATCCAGGTCAGCCCGGCGTCGATCACCGCGGCGGCGAAATCGGGGTTCTCGGAGAGGAACCCGTAGCCGGGGTGGACGGCGTCGGCGCCGGAAGCCTTGGCCGCGGCGATGATCTGAGCGGAATCGAGGTAGCCGTTGTTGCCTTCCAGGCGTACCCGGGCGTCGGCCTCGGCGACATGGGGTGAGCCGGCGTCAGGATCGGTGTACACCGCGACGGTCCCGATGCCCAGGCGGCGACAGGTCTCGAAGACCCGGCGGGCAATCTCGCCGCGGTTCGCGACGAGGATTTTGGTGATCACTGTTCTAGTCCTCTGCTCTTCGCGCAAGTGCTCATCGGTCACATCCTGAAGACGCCGAAGTTCGACGTCCCCTCGATCGGGCCATTCGCGATGGCGGACAGGCACATTCCCAGCACGGTGCGGGTATCGCGGGGGTCGATCACCCCGTCGTCGTAGAGCCGGCCGGACAGGAACATGGGCAGCGACTCGGCCTCGATCTGGGCCTCGACCGCGGCCCGCAGTGCCGCGTCGGCGGCCTCGTCGACGGCTTGGCCCCGGGCCTCGGCGGCGGCACGGCTCACGATCGAGAGCACACCCGCGAGCTGGGTGCCGCCCATCACCGCGGACTTGGACGACGGCCAGGCGAACAGGAATCGCGGGTCGTACGCCCGCCCGCACATGCCGTAATGGCCCGCGCCGTAGGAGGCGCCGAGTAGCAGCGAGATGTGCGGAACGGTGGAGTTCGATACCGCATTGATCATCATCGAGCCGTGCTTGATCATGCCGCCCTCTTCGTACTGCTTACCCACCATGTAGCCGGTGGTGTTGTGCAGGAAGAGAAGTGGGGTGTCGGACCGGTTGGCCAGCTGGATGAACTGGGTGGCCTTCTGCGATTCCTCGGAGAACAGCACTCCGCGGGCATTGGCCAGGATCCCGATCGGGTAGCCGTACAACGTGGCCCATCCCGTCACCAGCGACGATCCGTACAGCGGTTTGAACTCGTCGAAATCGGAGCCGTCGACGATGCGGGCGATCACGTCGCGCGGGTCGAACGGGATACGCAGATCGGCGGGCACGATGCCGATGAGTTCCTCCGGGTCGAACTTCGGCTCGACCACCGGCGCGGGAACGGGTCCCTTCTTCCGCCAGTTCAGCCGGGCCACGATGCGCCGGCCGATCCGGATCGCGTCGAGCTCGTCGTTGGCCAGGTAATCACCCAGACCCGAAGTGCGGGCGTGCATCTCGGCACCGCCCAGCGACTCGTCGTCGGACTCCTCGCCTGTGGCCATCTTCACCAGCGGGGGCCCGGCCAGGAACACCTTGGAGCGTTCCTTGATCATCACGACGTGATCCGACATGCCCGGCACGTAGGCGCCGCCGGCCGTCGAGTTGCCGAACACCAACGCGATGGTCGGGATGCCCGCCGCTGACAGCCGGGTCAGATCGCGGAACATCTGCCCGCCCGGGATGAAGATCTCTTTCTGCGTCGGCAGATCGGCGCCACCGGACTCCACGAGGGAGACCACCGGAAGCCGGTTCTTCATCGCGATCTGGTTGGCGCGCAGGATCTTCTTGAGCGTCCACGGGTTGCTGGTGCCGCCCTTGACCGTCGGATCGTTCGCGACGATCAGGCATTCGACACCCTCGACGGCGCCGATGCCGCAGACGACGCTGGCGCCCACGGTGAAATCGCTGCCCCAGGCGGCCAGTGGACTCAGCTCCAGGAACGGGGCATCCGGATCCAGCAGCAGCTCGACCCGCTCGCGGGCGGTGAGCTTGCCGCGGCCGTGATGGCGGTCGACGTACTTGGGCCCGCCGCCGGCCAGGGCCTTGGCGTGCTCGGTGTCGAGCTCGGTGAGCTTGACCGCCATCACCTCGGCGGCCTCGGTGAACCCCGGGGAGCGGGGATCGACGGTGGACTTGAGAGTGGTCACGACTGGAACCCCAATGTCTTTGCGGCCAACGAGGTCAGGATCTCGGTGGTGCCACCGCCGATACCCAGGATGCGCATGTCACGGTACTGACGTTCAACCTCGGATTCGGCCATATAGCCCATCCCGCCGAACAGCTGGACGGCCTGGTTGGCGACCCACTCGCCGGTCTCGACCGCGGTGTTCTTGGCGAAACACACCTCGGTGATCAGGCCCTGGTCCCCCGCCAACTGCCGCTCGACGACATTGCGCGTGTACACCCGGGCCACATCGATCCGGCGGGCCATCTCGGCCAGCGTGTTCTGCACCGACTGCCGGGAGATCAGTGGCTTGCCGAAGGTCTCGCGGTTACGGCACCACTCGACGGTCAGATCCAGGCAGCGCTGGGCACTGGCGTAGGCCTGGACGGCCAGGCCGACCCGCTCGGAGACGAACGCCGCCGCGATCTGGAAGAAGCCGGAGTTCTCCGCGCCGATCAGATTGGCCACTGGCACCCGGACATCGGTGTAGGACAGCTCGGCGGTATCGCTTGAGCGCCAACCCATCTTGTCGAGCTTGCGGCTGACCTCGAATCCCGGGGTGTTCTTGTCCACCACGATCAGTGAGACACCTGCCGCGCCCGGTCCGCCGGTACGCGACGCCGTGACGACGTAGTCCGCGCGTACACCGGAGGTGATGTAGGTCTTGGCGCCGTTGAGGATGTAGTCATCGCCGTCTCGAACTGCGCGGGTGGTGAGGTGCCCGACGTCGGAGCCGCCGCCGGGTTCGGTGATGGCCAACGATCCGATGAGATCTCCATGCAGCGTGGGCTTCACATACGTCTCGATCAGCCGCTCGTCGCCCGAGGCGATCATGTGCGGCACCGCGATACCGCAGGTGAACAGCGAGGCGAACACGCCGCCGGGCGAGCCGGCGTAATGCATTTCCTCGCAGATGATCACCGCGTCGGCCCCGTCGCCGCCGCCGCCGCCGACAGACTCGGGGAAATTGGCTCCGAGCAGGCCGGCCTCCCCGGCCTTGCGGTGCAGTTCGCGCGGGAGTTCGCCGGTGCGCTCCCACTCGGCGGCGTGGGGCAGCACCTCACGCTCGGCGAAACTGCGCACCGTCTTGCGCAGCGATTCGCGTTCGGGGGTATTCCAGATGCTGGTCACAGCAACCTTTCCGGGATATCGAGATGACGGCTGCGCAACCATTCGCCCAGCCCTTTGGCCTGTGGATCGAACCGGGCCTGATATGCGACGCCCTGGCCGAGAATGCCTTCGATCACAAAGTTCACGGCCCGCAGATTGGGCAGCAGATGCCGGGTGACCGGAAGATCGGCTGTCTCGGGCAGCAGTTCGCGAAGCCGCTCGACCGTCAGAGCATGGGCCAGCCAGCGCCACTGCTCGTCGGTCCGCACCCAGACGCCCACGTTGGCCGACCCGCCCTTGTCGCCGCTGCGGGCGCCGGCGATCGTGCCGAGTGCGGCGCGCCGGGTGGGACCTGCGGGGAGTTTCTCAGGCAGGGTCGGGTCGGAAACCGGTGCCAGCGACTGTGTTTCGGCTGCCGGAGCGATACCGATCCGGGTGCCGTCGGCATGCACTGCGATGTGTGGCACCTCGGTGGCGTCGACATAGCCGGGTACGAACACGCCGTATATCTGACCGTCGCCGGGTGGCGCCGTGGTGGTGAATCCCGGGTAGCTCGCGAGCGCGAGTTCCACGCCCGCCGCGGAGAATTGGCGGCCGACGAGGTTGGGGTCGGGGTCGCGGACCACACAGTGCAACAAAGCGCTGGCGGCTTCCTCGGTATCGGCGTCCGGATGGTCGGTGCGGGCCAGGTTCCACTCCAGCTCGGCCGGCCGGACCTTGATGCCGGCCTCCAACTGACTGCGAATGAGCGCCGCCTTGGCTTCGATGTCCAGGCCGGTGAGCACGAAGGTGGCGGCATTGCGGAAGCCGCCGATGCTGTTGCACGACACCTTGAGCGTCGGGGGTGGAGCCTCGCCGGTCACGTTGGAAATTCGAACGCGGTCTTCGCCGTCCTGGCTCAACTGCACCGAGTCCACGCGCAGCGTCACATCCGGATTGGCGTAGCGGGCGCCGGTGATCTCGTAGAGCAGCTGGGCGGTGACCGTGCCGACGCTGACCTGTCCGCCGGTGCCGGCGTGTTTGGTGATCACCGAGGATCCGTCCGCGGAGATCTCGGCGATGGGGAAGCCGGGCCGGGCCAGATCCGGTATCTCGGAGAAGAAGGAGTAGTTCCCGCCGGTGGCCTGGGTGCCGCACTCGATCACGTGACCGGCAGCCACCGCCCCGGCGAGTGCGTCGTAATCGGTGGTCTTCCAACCGAAGTGCGCGGCCGCGGGCCCGACGATCACCGACGCGTCCGTCACGCGGCCGGTGACGACGACGTCGGCGCCGGAATTCAGGCAGTCGACGATGCCCCACGCGCCCAGGTAGGCATTGGCGGCGAGGGGAGTGCCGAGGCCGAGTTCGGAAGCGCGGCCCACGACGTCGTCGCCCTCGACGTGGGCGACGTTGACGTCGAGACCCAGCCGCTCGGCCAGGGCCCGGACGGCGTCGGCCAGCCCAGCGGGGTTCAGCCCGCCGGCATTGGCCACGATCTTCACGCCCTGGTCGAGCGCAAGGCCCAGCGACTCTTCCAGTTGGCGCAGGAAGGTCTTGGCGTAGCCGCGCTCGGGATTCTTGGCCCGGTCACGGGCCAGGATCAGCATGGTGAGTTCGGCGAGATAATCGCCCGTGAGATAGTCCAGCTCCCCGCCGGCGAGCATGTCGTGCATGGCCGACAGCCGGTCGCCGTAGAACCCCGAACAGTTGCCGATCCGTACTACTGGTGGCACACGTACTCCCGTCAACGCTGAAAGGGACCAACCAACCGGTAGGTTACATCAGACCGAAGGTAACGCCTAGGCCGCTTCGCGGTCTCGATGTGGCCAAGATTCCGGCCTGACATGAACCCGTCTAGCGAAATCAGCACGGACGTCAGAGTTACCTACCTAGCATCCCGAACCATGTTGCACACTCCAATACCTGTACCGCATCTGTGGGCCGCTCACATTGAGTCCTATTTGCTCATGCTGGCGTCCATCGGCCGACCCGACACCACCATCACGCTTCGCCGAAACCAGCTCTGGCACATGGCAAGATCCGTGACCCACCCTCCCGATTCTGTGACAAAGGAGCACATCACCACTTGGTTCGGGCAACAGCGGTGGGCGCGCGAGACACGGCGTAGCTATCGCAGTGCGGTTCGCGGATTCTTCGCCCACCTTCACGAGTCCGGACACATCGGACATGACCCGGCAGCAAACCTGCCGACGATCTCCCAGGAATCGCCGATCCCGCGGCCGGCCCCCGATGCCGCCTGGCTCTGGGCGCTTGAACACGCACGGCCCCGCGTGCAGCTCATGCTCCGGCTGGCGGCTGAGGCCGGCCTACGCCGGGCCGAAGTCGCCCAGGTCCACGACAACGATCTCGACACCATCGGTCCGCGGCTGCTGGTGCACGGAAAAGGCGCACGCGATCGCGTCATTCCGATCAGCGAGGACCTCGCCAGCCATATTGCGCTCGGCCCGCGCGGGCACAGTCCCCGCGACCGGTCGACCAGCGGCTACCTGTTCCCGAACGGCGCAGGCAGCCACCTCGCCCCGATCACCGTGGGCCTGCTGATCACCGACGTGCTGCCCGAGGGGTGGACGATGCACACGCTTCGTCACCGGTTCGCCACCCGTGCCTATCGGGCGACGCGCAACCTGCGCGCCGTGCAGATGCTGCTCGGCCACGCCTCGGTCGCGACCACTCAGCGGTACCTGGCGGTCGACGACGACGAGATCCGGGCGGCCATGCTCGGCGCCGCGGCCTGATTCCCTCTACTGTCCCTGTGTACGGCGCTCATTCCACACATCGATGGTGCTCGGCAGCCAGCCCTTCACCCGTTCGCCGATCAGCGCGTCAGGCTGCGGCAACTTGCCTGGTACCTGGCTGTAGGCCTTGATGGTGTTCAGCGACAGTCCGGTGCGCTTGGCAATGTCGGAAACGCTCAGGTACCTGACCACTCACCTGACCGTAAACACACTTTCGGGCATGTACGTCGGTGCACACCCGCGCGGGCGTCCACGAAAGTGTGCACACAGCGGGCCGAGATTGGCCGCATTCTGACGCTGCCGTCGGCGGATGGCGCTACGATCCCGCGCATGGGCACGGGGGACGACGCTGAACCGACCGAGGTAGCTGACGCTGTCGCAGTCGCAGCGGCAGAACCTACCGAGCTGGCCGGCGTCGCCGAGGTGGATACCCAATCGGCCTACGCCTGGGCCCTCGATGACAGTGAAGACGAGGAACCTCGGCCTCGACGGTCCGTTGCCATCGTGGCGGCCGCGGTCGGCGTGAGTCTCTGTCTCGTCGCGGTCGCCGTGGTGTTGGGGTTCCGGTACGGGGGCGGCGAGCAGGCCGCCCCGGTCGCGGCACCCGCTACGACGAAGGCGGTTCCGATCGCTGCACCGTCACCGCCGCCGAACCCGCCGCCAGTGACTGTCACGACAGTTGTCGTACAGGTGCCGCCCTCGACCGTTACTGCCCAGCAGCAGATCCCGCCGAATGCGAACCAGCCCACTCTGACGGGAGCCGACTGGAATTTCCTCAGCACGCTGGAAGGGCAGGGTTGGGTCATTTCCGATCCTGTGCTGTTCGCTCAGCGTGGGCATGAGACGTGCGCGATGTTGCGCAATGGTGAGCCGACCTCGCTGGTGCAGCAGAAGTTGATGCAGCTCAATGGGGTGACGAACGGCAAGGAAGCGTGGATGGTGATTGATGCGGCGATGGCGTCGTATCCGAATTGCCCTTGAACGGAACCGCGGCGGTCCGGTCCGCGTCTAATCGTCATGCGGACTATCGGGATGATCGACGCGGAGTTGCGCGTACTGGCGGTATATCGGGCGGCGTGCGCTGCCGATGGTGAGCCGGTGCGGACTATGGCGGTGGTTGATGCGCTGCTCGATGAGCGGTGCCGAATTGGCCGAATCCTCTTGAATCGCTGGCTGAATCGTTTCTAACTTTACCGTCCGGAACGGTTGCACTATGCCGTTTGATGCGGTAAGGTAAGTGATGTCAGAGAGAGAAAGGAGGTGGTGAATTTGAACGAATCCCGATGGGGACTCCTGGTAGCGGCAGTCAGCATGATCTTCCAGATCATCGCAGTCATCCAAAACCAGAGGAACCGCCCGGGGAAGCGGCGCAAGCGCCGAGGCGGACGTCACCGGAAACGGTGACCTGAGAGGGCCCCGGGCGAAAGGAGCGCCCGGGGAACCCCTCAGGAAATTCCAGAGTACCGACAACGAACAGGAAGGGACCAGATGCAAACCATCCGAGCGAACTACGACATCGTCGCGTCCGCGGCGACGGCCGGCGTCCTGCTCATCGTCAACGCACCATGGCCGTTCTGGGCCGTGTGGGGCCTGGTCGTTACCTACCAGGTCGGCAACCGCATCGTCCGCGGTTGGTCGCGGTGAGCAGACGCAAAGCGCGCCGGTATCTCAACGTGGCGCAGGTCGAGGAACACCTCGGCCTGCGCCGCGGTGCGCTGTCAAAGATCAAGATGCCTGAGCCGGACGTGATCGTGGGCCCGGTCGACGACGACGGCAAGATCCCGCGCGGCACCGCGCGCGGGTGGACCGTCGAGACGATCGATGAATGGAACGCCAGTCGGCCCGGCCAAGGCGCCCGGACCGACCTGGCCGACTAGAGTTCGACCACCTCGGCGGGCCCGGCCAGCGGCCGGCACCCGTCGGCCAGCGGCGGCCCGTAGATCGCGGCGTCGCATTCGCGGCACCGCCACGTGGTGTGGCCACCGCAGTTGCAGGGCTGGTGGCCGACGAGCACTCGGTGGCCGCCTAGCTGGTGGCCGTTCGGGCAACGCTTCGGCGGCAGGGTCATCCACCGGTCATCGGTAGTCGGGACCAGGTCGCCGACGTCGGCCATCAGGACCCCGGCGGGGCGAGCGGCAACGTCTCAACCTGGGCGCCATGCTCAGCGGCGTACGCCTCAGCCTCGGCGCGCTGGTCGTCGGTGAACGTACGGACAAGCGGCTCTGACACGGCCCACACCATAGCGGGCCGGTCCGACAAAATCAGATTCGTGCAGCGGTAGCCAGGTCGAGCACGACGTCGGTGATTGGTGCCTGGACCTTGAAGCTGGGGAGCTGCTGATCGCCACCGTTGAACGTGACGTGGTTGAACGCGACCTCGTAGCCGAGGATCGTGCCGACGTCCAGGCCGAGGACTGCGGTTTGAGCGACGAGGCGGACGTCGGCCTGCAGTGCAGTGAGCTTGAGCTGGCCGCCGTCGAGGCGTGCCCGGATCGGGGCGAGCGCGATCAGTGTGGGCGGGGTGAGTGTGGCCGCCACGATCGTCGCGGTGCTGACCGTTTTCCCGTTGGCGTCGCGCAGGAATGGGGTGATGGTGACTCCGGCGTTGATGCCGTTGGTGTCGGGGTCGGTGTCGACGTCGCCCTCCAACTGTTCAGGGACGTCGGCGACGACGGCCTTGTAGTAGAGCCGGGCGGTGAAGTAGGTCAGTGTGGCCATGGTGGTGCCTCGTTTCTGGTCGAAAAAGTGGACATCGCGGGGGTCCCTGCCTGGCGCCGGATCAAGCCATTGCCCAGATGGCGACCAGCGCAGCGCCAGGCAGGGAGGTCAGAGCAGCACGTGCACGAGTAGCGCGACGCACATGCAGCAGATGAGGGCGAGCCAGATCGCGCGCCGGCACTCCAACTGCGGATCGGTCATAGGCCCTGCCGACGCTTCCGGTCGCGCTGCTGCTCACGCCAGAGTGACCAGAGCATCGGGATGTACACGAGCGCGCCGAGCGTGTAGATGACGTACCGGATCTGTTGACGCCAGGGGTAGTCGGTGTCCCACCATGAGGCGAGCACGATCTGCCACAGCACGGCGGCCAGCACCACGCTCTTGGTGAAGAAGATCTTCCCGATCCGGTTGGCCCGCCACAGGGACCGCAGCCCGTACAGCACGGTGAACGCGGTGACGAACGCCGCGGCGCAGATCAGGGAGATGTTGGCGCCGAGTCGGTAGTCGATGGTGAACCACACGTCGGAGACGAAGATGCCGACGATGGTGAGCAGTCCGGCCAGGTACACCCAGCGCATTCAGTGGCCCCTTTGCATGGATGCGAGGAACAGTTCAGTCCAGCCGTTGACGTCGGATTCGCGGCGCAGCGCGTTGGTGGCTTGAAGTGCCTGCTCGGCGAGCTTCTGGACCCCTCGGTTACGGGCTTCGGACTCAGCGAGCTTGCGGTCGGCGTCGGCAATGCGCCGCTTCCAGGGCCACATCAGCCATCACCGGCCTTGATCGTGGCTTCGCGCAGCGAGGCGAGGATCCGAGGAATGGCCATCTCGGTAGCGCGCTGCTCGGTGACCGCGCGTGAGAGCGTGGCGATGGACTCGGCGTCTTTCTCTGCGCGGGCATCTAGCCGGGCAACTTCGGCGCGGTGTGCTTTGCCGAGCACGATCCACTCGCGGAGCAGCGCCACGACGAACAGCACGGCGACGAGCAGCGCCAACGCCGGAGCCCCGAGGTTGCTCCAGAACTCGGGGTTCCATAGGCCGTTCATTCGCCCGGGGCGGCGGGCTCGACTGCGCTCGACAGCGACGCGGTGCCCTTGTTGGCGATGCCTGCAGATCCGATGGAGGTCAGCAGCGACAGGCCAGCGCCGCCGAGCGCGATGCCCGCTGCGGTTTTCCAGTCGACGGTCCAGGCGTTGAACACGTCCCCACCGAGGGCGAGTGTGGCGGCCTGCGCTGCGCTCTTGAGTGCGCGTTCGGCGGCGTCTTTCCAGAAGGTGAGCGACCAGATCGTGTTCATGAGAGCGCCTTTCAGTTGCGGACCGGCGTGCGGCCGGCCCAGTCGCGGACGTGCTGGATTGCCAAACCGAGGTACGTCTGGCCGGGCCAGACCTCCCAGGCGTGGTAGTTGATGTGCGCGGCGGTGCCGGAGGCGGCGAACTTGAGCGCGATGATCGCGGCCTGTACCGCGGCGGCTGGTCCTGTCAGCTCGCCCTTGCCGCCCATCAGCGCGGGCAGCGTCGACATGAGCACCGGCAGCAGAACCCCAGCCATCGCGGCCGGATTGCCCGTCATGGCCCCGGCGCCGATCTGCGTCAGCAGCGGGATCGTGACACCAGCCTCGAGAAGCACCTTCGGGATGGCCGCGAGGATGGCCTGCAGGGTGCCGAGCGGATCGGACAGTTCCACGTCGGTGACAGCCTGGTAGATGGCGGTCATGATGTCCCCGGCGTCACCAAGTGGCACGTTCGCGTACATGTCGTCGGGGTGCACGAGGTCGCACCAGTCCCAGCCGGTGGTGGCGGGCATGTTGTAGTCGGAGATTCCGCGTCCGTTGGGGATCGCTCCGAGGTAGTAGGTGTGCCCGAATGCGCGTGAGGGGTTACCGAGGGTGAATCCGCACACGAAGTTGTCGCGGTATTGGGCGAGCGGTTGGCCGGGTTCGAGCATGGCGCGCAGCTTGGCCGCGACGATCGCGCCGGCTGAGTAGCCGCCGAGCACGAAGGTCCGCCCGGATTGGATCTCGCGGGCGCCCGCAGCGATGCCGATCTGCACGGCTTTGTTCATCGAGGGCATGCCGGAGGCGCCGGGTGGTAGGCCGCCCATGCTGGCGGGCCAGTCGGGGTTGCGTTCCTCGATGAGGTCGGTCGCGCCTTGGCAGACGCGGGAGACGTAGTCCTGGCCGATGATGCCGCCGGTGCCGCGGAACACGATGCCGAGGTGGCGGGGTTTCGGTTGCGCGGGCGCAGTCTTGACGAGCGCGCCGTATTCCTCGTGGGTGACCACAACTCCGCGCGGCGGGGCCGGGAGGCCGCGACGCACCCGGTACTCCGCGGCCACCTTCGCGTCGTCGTCACCGATCCAGCCGTCAGCCTTGAGCGGGCCACCAGTCGCGGACAGCGCGTAGGACGGGGCGAACTTCACGATGGCGCGTTGCCAAGCGATCGCTTCGGCGGGCTGGCTGCCGCCATACCGCAGCTCGGTCACTTGGTCACGACCCCGGGCTTGCCGCGGTCGTTGGTGCCGAGCAGGTGGTCGCGGATCTCGGCCGTGGCCTCGACGAGCGTCTGCCCGCCCAGGCAGTTGAACCGCATGTTCAGCTGGTCGTCGGCCGGGCCGACGATCACGGGCTGCGGCGTGGCCGGGACGGAAGCGGTTTCGAGTGTCGCGTCGAGGTACCAGAAGTCGTGGAACAGCGAGTCGTTCCAGGCGCGGGCGTAGTCGTAGTAGCGAACGCCGTTGCTGCCGAAGGATTCCCAGTCGATACCGCGGGCGGACTGCTTGATCTCGCCGCCCGGCACGTCGGCGTAGAACATCGTGCACGCGGTGTGGGAGTTGACACCGCCGCCGCCGTGCTGCAGGCCGACGAGCATGATCGGCTTGAACCCGAGCGCGGCCACCCCGCCGGCGGGCAGTCGTTTGAACCCGATGTCGTAGACGATCTTGTAGTCCAGGCGGAACGATTCCGTTGATCCGTAGCGGTTTCCGGACCAGTCGGTGCGGCCCATGATGTAGGCGCCGGTTTGGAGGACGAGCGCCGAGCAGTCGCAACTCCGCTTCGGGTCAGTGGAGAACGCGCCGCCGTAGAGGTACGGGAGGCCGCTGCGGGCGCGGCACCACATGTCGGTTTCGCGGGCCTTCTGCTTGGTGATGACCTTGGTCATGTTTGGTCCTTTCACGACGAAGCCCCGGTCACCGAGTGGTGCCGGGGCTGGGATAGTTGGGGGTTAGATGTGGTGGATGGTGTCGTGGTCGCGGATCGTGTCGAAGATCGGGCTACCCACGTAGAACGCCCACATGAGGAGCGCGGACACGGCGGCGCCGAGACCGACGCCGGCGAGAATCGGGCGGATCACCACGTGCCGGTCTTCGGGAAGTCGAAGTAGGCCGAGGAGATGGCGATGGTGCTACCGGCAGAGAACGCGACAGTGGCGAGAATCAGTGACGCACCCGAAGTTCCGGCATCCCCCTGGACCTTCACCGTGGTTCCGGCGCTGTCGTAGATCCGCCAGAACGTGGCGGTGCCGGTGGCGTCTGCGCTGGTGTCGTTGGCGATTGCGCCCATGGTGGCCCGGGCCGCGGTGCCGGTGTCGGTGAATCCGGAGAACGGTGTCGACGCGCAGACGAGTTCGGCGAGCTGTGTGTTGCCGGACAGTGCGGTGTCGGCGGTGGCGGGTTTGGTGCCGGAGTAGATGCGCAGTTTGGGTGACGCCCCGAACGCTTCGGCCAGGCCGGTGCCGTTCAGCATGCCTTGTGCGACAGCGGATGCGAGTGAGAGTTCAGCCATGTCATGCTCCTGGGGTGCGGACGGTGGCGGCGATCGGGCCGCCGATGATCATGGGGTTCCAGCGGTGTTGGATCCATGCCTCTACGCGCCACTGGTCTTCTTCCATGCCTGCGGCGCGGAACACGTCGATGGCGGCGATGCACTGGTCGCGTTCCATCGTCTGCAGGCTGGTGAACTGGTCGGGGTGTGCGGCCACGTAGGCGTCGGCCAGGGCGCGGACTTGGTCCATGTCGCGGCCGTCGCCGGTGTCCTTGTCCAGTGCGTCCTTGATGGCTTCGAGTTCGGGGTTCACTGTTCCTCCTAGATGACTTGCTTGGCTTTGATCCATCCGCGGCCGACAGCTCCTGCACCGCCTGCGCTTACGAAGTTGCCGCCACCGCCACCGCCGCCGGGCGCGTTGCCGGGTTGAGATGCGGAGACCTGGCCGACGCCACCGGTGTAGGTGTCGCCGTCGACTGTGACGTTGCCTGGGCCGCCACCGGCGAGGATGCCGGTGTTCCCGGAGCCGCCCGCGCATGTGAGGGTGGGCATTCCGCCGTTGCCGACGAATGTTGTTGCGGTGCCGTCACCACCGCTGGATGCGCCGCCGTTGCCGCGCGTGACGGTGATAGACGTGAGCGACGGATACGCGGAGATGTCGATAGTCGCGTTGTTCCAGGATCCCGCTTTGCCGCCCTGCCCGGTGATGAACGAGCCACTGGTGCCCGCTTCGCCGCCTCCCACACCGACGAGGACGAGGTGCGTGTATCCAGCGGCCCGGACCGCGGACACGTCGAAGGTGCCGTTGGCTTGGTATTCCTGCGTGACCGGGTTCAACTGGGCGCTACCAGCCATCGCGGCCAGCGTGTTGCGTAGCTGAGCGGCGATGCTGCCGGACTGGCTCTGTGTTCCCGCGCCGGTGAAGAGGATTCGGCGTAGCGCGGCGGCGATGGTGCCGCTGATCGATTGGGATCCGGCTGCCGCGGCGGCGAGGGTTTCAATCTCGGCGGCGAGGGTGCCGGGTACGCCTTGCGATCCAGCGAGGGCGGCCAGGGCGGCAGGTAGTTGGGCCGCGATGGTTCCGGTGATGATCTGCTGGCCGACCCCGGTGGCGCGGATGGGCTGCAGGTTGGCGCCCATGGTGCCGCCGATCTGCTGCCCACCGGCGAGACTGGCGCGGGCGGGCTGCAGGCGGCCACCGAGTTGGCCGAGGGTGAGGTTAGTTCCGAGGAACGCGGTGGCCTGCAGCCGGGCGGCGAGGTCACCTGACTGTGTCTGCGATCCGACCCCGGCGAACAATGCCCGCTGCAGTTGAGCAGCAACTGTGCCTTGCTGCCGCTGCTCCCCCACCAGGGCGGCGCGAACCGTCTGGAGTGCGGCCCGGACACGTGGGGTGATGTACACGCCCCACTGTTGGTTTCCTGCGGGGATGTGGATTGTGGGGTCGGTGGTCCAACCGGGCTTGACGATGGGTGTGGGTGGGGTGGTGGACCAAGACACGACTCCACCTCCCCGTTTCCGTTTGATTCGACTAGTGGCTGCCAGCAGCGGATGGCACAATCCCGACGTATGGGGGATTGCAAAGTGCAAGGCTGCGACCGACCGCACAGAGCCAAGGGGTTCTGCGAGTTCCACTACTTCCGTGACCTGCGCGGAATCCCCCTCGACAAACCGGTGGTCAAACCCAATCCAAAGATGAAACTCACCCCGGATGACGTGCGGCAAATCCGCCATATGCGCAGCGAGGGAAACCCGCTTCGGGTTATCGCCGCCCGGTACGGGGTGTCCATGTGCGCAGTGTCGAAAGCTTGTCGGCGCGACAGCTGGGCCGACGTCGACTAGGCGAAGTACGGCGGCGACAACTTCGCCACCCGAAGCGAACCCACGACGCTCTTGGAACCCGCCCCAGCGGTCGTATAAGCCAGCCTCACCGAGTCGCCCGCTTCGAGATACACCACCGGCGACATCTGCACAGACACCATGCCAGCCAACGCCCGCATCGAACGCTCGCTATGCACACTCGGACTGATCAGCAGCAGTTCCATCGTGTTGCCCGTCGCAAGAGCCGCGCTCAACTCAAGTTGCGCGAAGACCTGATAGGCACCCGGAAGCTCCACCGTAAAGGCCGTTGTGGTCGGATCGAACGTAATGAAATCCGACTGCCGGCTTACGGAGAAAAACCCTGAAGAGAAGTACGGCCCCGAGCTAGACAGCGCCGTGAAGGACACCGGGGTATCGACGTCGAGATGGACTCCCACCGTGGGAGGTGACTTCGAGTCGCCGCCCGTCCAGAGCTCAAGCGCACCAGGGGACACCTGCGCACCGGACGCGGTCGACACTTTCGCGCCCATCCCCATGCTCCGGTAGGTGTCACCCTTGGATGGGGCCGAGGAGTTCACATTGAGCGAGTTGCCGTAGCCGGGATAGTCCCCCAGAGAGAAGGCGTCCTCGTCGACGACGCCGTAAAAGTTGACTCCGAAATGGCCGGAGATCTTCGCGCCGGGCGGGGGATCGAACGGGTCGGATGAAGACGCCAGAACGACCGGGGATCCCCCATTGACATAGCCGATCTCGCGGTAGTCCTTCTTCGCGAACATGTACACGTAGGTGGTTTTCGCCGAGTTCATGCGCCCCAGCAGCATCCACCCCGACACCGTGTTCAGTGGTTCGGTGAGAACGAAGCTCACCTTCTGAAAGTTGGTCGCAGTCTCGACAAGCGCATTCCGCGCGATCTGCGTTGCCGCCGATCCGCCGACCGGCTCCCAGTACGCCGCGCTGCCGTTGGTCGCGATTGCGCCCACACCCGTGTTGGTGGAATCCCAATCGGCGCCCAGGTTGGCGTCTTCGCGCTCGAACTGATCCGTGGCCCCACCACCGCCACCGCGAATCACCTGCGTCACAGACGTATCCAGACGAGCCGCAATGCTCGACACCTGCGTCACCAGATCAGCGGTGGCCGCCGTAGCCGCCGCAACATCTGTCGCGGTCTTCCCCGACGCAGAACCCGCCCCACGCAGACCAGCCCAGATCCCATTGAGGGTGTCCAGGATGTCCTGCCCGATGTTCGTCCCACCGGTGGGGCTGCCGACGTTGGATGGTGGCAGGTTGCCGCCAGAGGTGAGGTTCTGGGTCTTGCCGACGACGCCGTTGAACCAATCCTTAATCGCCTGCACCGTCGAATTAATCGGCGTGACAACGATCCCAGCGAAAATGTCGCGGATCTGATTCGTCAACGTGTTCAGATCAGTCAGCCCAGACACCACCGTCTGCGGGATGCTCTGCAAGTACGTCAGAATGTTGGCCGAGGTGTGGCCGGTGCCGCTGTGCCCCAACGCGTTCGCGATCGCATCCCGAATCGCCTGCCCCGCGTTATCCAACGCAGGCACCAGGCCATCAGCCAACGGACCCGCGAGCTCCTTGAACAGCTCCGGCGTGTTCTTCCAGAACACCGTGCCAGCGGTGATCAGTTCGTCGCACTCCAGCACGGGGCGCACCGACTTCACACCGGTCGGGATGTCCCACGACGAATCACCCAGACTGACCGGTGTCGTGATCGTGCCCGACGGGTTCGAGATCGCCCCCACCGTCACCGGTGTCGCAGAACCCGAACCATCATCCGTCGTGAACGTATCCAACACCAACCGGATCGTCTGCCCCGCACCCGAAGTGACACCCGAATACTTCACCTTGACCGACGTATCCAACGGCTGACCAGACTCGACCTTGATCACACCGCTCTTCAGATACAAAGCCTTCGGTGAACCATCACACACCACCTGCGCCGCATCCTCCGCGGCATTAAACGACCACCCATCCCGATCACCATCACCTGTCGCAGGCAACTCCGACGCCGCCCGAAACGGCTCCAACTCATTCGACACCGCGGCAGTCAACGCATTCAGCGGCACACCACCGCCAAACTGCCCCAACCCAAACCGACCAAACACATTCGCCGCATTCAACGGCGACGTCGCAGTCAGCCACTGCGCCGCAGCCGCCTTGATCGCCAAGAAGATCGGCCCAGATCCGGTGTAGGTGCCGTCAAGGGCGTCCTTCATGTTCCCGAGCGCGGTGTTGATATCTGCCTGCACGTCCGCCGGGATCGCGAATAGATTCAGCGGGGCCAGGAACAGCGTCGCGACGGCCGTCCACACCTCTTCGGCCGTCGGCGGGTCAGTGAAGTCGATCCCGCCGAAGATCGCCGCGACCACCTGCAGCGCCTGAACCAGGAACGGCAGATCGATGCCCTTCCCATCATCGAGCGAGGCGATGAACGCGTCCCATGACGACAGGTCGATACCGGTCAGCTCGCGCACCACGAAGACGAACGCGTTGCGGATCTGCTCACCGACCTCGCCGGCCGCGTCGGCGATCGCGCCCATCGGGTCGGTCCAATCCAACGCGTTGCGCGTCGGATCGTGATCGTTGTCCGGGATCCTCTGGTCGTACGAGCCGCCGCCGGAGTTGATCGACGCTGACTGTGCGCCCCGGAAACGGGACAGGTCCATACCGGCCATCAGGCGACGACTGGCTCCACGTTGATGCGCAGCTGCGCGTTGTAATCCTTGACGAACGTCCAGGACCCGGAGCCGCCGATCTTGTGCACGAACACGTACACCGTGTACGCGGTACCAGCGAGGCAGCGGCCCGCGGTGGTGTCCGGGTCGGTGGCCCGGTCCGGGTCGGTGCTGTCGGAGAAGTGCGGGAAGATGTTGGCGATCGTCGCCGAGTCGAGCAGCGCCACCGACGGGTCGTAGGGGGCCAGT
Source organism: Mycolicibacterium peregrinum (assembly GCF_002102345.1). GTDB lineage: Bacteria > Actinomycetota > Actinomycetes > Mycobacteriales > Mycobacteriaceae > Mycobacterium > Mycobacterium peregrinum. The sequence continues at coordinate 123,870 of NZ_LQPP01000042.1, forward strand.
CCGCACAGCGGTTCACCTTCGCCCGTGGACGAGCCGGTGATGCCGATGCGGACCTCGACCTCGCACTGCACCGAGGACAGGATGTTTCCGCGCTGCAGCTTCACATGCCCGCACACGTCCGGGTACCAGTCGGAGCTCTGGATCGGCAGGTTCTTCGACGCGATCATGAACCGCGGCTCGCTGCCAGAGTGGCCGATGAAACTGTTGTGCGGGATCGTGTACTTCTTCGGCACGAACAGCGTCGGGGTGATCAGGCCGTATTGCGTTGGGCCGGTGGCAGTGACGCCGACCATCTTGCCGACCGCAGGATCGGCGTCATCCATGTCTGATGCTGAGCCGATGCTGGCGGCCGGGCCCTCGGGGCCGGGGATGCCGGGGATCTTCAGGTGGAAGTGCGGCGCGGTCGACGTGCCGGTTTCCTCGACCTCGATCTCCCCGATCGGACCGGTATCCGGTGCCTCGATCTGCTCGGCTGACATCCCGATATTCGGAGTGGTCCCGGGCGGGCCCTGGATGCTGCCCTGCAGGATGTGGTACTCGCCAGGCTTGTCGAACACGTGCCATTGGCCCTGGATGTACCAGCCGCGGCCGTAGTCGGATTCGTCGAGCGTGGCCGGGTCGGGCAGATCGCCGGGATCGGTGAGGCCGTATTCGCGGCGGATGATGTCGGCCGGCTCGCCGGGGATGCCTTGCGGGCCAACGATCGCGTCGGTCAGCAGGACTGCCTCGTCGTCGACCACGGTGGCGGTGCCCACCACTCGGCGGGGTGTCCCAGGTTCGCGGGGCAGCAGGTACCACTTCATGCGAGTGAGAACATCCGCGGCCAGAATCGGCTCAGCCATGGCTACTGCCCTTCCTTCTTGACGCGCTTGCCGCGTTTGCGGGTTTTCTCGGTCTCGGCCGTGAACTCCTCGGCGATCTGGCGTTTCAGCTCGGCCAGGATCCGGGGATCGACTTCGTCGCGCAGCTTGGCGCGCAGCTCCGCGGCCTGGGCCTCAGCGACTTTCGGGTCGGGTGGCAGATCGTCGGGCGCGAACTCGCCCTTGACTCGCCATTCGTGGACACCCTGAAAGATGCCGTACTCGTCGTCGCGGACTCGGTGCTCGATGAACGCCAGGTCGTCGTGGATGTCCGCGCCGGCCAGCGAGGCGTGCAGCGCGATGATCGCGACCGTGCCGGGGTCGATGTACATCACCTGCCCGGACGGGCCGACCACATCGGTCAGCACCGTGCGGAACTTCTCGAACCGCGCGTACACCTCGTCGAGCTCGGCCTGGGTCCAGCGCCGCCGGTACGGAAAGTTCTGAACGCTGATCTTCGGCGGCTCAATGATTTTGGACATCAGAACATGTCCCCGCTTCCTGCTAGTAGGGCTGCGAAGTTGGCCACGTTTGCGACCGTCGAGATCCCTTGGGCGAACGGATCCTCTTCGCGGGAGTCGTCACCGAACGACAACGTCGGCCGGCCCGTTCCGTATCGGGTTCCTCGGCGCTTGTAGGCCAGGATCTGGTCCCGGTACAGGACGCCGCGCTCCTCGGCCGCAACCTGGGAACCGAGGCGGACGTCCTCACCGAAGACGAACAGGCTGTCGTCGACGTCGAACTTGAACGACGTGTATGGCCTTGTCTTCCACCAGCCTTCACGCAGGGTGAAGATGCTGTTGACGGTGAAAGCGGATCCCGATCCGGTCTCGAAGTGCTCCTGGAAGGCGTACGGTCCGACTTCGGCCGACCGGATGGGGTCGATGAAGTTGATGAACGCGAGCAGGGTGTCGTCGAGCTGGCCCTGGTAGAGGTTGTCGAGGCCTTCGGTGCCGTACTGCTGATAGGCGCCAATGCCGTAGTTGATGGCTTGGGCCAATTGGCTGAGGCCATACCGGATCCCGAAGGTGATTGCTTGGTTAACCCATGAGGCTGGGTCGGTGCCCCGCAGCGGTTAGGCCACGGGGCACCGACCCAGCCTGGCGATCGTCCTCCAGTGTTGATGATGATGGCCTGGCTCTTGTGGATCGTCATCTCGCGCCGGTTGGTGCTGCCATAGCCGACGTCGCGGTACACGAACGGTGGCCGCTTCGGCGCGACACCGAGCAGCTTGCGGATCAACGGATCGGTCTCGCCGTCACCGTCACCGTCGACCGGGAACAGTGCCTCGGTGATCAGATCGTCTGCGGTGGCAGCGAACAGGTTGATCAGGCCGTCGACCGCGGTGCCGGTCGGGCCGGTGATGCCCGAGTCGTTCTCGAACGACAGGATCACGCACGAACGCGTCGGGACCAGGATCTTGCCGAGGTCCTCGCCGAACACCTCGACATACGGCGGGGGATCACCCGGCAGCCAGGTGTACGCGTGGCAGATGACACCGCAGTCCTTCATGACCGGCGTCAGAACGGTTTTCGCGTCCTTCCACCGTGCGGCGATCGTGCACCAACGCGACTGGTCGAAAATCGTGTTGATCGGCATGACCTGGACCGGCCAATTCAGCGGCGAGACATTCTCAAGCCACGTTTCGGGTGCCAGGATGTTGCGGGGGAGCGGCCACCAGGCGTTGAGCGTGTAGACGCGGGCGAGGTTGACCATCATGGCCGTTGCGCATGTGCTGGCGCAGGGCCCGCCCCACAGGAACATCTTGGGGAACTGCACGGCCGGGGGCAGCAGCGGCGAGGCAGCCAGGTTGAACTTGGCCATATGGCGCCGGTTGCTGATGACGTTCAGCGTTGTGACCGTGGGTTTTCCACGCTCCTGGACGTCGCGGATCGTCTCGACCTTGCCGCCCCACCGGTTCTTGAAGTCGTGGGGTTTGTCGGGGTCCGGGTCGATCGTGATGTGCAGGTCTTCGGCCGGCCGCGTCTTGTGGACGATGATGTCGCGCAGCCATTCGTTGTCCTTGCCGACGAGCTCGATGTGCGCCGAGCCGTCGTCGTGGGCGATCTCCTCGCAGTCCCACGATTCCGGGATCTCGATCCGGTGCGCGGTCTCCATCTTCTTGTCCCACAACCGGATCAGAGGTTTCTTGACCGGACGATGTTGGTACGCGAAAGCGCGGATGTTCAGCCGCTGCTCGATCTCGGCGAACTCGCTGGCGGTGAGCACCGGGGCGGTCATGAGATCGCCCGCTCGTACCGCTGCGGCAGACGCACGCCCACGCGTGCGTTCTCCTGCGAATGGAACACGGTGATCGTGGCGACGGTGCCCGGCTGGATCGGGTTCGAGAAGCCCTGGCCGTGAAAGCGTTCCAAGATGGTCTGTCCGCTCTCGCCGTACTCGCCGAACAACCACGACAGCAGCTCGCTGTTGCGGGCCAGCCGTTTCGTCCAGTTGTCCATCGGATCCAGGTCGCTGATCGCGATGCGGTGCGACGGATCGGTGTCGATGCGGACGTGCTCGCCCGGGTTGAGCTTCGGCACGCGGATCATCTCGTTGGTGGCACCGTTGGAGATCCAGCACCGGCCCGGCGCGGAGACAGTGATGACTGGCCAGGCGATGCGGTCCGGGCTGCGGTTGGCGACCTTGATCTTTCCGACACCCACGGTGATCGGCGTCGACAGCAGGTTGTCGTCCGGCTTGATCGTGGTGGTGCGCGACCAGTCGTTCACCCAGTCCGGCGGCCGCAGATCAGGCATCTGCCAGGCCGGGTCACCGTCGGCGGCCAGCAGGATGTCCCACTCCTGCATGTTGTTGCCGTCCATCGTGGGGTCGTTCTCGAGTGGTGTTTCGACAGCGTCGAGCAGCATCATCGGGATGTAGAGCTGGCCCTTGGCGCGGGTGAACACGTCGAAGAACAGCGACGCCTCGTCGCGCGGAACGCCGTCCCAGAACAGGCTTTCGGTGTCGAACCATCCGAAGTCGTCGTCGGACATGAGCGTGATGCGGGTGGAGATTTCGCGGCGCTCGTCGACGGTCCGCTCGAACCGCGGTGGCCCATAGGCCGGTTCGTGCCAGATGCTCTTGAAGGGGTGGTGGACCATGCCGGAGACGGGGCCGGTGATGATGGCGCCCTGGCGGCCGGCCATGAATCCGCCGAGATTCCAGCCACGGTCGTTCTTGTCGATCGTGCCGATGTTGATGCCGGTGGCCTTCATGTTGTCATCGAGGTCGCGCCACCGCTGCACAAGTGGATTCGTCATCCGGTGAGCCCCGCCCCGAAGCTGGTGAGCCGCGCGAGGCCACGGTCGTGTGCGCGCTGCTGTTCCTTGCGGAACGAAGCGGGATCCATGCCGACGTTGCCTTGGACGTTGGTCGACACGTTGTTGTTGATGACGGTGGGCGGCCCGGGAGGTGCACCGGTGCCGGGGTGCGCGCCGTCGGCCGGCATCGGAGGCGGAACGACGTCGGGCATCCCGAACGCGCCGCCACCGGTCGACAAACCGGCGGCAGGGTCGCCCATCTCGGGAGTCCAGCCGGGCTGTTGGATGCCGAGCTTCCCGTCGATCAGGCCCTGGAGCGGTCCGCCGAACGCGTTGAGGCCGGCGCCCAGCATCTGGATCGGCATGATGCTGGACAGGTCCGGCAGGAACGAACCGTCGACGCCGAACGTCTCCTTGAGGAACGATCCGGCGATGCCACCGAGATCGCCCAGGCCCATGCCGTCCTGGCCCTTCTGCTTCTTGGTTTCCTTGGCGGCCTTGAACTTGCCCTGCTGCGCTTCGGCGGCGTCTTGCTGAGCCCACTGGGCGTCCTCGCGGGCGCGCCGCGCATCCTTCTCAGCGTCGGCGATGGCGCGGTCGGCCTTCGCCATATCCTCAGCCGTGACGTTGATTTCGTCTTCGAGGTCGGCGCGCTTCTGCTTGGCTTCCAGGATCCGCTGATCGGCGTCCTCGATGGCCTGCGCGGTGTCCTCGGCGCGACGTTGCGCCTGGGCCACCTGGCGCGGGTCTACTTCGTAATAGCCAGGTTCGCCGAGCTCGTTGTAGCCCGGTGTGCCGATACCCGGCTTGTATCCCATCCCGAACGCGGAGACCGGGCCACTCTGGGAGATTCCACCCAGGCCACTGCTGCTGGCAGCTCCGCCGCCGAGCGCCTGCTCGAATGCTGCGGCCATCCCGTCCTTTACAGCGACGTGGACGTGGTTCTGGTGCTCGCCCATGGTCTTCGCGCCGTAGTCGAACGGGCCGCCAGCATTCAGGCTCACCCCGGGGACCGAGGGGTCGGAGTAGATGAGTTCCTGCAGGTACTGGCCGAAGTTTTCGTTGAGCCATTTGGCGAACGCGGCCTGTTGAGGGCTGTTGCCCGAGGAGTTGGAGAAGTCGCCGGCCTCCCCGGATAGGTGGAAGCTCTTGCCCGACGCAGTTCCCGCCCAGTCGCGTTTGCCGGAGGTCAGATCGAGACCGAACCGATCCTTGGCGATGCGGGCCAACATGCTGATCTGCGGGTTGGTGCCCTGCACCGAGGGCACGTTTCCTGACTGTGCGGCCGCGGGCACCGACACGGGCGCCGGACCACCGCGTGGCGTGTTCGCAGTGATACCGGGGACCATGCCCTTGGTGATGGCTTCCCAGGCGCCGAGGCCCTGCGGATTGGTCCCCTTGTAGCCGCTGAAGGCGATCCGCTCGGCGACGATGATCTGTTGTTCCTTGGTCGCGAGGTTGGCTGTTGCCGCGAACTCGGTTCCGCCGAACGCCTTCCACGTGCCATCAGTGATCTGAAGGCCACCGCGCGGCGCGCCGGACGAGGTTGTGTGTCCACCGGAGTTGTTGTCGGACCAGTTGCCGCTGGACTCAGCTTTGGCGACCGCGTCCCAGTCGAACGCGCCCGGGCTGCGGCCACCCGCGCCTGATGACGCCGCTGGAGCAGCCAGCCCAGGAATGCCAGCGGTCGCCGACTGCCCCGCGTGGATCGGATTGCCCGCGCCATCAGTGAGATTCAGCGTGATGTCTTTGCGGTTCGGCAGCCCGTTCAGCTCGTCGCTGAGGCCCTTGGTTCCGTCCTTGGCATCGCCGGTCTTGGTTTCCAGATCCCGCAGCGACTGCTTCCAGTCGTCCATCTTGTCGGCAGTGCCGACCATGTCGTTGCCGAGCTTCTGCAGGCCCTCACCCCAGCTGAAGTAGCCCTCGGCCTCTTCGCGGAGCTGCGCGGCCTGATCGTGGTCACCGCGGAAATCAGCCTGCCAGGCCTGGAACTTCGTCACCGTGCCTTGGATGTTGCCGACGGCGCCAGCCAGCTGGCCGACCGCAACGACGAACTGGCCGGTGGACTTCACCACGTCCTGGATCGCCGAGATCGAGACGACACCCAAATCGATGAAGAATCCGGCGATCTCACCTTCGTGCTGCTTGACCCAGCCCGCGACTTCCTTGAGCCCCGGCCCGAACACCTCGGCCAGCTTGTCCTGCACGTTGTCGAGGGACACATTGATCGAGCGCTTTGCCGATTCGAATGACCCAGCGACGTTGTCGCCCATGGTGTTCGCAGCGTCTTGGGCCGCACCGTCAACGTTGCCGAGCTGAGTAACCGCATTGGACAGGTCCATCTCGTTGAACGCGCCACCGAGGTCCTCGGCCTGCGTACCGAACAAGGACACCGCGATCTGAGACTGCTTCAACGGATCCTTGATCGAACCGATCGCAGTGAGGATCTCGCCGAACGCTTCGCGCGCCACCGGGCCGCCCTCAGCGAACCGCTCGCTCATGTCCTTGGCGCTGAACCCCAGATCCCGATAAGCCTGCATCGTGGTCTTGGACCCGTCGACCGCGCGGATGCTGAATTCCTTGATCGCATCAGCTGCGACATCCGAGTCTCGTGCACCGCCCTTGAGCGCCTGCGAAATCAGACCGACAGCGTCCGGTCCGGACAGGCCGAGCTTGCGGAACTGGGTGCCGTACTCGTTGAGGGTGTCGAGCCAGTCATCGGAGATGTTCAGCCCGGCCTGTTCGCCCTTGACGATCAGATCGAATGCCTGATTGGCGTTGTCGGCCAGGCCCGTCTTGATCAGCTGGCCGGCCGCGCGCGCCGTTGCCGGGATCTCCTCGCCCAGAAGGGTCGAGACCGCGGTGAGATTCTCGATGACCTTCTGCGTGCCGGGATCGTCAGCGTTGGAGATCAGCCCGGTCTGCAGTGCGGTCTTCGCGGTCGACAGATTCGACTGGACCGAGTCACCGAAATTCTCGGTGTACGCCTTGGCCGCCGATTGCGACAGCTTCGCCATGGACGCCTCGTCGAGGCCGAGCTGTGCCTGCACCAGGTCTCGGGCCGGCTCGCGCGCGATCCCGGCCATGACGTTCTTGACCAGCAGGCCACCGGCGACCAGACCGGCCGCGGCCAGCGCAGCGCCGATCGGGCCACCCTTCGACGCGAGGCCCATTAGCGAGGAAGATCCGGCGAATCCCTCAGCGAAACTCGAGGCTGCCTCGGATCCGGCGCGTCCGGCGCCCGCTGCTGAACCACGCAGCCCGGCCAGGAACCCCGTGCCTGCCTTTTCGCCGGAACCTTGGGCGCTCTTGGCGGCGTTCTCGTAGTCCTTCAGCGCGTCCTTGGCCTGGTTGACCGCCCGGGTCTCGTCACGGGTTGCCTTGGCGACAGCGGCTTTCGCTCGTTCGTATCGCTGACCCTCTGTGACACCCTTCTTGACCAGGTCGTCGTATCCGGCCTGGGCGACCTTCAACTTGTCGGTGGCATCGGCAGCCTTGTCCGCGAGCTTCGCGTGGTTGTCCAGGGCACGTTTGACGTCAGCCTCCGACGCCTTGATGCCCTCGGACAGGCTTTTGCCGAAGTCCAGGCCGCCCTTCTTGCCGGCCTTGCCCAGCACACCACCGAGCGAGCTGTTGACCTGCTTGTCGATCCCCTCGAACGAGAGGATGACGGGGATCGTGTAGTACTCCCCAAGATCGTTTTCAGCCAAGGGAACTCACCCGCCTCGTGGAGTCGCGCACGCCGCCGCTCATCAGCTGAAGTCGACGCCTTCGCGGATCACGGTGGAGAACACCAACAGGAACTCGTTGACGTCCTTGCGCGTGGGGGCCAGCCGCTTCAGCGCGGCCCACTGGCCGGTCGCGGACAGCTGGTATTCAGCGACCTGGTAGTACTGATCGCGCAGCAGCGCGATCCACGCGTCCGCGTCCCAGTCGTCTCCGGACGCCGGGACGGTGAATTCCTTGCCCCGGAATTCGAATCGGACCAGGCCGTCAGCGACGGCAGCGTGCACGTGGTCCTTGTGGTCTTCGTCGACCGACGATTCCGGCTCAGTTTTGGTGGCTTGCTTGGGCATTGGTGGGCGTTCCTCTCACTTCTGGGCATTGGTGCGAGCGGTCTCCAGCGCGCTGCCGAACCGGTCGCTACGAGACCGGTGACGGGCCTTGTAATCGGCGACTGCATCAGCGCGTTTCTGCTCGGCGGTCTGGCGTTCTTTCGCTTCAGCCGGCGGCAGTGGCCTCGACGGGTGGGCTTTCCCGGTCAGGGCTTCGTACAGGTCCATCACGGCGATTGCCGTGTCGGACAGTGGGCGACGGCCACCGTTCTTCGCGATGGCCAGGGGGCTGTCGAATGGGGCGTAGGACAGCTGAACGTGGATCTGCCGCAACGTCAGCCGGCGCTGGCCGGTGTCGTCGTGGCGGTAGCGATCTCGGTAGTCGAGGCCGAGTGACTGCAACGTGGATTCGACCGGGCCGGGCCACCGCCGCAGTTCGTAGAGCAGGCGGGGGATGGCGCCGAATGCGCGGTCGGCCGGGCGGTCCTGGTCCCGGGGGATGCCGGCCGCCGCGGCGAATGCGTGGGACGCCTCGACGAGAGCGCCACGCTTGCGGGCAGTTGCAGTGAATGCCGGCCACTGCGGGCCGAGCAGAGATTCCAGCGCCGCGAGCACGTGGCGGTGGTTGGTGACGAGCTTGTCCTGCTTGGGCAGGTAACCGATGGTTTTCGCGATGGCTTCGAGTGGCCATTCGTCGATATCGGTTGGGATGGACCAGTTCCGGCCGCCGAACTCTACGTCGAGAGTTCGGCAGCCGGTGGCCTCGGCCTCGATGGGGTCAGTTGCCACTCGCGTCGGCGGGCTTCGGACCCGCCTTCGCAGCAGCCGACTTGGTCTCGGCCTTGTCGTCATCGTCGACGACGACCTTGGCGACCTTGCGCTTGTCTACGAGATGCTTCGCCGACGCCGCATCCACATACCGGCGAGTGCCGGCCTCGATGGTGGCCTTCTTGGAGTCCTCGTCCGCGCGACCGGCCGACGACTCGACGCGCTCGGTGTACTCGATCAGGACGAGCTTCTTGCTGCTCATGCCGGGATTCCCTTCTGGATCGTGAAGATCTTCTTCGCGCTGTCGGGGTACAGCGACGCCTGCACCGGGAACCCGTCGACGGACTCGGCGTGGTTGTCGTTGGTGACCCACAGATCCGAAGTTCGCTTGGTGAACCGGCGTTCGGTGTAGCCGGTGTCCGAGTCGACGAACACCATGCACAGTCGTCGCGGCTTCTGCGCCGGCTGATCTTCGGGGGAGATCAGGTCCGCGGTGACATCGTTGTCCTCCAGCACGGTGAAGTTCGCGTCGACCTTGCCGCCGCGGAACTTGGTGCGGTACCGCTTGATCTGCCACGCGTCCAGGTCGGTCTTCTGGATGTCGCGCGGCATCTCCACACCGGGATCGCCGAGCATCAGACCGGCCGGCAGCCACGCGACGTGCAGCGGGTCGTCGATGCTAGCCGGGATGTGCGTTGCCAGAACGAACTCGACGTCGGGATCGAAGATGTAGACATCGCCTGTTTCCCAGACGCGTACGTTTTCGGGGGTGCCAGCCATGGTGTCCTCTCCTGGTTAGCTGGTTGGTCTCACGATGACCGGCATCGTGATCGACGCCAGAGCGGCGCCTGTCGCTCGGTCCTTGGTGATGAGTGGATCCGAGACGTCTTCGACCCGGGTGATCCCGGGTTTGTGGGCGAGGATGAAGTCCGCTGCCGCGTTCACCGCGGCGAGGGCTTCGTCGCGGCCGACCGCGAACGCGGTGAGCCGAATGATGGGGCGTCGCGGTGTCTTCCGCACCAGCCAGGCGCCGCGCAGCACCGCGGGGCCGCCGTCGTTGGCGACCAGGACGGTGGGCTTACCGGCAGTGGGCTTGTAGTCGTCGCTCACTTCGAGCGTCGCTGACCAACCGGGGTGTGCGGTCGACCAATCGGCCTTCAGCGCTTCCTTGATCGCCTTGGCCGTGTCCGCGGCTGGCATCAGTCGCTGGCCACCTGCTGCGCCGCGCGGGTACCGATGCCGTACTTGGCCTGCAAGTCTGCGGGCATCACGATTCCGACCACTTCACGGTCCGTGTGGTACGTCTTCAGGAACACGTCGCGCTCGTCCAACTCGGGATTGTCGGCGAGGATCTTGGCGCGGATCTTCTCGGCGGCAGCCCGTTTCCCACCGTCCACGTTGTGGAGGATCCGGGCCACGGCCTTGGCGTTGCGTTTGAACCCCTGCCTGGCCATCACGCTGCCTTTCCGGTGGCCGACCGGCACAGCACCTCGATACCGCCGCGGCCGGTGCGCGGTGACCGCCACACCCGCACGCGCGCAAGGCATGTCTTGCCGCGGACCTCGATCTGGTAGTCGTCGGCGATCTTCGCCTCGTCGGCCAGCTTCAGGAACACGGTGAACTCAGCCGCGTCTAGGTCGCCGCCTTCACCGAACTGGCGAGTTGTGTTGCCCGGCGCGATCGCGATGGGTGTCAACACCACCGGAGTCCCGGCCGGGACCGGGTTGCCGTCATCGTCGTTGCCGAACAACGGCGTCACCGTCACAGTCTCAGCAGCCATTAGGGCTGCGGCTCCAACCGATACAGATCCAGGATCGCCTTCTCTGCCGCCGAGAACGTCGACCCTCCCGACGCCGAACCGACATCGGGAAACTTGAACGGGCCCACCGTTTCAGCACCACCGGCGCCGACCCGGTCGACTGCCGCCAGCACCGCGGTATTGAAGTCGGGTGCTGTCGCGAAACCGTGGGTGATCGTCGCGGTGATGCCGCGGTACTTGCGGGTCCAGCAGCCGTGGCCGGCCTTGCGGACCAGGCCGCGGCCGGACCACTCGACCCCGTCGATGGCCAGATCCGTGCCGTCTTCGGACAGCTCGGTCAGTTCGACGAGCCGAAGGGTCGGGAGCACCAGCAGCGGCGATCCCGGCCCGTCGACCGTCACGGTCGCCTCGACCTCGGGAATCACGTGCCAGCCGCAGTATGCGCGGGCCGCTGCCAGCGCGCCCGCCAGCAGCAGACCGGTACGTGAATCACCCTCGGCCAGAAGACCTTGCGAGTAGGCCGCGACGTCCGCCGCGGTCGGCTCACCCGTCACTGGGTCAGGCATCGCCCGACTTCGACGGCTTGTTCATCGCCCGGGACACGGCCTCGGCCCGCTTGTCGGCCGCCGCGCTCTTGTTCTCCGGCGCCTTGGCCTTGTTCGCGGCGGTCTTCGCCTTCGCCGCGGTCTTCGCGACCGGCTTCAGGCCGCGCTTCTCGGCTTCGTCGTCCGGTAGCAGCACGGTGGTTTCCATCCCGCCCGGCACGGTGATCACGTATTCCTGCATCGTGATTCCTCGCTCTCAGTGCAATGCGGGGTAGCGCCGCGCCCAGCTCAGCCAGGCGCGGCGCTACCGTCAGCGGTTGGGTCAGGCGGTCCAGTCGAAGGTGACCTTGCAGAAGCCCAGCGGCACGCGCACGGCCAGAGCCGTGCGCTCTTCGGCGCGCACGGTCACCAGGTTGCTGGTGAAGTCCGACGCGTGTTGCGTGGCAGCCTCGACCCGGACGCCGCCCTTGCGGTACTGGGTGGCGGCCATCTTGTACGAGCCCACCAGTGCGGTGCCGGCGGCGATGGCCGGGGTGACCACGGTGCGCTGACCCCACAGCGGCGGGTCCATGGGGACGCCGCCCTGCCCGTACTGGCCGGCGAAGAACCCGCCGCCGTAGTACTGGTCGTTGCCGTCCTTCTTCAGGCGCAGCTGCTGGTAGTCGGTCGGGTTGATCACGATGCCGTCGGGTGCCAGGCCGGAGTTGACGTCGATCTTGGTCAGCGCCCGGAACAACGCATCCGCGTTGTCGGTCGGGCCCGCCGACGTCTCAGTCTGGATGCCGGCGCGGTTCAGCAGACCGGTCAGGTTCTGGCCGGTGCCATCGCCGTTGAGCAGCTGCTGCTCCTCGAAGTAAGCCAGCCGGTACAGCAGCCGGTTGTTGATCTCCGACACCAGGAAGTCAGCGTCTTCGAGGAACTCGTCGGTCATCTTGATGAAGCCGGCGATCTTCTTCAGCGCGTCGGTCACCTGCGTCGGGTTGACGAAGTGGATCTGCGGCTTCGCCCCGGCCTCCGCGACCGTGGTGAAATCACCTTCCATCGCGCCCTCGACCAGGTAGCTGATCGCGTTGCCGCTGATCGTGCCCTGGCTGAGCAGATCGGAGACCGTCAGGCGGATGCGAAGCGCCTGGACGATGGTCCGGTCGAAGTCGGTCAGGAACGGCGCACCGGCAGCCCAACCGCCGACGACGTGGTTGTCGGCGGCGGCCTTGATGCCGAAGTCGGGAGCGGCGAAGGTCAGACCGGTCTGGCCCTTGGCGTCGATCATGCGCTGGTGCGCGTGCTTGACGAAGTGCTCACCGAGGCTGAGCGCCTTCGCTTCCCCGTCCGGTGCGCCACCGGGGGTGACGATGCCGGCCTGGGGGTTGAGAGCCGCCAGGCTGTCGAGCTGGCCGAGGATGGCGCTCGACTTGGCCGCGGACACCAGGGCCTCGTTGATGCCCTTGATCTCGGTCAGGTACTCACCGATCTCCTGCTGCTCGTCGACAGTCAGCTCGCGCTTCTCGCCCTTCGCCTTCTCGGCGACGGCCTGCGCCTTCTGTACCAGTTCGTCGCGGCGCTCCTTGCTGGGCACCGCGGTATCGGTTCCGCTCATTCCATATCTCCTTGTGCTGCGATTTGGATTTCCATCAGCGCCAGGGAGACGGACGGGCTTGGCGTGGTCGCAGCCGACGACGACTTTGCAGCCTCGGCGGACGGTTCCTCACCGCTGGTCTTGTCCTGGTCTTCTTCGTCTGCCGGATCATCTTCCGGCAGCACACCTTTGAGGGCGGTCACAATCTCCTCGGCCTGAGCCAGCGCCCCGCGTAGCGCATCCTCGTTCTTCGACGACAGCGCCCGGCCAGCCTTCGCCCGCATCGCACTTGCGATGGCCTTCACCGCCAGGATCTCGGTCTCCTGATTGGCGCCGATCGGCACAATGCTCACCTCGTACAGATCGAGCTCACGCAGCTCGTAGTACGCGTCGCGCCAGGTCTTGTCGTCGCCCTCGGGCTGGATATAGGCCCCGTCGACAACGTGGTAGGCAAACGACATCTGGTTGACACGACCGGATTTCAGCAACCGGTAGGTCTGCGCCGACTTCGGCGACTCCATGTCGAGCTTGCCGTGCACCTTCAGGCCGCGGTCATCTTCGGTCGCCTCGATGATCTCGCCAAGATTGAAGTCCGGGTCCGCGGTGTTGTGCCCCCACAGCAGCGGGATCGGCACGCCCTTGCGTTCCCACTCGGCCAGCGTGTTGGCGAACGCGCCCTTGATCACGACGTCGCCATAGCTGTCCTTGTTGCCGAAAACTGAGGCGTACCCGATGAATTCGCCCTCGGCCAGGCCGTCGGTCTTGAACTTGACGACGACCGACTTCGTGCCGGCGGTCGGCCGGTCAGACGGTGACATTGAACGCGTGCCCGTTGTGTCGGTGGCTGCGGCCATTCTTGGTCTCCTCGCTCGGATCAGCCGGATCGTCGTCCGGTGCCGGTTCGGCAGGTATCGGGTTCTGGTCACCGTTCTGGGTGACGTTGAGCGGCACAATCAGTTCGTCGCCGCCGTCGATCTTCGACATGTTCAACTTCGCGCGGCCCTCGTTGCGGGTCATGTACGGGCCGCCGATCGCCCGCTGCAGGATGTCGCCCTGCTCCTCGAACGAACCGGCCAGCTTCGTCTGCAGGTTGAACTCGCAGTAGAACCGGTTCCGGTCAGCCAGTTTCGGGACCAGCTTCTTGTTGATGCGCTGCTGTGTCCGCTCGATCTCCGGACCGAGGTTGTCGCCGTACAGCGCTTTGCGGAATTCCCGCACATTCGAGTAGTTCGCGTTGTCGAGGATGCCGACCATCGTCGGGTTGATGAAATACACCTGCGCGCAGGTCTCGAGTGACAGTTTCGCGGCCTCGACGTACTGGTTTTCCTTGGCGTTGAACCCAACCTGCTTGAGCTCCATGCCATCTTCGAGCAGCGGGGTCCCGCCAGCCTTGGCGCCGCTGTCGCCGGCATACGAGTTCTGCCATTGCTCGATGAACCGTGATCGAGGACTCGGGTGGCCCTCGCCCGCTGCCTTGCCCCAGTCCGGTGCACCGACAGGGCGAGTCAGGTACGCGCCGACTCGGCCGCCGCGCTTCCACATCTGGTCTCGGTACACCTGGGCGTGGATCTGCTCGGCCAGAATCGCTTTCAGCGCATGCACCGGGGACACCCCAGACCGCGGGTCGACCGGATTCCAGCCGTGAAACACGATCATATCCTCGGCCGGGACCTCGACGTACTTCCCGGCCGGCGTCCCCGGCATCGCGACCTTGTACGCCTCGACGCGGAACGCTGTGGCGCCGATGGTGCCGATCACCCACGGCGTCGGGATGTGCCGAATCACCCAGCCCGACGGCGCTTTCAGGTCGCGGCCGACGTACCAGTAAGTCTCGTCGTACAGCATCCGGGACGCGACGGTGGCTTCGATCAGGTCGAACTGCGTCATCTCGTCGTTGGGCTCGTCGAGCAGGTCGAACAGCGGCCCGCTGCGGATCCGGTTTCGGCCGTCTTCGTTGTCGCGCTCGAACACGTGGATACCCAGGTGCGCGATGTTGCGCGACACGAATCCCACGACGGTCCGCAGGTGCGGCTGCTCACGCCACAGCTTCTCCACCGGCTGCGTCAGCACGCCCTTCAGATACTCGTCGAGCGACATCCCCTCAGGGATCAGTTCAACGCTCGGTCGCAGTGGACCAGCGACTTGCGGCGCCGATGCCGGCGGATTGAAACCCAGCCAAGAGGCTAGACCCACTGTCGTGCCTCCTTACAGGATTGCGAGGTCATAGTTTTCGTATGCCGAGCGGCCCTCGGCTTCCTTCGCGGCCAATGCGCGTGACAGCGCCATGATCAGCGCCACCACGCCGTCGATCTTGTCGCCAGCATTCGCCTTGTCCGGCTTCACGTTTCCGGCCGGATCCATCGCGACCGCGAAGTTGTCGACCATCCACCGCATCAGCGGGTTGCCGCCGTGACGAATGACCGGCTTCTCCTCGGTCCCCAGCAGGACCAGGCGCTGCAGATCCTTCGTCGGCGCGCTCATCCCAACGAACCCCTGACCCATCGAGATCATCGGAGCGCCTTCACTGGTCAGGTCATTGACCAACTGGGTCGCATTCCACCGGTCGTACGCGATCTCACTGACCAGGAACTCGTCACGGTCACGGCCGATCTGCGCCTTGATGAAGTCGTAGTCGGTGACGTTGCCCGGCGTCGTGACGAGCCAACCCTGCTTCACCCAGGTCGACGCCGCCCGCGCGGTGCGCTCATCGAGGTACTCGATCGACTCCTCCGGCGCCCAACACCGCAACAACACGTCGAACGCGTCCCCGTCCGGGAACACCCAGCACAGCGCCGTGAGGTCGGAAGTCGAACCAAGGTCCAAGCCACCGAAGCACTCCCGGCCCTTCAGCCGGATCACGTCGACGATCGACGCATTCCGATCCCACGGAGCCAGTTCGAGATACTTGAACTGCTGCTTGGTCCGCAACCCGAGATGCAGCCGTTGAAACGACGCCAGCTCCGCCGGCGAGTCCTTCGCCTTCGTCGCCGCCGACTTCATGAACCGCTTCGTCGGCGAGATCCCGTAACCCGGATTCGCCTTCTTCCACGTCGATTCGGCGAACGGGTCGTCGTCGGCCGTCGCCGCGAACACCACACCGTAGGTCGTCGGGTCCTTCAACGCCCGGCGGGCCAGCTTCTCAATCCGGCTGCGCTTCTCGTCGTACGGCGTGTGACGTCGGCCCGCGTCGGCCGTCGTGATGAACAGGACCAGAGGCTGAATGCGTGACCCGGTTCCGGTCTCGATGGCCTCGATCAGATCGTTCGTCTTGTGCAGGTGGACCTCGTCGACGATCCCGCCGTGCAGATCCGCGCCGTGCTGAGCGTCACCCACGTTGGCGACCGGCTGAAACACGCTGCCCGACGCTTTGTGAACGATCTTCGACTGCCACGCATCGAAGTGCTTCGCCAGCCCCGGTGACTTCTGAACGACCTGCTTCATCGGGTCGAACGCAAACTTGGCCTGATCCTTGTTCGTCGCCGCGCAGACCACCTGGGCGCCGGCCTCGCCGTCCGCACCCGTCAGATACAGCGCCGTGCCAGAAGCGGTTTGCGTCTTGCCGTTCTTGCGGGGCAGCTCGATCCAAACCGTCGTGACAACCCGCGCATACTCTCCGGTGTCCTTCGAGATCGCCACCCACCCGAAGACTGGTGCCAGGTAGTAGGCGACCTGCCAGCAATCCGGGTCGAACGGCTGACCGGCGAACCGGCCCTTGGTGTGCCGCAACCGGCGAAACGCCGCCACGACCCGGTCCACACGTTCCGGGTCGAACACTGCGCCGCGCACCAGCTCGCCCGGCTCCGGCGTCTTGATCAACGGCGGGCACGTCGGCGGCTTATAACCTCGCGACTCCAGATACCACGCGACTTCCGGCGACAGCTTCAGCGCATCGAGATCAGCACGCTGCCAGGCGACGCTACGCCGAGGACGCTTGGCCCGACCCGTCGAACGGGTCGTCGTCTGCCGCGCTGCCATCAGTCTTCGCCGTCGTTGAAATCGTGCGCTCGGCCGCCGGGCTCAGCCCGAAGTCGTTCGCGAAGGCGCGCAGCTGCGTCGCGGCGGCCTCGGCGATCGATACGGCCGGGTTCTTCCCCACCCGACCGCTGTCCGGGTTGATCAACGTCAACCCGTGCGCCTTGTACTCGGCCACCGCGCTAACAAACCGGGCCCACGTCTCGCAGTACGCGGTGAGCGTCGCGCGGTCGGCCGGCTTGAGCAGGTCCAGCGTCTCCAGATCCGGTGCGACGCGCCGCCACTCGGCCAGGGCCTCACCATCGAGCCACTCCGGCGGCTCCGGGGCCTCCCGGATGAACTTCGGTGGCGTCGGGATAGGGCGGCCAGCGCTGTCCTTGCCGTCGCCGCGGCCGTTCAGCACCTTCAGGCGGGCCGGTTTAGCCGGAGCCATCCGAAAAAGTCCGTCCGATTGTGCGCGAAAAAGAAACTCCACCCCGGCGAGTCGCATCGTCGCAGGTCAGAGCGATTTTGACCCCATACCCCTCTGACCTGCACAAATGCGTCACTGTGCTGTCACCTCGGCCTCGATCTGCTCGCGGGTGCGGTGGGTGAAGATGACTTTCTCGTCGCCGCACTTGAGGCAGGCGAGGGTGACTTCGTTGGCTTTGCCTCGGTCAGTCGTCTGGTAGTGGGAGACGGTGTAGTCGTGTTCGCAGGCCATTGGGTTCACCTCGCTCTGGTCTTGCCGCGTTGGGCGTCCGCGGTGGTCTTCTCGGTGTGGTGGCCATGGCACAGGGCCATGAAGTTTCGGGGGTCGTACTTGGCGCCGCCTTCGGCCAGCGGGATCACGTGGTCGACGATGTCGGCCAGGCGTATGCAGCCGGTGGGCCATTCGCACATCTGGTGGGTGGCGAGGTAGGCGTCGCGAGCGGCTTGCCATTGGCGGTCGTTGCCGCTGTCGTGGGTGGAGCCTTCCCAGGCGGGGCGACAGGTGCAGGGCCGGTTCTTGGGGGCGGGTTTGCCGCAGCGTGCGCAAACCCGTGGGGGTGCGTATGGCATGAGTTCAGGGGCCAGATACGACGAAACCCCCAGGTGTCTGGGGGTTTTTGGGCAGCGTCTTCGACTGGCAGATCGAAGTATACGCAGGTCAGGACGTCGTGCGCTATTTCGGTGGTTCGGTCGGCGTGTTGTTCTTTCGAAGCGCGATGCCTTCTTCGGTGATGGGGTCGGCGCCGAGGTGTTCAAGGATGATGATCACAGCGGCTGACAAGGCCCCGACAACGCTGCCTTGGGCTTCTTCGAATGCTCCGGGGTCGTTGTAGCTGCCGCTCTGTCGGAGCTCCGTGAGGCTCTTGCGGAGGTTGTTGGCGGCAAGGTTGAGACGTTCGGTTTCTGCTGTCACGTGGCCGAACGTAGCTGCTTCGGGTCTACCGCGCAGGGGCTTTGACTTGTTCCTTGGCTCGGAGTGCGCGGGCCTGGGACAGGCTGAAGACGCGGGGATCACCGCGGCGGATGCGGAATCCGACGATGCGGCCCTGGTGGATCCAGCCGCGCGGTTGGATCTTCTTCGTGCGGATCCACTCGTAGAGCTTCACGCGAGAGACCTTCTCGTCGAGGTCGGCGAGCACTTCGAGCAGTTTCGCCTCGGGTAGCAGGTCGCGGTCGACTGCTGCGCGGAGTCGATTTTTGGCGACGTCGATCTTGGCGTCGCAGTTGTGGCAGACCGCGAATTTCTCGTCGAGGTCGGCGTAGAGGCTGGTGCCGCATTCGACGGGTTTGCCTTCGCGGTCATGGCCTTTGATGGTGGGGCAGGGGCCGACGAAGATCCGTTCGTGCCGGTTGATGGCTTTCCAGAGTGGTGCGGCGCGGCCGATCTCGTCGTCGGAGACCAGGGCGTTGATGTCGCCGTAGATGTCGCCGGCCTTGGGGTGGTGGGCGATTCGTTGCACGTTGTGGCCGAGGGTGCGGGCGATGTCGGGTGTGGCGATGTGGTCGACGCGCAGCCCGGGGAGACCGGGGAGTGCGGTGAGGGTGGTGAGTGCGTTGATGAGGGTCGCTCGAGTCGCTCGTTCGGTGTCGAGTGCGGTGAGGTTGATCGGTCCGGGGTCGCCGTCGGAGTGGCCGATGGGGCTGCCGTTGGTGAGTTGGTCCTGGCGGCGGATGGTGGTGGCGAGTTCGTTGAGCAGCCAGGGCAGGTCGTCGAGCAGCGATCGGAGTGTGGTGGTGCAGCGGTTGCAGAGGTAGAGCTGGGTTTTCGCTCCGCAGTGGGTGCATTCGTGGGAGAGGTTCACTGAGCCACCACGCTGACGGTGATCTGCACGCCGGGTGTTTCGTCGAGTTCGGCCAGTCGCTTGCGGGCGCGGAGGTCGATGACCGCGGAGTCGTCGGTGAACACGGTGTGTGTGAGCGCGTCGAGCACGGCGCGGGCGAGCTTGTCGGTGTCGGGTCGTTTGATCGCTGGCGGTGTGGAGCGTTTCGGTGCTGCGGCTGGGCGGGGCATGACGAATGCGAGGTCGACGACGAGAGCGCATTTGTCGATCGGATGGCTGAGTCCTGTTTCGAGCATCGCGTTGTGGGCGGCCAGGGCGATGCGTTCGCGCCAGGGTCCGACTTCTTTGGAGGATTCGACGAGAATTCCGCGGCCGACGTGTCGTTTGCTTCCTTGTGGTGCGGGTTTTCCGGGGACGAAGAATTCGACAATCGGCGCGAGTAATTGGTCCATTGTGATTCCTCTCAGAAGGGGCATTCTTCGGCGGTGATTCGGGCGTAGGTGTCGGGGTCGATCCAGGGCATGTCGGATCGGGTGTCGCGGCAGGAGTCGGGCCATGTGCGTCCGCATTGGTGGGCGGCGTGGACGAATCCGCGTTCGGGCCAGCGTGCGAAGTTCCATCGGGTGCGGCGGCCTGGCCGTCGGGTGCCGATGGCTGGCACGTGGTAGGTGGCGACGCCTGCGAGGGTCGCTCCGATTTCGGCCTGTTGGTTGATCCGGACGGGGTCGAGTTCGGTGTAGACGCCGCCGACGTATCCGCGCCACACGATGGCTTTGCATGTTCCGCAGCGGCCATCGCGTAGCGGGGTGGTGATGAGGTGCTGGTGGGTGGGCTGTTCCTTGGGTTTACGCGGTGCCATGGGACCACCTCGCGGAGTTTGCTGGCGAGGCCGATAGGGACAGACGGGATAGATGTTTTCCTATTGCAGTGCCGAGAAACGCAAAATCCGACGTAATCACCTTGAAATCTCCCCTGTAGGAACTAACCCATATGTATCTGTCCCATCTGTCCCTAAATAGGGTTTGAACAGGAAAAACAACAGGGCAAATAGGGGGTTTTGATCTGTCTTTGATCTGTCCGTATCCCGCCCTCCGGACAGATCCACAGGGCGGATCATTGGCCCCATCCGCCCGTTTGCTGGTTGTCTTCGACGACCAGGGCCAGACCGGGGTAGAACCGGGTGGAATCACTCTTGATCGACTTGATGCCGAAGCGGCTGGACAGGTCGCGGCCGAGGGTGACGGCGTTCATTTCCCGCGCCCCGTTCTCCTTCGCCCACCGCTGATACCGGGCCAGCACGACGGTCGTCTTGGTCTTGACCGTCATGCCACCGCCGACATGGCAGCACTCGTCGAGGAA
The DNA here is from genome assembly GCF_002102345.1 of Mycolicibacterium peregrinum. Lineage (GTDB taxonomy): Bacteria > Actinomycetota > Actinomycetes > Mycobacteriales > Mycobacteriaceae > Mycobacterium > Mycobacterium peregrinum. The sequence continues at coordinate 144,279 of NZ_LQPP01000042.1, forward strand.
CCGGCCCAGCGCGTCCTCCTGCTCGGCGTACTCCTCGGTGGCTTCGGCGACCGAGGATGGTTCGTCGATGCCGTTGGTGAGCATGTCGACGGCCCCGGCCACGATCCAGGCGAGGATGGCCGGGCCCTCGTTGTCGACCAGGTCTCGCGCGAGGTTGGGGTTGCGCTCGTCGGCGGGCACCGCGTGACGGAACGGGATCAGTCGCAGACGCCGCCAGAAGGAATGGCCACCGGCGGAGACTTCGGGCTGGTGATTGCCCATCAGAAATAGGGTGTGGGTGGGTTTGAAGTCGAAGAAATCGCGGTGCATGAATCGGCCGGTGAGTTTGTCGCCGCCGGTGAGCAATTTCAGTTTCGCCTCGTCGAATCGCGAGTCTTTGTTGACCTCGGAGCAGACGACGAGCCGGGCGCCGTTGAGTCGGGCGATTTCGGTTTCGTGTTTGGTTTGGCCGGCGAGCAGGAATGTTGATGGTGCGGTGAGTGCGTAGTCGCCGAGCACTTCGACGAGGACGTCGAGGAGGACGCTTTTGCCGTTCTGGCCGCCGCCGTGCAGGAATGGCAGGACGTGTTCGGATACTTCGCCGATCGCGGCGTATCCGGCGAGGCGTTGGACGTAGCGGATGAGTTCGGTGTCGCCGCCGAATGTGGTCTGCAGGAATCGGTGCCATTGGGGGGCGGGGAGGTCCCGGTTGTAGCCGACGCCGGTGGTTTTGGTGTGCCAGCCGGTTGCGGTGTGGGGGGAGAGGCCGCCGGTGCGGAGGTTGACAATTCCGGCGGGGGTGTTGAGTGCGTGTGGGTCGGCGTCGAGGCGGTCCAGTTCCACGCGCATGTCCGGGGCGCGGCGTGCCAGGGCGACCATGGCTTCGAGTGCGGTGCGGGACAGGCTCTTGAGTTTGTGTTTGGCGTGGTCCTTGGACAGGGTCGGGTCGAGTGAGCCCACCACTGCGCGGGCGGCGGTGAATGCTGCGCTGTCGTCGGTGTTGACGGTCCAGCAGGTGCCGTCCCAGGACAGCCATTTGCCCATTTCGGGGCAGTACCGCAGGTGTGCGCCGTGGGCGGTGGCGAGGAGTTCGGCGTTGCCTGTGTCGGTGAGGTTGTCGATCGCGACCTTGACGGGCTTCTGGGTGATCGGGGTGACGGTGGCGAGCTGCCCGTCGGTGGGGGCCGTGGTGCTGGTGGTCGTCCGGGTGAGCTGCGTGACGTTCGATGCGGCGGTGGGTGCGATGTCGTCGGCGTCGACTTCGGTGACGGTGCCCGCGATTTCGTCGAGGTGGCGGTGCTTGCCGAGTTCGGCGGCCAGGCGTTCGTCGCTCATGGTGGCGACCTGGTCCTCGCCGAAGCGGATGGCGTCGGCGAACTCGTAGACACCGACTTTGCGGGTGTCGTTGCCGCGGTTGCAGAGGTCTCGGAACCTGGCCTCGAGGATGCGTTTCGCGTCGGCGTATTGGCCGGCGTCGAGGCAGCCGCGGCGGTGGGCTGCGGCGATTCGGACGGCTTGGGAGACGAGCCAGGGGTGGCGGGCGTCGGGGTTGTCGGTCTTCCAGCCGTCGACGACGGTGGGCCAGTAGGTGCACATTTCGCGGTTGCCCCATTCCCATGTGGTGGGTGGGGAGACGATTTCTCTGGATTCGCCTTTGTCTGCGTCGGTTTCGTAGATGCCGGCTTCGTTGAGCCGTTCGTGGATCTCGTCGAGGCTCAGCGGTGTGCCGCCGGGGTAGGGTTCGGCGGTGACAGGGACCGGGGTGTTCTTGTTGTTGGTGGTGCCCGGTGTGCGCAGGATGCGGGGCAGGTCGTAGACGTTGTCGACCTTGGATCCGTGGTGGCTGGCGACGAGGGTGACGAGTCGGCCCCAGCGGCGCAGCAGTGCGGCCATCTCGGTGCGGCAGGCGTCGGTGATGTCGCCGTCGTCGACGGTCCAGTAGGGCTGTAGGCCGTGGCCGCTTTTGACGATCGCGGACGGGTGCGCGCCGAGGAGGTTGGCGAGTTCGTTGATGATGGCCCACGCGGATTGCATGGTGGGGCAGCCGGTGGTTTTGACGTCGAGGTCGCACCAGAGTGCGGCCAGGCGGGTGACGTCGTCGGCGGTGCCGCGGCCGGAGTTGGTGCGCACCGGGCCCGCGGTGGGGTTGACCTGGTACCAGATGTCGGCAGTGTTGGGGAGCTGGTCGACGTAGGCCGGAGCCGCGGCGGGCGGCAACACCGCGGTGCTGAACTGACCGTTGGTGCTGTGGCAGATGCCGACGTATTCGGTGTCGGTGTAGCCGAGGAGTTCGAGCAGTTCGGCGAATGTCACAGTCCTGCGGCCTCCTGGTCCTCGGTGTTGTCCAGCAGGATCTGGTCAGCTGCACGCCACATGGCCCGGGCGGCGCGCCGTGATGCGATGGCGTCGGTGAGGTTGTCCCATCGCATGCAGAGCCATCCGCCGCTGTAGATGGCTGCGTTGATGGCGCCGCAGATGACCCAGCCGAGCGGGACGGCAACAGGTTTCGGAAGCTGCCGCGTCATCGGGCACCTCGTGCGACCCGTTGAGCGATGGTCATGGCGATTGTGTGAGCGTTCCGATTGCCTGTGTTCCGGCATGTGGTTCCGAAGAAATAGAGCTCGCGGCTGCCTTGATTGATGGCCCAGCCTTGGATGCGTCCGTTGGCGGCGCGCACCGCCTGGACCTTGATGCGGTCACTCATCGGGCACCACCAGTGCGTCGAGGATGCGTTGCCCGATACCGCGAGTGGCGTGCTGTTCCACGACGTCGCGCACCCGCTCGATGCCAGCCCGCAGCCGTTCCACCTCGGCGACCAGTTCGGGCACGAGAGTGCGTGCCTGGGCGATGAACTGGTTCTCGCGGGCAATCCGTCGAAGTGCGCCGGATTCGGCGCTACCGCCATATGTCTCAGCGTCGAGTGCCTTCAGCGCGGCCTTGCTGCGCTCCACAACGTCGCTCATCGTCTTGTCCTCCACATTGATCCGTACAGGGCGCGCTGGGTCTGGCACCAACGCACAAACTCCGCACTCACTGCGTACCTCCGAGCATCCGGTTGACGTGCTCGGCCCAATCCCGGCCATCACGCACCCGCCCGCCGCACCCGCAACGGGACTCACCGCCGTTGAAGAACGGGCCTTGATGCTTCAGCAGGACATCCACCGCGCTCTCGGGCTGCTGCTCACCACGCCGCGCCAGTTCGCCCACCATCCGCGCCAGCGAGATTCCTGCTCGCGCAGTCAGGTACGGTGTCCTCGACGAGTACCGCGGGATGGTGTCAATCGCGTCCTGGAGCTCGGCGACAAGAGCGTCGGCCTGCTCGGCGATCGTCAGTTCGGTCATTCGACCACACCCAGCGATTCGGCCACCACGCCAACGAGATCCCGCGCGGCCGGTGGCGTGACAGCGTTGCCCGCCATGCGGACCTGCTCACGGCGGTTCCCGAGGATCGTGTAGTCAGTCGGGAAGTCCATGGCACGTGCGATCTCTCGCGGCTCCAACATCCGGAACAGCACGTCATTGACATCGATCGTCGGGCGGTCCGAGGTGAGCAGCGACTGATGGCCAGCCGTGGTGATGGTGCGCGCGTACTCGGATACCGGGTTCACGAGCTGCGCCGGGTTGCCGCGGGCTGTGTTGTTCCGCATCAGCAGCGCGTGCTTCTCGATGGTGGTCACGGTGGGCAGCGCCTCGCCGGTCGGCTGCGTTGAGCCCTTGCCGTAGTACGTCGTCACCAGCCCGTGGTGCGTTCCGGACGCGGTCAGTGTGGCTAGAGGCTCACTCACTGGCCGATGCGTGGACCCGCCGCCGCGCAGCTCGGCGATGAACGGCGCCAGGGCGATGCCGTCGTTCTCCCGCGTGGTGCGCGTCGGAACCGGGTCGTCGGTGCTCGTCGCGTCGGTGCGCCACGTGCCACCGGTGGGCACCAGCAGCCCGGTCTCGTTGCGGGTCGTCATGGTGCGGGTGGGCTGGTCGACCGGCGCGGCCTGCTTGCCCTCGCGGCCCTCGACCGGCACCAGCAGCGGCAACCAGTACCGTTCGATGCCTGCCTGGATCCGGGCCAGCGTCTTGGCTGCCAGCGGCTTCCCACGGTCGCCGATGCGCTGGCCCAGATGCGCCCAGTCGATGATGTCGGCCGCCGGCCGGAACACGGGCTCGAGGATCTGGTTGCGGCACTTCACCGAAGGGCACCGGTACACGTACTGGGCGCGGTACCGGCCCCACGGCGCCCGATCGGCCCGCTTCCACACCTGCATGGCCCGCACCGGTCCGCAGTCCGGGCACACCGCCGGCGGGCGGGTCACCCGGTCGAGGTCCGGGCGCGGGTTGTCCTTGCGCCAGAACACCACGTACATGCGGTCCCGGGACTGCGGTGCACCTTGGCCGAAGCCCTGCGCGTGCATCGAGTTGAGAAACACCGGCTGGTGGTCGTAGCCGAGGCAGTCCATGGCCATCAGCCACGCGCGGAACGGTTCCCAGTGCCAGGCGTCGACGACGTTCTCGACGATCACCGCGCGGTACCGGTGCGCCTCGGCGAACCGCGGAACGTCCCACATGGTGGCCCGTGACCGCTCGGCCGCCGCGTCGGGCAGCACCTCACCGAACAGGTCCGGTTGCGCGTCGACGCGCTTGCGGCCCTTGGCAACCGAGTGATTCGTGCATTCGGGGCTGGCCCAGAGGATGTCGGTGCGCGGGAAGCGTCGCGGGTCGATCTGAGACAGGTCCGCGCACAGGTGATCGGCGTCGGGGTGGTTGGTGTTGTGGGTCTCGACGGCGAGATCCCAGTGGTTCGAGGCGATCCGGACCGAGACACCGGGGACCTCGATGGCCCCGGTGCTCGATCCGCCAGCGCCACAGAACAGATCAGTGAGTGTGAGCACTAAGCACCGGCCTCGTCGATCGCGCGGATGGTCGGGCAGGGCGCCTCATAGAGGCACTCGTGGCAATACGGCTCGTGAGGTCCGCTCGCGGTTGTGTAGTGCAGTTCCCGAACTGCGTTGAGCGCCTGGCCCTGTCGTTCGGCGAGCTGCAACGTGGCAGTCACCTGGTCGGCGGCGGACAGGATGCCCAGCACGCCGAAGTGTTGGATCGCGCCGAGCGTGTCGATGTCGAGCGATTCGCCGAGGGGTTCGGTTTCGTCGTCGCAGGCGTTCATGGGTGACTCCAGTTCGGGGCAGGGGGATTGGTGGTGGCCCGGATCGCCCGAGGGGGGTGCAGACGATCCGGGCCGGGTCCTACTGCTGGCCGGAGGTCGCGGAGACGAGCAGCGCGGCCTGGGCTTCGGGGGTGAGGGTGGCCCACACTTCGGCGGTGATGGTGGCGGGCAGTCCCGGCGGCAGAGCCGCTGCGGAAGCGGCGGCCGGCGCGGGCGCCGGTGCCTGCTGCGGAGCTGGAGCCGCCGGGGCGGGAGCGGGCTGTGCCTGTCCCGCAGCTCCGCGGGCGATCTTGATGCCGAACTCCTTGACGGTGTTGCCGCCCTGCAGATTCACGATCCCGTCCAGCGTGATCTTCACCAGGTCACCCGGGTTCGGGTCGGCGGCCATCACGGCGCGCTTGAGGCTGACCTGGCCGCAGGTGAGCTGCACGATGTCACCGGCGGCGTGCTTGAAGCTCTGGCCGGCCTTGTTGTACGAGTCGGCGTCCTCGATCAGTTCGATGGCCAGCTGCGGGCAGGGGTTGCCGTTGAAGTCGCTGCCACCGGTGGGTGCGTATTCGAGCACCTTGCCGGTCACGTTCTGTCCGGCGTTGTTGCCCCAGCCGATGTAGGCGCCGCGGGGTACGTCGATCTCTTCCCAGTTCGTCATTTCGTGTTCCTTTGTGTGTTGGTGTGTTTCATTGGTGTGCGTCTGTTTCGCGCCTTGACGCCCGGCGAAATCTCGGCCCGGTCAGCCGCCCCCACTCCCGGACGGTCATGCCCAACGCGCGGGCCACAGACTCTTCGATGCGCGCGCCGCGGCTGTTCTGCCAGCCGGGGAGCAACATCACCTCGTCGCAGTCCAGCAACTGCCGCAACGCCAGCCGCATGTAGAACTGCCACGGCTTATCCGAACTGCCGCCGTCGTTTTCGGCCGGGTTCTGCACCTTGTGGCCAAGGCCCCGCAGGTGCTGAGCAACCACGTTGAACATCGGATAGTTGAAATCCGGAATCCCCGTCATGGGTCCGGCGATGTAGATCACTTCGCTCCTCCTGTGCAGGCCGCCGGACTCGGATGGTTCCCAGTCGGCGTGAAGAACGGGCAGAACTGGCAGTTGTCAACGGTTTTCGGGAACCACGCCCACCGCTCGGGGTGCTGCTCAACCTCGAAGTCGTGGATGAGCACGATCGCGTTGTCAAGCCGTTCGAGGGTTTCGTCGACCAGGGCATCGTTGTACGGCTCGGTCCACAGGTGACTGGTGGATAGCTGCCCGGCGCGGGGCAGGAACCAGATGCCGACGCGCTCGACGGTGAAGCCCTCGTTGCGGTAGCCGCGTCCGTAGGCGTGCGCCTGGCGGCGGTACACCTCGGACGGGCCGCGTTTGCGGTACTCGGTCATCTTGGAGACGCCGGGCACCTTGAGGTCGAGCACGGTGTTGGTCCAGGTGTCGAACAGGTCGCACGACCCGGTGAGGTCGGGCCGCACGGTGACGCGGCGTTCGGACAGCCATCGGCCGATCGGCTTGCCGTCCAACCAGGTGCAACGTGCCGTCGGGTCGAGTAGGTGTGCGGCGACGATGCGGCCGTTGTCGAGTGCGACGGCCTGCTCCAGTTGGGCGTGCACCGCGGTGCCGACGTAGGCCGGGAGCGGGTCGCCGGCCGGGTTGATCCGATCGACCTGCATGAGCTTGCCCGCCAACTGCCGCAGGCACGGATGCCCGACCTCGCTGGGTCCGATCGCCTTCTGCTGCGACCGTGGCCGCGACGCATCGTGTTGGCGGATCAGTGTTTTGAGGTCGCCGAGCAGCGGATCAGCGCCGTTGCTGCTCGGCACGTCGACCTCGGTCCACAGTGTGTCCTGCTGCGTGGGAGCGGTGGACGAACCGTTGCCGGTGTCGACCGTCTCCCACGCAATGTCAGCCATCGCGGTCATCGCCCGACCATCGCGCCGACGAGCAGGATGATCGCGAGTGCTCCGATGGCCGCGTATACGGTGGCCTCTGCGCTGCTCATCACTTCACCTCGAAACGACGCACTTCGGTCGTCGACTTGCACTCCTCGTAGACCTCGGGGTGCAGCGACTTCAGCAGCTTCTGATCGAGCGATGTCCGCTTGGACGACTTCCAGGTGACGACCGGGATGCCGTCGAGCAGCCCGACGTCGTCTGCGCCCATGGCTTCCTGGATCGCGGCCTTGGCCGACGCTTCGAGCTCGTCGATGCGGGCCGCCAGCTTGGCGCGTTCGTTGCGGCAGTAGGTGAGGATCTCGAACTGCGCGCGTACGGGATTCAAATCGGTGCTCATGGGGGTCCTTTCAGCGGCCGACCGGCACTGAGGCCAGTCGTTTCTTCTGGTCGTAGCGGCGTACGGATTCGGTGCGGTGCTGCTTGCGGCATGGGTCGCAGAACGGGGACCGCCCGTTGGCGAAGTCGTCGCACGACTGGCATTTGTGGCGAAGCTGACCGGTTTCCGGGTCGCGGCGGGCGTCCTCGAGTTCGTTGATCGACATGCCGCCCCACACGCCATGCCGTTCACCGCGGTCGATGGCGGCCTGGCCGCACTCGACCCGGACAGGGCAGCCGCTGCAGATGGCTTTCGCCGGCTCGGTGGGCTGCCCCTCACCGGGGAAGAACACTGCGGGATCGGTATCGGCGCACGCGGCGCGGACCTGCCACGTCATGACCCGCCGCCTTGCTTGTGCAGCCACGTGGTGAGCTCGTCGATCATCTGCTCGGCGAGCGCCTGGTCCAGGGGCACGAACGGCGTGCAGTACCGGTGCACGATGTGAGCTGTCCAGTCGGTCATGCCCATGTGGTGCGAGTGTGCGGCCAGCTGATCGAGCACGTACTCAGCGCCTTCGCGTTCGGACCAGGTGACGACGGCCCCGGACTGCGGCGAGAGATAGAGCTGACCGTTGGGCAGTTGGATGGCGTACTGGATTGCGAAATCGTTTGGCGCGCTCACGATGCCGCCGCCTGGGTGTAGCGGCTGGCCGGGTTGAGCGGATGCTCGGCGGTCAGCGGGTAGCGGGGGAGTGTGCGGACCTCGGCCACCACGGCGACGAGCTCGGTGTACCGGCCGACCGGGGGGAGTTGGGCGAGTATGTGCCACTCGGGTGGGGTGATGTTCGCGATGAACCGGTCGACGAACTCGGTGTCGGTGGTGATCGTCTTGGCCTTCGGCAGTCCACCATTCAGCACGGTCACGGCTCGACCGCCTCAACCTCGACGGGATGCTGCACCAGCTCCTCGGGCACGATGATCACGGCCTCAGGCTGCAGGGCGTCGAACGCCTTCGCCGGGATCCGGATCGTCACCTTGACCGCCACCTGATCCGCCGACAGGACCGCGGGCTTGCCCTGGGTCAGCCGCGCGAGCTTGGCGCGGGTGACGTGCTTCGCGCCGTACCTGCTGCGTTCGCCTTCGACCGTGAGATACCCGGTCGCCTCGACCATTTCGCCGCTCATCGCTGGGCCGCCAATCGGTTGATCCGCCGCGACCTGCGTGCCTGCTTGTTCCGGCGCCGACGATCCGCGATCACCGCCGGATCCACAGTCCCCGAATAGATGTGGCCGAGGCGCTGCAGCGCGACCATCGCCTGCGACGCCGCCTCAAACTTGCGCTCACCCGGCTTCCATTCGCCCAGCAGTGGACTGGTGTCGACGGTGTCGCCGGCCAGACCACCGGCCTGGGTCACCTGCTGGCGTTCCTCGTCGGTGAGGATGGGCGCGGTGATGCGAAATGACTTGGGCATCAGTGGTCTCCTGTGCGTTCGGTGAAGTCGGCGGCGATCGCGAAGCCCATGGCGACGGCCAGCGAGGTGCCGAACATGGTGGGTGTGCCGACGACGAGCGCGGCGAGGGCGAAACCGAGGGCGGCAGCGGCGATGTAGGTGAGCAGACGCGGCGTCATCGGACCGCACCTCCACAGCCGCCCGGGCCGGCCACCGGCGGCGGTGCCGGGGCATCAGCCACCACGCAGACGATCGGGTTCCACACGCGGCCCACGAACGGGGCCACGAAGTTGTCGGTGTGCCACTTCGTTCCGTCGGGGAACGTCTGGCCGTCACACCAACCGCCCCAACCGGTTTGGGTGCCGCCGCCCGGGCACCAGACGGGCGGGATCGGCCAGTACGGATCCGGTGCGGCTTTGGCCGGCGCAGTGGCCGCAGCGATGCCGGTACCGGCCAGCACGGTGATCGAGGCTGCGGCGGCGAGGATCCGGCGCGCGGTGCGCCAGTGCATAGTGCGGCGCTTCACGCTGCGACCGCCGCGGTGAGGGCGAGCTGCGGGGTGCGGGGGCCGCGAGCCAGCCGCCACGCGGCGAGCATCCCGGCAGCGTGATCGACGGGCCACGGCTCAGACACCGCAGCCGGTACCGGCATGAGTGCAGTTGCGACGTGCACCAAGTCAGCCGCGTTGCACAGTCGCGTCATCGCGACCTGGTGCACACCGATCGGGTCGGCGGCGAGCTTGCGGGCCTGGTCCTCCAGGTCATCGCACAGGTTGCGGAGGTACAGCAGGTCGGACCAGGATTCGACGTCATCGTCGCTCATGACGTACGGGTAGTCGGGGAACGGCGGCAGCGCGTCCCACTTCTTGTGGTGGGCGGCGATACGATCGGTAGAGCTCACAACGGACCTTCTTCCTTTTGTGGGTGAAGGCCCCGGCCGTGGCAGCGGCGCGGGGCCGCTTACTACGGGGAGTCGAGCGATTCGGCCGCCGCGAACTGGGCGGCGCGATCACGCAATGCGTCAGCGAGATTCAGCAGGTCGTTCAGGGCTTGGACCGTCGACACGCGCAGCGCGAAAGCGTCGATGTCGTCGGCGGCCCGGGCCAGCAGCGCTGAATCGGCCATGCGGGAGTAGTCCCCCGGGGAGGGCGACGGGTCGGGGGATGGGCCGTCGCTCACCTCCCCGGGGGTGTGCGCGTGCTGCGTCCCCTCAGCACGCCGCGTCTCCTCGTCGGTGACCGGCAGATCCACATCGCGGGTCTCGACCGTGAACGCCTTGCAGAACGAGACACCCGCGGCGACACCGGCCCTGGCGATATCAACGAGGTTCATGCCGTCACCCGCGCACCGCCGTCGGTGGCGCCCGGGGCCGGCACCCGGTGTGAATTTTCCGGCCCCGGGACATCCCCAGCTCCTACGCTGCGTGTGTCAGCACCAGCAGAAGGAGAAGCATCTTGGATAAGGAACTGATCGTCCCCGGCCACCTGGAGATCGCAACCGAGGCCGCTACCCGGCTGCAGAGCGGGGAGTGGAGTACCAACGAGGTTCTGATCGCCGCCCTTGCCGATCTCGAATCGTTCGTCCGTACTCCGCCGGGCGATCAGCCGTTCATCGACGCCGGCCCGCTGGAGCCGTTCCCGATCACGAAGATGGTCGTCAACAGCTTCGAGGAACTGTCGAATGCCACCAGCGGCCAGGTCTCGTACGGGTTCGCCGCGGTGCAGCAAATCGGTTTCATCGTTGCCGCGGTGAAGGGGCTGGAGGCGATGGTTCAGGGGCTGGGCCGTCGAGTCGCCCAGCTGGAGGAGCAGCGCTGACTGGCAGACGCTCATGCGCTGGCCTTCGTGTCGTTGGCCAGCAGGTCGCCCGCGGTGACTCCGAGCGCGCGGGCGATCCGGTCGAGTTCGTCGACGGTGAACTCCGACGCTCCGAGCATCTTCCGGGACATCGTTGATCGGGCGATGCCGACCGAGTCGGCGAGTGCCTGCTGATTCAGGCGCCGCCGGGCCAATTCGACCCTGATGGCTTCAGAGAGCCGCTCACTTGCCGTCATGGGTAGGAGTAGATCCCATGGGTGGGATTAATGCAAGGCCGCCACACCCATGGGTGGGATTAAATCCCGTGAACTTGTGATCTTGGTATCGTTTGTGGGATGTTGGCCCATCTATCGGTTGAATTGGCGCAAATGTGGGATATGCTCTCGCCATGACCAACGTGATCGATTTCCCCAAGCCGCTGTCGGATGGCTGGAAACGAGTGGCGGCGGAAGTTCGCGCAGAAGTGGCGCGAGCGAATCTCAAGCAGTCGCAGCTGTCTGAGCTGACCGGAATCTCAACGTCGACGCTGAACCGGCGGCTGAGCCCCAAGGTGGAGCGTGATTCATTCCAGGTCTTCGAGCTGGAGCGGATCGCGTCCGTGCTCGGGGTCGATATGAAGAAGTTTTTCGCCTCGGTGGACGACGGGCGGGGCCCCGACGACGGAGGCACTCACGCCCCCGTAAACAAACCGGTAGGTTAGCGGGTACCGCCGGTACCACGTCAAGGGGTGTCCGGCCCGGGGTCCACCCACCAGATTGCATCCAGGGACGGAATCAGGCGGCGATTTGTCCCTGAATGCAATCTGGATGCCAGCCGCGGCTGCGCAGCGCCTGCTCGACCCGCGCGAGGACGTCGACGATGTTGTCCTCGGCGATCACGCGGATGACGATCCAGCCCATGGCCTCCAGCATCCGCAGGGTCTTCCGGTCCTGCACATAACGCCTGCGGTCCGACTGGTGGAAGATGCCGTCGTAATTGACCCCGACCATGAACCGCTGCCAGCCCATGTCCAACTTTGCGACGATGCGGCCGCGTCCTTGCATCACCACGATCTGGGTCTGGTCGGGCGGCATTCCGGCGTCGGTCAATTGCAGGCGCAGCCAAGTCTCGCGCGGTGAATCGGCGCCGGAATCGACCAGTGGCAACGCCACTTTGAGGGCCCGGATCCCACGGATCCCCGGGTAGCGGTCGATGAGCGGGGTCACGTCGTCGGCGGTGACCTGGAGAGTCCACGCCAAAGCGTCGATGCGGGCGACAGCGTCATCGCGTGGGAGGTGACGGCCCAGGTCGAAAGCCGTCCGCACCGGTGTGGTCACCGGCAGTCCGACCACGCGTTTGATCTCGTCGTCGGCGAGCGTCTCGTTGCGCACGATCAATCCGCTGGGTGGGCGGCCGTTGCGCCAGATGAGTTCGATCGGGATGTCGGCATCGACATAGGAGGCCCCGTGCAGCGCGGATGCGGCGACCCCCGCGATCACCGCCCGGCGCCTCGACCACAGCCAGGCGCCAATGGTTCGGTCACGCAGCGTGGGTTCGGCTGGTGCATACACGTCGGGAAAAATCCGTTGGTAGTGATGCCTGAGGTCGTTGCGCGTCACGAGCCCCTCGGCCAACGCTTCGCTGCCGATGAACACCCTTGCCACCGCCGTCATTGCGGCATGCTCGCACCCCGCACCGACATGCCATCGAGATTGAGGTGAGGGACAGAATCGGCCGGATCCTTGTCCCTGACCTCAATCTCGGCGGAAGGGGCGTGGAACCCTCGGCGGAACGGCCGCGGAGCGCTCGGCGCAGGGCTGCGGAGCTGCGTTTTGGAGCCGACACCGGTCAACCGTTACTCTGTAGGGCAGTCGTCTGCCGCTGCGATTCGCGCGGCAACAACCCAGAACAAGGAGATGCACGTCATGGCTGTGCCCAAGCGCAGAATGTCGCGCGCGAACACCCGTAGCCGGCGCGCGCAGTGGAAGGCCGAGGCCACCGGTCTCGTCGGCGTCAGTGTCGCCGGTCAGCAGCACAAGGTGCCGCGTCGTCTGCTCAAGGCCGCCCGTCTCGGCCTGGTCGACCTCGACAAGCGCTAGAACCGCAGAGACTTCTTCAAAAAGCGCTATCGCTCGCGATAGCGCTTTTTGTCGTGTCCGGGGGCTGAGTGTGCCACCAAAACGCTCGGAGAATTTGCGGCGCGCCTCTCAGCCCACTCTCAGATAGCGGGTTGAAACTGTGCCTGTGCGCATACTTGTCGTGGACGACGATCGCGCTGTGCGCGAATCCCTGCGCCGGTCGCTTTCATTCAACGGATATTCGGTCGAGCTCGCCCAGGATGGGGTCGAAGCGCTCGAGGCGATTTCCAATGACCGGCCCGACGCTGTGGTTTTGGACGTGATGATGCCGCGGCTGGACGGCCTGGAGGTGTGCCGGCAGCTCCGCAGCACCGGCGACGACCTGCCGATCCTGGTGCTGACGGCCCGTGACTCGGTGTCTGAGCGGGTCGCCGGGCTGGACGCCGGCGCGGATGACTACCTGCCCAAGCCGTTTGCGCTCGAGGAGCTGCTGGCGCGGATGCGGGCGTTGCTGCGCCGGACCGTCAGCGACGACGGCGCCGATTCACAGAAGATGTCGTTCTCGGATTTGACCCTGGACCCGGTGACCCGCGAGGTGACCCGCGGCCAGCGTCAGATCAGCCTCACCCGCACCGAGTTCTCGCTGCTGGAAATGCTCATCGCCAACCCCCGCCGGGTGCTCACCCGCAGCCGCATCCTCGAAGAGGTCTGGGGCTTCGACTTCCCGACCTCCGGCAACGCGCTTGAGGTCTACATCGGCTACCTGCGGCGCAAGACCGAGGCCGAAGGTGAGATTCGACTGATCCACACCGTGCGCGGCGTCGGCTACGTGCTGCGCGAAACACCCCCCTGATTTTGATGGCACTGAACGACAACGACGGCCGCACCACCCCCATGTACATTGGGCGGCCCGCCGCCGTCCTACGAAACACCAGCTCACTGTCATTGCGCTGGCGCGTGATGATGCTGGCGATGTCGATGGTGGCCATGGTGGTCGTGCTGATGGCCGTCGCCGTCTACGCCGTGGTGTCCCGCGCGCTCTACGACGATCTCGACAACCAGCTGCACAGCCGGGCCCGGCTGCTCATCGAGAGCGGATCACTGGCCGCCGACCCCGGCAAGGCGATCGAGGGCACCGCGTACTCCGATGTCAACGCGATGCTGGTGATCCCGGGCCGGTCCATCTACACGGCCAACCAGCAGGGCCAGATGCTGCCGCTGGGCAAGGCCGAGAAGGACGTCATCTCGGGCGAGCTGCTGATGTCCCTGCGCACCGCCAACCACCAGCGGGTGCTCGCCGTGCACCTGGCCAACGGCAGCTCCCTGCTGATCTCGAAGAGCCTGGCGCCCACTGTCCAAGTGCTGAGACGTCTGGGCACGGTGCTGCTCATCGTCGGAGGTGTCGGCGTGGCTGTGGCGGCCATGGCCGGTGGAGCGGTGGCCCGAGCCGGCCTCAGACCGGTGGGCAGACTCACCGAAGCCGCAGAGCGGGTGGCCCGCACCGACGACCTGCGGCCCATCCCGGTGGTCGGCAGCGACGAACTCGCCCGGCTCACCGAGGCGTTCAACATGATGTTGCGGGCGCTGGCCGAATCGCGGGAGCGCCAATCCAGGCTGGTCTCCGACGCCGGGCATGAGCTGAGAACGCCGCTGACGTCGCTGCGCACCAACGTCGAATTGTTGATGGCCTCGCAGGCGCCCGGGGCGCCGCCGCTGCCCAGGGACGAGATGGATGGGTTGCAGCAGGACGTGATCGCCCAGATCGAGGAGCTCTCCACCCTCGTCGGCGACCTCGTCGACCTCACCCGCGACGATGCGGGCGGCATCACCCCGGAACCGGTCGACATGTCCGAGGTCGTCGACCGCAGCCTGGAGCGGGTCCGGCGGCGTCGCAATGACATCGACTTCGACGTCGATGTCATCGGCTGGCAGGTGTTCGGCGATGCACCCGGACTCGGCCGCGCCGTGCTCAACCTGCTCGACAACGCCGCCAAGTGGAGTCCGGCCGGCGGGCGTGTCGGTGTCCGGTTGCGCCAGATCGATCCGACGCATGCCGAGCTCGTGGTCTCCGACCACGGGCCCGGTATCCCCCCGCAGGAACGCGCGCTGGTGTTCGAGCGGTTCTACCGATCCGACGCGGCCAGGGCGATGCCGGGATCGGGCCTCGGATTGGCTATCGTCCAGCAGGTGGTGCTCAAGCACGGCGGTGCCCTGCACATCGACGACACCGTGCCGGGTGGCACCCCACCGGGAGCGTCGTTTCACATGGTGCTGCCGGGACAGCCGATCTCGAATGCCGATGCGACACACGCGCACCCGGTCGGCGGTGAGCACACCGTCGGCGCGGAGAAAAAGTGAGACAGTTGAGGTGGTCGGGGGACCAGTCATGGATGGACCAGAAATCTCTAAGTGGATTCTCAGCCCATCTGGGCAACCTGAGTGACCACAACTTCGTTTGACGAAGTGACGGACACGAGGGTTGGACATACGGGTCGACCGGATCGGCGTGACTGGCCGGCGGACCTTTTTACAAGAGAAGAGCACGCAGCACAATGACGAACCACCCGAGGTACCCCCAGCAGCCGGAGCAGCATCCCGGCGGCGCCCCCGGATACGCCGGTGCGCGTCCTGATCCTTACCAGTCACAGCCCTACGACTGGCGCTACGCGCGTCAACAGCCGTCGCAGCAGCAACAACAGCTGCCGCCGCCGCAGCAGTCGCACCAGACGCAGCAACACCAGCCGCAGCCGCAGGCCTACCGCGCGCCTTATGACCCGTACCGCGTTCCGGCCGGCCCGCAGCCCATCCCGGCGAAGAAGCGGTCCATGACCGGTGTGGTCGTCGGCGCGCTCGCCGTGGCCGTGGTGTCGGCAGGCATCGGTGGCGGTGTCGCAACCTTCGTGCACGACGACCACCCGCGCCTGGGCACGCAAGGGCTCGGCGCCGCACCGACCGTCCCTGCCGCGGCCCTGCCGCCGGGCTCGGTGGAGCAGGTGGCCGCCAAGGTCGTGCCGAGTGTGGTCAAACTCGAGACTGATCTGGGCCGCGCGTCCGAGGAGGGCTCCGGCATCATCCTCACCGCCGACGGCCTCATCCTGACCAACAACCACGTCGTGCAGGCCGCCAAGCCGGGCGGGCCCGGCCCCGCGCCGGTACCGGGTGGGGCGCCGGCGCCGGCCGGCGCCCAGACCAAGGTGACGTTCTCCGACGGGACCACCAAGTCGTTCACCGTCGTGGGTACGGATCCGAGCAGTGACATCGCGGTGGTGCGCGCACAGGACGTCTCGGGTCTCACCCCCATCACGCTCGGCTCCTCGGCCAACCTTCGGGTGGGTCAGGACGTGGTGGCGGTCGGTTCGCCGCTCGGACTCGAAGGCACGGTCACCACCGGCATCGTCAGCGCGCTGAACCGCCCGGTTGCCGCCGGCGGCGACGCCCGTAACCAGAACACGGTGCTCGACGCCATCCAGACCGACGCTGCGATCAACCCGGGTAACTCCGGTGGCGCCCTGGTCAACATGAACGGCGAACTGGTCGGGATCAACTCGGCGATCGCCACCATGGGCGGGGATTCGCCGCAGGCACAGAGCGGGTCCATCGGCCTCGGCTTCGCAATCCCGGTGGACCAGGCCAAGCGGATCGCCGACGAGCTGATCCAGAACGGGACGGCCTCGCACGCGTCGCTGGGTGTGCAGGTCAGCAACGACACCACCAGTGACGGCGCCAAGATCGTCGAGGTCACCAACGGTGGAGCCGCGGCGGCAGCGGGTCTGCCGAGCGGTGTGGTGGTCACGAAGGTCGATGAACGGGTGATCGGCAGCGCTGACGCGCTCGTCGCGGCGGTGCGGTCCAAAGCCCCCGGCGACAAGGTCACGCTGACCTACCTCGACCAGGGCGGAAAGCCGCAGAGCATCGACGTCACCCTCGGCAGGGCCGAGCAGTGAGCACGCTCACCGGGCCCGGCGGGATGGCCACACTGCGTCTGGCTACACCGTTGTCTGCCGCCGGATATACGGTTGCAGGCATGGAACAGCCAGGGGAGTTGGTGGGCCGGGCGCTCGTCGTCGTCGTCGATGATCGCACCGCACACGGCGAGGAGGACCACAGCGGTCCGTTGGTCACAGAGTTGTTGGGTGAGGCCGGTTTCGTCGTCGACGGGGTCGTGGTCGTGGCTGCGGACGAGGTCGAGATCCGCAACGCGCTGAACACCGCGGTGATCGGCGGTGTCGATCTGGTGGTGTCGGTCGGCGGTACGGGGGTGACGCCGCGCGATGTGACGCCGGAAGCCACCGTCGACATCCTCGACCGCGAGCTGCTGGGCATCGCCGAGGCGCTGCGGGCATCGGGCCTCTCCGCCGGCATCGTCGACGCGGGGCTGTCCCGCGGGCTGTGCGGAGTCTCGGGCAGCACGCTCGTGGTGAACATCGCCGGGTCCCGTGCCGCAGTGCGCGACGGCATGGCCACGCTCGGGCCGCTGGCTGCGCAGGTGATCGGCCAGTTATCAAGTTTGGAGATCTGAACACAAACGGAAACGGCGGCCATCGGCCGCCGTTTCCGTTTGTTGGCGAATGTCGCGCCCAGCGTTCATGCTGGTTAAGAGCAGGTTAACGGGCGTTGCACACCGCTCGACTTCGACTGTGATCTTCGTCACAAAGGGGAATCGTGATGCCGGAAGCGAACAAAATGTCCCGTCACGCAGTTAACAAGATTTTCGGCGAGGCCCTCCCGGAC
This sequence comes from Mycolicibacterium peregrinum, assembly GCF_002102345.1. Classification (GTDB taxonomy): domain Bacteria; phylum Actinomycetota; class Actinomycetes; order Mycobacteriales; family Mycobacteriaceae; genus Mycobacterium; species Mycobacterium peregrinum. The sequence goes on from NZ_LQPP01000042.1 coordinate 161,727, forward strand.
ATCGCTCCCGACGAACGCGACACCGCTTCGCCGGACGACGACGCCGACCGTGACCGGTGGCTGCAGAACAACATTCCGCCTCATCATCGATGAATAGGTGAGCGGCTTGTAAGGGCAGGAAAACCCTGCTGGGCGGTGTGGCCTGGACCTCAGCTCGTTACCAAGGCGAACGGCGTCACAGCATTGCCCTGCGGGCCAACTTGCAGCACCGCGACCTTGTGCGCCATCTCCCAGTCGGCTTTCAGCAAATTTTGATCGATTGAACGTATGCGGCCCCGCGGATATGTGCTTGCGTTGCCGCCCGGATGCACTGCCGTTATGTTCCTCGTGTCAACGATGAGCATTAAGTAAGAGCAACGTGTGGAGTTCCTAATCCGCATCACATGTTGGTCTTGCGCGGCGGTACGGTCTGCGGGGGCCGGGACGCCAACCACATAACGGTGGGCCTCCGGGAGCACCGGCGATAAAGCTAGGGAGAACATGAAGGCATTCAGTCGGGTGCTGGTCGCGTTAGTTGCAGCTATCGCGGCGTTGTTTACGAGCACGGGCGTTTCACATGCGGGTCTGGATAATGAACTGAGCCTGGTCGATGGTCAGGATCGGACCCTGACGGTTCAGCAGTGGGACACCTTCCTCAATGGTGTGTTCCCGCTGGACCGCAACCGGCTGACCCGCGAATGGTTCCATTCCGGCCGGGCCAAGTACACCGTCGCCGGCCCGGGTGCCGATGACTTCGAGGGCACGTTGGAGCTGGGCTATCAGATCGGCTTCCCCTGGTCGCTGGGTGTGGGGATCAACTTCTCCTACACGACCCCCAACATCCTGATCGACGATGGTGACATCACCGGCCCGCCCTTCGGCCTGGAGTCCGTCATCACGCCGAACCTGTTCCCGGGTGTGTCGATCAGCGCGGATCTGGGCAACGGTCCCGGTATCCAGGAAGTCGCGACCTTCTCGGTGGACGTCAAGGGTCCGGCCGGCGGTGTGGCGGTGTCCAACGCGCACGGCACGGTGACCGGCGCGGCCGGCGGTGTGTTGCTGCGTCCGTTCGCCCGGCTGATCGCCTCGACCGGTGACAGCGTCACCACCTACGGCGAGCCTTGGAATATGAACTGAGCACATGAACGTCACGTTCTAAAGCCTCAACAAAGCAGCCCCTGGAGAAATCCAGGGGCTGCTTTTGTGTTCGGGTGTCTACTTGTCGCGGTCGGCACTCGTGTACTTGGCGGTGTCGGGGCTCGGGCCGGTGCCGGGGCCGGTGACATGCTTGCCGCTGGATCCGTTTTCGGCCAGCAGGTCGCGGATCTCGGTCAGGATGCTCAGCTCGGTGTCCTGGGCCTGTTCCACCTCGCCGCGCTCGCGCAGCTTCTTGTACGGCAGGACGATGACGAAGTAGATCACCGCGGCCACCAGGATGAAGTTGATGGCGGCAGACAGGACGGCGTTGAAGTCGATGAACGTCTCGGGATCGCCGCCCAGCGAGATTTTGAGGATGCCGTATTCCTTGCCGGGGCCGGCACCGATCCGGTCGATCAGCGGCTGCACCACCTTTTCGGTGAAGGCGGTGACCAAGCCGGTGAATGCGGCGCCGATGACCACAGCAACCGCAAGATCGATGACGTTGCCGCGGGAGAGAAACTCTTTGAAGCCCTTCAACATGCGGGGACCCTTCCTGCAGTGTGGGTTGTTAAATGGGACAAGCAAACAGTAACGGAGTTGGCCGAACGGCTGGGTGATTGTGGGACAACAACTTCGATACCTCTGAACTGCCTTGTCCGGCAAAGGAACCCGAGTTCAGTGGATGGTCAGTGTGAGCGCCTGCACCAGGCTGGTGGCCGCCACTTCATTGGCTGGGCGGGCCGGTAGTGCTACCAGCGCCACCCGGTCGCCGCCGACGCCGGCTCCGCGGGCCTTCTCCGAAACGAGCACCACCACGGCTCCTGCGGCCACCACGACCGGCCGGGCCGGCCCCTTGTCGTCCTGGTCGGCAGTCACCGTCAGCACATCGACGACGTCGCCGGGGCGGATCAGATCCAGTAGTGCGGTGTCGTTGAGTTTCACCGGCACGATGCGGGCATCCGGACCCGCTGCGGTTTCGGCCAACCGTGAACCGAGCAGCCGGACATCGGTGATCACCTCGCCGCGACGGGCCGGGGCGGTCAGCGTCGCGCCGATCATCGGTGCCACGTCATGCTGGGCGCCGTCGGGCACCGTGACCGTACTACGCCGCTCCAGGCGGACGTCGGTGGCGGTCAACGCGACGCCGGGGGACAGGTCGTGCGCTGCGACCGCGACCTCGGTGTAGTCGCCGTGCGGGTCGGAGCGCAACGCGGCAATGGCCGCCAGAATCACCAGACCGGCTGCCGCGGCGCGACGGGCAGCCACGGTTCGGGTCCAATCAGGCCGCGCGGCAGTCAGCCGACGCCAAGGTGGCGGGTTGAGGGATTCGGCCATGGTCCACGGTAAGCGCGCGACGGCCGGGTGGGAACGGCGTCTTCGCCGCCCTGTGGATAACTCGGAGGCTAGCTTGACGCGGCCGCGGCGGGGGCGGCGCTGGAGCTGCTCGACGAACTCGAGGACGAAGAGCCCGATGAGGACGACGAGTCCGAGGACGTGCTCGACGACGAGCTGTCCGCGCTCTTGGCGGACGAACCGTTGGACGAGCTCTTGCCCGACTCGCGGTTGTCGGTGCGGTAAAAACCGCTGCCCTTGAACACCACGCCGACCGAACCGAAGAGCTTGCGCAGCTTGCCGGAGCACTTGGGGCAGGTGGTCAACGCATCGTCGCTGAAGGCCTGCACCGCGTCGAACCGATTGCCGCACTCAGTGCACGCGTAGGAATAGGTAGGCACGAAAACCCTCCGAGTTGGTCAAACTTGTTAGCACTCTACCGGCTCAAGTGCTAGAACCGCTACGTGGGCCATGTCATTCCCGCGGGCCGCCGGCGCCGGCGCACCGGAAGATTAGCGGTCCTGCTCGTGGTGGCGGTAATCCTGGCGGTGCTGGCCGTGCTCGTGGTGGCCCGGATGAAGGCGGCCACGCCGGTTGACGGCTCCGCCGCGCACCCGGCACCGCCCCGGACGACAGGCCTGGCGCCGGCGCCGATGCAGCGGACACCCGGCTACGACCGGGCCCGCACGCTGTTGGCGGGGCTACCGATCAAGGGCTGGGACCGCGACACCGACTACGCCCGGTACCGCTTCGGTGAGGCCTGGAGCGACGACGTCAACGTCGAGTTCGGCCACAACGGGTGCAACACCCGCGACGACATCCTGCGCCGCGATCTGGCTCAACTGACCGTCCGGCCCGGCACGTGCTACGCCGCGACCGGTGTCCTGCACGACCCCTACACCGGCGTCGAGATCGCGTTCACCCGCGGCCCCGACACCTCCAGCACCGTGCAGATCGACCACCTCGTATCCCTGTCGGACGCTTGGTACAAGGGGGCACGGTCCTGGGACCCGCAGCGGCGCAAGGACTTCGCAAACGATCCGCGCAACCTGATCGCGGTCGGCGCACAACCAAACTTCGACAAGGCCTTCCGCGATGCAGCCGGCTGGCTCCCGCCCAACGTGGCGTTCCGCTGTGACTTCGTGGCCCGCCAGGTCGAGGTGAAAGCCGCCTATCAGCTGTGGATCTCGGCCAAGGAGCAGCATGCCATGGCGGCGGTGCTCGACAACTGCTAGCCGCGCCGGTAGCTCGGCGCGATCATCACCGGTACCGGCGAGCGGCGCAGGATCTTGCCCGCCGCCGAACCGAGGAACACCTGGGCCGTCGGGGCGGCCGCACCCGAACCAAGCACCAGCATGTCTCCGGCGTCCCAACCGATGCTCTGTACCGCGGCATTCCAATCGTGACCCGCGCCTACCACCACGTCGACGTCGGGAACGGCCATCCGGTCGCGAATGGCCTTGAGCTGTTTGGTGATCTCGGCGATGGTTCGCCGGGACCACTGCTGCACCACCAACTCCTCGGCCGAGGTCTCGATGGTGCCGGCGAAAGCCGCGGTGTTGCGGACCGTGAACGAGACGATGCGTAGCTTGGCCTGCCATGACGCCGCGAGCTCGGCGGTGGCCGGGATGAGTCCGTTGACGTCGGCCTCCCCGCCGTAGGCCGCGGTGAGCCGGGTGATGCGTCCGTCGGTCTGGACATACCCGCGTGGCGCGAACGCCACCGGCACCCGGGCCGTGTGCACCAGACGTTCGGTGACACTGCCCAGTGCGACCCGGCCGAGCATGCCCGACGAGGAGGAGCCGACGCACACCATGGTCGCCCGGTGAGCGTCGGCAAGCTCGATCAAACCGGTGGGGATCGAGGTGGATTCGTGCACCACCGGCGTGACGTCGAGATCGATGGGCAGGACGGCGACCGCGCGCTGCAGCGCCTGGGTGGCCTGCCCGCGCACATAGGCCAGGTACTCGCCCTCGACCATGTCGTCGCGCGCTGCCCACGACCGTTCCACCACCGCCGCGGCGATCACCTGCTCGCCGGTGGTGCGGGCGATCTGGATCGCCAGGTTCAGGGGTGCACTGCTGTGCCGGCTCGCGCTGAACGCAGCCAGGATGGTCACGACACTTGCTCCTGGGTGCGGGTTCGCGACACCACATGGGTCACCGGGATCTGGTAGTCGGCGCGGGCGCGGTCGACGACCTCGAACCGGTGCCACACCGAATCCTCAGGCGGCAGAGTCGAAATCACGATCTGGTCGGGCCGGAACGTTTCGACAGCATGGGCTAGGGCCCGCAGCGGACGATAGTCACCCAACTCGCCGTCGGCCTGCAACTGCTCGGAGCGCAGCGTGCTCAGCGTCTGATCCAGGCGACGCTGGGCCGCGCGGGTGGTGGCTTCGGAGATGTCGAGGGGGCCGTGGGTGGCGGCCACCCCGGTGTCGATCGGACTGGCCGGCACCACCACCTGATAGAGGGCATCACGGTCCGCGCCGATGCGGCGCAACTCGTCGAGCAGTTCATTGGATTCGACGGTCTCGTTAGCCAGCACCAACACTCGGTGCGGATGGGTGGCCCCGGCCGCCTGGGCCACGCCGGCCGCCTCGGGCCGGTGTCCGATGAACCAACGGTTGGCCAGGAACAGCAGGATCACCACCACCCACGACGCCACGCTCAGCGTCAGGGCCTTCCGGTTGTCCCCGCCCTGCACGTACATCTGGATCAGGATGCCGAAGATGGCTGCGGCGGTGAGTATCGACAGCACCGGGAACAGCCACATCTTCACCTTGAGCTGGTCTGGCGAGGTGCGATAGCGCAGCACGATCTGCGAGATGCAGATGAGCAGGTAGACGAACAGGATGACCGCGCCACTCGAATTCAGCAGGAACGCGAAGATGGTGTCCGGCCAGAACGCCGCGGCGATCACGCAGAGGAAGCCGATGACCGACGAGGTCAGGATGGCCGGCGCCGGGACGCCGCGCCGGGTCACCGCGACCAACTGCGGCGGTGCCTCGCGCCGGGCGGCCAGCACGAACAGCATGCGCGATGCGGTGTACATCCCGGAGTTCAGACAGCTCAGCACCGCGGTGAGGACCACCGCATTCATGATGTGATCGGCGTAGGGGATACCCATCTCGGTGAACACCGAGACGAACGGCGACGCGACATTGCCCGCGGCGTCCTTCTTGAAGTGATCCCACGGCAGGATCGTCGTGATCAGGAATGACGAGCCGACGAAGAAGATCGCGATACGCATGATGACCGAATTGGCGGCCTTGGCCACGGCGCGCTCGGGATCCGCGGACTCGGCGGCGGCGATCGTGGCGATCTCGGCACCGACCATCGAGAAGATCACCGTCACCACACCGACGGTGACGGCCATCGCGCCCATCGGGAAGAACCCGCCGTGAGAGGTCAGGTTCGAGAAGTCCATGTCTTTGTTCGGCCACAGTCCGAAGACGAAGAGCGCGCCCAAACCGATGAACGCCAGGATCGCCGCCACCTTGATGCCGGCGAACCAGTACTCGAATTCACCGAAGGACGACACCGAGAACAGATTGGTGGCCGTCATCGCGATCAACAGGAGCAGCGCCGTCAGCCAGATGGGGACGTCAACCCAGAACTGGATGATCTTGGCGCCCGCGATCGCTTCGAACCCCACGACGATCACCCAGAAGTACCAGTAGAGCCAGCCCACCGAGAAGCCCGCCCAGTTGCCCATCGCGTTGCGCGAATAGTCGGCGAACGACCCGGTCGACGGATTGGCGACGGCCATTTCTGCGAGCATGCGCATCACCATGATGATCAGCACGCCAGCGAGCGCATAGGTGATGAAGACGCCCGGACCGGTCTTGCCGATCACCACCCCGGAACCCACGAAAAGTCCGGCGCCGATGACGCCGCCGATCGCGATCATCCGCAGTTGGCGCTGACTGAGCGCCTTTTTCAATCCGGGTGTTTCGCCCATGTGCGTTACCCACTCCTCTTTGCTATGTGACTCAGCTCACAAGCGGCCAGAAGAGAACGCTATGCCTGGCGAACGGTCGACGCAGCAGAAATCGGGCCGAAACTGTAGGAAACTCAGCCGGCTCCTTCAGACAGTTGTCGAACCCGGGCGATACAGCCCGGCCAGGCGCGCCAGCCGCAAGCCCAGCATCAGGTCGAAACGAGTTTCACCGTCACTGAGATCGCCACCGACAGCTTCGGTGAGTCTCTCCAACCGGTAGTACAGCGTCGACCGGTGCAGAAACATCTCCTCGGCGGTGCGCCGCACGTCACCTCCGTTGGCCAGGTAGGTCTCCAGCGTGCGCAGCAGGTCGTTGCGGCCCTGCTCGATCAGGCCGACGATTCCCGGGTGGACCAGCTCGACAAGCCGGTTCGCGCCGTAGGCCCGGCCCAGCACTGCCAAGGTGCGCCACGACCCGAGGGCAGACCAGTCCGAGACCTGGCCGCCGCCGGCGCCGATCTCGGCGAGACTCAGTGCCAGGCTTGCCTGTCGAAACCCAAGGGCGGCTTGGGTTATCGGCAGGGCAGCGCCGGAGCTGCCGATCGCCGGGCGGCTTCCGTAACTGGCCCGCACCGCCTCGGCCACGGTGTCGGCCGTCGTCGCGGAGTCGGCCTCGGAAGATGCCACCGCCACGATGGTGGTCGGCGATCCGGCCAGCGTGTACCAGCGGCGGCTCCGGTCCGTGGCCGTCAGCCGTAATCGCAGCGCCAGGCTGCGATCCGCCGGATCGTGCGCGCCGTCGGGCTCGAACCGGAAAACCTGCACGACGTCGTTCGGCTCGGCCATGCCGCGGGTGTGCAGTTCGGCGACCACCGCTGGGGCCTGTTCGGGATCTTCGGTGGCGATGAGCCGCATCAACAGGCGCTGTGCAGCGGACTCATCGGCGCGCAGCGCGGCGTTGCGGCGGTCGAGGATGTACAACAGGGCGGCACCGGCCTGCTCGGCCAGCTGCTCGCCACCCTCGGGCAGAGCGCCGTCGGGAACGATGATCCACAGATAGCCGAACCGTTCGGACGCCGACCGCACCGGCACACAGAACCGAGGCATCAGGTTGTGTTGCGGAAACGCCGGAATCCACAGCGCCGAATCGGCCGTGCCGATGCCGAAATCGAACAGCGCCGCCTTGACCTCCGCGCGCGTCTCGCGTTGCAGCACACTGTGGACCCGCACGTCGTCGAGTTCGCCGAGCTGACGGCTGTGCGTGATCGGGGTCAGCTCCTCGTCGTCCAAGAGGACTGCCCGATCCAGGGTCTGGGCCAGGACATCGACGATCAGCTGCATGCGGACACTGAAGTCGGCGCTCTCCGGATCGGACACCCTGACGATTCTGGACCGCTCAGCTGTGCAACGTCACCATTCCGCCCGACGGCGTCAGCGCGTGCGTCATCCGCACGTCGTGCGGGTCGGCGGGCAACGCGTCGACCAATTCGTCGTCCCGCACCACCGCGACCAGTCGCGCATGTGGGGAGGCGTAGATCAGGCTGCGGTCGTAGAAGCCGGCGCCCCGTCCCAACCGGTTGCCGTGGCGGTCGACGGCCAGCGCGGGCACCAGCACCACCGCGGCGTCGCCGATCGCCCCGGCGGGCAACCACGGCGGCGCGGGCTCGCGAAGGCCGAACTCGGCTGCCACTAACGCGCCGGACACATACTCACCCCACTGCATCGGCATTGCGCGGCCGTCCCCGTCGTTGCGGGCAACCGGAAGCAGTACGCGCACACCGAGTTCCGACAGCGTGTCCAACATGGCCGCAGACCCCGGTTCGGAGCCGACCGGAACGTAGGCGCACACCGTTTGCCCGCGACGCACCTGTGCGGGCAGCCAGTGGCAAATTGCCTGCGCCTCGAGGTTGCGGCAGTCGTCCGTCACGGCCCGTCTTGCACGGAGAACGCCAGCTCGCAACTCGGTCTTGGTCGGCGGGGTCACGCCCTCCACCATTTCAGAACGGACGTTAGTGTGTGAACGATGAGCACCTCTCCCAAGGCGCCTGAAGTGCCGATTCCCTACACCGCCGTGGTCCCCGCGGCCGGTCTGGGCACGCGCTTCCTGCCCGCGACCAAGACGGTCCCGAAGGAACTGCTGCCTGTGGTCGACACCCCCGGCATCGAGCTGGTCGCGGCCGAGGCGGCCGAGGCCGGCGCCGAGCGGCTGATCATCATCACCTCCGAGGGCAAAGACGGTGTCGTCGCGCACTTCGTCGAGGACCTGGTGCTTGAGGGCACGCTGGAGGCCCGCGGCAAGAAATCCATGCTGGAGAAGGTGCGGCGCGCTCCCGCGCTGATCAAGGTCGAGTCGGTGGTGCAGGCGGAACCGCTCGGGCTCGGTCACGCCATCGGTTGCGTCGAGAGTGCGTTGACTCCCGACGAGGACGCGATCGCGGTGCTGCTGCCCGACGATCTGGTGTTGCCGACGGGCGTGTTGGAGACCATGTCGAAGGTGCGGGCCAAGCGCGGCGGCACGGTGCTGTGCGCCATCGAGGTCCCTGAAGACAAGATCAGCGCCTACGGCGTCTTCGACGTCGAGACGGTGCCCGATGCGGCCAACCCGAACGTGCTGCGCGTCAAGGGCATGGTGGAAAAGCCGAAGTCCGAAGACGCGCCGTCGCCGTACGCCGCGGCCGGCCGTTACCTTCTGGACCGGGCGATCTTCGATGCGCTACGTCGGGTTTCGCGTGGTGTTGGCGGAGAGATCCAGCTGACCGACGCCATCGCGCTGCTGATCGAAGAGGGCCACCCGGTGCACGTGGTCGTGCACCGCGGAGCCCGACACGACCTGGGAAATCCCGGCGGCTACCTGAAGGCTGCGGTTGACTTTGCGTTGGAACGTGACGACTACGGCCCCGAATTGCGGCGCTGGTTGGTCGAACGGTTGGGTCTGGCCGGACAGGAGGGCTAGCAACGCGTCGGGCCCTACGCCGCGCGTTGTCCGGTAGTCGGGGCCCGTAGATAGGAAGGCGTGTTGTGCGTTCGGTCGAGGAACAGCAGGCTCGGGTAGCGGCTGCCGCGGTGGCACCCCGGCCGGTGCGAGTGGCCATCGCCGAGTCACAAGGTCTGATGTGTGCCGAAGAGGTCGTGACCGAACGGCCGATGCCGGGATTCGATCAGGCCGCGATCGACGGCTATGCGGTCCGCAGCGTCGACGTGTTGTCCGTGGGCGACGGTGCCGGTGAGATCAGCCTGCCGGTGATGGGCTCGATCGAGGCAGGGGCGCGGACCCCGAGCCGTTTGCAGCCCCGGCAGGCCGCCCGCGTGCAGACCGGTGCGCCGATGCCGACGCTGGCCGACGCGGTGCTCCCGTTGCGGTGGACCGACGGTGGCGAGAGCCGGGTCCGGATCCTGCGCAGTGTGCGTTCGGGTGCCTACGTCCGGCGCACCGGAGACGACGTGCAACCCGGTGATGTCGCGGTGCGGGCCGGCACCATCATCGGTCCGGCTCAGGTGGGGCTGTTGGCCGCGGTCGGACGGGACCGGGTGCTGGTGCACCCGCGGCCGAGGCTGTCGGTGATGTGCGTGGGCGGAGAACTCGTCGACGTGTCCCGCAGCCCGGGAACCGGGCAGGTGTACGACGTGAACTCGTATGCCCTGGCCGCGGCGGGCCGGGATGCGGGCGCGGAGGTCAACCGTGTCGGCATCATCAGCACCGACCCGCGGGAACTGCGGGAAACCGTTGAGGGCCAAGTCAATCGCAATGAGATCGTGGTGATCGCCGGGGCGGTGGGTGGGGCCGCAGCCGAATCGGTGCGCACTGTGCTCGGCGAACTCGGCGAGATGGAGGTGTCCCGGATCGCGATGCACCCCGGGTCGGTGCAGGGCTTCGGGCAGCTCGGCCGGGACCGCGTTCCGGTCTTCCTGCTGCCGGCCAACCCGGTCAGCGCGCTGGTGGTGTTCGAGGTGATGGTCCGCCCGCTGATCCGGCTCTCACTGGGCAAGCGTCAGCCGATGCGGCGCGTGGTGCAGGCCCGCACGCTGGCACCGATCAGCTCGGTGGCCGGGCGCACGGGATACTTGCGCGGGCAGTTGATGCGGGACCAGGACACTGGCGAGTACCTGGTGCAGGCACTGGGCGGGGCGCCCGGGGCGTCGACGCATCTGCTGGCGACGCTCGCCGAGGCGAACTGTCTCGTGGTGATTCCGAGCGAGGTCGACGAGGTCCGCACCGGCGAAACCGTGGATGTGGCATTCCTGGCCCAGCGCGGCTGATAAGACTTCATTCGATGAATGACGGTGTGACGAATCGACTGTGCGGATGAGCCTGCTGCGGTCCAGTGCCTTTCACCCGGGTTGGCCCGGTCCGATCGGTCCGCTGCGGGTGCAGGCGGGCGTGGTGCGGCTACGCCCGGTACGGCTGCGCGACGCCGCCGTGTGGAGCCGGATCCGGTTGGCCGACCAGGCCCACTTGGAGCCCTGGGAGCCGGTGAGCGGCGTGGATTGGCATGTCCGTCACGGGGTTTCGTCGTGGCCTGCGATCTGCTCGGGTTTGCGCAGTGAGGCTCGGCGCGGGCGGATGCTGCCGTATGTGATCGAACTCGACGGTGAGTTCGCCGGCCAGCTCACGATCGGCAACGTCACCCACGGCGCGCTGCGATCAGCCTGGATCGGCTACTGGGTGGCCAGTGACAAGACCGGCGGTGGGGTGGCGACCGGGGCGCTGGCGCTGGGGCTCGACCATTGCTTCACCGGGGTTCAGTTGCATCGGGTCGAGGCCACGGTGCGGCCGGAGAATGCCGCGAGCCGGGCTGTGTTGGCGCGCGTGGGGTTCCGCGAGGAGGGCCTGTTGCGTCGCTATCTCGAGGTCGACGGTGCCTGGCGGGACCACCTTCTGGTGGCGGTCACGTTGGAGGAGCTGAAACATTCGGCGTCTCAAGCCCTGGTGTCGGCCGGCCGGGCCAGTTGGTGCTGAGCTGTCCCGGTAGCTCAGGGTTGCGGCGCGCCGTGTCGAAACCAAGCCCAAGGGTCGTGATTTCGCCGGATTCACAGCCCTGGAAGCAATCTCAGCGAAATGCACATCGCCCGCTGTTACCAATGTGACACGTGTGACTGATGGTGCTTGTATCGAGTGAATTACAGGTGTGTAATTGTGTCGGCGCGCCATCCATGGATGCGCTGGTCACAGACCTAGCCTGAAGGGGAAAGGAGCAGGCGTCATGCCAAGCATCCCCCAGTCACTGCTGTGGATTTCCCTTGTCGTTCTCTGGCTTTTCGTTTTGGTCCCGATGTTGATCAGCAAGCGCGACTCGGTGCGTCGCACCAGTGACGTCGCCCTGGCGACACGAGTTCTCAACAGTGGCCGCAACGCACAACGCTTACGACGCGGCCCGGCCGCCGGGCATCACAGCGATCCGCACTGGAAACACACCGCCGACCACCTCGACGAGAACCTCGATGACGACTTCGAGGAAGACGAAGAGCCGGCCGAAGTGCGCGTGCACACCACCGTGCAGCGCACCGTGGTGGTGGCCGCCGTGAGCGTCGAGACCACCGAACCCGACTATCTGGATGTCGACGTCGTCGACGAGGATTCCGGTGCACTACCGGTCGGTGCGATGGCCGAGGCTGCCGAACCCGTCGCCGAACCCGTGGAAGTTGCCGAGCCCGAACTCGAGCTGGAATTCGAGCCCCAGCCTGAAGCGGAAGCCGAGCCCGAACCCGTAGCCGAAGCGGAGCCCGAGCCCGCCGCAGTCGAGGAGCCCGTCGAGGAGTTCGACGCTGTCGAATCCGAGGCTCAAACCGAGCGCATCGCAGTGGATCTCGATGAGACCGAGGCTGCCCAGGATCACGAGGACGTCCAGGAGGACGAGGATCAGGCGGATCTGGCCGACGAGTACGAGTACGTCGACGACACGTCGGGCCTGGAACCCGAGGCCGACGACGAACCGGCCGGCGAGGAATCGGTCGAGGCCCCTGTCTCATCGCCGAGTGCGCCGCGGCAGCGCCGGTTCGAGTCCAAGACCGCCGCCGAGGTCAGTGCCCGCAAGTTCCGGTTCCGCAAGCGCGTGCTCGCGGTGCTGGCGGCAACAATGCTCTTCTCGGCGGGTGCTGCCTTCCTGGTGACGCCGTCGGCTTGGTGGGTGTGCGGGGGTGCCGGCACAGTGACCGTGCTGTACCTGGCCTACCTGCGCCGCCAGACCCGTATCGAGGAGCAGCTGCGGCGTCGTCGCGCGCAACGGATGGCGCGGTCCCGGCTGGGCGTGGAGAACACCGACGACCACAAGCTCGACGTGGTGCCGGCCCGGCTGCGTAGGCCCGGCGCGGTGGTGCTCGACATCGACGACGAGGATCCGATCTTCGAGCACCTGGCCTACGCGTCGTATGGGGCGATGTCGCGCGAATACGATCTACCCCGGGCTTCCGGCCAGTAGGCCGGCCGGTTTCCGGTTCCTGGGCCACGGCTGGTAGCCTTGCGTTCCGGTATCAGGGGCTATAGCGCAGTTGGTAGCGCGTCTCGTTCGCATCGAGAAGGTCAGGGGTTCGATTCCCCTTAGCTCCACTCTCAAATGGCAGGTCAGGCAACTGATCTGCCATTTCTGCTTTGTGGACGGTCCATGGTGGCTGTAGCCCTCCCGCGAGGTCGCCCGGCGTTGAGGTCAAGCATCCGTCGAACACCTCCGCGTACGTCTCCGTCGCTATTTCAAGGTCAATCCGGCCTTCACCCGGCGCTGCGGCCCACCCAGCGGACATCTCGCACAAAGTCGTATGATCGCAGCGCAGCGATAGATTGCCTAAACAGCGAAAATGCCCCGGATCATTGACGTTCAGATGGCGGTGGTCATACGGTTATGGCGAATATGTCGGCTGAGGGTCGATGTGGGCCTTGCGGGAAGGTGGGAACGTAGATGAACGTCAACAGCGTGGCTCCCAACGTCTTCGAAGCGGGGCTCCCGACGCTCAGTTACAGCCTCACTGCCACTCCGCACGACATCCTCGAAGATGTCCGAGGGGCGCAGGCACGCGCGCCTATCGCCATCGGGCCCCTCGGTCCGGAAATCCTGTCCTACGAACTGGCTCGCGACATACTGCGTGACAACAGGTTCCGCCTCCCGCCCGGTATCACTCTGGCAGCCCAGGGCATCACCTCTGGTCCGTTGTTCGACAAGATGATGGGCAGCCTCCTGGGCCTGGACGGCGCGCCCCATGTGCGGTTGCGGAAGCTGGTTTCCAAGGCGTTCACTCCCCGCGCGACATCACGCCTGCAGGACACGATCCACGAAGTGGTGAACGAGCTGATCGATCGAGTGGTGGACGCCGGTCAGTGCGACGTCGTTACCGACATCGCGCGTCCCTATCCCACCCCGATCATGTGCGCGCTGCTCGGTGCGCCTCGCGCGGACTGGCAGTTGTTCGCGGACTGGACCGAGGAAGTTTTCAAAGCCCTCAACTTTCAGCCGGACGCCAACTTCGACGAGGCCGCGATCATGCGTGCATGGGGCGAACTCGACGACTATGTCGACGGCATGGTTGCCGCCCGCCGGGACAATTTGACCGATGACCTGCTGTCCGAGCTCATTCGCGCTGAAAGCGACGGTGATCGGCTGAATCTCGACGAGCTCCGCATGCTGGTGGCCGGCTTCTTGATGGCGGGAACGGACACGACGCGAAACCAGTTGGCGGCATCGGTACAGGTGCTCTGCGAGCATCCGGACCAGTGGGCCAAGCTGCGCGACCATCCAGAACTCGCGATGCAGGCGGTCGAGGAGAGCATGCGTCACTCACCAGCGGCCTGTATCGTGCCGCGAGCGGCTGTCGAGGATGTCGAGTTCGGTGGCTATCTGTTCCCTGCGGGAACCTTCGTGCTCGCGAACACCTTTGCCGCCAATCGAGACCCGGCCATCTATGACGATGCTGACCGCTTCGACATCGCGCGCAACGATGTCCCCGCGATTCTGACGTTCGGCGGTGGCGCGCACTATTGCCTGGGGGCCAACCTTGCGCGTCGAGAACTGGCGGAAGCGCTCACAGTGCTCACCCGTCGACTTCCCGCCACCCATCGTGTCGGCCCGGCACCGTGGAAGTCCCTGCTGGGAATGACCGGTCCCACAACTCTTCCGATTGAGTTCACGAGTGACAGGCTGGTGGCCGCGGATGCGTAGCCGTGGCTGGGCGGGCTCGACGCCCTCATCGGACGAGGAAGCTATTTCACGCATCCTGACTGCGGTAGACGAGGAGATTGCCGAGCGTGGAGCCGGGATTCGCCTTGCCGACGTCGCTCGCAGACTTGGTGTCACTCGCCAGACGGTGTACCGCTACTTTCCCAATGCCGACGCGCTGCTCATCGCCAGCGCAATGCGCGCCGTCAACGGATTCATCGACCAGGTCGTAGATCACGTAGCCGGCCACAAGGATCCGATCACCGCAGTGGTCGAGAGCATTTCGTTCGGAATCGAGAACCTTTCCGGAGATCCGCAGCTGGAGGGTTTGCTTACTCGTGGAGATGACGAGGAAGCCGTCGTCTCGTTGACCTCTGACACGGCAATCGCGTTCTGTTTGTCCGTTTTTCATCGTCTCGATGTCGATTGGAAACTTCACGGATTCGATGACGGCGCTCTGCGCGAACTTGCCGAGATGACTCTGCGCACAGTGCAATCCATGCTGACCGATCCTGGGGATCTGCCCCGAAGGGGAGCTGCCTTACGCCGATTCGTTGCTCGCTGGTTGGGCCCGGCAATCCTCTATCCGCGATGGGAGGCACTGCCGATCCCCGCACACGAGCACTAACCGCGGATCCGCGCCCGCAGGTCGATCGGCAGGTCGTCGGCCGGCATCGGCCCGGTGCCCCAGGTCAGCTGAGGGCGGTAGCCGTCAGGCACGCGCCACTCGAACCGGCGCAGCATCTGATGCATGGTGGTCTTCACGGTCATGTCGGCGAACTGCTGGCCGATGCACTTGTGTGCCCCGCCTCCGAAAGGTGCGAACACGTAGCGGCTCACTGCGGCGCGAGTGGCTGCGTTGTTCACGAACCGTTCCGGGTTGAAGGTGTCCGGATCGGGCCACCAGTCGGAAAGCCGCATGGAGGCATAGACATTGATGGCCACCTGGGTCTTGCGGGGGACGAAGTGTCCGAGGATCTCGGTGTCGCGCACCGTTTGGCGGAAGAGCGCGCCGGCCGGCGCGTACATCCGAAGGATCTCCTTGAACGCGGCGTCGAGCAGGGGATAGGCGTCCAGGTCGAGAAGGGTCGGGGTGTTGTTCGGGTGGCCGAGGGCCTCTTCGCGAAGCGCGTCCTGCCACTGCGGGTTTCGGCCCAGTTCGTAGGTCAGCATGGACAATGCGATGGCGGTGGTGTCGTGTGCGGCCATCAGCAGGAAGATCATGTGGTTCACGATGTCGGCCTGGGTGAACCGGGCGCCGTCCTCGTCCTCACTGCGGCACAACATCGAGAACAGGTCGGTGCCGTCACCGCGCTGGCGGTCGGGAACCTGCGCGGCGAAGTAGCGCTCGAGCCGCTCCCTGGCCCGTAGCCCCCTGGCCCATACACCGCCGGGCACGTCCGCCCGCACCAGTGCCTGCCCGCCACGGACCGTGGCGTGGAAATCGGCCGACAACTGGTCGGATTCGGGACCGAGGTGCGTGCCGACGAATACCTCCGCGGCCTGTTCGAGCAGAAGGTGCTTAATGGACGGGTAGAACCGAAAGTTCCGTGTCGAGGGCCAATTGCGAAGCGTGCGATCGATACTGGGCCGCATCAGTTCGAGGTATCCGTCGAGCGCGCTGCGGGTGAAGGCCTGCTGCATGATGCGGCGGTGGTCGCGGTGCTCGTCGAAGTCGAGCAACATGATTCCGCGGTGGAAGAACGGTCCGATGACCGGTGCCCAGCCGCGGGTGCTGGAGAACACCTTGTCCCGGTTGACCCATGCGGTTTCCAGGGCGTCCGGGCCCATGAGGCCGACGACGCGAAAGCCGACGCCGCCGGCCCACGACAGTGGCCCATAGCGCTCGTACCGGTCACGTGCGAAGGACAGTGGGTCGGCCAGTGAACTCAACACGTGCCCGAGGAACGGGAAACCGTAATTGCCCATCACGGGTTTGAGATTCGAGCCGGGCGGTGGAGTGGCCAGTGGACGGTCGCCGCTGGGAAATCGTGAGGTGACGGCCGCGCCGAAGGCTTGGACGCGGTGCTTGTTCACCGGGGAGGCGAGGCAGGTGGCCAGGGTCGTCATCGGTGTGTCCGCGGTGGCCATGCGCGCCTCCCTCGAATATCTGGTACGGATCCGTGCCTAATATCTGGTACTGAACCGTGCCAGAATGCGGGGGTGGTGTCAACGACCAATCGCGCCTATGGGGGGCAATCGGCGGACGACCGCCGCCGCCAGCGGCGCGGGCGCCTACTGGATGCGGCGATGGGCCTGATGGTGCAGAACGAGTGGCGGGGCGTGACGGTCGAGAAGATCTGTGCCGCAGCTGGTCTCAACAAGCGGTATTTCTATGAGAGCTTCACCGACATCGACGGATTGTCGGCTGCGGTCGTCGACGACATCGCCGACGAGGTACGTAGCGTCACCGTGGCGGCGGCGGATGCGGCCGCCCAGCAGCCGCTGGAGGTCCAGGCCCTGGCAAGTGTGGCTGCCGCGGTGCGGACACTCGTGGACGACCCGCGTCGCGCCCGCGTCCTGCTCGGGGGTGTCGCGGCGTCCCCCGAGCTCGATGCGCACCGCACGACGGTGATGCACCGGCTCACCGACGTCCTCATCGACCATGGACGCAGCGTGCACGGCGTCGAGTTGGAGAAGGACCCGTTGGCCAAGGTGACACCGGCGTTCATCGTCGGCGGCACTGCCGACGCCATCCTCGAATTCGTCAGCGGGGGCGTCGATCTGTCCCTCGACGACTTCATCGCTCAGCTCGCCACGCTGTGGCTGATCACCGGCAACGGGGCGGCACAGGTGGCCCGCACCCGGATCGCACCGGCTTAGTGCCCCCGCTTCACGCGAAGGTGATGCCCGTGAGTTCCTCCGACACCGTCCACACGCGTGCAGCGTTCGCGTTGTCGCGCAGCGGTTTCCAGAGCTTCTGCTCGCCGGGCGGCCCGCCGACGTGCCCTGGCCACTGTGGCCCGTAGAACGCACCGCCCTGGGCGTCCGGTGAGCCGGCGGCCTGCAGCGCAGGCAGCTTCGCGCTCTCCACGGTGCCCACGATGAGACCTCGCGCAGAGAGCCTGCGGATCAGCCGCACCCCCAAGGTGTCCTTGGCGCGCCCGACTTCCGGGCGTGCCGCCAGCAGGCTGGTCGGCGCGACACCGGGATGAGCGATGTTGCTGGTAATGCCCCATCCCGCGGCAATGCTGCGACGGCTGAGCTCAAGTCCGAACAGCCCCACCGCGATCTTGGACTGCCGGTAGGCCGCCATGCCGTCGTAGGAATGATCCCAATTCAAGTCATCCCAGTTGATGGCGCCGCTGCGGGCGGCGACGCTGGTCTGGGACGTCACCCGGGCGCGCCCGGCTCTGAGTAGTGGCAAGAGGTGGGCGGTGAGGGCGAAGTGGCCCAGATGGTTGGTGCCGAACTGCAATTCGAATCCGTCGGCGGTGGTCTGCCGGTCAGGCGGGGTCATCACGCCGGCGTTGTTGACCAGCACGTGGATGGGAGTGCCCTCCGCGCACAGCTTTCGGCCGAGCGCGGCCACCGAGGCCAGGGAGGACAGGTCGAGGTCCTCCAGCGCCAGTTTCGCCTGCGGATGCTGCGTGCGGATGGTGGCGACGGCGGCCTCGCCCTTGCGGGCATTCCGGACCGGCATGATCACCTCGGCGCCCGCAGCAGCGAGTCGTGCTGCGATGCCGAGGCCGATGCCGTCGCTCGCACCGGTCACCACGGCTCGCTTTCCGGACAGGTCGTCGATCGCGGTGTCGTAATCGATTGGCATGTGTTCGAGGATGCCCACCGGACTGCGTCGTAGCCACGGTCTGACGATCCGTGGCTGGGCGATCGGCCCGGGGAGAAAATGGCAGCCATGATCGATCGTGCCGCACTGGCGGAGTTCCTCGTCCGCCGGCGTGGGGCGTTGCAGCCGGAGGACGTCGGACTCCCGCGTGGACAACGCCGCCGTACGCAGGGGTTGCGTCGGGAGGAAGTCGCTGCACTGTGTCACATGTCGACCGACTACTACTCGCGCCTGGAACAGGAACGCGGCCCACAGCCCTCGGAGCAGATGATCGCCTCGATAGCGCAAGGGCTGCACCTGTCCCTTGACGAGCGCGACCACCTCTTCCGTCTCGCCGGACATCAACCGCCGGTCCGTGGGGCGAGCAGCGATCACATCAGCCCGGGGATGCTGCGAATCTTCGACCGACTCACCGACACACCCGCCGAGATCGTCACCGAACTCGGGGAGACGCTGCGGCAGACCCCGCTGGGTATCGCGCTGGTCGGCGACCTGTGCCGATATACCGGCCCGGCGCGCAGCATCGGGTACCGGTGGTTCACCGATCCGACCGCGCGCGACATCTACCCGCGCGAAGACCATGAGTTCTACTCGCGGATGTATGTCTCCGGGCTCAGAGGAGTGCTTGCGCTGCGGGGGCCGGGGTCCGCCGCGGCTCGATTCGCCGAGTTGCTGACCGCGCAGAGCGAGGAGTTCCGGGTTCTCTGGGCTCAGCACGAGGTCGGCATCAGACCGCGAGAAGTCAAGCGCTATCAGCATCCTGACGTCGGGAGCCTTGAGCTCAACTGCCAGATCCTGCTGGACCCCGATCAGTCCCACTCACTGTTGGTCTACACCGCCGTACCGGGCAGCGAGAGCTACGAGAAGCTGCAGTTGCTCTCGGTGATCGGCGCGCAGCCGGGGTGATTCGTCCACTCAGTCGAGTAGTCGACCCGCCCTGGTTAGGATGGGCTCGTGGACGATCAGCCTGCGGGTTCCAGTCGCGTGGAGCGCCGCCGAGATCGGCGCAAGGCCGAGATCGTCAAGACCGCCACCCGCATCCTGACCGAATCCGGCTACCAGGGTATGAGCCTGGAAGATGTCGCCGAGCAGACCGACATCGCCAAGGCCACTCTCTACCACTACTTTTCGTCCAAGGACGCCCTGGTGGCCGCCGCACTGGAGACCCTGACCCAGGAAGTGCTGCAGCGGTTGGCCGCGCGCGAAGAGGCGCTCGGAGAGGTGGGTGCCCGCGAGCACCTGGCGGCCGTGATCGATGAACAGATCCGCATCCTCACCGAGACGGCGCCCGAGGTGGCCGCGGTGTTCTCCTGGCCGCGAGGCTGGCCGGAGGTCTTCGAGGAGCCGATGAAAGACATGCGGCGCCGCCACGACGCAGTGTTCCGCCGGGTGGTGGAACGCGGTGTGGCCGTCGGTGAATTCACTTGTCCCGACGTCAATGTCGCTCTGCAGTGCCTGCACGGCGTCCTGAATCAATCCTCGGTGTGGATCGGACCGGGCCTGCACGACGACGATCGCGGTGAACTGCGCGCCGCGATCGTCGACCGTGCTCTGTGCCTGTTCTACTAGCCGATCTTCAAGTCAGTTGTCCTGGGGCGGCTGCGCGGACGGAAACTGTGGCGCGCGCTTCTCACGCAAGGCGGTGTAGCCCTCCACCACGTCCGGGCCGAGGAAAGTCAGCATCTCGTAGGCCGCGGACTGGTCGAAGATCGGGCCCGCATTGCGCAGCCAGTTGTTGAGTGCCCGCTTGGTCAGCCGGATCGCCTGTTGGGCGCCGGTGGCCAGATTGTCGGCGATCCGCAGTGCTTCGTCCAGGACCTCCTCGCGCGGAAGGGCTTTGGCGACCATCCCAATGCGCTCGGCCTCGGTGCCGCCGATCATCTCGCCGGTCATCAGGTAGTACTTGGCCTTCGCGGTCCCGGCCAGGAGCGGCCAGATGATGGCGGCATGGTCGCCCGCGGCCACGCCGAGTTTGACGTGTCCGTCGCCGATCCGCGCGTCCTCGGCGATGATCGCGACGTCGGCGAGCAGGGCGGCCACCGCGCCGGCGCCGACGGCGACACCGTTGATCGCGGACACGATCGGCTTGTCGCAGTTGATCATGTTGTAGACGAGGTCGCTCATCTCGGACAGCATGTGTGACACCCGGTCGTAGTCACCGGCCATCCGCTCGACCATGGCCAGGTCGCCGCCTGCGCTGAAGGCCTTGCCTGCGCCGGTGATCACCGCGACCCGGGTCTGGGGATCGGCGGCCACGTCCTTCCAGATGTTGGCCAGCTCGGTGTGCATGCCCTCGTCGGCCGCGTTGTACTTCTCCGGTCGGTTCAGCGTGATCAGCAGGACGCCGTTGTCCCGGCGGGTCAGCGTCAGCTGCTGGTAATCAGAGAAATCCATGGGGCGGTCCCTTCTGTCTGCACACACTGCAGCGTGCGTATTCAACCGAAGTTACGGTTTTTCGACCATGTAAGTCAATTATCGACCGAATGGTTGATTTTCTGCATCGGTGCGCCGATAGTGGCCATAGCGTCCACATCACCGCAGATCGGGAGGTCGGATAGTGCGTTTCGACAACAAAGTCGCCGTTGTCACGGGTGCCGCGTCGGGGATCGGCCGGGCGATCGCGATAGAGCTGGCCGCGGACGGCGCCACCGTGGCCGCCGTCGACCGCAACGAAGCGGGCCTGGTGCAGACCGCTCAGGCCTGTGCCGGCGCCACCGCCCACGTGGTCGATCTGGCGGATCCGGCGGCGGTGAGCACACTGCGCGACGAGGTGCTGGCCGCACACGGACTGCCGGGTGTCATCGTCAATGCCGCGGGCTTCGACCGCGTCGAGCCGTTCATGTCCAACGACGACGCGCTCTGGCAGTCGTTGGTCGCGGTGAACTTCCTCGGGCCGGTCCGCCTCACCCACGCGTTCCTCGAATCGATCCTCGCCAAGGGCGAAACGGCAAAGATCGTCAACATTGCCAGCGATGCAGGGCGGGTGGGCAGTCTGGGGGAGACCGTCTATGCCGGCACCAAGGGTGGGGTCATCGCATTCACCAAGTCGCTGGCGCGTGAGATGGCGCGCCACCAGATCAACGTCAACTGTGTTTGCCCTGGACCGACCGACACCCCGCTGTTCGATTCGCTTCCCGACAAGGTCCGGGACGGACTGATCAAGGCCATCCCGTTCCGTCGGGTCGCCAAGCCCGAGGAGGTCGCCAAGGCGGTGACCTTCTTCGCTTCTGACGATGCCAGCTTTATCACTGGCCAAGTCCTTAGTGTCAGTGGAGGCTTGACGATGGCCGGTTGATGACCAACGGATGACCGGCACACGCCGAACCCGCTCTTGGTCGACGCCAGTTCGCAATGGCATACTTGCTCAGCCCCTGGGCTCAACCCAGCCGATTCGGTTAGCCTCGGGGAGCAGATTGGCCAGTTGGGGGATTGCTATGGCAAACGATCTGAGAGTGGACCCGGGGGCGCTGAGGGCGGGGGCCACTAGCAGCGAGATGATCGCTGCCGAATTGAGGCTGACCCCTGCCCGTCCGGATGCCGGGGGTTACCCCAGCAGTACCGGCGTCGTCGCGATGGATGGTGCGGTGAGCACAGTGCGGACCTACCAGTCGAGTCGCGTGAGCGCGCAGGCCGGGGACCTGTCTGCGGCCGCGCAGCGGTACGACGCGGTCGATGAGCAACACGCCGGGGGTCTGGCGGAGTTGATGTGAATGATCCGTCCGGCACCGGTCCTACTGGTGGAGACCTGACTCGTTCTCAGCTGGAAGCTTGGGACACAACGTATCTGGCGGAAGCTGCCGCCCGCTGGCGACAATCGGCCGCCGAGTCGGAAGCGCTGTTCGAGTGGCACCGGCAGAACGTGCACGCACCCGGTGGTGCCGAGTGGTCCGGCGACGCCAGTGAAGCCGCGGGAGAGCGGGTCAGCGCGGACACTGTCGTGGTCCGCAGGCAGGGCGACATTCAGCGGGAGGCGTCCGAGATCGCCGAGAACGGCTGCCGGGACATCCGCCTGGCAGTGGGGCAGGTGCTCGACGCCATCACCGCCGCCGAGGACGACGGTTTCCAGGTGTCGGAGGATCTGAAGGTACGCGACACGCGGCGTATCGACGTGGCCACCATGGCGACGCGGTACACCGCATCGCGAGAGCACGCCGAGGACATCCGGTGGTACTGCGAGCGGCTCATGCAGGCCGAGATCTACCTGGGGCAGCGGCTCGAGGGCAAGGCCCTCGAGCTCGCCGCCGTCCGGTTCTCGGTGTGACCGAACGCTCGCCCGCTACAGCTGCGCCCAGATCGACTTGGTCTTGAGGTAGCCCTCGATACCCTCGTAGCCGAACTCCTTGCCGACTCCGGACTGCTTGAAACCGCCGAACGGCACGTTGTGGTCAAACGTCAGCTGACAGTTCAGCCCCACCATGCCGGCCTGCAGGCGCCTACCCAAGCTGTGTGCACGGGCCAGGTTGGTGGTCCATACGGTGGCCGCCAGGCCGTAGTCGGTGTCGTTGGCCATCGCGATGGCTTCGTCGTCATCGTCGAAGGGAAGGATCGTGACGACCGGTCCGAAGATCTCTTCCTTGTACAGGCGGCTGGTGGCCGGGTCGACGTTGGTCAGCACCGTGGGTTTGACGAAGTAACCCTTGCGGTCGAGTCGGTAACCGCCGGAAACGATCTCGACGCCGTCGCGCTTACCCTGGTCGATGTAGCCGAGCACCCGGTCGAGCTGCTTCTGGCTGACCAGTGGGCTGATCATGGCGCCCTCATCCTTGGGGCCCCCCAGGACGAGGTTCTCGCCGATCATCGAGATGCCTTGAACAACACGCTCATACACGCTGCGCTGCACGAAGATTCGTGATCCGCACACACAGCCCTGCCCGGAATGCACGAAGATGCCCATCGAGGCCATCATGATCGCCATGTCGAGGTCGGCGTCCTCGTAGATCAGCACCGGTGACTTTCCGCCCAGCTCCAGGGTGACCTTCTTCAAGTTGTCCGCCGAGTCCCGCATGATCTGCTTGCCGACCTCGGTGGAGCCGGTGAAGGCGACCTTCTCGACATCGGGGTGCGCGGTGATCGCAGCACCCGCGGTGGCGCCGCATCCGATCACGAAGTTGGCCACCCCGTCGGGGACGCCGGCCTCGCCGATCAGCCGCTCCAGCAAGACCGCAGACAACGGGGTCTCCTCGGCCGGCTTGACGACGCTGGAGCAGCCGGCGGCGAGAGCCGGGGCGATCTTGGCGCAGGCGTTGAACAGCGGGCCGTTCCACGGATAGATCAGCCCCACCACGCCGTACGGCTCCTTGGTGGTGTACGCGTGCAGGTTTGAGTAATTGCTGTTGACGCCACCCTCCATCTGCACCTGGTAGCTGCTGCCGTTGAGCTTGGTGCACCAGCCCGCGTAGTAGCGGAAAAACTCGGCGCAGGTGGAGACGATCATCTCGGCCTGCATCGGCGGCATGCCGGCGTCCAGCGATTCCAGCTCGGCGAATTCCCTGGCGTGCTCGTCGATCAGATCGCCCAGCTGCCACAGCACCTTGGCGCGCTGGCGGGCCGGGATATCGGTCCAAACCCCGGACTGGTAGGCCGATTTCGCAGCGGCGACGGCGTCGTTGACCGCTTCCGGCCCGCAGTCCCGGAACTCGGTGATCTGCTCCTCGGTCGCGGGATCGATGACCGGAATCGTCTCGCCGGTACCCGGTCGGTCGCGGAGGTCGTCCAGAACTGTCTGTAGCGCCATGTGGTTCCCCTTCGTCTCAACTGCCCATGAATGCTGAGCACTTGCTTAGCATTCGGGGATGTGGCGGTCAAGACCCGCACGTGCGGATCTAGTGGGGCGATCAGTCGGTATTTGCTGTTGTTGGAGGCACGAGGTGTCGATACGCTGACGCGATGCCAGAGATCCGGGTCCGTGAGGCAGCCGAACTGCTCGGGGTCAGTGACGACACGGTGCGACGCTGGATCGACGACGGATCCCTGCCGTCCCACCTCGACGGCTCCGGCCGCAAGGTGATCGACGGGGCGGCTTTGGCGGCGTTCGCGCGGGCCAACGCCGCTGCGGCGCCAAAGGATCCGCTCGGCATCGGCAGCTCGGCGCGCAACCGCTTCACCGGTCTGGTCACCAACGTCGTTGCCGACGAGGTGATGGCTCAGGTCGAGATGCAGTGCGGACCGTTCACCGTGGTGTCGCTGATGAGCAGCCAGTCGGTGCGTGAACTCGAGTTGGCCCCCGGCAGTGTCGCCGTCGCCGTGGTCAAGGCCACGACCGTGATCGTGGAAACGCCGAAAGGAAAGTCATGACCCGAGCCCGGATGTTCGCCCTGGCACTGACCGGGGTGGCAGCAACGGCCCTCATCGGTGGCTGCAGTTCGGCCACGGAATCGGCCCCGGCTTCCCCTTCCAGCGCCGGGAGCGGTTCGATCACCGTGTTCGCCGCCGCGTCGCTGAAATCCGCGTTCACCGAAATCGGCGAGCAGTTCAAAACCGACAACCCGGGGAGCTCCGTGGAGTTCTCGTTCGCCGGATCCTCGGACCTGGTCACCCAGCTCACCCAGGGGGCCGACGCCGACGTGTTCGCCTCGGCGGACACCCGGAACATGGAAAAGGCGGTGAGCGCGGACCTCGTGGAGGGGGGCCCGGTCAACTTCGCCACCAATACCCTCACCATCGCCGTCGCCCCGGGAAACCCCAAGGGCATCAAGACTTTCGCCGACCTGGCCAAGCCGGGAACCACCGTCGTGGTGTGCGCGCCGCCCGTGCCGTGCGGCGGTGCCACCGAAAAGGTCGAGAAGGCCACCGGCGTCACGCTGTCCCCGGTGAGCGAGGAGACCTCGGTCACCGACGTGCTCGGCAAGGTGACCACCGGGCAGGCCGACGCCGGCCTCGTCTACGTCACCGACGCCGCCGGAGCCGGGGACAAGGTGAGCAACGTCGCATTCCCCGAGGCCGCCCAGGCGGTCAACACCTATCCGATCGCCGTGCTCAAACAGTCCGGGCACGCTGACCTGGCACACCGCTTCGTCGACCTGGTCACGGGTGAGGCCGGCCAAAAAGCACTTGCCAAGGCCGGATTCGCCAAGCCCTGACCGGGCCCGCGGCGGCGTCGTAGCCTTGGGGGCGTGGCCGATCTGACCGAGATCAGTGCCGACGACCTGGCAGCGCTGGAATTCTTCGCCGGTTGCCGGCCGTCCGTACTGGCGCCGTTGGCAGTCCTGCTGCGGCCGCTGTCGGTCGCGCCGGGCCAGGTGCTGATCCGGCAGGGTGACCCGGCTCTGACGTTCATGCTGATCGCCTCCGGGCGCACCCGGGTGGTCCACGACGGGCCGGACGGCCAGGCCGTCGTCGCGGATCTGGAGCCCGGTCTGATCATCGGTGAGATCGCGCTACTGCGCGATGCGTCGCGCACCGCCACTGTGACGGCACTCGATCCGGTCACGGGCTGGGTGGGGGACCGCGATGCGTTCGAAGTGATCCTGCACCTGCCCGGCATGTTCGACCGCATGGTGCGCATCGCGCGCCAACGATTGGCCGCGTTCATCACACCGATCCCGGTCCAGGTGCGCACCGGCGACTGGTTCTACCTGCGGCCGGTACTGCCCGGCGATGTCGAACGCACCATGAACGGCCCCGTCGAGTTTTCCAGTGAGACCCTCTACCGGCGTTTTCAGTCCGTGCGCAAGCCCACAAAGGCGCTGCTGGAGTACCTCTTCGAGGTCGACTACGCCGACCATTTCGTCTGGGTGATGACCGAGGGAGCACTGGGGCCCGTCGTCGCCGACGCCCGCGTGGTCCGCGAAGGACACGATGCGACGACGGCCGAGGTGGCATTCACCGTCGGCGACGACTATCAGGGCCGCGGTATCGGCACGTTTCTGATGGATGCCCTGGTGGTGTCCGCGGATTACCTTGGGATCAAACGCTTTACCGCCCGGGTGTTGAGTGACAACTACGCGATGCGACGCATCCTGGACCGGCTCGGTGCGGTTTGGGAGCGTGAGGACCTCGGGGTGGTGCTCACCGACGTGGCGGTGCCCACCGTCGACACGATCAGCCTGGAACCTGAACTGGCGGCGAAGATCCGGGATGCGACCCGGCAGGTGATCCGGGCGGTGAGCCAGTGAGTGAGGCGCTGCCCACCGGTGGCCGGACGCCACCAATGACCGCACGTGGCCGGAGGCCACCATTGAGCAAAGACACCCGTGTGTGCATCTCGCTGGCGGCCCGGCCCAGCAACATCGGCACCCGGTTCCACAACTATCTCTACGACCAACTCGGACTGGACTACCTCTACAAGGCTTTCACCACAACCGATATCGCCGCGGCGATCGGCGGCGTGCGGGCCTTGGGCATTCGAGGTTGCTCGGTGTCGATGCCGTTCAAGAAGGACGTCATCGACCTTGTCGACGAGGTCGAACCGTCGGCGCGGGCCATCGATGCGGTCAACACGATCGTCAACGACCTGTCGGTGCCCGGGGGCCGTCTCGTCGCCTCCAACACCGACTACCTGGCGGTGCAGGAACTCGTCGAGCGGTTGAACCCGGATGACGCGGTGTTGATCCAGGGCAGCGGCGGCATGGCCAAGGCGGTTGGTGCGGCCTTGCGGGACAAAGGTTTTCGCAACGGGACGGTGGTCGCGCGCAATCCCGAAACCGGGCGCGCACTGGCTGACACGCTGGGCTACGGCTACGCGCCCGAGGTCGGCACCCTGACGGCACCCATCCTGGTCAACGTCACCCCGATCGGGATGGCGGACGGACCCGACGAACACCGCAGTGCGTTCGAACCGGCCACCATCGCGGCGGCGGGCGCAGTCGTCGACGTCGTGGCGATGCCTGCCGAGACGCCGTTGATCACCGCGGCCCGGGCGGCCGGCGTGCCGGTCATCACCGGCGCCGAGGTGATCGCGCTACAGGCCGCCGAACAATTCGAGCGGTACACGGGAGTACGGCCGACGCGTGAGCAGGTGGCCGCGGCGTCGGCCTTCTCTCGGCAGGTGGCTATGGCGTGATGACCGTCTGCTCGTCGATCGTCGAGGTGGCATCCATCAGCGGACCCATCTGATCCTCGGTGCCATCGGCGTTGAACTGCAGGACGAACAGCCCGTCGGATCCCGGAATCACCACCGTCTTCTGCGCGATCAGGCGGGTGGCGCCGTCCTTCACGTAGGTGGCACCGATCTGGTACGAATCGAATCCGCTCAGCTGGCCCGCCGACCCGTCGCCCTGGTTCTCGTAACCCGGCAGGTTCCTGATCTCGTTCGGTGCGTACTCCAAGATCTTGGCCGGGTCGACGTCACCGGTGAGCTTGGACATCAGCGCGATGATGGACGGCGGATCTGCTTCGAACGCCGGATCGGTGGATACGATTGCGGCCCAGGCCCATTCGGGCGCCGACGACGTCGCATCCGTCCAGCCCTCGGGAATCGGAAGCTCCAGCGAGGGTGTGCCCGGATCGCCTTGGTGTACCGGGGTTTCGGTGATGTTGTTGTCGCGGATGTAGTCCACGATCGTGTACTGGTGACCGGTCGGGTTGCCCTTGTCGTTGGTCTTGGACGGGGCGGCGCTGGATTCACTGGTTCCGGCGGCCCCGGGAGCCTCGGTGGCCGTGCCGGATATTGTCTTGCTGGCGCAGCCGGCGAGTGCGACCCCGAGTGCGACGGCAGCGATGGCGATTCCACCGGCCCGCATTGAGGTGGTCATCGGTCTCCAATCGGTGGGACGCCCCGGCGAGGCGCAACTGATCTGCACGATAAACGCTTTCCTGCGCATCAGCTGGCAGAAGCCCCAGTCCGGGGCCGCCAACTTTTGCACAGTGAAACGTTCGACGGCGTGACCGGCTGGGCCGCGCTCAGCAGTTTGCGGACAGATACACCGTCCGCTGCAGAATCTGCGCCGGCCGGACCGACGAGACGGTGCACCGATCGAGGGCAGCCGTACCGGCCCGGTAGATGATGACGTCGAAGCCCTGTCGCGCCAGTTCGTCGGCGGTGTCCTGCGCGGACCCCACCCCTGACGGCGAGGCGGGGGCCGCGGCGGGGAAACCCAGGGCGAGGGCCGACAGCGCGCCGCCGGCCAGCACAGCTCCAGTCAGTCCGTACACCTGTTCTGCCCCTCATGATCGTGGATGTCCCACCGGTGGCAACCACTCGCGCCACGGTTAAATTCCGCTGTATCGCAACACTTGTCGTGTTGTCAGGCCCGAAAAACGAGTTGACAATGGGCGCTGTGGCCGTCCTCGACAGCAAACCCGGGGCTGTGGTATCAAATCGCCGTGCGCCTTTTCGCCGTCCCGACGGTTCTCCTGGTGTGCACCCTGACCGGTGGGGTGGCATGCGGACCGCGGCCGGCGCCGCAACCGACGTCGACATCTTCGTCGCCTCAGACCACCAGTGTCGCCACCGTGAACCCGGCCCGCATCGACCGGGTGCGCCAGGACCTGCCGTCCGGCTACGAAGTGGTGGCCATCGACCCGCAGGCGACCCCCGTGTCGCTGTGGGGATTCGGGCCGGACTGGACCGCCGACCCGTCGCGGTGCGCAGCGGCGGCCGCCCCTGGCACCGAACCCGGCAGGGGTTGGTCGGCCTCGGGGCCCGGGGGCATCGTGTACGCGGCCGTCGCGAAAGAAAAAGCGGGGCATCCCGGTGCGGACGCGCCCGACCCCGGCGCCGAAGGGCCGTGCGAACAGTGGAGCGTGTCGGGCGGACATTCCACCGGAACCGTGACGTCCGTTGCAGCTCCGGCGATCGAGGGCGCGGTGACCACGGGGATGTCCACCGCGGTCACCACAGTCGTCGAAGGTGGCACCGAAACCAGATCGCACGCCGACACTTTCACCGCCGATCTGCTTTCCGAGGGTGCTGACTACCACGTCTTCATCACCGTCGTCACGGATCCCGGATCGCCCAATCCTGCGCTCGATACCGCGTTCACCTCCGATCTCCTGGTGAAATCGGTTTCGGCGTTACGCGGCTGAGCCGGTCGCCCCGGGTATGTGGGCGAGCCCAGGTATGTTGTCCAGCGATGGAGAACCGCAACGTCTTACTCGCCGCCGCGGGCGTCCTTGCCTGCGCCACCGGATTGGTCGCGTGCGGTCAATCGGACCAGTCGACGTCCGCCAACGCGGACATCGCCAACGTCGCCAAGGTGCGCTCCAGCTTCGGGCCGGAGTTCAAGGTCACCGACGTCGCCCCGGCCGGGATCGACCCCAAGAAGCTCGCGCCGCACAAGATGCCGCCGGGGGTCAAGATCGAACCTGCCGATTGCGCGAAGTTCGCCGAGGGACAGTCCCTGCCGGAGGACCTGAAGGGCAACGTGGCGGCCACCACGGCCGAAGGCGCGGGTAACCGGTTCATCGTGATGGCGTTGGAGACCTCGGAGCCGGTCCCGCTGAACGATCCCGGCGATGCGTGCAAGCAGGTGAAGTTCCTGGGCCCTGGGATGCGCGGGCAGGTGGACGTGGTCGAGGCGCCGAAGATCGACGGTGCCCGCACCACGGGGACGCACCGCATCGTGCAGACCGCGATGGGCGGCCAGGCGCGCACCGGCGAGTTGTACAACTACGTCGCCAGTTTCGACACGTTCATGGTGATCGTCACGGCCAATCCCCTGGTGGTCCCGGACAAGCCGGTGGCACCGGTGGACGACAAGCGGGCCCGCGAGCTGCTCAGCGCGGCGGTCGCCGCGGTACGGGGCTAGCCCCGGCGCCTCAGCGCACGTCCTGCGGGCGGAACTGGATGCTGATGCGCGGCCCGACGAGGCTGGTGGTCTTCGGTATCGAATGCTCCCACGTGCGTTGACACGATCCGCCCATCACCAGCAGGTCGCCGTGGCGGTGCTGTAACCGCAGGGCGTGGCCACCGCCGCGTGGGCGCAGTGCGAAAACCCTTGTCGCGCCAAGCCCGACGATTGCCACCATGGTGTCCTCGGTGCGGCTGCGGCCGATGGTGTCGCCGTGCCAGGCGACGCTGTCATTGCCGTCGCGGTACAGGCACAGGCCCGCGGTGGTGAACGGTTCACCGAGCTCGCCGCCGAAGGTGTCGTTGAGCCTGCGCCGGATCTGCTTGAGCCGCGGATGCGGTACCGGTTCGTCGATCAGGTGGTGGAAGCTGACCAGACGCGGAACCGCCACGACGCGGTCGTACATCTCCCGTTCCTCGGACCGCCAGGGGATCCCGTCCATCAACTCCTCGAACAGCGAGTCGGCGTCGGGCAACCAGCCCGAGCGCAGCTCCACCCAGGCGCCGTTGCCGAGTCGACGCCGTTCAGCGTGCTCGAACAGTGAGCCTTGCAACGCCAGCTCCATGCGCGCGAGTGTATCGCACAGACGTTCGATTGCGTTAGAGGCGGGAGGCGCCCGGGCCCTGCTCGGCGAGGACATCCCCCGGGTTGGTCAGCAGGCAGGTCTTGAGGCTCAGGCAGCCGCAGCCGATGCAGCCGGTCAGGTTGTCGCGCAACCGTTGTAGATGCACGATGCGGTCATCGAGGTCCTGGCGCCACCCGGCCGAGAGCTTGGCCCAGTCCTTGCTCGTCGGCACCCGGTCGGCGGGCAGGCCGGCCAGTGCCTCGCGGATGCGGGCCAGCGGAATGCCGAGGCGTTGCGACATCCGGATGAACGCCACGCGGCGCAGCGTCTCGCGTGCGTAGCGACGCTGATTCCCCGAGGTGCGGCGGCTGGCGATCAGCCCCTCGCGCTCATAGAAGTGCAGTGCCGACACCGCCACGCCGCTGCGCTGCGACATCTCGCCAGGAGTTAACTCGTGCGTCTCCATACACCTCAACCATAGTTGAGTTAACGTCATGGTGTGGAAACTGCGGCGTTCGGTTCCAATTCCGAGGTCGGCACACTGCGCGCCGTGATCCTGCACCGGCCGGGGCCGGAGTTGCAGCGGCTCACCCCGCGCAACAACGATGCCCTGCTGTTCGACGGGCTGCCCTGGGTGGCCAAGGCGCAGCGGGAGCACGACGCCTTCGCGGCAGTGCTGCGGTCCCGCGGCGTCGAGGTGCTGCTCTTGGCGGATCTGCTGACCGAGGCACTCGACAGCGGCGCCGCCCGCATGCACGGCATCTCCGCTGCGGTCGACGCACGACGGCTGGGTGTACCCCTGGCCCAGGAACTTTCGGCCTATCTACGTGGCCTGCCGCCGGCCGATCTGGCCCACATCCTGATGGCCGGAATGACCTTCAACGAGGTGCCCTTTCACGGTGCCGAACTGTCGCTGGTGCGCCTCATGCACCACGGCGGAGACTTCGTGATCGAGCCCCTGCCCAACCTGCTGTTCACCCGGGATTCGTCGTTCTGGATCGGCCCGCGGGTGGCCATCACCTCGCTCGCCCTGCCGGCCCGGGTGCGCGAGACCTCGCTGACCGATCTGATCTACGCCCACCATCCGCGATTCCTCGGCGTCCGGCGGGCCTACGAGTCGCGCTCGGCGCCCGTCGAAGGCGGCGACGTGCTGCTGCTCGGGCCCGGTGTGGTGGCGGTCGGTGTGGGGGAGCGGACCACGCCGGCCGGTGCCGAGGCGTTGGCGCGCAGTCTGTTCGACGACGACCTCGCCCACACCGTGCTCGCAGTGCCGATCCGGCAGGAGCGTGCCCAGATGCACCTGGACACCGTGTGCACCATGGTCGATGTCGACGCGGTGGTGATGTATCCCAACATCGTGGACTCGTTGTCGGCGTTCACCATTCACCGCACCGAAGCCGGCATCCGGATCGACGACGAAGTGCCATTCGTGCAGGCCGCCGCTGCTGCGATGAGAATCGAGCAGCTGCGGGTGATCGACACAGGGCTCGACCCGGTGACGGCTGAACGCGAGCAGTGGGACGACGGCAACAACACCCTGGCTCTGGCGCCGGGTGTGGTGGTGGCCTACGAGCGCAATGCCGAAACCAATGCCCGGCTGGCGGATTCGGGCATCGAGGTGCTGCCGATCGAGGCTTCGGAGCTGGGCACGGGCCGCGGCGGGCCGCGCTGTATGTCGTGCCCGGCGGCGCGGGACCTGCTCTAGCTCGTCTGGGCGTGCGCCTGCTCGCCGGTTCAGACCACGGATTTCTACGCCACGGTCGTGGCCCGGCCGCCCTT
Source organism: Mycolicibacterium peregrinum (assembly GCF_002102345.1). Lineage (GTDB taxonomy): Bacteria > Actinomycetota > Actinomycetes > Mycobacteriales > Mycobacteriaceae > Mycobacterium > Mycobacterium peregrinum. The sequence goes on from NZ_LQPP01000042.1 coordinate 194,121, forward strand.
GCTCGTCGCTTTCGACTTGAGGGTCGCTATGAGCGGGGTTTCGCAGCCAACACGTAGAAATCGACGCACAGCCCCTCCCGACGCAGGGCCGTCAACACCCAACTACCGCCACGAAGGCAGCCAGATCTCCAGATTCCAGGTCGACTGCGAAATCGGGATGCCCGTCAGGACCGGGTACAACCACGCGAAGTTCGCGATCACCAACGCCACGTAGAAGCACACCACCAGCAGGCCCAACGTTCGGCGTTCGGGGTTCTGATTGGGTTTGTACAGGATGTCGCCGAGAATCAGCGCGATCGCCAGCACCAGGAACGGCGCCATCACCGTCGCGTAGAAGAAGTACATCTGCCGGTCGATGTCGAAGAACCAGGGCAGGAAACCTGCCGAGTAGCCGACCAGGACCACGCCGTAGCGCCAGTCCCGTCGTACCACGGCCCGCCACAGGGCCCAGCCGAGCACCGGCACCGCGATGAACCACATCGCCGGAGTGCCCACCAGCATCACGGCTTTGACGCAGGACTGTGTGCCGCATCCGGCGACATCGTGGTTGTCGATCGCGTAGAGCACCGGCCGCAACGACATCGGCCAGGTCCAGGGCTTGGATTCCCATGGGTGGTGGTTGCCGTCGGCGTTCGTCAGTCCGGCGTGGAAGTGGTAGGCGGCGTAGGTGTAATGCCACAGTGAGCGCAGCGCGTCGGGCAGCGGGATGATGCTGTTCTCGCCGATGGACTGCCCCGCCTCGTACCGGTTGATGCCGGTCTCGGAGGCGAACCACGGCCCGTACGACGCCAGGTACACCGCGAACGGGATCAGACCGAACACATAAGCGGCCGGCCCCACATCACGGCGCAGCATGCCTCGCCAGGGCGCCGGTACGTGGTACTGCTTGCGCGCGATCGCGTCGAGCACCAGCGTCATCACGCCGAAGAACGCCACGAAGTACAGCCCGGACCATTTCGTGGCGCATGCCAGACCGAGCAGCACGCCCGCACCGAACCGCCACCACCGCACGCCCAGCCGCGGACCCCAGGGTGTCTCGGCGATCCGGCCTTCCACGAAGGCGGTGTGCATGCGCCGGCGGACGTCGTCGCGGTCCACCATCAGGCAGGCGAACGCCGCCACCACGAACGTCACCAGGAATACGTCCAGCAGTGCCGTGCGCGCCGAGACGAAGCTGACCCCGTCGGCGATCAGCAGGAGTCCGGCGATACCGCCGACGAGGGTGGAGCGGCTGATCCGGCGCCCGATCCGCACCACCAGCATCACGATCAGCACACCGCACAGCGCGCCGGAGAACCGCCAGCCGAGGCCGTTGTAACCGAACAGTGCCTCGCCGATCGCGATCAACTGCTTGCCCACAGGCGGGTGCACCACGAGCCCGTAGCCGGGGTTGTCCTCGACGCCGTGGTTGTAGAGCATCTGCCAGGCCTGCGGCGCATAGTGCTTCTCGTCGAACACCGGGGTGCCCGCGTCGGTCGGCGAGCCCAGGTTCAGGAACCGGCTTATCGCGGCCAGGCCGGTGATGACTGCCGTCATCAACCAGCCCTGTAGCCGGTCCGTCGGGCCGAAATCGGAAGGCGGGATCAGCGGCGCGGGGCTGATCAGGGGGACCGAGCGACCAGCCGTCGGCGTATCGGTGGCGGTGGCGGTCACGCAAGCGATCGTAGGCTGTCTGGCGTGACACCCGGCAAACTACTGATCGGCGCCACGCCGCTGGGTCGGCCCGATGATGCGTCGACGCGGCTGGTCGAGGCGTTGACGACGGCTGACATCGTGGCGGCCGAAGACACCCGGCGCGCGCGTGCGCTGGCCCAATCGCTGGGCGTGCAACCGTCCGGGCGGATCCTCAGCTTCTTCGACCAGAACGAGGCGAGCCGCGTGCCCGGGCTGGTTTCCGAGATCGCGGCGGGCGCGACGGTGCTGGTGGTCAGCGACGCCGGTATGCCGTTGATCAACGACCCCGGCTACCGGCTGGTGGCAGCCTGTGCCGAGGCCGGGCTGCCGGTCTCCTGCCTGCCGGGCCCTTCTGCGGTGACGACGGCGTTGGCGGTGTCCGGGCTGGCCTCGGACCGGTTCTGTTTCGAGGGTTTCGCGCCGCGCAAACACGCGGCCCGGCTGGCCTGGCTGCAGACCCTGGCTGCCGAATCGCGCACCAGCGTGTTCTTCGAATCCCCGCGCCGGCTGGCCGAGACCCTGCGCGACGCCGTCGAGGTGCTGGGACCGGAGCGCCGTGCCGTGGTGTGCCGCGAGCTCACCAAGACGCACGAGGAGGTCCGCCGGGGCAGTCTGGCCGAGCTCGCGGAGTGGGCCGCCGACGGAGTGCTGGGGGAGATCACCGTGGTGTTGGCCGGCGGCACCCCGTCGGTGGAACTGCCCGACCTGGTGGCCGAGGTCGAGGAACTGGTGGCCGACGGCATCCGGGTCAAGGACGCCTGCGCCCAGGTGATCGCTGCGAACCCGGGGGCGCCGTCACGGCGCGAGCTCTACGACGCTGTGCTGCGCGCCCGGGACTGAACGATCGAGGCTGCTTTGTGCAGGCACTCTTCCCATTCCGCGTCGACGTCGGAATCGGCGGTGATGCCGCCGCCCACGCCGAGCACCGCCGAGCCGCCGGCGCCGAACTCCACGGTCCGGATCGCGACGTTCAGCTCGCATCCCGCCACGGGAGACGCCAATCCGACTGTGCCGCAATAGACTCCGCGCCGCGCCGGTTCCCACTGCCGTAGCAGCTGGCGGGCCCGTCGCTTCGGCGTGCCGGTCACCGACGCCGGGGGGAAGGTGGCATCCAGCAGTGCGCTCATCGGCACCTGCGTGGGCACTTCGGCGGTAACGGTCGAGACCAGGTGCCAGACGCCGGGTGCCGGATGTACCGCGAGGAGTTCGGGCACCGTCACACTGCCGGTGGTCGCGACTCGTCCCAGGTCGTTGCGGACCAGGTCGACGATCATGACGTTCTCGGCGACGTCCTTGACGGAAGCCAGCAGGGCGGCAGGGTCGGCCGAGGACGGCAGGGTGCCCTTGATCGGGCTGGAGGTCACCGCGGTGCCCGCCCGGCGCAGGAACAACTCCGGCGACAGTGACGCCACCGCACCCCAGTCGCCGGCCACGTACGCGGCCCGTGCGGGCGCGGTCCGGGCCACCGCCTCGGTGAAGAAATCGATCGGTTCGCCGTCCATATGGCCGGTGAACCTGGTGCACACACAGGCTTGATACACCTCGCCCGCCGCGATGGCGTCCAGGCAGGCCAGCACGCCGCGGCGGTGATCATCGCGGTCGGGGGCCACCCAGCTCAGGGTGTAGCCCCCTGGCTGCGCCGGTTCCGGTGCTCGCAGCCACACGGGAAGTGCTGCGCCGCTGAGGCTTTCGAACCACCAGATGCCCTCGGCGTCCTGGCGTAATACGCAGTCCGACCAGCCGCCGGCGGCCGCCGGGATCTGCGGTGGTGTGCCATCGGCACCCGGATCCGGGTAGGCGAGGTAGCCGAACCACCCGCCGCCGACGGCGCCCGACGGCCCTGAAGCGTCCTGTGCCACGGCGAAGGCGGCGTCGGGCGCAACCGATGTCACCGAGACCGAGGGGGCGATCACCGCGCGGGAGGAGAACCAGTCGCCGATCAACGCGGCGGGCGGCGCCACGCCGGCGCTGGCGGCCGCCGCGGCGACACCGCGCAGCACCGCCGGGGCATCGCCCAGCGCGCCGAGCCGCTCGATCCGCATGGAGCTAGCTTGCTGCCTGGCGCGAGCAGACGCAAAACTGCCCATTTCCGCGTGAAACGGTGCGAGTTCGGTCTCCTGGGCGGAGAAACTCAGCGGCTGATCACCCGAGGGATGTCGACGCCGGTCAGCTTGTCTGGGTTGCGCATCGCGTAGAAGTGGGTGATCTTGCCGTCGGCGACCTCGACCGTGACCACGCCCTCGAAGCTGTCTTCGAGGTACAGCTTGTACGCCGGGGCGTTGTTGTAGGTCGTGGGCTCGAAGCGGCCGCCCTGCTCGATGAACCGCATGAGGCCGATCACCAGCTTGGCCACCGGCTGCGCCCCGATCACCGGCCTGCGCGCGGCGCTGCGCTTGCCGTCGCTGTCGGCCGTCCACACCACGTCGGGCGCGAGCAATTCCAGCAGCACATTCATGTCGCCCGTCGTGGCGGCGGCGAAAAACCGCTGGGTGATCTCCGTCGACACCTGCGGGTCGACGGGTTCGAACCGTTTGCGCCGTGATTGCACATGGTTGCGGGCCCGGTGTGCCATCTGGCGCACCGATGCACTGGATTTGCCGATCGCCGAAGCGATTTCGTCGTGACTGAAGCCGAACACCTCGCGCAACACGAACACTGCGCGCTCGTCGGGGGTCAATGTCTCGAGCACCACCAGCATGGCCATCGAAACCGACTCGGCCAGCACCACATCGGCTGATGCGTCGTCTGCGACCCCGCCCGTCAACAGCAGCGGTTCGGGCAGCCACGGGCCCACGTACTCCTCGCGTCGCCGCGACTGGGCGCGAAGGGCATTGAGCGCCTGACGGGTGACGAGCTGGGCCAGAAACGCCTTGGTATCGCGGACGGTGTCCAGCTCCACCTCGGCCCAGCGCAGGTAACTCTCCTGCAGGACGTCATCGGATTCCGTTGCCGTCCCTAGGATCTCGTAGGCGATGGTGAACAACAACGGCCGCAGCAAAGTGAACCGTTCGGCGTGTTCGTTCGAGTACGAGGTCGAGTTACCTGCGCCGGGCATGTTCATCAGACCAGTGTCCCCTGCTGTGCCTCGGCCAGTTGGCGCGCTCGGTTGTCGCCCTTGAACCAGAAGTACGACCCAGGCTTCACGCCCTCCTTGCGCAGGAACGTCAGCGTCGCCCGGCAGACCTGCTCCTTGAAGAAGGCGCCGGTCCGTCCGCCGATGAAGACGCGGCGCGGGCTGTCGTCCGAGTGGCACAGCTGCACCGTCCCGGCATTACGGCCGACGCTCACGCACTGTCCGGCGAAGGCCTGGTTGATCACCTTGGGCTCGGCGCCCGCGATGCGGGCCAGCACGGTGTTGGCCGCCTGGACCCCCAACGGGCCCGCGGACTGGCAGCTCATCCGCAGTGGAACCCCCGACGGTGAGGCGGCGTCGCCGGCCGCCACGATGCGCGCGTCGTCGACACTGGTCAGGGTTTCGTCGGTGAGCAGCCGGCCCAGCTCGTCGGTACGCAGTCCGCTCGCGGCGGCCAGCCCGGGCACGCCGAACCCGGTGGTCCACACCGTCACCGCGCTGGGCAGGCGGTTACCGTCGGCCAGCGTGATGGCGTCGGCTTCGATCGCGGTCACCAGGACCTCGGGTCCGTCGATGATCGAGACACCCAGCTTGGTGAGCGCCTTGACGATCGAGCGACGGGCGCCTGCGCCCACCGACGCGCCGACCACATCGGTGACGAGCGTGACCTTGCGGCCCGCCTCGGCCAGCTCGCTGGCCGCCTCGATGCCGGTCAGCCCGCCGCCGACCACGACCACCGGTGCCGACATCGGCACGTCCTGCAGCCGGGCGTGCAAGCGCTGTGCCTGCTCCAATTCCGAAAGCGGATAGGCGAATTCAGCAGCGCCGGGCACGGAGGCGGGCACCCCGCCGGTGCTGCCGACGGCGTAGACCAGGTAGTCGTAATCGATCACGTCGCCGGACGTCAGCTGCACCTGGCGGATGTCGGCGTCGATGTACTCGGCACCGTCGACCAGCAGCCGCACCCCGGCACCCAACAAGGTGTCGTAGGCCGCAGTGGCGTCGTGGTTTCCGGCCACCAGCTGGTGCAGCCGGATCCGTTCGACGAACTCGGGCCGCGGATTGACCAGCGTGACAGCCACTCCCGGTGTGCCCTGCAGCCGGTTGGCTGCCAGCACACCGGCATACCCTCCGCCGATCACGACCACTCGGGTGTTCTGCGCAGATGTTTCGGTCATGGGAGCGTCTCCTGTTCTCAAAGGCTTGTGCCCTCAAGACACCGCGGGACGCGGATTTGTGACAGGACTCTTCGGTGATGTGACCTACATCACCCGGAGGTGTGGTCAGACCAGGCCCAACGCCAGCATCGCGTCGGCCACCCGGATGAAGCCGGCGATGTTGGCGCCGGCCACGTAATTGCCCGGCTGGCCGTACTCGTCGGCGGTGGTGAGGCAGCGATCGTGGATGCGGCGCATGATGTCGGCCAGCCGCTCCTCGGTGTCGTTGAAGGTCCACGAGTCTCGCGAGGCGTTCTGCTGCATCTCCAGCGCACTGGTGGCCACACCACCGGCATTGGCGGCCTTGCCCGGGGCGAAGCGCACCCCGGCCTCTTCGAAGTACTTCACCGCGTCAGGCGTGCACGGCATGTTGGCGCCCTCGGCCACGATCGAGCAGCCGTTCTTGATCAGCATGGTCGCGTCGTCGCCGGAGACCTCGTTCTGGGTGGCACAGGGCAACGCGATGTCGCACGGCACCTCCCACACGCTGCGGTCTGTCACGACATGTGCGGCGCCGCCACGGGCCTCCGCGTAATCCTCGATGCGGCCCCGGCGCAGTTCCTTGACCTCTTTGAGCAGGTCGAGGTCGATGCCCTTGTCGTCGCGCACGTAGCCGCTGGAGTCCGAGCAGGCCACCACGGTCCCGCCCAGCGAATGCACCTTCTCGATGGCGTAGATCGCCACATTGCCCGAACCGGACACAACGACCTGCTTGCCGTCGAAGGACTGCCCGCTCGACCGCAGGATCTCGTCGACGAAGAAGACCGTGCCGTAGCCGGTGGCCTCGGTGCGGACCTGCGACCCGCCCCAGGTCAGGCCCTTGCCGGTGAGCACGCCGGATTCGTAGCGGTTGGTGATCCGCTTGTACTGGCCGAACAGGTAACCGATTTCGCGCATGCCGACGCCGATGTCGCCGGCCGGGACGTCGGTGTACTCACCGATGTGGCGGTACAGCTCGGTCATGAAGGACTGACAGAAGCGCATCACCTCGGCGTCGGAGCGGCCCTTGGGGTCGAAGTCCGACCCGCCCTTGCCGCCGCCGATCGGTAGGCCGGTCAGCGAGTTCTTGAAGATCTGCTCGAAGCCAAGGAACTTCACGATGCCGAGATAGACCGAGGGGTGGAACCGCAGCCCGCCCTTGAAGGGGCCGAGCGCCGAGTTGAATTCGACACGGAAGCCACGGTTGATCTGCGCGGTGCCGGAGTCGTCGAGCCAGGGGACCCGGAAGATGATCTGCCGCTCGGGCTCGCACAGCCGGCGGATGATGGCGCCGTCGGCGTAGTCGGGATGCTTGGCCACCACTGGTCCGAGGCTGGTCAGGACCTCGTAGACGGCCTGGTGGAACTCCTGCTCACCGGCGTTGCGTTGCGATACTTCCTCGTAGATCGCCTGCAGTTTCTCGTGTAGTACAGCCATCTCAGTCCATCTGGTAGCGGGGGAAAACCCCGGTGGGCGCGGGCAATTCGGTACCTGGCTTGAGCCGGGTCCCGATGGAGTCGAAGTCGTGTGCGTCGGTCGGCTGGCCCAGCAGGTCGAGCAGTTTGGCCATGGAGTCCGGCATCACCGGCTGCGTCAGCAGCGCCGCGATTCGCACCACCTCGAGCGTTGTGTAGAGCACCGTACCGAACCGCTGTTGGTCGGCTGGATCGTCGGACTTGCGCAGTACCCACGGCTCCTGGGCCGAGAAATAGCGGTTGGCTGCGCCGAGGACCGACCAGATCGATTCAAGTGCGAGGTGCATCGCGGGCACATCGTAGTGCGTGCGCACCTGTTCGAGTAGCGCGTCCGCGGCGCTCAGCAGGGCGGCGTCGTCGTCGTTGAACGATCCCGGATCGGGAACCACGCCGTCGAGGTTCTTGGCCACCATCGACAGTGACCGTTGGGCGAGGTTGCCCAGCTCGTTGGCCAGGTCGGCGTTGATCCGGCCGATGATGGCTTCGTCGCTGTAGCTTCCGTCTTGCCCGAAGGACACCTCGCGAAGGAAGAAGTAGCGCACCTGATCGAGGCCGAACGTGTCGACGAGCGCGATCGGGTCGACTACGTTGCCGACCGACTTGCTCATCTTCTCGCCCTTGACGTTGATGAAGCCGTGCGCGAAGACCCGCTCGGGCAGCGCGATGCCGGCCGACATCAGGAACGCGGGCCAGTACACGCTGTGGAACCGGATGATGTCCTTGCCGATCATGTGCAGCTTGGCCGGCCAGTACTTCTGAAAAGCATCGGAGGCCACGTCCGGGAAGCCGACGCCGGTGAGGTAGTTGGTCAGCGCGTCCACCCACACGTACATCACGTGATCGGGGTGGTCGGGGACCGGCACACCCCAGTCGAACGTGGTCCGCGAGATCGACAGATCCTTCAGCCCGCCCGAGACGAAGCTGACGATCTCGTTGCGGCGCACATCGGGCCCGATGAATTCGGGGTGGGCCTCGTAGTGGGCCAGCAGGCGCTCGGCGTAGGCCGACAACCGGAAGAAGTAGGTCTGCTCCTCGGTCCAGGTGACGGGGGTGCCGGTCTCGATCGCGGTGCGGGTGCCGTCGGGTCCCGCGGTCGTCTCGTCCTCGGCGAAGAATCGTTCGTCGCGGATCGAGTACCAACCGGAGTAGGTGCCCAGGTAGATGTCGCCGGCCTCGTTCATCCGGCGCCAGATCTCCTTGGACGCCTCGTAGTGGTCGGCGTCGGAGGTGCGGATGAACCGGTCGAAGGAGATGTTGAGCTTCTCCTGCAACCCCTGGAACACGTCGGAGTTGCGGTTGGCCAGCTCGGCGGCCGAGATGCCCTCGGCTGCGGCGGTGTCGGCCATCTTCTGGCCGTGCACGTCGGTGCCGGTCAGGTAGCGCACATCGAAGCCGTCGAGTCGCTTGAACCGGGCGATCGCATCGGTGGCGATGTACTCGTAGGCGTGCCCGATGTGCGGCGCGCCGTTCGGGTAGGCGATGGCCGTAGTTATGTAGAAAGGCTCACTCATTTGGACCCCACCTTATTGTGTTGCGGTGGGATCCAAACGCTCAGCCAGGGAGAAGCCGCCGGCTCCGGAGCCGTTGGCTCCGCTGGTCGACGCACATACCCATCTCGACGCCTGCGGCGCGCAGACGGCACAGGACGTCCGGGCGATCATGGACCGCGCGGCCGCCGTTGGAGTGGGCCAGGCGGTCACCATCGCCGACGATCTCGACTCGGCACGCTGGGTGGCCACGGCCGTCGAAGCTGATGAGCGGGTTTTCGGGGCGGTGGCATTGCACCCCACCCGGGCCAATGCGCTCGACGACGCGGCCAGGGCCGAGGTCGAGCGGCTGGCCGCCCATCCGCGGGTGGTCGCGGTGGGGGAGACCGGGATGGACCTGTACTGGCCGGGCCGGCTGGACGGCTGCGCGACGCCCGCCGAGCAGCGCGAGGGTTTCGCGTGGCACATCGACCTGGCCAAGCGGACCGGCAAGCCGTTGATGATCCACAACCGGGATGCCGACGCCGAGGTGCTCGACGTACTCCGTGCCGAAGGAGCGCCCGAGACAGTGATCTTCCACTGTTTTTCCTCGGGACCGGAGATGGCTCACACCTGCGTCGAGGCCGGCTGGGTTTTGAGCCTTTCGGGCACGGTCAGCTTCCGTAATGCGGCTGAGCTGCGGGAAGCCGCTCGGTTGATCCCGCCGGGCCAGCTGTTGGTGGAGACCGACGCGCCGTTTCTGACCCCGCATCCGTTCCGCGGAGCGCCGAACGAGCCATACTGCCTCCCATACACTGTGCGGGCACTCGCAGAGTTGCTGGACCGACCTGCCGAAGAGGTCGCGTCCGAGACCGCAGCCACTGCGGCGCGGGTGTACGGACTTAACGGGAGTTGCCGCACGTAGGCCAATTCGTTACCGTCTTGTGATCAAACCTCAACCGCCGGCGGTGATCTATGCCGTCCGAACCGGAGAGAAACGCGAGAACCGTGGACGCGCTCAACAAAATTCATGAATCCCGATCTCCGCTGCTGCGAGGCGTGGTGGGGGCCCTGCTGGTCACGTTGACCGCCGCCGGGGGCTACGCCGTCGGATCGCACAAAACCGTCACGCTGAGCGTCGACGGCGCACCGATGACCGTGACGACGATGAAGTCGCGCGTGATCGATGTGGTCGAGGAGAACGGTTTCTCGGTTGGCGATCGGGATGATCTCTACCCCTCGGCCGACGAGTCCGTGCACCAGGCCGACACCATCGTTCTGCGCCGCAGCCGACCGCTGGAGTTGTCGTTGGACGGCAATGACAGCAAGCAGGTGTGGACCACCGCCTCGACCGTCGATGAGGCCCTGGCGCAGCTGAAGATGACCGACAAGGCACCTGCCGCGGCATCCCGCGGCAGCAGGGTTCCGCTGGGCGGCATGGCGCTGCCCGTGGTGAGCGCCAAGACCGTCCGGATCGATGACGGTGGCAACGTGCAGACAGTGCATCTGGCCGCCCCGAACGTGGCCGGTCTGTTGGCCGCGGCGGGGGCCCCGCTGGAGCAGAACGACACCGTCGTTCCGGCCGCATCGACCCCGGTCACCGAGGGTATGCAGGTTCAGGTGACCCGCATGCGCATCGAGAAGGTCACCGAGCGGGTGGCGTTGGAGCCGGGCCATCAGCGCATCGAAGACGCCTCCATGAACATGAGCCGCCAGGTCGTCGAGGAGCCCGGCGCCCCGGGTACCCAGGACGTGACCTACGCGGTGGCCAAGGTGAACGGCGTGGAGACCGGCAGATTGCCAGTAGCCAATGTCGTGATCAACCCGGCTCGCGACGGTGTGCTGCGCGTCGGAGCAAAGCCCGGCACCGAAGTTCCGCCGGTCACCAACGGCGCTGCCTGGGACGCACTTTCGCAGTGCGAAGCGGGAGGTAACTGGGCCATTAACACTGGTAACGGATTTTATGGTGGGGTCCAATTCGATCAGAACACCTGGGAGCGACAGGGTGGTCTGAGGTATGCTCCGAGGGCCGATCTGGCGACTAGAGAAGAGCAGATTGCGATTGCTACGGTGACGCAGGCCCGGCAGGGTTGGGGAGCTTGGCCAGTGTGTAGTGGGAGGATTGGGGCGCGCTGACTATTCGACTGCTCGGGCGGACCGAGATACGACGCTTGGCGAAAGAAATCGACTTTCGACCACGCAAGGCCTTTGGCCAGAACTTCGTTCATGATGCCAACACCGTTCGACGCATCGTGTCGGCCTCCGGGATTCACCGGAACGACCATGTGCTCGAAGTCGGACCCGGTCTCGGGTCACTGACTCTGCCCCTGTTGGACCGTGGTGCCAGGGTGACCGCAGTGGAGATCGACCCGGTGCTGGCCAAGCAATTGCCGGCCACCATCGCCGATCATTCCCACAGCGAGATAAACCGGCTCACGGTGATCAACCAGGACATCCTGACGCTGATGCCGTCTGATCTGACCGAGCAGCCGACGGCGCTCGTGGCGAACTTGCCGTACAACGTGGCGGTGCCCGCACTGCTGCACCTGTTGGCCGAGTTCCCCTCGATCCGGACGGTGATGGTCATGGTGCAGGCCGAGGTGGCCGAGCGCCTGGCGGCCGAGCCCGGCGGCAAGGACTACGGCGTGCCCAGTGCCAAGGCGCGTTTCTACGGAAACGTGCGCAGGCACGGGATGGTCTCGCCGACGGTGTTCTGGCCGATCCCGCGGGTGTACTCCGGACTGGTCCGCATCGACCGGTACGAGACATCGCCGTGGCCGACGGACGCCGAGTTCCGAGATGAGGTGTTCCAGCTCATCGACATCGGATTCGCGCAGCGGCGCAAGACCTCTCGCAACGCGTTCGCGGACTGGGCGGGCTCGGGCAACGAGTCGGCCGAGCGGCTGCTCGCCGCCAGCATCGACCCCTCGCGCCGCGGCGAGACGCTCGGCATCGCCGACTTCGTCCGACTCCTGCAGCGGGCCAAGGAAGCCGCGGGCGAGGCCGCAGCTGAGATCGAGGCGGCCGCCGAGGTTGAGGCGGCACGGCAAGTCTGACGACCGCCGAATGTGAAGAAGATCGCGAGATTGTCCGACAATCTCGCGATCTTCTTCACATCGGGGACCTGAGCGCCTCGGCGATCAGGCTGACGAACTCCGTACACGAGTCGTGTCTGCGCTCGGGGTCCTTCGCGAGTGCCCTGGCGATGATCGGGTCCGCCGAGGGGGGAATCCAGTTGCATCGCTGCGATATTCGTGGTGGTCGGCTGTACATCTGGTGATCGATCAGCGCTATTGCGGTGTCCGCGGAGAACGGCGGTGCTCCGGTCAGCAGCTCAACGGTCGTGCACGCCAGCGCGTACTGGTCCGTCGCCGCCGACGGCGTCCGGCCGCTGAGGAGCTCGGGTGCCGAATAGGGCAGTGACGCTTGGATATCCGGGTGCGGTCGGGCTGCCTGACGGGTGATGCGCCGGGCCGGGTCGAGGCTCATCCGGCCGTGCCGGTCCTGGGCCAACTTGGCGGCCACGTCCGCGGCCATCGAGTGGGCCACTCCGAAATCGATCAGTACTGCTCGCGAAAATGGTTGATCGACAAGGATGTTGGCGGGTTTGACGTCGCAGTGCACGATTCCGTGCCGGTGGGCGTGATCGAGCGCCCCGGCGATCTGGGCCAACGCGGTGAGCCGCTCGGGCATGCCGGGAAGGTTGTTCACCGTGCCGCCGTCGAGCAGCTCCATCGCCAGCCAGCCGGGACCCGCCGCGTACACCGTGACGATGTTCGGATGGGTGAGCTGACGGGCGAAGTCGAACTCGCGTTGCAGCCGGGCCAGCTGGGCCGGCTTGCGGTGCCGATCATCGAGAATCTTGAGGGCGACGGTGGTCCCGTCGGGGTCGCGTGCCTGATATACGACGGCTGAGCCGCCGTTCCCCACGACATTCATCGCGGTGTATCCCGCTGTTTCCACCTCGGGTGAGGGCACCGTCTCAGCCTAAGTTCACCGACAACCGTGGGTGGGCGGCGATAGTGTCGTGGCCGTGTCAGCATCCGACGGCAGTACCGCGTCCGAGTGGGTCCCCACCGGGTCGGTGACCGTGCGTGTCCCCGGCAAGGTGAATCTCTACCTCGCTGTCGGGGATGTGCGCGACGACGGCTACCACGACCTCACCACGGTGTTCCATGCCGTGTCGCTGCTCGACGAGGTGACGGTGCGCAATGCCGACATGCTGTCGCTGACCGTGGCCGGCGAGGGCGTGGAGTCGGTGCCCACCGACGAACGCAACCTGGCCTGGCGCGCCGCCGAGTTGCTGGCCGAGCACGTGGGCCGCTCTCCGGATGTGGCGATCAGCATCGACAAGTCGATCCCGGTGGCCGGTGGCATGGCCGGCGGCAGCGCCGACGCGGCCGCGGTGCTGGTGGCGATGAACACGCTGTGGGAGCTCGGGGTGCCCAGGCGCGATCTGCACGCCCTGGCGGCCCGGCTGGGCAGTGATGTCCCGTTCGCGCTGCACGGCGGCACTGCGCTCGGCACCGGCCGTGGTGAGGAGTTGGCCACGGTGCTGGCCCGTAGCACCTTTCACTGGGTGCTGGCATTCGCGCACAAGGGCCTGTCCACCCCGAAGGTGTTCGGCGAGCTGGATCGGCTGCGCGCAGACACCTCGACGGGCGGCCCGCCGCGGGCCGAGGAGCCCGAGCCTGTCCTGGCTGCGCTGGCTTCCGGTGATCCGGCCGAACTGGCCGCGCTGCTGGGCAACGACCTGCAGCCGGCCGCCCTGAGCCTGTATCCGGAGCTGCGCCGGACGCTACGGGCCGGGGTGGAGGCCGGTGCGCTGGCCGGCATCGTGTCCGGTTCGGGCCCGACGTGTGCGTTCCTGTGTCCGTCGTCGACGTCGGCGGTGGATGTGGGGGCTGAACTTGCCGGGGCCGGGGTGTGTCGGACGGTGCGGGTGGCCAGCGGTCCCGTCAGTGGTGCCCGCGTCGTTCCGGAGCCGTCGACGTCGGCCTGACGGGCGGGTCTCTGGCAGGCGGGCCGCTCTGCCGTCGTCCGCAGTTTTCGACGCCAGGGCTGCGAACTTCGTGCCGGAACAACCCTTGAGTGGAAAACGGCGGAGTACCCGTCGACGTCAGTCTGAAACTGTGACGCAGACCTCAATTGTCGCGAGGGTTTGGCAGTTACTTAAGGGTCTCTTAAGATGAGCGGCGGTGAATGCTAGCGATCTTGCATCGGATGCGACTTGTGCTCCCGCCGCCCATGACGGTGGGGGGTCGCCCAGACGTACACCCGGTTCTGGGGCATCACCTTTTCGAGACATAACTGCTCCCCAATCGTGTGCGCGCGCCTACCCAAAAGCGGTGTGCAGCGGGCGGAGCATGGATAACCGGGCAACTGCACCTGGCGCACTGTCGTCGGTGTGGGGGCCGCGGAACCCAAGGAGGTCGTCGTGAGCAGATTCACCGAGAAGATGTTCCGCAACGCTCGTGAGAGCAAGCGCGGCATGGTGACCGGTGAGCCGCATGAGCCGGTTCGCCACACCTGGGGTGAGGTTCACGAGCGGGCCCGGCGGATCGCAGGCGGTCTGGCCGCCGCGGGTATCGGTCACGGCGACGCCGTCGGCGTGCTGGCCGGCTTCCCCGTCGAGATCGCGCCGACCGCGCAGGGCGTCTGGATGCGCGGCGCGAGCCTGACGATGCTGCACCAGCCGACCCCGCGCACCGACCTGGCGGTGTGGGCCGAAGACACCATGAACGTGATCGGCATGATCGAGGCCGACGCCGTCATCGTCTCCGAGCCGTTCCTGGTTGCCATCCCCGTCCTGGAGGAAAAGGGCATCAAGGTCGTCAAGATCGCCGACCTCCTGGCCGCCGACCCGATCGACCCGGTGGAGACCGGTGAGGACGATCTGGCGCTGATGCAGCTGACCTCCGGATCGACCGGTTCGCCCAAGGCCGTCCAGATCACGCATCGCAACATCCACTCCAACGCCGAGGCGATGTTCATCGGCGCGGAGTACGACGTCGACAAGGACGTCATGGTGAGCTGGCTGCCCTGCTTCCACGACATGGGCATGGTCGGCTTCCTGACCATCCCGATGTACTTCGGCGCCGAGCTCGTCAAGGTCACGCCGATGGACTTCCTGCGCGACACGCTGCTGTGGGCCAAGCTCATCACCAAGTACAAGGGCACCATGACCGCGGCGCCCAACTTCGCCTACGCGCTGTTCGCCAAGCGGTTGCGCCGTCAGGCCAAGCCGGGCGAGTACGACCTGTCCACGCTGCGGTTCGCGCTCTCGGGCGCCGAACCGGTGGAGCCGGCAGATGTCGAGGACCTGCTCGACGCGGGCAAGCCCTTCGGCCTTCCGGAGTCGGCGATCCTGCCGGCCTACGGCATGGCCGAGACCTGCCTGGCGGTGTCGTTCTCCCCGTGCAACGCCGGCCTGGTGGTCGACGAGGTCGACGCCGACCTGCTGGCCGCACTGCGCCGCGCCGTGCCTGCCACCAAGGGCAACACCAAGCGGCTGGCCTCGCTGGGCCCGCTGCTGAAGGACCTCGAGGCCCGCGTCGTCGACGAGCACGGCGATGTGATGCCGGCCCGCGGCGTCGGCGTCATCGAGCTGCGCGGCGAATCGCTTACTCCCGGCTACATCACCATGGGTGGCTTCCTGCCTGCCCAGGACGAGCACGGCTGGTACGACACCGGCGACCTCGGCTACATCACTGAAGAGGGCAACATCATCGTGTGTGGTCGCGTCAAGGACGTGATCATCATGGCCGGACGCAACATCTACCCGACCGACATCGAGCGTGCCGCGGGCCGCGTCGAGGGTGTCCGCCCCGGGTGTGCCGTCGCGGTGCGTCTGGATGCCGGGCACTCGCGCGAGACCTTCGCCGTCGCCGTGGAGTCCAACGCCTGGCAGGATCCGGCCGAGGTGCGCCGGATCGAGCATCAGGTGGCGCACGAGGTGGTCTCCGAGGTCGACATGCGTCCGCGCAACGTCGTGGTGCTCGGTCCCGGCAGCATCCCGAAGACCCCGTCGGGCAAGCTGCGCCGGGCCAACTCGGTCTCGCTCATCACCGGCTAGCTGCCGCACTTCGTACACACAAACCGCCCCGTTTCGACGAAACGGGGCGGTTTGTGTTCTGCCGCAACATGACGCGTCCTGGATGGCATTCGTGCCAAACGACACGCAATCATTTGTTGGACGGCCGGTGAACTGTGTATGACCTGTGTATTCTGACGCCGAAACTAATTTGACGAGAGGACCGGCATGGTCAAATCCCGATGGGTTTCGGCGATCCTCGGCGCGGGCGTTGTCGCCGCCGGGATTACCGCGGGCACCGCGTGGGCAGGTGGCCCCGGAGGTTACGTCGAAGATCCCGAAGATATCTTTGCGGCAGTGGGTACCGGCGAATTCGTCGACACCTTGGCTGGTTTCACCGCCACCGGTGACACCGCCGAGGAGGCGTCCGCGGCAGTGATCGCAGCATGCACGAACGCCGGCGGTGTGGAATGCACGGCCGACGAGGTGACCAACGACAACCTGTGCATCGTGTCCGTCGCCAGCCCCAGCAATCACGCGGTAGCCGGCGGAGCCGGCGCGACGGTGGAGGCGGCCCGCCAGGACGCGTTCAACCGGGCGGCTGCGAACAACACCCCGCTCGATGCGGATTCCGGTGTCGTTGTATCGGCTTGCCCCTGATGAGCGGTTCAGCGCATGGCCATTCTGGTGTCGCGGTGGTAGCCCGGAAGGGGAAGGACATGATGACAGGTCGCGGTAAGTTGGCCTTCGTGATAGTGGGTTTGGCTGCAGCATCGGTGATTTCGGCGCCGATGGCTTCCGCACGGCCGACCTGTCAGGACACGGCCACCAAGACCATCTGCACGACCAACGGCAGCACTTCGATCAAGGCGAGGCCCGGAACGACGGCGCCGCCCGCCAACATCCCGGTGTTCCCGTGGCTCGGAATGCCGGGGGCACGCCGCTAGGCACCCTCGTAGTACCAGCACCCGCGAGCGGGCGTGCCCCTGGTGGCACGCCCGCTCGTGGGGTTTATGGGGTCGACGGGCGCGCCGTACTCTCAGCCGTATCGGCGATCCGGTTCTGCCGAATTACGTAGCCGCGCAACATCAACAGCATCGCAGCCGGTGCCGCCATCATCGACATCACCTCCAACATGTCCGACATCAGCTGGCCTGCTTGGTGTTTGCGCCGTGGTCGGCGGCCATCCGGTTGTAAACCTGCCACCAGATCAGCTCGTGATCGACCGCGGTGAGCTCACCGCGGTCGCGGCGTTCATCGGCTTGCAGGAGTGTCGCGGCGAGCACGACCAGCCGCTCCCGGGCATTCTGAGGTCCCGGATCGTCGTAGCCGGCCATCGTCGTCGCGCACAGTGTCCGCACCCGGTGGAAGGCGCTGCCGGAAAGGCCGAGTGTGATGGCGCCGGTGGCGCAGAAGACCGCGGTGGACACACCGAACGCAGGCCAGGGTGACATCTGCCCGCCCAGCCAGAGCTGGCACAGCAACCACACGAGGATTCCCCACAGCGGCCAGCCGCGGGCCAACCGGACCAACCGGCGCTCGGCGGTGCTCAGACCCGGCGGGTAGACCACCAGCCGGTAGTAGGTGATGCCGAAACGGCCCGGCCGGATCTGCACGCAGCCCCATACCCGGGAGCCGTCGAGCAGTGGGGCCAGTAGCCGAATGCCGTCCATACCTCGGGTGTACCCGCTGCGACCGTGCTCGGACTGAGCCCGAACGGTTTCTTTACGGATAGGCGGAGGATCCTTGCGCTCTGGGTATAGTTATCTATACTCAGCCTCATGAAGCCGAAGCTCCCGCCCCGCCTGGCCGATCACCCGACTGTGCGCGCGGTGCGCGCCCGCGCCGACGCGCCGGTCCCTGAGGTGATCGACGCGGACTGGCTGCGGCAGCTGTGTCTGGACGCCGGCGCCGACGATGTTGCCTTCGCCGCAGTGGATGACCCCGCTCTGGCCTCCGAGCGCGAACACGTCGAGGCCGCGCTGCCGGGGGTACGCAGCTACATCTCGCTGGTCGTGAAGATGAACCGCGACAACGTCCGGTCGTCCACCCGCAGCGTGGCCAATCAGGAGTTCCACCGCAGCGGCGAGATCATCAACGAGGCCGCTCATCGGATCACCCGGGCGCTGGAAGACGCCGGTCATCGCGCGGTGAACCCGTCGGCCACTTTCCCGATGGAGATGGACAGATACCCGGGACGGATCTGGGTGGTGGCACACAAACCCGTGGCGGTCGCCTCGGGGTTGGGGGTGATGGGCATCCACCGCAACGTGATCCACCCCAGGTTCGGCAACTTCATCCTGCTGGCCACCATTCTGGTGGGCTCGCCGATCAGCAGTTACGGTGAGCCGCTGGACTATTCGCCGTGCCTGGAATGCAAGCTGTGTGTGGCGGCCTGCCCGGTCGGCGCCATCGGGAAGGACGGCGAGTTCGACTTCGCCGCCTGCTCGGTGCACAACTACCGCGAGTTCATGGGTGGGTTCACCGACTGGGTGCAAACCGTCGCCGACAGTGCCGACGCAGCCGACTTCCGCTCCCGAGTCAGCGATTCGGAGAACGCCTCGATGTGGCAGAGCCTGTCCTTCAAGGCCAACTACAAGGCGGCCTACTGCCTGGCGGTGTGCCCGGCGGGGGAGGACGTGATCGAGCCCTACCTGGACGACCGCAAGGAGTTCATGGACCGCGTACTCAAACCTCTGCAGGAGAAACGCGAAACGCTGTATGTGCTGCCGAACTCGGCGGCCAAGGCTCACGCCGAGAAACGGTTTCCACACAAGACCGTGAAGGTGGTCGCCAGTGGAATCCGCGCGCTCGACGGCCGTTGAAATCCGCCTGAGCGCAACACCAGACGACGCCGGACCGCGGCGCTAATCTGTCACGACGATGGCGAAGCAGGGTGAGTTCCGGCTCTGGGCGTTCGGCGACGCTCACGTGGGCACCGACAACCAGTTCGATCGAGAGAGCCTGGCCGACGCCATCCGGCAGTCGGAATACGGCGGTGCCGAGGGCGGTCCGCCGTTCGACTGGGACATCGCGGTAGACGTCGGAGACATGTCCGGCGCGCATCACAGCCTGCCAGATGACGCCGAGGGCCGAGAGGTCCGGCGGCAGCTGTCGGTGATGCGCAAGCACCGACGCGAGGACGTGTATTCGGTGTGCGGGAATCACGATCGCAGTGGACTTTCCGAACCCGACGCCTGGTGGTGGCAGAAGTGGATCGATCCACTGGGTGCGCACACCGCACATTCCGGGGTCGATGCCGCGGCCCGGCCCTATCCGGTCAGCGGGACGTGGGAGCGGTACTCGTTCCGGGTGGGCAACCTGCTGTTCCTGATGCTCAGCGACCGTAACGAGCCGTCGCAGACGGTCGGGCGGGGCACGCTCGGGGGTAACCCCGGCGGAGTGGTGTCCGCCGAGACGTTCAAGTGGTGGGCGAACATGGTTGAGCAGAACCGTGATTCGATCATCGTCACGGTGCACCACTACGTCCTCAAGGACACCACGGTGGCGTCGGGGGAGTGGGAGGGGGTGCGCCGGGATACGGACGGGAGGCTCCATGAGCATTACCACCGGCCGTTCCTGGAAGGCACTCCGCAGGGTGCGTCCTACCTGTACTGGGTCGGCGGCAAGCCGGATTCCGGGGCCTTCGAGCGGTATCTCACCGAGCATCCCGGTGCGGTGGCGCTGTGGCTGGCCGGGCATACTCACACCAACCCCGACGACTCGCATGGCGGCAAAACTCACATCGAGCAGGCTTGGGGCGGAACCTATTTCATGAATGTGGCGTCACTGAGCCGCCATCACATGCCGATCACGACCCTGCCGATCAGCCGGCTGCTGACATTTCGTCCGGGTAGCCGCGAGGTGAGGGTGCAGTGCTATCTGCACACCGACCAGCATGCGGCGCAGGGCTGGTATGCGCCGGCGGAGCGCACGCTCACCCTGGAAAGGCCGTTCACCTGGTAGCGAATCACCAAGCGTGAACGGTGTTCTGGGCGGGCTCCAGGCCCTGGGCGATCAACAGCTCGGTGGCATCGGCGGCCTGCTCGCAGATCGTCGGCAGCTCGGTGCGTTCGGCGGCAGTGAAGGCCTCCAACACGTACGCTGCCGGATCCTTGCGGCCCGGCGGTCGGCCCACTCCGATGCGGACCCGCTGAAAGTCCTTGCTGCCCAATGCTGATGCCACCGACCGCAGCCCGTTGTGGCCGCCTTCGCCGCCTCCGACCTTGAGCCGGATCCGACCGAAGTCGATGTCGAGCTCGTCGTGGATGACCACGATGCGGCCTGGCGGCACCGAGTAGAACTTGGCCAACGGCCCGACCTGACGGCCGGACTCGTTCATGTAGCACCGAGGTTTGGCCAGTACCACCGGGGCTCCTGCGAGCCGGCCGGTGATCACCTCGGCGCCGGACTTCTTGTGCACCTTGAAGGCCGAGCCGATGCGGGCGGCCAGTACGTCGGCCACCATGAACCCGACATTGTGCCGGGTCTTGGCGTAGGCGGGCCCGGGATTACCCAGGCCCACCACCAGCAGCGGCTCGGCCATCGAAAGAGGTACTTACTCGGCGGCTTCGGCAGCCTCGGCGGCCGGCTCCTCGGCCGGAGCCTCGGCAGCAGCCTCGCCGGCGCCTTCGGACTCGAGGTCCTCGGCACTCGGGGCCTCGACGACGTTGACGACGAGCAGCTCGGGATCCGACACCAGCGAAACGCCGGCGGGCAGCTCGACCTGGCTGGCCAGGATCTGGGTGCCGGCCTCGACGCCCTCGATCGACACGGTCAGGTGCTCGGGGATCGACAGGGCCTCGGCCTCGATCTCGATGGTGTTGGCGTCCTGGGTCACCAGGGCGCCCGGGGCGGCGTCGCCCTCGACGGTGACGGTGACCTCGACGGTGACCTTCTCACCACGGCGCACCACGAGCAGGTCGGCGTGCTGGATGTTGCGGCGGATCGGGTGGATGTCCAGCGCCTTGGTCAGGGCCAGCTGCTCCTTGCCCTCGATGTCGAGGGTGAGCACGGCGTTGGTTCCCGCGTGGCGAAGCACGGCGGCGAACTCGCGGGCGTTGATCTCCAGGTGCTGGGGGTCGGTGCCGTGGCCGTACAGGACGGTGGGCACGTTGCCGTCGCGGCGGGCCTGGCGCGAGGCACCCTTGCCGGTGCGGGTGCGCACGGTCGCGGTCAGCTTGTTCGGGACGTTCTTGGCGGCGGCCTTGGCCATGATGTTGCTCCTCTAATTGCGGTACTGCGGTCAGATCGTCAGCACGGCAAGGGTCGCAACACTTGAAGAAGTTCCCGCCGATAACGGTGGCCCAAAGGTCCACCCTCGCCGTGACGCCAGGTCAGGGTAGCAAAGACGGGGCCGTCACCAAAAATCGGAGCTGGGCCCTACAGCGGGTATGCCGTGTCGGTGAGCTGCTCGGAAAGCTCCCACAGCCCCTTCTGGGTGTCCACCCGCCGGGCCAGCGGGCTGCGTCCCACGGGTTGGCTGGGGCCGAACTGGCCGAACCGTGGCCCGATGAAGCTGTCGCCGGGAACATCCTGGGACACCGCATAGAGCGTCTGGCGGGCACCGAACGACGGCTCGCTGGCGAATACCCGGTTGGCGACGGCCATCATGCGGGCACCGAACTTGTTGCCGCTCTGGCCCTGCAGGTTGGTGGCCGAATAGCCGGGATGGGCGGCCACTGCGCGCACCTGGGAGCCCGACGCGGTCAGACGTCGCTGCAACTCGGAGGTGAACATCAGGTTGGCCAGCTTGGACTGCCCGTAGGCCAGCCAGGCCGAATACGGCCGGGACTTCCAGTTGAGGTCGCGCAGATTGACCTGCCCGAACAGGTGCATCAGCGACGACACCGTGACCACCCGGTCGCTGATCTTGGGCAGCAGCAGATTGGTCAGCGCGAAATGCCCGAGGTGATTGGTGCCGATCTGGCTCTCGAAGCCGTCGACGGTCCGGCTCAGTGGGACCGCCATGATGCCGGCATTGTTGACCAGCACGTCGACGCTCTCGACGGTGTCGGCGAACTCGCGGACCGAGGCCAGGTTCTGCAGGTCGAGCTTGCGCACCTCCACCTGTCCGCCGGTCATCGTCTCGGCGGCCGCGGTGCCCTTTTCCAGGTTGCGGACCGCAACGGTCACCTTGGCGCCGACGCGGGCGAGCTCACGGGCGGTGACGAGCCCCAGCCCGCTGTTGGCACCGGTGACGATCACCCTGCGGCCGGAGAACGAGGGCAGGTCGGCGCTGGTCCATCCACTCATGCTGACCACCCTACGGGCGGCGCGATCACTTCTTCGCGACGTTGAAGCCCGCGATGATCGATTCGATGTCCGGGCCCTGTGCCGCAGCTTCGTCGGCGTAGGTGGTGACGGTCAGCTGGATGAGGTACCGCTGCGGGGGCTGCAGCCCGTCGTTGGCGATGATGACGCGGTTGTAGCTCTGCATCCGCTTGCCGTTGAGGTCGTAGCTGCCCTCGATCATCGCCGACGGGAAGCCCTTCCAGTCCGCGTTGGATGCGTTGAGCTGCTTGAAGTTCTCCGACAGCTGGGCATCGGCGTAGCCATGGTCTTTGAGGGCCTTGGGCACGTCGAAGTCACCGTGCAGGGTAAAGGCCAGCATCATCGCGGTGGGGTAGGTGTTCCCCTTGGCGATCATCCGGGTGCCCGGTGCCAGGTTCGGATTGTTGTAGGGATGCCATCCCGGAGGGCTCGGCATGGTCACCGTCAGATGCGGGATCTTCTCGGGGGCGATGGGCTCGCCGACGACGCCGGAGTCCTCCAGGTACTGCCACAGCGGAACCGGCTGGTTGTCGGCAGGGGCAGCCGGCGTAGTCGAACTCGTCGTCCAGATCGACTTGTAGTCGGGCGTTTCCGCGCCACAGCCGGTGACCAGGACCGCCAGTGCGCCGGCCGTCGCGAGCAACCGCTTCACAGAATCTCGCGCACCGAATCGATCGGGCGGGCCAGCCGGGTGCCGTTGTCGGTGACGACGAACGGGCGCTCGATCAGGATCGGGTTCGCGGCCATCGCATCGAGCAGTTCGTCGTCGGATGCATCGGCCAAACCCAGTTCGGTGTACAGAGATTCACGCTTGCGCACCGCAGTGCGGACGTCGATGCCCGCAGCCTTGATCAGCGCGGCGATCTCATCGCGCGCCGGCGGCGTTTTCAGGTACTGGACCACCTCGGGCTCGATCCCGTTCTCTCGCAACAGGTCCAGTGTCTTGCGAGAGGTGGAGCACTTGGGGTTGTGGTAGATCCGTGCCGGCACGCTAGGCCGACCCGTCGAACAGTCCGGTCACCGAACCGTTCTCGAACACCGCGCGGATCGTCGATGCCAGCAGCGGCGCGATGGACAGCACGGTCAGCTGCGGGAACTTCTTGTCGTCGGTGATCGGCAGTGTGTTGGTGACGATCACCTCGCGGGCGCCGCAATCGGCCAGGCGCTGGGCGGCCGGATCGGACAGCACGCCGTGGGTGGCCGCGATCACCACGTCCTTGGCTCCGTCCTCACGCAGCAGCTTGACCGCGCCGGCGATGGTGCCACCGGTGTCGATCATGTCGTCGGTCAGGATGCAGGTCTTGCCCTCGACCTCGCCGACGACGCGGTTGGCCTTGACCTGGTTGGGTACCAGCGGGTCGCGGGTCTTGTGGATGAAGGCCAGCGGGACGCCACCGAGCGCGTCGGCCCATTTCTCGGCCACGCGGACGCGGCCGGAGTCGGGCGACACCACGACCACGTCGGAATCGGCGTACTTCTCGCCGATGTAGCCGCACAGCAGAGACTGTGCGCGCATGTGGTCGACGGGGCCGTCGAAAAAGCCCTGGATCTGGTCGGTGTGCAGGTCGACCGAGACGATGCGGTCGGCGCCTGCGGTCTTGAGCAGGTCGGCGACCAGGCGGGCCGAGATGGGCTCGCGGCCGCGGTGCTTCTTGTCCTGTCGCGCGTAGGGGTAGAACGGCAGGATCGCGGTGATCCGCTTGGCGCTACCCCGCTTGAGCGCGTCGATCATGATGAGCTGTTCCATGAGCCACTGGTTGAGCGGCGCGGGATGGCTCTGCAGGACGAAGGCGTCGCAGCCACGTACGGACTCGTCGAACCGGACGAAGATCTCGCCGTTGGCAAAGTCCCGGGCGGTCTGCGCGGTCACCTCGATGTCGAGTTCCTTGGCGACCTGCTCCGCCAGTTCGGGGTGCGCACGCCCCGAGAACAGCATCAGGTTTTTTCGATTGTCGGTCCAGTCCGTGGCCACTATGGCTGCCTTCGCGGTTGGGGATCGATACGGAGCAATCGTACGTAGCGTTTCTGGTAGTTCGTAGCCGGGTTACCAGATTGCCAACACGAAACTTCTCGGCGGCGCCGACCGAGCGGGCCCGATAACCACTTACGCCGAGGATTGCTGCTCAATAGTGACTGCAATCCTCGGCGTAGATGTGCTGGTCGCGGTCAGTCGTCGGCGGGCTGGGCTTTGCGCGCGGCTTCGGCCTGATTCGCGGCGGCCGCGGCTTCGGCAGCGGCCGAGCCGGGGCGCTTGCGCTCGACCCAGCCTTCGATGGTGCGCTGGGCGTTGTCGGACACCGCCAAGGCGCCGGGGGGGACGTCGTCGCGGAGCACGGTGCCGGCACCGGTGTAGGCGCCGTCGCCGACGGAGACCGGGGCGATGAACATCGTGTCGGAGCCGGTGCGCACATGGGAGCCGATGGTGGTCCGGTGCTTGTTCTCGCCGTCGTAGTTGACGAAGACGCTGGAGGCCCCGATGTTGCTGTGGTCGCCGATGTCGGCATCGCCGACGTAGGTCAGGTGCGGCACCTTGGTGCCCGTGCCGATGGTCGAGTTCTTCGTCTCGACGAAGGCGCCGAGCTTCGATTCGGCTCCCAGGGTCGTGCCCGGGCGCAGATAGGCGAACGGGCCGACGGTCGCGCCCGCGCCGATCACGGCGAGCTGGGCGTGCGTGCGCACCACCGATGCGCCGTCGCCCACCTCGACGTCGGTCAGGGTGGAGTCCGGGCCGATCTCGCAGCCGGCGCCGATCTCGGTCGTCCCCAGCAGCTGGGTGCCGGGGCGGACGACGGTGTCGCGGCCGATGCTCACGTCGACGTCGATCCAGGTGGTGGCGGGGTCGACGATCGTCACTCCGGCGCGCTGATGGCCTGCCACGATGCGGCGGTTGAGTTCGGCGCCCAGATCGGAGAGCTGCACCCGGTCGTTGACGCCGGCGACGAGCGCGCTGTCGTCGACGTGCATGGCCCGCACGGTCCGGCCGTCCTGGCGCACGATCGCGATGACGTCGGTGAGGTACAGCTCCTGTTGGGCGTTGTTCGAGCTCAACCGGCTCAGCGCCGAGCGCAGGTCGGCGATGTCGAAGGCGTACACCCCGGCGTTGATTTCCCGGATGGCCCGTTGCGACTCGGTGGCGTCGGCCTGCTCGACGATGCCGATGACCTCGTTGTCCTGGGTGCGCAGGATGCGACCATAGCCGGTGGGGTCGGGCACGGTGGTGGTGACCACGGTGGCGGCGGCCGTCGCGGCGCTGTGGGTTTCGATGAGCCCGGCCAGGGTGTCGGCGTCGAGCAGTGGGACGTCACCGGAGGTCACCACGACGGTGCCGGCGAATTCGTCGGGCAGTGAGCTGAGGCCGCAGGCCACGGCGTGGCCGGTGCCCAGCTGCTGGTCCTGGATGGCGACGTCGATGGTGCGGCCCAGCTTGTCGGCCAGTTCGCCGACGGCAGGGGCGATGCGCTCCCGGTCGTGGCCGAGAACGACCACCAGATGCTGGGCGGCGGCGTTGGCCACGGTGTGGACTGCGTGGCTCAGCATGCTGCGGCCGGCCAAGGTGTGCAGCACCTTGGGGGTGTCCGAGCGCATTCGGGTCCCGGCACCTGCTGCCAGTACGACGACTGCGGCCTCGGTGGTCGACACGGCGTCCCCTTTCTCGCCGAGCGACAGTGTCTGTACACCGACACGCCGTCAACACCGGCATTTTGCGGTCGTTCGCGGGATCGTGAGCTCCGTCGCCAGGACTCGAACCTGAACTATCTGAACCAAAATCAGAGGTGCTGCCGATTACACCACGACGGAATGTCCGGGAGAGACTCTAGTCGAACGGTCTAGCCTGATATGCGTGGCAGCACCCGAGAAGGAAGTGCGGGCCCCCCGGGCCCGGATGACCGGCACCGAACGGCGACAGCAGCTCATCGAGATCGCCAAGTCGCTCTTTGCCGAACGGGGCTATGAGGGGACGTCGATCGAGGAGATCGCCCAGCGCGCCAATGTCTCGAAACCCGTGGTCTACGAGCACTTCGGCGGCAAAGAAGGTCTGTATGCCGTCGTCGTCGACCGGGAGATGTCGGCCCTGCTGGACGGGATCACCTCGTCGCTCACCAACAACCGGTCCCGGACGAGGGTCGAACGGGTGGCGCTGGCGCTGCTGACCTATGTCGAGGAACGCACCGACGGCTTTCGCATCCTGATCCGCGACTCGCCGGCCGCGATCACCTCGGGTACGTACTCGACGCTGCTCAACGATGCTGTAAACCAGGTGTCCTCGATTCTGGCCGGGGACTTCTCCCGGCGCGGGCTCGACCCGGATCTGGCGCCGCTGTACGCCCAGGCGTTGGTCGGTTCGGTGTCGATGACCGCGCAGTGGTGGCTCGACGTCCGCGAGCCGAAGAAAGAAGTGGTGGCCGCGCATGTGGTCAACCTGATGTGGAACGGGCTGACGCATCTGGAGTCCGACCCGATCCTGCACGAGGAGTGAGTCCGCGGCGCTCCGCCACAAACTGCAACCTTGGGGTTGCAGCAACGGGCCCTCATGTGCAACCCTTGGGTTGCAGCAATTCCGCCAGAGAGGAACCCCGACATGACCACGGACTTCGACCGCATCGAGCGTGAGATCGCCATCGACGCACCGGCGCAACGCGTCTGGGACCTGGTGAGCGAACCCGGCTGGTACATCAACGAAGAACGGATCACCGAACACACCATCGAGCGTGACGGCGACGTCGCCATCGTCACCGACCCCACGCACGGGAAGTTTGCGTTGCGAACCGTCACACTCGATGAGCCGCGTTATGCAGCCTTCCGTTGGCACATCGACGCCGATGACCTCGACAGCTCGTCCACCCTCGTCGAATTCTGGATCACCCCGGCTTCATCCGGCGTGGTGCTGCGGGTAGTCGAGAGCGGGTTCGCCTCGCTCGACGAGCCCGAGGCTGATCGCCGCTCCCGGTTCGACGACCACAGTGGCGGCTGGCCGCTTGAGCTCGGCCTCGCCCGGAAGTACCTGGTGGGGGCCGCCGCCGATGCCTGAAAGTGCCTCGCCGGTAGAGATTTTCGCGGCTCTGGCAGACGACAGCCGGTGGCAGGTGCTCGTGGCGCTAGGGCGACGTCCGGCGTCGGCGTCGGCCCTGGCCGCCGAGCTCCCGATCACCCGCCAGGCCATCGCCAAACACCTGAAGGTCCTCACCGATGTGGGCCTGGTGTCAGCCACCCGAGTGGGGCGTGAGGTCAGGTACGAGGCGGTCGGGGCTCG
This sequence comes from Mycolicibacterium peregrinum, assembly GCF_002102345.1. Lineage (GTDB taxonomy): Bacteria > Actinomycetota > Actinomycetes > Mycobacteriales > Mycobacteriaceae > Mycobacterium > Mycobacterium peregrinum. The sequence continues at coordinate 221,562 of NZ_LQPP01000042.1, forward strand.
GCTCAGCGAGGTGGCGCGGCGGCTCGACGGCATCGCGGCGGGCTGGGAACGCCGGCTCGCCAGGATCAAAGATGCTGTCGAACGGGACGGCTGACGATCCTCAGCCCAAGTCCCGCGATAGCAGATCCGCCGTCGTCTCCCGGCGTACCAGGACCCGCGCAACGCCGTCGCGAACCGATACCACCGGCGGGCGCCCCACCATGTTGTAGGTCGAGGCCATGCTGTGTTGATAAGCCCCGGTACAAGCCACGGCCAGCAGATCGCCCGCGTGGACGTCCGCAGGCAGTTCCACATCGCGCACGATCTCGTCACCGGACTCACAATGGCGGCCCACGACCGTGGCCACCATCGTCGGTCCCATCGGGTGACGATTCGCCAGGGCGACAGTGTATTTCGCTCCATACAGGGCGACTCGTGGGTTGTCGCTCATGCCGCCGTCCACCGCGACGAACGTGCGCCCGCCCGGCTGGGACTTCACCCCGTGCACCCGGTACAGCGTCACACCGGCCCGGGCGCTGAGGGCCCGGCCGGGCTCGACGACCAGACGCGGCCGCGGAAACCGTTCGGCCGCACACGCCGCGGTCAGCTCGTCGTCGACGACGGAGGCGAACGCGCCGATGTCGAGGGCCGCGTCCCCGCGGACGTACGGAACCCCGTGGCCGCCACCGATGTTGAGCTCGGTCAGCACCAGGCCGTGTTCGTTGCGGATGTCGGCCATCGCGCCGATCAACCGGTGCCCGGCCTCGCCGTAGGGTGCGGGGTCGGTGATCTGCGAGCCGAGATGGCAGTGCAGGCCAACCAGATCGAGGTTGGGAGTGGCCAGAATGCGGGCCGCGGCGCGGGCAGCCCGGCGGTCGGCCAGCGCGAAGCCGAACTTCTGATCGGTCACGCCCGTTGTGACCGCCCGATGCCCGTGGATGTCGATGTCGGGGGTGACCCGGATCAGTACCGGCTGGGGCCGGCGGACCAACCCGGCCAGGTAGGTGATCTCCATCGGCGAGTCGATCACGATCCGGCCCACCCCGACGTCGAGGGCATCGCGCAGCTCGTCACACGACTTCGCGTTGCCGTGCACCATGATTCGCGCCGGGTCGACCCCGCCGGCCAGGGCTGTCGCGAGTTCAGCCGCCGAGGAGACGTCCACTCCGAGGCCCTCCTCGGCGGTCCAGCGAGCGACGGCCGTGGTCAATAGCGACTTGCCGGCGTAGACCACTTCGGTGTGACCGAGGGCGGCCCGGTAGCGCCGGGCACGGGTCCGGAAATCGGCTTCGTCCAGAACATAAGCCGGGGTACGGAACTCGTCGGCGATGTCGGCCAGCGCCACCCGGCCCACGGTGATCCGACCCAACTCGTCGACACCCGTCGTCAGTGGCCAGATGGTCGGGTCGAGCCGCGGTCGGGTGGTGTCGCGAAGTGAGGGCAGGATGTCCAGCAGGGTCATGACTCCACCGTGGGCCGTGGCGGTGGAGCTGTCAGCAAGCTTGACGTTTCCTTGACGTCCCCGAGCCCGATCCTGACGTGTTCAGGCCCTGCCGAAGGACTTCGTCTCCGTCGCCGTGGCGATGAACCCGTTGCCTTTGACGGGATCGGCCATCCGGCAGGCGAGCAGGATGTCGTCGGTGTGCACGCAGGTGGCGTTGCCCGCGTCGAAGCGTTGGCCGGCCGGGAGCATCGGGGCTTCGTCCTCGCTGAGACCGTCGACCGGGCTGAGTGGTTCTTCGGTGTGGGTGAAACTCATCGGTATCGCGCCGTTGGTCGTGCCGTAACTGAACAGGTGCGCCAGGTTGGCATCGTTGGGCGCTCCGACGAAGGGGCCCCGGCAGTCCAGTGCGTACATCGCACGGTGCTGGGTGGTCATGCAGACGAAGCCGTCAGGGGTGCGAAATCCCTGGACCGGAAATCCCTGGCCTTCGCGCAGGACGTACTGCGTCGGATCGACGGCGGGGTAGGCGTCAAAGTCGGGGACCCCGTCCGGTCCGAGATGTGTCGGCACTACCTCGCGCGTGGAATCCGACGTGTGCCGGCCGGTCAGCCAGATGATCGCGAGCGCGACCGTCAGCACGACCGCGAGCGCCGCCGCCCACCGCTTCATCGGTCCATGATCTCCCCGGACAGAGCGAGGCGGAGCCGAATCCCTGGCCCCGTAGAATGGCGCCATCATGACCGCACCGGGGCACAACCATGTCCAGACCCCGATCGCGGGTCTCGTCGAGCTGGCATTAACCGATCCGTCTCTGCAGGACGTCCTTCGCCGCGCCGCCGACCGGCCCGCCGATCTCGCACTCGTCGGGCCGGCCAGTGCCCGCGTGCTGGTGGCTGCCGGGCTGGCCCAGCAGGGCCCGTTGCTGGTGGTCGCTGCCACCGGCCGCGAGGCCGACGATCTGACCGCCGAGTTGCGGGGCGTGGTCGGCGATGCCGTCGCACTGTTCCCCTCCTGGGAGACGCTGCCGCACGAGCGGTTGTCCCCGGGGGTCGAGACCGTCGCTGCCCGGTTGTTGCTGCTGCGCCGCCTCGCCCATCCCGAGGACGAGACGCTGGGCCCGCCGCTGCGGGTGGTGGTCACCACCACGCGTTCGCTGCTGCAGCCGATGGCTCCCGATGTGGTGGATACCGAGCCGGTCACGCTCACCGTCGGTGCGGAGGCCGAATTCGAGGCCGTCGTCGCCCGCCTGGTCGACCTGGCCTACACCCGCGTCGACATGGTCGGCAAACGCGGGGAGTTCGCCGTGCGCGGTGGCATCCTCGACATCTTCGCGCCCACTGCCGAGCATCCGGTCCGCGTCGAGTTCTGGGGTGACGAGATCTCCGAGATGCGGATGTTCTCGATCGCCGACCAGCGTTCGATCCCCGAGATCCCGGTGCAGAACGTGGTCGCAGTGCCGTGCCGCGAGCTGTTGATGACCCCCGACGTGCGCGAGCGCGCCGCCGTGCTGGCCGCCGAACACCCCACGCACGAGAACAGCGTGCCGGGCAGCGTGCCCGACATGCTGGCCAAGCTGGCCGAAGGCCTTCCGGTCGACGGGATGGAGGCCCTGCTGCCGTTGCTGCATCCGGTGCAGCCGACGACGCTGACGCACCACCTGCCCGAGGGTGCCCCGGTCTTGTTGTGCGACCCGGAGAAGGTGCGGACCCGGGCCGCGGACCTGATCAAGACGGGCCAGGAATTCCTTGAGGCGTCGTGGTCGACGGCTGCGGTCGGCGGGGATGCCCCCATCGACCTCGAGGCGCTGGGCGCTTCCGGGTTCGTCCCGTTCGAGCAGGCCCGTGAGGATTCCGTGGCCGGCGGTCATCCGTGGTGGACGCTGAGCCAGCTGCCCGACGGTAAGGCCACCGAACTGGACCTGCGGCCGTCTCCGTCGGCCCGCAGTCAGCAGAGTCTCGAAGAGATCTTCGCGATGCTGCGCGCCCACGTGGCCACCGGTGGGTACGCCGCGGTGGTCACCCCGGGCACTGGTACCGCGCACCGCGTGGTGGAGCAACTCGGTGATTCCGACACGCCCGCAATGATGTTGGAGCCAGGGGAGGCGCCCAAGGCCGGTGTGGTCGGGGTCCTCAAGGGACCGTTGCACGACGGCGTGGTCCTGCCCGGGGCCAACCTCGTCATCATCACCGAGACCGATCTGACCGGTAACCGGGTGAGGGCCTCAGAAGGCAAAAAGCTTGCGGCCAAACGCCGTAATGTCGTCGATCCGCTGGCGCTGACCGCCGGGGATCTGGTGGTGCACGATCAGCACGGCATCGGCAAGTTCGTCGAGATGACCGAGCGGGTGGTCGGCGGAGCGCGTCGCGAGTACCTGGTACTGGAGTACGCGTCGGCCAAACGCGGTGGCGGATCGGACCGGCTGTACGTGCCGATGGATTCGCTGGATCAGCTGTCGCGCTACGTCGGCGGTGAGGCACCGTCGTTGTCGAAACTCGGCGGCAGCGATTGGGCCAATACGAAGACCAAGGCCCGCAAGGCGGTTCGTGAGATCGCCAGTGAGCTCGTCGCGCTGTACGCCAAGCGACAGTCCGCACCTGGGTACGCGTTCGGTCCCGACACTCCATGGCAGAACGAGATGGAGGATGCGTTCGGCTTCACCGAGACCATGGACCAGATGACCGCGATCACCGAGGTCAAATCCGATATGGAGAAACCGGTTCCGATGGACCGGGTGATCTGCGGCGATGTGGGTTACGGCAAGACCGAGATCGCGGTGCGGGCGGCATTCAAGGCCGTGCAGGACGGCAAGCAGGTCGCTGTACTGGTGCCCACGACACTGCTGGCCGATCAGCATCTGCAGACCTTCACCAATCGGATGGCCGGTTTTCCGGTGACGGTCAAGGGATTGTCGCGGTTCACCGATCCGGCGGAGTCGCGGGCCACCGTGGAGGGGATGAAGGACGGTTCGGTCGACGTCGTGATCGGCACGCACCGGCTCCTGCAGACCGGGGTGACCTGGAAAGACTTGGGACTCATCATTGTTGACGAGGAACAGCGCTTCGGTGTCGAGCACAAAGAGCACATCAAGTCGATGCGTACGCACGTCGACGTGCTCACCATGAGCGCCACCCCGATCCCGCGCACCCTGGAGATGAGCCTGGCCGGCATCCGGGAGATGTCGACGATCCTGACTCCGCCCGAAGAGCGTTACCCGGTGCTCACCTATGTCGGCCCGCACGACGACAAGCAGGTGGCCGCGGCGTTGCGTCGTGAGCTGCTGCGGGACGGGCAGGCGTTCTACATCCACAACCGGGTGCGCACCATCGACCAGGCTGCGGCGCGGATTCGTCAGATGGTGCCCGAAGCCAGGGTCGTCGTCGCGCATGGACAGATGAACGAGGAGACCCTGGAGAAGACGGTCGAGGGCTTCTGGAACCGCGAGTACGACATCCTGGTCTGCACCACGATCGTCGAGACCGGACTGGACATCTCGAACGCCAACACGCTGATCGTCGAACGAGCCGACACCTTCGGGTTGTCACAGCTGCATCAGCTGCGTGGCCGGGTGGGGCGAAGCCGCGAGCGCGGATACGCCTACATGCTCTATCCGCCCAATTCACCGCTGACCGAGACGGCCTATGACCGCTTGGCCACGATCGCGCAGAACAACGAGCTGGGTGCGGGCATGGCGGTGGCCATGAAGGATCTGGAGATCCGCGGTGCGGGCAACGTGCTGGGCGCCGAGCAGTCGGGCCACGTGGCCGGAGTGGGTTTCGATCTGTATGTGCGACTGGTGGGCGAGGCTGTCGAGGCCTACCGAGCTGCTGCCGACGGGAAAACCGTTGCCACAGCGGAGGAGCCGAAGGAAGTGCGGGTCGATCTGCCGGTCGACGCCCACCTGCCGCCCGAGTACATCGGGAGTGACCGGCTGCGACTGGAGGGCTACCGGCGGCTCGCCGCAGCGACGGATGAGGGCGCGGTGAAGGCCGTTGTTGAAGAACTCGTCGACCGTTACGGCCCGTTGCCCGAGCCCGCGAAGCGCCTGGTGGCGGTGGCCCGGTTGCGGCTGCTGTGCCGCGAGTACGGCATCACCGAGATCGGCGCGGTGTCGGCGTCGACGATCAAGCTGTCGCCGCTGGTCCTTCCCGATTCCGCACAGTTGCGGCTCAAGCGGATGTACCCGGGTGCGCACTACCGGGCCACCACCTCGGTGGTTCAGGTGCCGATCCCGCGTGAGACCGACGGTATCGGCTCCCCGCGGATCCGTGACCTCGATATTGTCCGGATGGTGGCCGGTCTGGTGTTGGTGCTCCACGGACAGACCGAGGGAAGCATCGATATCACCGCCGATCTGTAATTTTTTTCTCGCGTCTAACTGCCTGGTCGCGACGCCTTTCTGGCGCACGCGCCGCGCCGTATCCGCGAAGCGTTGTTAACGCACCGGAACCGGGATCCGACATATATGCGGGGGGTCAAGGTATTGCGTAGTCGTCTGCAGAAGAGGCGGCGAGATCGTCGGCCATAGGGCGGTCATGCAATTTCCCAAACCGAACATCACGCGATTGACGTCTATTGGCGACAGGTCGCGGTGAGGCAAGGCGAAGGAGTGACCATGAATTTCAAGAAGTTCGCAGTAACCACAACGATGGCCGGTGCACTGGGGTTGGGCGCGTTGGGCCTGGGTACAGGCTTGGCGCAGGCCGTTCCGAACGTGCCCACGCCGCCTCCGGTTCCCGGTCCGGCAGTACCCAATGTGGGCACGCCGAATGTGAATGTGCCGGGTGTGAATGTTCCTGATGTGAACGTTCCGAGCGTGAATGCTCCTGACGTGAATGTGCCGAGCGTGAACGTTCCTGACGTGAATGTTCCAAGCGTCAATGTTCCCGATGTGAACGTTCCGAGCGTGAACGTCCCCGATGTGAACGTTCCGAGCGTCAACGTCCCTGACGTGAATGTGCCGCGTGTGAACGCGCCCGATGTGAACGTTCCCAACGTCAATTTCCCGAACGTGAACACGCCCAACGTGCAGTTCCCTGAGCTCGGCAATTTCTTCCGTGCGCCTGACGGACATATTCCGCCCGGGCAGCTGATGACTTCGCCGGTGATCAACGGGGTGGCGAATCCGTTCTTCAACATCCCGCCTGGTCAGCTGAAGAAGCTGCCTACGGTCGACGGGGTCGTCAACCCGTTTTTCGATGAGACCCCCGGCCACTGGGTGATCCCGGAGGGCGAGTTCCCGCCGGAGTCGTAAACCACGGCCTGTGACATGATGGCCGCCTTGCCTTCGGGCAGGGCGGCCATCATGTGTGGCTGCCGCCCGGTGCGGGCGAATCGCCGCGTTGGCCGTGCTCACGACGTACGTCGAAGTCGGGCACAGTGTTGGTATAACCGAGATCAGCAAATCTCGTCGAAATGGAAGGGGTGGAGCCCGATGACCGTCGTATTGGTCGACCCGCGCCGCCCTTCACTGATCCCGGTCGACGCGATCGATCTGCTCACCGGCGATGTGCAGTACACCGAGGAAATGCCCGTCAAGGTGCCGTGGTCGCTGCCGGCTGCGCGACCGGCCTATGACGGTGAAGATGCTCCCGTTCTGCTGTCCTCGGACCCGGAGCATCCCGCGGTCAAGGCCCGCCTGGCGGCCGGGGACCGGTTGATCGCCGCCCCGCGCGCGCAGGCCGGGGAGCGGCTCGTGGATGCCGTCGCGATGATGGACAAGCTGCGTACCGACGGGCCGTGGGAGAGCGAGCAGACCCACGATTCGTTGCGTCGCTATCTCCTGGAAGAGACCTACGAGCTCTTCGACGCGGTGCGCGGCGGCAACGCCGACGAGCTGCGCGAGGAACTCGGAGATGTGCTGCTGCAGGTGTTGTTCCACGCCCGCATCGCCGAGGATGCGCCCGTTCACCCGTTCAACATCGACGATGTCGCCGATTCGCTGGTGCGCAAGCTCGGCAACCGTGTTCCGGCAGTCCTTGCCGGAGAATCGATTTCCCTGGATGAGCAGCTGGCCCAGTGGGAGCAGCGCAAGGCGCAGGAACAGAAGGTGAAAGCCCGCGGGTCGTCGATGGATGACGTGCCCACGGGGCAACCGGCTCTGGCATTGGCGCAGAAAGTGCTGGCCCGGGTGGCCCAGGCGGGAGTGCCCGCCGACCTGGTGCCGGTTGCGCTGACTTCGGTGGTCGTCTCGGCGGATGCCGATGCCGAGAATGATTTGCGCAGCGCGGTTTTGGAGTTCATGGACACCGTGCGAGTGGTGGAGTCCGATGTCGCGGCCGGTCGCCGTGGTGAGGACGTTCCCGAGGAACTCGACGTGACACCGCTGGGTTCGATCACCGAGGACGAGTGGCGGACCTACTGGCCGCGCGCGGTTGTCGAGCCTGAGCCCGAGCCTGAACTCGATGTCGACGATGAGCTTGACGACGACGCCGAGGATGCCGCTGCGGTCGAGGACGTCGCGGACACCGAGGAAGCTGACGCCGACGCGGACGCTTCAGACTCCGAGAGCGACGAGTACGACGCGGACGCTTCAGACTCCGAGGACGACGAGGACGACGAGGACGATCGCCCCTAGCGATTGACGCCGCCCGCGTTTGTAACGTCAGGGCGATTTCCGGCCGGTTTCTCCGCCACCACGTTACAAACGCGGACCATTCTGGGCTGTTTCCACGGAGGTTCGGCCACTGCGAAGTTTGCCTCGTGCCTCCTGACGGCGTGCCAGCGGCTTGCCACCGCATGGCCCCGTTACCGTGGGGCCATGACGATGCTGCGGACCGCCGCCACCGTCCTCGCGCTCGTGCTGGGCATGGTGGTGGCACCGCAGGCCAATGCGGACTGTGCGGCCACGGGATGTGATCTGCGCTCGCGCATCGCGGCGGCAGATGCCTACCTGGCGTCGCGGCCGGGCACCGTCGGCTATGTCCTACGTGATCGCGCCGCCGGCACGCGGTACGCCAATCCCAATGCGAACCAGATGATCTGGACCGCCTCCACCATCAAGCTGGCCATGGTGGTCGATCTGCTGACCCGGGAACGTGCCGGGGCATTGCGGATGTCGGGCAACGACCGGCAGTTGATGGTGAACATGCTGCGTAACTCCGACAACGATGCGGCCGATGCGCTGTGGACCCGTTACGGCGGGGCGGATCACAAGGCGTTCAATGCCGGCTTTCCGCGCTACGGCATGACCGATCTGCGACCGCAACCGGGCTTCGGTGACATGTTCCCGTACTGGGGTTTCCAGAAATCGACCACCAACGATCTCGACCGGTTGATGAACTACACGCTGACCCAACTGAATCCGTCCGATGCGGCCGCGGTGGTGGCCGAGATGCAACGGGTCGGTGGGGATCAACAGTGGGGCGTCTGGGGTGCGGGGCCGTCGATGAACCCGGGCAACAAGAACGGCTGGTCGCAGGAACAGGGCGGCTGGGTGATCAACTCGGTGGGCTTCGCCGGACCCAATCAGCGCTACACGTTGGCGATCATGAACGGACTCAACGGGCAGGGCGGCTACGACGACGGCGTCGCAACCACCACTCGGCTAAGCCAGATCCTGCTCGGTGCATGACCGCGCTGGGCCGTCTCGCTATTCGGCCAGCGCCTGATCGAACAGCGCGGTCAGGTCTTCATAGCTGTGGGGCTGGATGCGCTCGCCGTTGAGAAAGAACGTCGGCGTTCCCTGCACGCCCAGGGCGCGGCCGTCGGCCACATCGAGTTGGACGCGGGCGGCGGTGGCCGGGTCGCTGTAGGCCTTGTCGAATGCGGTCATGTCGAGGCCGAGTTCTACTGCGAAGCCCCGGAATACCTCATCGGCCGGATCCTGCTTTTCGCCCCACTGGCTTTGGGCGCCGTACATCTTCTTGTACATCGCCTCGAGCTTGCCCTGCTGGGCGGCGGCCTCGACGGCGCGGGCGGCCCGTTCGGCGTTGTAGTGGGCGCTGAGCGGGAAGTACCGGATGACGAAGTTCACCCGGTCGCCGTACTCAGCCCGCAGTTGCTCGATAGACGGATACACCGCGCGACAACCTTCGCACTCGAAGTCGAGGAACTCCACGAATGTCACGTCACTGTCGGGAACGGAGTTCAGCCGATGGCTGTTCTCGCGTACCACCTGGCCGGATTCGACGGCGGCCACCGGTGGCGGGCCGCCGCGATCACGAGTCGACTGATACACGAAGACGCCGATGGCCAGCACCGCGATTGCCAGTGCGGTGAGCAGTATTCGAGTGTTGCGCGTCATCGGGTCAGTGCCTCACTCGAACAGCGTCGAGCCCCAGTACCCCGAGCTGTCACCGTCACGCAGCCCGGGTGGGCAGGCGAAGATGGCGGTTCCGGTGTGGGTGATGTACTCGTTGAGCGCATCCTTGCGGGCTAGTTCACGCTGCATCGGGATGAACTGCTTCTCGGGGCTGCGCACGAACGCGATGAAGAACAATCCGGCGTCCAGGTGGCCGAATCCGTCGGAACCGTCGGTGAAGTTGTAACCGCGACGCAGGATCTCGATGCCACCGAGGTGCTCGGCCGAGGCCAACCGCACGTGCGCGTCCTTGTCGATCTTCGGAATGCCCTTGCCGTCGGTGATCTCGAAATTGAGCTCGTCGAATTCCTGCTGCAACCCGTTGGGGGCGCCGCTGCCCTTCTGTCGGCCGATGACCCGCTCTTGCTCCAGAAGCGTGGTGCGATCCCAGTTTTCGATGCGCATCCGGATCCGTCGGGTGATCAGGTAGCTGCCGCCGGTGAGCCAGTCCGGACCGTCGCCCTCGGCCACCCAGACGTTCTTGTCGAGCAGATCGGTCTGATCGGACTTGAGGTTGTTCGTTCCGTCCTTGAACCCGAACAGGTTTCGTGGGGTGGCCTGATCGCGGGTGGTTGATGAGGTGCGGCCGAACCCCAGCTGCGAGTACCGCACCGCCACCGTGCCGAACCCGACGCGGGCCAGGTTGCGGATCGCGTGCACCGCGACCTGCGGATCGTTGGCGCATGCCTGCACGCAGATGTCGCCGCCACTGCGGGCCGGGTCCATGGTCTCGTTGGGGAACTTCGGCAGATCCTTGAGCTCGGCGGGCTGCTTGTCGGCGATGCCGAAGCGATCCTTGCCGTCCTTGCGGAAGAACGACGGCCCGAACCCGATCGTCAGGGTCAGCTGTGAGGCCGGAAGGCCCAGCGCCTCACCGGTGTCCGACGGCGGCGCATAGGGATTGCCGTCCACGGCACCGCCGTCTTCGGTCTCCTCGCCGCGCGTCATCCGCTCGGCCATCTTCGTCCACTGCTTGAGCAGGGCGACGACGTCCTCGCGGTTGTCGCTGGTGACATCGAAGGAGCAGAAGTGCATCCGGTCCTGCGCCTCGGTGATGATGCCTGCCTGCCGGTCACCCCGAAACGGGACCGGCCCCTGCAGGAGACCGTGCGGGACGCTGGCCGCCGAAGCGCGGCCGGCCAGCGCACCCGCGCCGGCCGCACCGACTACCGCGGCGGTGACCCCGGCGGCGCCGAACAGCTTGCGCCGGGAGAATCCGGCGGACTGCTCGGCAGCCGGGGTGGATTCCGGAGAATCACTGCTTGGCGATGACACCCTGTACCTGGCTCACTTCTTTGCTCAGCGCGTCGATGGCGCGCGACAGTTCCTGGCGTTGCGGCTCGGTCACCTTGTCGTAGGAGACGAAGCCGTCGCCGTCACGATACTTCTCCAGCAACTTCTCGACGTCGGCGAACCTGGCGTCCACTCGCTTGCCCAGCTCGGCGTCGCGCTCGTCGAGGATCGGCCGCACCGAGGCCACCGCGGTCTGCGAGCCTTCGACGTTGGCCCGGAAATCCCACAGGTCCGTGTGGCTGAAGATGTCCTCTTCGCCGCTGATCTTGCTCATGGCGATCTCGTCGAGCAGACCCTGTGCGCCTCCGGCGATCTGGGTGGAGTCGATGGTCCAGTCGGGCGCCTTGACCCCGGCCTGGAGTTCCTTGACGTCGGCGATCAGCTGGTCGCCGAGTGCGTTGGCGTCCGGTTGGAGGCCGGTGACCCAGAGTTGCTTCTCCAGCGCGTGGAAGCCGGTCCACTTCTGCCCGGGTTCGAGGTCGGCTTCGCGCAGGTCGACTCGTGGGTCGAGGTCGTTGGGGAAGGCTTCGGCAACCGGCTCGATGCGCTCCCAGTAGACGCGGGTGGTCGGGTAGAGCTGCTTGGCCTTGGCGACGTCCTTGGCCTTGACCGCGGCAACGAATTCCTCGGTGGCCGGAACCAGGGCGTCGACCTGGCTGTTCACGTACCGCTTGTAGCTGTCGGCGGCTTCCTTGAACTTGCCCTCGGTGTCGATCTTGACGGCCTCACCGGTCACCTCGAAGTTGCCGCGGATGCCCTCACCGACCATGCCGGGTCGGCACGAGGTCTGGTAGGTGCCGGGCTGGGTGAGCTGAACGATGAGCTGGCGCTTGAGTCCGGGGGAGATGTTCTCCACCTCGCCCATGACGCGCTCGCCCTCGCCGTAGACGTAGAACTCGGTGACCTTGTCGCCGCTGTTGGTGACCACGAAGGTGCTGGGCCCGGTCGTCGCGGTGGTCCCGGACAGCTTGCACTCGGTGTCGGAGGCATCGACGGTGATCTGCGCGGACTTGGCCCCGTCACCGCTTGCGCTGCCGCCGTCGGCCTCCTTGGCCTGGCAGGCAGTCATCGAAATGCCGGCCAGCACCGCGGCGGTGGCCGCGAATCCGGTCTTGACGACAGGGGTCATCTTCACTTGGTCGACCTTTCGGGTGCGGTGGAGGTCTCCGGCTCGACGGTCGGCTCGGAGGAAGACTCGGAAGTGGTTGAGGCGCCGGATGCGTGGCTGTTGGCCCGCACCGGTTTGAGGAACAGCGCTAGCACCACCACGATGTAGGCCGCCCACGCACCGAACTGCAGCACGGTCGGTGTGGGGTCGATGTTGAAGACACCCTGGATGATCTCGCCGTACCAGGCCGACCAGTCGAAGGCACCGCTCATGTCGAAGGCCTTGGCGCCGAGTCCGGGGATCCAGCCGACGGTCTGCAGCGCCTTGATGCCGTAGGCCAGGATTCCGGCGGCCACCACGATCAGGAAGATGCCGGTGTAGGAGAAGAACTTGGCGAGGTTGATCCGGACGGCGCCGGCGTACATGCCGTAGGCGATCGCCGCGGCGATCAGCACGCCGATGATCAGGCCGGTCAGCGGCCAGAGCGTCTCGGCTTCGGCGTAGCCGACCATGAACAGCGCGGTCTCGACCCCTTCACGCCCCACCGCCAGGAAGGCCAGCAGCGCCACGGCGAGGCCGCCGGTCTCCAGTGCCTGCGACATCTCGCCGCGCAGCTCGCCCGACAACGAGGCCGACGCCTTCTTCATCCACAGCACCATGGTGGTGACGATGACGACGGCGATCAGTGAGGCGATGCCGGCGATGGCTTCGGCGCCCAGTCCGCTGATGGTGTTCTCGCCGAACTGGATCACCAGGAAGACGGTGACGGTCATGGCGATCGCGGCGCCGACTCCCAGCCACACCCATTTGAGCGCGTCGCGGCGTTCGGATTTGACCAGAAATGCGACCAGGATCGAGACCACGATGGCGGCTTCGAGACCTTCCCGCAAACCGATGAGGCCACTGCCGAATACCTGCGACGTGACGTTGGAGGCGGCCAGCGTGCTGGTCGGAACGTCCGAGATGACAGTCATCAAAGCGTCCTCGTTCGACCGGGGTGAAAACACCGTAAGAAATGTAGCCTTGCCTTGCCATAGCAAGGCGTGGCTCACCTTAGCAGGGGGGTCTGTGGGACCGGCTGACTTCACCTGCCGTTCTCCCGGCACGCCCCCGTCGCTCGACGCGGCCGCGGTCACGCATGCGACGATGGCCAATCAGACCGAGCGGGGTTGAGGGAGTCCGGTGTCGCCAGTGCGTTGGCTGCGGGCTGTCGCCGTTATTGCTGCGACAGCGCTGCTGTTGGCATCCAGTTGTTCGTGGCATCTGGGGACCCCAATTCCCGAAGGTGTGCCGCCACCGGCCGGGGACGCGGTACCTGCGATCGACACCTATGCCAAGGGTCGACCGGCCGATCAGCTCCACGAATGGGCGGCGGATCGAGCGCCCGCGATGGGCATGCCCGTCAACGCCCTGGAGGCCTACGCCTACGCCGCGCGCGTCGCTCAGGTGGAGAACCCCAACTGCAAGGTGGCCTGGACCACCCTGGCGGGCATCGGCATGGTCGAGAGCCACCACGGCACCTACCGCGGCGCGATGATCGCCCGCAACGGCGACGTCACCCCACCGATCCGCGGCGTCCAGCTGGACGGGACCGCCGGCAACCTGCGCATTCCCGACACCGACAAGGGCAAGCTCGACGGGGATCCGCTGATGGACCGGGCGATGGGGCCGATGCAGTTCATCCCGGAGACCTGGGGTCATTTCGGGGTGGACGGCAACAACGACGGGGTGGTGAGCCCGGACAACTTCGACGACGCCGCGCTCTCGGCGGCCGGCCTGCTGTGCTGGTACGGCAAGGACCTGTCCACGCCGAGGGGCTGGATGAAGGCGCTCAAGGCCTACAACAACTCCGACCAGTACGCCCGGATGGTCCGTGACTGGGCGACGGCGTATGCCGGTGGCCACGGCTTGTGACGCGCGTGGGTGACCCGCGTGACAAGCCCAAACACGCCGTCGCGCCCGCCACGATCTAGTCTCATCCCTACACGCCGGACTCAATAAGGAGAAGCCAGTGCCCATCATCGAGCAGGTTGGAGCCCGCGAGATCCTCGACTCCCGTGGCAACCCGACGGTCGAGGTCGAGGTGGCCCTGACCGACGGCACGTTCGCTCGGGCGGCAGTGCCGTCGGGCGCGTCGACCGGCGAGCACGAAGCGGTGGAGCTGCGCGACGGTGGCTCCCGCTACGGCGGCAAGGGCGTCGAGAAGGCGGTTGAGGCTGTCCTCGACGAGATCGCCCCGGCGATCATCGGCCTGGCCGCCGACGATCAGCGCCTCGTCGACCAGGCGCTGCTGGATCTGGACGGCACCCCGGACAAGTCGCGTCTCGGCGCCAACGCGATCCTCGGCGTCTCGCTGGCGGTCGCCAAGGCCGCGGCCGACAGCGCCGCGCTGCCGCTGTTCCGCTACCTCGGTGGTCCGAACGCACACATCCTTCCGGTGCCGATGATGAACATCCTCAACGGCGGCGCCCACGCCGATACCGGGGTGGACGTCCAGGAGTTCATGGTCGCCCCGATCGGCGCTCCCTCCTTCAAGGAGTCCCTGCGCTGGGGCACCGAGGTCTACCACTCGCTCAAGTCCGTGCTCAAGAAGCAGGGCCTGTCCACCGGCCTCGGCGATGAGGGCGGCTTCGCCCCCGATGTCGCGGGCACCAAGGCCGCGCTGGACCTGATCGCCACGGCCATCGAGGCCACCGGCTTCAAGCTGGGCAGCGATGTGGCGCTGGCGCTGGACGTCGCGGCCACCGAGTTCTACACCGAGGGTTCGGGTTACGCCTTCGAGAAGGAGACCCGCACCGCCGAGCAGATGGCGGAGTTCTACGCCGGCCTGCTCGACTCCTACCCGCTGGTCTCGATCGAGGATCCGCTGTCCGAGGACGACTGGGACGGTTGGGTAGCGCTCACGTCGGCCATCGGTGACCGGATCCAGCTGGTCGGCGACGACCTGTTCGTCACCAACCCGGAACGTCTCGAGGACGGCATCGAACGTGGTGCCGCCAACGCGCTGCTGGTGAAGGTCAACCAGATCGGCACCCTCACCGAAACGCTGGATGCCGTTGCGCTGGCTCACAACAGCGGTTACCGCACCATGATGAGCCACCGCTCCGGTGAGACCGAGGACACGACCATCGCCGACCTGGCGGTCGCGGTGGGCAGCGGTCAGATCAAGACCGGCGCCCCGGCCCGCAGCGAGCGGGTGGCCAAGTACAACCAGTTGCTGCGCATCGAGGAGGCGCTTGGCGACGCTGCGCGCTTCGCCGGCGATCTCGCGTTCCCTCGGTTCGAGGCCAAGTAACGCAGGCGCCTGCGCACCCACACGTCGATGCCTGAAGCGAAGCGGCCAGACCCGAAGCGACGGTCCCCAGCCTCCCGACCCGGCAAGCCGGGTAAGGCTGGGGAGTCGAATCGGCCGCGCGCTTCACAGCCTCGGCGCCGGGCGGCCGAGGCCCGTCCGGCACAGGCCGAACCGGTTGCCGACGAGTCGGTCACCAAAGCCATTGCGGTGCAAGCGCAGCAGCAGGCCGAGCTGCAGTCAGAACAGCGGTTCGGGTCGACGGCACGCCGGGCGGCGATCCTCGCCGCGGTGGTGTGTGTGCTGACGCTGACCATCGCGGGGCCGGTTCGCACCTATTTCGCCCAGCGCACCGAGATGAAACAACTCAAGGCCAGCGAGGAGCAGTTGCGCGCCAAGATCGCCGACTTGGAACAACAGAAGGTCAAACTGGCCGACCCGGTGTACATCGCGGCCCAGGCCAGGGAGCGGCTCGGTTTCGTGATGCCCGGCGACACTCCGTATCAGGTGCAACTGCCGCCCGGGGCCGTGGTGTCGGGCGAGCCGGGCGAGCCTGTGTTGCCGGGATCCACGGCGCCCGTGGGTCAGCCGTGGTACACCTCGCTGTGGCACACGATTGCCGACGAGCCACATGGGGTTTCCCCGACCATCGGCGGTCCACCGCCGGCACCGGGTGGCCCGCCTGCTCCGCCTGTTCCGCCGCCTGCCGAGCCCAGAGGTCCCAATGGTTGATCCCGCCGACATCGAGGCTGTGACACGGCAATTGGGCCGTGAGCCGCGCGGTGTTCTTGAGGTCGCCTACCGCTGTCCCAACGGCGAGCCAGGCGTGGTCAAGACTGCGCCGAAACTGCCCGACGGGACGCCGTTCCCGACGCTGTACTACCTGACGCATCCGGCGCTGACCGCCGCCGCGAGCCGGTTGGAGTCCTCCGGGCTGATGCGGGAGATGACCGAACGCCTGCAAGAGGACGAGGCCCTGGCCGCCGCGTATCGCCGGGCCCACGAGTCGTATCTGGCCGAGCGGGACGAGATCGAATCGCTGGGCACCACGTTCACCGGCGGCGGTATGCCCGACCGCGTGAAGTGTCTGCATGTGGTGATGGCCCACTCGTTGGCAAAGGGCCCTGGTGTCAACCCCTTTGGTGACGAAGCGCTCGCAGTGCTGGCGGTCGAGCCGGCGATGGCAGGTATCTTGGATCGAGAGGTGTGGGTTTGAGTCGGGTCGGCGCAATTGACTGTGGCACCAACTCGATCCGCCTGCTGGTCGCCGATCTGGTGGACGGCAAGCTTCGCGACGTGCACCGCGAGATGCGGGTCGTACGGCTGGGGCAGGGCGTCGACGCCACCGGGCAGTTCGCTCCGGAAGCGTTGGCGCGCACTGAATCCGCGCTGGCCGACTATGTGGCGTTGATGGCCGAGCATTCGGTGACCGCGGTGCGCATGGTCGCAACCTCAGCCGCACGGGATGCCGGCAACCGCGACGAGTTCTTCGCGATGACCGCACGTCTGCTGGGCAAGGTGGTCCCGGGCTCGGTAGCCGAGGTCATCACCGGTACCGAGGAGGCGGAGCTGTCGTTCCGGGGTGCCGTCGGTGAACTCGACCCTGCCGCAGGCCCTTTCGTCGTGGTCGATCTAGGTGGCGGCTCGACCGAACTGGTGCTCGGCGAGACAGCCGTACAGGCGAGCTTCTCCGCCGACATCGGGTGTGTGCGGCTCACCGAACGGTGCCTGCACTCCGATCCGCCCACCGCGGACCAGGTGGAGCAGGCGCGGCTGGTGGCCCGTGACGGCCTGGCCGAGGCGCTGGCCGTGGTGCCGGTCGACGGCGCACGCACGTGGGTCGGTGTGGCCGGGACGATGACCACGCTCTCGGCGCTGGCGCAGCGGATGACCGAATACGATCCCGAGGCAATTCACCTGTCCCGCATCGGTTTCGATGACCTGCTCGGGGTGTGTGAGCAGCTGATCGGCATGGCCAAGGCCGAACGCCTCGCGCTCGGGCCGATGCATGCCGGCCGCGCTGATGTGATCGGTGGCGGTGCGATCATCGTCGAGGAATTGGCGGCGGTTCTCAGGGATCGGGCCGGTATCGGTGAACTGGTGGTCAGCGAGCACGACATTCTCGACGGCATCGCGCTGTCGATCGCCTGACCTTCGGCGCTTCGTTGGCGCTTCTTACGCTTCGAAAGCGCTTCTCCGCGCGCCGATTTCTACACCTGGGTCGTGATCCCAGGCTTGGAGCAGCCCTGGTGTGGAAAACCGCGGCGGGTGATCGACCGGGCCCGCAGCGGCGCCTCATCGTTTTCTACCGTGGGGTCGTTGGACCACGCGATCGGCAGCCCTGGTGTAGAAAACCGCGGTGCGGGCGCGCGGCGGGGAGCGCGAGCACAACACCCCACACATAAAACAACGGCCGAACGCGGTTGCCCGCGTTCGGCCGTCGCCTTGACTACTTAGATCAGGACGCAGTCCCGTGGTTGCTCGCCGGGGCGACCGCGGGGGCCGGGGCGGGCGTGATGACCGGCTGGGTGCCGGCCGGAACCAGCGCGGGCTCGGTGGCGGGAGCAGCCGGCGCGGCCGGAGCACCCGGAGCCGGAGCAGCCGGAGCCGGAGCACCCGGAGCAGCGGCGGGCGCACCCTCGGCGGGCACACCTTCGGCCGGCGAGATCGCGGTGGCGGCGTTACCCGCACCGGTGGCGGCCGGTGCACCCTCGGCGACCGGGGTGCCGTGAGCGACCGGGGTCGACTCGGTGCCCGGGGCCGGAGCAGCCGGAACCGCTTCAGTGCCGGCCGGGGTAGCAGCCGGAGCGCCCGGGGTGGCGGCAGGCGAGAGCGCGGTGGCGGCGTTGCCTGCACCGGTGCCGGCCGGTGTAGCCGGAACGGCGGCGGGCGCGGGAGCCGGGGAGACGGCGGCCGGAGCAGCAGTCGGAGCACCGGCAGCCGGAGCTGCGGCAGGTGCCGGGGCGGCGGCCGGAGCAGCGGCGGGAGCCGGACGCTTCGGGGCACCGGCGGCCGGGGCCGCGGCGGGCGTAGCGGTCTTGTCCCACGCCAGCACGTCATGGCCGCCGGCGTTGTAGACGACGGACGTCGGCTGGTCGCCGGTGACGTCGAAGTAGATCTTGCCGCTGGTCTTCTGGCCCTGAGCGAGGGTGGCCGGGTTGACGCCCTGGGTGCTGGGCACCTGGAACAGCGCGCGGTAGTTCTGGCCGTCGGCGGCGCGGACGTTGAAGTTGGAGACGATCGGCGTCACCGAGCCTTGGAGGGCCTCGTTGGTCGCAGTGACTTCCCACAGGGTGCCGCGCGGGGTGTAGTTGATGGTGTCAGTGCTGGGCTTCAGGTCGGTCACAGTCCAGACCTGGGTACCGCCGTCCAGCTTGCCCTGGCCGCCGAGCGCAGCGGTGGTGACAGCACTGTCCTCGGCGTCGGCGAGCGCCATCGGGGCGCTGGCGACGATCGCCGCGGCGGCGATGGCCGCTCCGGCAAAGGCCGTACTGATGTTCGTCTTCTTCAAGGCGTTCACTCCTGACTGGTCCAAAGAAAGGTGGCAGGCCCCCGGCAGTGGGACACCCACTTCATGCGAAGTTATCAGCTTAAGAGGACGGTTAGGAACAGTAGTTCACAGTTTCTGCCATCGGCGCCTGGCAGAAAGCGTCGTTGACCTGGTCCCGAACGCTGCTGGTCGGACCTGAATGTGACGATGACCAGCCCTTTTTCCTGCTCATCGAATCTCGATGAGCGGTAATGCCTGGCCTACTGACAGGGACAGGCGTTGACGTCCCAGTGCAGGCCACGCTTGCACGGCGCAGAAGGGCGCGCACTGGTGTTGGGCAGTGTCGGACTGCCCGGAGCGGGTGCCCACGTGGACACAACACTGGGTCAACCGCTCCTCGATCATTGTGGACATGTCCATGAACGGTTTGACGGTCAGGCGAACCACGCGCTCGCCCAGCAAGTTGCGGATCTTGCGGCGGCGGCCGGGCAGTGCCGAGGACGCCAATGTCAGCAGTGTCCCCATACCCAAGTCGCAGCCCTCGCAGATGGCGCGCCAGACGTCACCGATCTGAGGGTGCGACAGGGACGACTGCTCCGAGAGCAGCCCGAGCAGTGACTCCTGAACGGCCATGCGCAGTTCCCGCGGGAGTTCGGCGTCGGCGATCCGATTGGACACCAGGCCCAGCTTGGCCTTGAGGCTCTCGGTGCCGATCAGTGATACCAGCGAGCGCCAACGGTCGTTGTCGTCACGGACCAGATAGCCGACGGAGCAGCAGTGCGGGTGCGAGCAGGGCAGCGCGGTCAGGTCGCGCCAGGTGACGGCGTCGCCGGTCTGAGGTCCCAGCCGTTTGAGCACCCCGGTGTGGGTCAACCGGTTCATGGGGTCGATCGCCCCGGATCGTCCGGAGCCGAACTGCGGCTGAATGGTGAGCCCACCGACGTACGGGGTGTCCAGGGCCAGCCGGACCATGTCGCCGATCTCGTCGTCGTTGACGCCGAGCGCAGTTGTCATCACCAGGGTGGTGAAGATCTCTCGCTCGGAGAGCCGTTGTAGGGCTTGGCTTTTGGTGCGCCGAAGGTCGCCACCGCGGTGGTGGCGGTGGGCCTGCTCGGACAACCCGTCGTACTGCAGGTACACCTCGACGCGTTCGCGGTGCGCGGTGAGCAGATCCAGCAACGCGTCGTCGTTGGCGATGCGTACCCCGTTGCTGTTGATCAGAATTCGGGTGATCGGCCGGGCCACCAGTTCATCGAGCAGTTCGGCCAGGTTCGGGTGCAGAGTGGGTTCGCCACCGCTGAGCATCAGGACGTCGATGCGCCCGTTCTCCCGGGCCAGCCGCTGGTCGACGTTGGCCAGCACGTCGGCCGTGGGCACCACATGCCGCAGATCGGGCGAACTGTCGGTGAAACAGGTGGGGCAGCGCAGATTGCAGGTCTCGGCGATGTCCTGCAGCAGGATGCAGGTGTGCTGGGTCTGCATCTCGGGCAGACCCCGCAGGTAGGCCGACGGGATCGGGTCGAAGTTCCCGGCGACGTCGGGGATGTGGGCCTTGGTCGGGGCGGTCCACTCCTCGAGGTAGGACAGGATCTCGGGATCTTCGTCGTACAGGGTGCGTACCAACCCGTGTGTGCGGCAGCCACGTTCGAGCCAGATTTGCCCGTCGCGCTCGACCAGGATGCCGGCCAGGCGCACGACATCGGCCAATGGGCGCTCGGGTGCCTCGCTGTGGCAGTCCGGGCAGAACGCGGTGACGTAGCGGTGCAGGCGGTCGCCGCGCAGCCCCATTCCGGTGCTCACCGGGCGTACAGCTCCGGGTTGACGCCGGTGCAGAAGCCCGCGGTGAACAGCGACATCAGGGCCCAACCCACCATCAGACCGATGCCGAGGCCTCGTGCCGTCGGATTCTTGGACAACAACATCAGGAACCCGCCGCCGAACGCGACGGCGACCAAGAACACTGCTGCCCCGCCGAAGACCATGTTGGCGCTGCCGCCGCCGCTGTCGGTTGCGGCGGCGCCCAGGAAGGCGACGAACCCGATCACCAGGTTGAGCGCGGCATAGAGAAACGGCCCGAGGATCACCATGAGGACGGAGATGCGCTGCGGGGGTTTCGGCGGTGGGCCGTACGGATAGGCAGGCGGGTACGGATATCCGGGATAGCCCGGAGGCGGGGGAGCGGGCTCACCGTGATAGGCCGGTGGAACCCCTTGTGGTTCAAAGCTTTGGGGGCCGAATGCCGGCGGTCCGGATGGCGGCGGATCAAAGCCCTGGGGAGGTGTGTCATCGGGAGGCTCGGGCGGTGTCGTCATGCGGGCACCTCCTCGGTACGGGCTGGGTTGCGATAGTACCCGCGGCGGTAGCCGTACCACAGGCGAAATCCCAGGATCAGCAGTGATGGCAGCAGGAACCATTGCGGGCGGGTCAGATCCAGCCACACGGTCTCGTTGGCCCGGACGAACTCGACGAGGAAGCGGAACACCGCGTAGGCCGCGACGTAGAGTACGAACAGCTCACCGGGCTTGCCGATCCGGGGACGCAGCCACAGCAACACGGCGAATGCAGTGAGCTGGAAGGCGATCTCGTACAGAAACGACGGATGCATCGCCAGGCCGGCCAGGCATCCGGGACATTCGGGCGTGTCGGCCGGGGCGTGGATTCCCCACGGCAGTGTGGTGGGTCGTCCGGGCGCTTCGGTGAGGTGGCAGCCGATGCGGCCGATCGCCATGCCGAGCGCGACCGCGGGCGCGAACAGGTCGCCGGTCTTCCCGCGGTAACCGCCGAGCCGCTTGGCGATCAGCACGCCGAGGTAGGCCCCGAGCAGCCCGCCGAGGATGCTGCGGGAGCCGAACTGCCAGGCCTGCGCCAGGGTCGGATTGGCGCTGAAGTCCAGGTGACGGATCCACCCGGTCAACCTCATCCCGATCGCACCACCGATCAGCGCGCCGGCCGCGGCGACCACAGACTGTTCGTTGACCGCGCCGCGGCGGCGGGCCTCGGTGACGAACACGAGCAGGGCGGCGAACACGCCGAGGGCGACGAACAGGTTGTGCACCCCGACGGTGACGGGCCCGAGGTGCCACTGCGCAGTCACCTGCCGAACCTAACCCGCGACCGCTTCACCCGGCCAGCGACAGTCCGGCGGCGACGGCGAATCCCAGCACGGCCGCCAGTCCGGCGTTTTCGCCGGCTTTCTCGGTGGCCTCCGGGATCATCGAGCCCACCAGCATGACCAGCAGTGCGCCGGCGGCGAATCCGTTGATCCCGCCCTGCAATTGGGCGCCGGCGACATCCTGCAGCTGGTAGCCGCCAACGGTGGCCAGCGCGCACAGTGCGGCGATCGCGGCCCATCCGCCCACAATCCGGCGGGCCGGTTCTCCGGCGGCTCGCATATCGCTGGCCGACCCGATGGATTCGGGCAGGTTCGACACGAAGATGGAGACCACCAGTGCCAGGCTGACGCCGGCTCCGGTGGCGATGCCGATGCCGAGTGCGGCCTGTTCGGGAATGCCGTCGAGCAGGGCGCCGAGCAGCAGGGGTAATCCGGCGGTCTGGGTTCCGTTGCGGCCCATCCGATCTACTGCTTTGTCCGCGAGATAGAACACCACGGCTCCGAGGGCCAGGCCGAGCGCCACGGCCCACCCGCCGCTGGCTCGGAAGCCTTCCTCGGCGAGCTCGAAGGAGATGCTGGAGATGAGTGCCCCGGCGCCGAAACCGAGCACGAGGCCGACGAGACGTCGATTCCAGTCGCGGACGACACCGGCGACCGCGCCGATGAGCAATGAGGATGCGGCGACCAGGCCCCAGGTCAACGCGGTGAGCACAGCCGCAGCATAAGTCAGCGGCGGCTCAGAACCGTGGAAGCCGGAGTGGTGAGAAATGTGGCGAAGCGCGAAATCGCACGACCGATCGGTGCGATCGATGAGGTTATGGCCCGATGATCAGGCGGCGTAGGGGCTACGGGTGGTGGCCTGTCGCCGGTTGCCCGGACGACAGGCCACCGACGGCGTCAGCGCCGTGCGTTGCAGTTCGGGGGGTTTCCGCAGTGGTGGCCACCGTCGCAGGCATTACAGCGACAGGTGCAGGATCCCTTGGTTGCCATGCGCATCGTCGTTCAACTCCTCACTGTTCGGGTACCGCCGGTATCGCCGGCAGCAAACTCCCGAGTATGGGTGGACATCAACATATAACGACTTCACAATAGTTCGCCCCACGGTGAAAATAAAGGATTCCCTAAACGGCGCGCGATTTTTGCGCGAGGGTTATTTCGACTGCGGACACCCCGGTGAACAGTGCGTGAAACTCTTTGGCTGCGGCGGTTTTAGGGGCTCAGGCGGACGTGTCGCGGGCGCCGAGTCGGAGGTGCTCGATGTGGTAGATGGCCTCGTCGAGCAGTAGCGCGACGTGGTTGTCGTAGAGCCGGTACACGATATTGCGACCGGACCTGTCGCCGGTGACGAGGCCCAGTGCCCGCAATAACCGGAGTTGATTGGAAACCGCGGGCTGCTCCATGCCGACTGCCGCGGACAGTTCGGTGACCGAGCATGGCGATTCCCGGAGTCTGGTCAGGATCAGCAATCGGTTGGGTGAGGCCAGGGCCTGCAGCGTCTCGGCGACTTTGGTCGCGGAGGCGGCGTCGAGGGACGCTGCCGGCGTCGCGTGCCCCTCAACTCCGTGGCCCATGGCACTCATTCAAGCATGCGAGACAAACATGATTGATACATTTCAATCTTTACATGTATAAATGTGTATGCCGTAGGGGCTGAGCACAAACGAGAGGTGCAGTCGATGACCGCTGTGTCGACCGACCGGTCGCCGCTGTCTCGCGCCGACGCCGGGCCCGCAGGTTCGCGCGGTATCGGCGCATGGATCTGGTCCGTGGATTCGGTGCGCTGGGCGGCCGCGGCCCTGGCGTTGATGCTGTGCGGCGTGTTCGCGCAGCTGGCAGATGCTCCGCAACCGCTGTGGTGGACCCTGTATCTGGCGTGTTATCTCGCCGGCGGTTGGCAGTCGGCGATGTCGGGTGTGCAGGCGCTGCGCGCCCGCACGCTCGATGTCGACCTGCTGATGATCCTCGCGGCGATCGGTGCGGCGGCCATCGGGCAGGTGTTCGACGGCGCGCTGTTGATCGTCATCTTCGCGACGTCGGGTGCGCTGGAGGACGTGGCCACCGCACGCACCGAACGTTCGGTGCGCGGTCTGCTCGATCTGGCTCCGGCCGACGCGACCGTCCTCGACGAGGACGGCACCCGTCGCGTCGTCGCCGCAGGCTCTCTGCGCCCCGGTGACCAGGTCGTCATCCGGCCCGGGGAACGAATCTCGGCGGACGGCACCGTCTTCGGTGGATCCTCGGACGTCGACCAGTCCTCGATCACCGGTGAACCGTTGCCGGTCACCAAACAGGTGGGCGACGACGTCTTCGCCGGAACCCTCAACACCACTGGGGCCCTGCAGGTCACCGTCACCCGCGATCCCTCGAGCACGGTGATGGCGCGCATCGTCGCGGCGGTCGCCGAGGCTTCGGCAACCAAGGCCACCACGCAGTTGTTCATCGAGAAGATCGAACAACGCTATTCAGTGCTGGTGGTGGCCGCCACCCTGGCGCTGTTCGCGGTGCCCTTGGTGTTGGGTGCCGATCTGCGCTCAACCCTGTTGCGCGCCATGACGTTCATGATCGTGGCCTCGCCGTGTGCTGTGGTGCTCGCGACCATGCCGCCGCTGTTGTGCTCGATCGCCAATGCCAGCCGGCACGGAGTGCTGGTGAAGTCCGCGGTCGCCATGGAGCGACTGGCCGACACCGACGTCGTGGTGCTCGACAAGACCGGGACCTTGACCACGGGCGCACCCCGGGTTGTGCAGATTGTGAGGTCGGCCTCTGATGACAGCAGCGACGTACTCGCAACGGCCGCTGCCGCAGAACAATTCAGCGAACATCCGATCGGACGCGCCGTCGTCGCCGAGGCGGTGGCGCGAGGCATCCGGATTCCCGAGGCCACCGGATTCGCCGCTCGCGCGGGCCGTGGTGTCCGGGCGGTCGTCGACGGGCGCGCGGTCGAGGTCCTGAGTCCGGCGACGTATCGAGGCCCGGTGATCCCGGCCGTGGCCGAGATCGAGGCCACCGGAGCGACTGTTGTCGTCGTCACCGTCGACGGTCAGGCAATCGGGGTGGTGGGTCTGCAGGATCGGGTGCGCCCGGGTGCCGCCGATGCGGTCCGCGAGCTACACGCGCTCACCGGATGTCAGCCGGTGCTGCTCACCGGTGACAACCAGGCGGCGGCGGCGCGGCTGGCCTCACAGCTTGGCATCGAGGATGTGCGGGGTGGTCTGCTGCCCGACGACAAGGCGGCTGCGGTTCGGGAGCTGGAATCCGGTGGACGGCGAGTGCTGATGGTGGGCGACGGGATCAACGACGCCCCGGCCATGGCGTCGGCGCATTCCTCGATGGCGATGGGGCGCAGCGGTGCCGATCTCACGGTCGACACGGCTGACGTCGTCACCGTCGGCGACGACCTCTCGACGATCGGCGCGGTGATCGCGTTGTCCAGGCGGGCTCGGCGCCTGGTGATCGCCAACCTGGTGATCGCCGCCACCGTCATCACGGTCCTGGTGACCTGGGACCTGTTCGGGCACTTGCCGTTACCGCTCGGGGTGGCCGGCCACGAGGGATCGACAATGCTCGTCGCACTCAACGGACTGCGACTGTTGAGCACCCGCGCGTGGCCCCGAGCTAGGGCCGCAGCACGTTCTTGAGCGCGTCGAGCACCGCGGGGTCCTCGATGGTGGAGGGCACTGGCTCGTCGAGCCCGTCGGCGATACCGCGCATGGTCTTGCGCAGGATCTTGCCCGAGCGGGTCTTCGGCAGCGCCGCCACCACGTCGACCTTCTTGAAAACCGCCACGGCGCCGATGTTGTCCCGCACCCGGTCGACCAGTTCCTGGGTGATCCCCTCGGTCGAAGCGCCGGTCTTGAGCACGACGAAGCCGCGCGGCACCTGGCCCTTGAGCTCGTCGGCGACTCCGATCACCGCGCATTCGGCCACCGACGGATGGTCGGCCAACACGGCCTCGATCGATCCGGTGGACAGCCGGTGCCCGGCCACGTTGATCACGTCGTCGGTGCGGCCCATCACGAACAGGTAGCCGTCGGAGTCGATGTAGCCACCGTCGCCGGTGAGGTAGTAGCCGGTGAACGCCGACAGATACGACGCGACGTAGCGGTGATCGTCGCCCCAAAGTGTGGGCAACGTGCCGGGCGGGAGCGGCAGCTTCACGCAGATCGCGCCTTCCTCGCCGGCCTCGCACCGGGTGCCGTCCGAACGCAGGATCTGCACGTCGTAACCGGGCATCGGCACCGTGGCCGAACCGGCCTTGATGGGCAGGGGTTCGACGCCCATCGGGTCGGCCGCGATCGCCCATCCGGTCTCGGTCTGCCACCAGTGGTCGACCACCGGGATGCCGAGTTTGTCGGCGGCCCAGTGGTAGGTGTCGGGGTCGAGGCGCTCGCCGGCCTGGAACAGATACTTGAGTCCGGACAGGTCGTAATCGGCCAGTCGCGTGGCGTCGGGGTCTTCCTTCTTGATCGCGCGGATCGCGGTCGGGGCGGTGAACAGCGCCTTGACCCCGTACTCGGCGGCGACCCGCCAGAACGCCCCGGCATCGGGGGTGCCGATCGGTTTGCCTTCGTAGAGAACGGTTGTCGCGCCAAGGAGCAGTGGCGCGTACACGATGTAGGAATGCCCGACCACCCAGCCGACGTCTGAGGCCGCCCAGAAGACGTCGCCGGGTGCCACGTCGTAGATGTTGCGCATGCTCCACAGCAGGGCCACCGCATGGCCGCCGTTGTCACGGACGATGCCCTTGGGCTTGCCGGTCGTGCCCGAGGTGTAGAGCACGTACAGCGGATCGGTGGCGGCGACCGGCACCGGATCGACCGGTGCGGCGTCGGCCACCAGCTGCTGCCAGTCGTGATCGCGCCCGTCGACCAGTTCGCAGGGACTCTGCTCGCGCTGCAGGATGACGCAGGCCCTGGGCTTGTGCTCGGCGATGTCGAGCGCCGCATCCAGCATCGGCTTGTACTCGATGATGCGGGTCGGCTCGATGCCGCAGGATGCGCTCACCACGACCACGGGACGGGCGTCGTCGATGCGGGTGGCCAGCTCGTGGGCGGCGAACCCGCCGAACACCACCGAGTGCACCGCGCCGAGGCGGGCACAGGCCAGCATCGCGATGACCGCCTCGGGGACCATCGGCATGTAGATCACCACGAGGTCGCCCTTGTTCACCCCGAGCTCACGCAGGGCCCCGGCGAACCGGGCGGTGGCGTCGCGCAGCTCGCGGTACGTGTAGGTGGCCTTAGTGCCGGTTACGGGCGAGTCGTAGATCAGTGCGGCCTGATCGCCCCGCTCGGCGACGTGGCGGTCCAGGGCGTTCGCGCACGTGTTGAGCTCCGCGTCGGGGAACCAGCGGTAGAACGGCGGGTTGGAGTCGTCGAGGATGCGGTGCGGCTCAGATGTCCAGGTCACCGCCTTGGCGGCGTCGGCCCAGAACGTGGCCGGGTCGTTGAGGCTGGCGTCAAAAAGGGCGCGGTAAGGGGCGCGGCGACCGGACATACCGCAAACCGTAATCTGCGTCACTTGCAACGGCCGTGCAACCCCACAAAACACCTACAAATCAGACCTTTGTGGGCGACCGGCGAACTGGGGCGCTGTGAGGTTTGAGGTAACCGGTGCCGGGTAGCCCAGCGGCATGTCTGGCACCTCTCCGCTGGTGCTGGTGGCGACGACGAGGCCGTCCACGCCCGCGCCGGCTTGTCTCGAGCCCGGCAGGGCGATGAACCTGAAAGGACCACATGCCATGGAATCTTCACCGGCAGCAGTGGACGCGGCACTGACCGTCAAGAGAGACACGTCAGCGACTCGGCAGCAGGTCTGGGATGTCATTGCCGACGGGTGGACGTACTCGCAATGGGTGGTGGGAAACACGCGTATGCGCGCGGTCGACGCGAGCTGGCCGGCGCCGGGCAGCGTCATCCACCACACGATCGGCATCTGGCCCGTGGTGATCAATGACGAGACCGAGGTCGAATCCTGCAAGCCGGCAGCGGAGATTGTGCTGCTGGCCAAGACTCGTCCGTTCGGGATGGCCCGCATCGTCCTGCGCCTCACCGATACGCCCACCGGTTCGCGCGTCGAAATGGCCGAAGTGCCGGTCGGTGGGCCGCTGAACTGGATCCCGCGGCGGCTGGCACTGCTCGCCGTCTACCCGCGGAACCGGGAATCCATCGAGCGCCTGGTGTCGCTGGCCGAACGTCGGACAACGCCGGAATGAGCCGCGACAGTGCGGATGCGGTGGTGATCGGTGCCGGACACAACGGACTGGCCGCGGCGCCGGCTCAACCGCGCTGTCCTGGCGCTCACGGTGGGATCCCGCTAGAAGTCACTCTTGGAAGCGGTAGCCCATCCCCGCCTCGGTGAGCAGATGCACCGGATGCGACGGATCGTCCTCGAGCTTGCGGCGCAGCTGCGCCAGGTACACCCGCAGATAGTGGGTCTCCTTCGCATAGGCCGGGCCCCACACCTCACGCAGGAGTTCTTCGCGGCCCACCAACTTGCCGCGGTTGCGCACCAGCATCTCCAGCATGCCCCACTCGGTGGGGGTGAGGTGTACCTCGCGGTTGTTCTTGGTCACCTTCTTGGCGGCGAGATCGACGGTGAACGACGAGGTTTCGATGACGGGCTCATCGGTCTCGGAGGCCGCCGCCCCGCGGCGCACGGCCGCCCGGAGCCGGGCCAGGAACTCGTCCATGCCGAAGGGTTTGGTGACGTAGTCGTCGGCCCCGGCGTCGAGCGCCTCGACCTTGTCGGACGAGTCGGTGCGGGCCGAGAGCACGATCACCGGTGCCGAGAGCCAACCGCGCAGGCCGGCCAGCACCTCGATGCCCGACATGTCGGGCAGGCCGAGGTCGAGCACGATCACGTCGGGCCGGTGATCGGCGGCGGCGCGCAGTCCCTGTCCGCCGTCGGTGGCGGTGTCGACCTCATAGCCGCGCACCGACAGGTTGATCCGCAGCGCACGCAGGATCTGAGGCTCGTCGTCGATCACCAGGACGCGGGTCTTGGGTGCGGTGGCGGATGTCATGCAGATTCGTCCTTTGGCGGTGCGGCAAGATCGATTTCGACGGTCAGACCGCCGCCGGGTGTGTCGGTCGCCGAGATCGTGCCGCCCATGGCTTCGACGAAACCGCGTGCGACGGACAGGCCCAGGCCGACACCGATGGTGGTGTTGTGGTCGCCGAGTCGTTGGAACGGCGCGAAGAGTTGTTCCTCGGCGCCGCGCGGCATTCCGGGTCCTTCGTCGATCACCGCGATCAGTACCCGGTCGGCCACCTGCCCGGCGCTGACCCGGATG
Source organism: Mycolicibacterium peregrinum (assembly GCF_002102345.1). GTDB lineage: Bacteria > Actinomycetota > Actinomycetes > Mycobacteriales > Mycobacteriaceae > Mycobacterium > Mycobacterium peregrinum. The sequence continues at coordinate 250,873 of NZ_LQPP01000042.1, forward strand.
GGGCCGTCGGGCGCATACCTCAGGGCGTTGTCGATCAGGTTGGCCAGCACCCGCTCCAGCAGCCCGGCGTCGGCCATCGCGACGGCATCGCCGACCTCGACCTTCACCCGGTCCAGCCCCTCGCGGGTGAATCCGGTGGCGCCCTTGCTGATTCCGAGCAGCGCCCGCTGCACGTTCTCCTCCAGATACACCCGGCGCAGCTCGGGGCGAACCACCCCGGCCGACAGACGGGAGGAGTCCAGTAGGTTGCCCACGAGCGCGGTGAGCGCGTCGACGGATTCCTCGATGGTGGCCAGCAGTTCGGCGGTGTCCTCGGCGGAGAAGTCGATGTCCTCGCTGCGCAGACTCGACGCCGCCGCCTTGGCCGCGGCCAGCGGGGTGCGCAGGTCGTGGCTGACCGCCGAGAGCAGCGACCGGCGCAGTTCGTCGGCCTGCGCGATGGCCGCGGCCTTGCCGGCCTCCTCGGTGAGCTCGCGTTGTTTGACCAGTCCGGCAGCCTGTTTGGCGACTGCGCTGAGCACGCGGCGGTCACGGGCGGAGAGTTTGCGGCCGGCCATCAACAGCCAGAACTCGTCGTCTCCGACTTCGATCGCGGTGTCGGCGGTGTCCACCTCGGCACACGGCTTGGTGCCGATGCACGCGACGATTTCGGCGGTTCCGTTCTGTTCGCGCAGCAGGCTCACCGCGCGTTGGGAGTACGTCTCGCGCAGGCGTTCCAGCAGGGTGGTGAGGTCGGCGCCGCGCAGCACCGACCCCGCGAACAGGGTCAGCAGTTCGGCTTCCTGCGAGGCTTTCCTGGCTTCGCGGGCCCGGCTCGCCGCCCCGTCGACCAGAGCCGCCACCGCCACCGCGACCAGCAGCAGCACCACCACTGTGACCGCGCTGTCGGGTTCGGAGATGGTGAACGTGTGCCGCGGCGCCACCAGGAAGTAGTTCAACAGCAGCCCGGACAGCAGCGCCGACAGCCCCGCGGGCGCGACACCACCCAGAAGCGCGACGACCAGCACGCCGATGAAGAACAGCGCGCTCTCGCCGCTGACCCCGAGAATCGGATCCAGTACCCCGACGATCAGCAGACAGATGGCGGACGGAACGACCAGGGCCGCAAGCCAGGATGCGACGTGGCGTTGCCGGGGTGTGGCGGTTGCCCAGCCGAACCCGCGACGGGCCTGGTCGTGGGTCACCATGTGGACATCGATCTTGCCCGACTGCTGCACCACAGCGGGCCCGATGCCCTCCTCGAAAATCCGGGCCCATCGGGACCTGCGCGAGGTGCCGAGCACCAACTGGGTGGCGTTGCGTTCGCGGGCGAAATCCAGGAGTGCCGCGGGTACGTCGTCGCCGACGACGGTGTGCACGGTGGCGCCCAGGCTGGCGGCCAGCTCCCGAACCTTCCCCATCTGCGGCGCCGAGACACCCGAAAGCCCGTCTCCGCGAACGACATGGACCACCATCAGCTCGGCGCTGGACTTCGAGGCGATGCGCGAGGCCCTGCGCACCAGGGTTTCGGACTCGGCACCGCCGGTGACGGCGACGACGACGCGTTCGCGGGCCTCCCACGTGTCGGTGATCTTGTTGTCGGCGCGGTACTTGGCCAGTGCGGCGTCGACCTGATCGGCCAGCCACAGCAGGGCCAATTCTCTTAGTGCGGTGAGGTTTCCACGCCGGAAGTAGTTGGACAGGGCGGCATCGACACGTTCGGGCGCGTACACGTTGCCGTGGGACAGCCTGCGCCGCAATGCCTCCGGGGTGATGTCGACCAACTCGATCTGGTCGGCCGCTCGGACTATTTCGTCGGGAACCTTCTCCTGCTGTTCGATCCCGGTGATCTGGGTGACCACGTCGTTGAGGCTTTCCAGGTGCTGCACGTTGACCGTCGAGATCACGGTGATGCCGGCGGCCAGCAGTTCCTCGACGTCCTGCCAGCGCTTGGGATTCTTGCTGCCCGGGGTGTTGGTGTGGGCGAGTTCGTCGACCAGCACCACCTGCGGGTTGCGGGCCAGCACCGCGGCCACGTCGAGTTCGGGAAAGGTGCCTCCCCGGTACTCGACGTAGCGCGGCGGGATGATCTCGATGCCGTCGATCAGATCGGCGGTTTTCTTGCGTCCGTGGGTCTCGACCACCGCGGCGACGACGTCGGTGCCGCGTTCGAGGCGGCGGTGCGCCTCGCCGAGCATCGCGTAAGTCTTCCCCACGCCGGGCGCCGCGCCCAGATATATGCGCAGCTCACCGCGTTTGGTGGGGCTGGACGCCGACGTACTCACAAGACCATCATCCTCGTGCCTACAGTGCGTCGAGGGCGATGTTGAGTTCGAGCACGTTGACCCGCGGTTCGCCGAAGAAGCCCAGGGTGCGCCAGTCGGTGTGCTGGGCCACCATCGCCCGCACCAGACCGGGGTTGAGGCCGCGGGCCTTGGCGACCCGGTTCACCTGCAGGTCGGCGTAGGTCACCGAGATGTTCGGGTCCACGCCGCTGCCGCTGGCGGTGACGGCATCGGCCGGTACCGCGGGGTCGGCGGGTGCGCTGCCACGGATCGGCACGATCAGGCCGAGGCTGTAGTCCTCACCGGCCTTTCTGCACTCGACGCGCACGCCGTCATAGGCGTTCAAGAATGGGGTCTTCGTCGTGTCGCAGGGCTCGTTGACGCTGACCACCTTCGTCGGGTGGATGACATCTCCGCGGGCATCCCGCGGTCCGATCACCGACAACACCGCTCCGACACCGCCTCCGGTGCAGAACGGGCGGGCGCCGTCGACGCCGTCGAGCTTGCCGATGGCCGCGCTACGGGAGCACACCTGGGTGAGCAGGCTGGGCTTGTCGGGTTGGTCGACAATGCTTTCCGGGCCGAGGTTGCTCGCGCTGGTGGACATCGGGTCGTACCCGTCACCGGCCATTGACGGCCGGCTCTGGAAGTACCGGGGCAGCGGGTTGCCGTCGGTATCGGTGAAGGACTGACCGATCAGGCTGCTGCCCACCGGTTTTCCGTTCACCTCGATCAGCGATCCGTCGGCTTTGTCGCGCAGGCCGGGGATCTGGGCGACCAGCCAGATGAAGGCCGGGTAGCCGATGCCCAGGATCACGGTGAGTACCAGCAGCGCCCGCAGGGCCGCGGCATGTTGACGAACCAGGTTGGAGATTTTCATGTCACATTCCCGGGAAGAGTTGGATGACGAGGTCGATCAGCTTGATGCCGATGAACGGCGCGATGATGCCGCCGAGGCCGTACACGTACAGATTGCGGCTCAACAGCTTGGACGCACTGCTCGGGGTGTAGCGGACGCCTTTGAGCGCCAACGGGATCAGCGCCACGATGATGATCGCGTTGAAGATCACCGCGGACAGGATCGCCGACTGCGGGCTGTGCAGCCGCATGATGTTGAGCAGATCCAGGCCGGGGAACAGTGCCACGAACAACGCCGGGATGATCGCGAAGTACTTGGCGATGTCGTTGGCGATGGAGAACGTGGTCAGTGCCCCGCGGGTGATCAGCAGCTGCTTGCCGATCTCGACGATCTCGATGAGCTTGGTCGGGTCGGAGTCGAGGTCCACCATGTTGCCGGCCTCTTTGGCCGCCGAGGTTCCGCTGTTCATCGCGACGCCGACGTCGGCCTGGGCCAGGGCGGGGGCGTCGTTGGTGCCGTCGCCGGTCATCGCGACGAGCTTGCCGCCGGCCTGCTCCTTCTTGATCAGCGCCATCTTGTCCTCGGGCGTGGCCTCGGCGAGGAAGTCGTCGACACCGGCCTCGTCGGCAATGGCCTTGGCCGTCAACGGGTTGTCACCGGTGATCATCACGGTGCGGATACCCATGCGGCGCATCTCGTCGAAGCGTTCCCGCATGCCCTGCTTGACGACGTCCTTGAGGTGGATGACGCCAAGCACTTGGGCTTTTCCGTCGACCACGTGACCGACGGCCAGCGGGGTGCCGCCGGCGGCGGAGATCCCGTCGACGATGTCGCCGAGTTGGGTCGGGACCTTGCCGCCTTCGGAGCGAATCCATTCGGCGACAGCACCGGTGGCGCCCTTGCGCAGGCGATGGTCACCGGACAGGTCGACGCCCGACATTCGGGTGTTGGCACTGAATTCGACCCAGTGCGCCTTGTCGAGCTCGCCGGGGGTGCGGCCGCGTAACCCGAATTCCTGCTTGGCGAACACCACGATCGAACGCCCTTCGGGGGTTTCGTCGGCGAGGCTGGACAGCTGTGCCGCGTCGGCGAGTTGCTCGGGTGTGACGCCGGACAGTGGCACGAACGCGGCGGCCTGGCGGTTGCCGAGGGTGATGGTGCCGGTCTTGTCGAGCAGCAGGGTGTTGACGTCACCGGCGGCCTCGACGGCGCGGCCCGACATGGCCAGCACGTTGCGCTGCACGAGCCGGTCCATGCCGGCGATGCCGATCGCCGAGAGCAGCGCGCCGATCGTGGTGGGGATCAGGCACACCAGCAGCGACACCATGACGATGCCCGAGATGCCACTCCCGTTGAGCGCCAGGGTGTCTGCGACACCCGGGTTGTTGGCCTTGGAGAAGATGGCCAGCGGCTGCAGGGTGGCGACGGCGAAGACGAAGATGATCGTCAGCGAGGCCAGCAGGATGTTGAGCGCGATCTCGTTCGGGGTCTTCTGCCGGTTGGCGCCCTCGACGAGGTTGATCATCCGGTCGATGAAGCTCTCGCCGGGCTTCTGGGTGATCTGGACGACGATGCGGTCTGACAGCACCGTGGTGCCGCCGGTGACGGCGCTCCGATCACCGCCGGACTCCCGGATGACGGGTGCCGATTCACCGGTGATCGCCGATTCATCCACCGAGGCAATGCCTTCCACGACATCGCCGTCACCGGGAATCACCTGCCCGGCTTCGACCACCACGACGTCACCCTGCTGCAGCAGCGGAGCGGCGACCTCTTCTTCGGCGCCTGAGGCGGTCAGGCGCCGCGCCATCGTGGAGGTCTTGGTCTTGCGCAGCGACTCGGCCTGGGCCTTGCCGCGCCCCTCGGCGACAGCCTCGGCCAGATTGGCGAAGATCACCGTGAGCCACAGCCAGACCACGATCAACCCGGCGAACCAGGACGGGTTGAGGACCGCCAGGATGGTGCTCCAGACGGCGCCGATCTCGACGATGAACATCACCGGGTTGCGCCACAGCGTGCGCGGATCGAGCTTGCGCAGCGCGTCGGGCGTCGATTTCCACAGCATCTTCGGGTCGAGCAGGCCGCCCTGGATTCGTTTGGTCTTTGTCACGCTGGAGTGGCTGCCGCCGTCGGCCGCCACTCTGGCGTGACGCTCGGCGACAGGGGAGGAGTGAACGGATGACATGTCAGTGGATTCCTTCAGCAAGGGGCCCGAGCGCGAGCATGGGCAAGAAGGTGAGGGCGACCAGGATCAGGGTGACGCCGGCGACCATGCCGACGAACTGGGGTCGATGGGTGGGCAGGGTGCCGACGGATTCGGGTGTCTTACCTTGGCGGGCCAGCGATCCGGCCAGCGCCAGTACGAAGATGATCGGCAGGAAGCGGCCGAACACCATCGCCAGGCCGAGCGCGGTGTTGTACCACTCGGTGTTGACGCTGATGCCGGCGAACGCGGAACCGTTGTTGTTGGCCGCGGAGGTGAAGGCGTACAGCACTTCCGACAGGCCGTGCGGTCCGGTGTTCAGCATGCCGGCGCGTTGGCCCGGCATCGCCATCGCCACCGCGGTGCCGGTCAGCACGAGCAACGGGGTGATCAGGAAATACGTTGCGGCGAGCTTGATCTCCCGCGGAGTGATCTTCTTGCCCAGGTATTCCGGGGTGCGCCCGACCATCAGGCCCGCGACGAACACCGTGATGATCGCGAGCACCAGCATGCCGTACAGGCCGGAGCCGACGCCGCCGGGAGCGACCTCGCCGAGCTGCATGTTGAACATCGTGATCAAGCCGCCGAGGCTGGTGTACGAGTCGTGGAAGGAGTCCACCGCACCGGTCGACGTCAGCGTCGTCGCGTCCGCGAACACCGCCGAGTTGGCGATGCCGAACCGCTGCTCGACACCTTCCATCGCGGCGCCGGTAGCGGTGGGCACCGTGCCGTGGGCCTGCAACTGGAACAGCATCATCAGGCTGACACTGATCGTCGCGATCACCGCCATCGCCGAGGCGATCGCCAGTCCTTGTTTGGGGCTACCGACCATGCGGCCGAACGTGCGAGGCAAGGAGAACGGGATCATCAGGATCAGGAAGATCTCCACCCAGTTGGTCCACGTGGTGGGGTTCTCGAACGGGTGCGCCGAGTTGGCGTTGAAGAAGCCGCCGCCGTTGGTGCCGAGCAGTTTGATGACTTCCTGGCTGGCGACCGGGCCACCCGGGATAGTCTGTGTGCCGCCGACAAGGGTGTTGACGACCTCGGTGTGCAGCGCGAAATTCTGAATCGCTCCGCCGCCGACCAGGATCAGCGCACCGACGATCGAAATCGGTAGCAGGATACGGAGATTGCCGCGCACCAGGTCGACCCAGAAATTGCCGAGCTCGCCGGTATTACGCCGGACCAGACCCCGGACCAAGGCCATCGCGACGGCCATGCCGACCGCGGCGGAGACGAAGTTCTGCACCGCCAGGCCGGCCATCTGCACCAGGTGGCCCTGGGTCGATTCGCCGGAATAGGCCTGCCAGTTCGTGTTGGTGACGAAGCTGACGGCGGTGTTCCAGGCGAGCTCCGGTGTCATCGGGGTGCCCGGATCGTTGAGGTGCAGCGGCAGCTTGCCTTGCACGAGCTGCAAGACGAACAGGAACACGATGCTGATGGCGGAGAACGCCAGCACGCTGCGGGCATAGGCGCCCCAGGTCTGCTCGGCCTTCGGATCGGCGCCGATCAGGCGGTAGATGACGCGCTCCACGCGCGAATGTTTGTCCGACGAGTACACGCGGTACATGTAGTCGCCGAGCGGCACGTGGACGGCCGCCACCGCGGCGATGAGGACGACGAGGAAGACGATCCCCGCGGTTGTAGTAGTCACTAGAACCTTTCCGGAAACAACAGCGCCGCGAAGAGAAACAGCGCGATCAGAATGGCCAGGCCCAGGCCGACGACGTTTTCGTAGCTCACAGCCCCTCGACCAACTTCTGCACCAGGCCCAGCAGCGCAAAGATCGCCACTGTCAGCACCAAATAGAGCAGGACAGACATGTCGTCTCCGTTCGAAGACACGTTTACGGGCCTCCGGCTTTCGGTGGCCTTTCCCAGGATCTGTCCAGGCAGATGCCATGAACGCGGCCTTGACGCTTTCTTTACGGCCGCGGCGGCGTCCTTAACGGACTTCGTTCACGAAGACCCGGATTCTCAGGACCTGGCGTCAATGCGGCGTCAAAGTTCCCGTCGGGCCTGTCAAGGGCTCGCAAAGACGCTGGTGCGCTCGCAGGTGGCGGCGGAGTCTCGAGCTGTACGCCCGTGGCAACCGGCCGGGGCGCCTTGCAGAAGAGGTTTCAGTGACGCTGCCGATCGGACTTCGATCATTGGGTGTGGTCGAGCTATCCCTACCAGCAACGGCTTTGGCGGACTCTCGAGTTGCCAAGCGAGCGCGTGATCGTGGACTCGCCGTCGAGGTCCGCACCGGGGCAGACCTGATCACCGCGATCGGTGTGGGAATCCACCCGATGTGTCTCATCGTCTACGCCGACCGGATGACCGCCGACGAATTGGTGTTCTGCACAGCCAATCTGGGAGTGGGACGGATCGTCGTGACGACGACCGACCAGGTCGACCTGCTGGTGTCTGCCACCGTGGCACACCGCAGGCAACGGGTGTTGGTGGGGATGACGCGGGTGGCCGATGACAAGGTGGTCGACGCGGTGGTGGCGGGCCGGCGTTTGGATCTCGTCGGGCTCGCATGTGAAATCGGCTCCGGCGAGGACGCTTTCGTCAGCTATCCGGCCGCGATGGGTGACATGCTGGCGGAGATGGCCCAGATCCGGCGTGCACACAGTATCGTGCTGACCCGGGTCGCGATCTCCGGGGACGGATTCGCCGTCGACGAGACCCCGGGAGGGCTGTCGGAGCTGGCTGAGCTGATCGATCAGACCCTCGACGATGCGTGTGCGACGTTGCGTTTTCCACGACCGGTCGCCATGGTGACGGCCCAGCCTGCGGGAACGAGACGGCAACCCTGTACAGCGGACCTGCATCGGACATAAATTGAGCCGTGGGCCCAAAACGGCCCCAGGGCCGGCACCACGTCCAGTCAGCGCCGCAAGCGTCGCTGAAGGTTCTCGTTGTGGGTGCCGGGGTCGGTGGTATCTCCATCGCCCGTGGACTGCTGCGCGACGGTCATGACGTCACGGTGTTCGAGCAGCGCCCCGAGGTGCGGGCCGGCGGCGGTGCCGTCACGATCTGGTCGAACGGTGAATCGGTGCTGCGGCAGCTCGGCGTCGATATGGCCGGGGCCGGCCAGGAGCTGGCCACCGTTCGGGTGGTGACCTCGACGGGACGCCCGATGACCACCCTCGACGTGGCCGCGATCGTGAGCCGGATGGGTGCGCCGGTGCGGATGGTCCCGCGTCGGATTCTGCTCGAGCGGCTGCTGGAAGGTTTTCCGGCGGAACGGATTCGGTGCAACGCGCAGGTGGTCGGCGTCGCAAACGGCAGCCACGGTGTTCGCCTCGATTTCGCCGACGGCAGTTGTGCGGACGGCGATCTGGTGATCGGCGCGGACGGCCTGCACTCGAAGATCCGCGAGATCGTCGGCGCACCGCACGCGGAGCCGACGGGCTGGTGCAGCTGGCAAGGGCTGGCCGCGCTTCCAGGCGGGGCCGATCGCCACGTCGCCTTCGTCATCGTCGGTGAGCACGGGAACCTCGGTCTCTGGCCGGCCGGAGACACCGAGGTGCAGTGGTGGTTCGACCTGCCATGGTCGCCGGACTTCGTCCGGCCGGACCGCCCGATCGAGGTGATCCGCGCCAATTTCACCGGATGGTCCGAACTGGTCGACCAGGTACTTGCGACGTTGACCGACGATGATCTGGCGCGTTCGCCCTATCCGCATTTCCGCCATCCGCTTCCCGGGCCGGGCGATGGTGCGTTGACGTTGTTGGGCGATGCGGCCCACACGATGCCACCGACGCTCGCGCAGGGGACCAACCAGGCACTGCTCGACACGATGGTGTTGTGCAAGGCGGTGTCGGACTTCCAGCACGGCGCCCACGGGGATCTCTCCGGTGCCCTGCGCTGGTACGAGAACACCCGCCGCCGTCGGGTCGCCGCGGTGTCCCGGGTGGCCTCGTTGCAGGTGTCGCACGGTGAGGCCGTGCTGCGGCCCGCGGCGATGGTGCCGAACCGGACGATGACCTGGGTGTTGGCGACGTTCCTGCGGGTGGTGAGTCACCGCCGGATGGCGGCGGAAATCGACCGGGACCTGGCTGCGGCGACGATCACCGGCAGGGATGAACATGCCCGCTGAGGCGGTACGGGTGCGCGGCGCGATCGATGCGCCGTCGAGCCGGCTGTGGCTGGTCAAGTGGTGCATCCTGGCGGTGCCGCACTATCCGGTCCTGATCGGCCTGTACTTGGTGTATCCGCTCGTGGTGCTGGCCGCGGGGGTAACGATCCTGTTCACCGGCCGGTATCCGCGGCCCCTGTTCGACTTCAACGTCGGCGTGCTGCGGTGGTCGTGGCGGGTGATGAACTACCGCTTCCCGATGAACACGACCGACCGATATCCGCCGTTCACCCTCAAAGCTGATCCCGACTATCCCGGCGATCTCGAGGTTGCCTATCCCGAGCAGCTCTCCCGAGGGTCCGTGCTGGTCAAGTGGTGGCTGTTGGCGCTGCCGCAGATCATCATGTGCTGGGCGATGGAGGCGCCGCTGCAAGTACTGTGCGTCATCTCCGCGGTGCGGCTGCTGGCCCGGGGGACGGTGTCGGAAGACATGTTCGATCTTCTGATGGGCATGGTCCGCTGGCGTTACCGTGTGGCCGTGTACGTGTCGCTGATGTGCGACGAATATCCACCCTTCCGATTGGATCTTGGCAGTAAGTATTGAAGCACCGTAATCCGTTGTTCCCGTACGTGTATCGGCTCGGTATGCCGATATTCGATAGGCTGTTCTACCGCCGTTATCGACGGTCGGCGATGAGCCATGCGACGGGGCGGTTGTTGATGGTCGGAGTCGGACCGGGGACCGACCTGCTGTTCCTTCCGGGGGCGGTGACGTCGGTCGCCGCGGTGGAACCGGAGCCGACGATGCGGCGAATGGCGCGTGCCCTGGCCCGGCGGCACGGCGTCGAGGTCGACGTCGTCGACGGAGCGGGGGAGTCGATTCCGTTTCCGGACAACAGTTTCGACTCGGTCCATGTCGGGCTGGTGTTGTGTTCGGTCGACGACGTTGCGGCCACGCTCGGTGAGATCCGGCGCGTGCTGGAGCCCGATGGCCGGCTGGTGGTTCTGGAGCATGTCCGCGGCGAGGGCCTGATGGGGCGGTTCCAGGATCTGATCGCGCGGCCGTGGGCGTGGCTGTCGTCGGGGTGTGAACCGAACCGCCGCACCGTCGACGCCATCGCCGCGGCCGGGTTCGACACCAGTGGGCTGCGCAGTACTCAGCGGACGCTGGTGCCGCCGCCGTGCACACCACATCTGCAGGGGGTGGCGACTATTCGACGCTGACGGCCTCGATGATGTTGAGCCGCGCGGCCCGTCGTGCCGGTGGCAGTGAGCCCAGCAGGCTGATCGCCAGTGCACCGAGGGTGAACACCAGCGCCATCGGGCTTGGCCGGAACGTGACGTTGAAGTTCATGATGTCGCCGCTGACGAGGCTGAACAGCCACTGATCGACGAGCCCGACGAGCAGTCCCAGGATGCCGCCCACGACGCCGATGGCGGCTGCCTCGGCCAGCACCATGGCCAGCGTGTAGCGGCGACTGGATCCCATCGCCCGCAGCACCCCGATCTCGCGGCGCCGTTCGAGCACCGACAGGGTCAGGGTGTTCAGCAGCGCGACGGCGGCGACGAACACCACGATGATCCACACCGCGTTGGCGATCAGCATGCTCTGGTGCAGCGGGGCTTCGAGGCCGGCCAGGGCGGTGCGTCCGTCGTAGGTGTGATTCGGCGCCGGGACGACGTGGCTCACGTTGGCCAGCAGGCGGTCGGGATCTGTTCCCTTGACGGCGGTGACCTGCAACGTCGTCGACCCCGGTCGGTCGAACCAGGTGCGCATTTGGTCCAGCCCCATCCCGACCGTGCCGATCACCGTCGAGAAGTAGGGGACCAGCGCCAGTACCTTCGCCTGTTGGGGGCCGTGCGGCGTCTGCAGTTGCAGGTCATCGCCGACTTGGACATCGAGGGTCTTGCCCAGGTTCTGGGAGAGCACCACGCCGCGGCCGGCGAGCACGTCGTCGCGGGTCTTTTCGTCGAGAGCGCGGAAGAGGGCATCGTGGCTGCCGGGGGCGAAGCCGTCGAGCATGACCCGGGTGCCGCCGACGACGGCGAAGCCCAGGGCGCCTTCCGTGACGTTCGCGACGCCGGGCACCTCGGTGACGTTCTGGGTAAGGCCTTGCGGCAGAAGGCCGGTGGCGTACTCGTCGGGCGGGTTGGCACTTACCCAGACGTCGACATCGGCGACCGGGGCGAAGACATCGCGGGCCGAGCGGATCATGTCGTTGTTCGTGCCGGTGATCACGACGGTCGTCACGACGGCGATCAGCACGGTCATCACCGTGGCCCACACGCGTCGCGGCGCGCGTTCGACGGTCGCCGCGCCCAGTGCGCCGGCCGATCCGAACAGGCGCGCCACGGTGGCCGTGGCTCTGACGATGGGGCCTGCGAGTGCGAATCCGAGCGCGATCTGCGCGGTGAACAGGGCTGCGATCGCCACGAACGCCACCGAACCCGGTTGGTAGAACACGATCAGGACCGACGCCGCCAGCACCGCCACCGCCGCGAGGCCGGTGACGATGCGCAGCCAGCGCGGCACGTTGTCCGCCGCCGATACGCCGACCGGGGCCAGCGCCTCGATCGGCGAAACCTTGTACACCTGCCGGGCCGCCATCGCCGACGCCGCCACACTTGTGAGTGCCGTGGCGGCGATGGCTACCGGGATCGCGTAGTTGGGCAGCCAGTACTCGATGCGGGCTTCGAGACCCTGCGTCATGGTCGGTGGCAGCCGGCCGATGGCCAGGCGGCCCAACACAATTCCCAGCAGGGAGCCGATGGTGCCGCCGATCAGCCCGAGGATCGTGGCCTCGGCCAGCATGTCGCGGACGATGGTGGCGCGTCGGCCTCCGATGGCCCGCAGCATCGAGATGACCGGGCGGCGTTGGGCGATCGCCATCGTCATCGTGGTGTAGATCAGGAACGCGCCGACCACCAGCGCGACCGCCGCGCCCATCAGCGCCATGTAGTTCATCAGCTTGACGCCGTCACCGGCGCGGGCCGCCCGCGAACTCGGGGTAGCGACCAGGGCCCGGCCGTTCACCGCCGCGGTGACCTGATCTCGCACCGTGGCGAGGTCGGCGCCCGGTGTCGTGGTGATCAGGATCGAGTCGAGCTGGCCCCCTCTGCCGGTGACCTTCTGCGCCAGGGGGAGTGGGGCCAGCACGTAGTGTCCGCCGTTGAGGTCGGCGAGCTGTTTGCCCTCAAGGACTTCGGAGACAGTCACCGATCCCGACCCGAGCTGGAACGTCTCGCCTTTCGCGTGACCGACGGCGGGCCCGACGCGGACACCCTCTTGTGCCGTCGGGGTGTGAACCTCCACTCCAACGGCATCTTTCAGGGCGCCCTCCAGAGCACGACTGCGGTCGTCGGCACCGAACAGCAGTACCGGTTCGGTCGCGGTGGGCGCGGACATCCGGATCATGGGGGCGGCGGTCGCGACGCCGGGAACCCTGGCGACGTCAGCTGCTACCGATTCGGGAAACCCCGCGTCGGTGACACCCGAAACCTCGAGGGCGGCGATACCGGCGACGCCGTCCGCCAGTCGGTTGACCGATCCGGTGATCGACCCGAAGATGCCGAGGATCGCCACGAGATACATTGCCGAGACGGCCATTACGGCGATGGAGGCGAGGGTGCGCCGCCGGTGCACGATGAGTTCGCGCAGGCTGAACACTCGGAGCCGACTTGCCGCGGCCGCGAGTCTCACCCCGGCACCACCGACATCTCGTCGGAGCCGAGCCGTCCGTCCTGCAACGTGATCACCCGGTCGGTGGCTGCCGCGGCCTCGGCGTTGTGGGTCACCATCACCACCAGGCGACCCAGGCCTTCCTCGTGGGCGACCTCACCCAACAGGGTCAGGATCGCCGCGCCCGTCGTCGAGTCCAGATTGCCCGTCGGTTCGTCGGCGAGGATCAGCGGCGGGTCCATCATCATGGCCCGGGCCACCGCGACGCGTTGCATCTGGCCGCCGGACAGCTCGGATGGCCGGTGCTCGGTCCGGTTCCCCAGGCCGACGCGATCCAGCAGCTCCACAGCCTGGGGTTTCACCTTGCCGAGCCGGACCCCGTCGAGCAGCTTCGGGACGGCCACGTTTTCCCAGGCCGACAGGGTCGGCAGCAGGTTGAAGAACTGGAACACGAAGCCCACCCGGTGGTGGCGGAAGGCCGACTGCTGCTCGTCGCCCAGTCTCCCGATCTCCTCGCCGTCGAAGGTGATCGAGCCCGAGTCGGGGGAGTCCAGCGCACCCAGGAGGTGCAGCAGCGTGCTCTTACCTGCGCCGGAGGGGCCGATGATCGAGACGAACTGTCCGCCGTTGAGGTGCAGGCTGATCTCGTCGAGGGCGCGCACTGTCTGGCCGCCGACCTTGTACTCGCGCACGACGTCGCGCAGTTCGATGGCCAGTTCGGGCATCGCAGCCTCCCGGGAGTCGGGATATCCGCAGCCTACGCCCGGCGCCCTCGTCCAACGTTGGCTTATGTGCGAGTTCTTGGCCGAAATTCGCACACAAGCCGACACTCACGGCGCGGTCAGCGTGGCGACGAACCGAGCCTTCTGGTCGCTGGCCGGGATGATGCGGGGGTTGGTCAGCTGGTAGCGCCGGCCACGGTGCCTCACCTGGGCCGTGCCGGCGGCGCGGACATTGCGCACCCAGTCGGAGTGCTCGCCGTAGTTCAGCACGACCCTGACCGACTTGTTGTCGACGAACGCCATGACCGGGGTCCGGTACGGTTTGCCCGACTTGCGGCCGGTGTGCTCGATGACGGCCATGTAGGGCAGCCACGGTGCCCACAGCCGTTGCAGCGGATTGGTGACGTACTTGTTGAACCGGGCGATCACCCGCATCGGGCGTGGTCCCAGTGTTGCCGCGATCCGTTCGGCAACTACGGCAATCGAATTCGCGATACTGCTCGGCATATGCGGCCCCCGTCGCTGTCCACCCCTGGGACACATTCAACCAAATCTGCGCAACCTCTCCCGCGCAGGTTTGGCTGAAGCGCTCGGCTCAGCGTTGCGCGGGAATATGCGGGTGTTTGCCCCGGTTGCAGCGGCTCATGGCTGAAATCATGCGCCGGTGGGAGATGGACGGAATCGGTCGCGACGCGCTCCAGTTGCGTGAGGTGGACATTCCGCAGCCGGGTCCCGACGAAATTGTGATCAAGGTGGCCGCGGTTTCCTTGAACCACCGCGACAAGATGGTCATCGAAACAGGACGCGGGCTGCCACTGAACTCCCCTTCACACCCGGGCCCGATCTCGCGGGGACCGTCGTGGCGGCCGGAGATTCGGTGACCCGATTCGCCGTGGACGATCGAGTGATCTCGGTGTTCACCCCGGACTGGCGCGACGGGGCCCGGGCAGGCGATGCACGGACGCCCTCCTACTGGACGCTCGGCGGGTTCTACCCAGGCGCGCTCGCCGAATATGTAGCGCTGCCGCAGGATTGGGTTGTCCGCGCTCCACGGACCCTGTCGCCAGCGGAGGCCAGCACGCTGCCGGTGGCCGGGCTCACGGCGTAGTTCGCGCTGGTCGAACGGGGGCACGTGCGGGCCGGTGAGGTCGTGCTGGTCGAAGGCACCGGTGTCGTCGCGCTGTTCGGAGTCCAGATCGCCAAGATGCACGGCGCCCAGGTCATCGTGTCGGGCAGTGCGGACAAGCTGGCCCGGGTCGCGGAACTGGGCGCCGACCATGTGGTGGATCGGCGGAGTGCGGACTGGGCCGCGGCCATCCTCGCCCTCACGGGCGACCGCGGCGTGGACCATGTTCTGGAGCTCGTCGGAGGTGCGCATCTCGGCAAGGCGGCGCAAGTCGTCGCGGTCGGTGGCCACATCCATCTCATCGGGGCGCTCGACGGGTTCGAGGCATCCACTCCGGTCATGCCAATCCTCATGAAGGACATCACAATTCATGGAATCGGCACCGGGCATCGGCGCGCACTCAGCGACCTGGTCACTGCCATCGACAATAGGGGGACGAAACCGGTACTCGGTGCGCGCTATCGATTCGAGGATCTGCCAGCCGCACTGGACCATCTCGATCGCGGTCCTTTCGGCAAGATCGTCGTCGAGGTGGGGTGATCGCCGCTTCGGGCACTCGGGGCGGTCTGATGAGGGCGAACCGTCCTGAAATATGCTCTCCTGCGACGCCCCCATAGCCCAATTGGCAGAGGCAGCGGACTTAAAATCCGCACAGTGTCGGTTCGAGTCCGACTGGGGGCACCGAAAAAGTGCTCGTAGAGGTGGGTAACTGGTAGTTAGGTGAGCTACGTGCCCACACAAATACCGGCGAAATACCGGCGCACGAGCGACATCGTCGGGCGCTAGCTAACTTGCGTGCGCAGTGGAGCCGAACCGGCGCGCAGCCGTGATCGCGGCGATGGGTTTGGGCTAGCCGTTGTCAGCGATGGTCTCGTCGCCAACGTCATCGGTGTGTTCCGCGACCATCGCCGGAAGCTCGTAGGCGAGACGGATCAGTTGCCGCGTGAACATGGCAATGTCCATCGCCTGCTCCTGCGACGTGGACGGAATCTCATGGTTGGCCTCGTTGCCCACGTCCTTGATCTTGTCGACCCAGGGGCGCATGAGCTTCGTAATGACACCCTCGTCCTCGAGGTGTTTGAGTGCTTTTGCAAAATTCGGCGCACGACCGCTGCTGTCCTTCTCGGGCAGGCCGTGTTGCACTGCGACGTGGAAGAGGAGTTTGCGGCACATCATCACAGCGGCGGTGTTGGCGCCCACCGAAAGACACCCAAGGGCTTCGTTCCAAGCGGCGAGGTCGGCACCGCTGAGAACGCTTGGGGTATCGAGCGGGCGGACGCCGGGACTCACCGTGCCATCGTTGTCGACGTGGCCGCGATAACAGCTGACGCATCGAAGCCACCGGACCGATGGGCGCTTATCGACGCCGGTTGTATGTCTAGCCAAGCCAACGACGATCATCTGATCGCCCCCACAAAACGCGCACGGTTCTCGGACGTGAGTGTCAACATCGTTGACGTCAAACTGGGTATAGCCAGTGACGAGATAGAGATCTTTGTTGATTCCTGCCACGGAATTTATATTGACACGCCTGTAGGACATCCACCCCGCACGACGGTGTGCGGCTTTGTCGCATTACTAGCGAGCCGGTCGTCCACCCGCCGGTGCAGCCCAGGCAAGGCGGCAGCAATCGTGGCGAACGTGGACTCGAAGTCGCCGCTGTAGAACGGGTCATCCACGTCCACGCGGCTGGGGTTGCTCGGGTCGAACGTCCGCAGCAGTCGTGGGCGCTCAGTCGGTACGCCATCATGGGCCAGGTTCCACGCGTGTTGGCCGGCCATCTCTACCACCAAATCCGCATCCAGGTGGTCTTGGCCGAGGCGGGTTGCCCCGTGCGCATACGAGTAGCCGTGGCGTTGGAGAACGCGCTCGGTGCGCGGGTCCGCGATTAGCCCATGGGCGCGGGTGCCTGCGCTGCTGACGCGCACCGCATCGCCTAGGCCGCGCTGGCGGAGTTGATTGGCGAACATGGCTTCTGTCATTGGGGAACGGCAGATGTTGCCGGTGCAGACGAACGTGACGTGCAGCTTGGCGGGTTTGTCCGGCTGGGCGTTGGTGTACTTGACCGCGACAGCCAGGAGCGACGATTGGCGCAGCGGGCGCACGACGGGCATGTCGTAGTTGGCCTCAATGTTCGCCGTGCTGTCGGTAAAGATGGCGAGTGCCTTGTAGCGTGTGCTTTTCATGGATTTGCTACCGGGCATTGTGCGGTCCTGTTCGAACGGGCCGGTGACTTCGCCAAACGTGAGCGCGAAGTCGTACCAGCGTTCGTGGGTGATCATGCCTGCGATGGCCCAGATGGGGTCGAACTCCGGCATGGAGAACGCACCATCCAATACGCCAAAGCGCGGCGGTGGGACTCGCCCGACGATAGGGGGACACCAGCCGCCCATCTTGAACCCGATACCACCGCCAACCGTAGATCGATGGCGGCGCAACAGGTTCGGGCTTCAACCATTGCTCGATGACTTGCAGTGTATGGAGGTCAGTGCCGCCGATAATGGGAATCTCATATGCGCCAACAATCTTCTCGGCACAGCGGCTAGCGATGATGTGTGCGTGGTAGCGGCCGCACTTCATGCCGTTGACGTGCTCCATGTCGGTGTCGGGCTGAATTGGGCGGTGTACCGTGCCGAAGGTAAGCATGAGGCTGGCGGGGTCATTCTCGGGGAACCGCATGATCGTCGTCAGCAGGTTGTGCATGCCGAGCGCGCTGGGGACAAAGTAGACGTCGTTGAGGGCGAGGGCGATCGACGCCGCGCGAGCATTCCATTGGGCGGAGGGACGCACCGTATGCGCGTCAGCCAACTCCTGGGCCATTCGACCTACACGCTCACGCTGAACACGTACGGCGACTGGATCCCAGCGGAGCAGTACGCGGACGACCTGCCCGAGCCGCCAGCCCCGGCGAAGCCCGCCAAGCTACCGGACAACGTGATCAATCTTTCTGCTCGGCAGGCGAAGTAGTCTCTTCGGGTAGGGGGTCGGCGGTGTCGCCCTTGTCCCAGTCGAGATTGCTTAGGCGCCGAAACGGATTTTGCACCTCAGGCGGTAGCGGCGGTAAATCCTCATCGAGAGAAGGCAGTTCACCTTCGGGTAGCGAACCTGGGCTGATCTTCCGTTGCGCCGCGAACTGGAAGCGTACTTGGACCCTTTCGAGGTGCCGCATGGCTTTGCTGTATCGCTTGAATGCAAGACTCGCTTGAACCTCAGTGTTCGAATCCTTTAGCGCTTCACCGCCTTCCTGTCTCGCGGCTTCTATCCGAGTGAAGTTCTCAACAAGGTACCGGTGGTACTGAACGAACGCTGGACGTACAAATTCGCCAGCTTGACGAACCTCTTGAAATTCCATCGCCAGTCCCAACTCGCCCAGCAGCATCATGTCGTAGGCAAGCGGAGCGACCTTGCCGATCGCGGTTTGGGCCGCGTCCATGTACGCCGAGAACGCTTCATCGAAATCAGCGGGATTGGCTAGTTTGAGGCTGACGGAGGCGGCGTCGTTGTAGTGATGGCTGATCTCACGTGATATCCGTACCGCTTCGGAGCAGATCTTGAGCAGGTTGTCGCGGTACCACTTCTCGCGCTCTCGCTCATCAGCTGCGGTGATGGCGCGCTCGTTCGTCCCGTTGCTCTTGTGCACGCTGTAGAGCGCGATGACCGCCACGAGGATCGAGCCGAGTAGTCCGAGTCCTGGAGCTATGTAGGGTTGCCACCGGTCGGTGTGGTTCACGACCTCAACGGTCAGATCAGCAAGCGGCGTCGGCGTCCCAAACACGGCCCAATCGTCTCACCGCCCCTCCGACAGCTAGGTTCTGCCGCGCCGTATGGGTCTAGCTAACACGGAAATACCGGCGAAACACCGGCGACCGGGGGCCTACTCTGCCCGTACTGCGGCCGTACTCGAGGCGTACTTGCAACGCTGAAAACGCTGTAGTGCAGGCGGTATAGGAGTCAAGGCAAAGGCGTTTCCGCTGGTCGTCGTAAACGGCCCGTATCTACTTAAAATCCGCCAAGTGTCGGTTCGAGTCCGGCTGGGGGAACCGGTATCGGTACAGTTCAGAGCGGTTTTCAGCGGCTCTGACGGTCGTTCGATGGGGCCGGAAACCGTGGCGCGTCCGTGTACCGACACAAACCGCCTGCGTTGCCGCATCGGGGCAAACCTACAGGTTTCCTGAGCAACTGGCTGTTAGATTCTGGCGATGGTCAAGCGTGTGGCAATCCGTATCGACGTCGGCTCTGGTGCTCCGCTGGATCTCGTGTCCAAGCTCATCCAGGACGTCAGCACGGTGTGCAACACGGCGGTTGCACTCGACCGGCAATCTGAGCTCAACCGAGCAACGCGGTTGCTGCCGCTTGACGACCCTGCGCGAATCGAGCTAGCAGAGTATCTGCAAACGGGTGGAGCTCGACCGTTTGGCGGCAATGCCGGTGACTACCTCGACGACGACAAACTCTTTCGGTACCCCGGTCGAATACGGCGCATTCTTGATTACCTACTGCTGTCTAGCGCTGTGTTCGGCCCTCCGGGCGGACAGCCTCCCGCAGAGGCCCAGGCTGCGTATCTACTAGACGCGGTGCCGGATTCTGGGCCGTTGGTGCCGACGGTGGAACGAATCTCGTACAGCAACCCGCTGGAAATAGTCCTGGAAGGCTTCACCTGGGGACATCTGGCGGTCGGCGGGGTCACCGGCGGTTCGCTGTTCGCGCTGCTCAATTTCATTGGGTACGTAGGTCCCAAACGAGACAAGTTGAAGGCAGAAGCCACGAAGACGAAGGCAGAAGCTAGAAAGCTCGATGCTGAAGCTGAAGAGGCTCAAGCCCGTGCCCTTCACATCCGAACTGCGGCAGAGTGTAAGGCCGAGGTCACCCGCGTGTTGCTTCGCCGCGTGCAGGATGGCGACGCGGTGCTGACACCACAGCAGATCAGCGACATCGTCGACGACCAGGCGATCGGTGCCGTCCTCGAACTGGCTAAGAGGCCGCTCGAAATCGAGGACCAATCTGATAAGGCGGGTTAGTTAATGGGGCGAGGGGGAGTCATCGAGACCTTCCGCAACTTCAGACGGTTCACCAAAATTCTGATCTGGTTCTCGCTGTTGTTTGGCGTGGCACTGTTCGTCGTGTGTCTGGTTGCGGACCTCGCCGGTGCGGAATGGATGAAAACCTACGCCTACATACCCAACATTCTTGCTGGCCTTACCGGCTTCCTCATCGGCGTCCCGTTCGCGCTGGTTGTACTCGCAACGCTTGCTAGTCAACGCGACGACAAGGCCGCTGCCGACCGCATCGAAGCGGTATCGCAGATTGCGTGGAACCAGTTCCGCGACGCGATTACCGTTCTCTGCAGCGCGGAGCGCATTGAGGCACTTCGATTAGGTGCTGGGCGCGTCCAAAGAGTCCACGACGAGACGTGGCACGGATTTAACGTCGATATCGCCAGACAGTCGGCCGAAGAGTTTCAACAAACGGTTGCATTTGCTCAGCAGCAGAGCTCCGACTGGAGCGAGGCATTCCAGAGTGTCATGACAGACGTAGGCACCATCTCCGATCTGACGCTGGAGTGGCTCGCAGCAGTTCGTGACTGGAACACGCTGGACCAGTACGTCAGACTGCAACGCCTCGAACGCGGGTTGCCCTGGTTTCACCGAGAGCTGGATACGCTGCTGCAGCAATGGATGATCGCCGACAGGCACCCTATGCGCCAGTTCTTTGATCTTCACGACCAAGAGGGTCTACACGGCAATCGCTACGGCAATGCGCAGGACATGTTCACGGCATTCAATCGAGTGAGGACCCTCGCCGAAATGGGCTACAGCCAGGACACATTTGTTCGGGTATGGCAGTACACCGACCAATTCCCGGTGACGCGTGTCGAGGGTTACATCGCCACGGCGGAACAGATAGCGGAGCAAATGGGCAAGTTGTCCGCCCTTGTCGAGCAGATCGATCGAAACGGCTGGCCCGCACACGCTCCGGAAATCCCGCCATTGAGCGCCTGAGACTTTTCGCCTCAGTGGTGTGATCGTGGCCGTCGCGGGCTCGATTGTTCCGCGCCCAACCATCGGCGCTACCTGTTTGTCCTCGTAGATGTAGTCCGCGTAGGTCGTCAGCGTGAGCACGAACGTAGGCTGTCCCAGCCACTTTGACACCTGCATGTAGTGTTCTCCGGCGCTGAGGTTCATGGTGGCGAAGGTGCGCCGCAGATCGTGGAATCGAACGGACCCTGCCACGAACGGTTTGCCGAGGTCGCCGAAAGCCGCTCGCCCCTTCTTAAAACCTGTCAAGTGTCGGTTCGGCTCCGGTTGGGGCGTCGAAATGCTTCGTCATCATGGTCGATCGAAGAATGTACTTAGGCCGTCTCGGCCGATTTGCCACCGTTAGCGCCTCGGCCATCCGTACGACAACCTGCGCACATAACTAGGCGTCGATCCCTTTGAGGATGTTGGCAATGATGGAGTCGAGTTGCTTGGCCGCTTCCTCAAGGTCGGCAGCAGATCTGGTCTCTATTCCATGCACGAGTTGGTTCCGCATCTTGCGCAAGAAATCCACCTCTCGTCGCGTGTCAACATCTAGGTAGCCGGCTTGTTCGAGCGCAAGCCCCGTTGGAAGGTGGCGCCTGTTGTCCTCCGTAGGAGGAACCAGGCGGCGCTCGAGTTGTTCTAGGTTTATCCAGCTCGCCAAGAATCGGCCCACGAGTTCGTTGAACTGAGGAGATTTCGGCTCGGTTGCGTGTCTGCCCAACCGTACGTTTTGGTACACCTCGTACCGATCTGGGTCTTCGGCTGTGAGTGCGTCTACTACCTGCTGGGCGAGTGGACGCAGCTCCAAGTTGCCGTGGAGCGCCTCCAGATACGGTGTCAACTGCTCGGGTGTGGACATGTTTAGCTCTGCAAGGAAGGCAAAGAGAAGATCGACCCTTCCGAGTCCTGTCTCGCTCACGGTAGGCGAATCTGTCGAAATCTCGGGTTGGCTGAGAAGATAGGCAGCCAAATCATAATGATTCGAAAACCTTCTTTTGCGGTCGGCGACTCTCTGCTCGCCTAAACGCTGGAGGCTTTCCAGCATCGCTTCGCCGGTAATTACAAGTCCATTTAACTGGTTCAGTATCGCGTATTCCTCTACCGAAAGTGTGCCATCCTCGGGTTTATAGACCAGATCGTGGTCGACTTCTGACCAGCTGTGCATTAGGACTGAGGCGATCTGGATCTCAACTTTCGCCGACGCGAATCGTTTGTCGACTTCCGACAGATTTTCTTCGCGTAACCTGACGTGGTAGTGCGTTGCGGAATATCCGACGAAACGTGGATCACGGTTCTCTTCGTGGCGGTCTTCGGGGAATTGCTTGGTTTTCGCGATATGGAAAAGGCTCTCAATTCTATTTCCAACTAACGTCCGTTGTAAGGGAAAATAGAGTGCAACTCGTACACCGGCCAAGTCGACGATGTCCTCGTATATTTGTTCCACTGATGAGTAAGTGGTCTTGGCATGGCGCTGACGGCATTTGGCTTCTAGGCGGGTCGGTGCTTTTGCGCGGCTGGTAATGATGCTACGGACGCCAGCTTCCTGTAGATCTTGTTCAAGCGTTCTGGCAACGATGCGGGCGGCTTTGTCATAGAAGTCATATTCTCGGACGTAGCGAGTCATGAACTCGTCGATAAAGTCCATCTGTCATCCGATTCGCCAAGTGGTGGGTGCGATAGGTAGCAAGGTACGCTACCGGGCGATTCGACTTGGAGTCGCATGGCGTCAGTGCTCCAGTGCGTGGCTTCGTCGCTGAACAATTGTCTGCTTGTTTCCGAACCGCTCCAACCGGCACTACGCGAAGTCGTGCCTTGGCGCAGGTCGTTGCCGCCTTGATCGACGATGCCAACATGCGGCGGTGCCGGCAAGGCATCAAATTGGGGCTCGAAATCCGCCAAGTGTCGGTTCGAGTCCGACTGGGGGCACCGCACCAACACCAACGGCCACCCGCACGGGTGGCCGTTGGGCTTGCAGACAGGCTCAGCCCTTGTCGAGCAGCCGCTCGATGTTGTTGACGCCGGCCGGCGTGATGCCGGACTTCTCGTCGCTGGCGAGCACGATGAAGCCCGGGCCCTGGTGGTTCTTGGTGATCAGCACGGTCTCGTTGCCCATCCCGAAGCTGGGATCCTGCTTCTTGATCGGCGCGACGATCTGGCTGTTCAGTGCCGCGAAGAAGTTCTGGTCGATGTTGTCGGTGTTCCAGGTGCGGTAGCCGTGGGGGCTCTTTTCGATCGGGCCCGCCTGGGTGTGGCCGCGCACCCCGATCACCGAGGTCTTCCAGGCCTTCTCATCCCTGGTGACCTTGTGGTTCTTGACGGCCTGGTCGATGTCGGCGCGGGCGGTGGGGTCGAGCAGGGTCACGTGGATGTGCAGCTGATCCTGGCCGCGGTTGTCGGCGGAGTTGATGCCCAGCGCCCAGTCCGGGGCCTGGCCCTGGTTGCCCGGTGGCAGAATGCTGACCTGCTCGAAGGCGTCCTTGAAGTAGTGGGGAGCATCGCTGCCCAGCAGGTTGTCGCATTCGATGCCGGTTTCGCGCGCCGTCGGGATCACCAGCAGGTCGGTCAGCTGTGCGGGGTGGTGTCCTTGCCGGACGGCGTAGCCGCGGGACTTGTCCCCGCCGGGGAACACCACGTCGATGGCGCCGTCCTTGTGTGCTGGCGTGGCGTACCTGACGTCCTTCCAGAGATCGACGTTGTCGTGCACATTCCCGCACGGACCGAAGTCCGGGACCTTTGCGCCGGCGGTCGGCGCGACGGCGAGTCCCATTACCGGCACGGCCGCCGCTGCGGCGATGAGTGCGGCGCGGCGCACGAAGCCGATGCGGTTGGTGGTGTTGTTGGTGGTGGTCATGTGGTGTTCCCCTCGGTGGGTGTTGGTGTGTTGAAAACACCATCCCGTGTGGGAGCGGCCGGGTCTGTCCGCTGGTCAGACCATGAATCGCCCGAATCGCGGGTCCACCGATCGGGGGAACGCCCCTACGATCGGTCGGTATGACCAGAAAGCCTGCTTTGATCCTGGCCTTGGCGGCGTTCGCCGCAGCTGTCCCTGCCGTCCTGCCGGCGACGGCCACCGCAGCACCGTGCTCCGACGTTGAGGTGGTGTTCGCCCGCGGCACCAACGAGCCCCCGGGCCTGGGCAGTGTCGGTGGTCCCTTCGTCGACGACCTGCGTGCGCGGGTGGCCCCGCGCACCGTCGACGCAACGGCGGTCGATTACCCGGCGACCAATGACTTCAACGTCAGTACCCCGGCCGGCACTGACGCGGCGCGGTCTCTCATCGAGTCCGTCGCGGCCAGCTGTCCGAATACGAAGATGGTGCTCGGCGGCTACTCACAGGGCGCGGCAGTGATCGAAAAGGCCACCAACGAGGCGTCTCCTCAGGTCGCCGACCATGTCGCCGCCACCGCACTGTTCGGTACACCTCTCACCAGCTTCTCGGGACTTCTGGCCGCCGGCCAGACGCTGCCGGTGCTGGCACCGCAGTACACGGCCAACTCCATCGCCCAGTGCAACGAGGGCGATCCGATCTGCTGGGAAGGCGGCTGGGACATGGGTGCCCATGTGTCCTACGTGCAGTCCGGAAAGGTCGCTCAGGCAGCCGATTTCGCGGCCGGAAAGCTCTGACCCGCGACCGAAAGTCAGTTGAGTCTTCGGACGTTCTGGGCGCTCACGGTGGAGCCATCCCACCGCAGATCGGCAGCCATCTTGATGGTGGGACAGCACTCGCCATCGTTGGGTCCGTTGGCCAGCCAGTTCACGTGCGCGACACCATCACTGATCGACAAATCCGTGACAACCTCGCGGCTGTGCGTGAGGTCGCCCAGGTTCACTCCACCCAACAGCGTCGGCCCGGCTGTGTAGAGCTGTACGGTCTCGGGCCAGGGCACCCCACCGGCGCTGCAGTCGGTCACCATCGCGGCGTCGGTATTGGTGCCGCCGGTGAGGTTGCCGAACGCGACCTTGTCGCTACGGTCCGGCTCGTCGTTTCGCTGAGCGATCCTCACCGAGCCGGGATGCGAATCTTGCCGCGGCAGTTGCCCCTTCACCAGGTTGCCCGGGTCGTGCTGACACAGCGCCGGCACTGGTGCGGACAGCAAGTCCTGCAGCGTCACCGAGCTGCCGGTGGCCGGGGCCGCGGGAGACGGGTCGGCGCAGCCCGTCGCCGACGCGAACACGCCGGCCACCAGTACGCCGACCACACCCGTCAGCCTGATCATCGCGTTGCCGATTTTCATGTCCGCTCCCTCACATCGTCTTCCACGTCAGCGCACGCCGCACCTTGGCACCCGGGCGGGTGCCGGCTCCCTGTCGGCGCAGCTCGGCCGGGTCGGTGCCGCTGCGGAGCAGCTCCAGCAGATAGTCGGGGTCGAAGTTGACCCCGATGGGATTCGCGGCGAACGCACCGCTGAGAAAGTAGTCCGCGGTCTCTTTCGCCGTCGCGAAGTTCTCGGTCTGGAATTCCAGCCGGACTCCGTCGGGATCCTCGTAGTACAACGAGGTGGTCGGACCGTGGTTGATCGACCAGACCGGCGTGATGCCGGCCTGCTTGAGCCGCGCATAGGTCGACAGCAGTTGTTCCAACGATCCGATGGTGAAGCCGAGATGGTCGATGCCGTAGAACTTCCGGCGCAGCCGGTCCAGTGGGAACAGGTAGCGCAGGAATCACGGGACCTTGACCAGAGCGAGGCGATGGCTTTCGTCGTCCCACGTCAAGAAGGCGAGCTTCGAATCCTCGTGAACGACGCGAGCGCCGAATACCGTCCCATACCAAGCGATTATCTCGTCGCTGCGCGCGGTCTTGACCACCCAGTGCGCCAGGTACTCCGGTGCCGGCCGGTTCCCGTCCCTGGCGTCGCTACCCTGCATGCCTTGCACGCTCATCCGTCAAGTGTCGTGCGGGGCAGCAAGGCTGCGTAGCGTAGTCGGCTACCTAATTCTGTCGTCCCGCGTTTGGGTCGCTCCCGCGCTACAGCCGGTTCATACTGCACAGATGCGTGCCCGGGCCGGTATCGCGGCGCCGACGGCCGCGATCGCACTCTTGGCCGGGTGTGCGCCTGGAGCAGGGCTGTCCGACGTGAAGATCGTGATCGACGGCGACGTCCACACCCTGGCCGCGCAGGTCACCTGCACCAGATTCCCTGACGGCAACCTGCTGATCTACGCCTCGCCGTCGGCGACGAATCACCGACAAAGCGTCCGGGTGATGCTGGCGACGACACACCGCCTGGTCGTCACGGCGGCGGGATTCCATATCCCCGAGGGCAGTGGATTCACCAAGGACTCGCAGGAGATGACGGCCATCAAGGTCGACGACGTCTACACGATCAGTGGCCGGATGCCTGCCGGGGAAGGGCCGGGGTGGCGCCAGGTCAAGATCGAGATAGCCTGCCCGGGGTACCAACAGCCGAAAGGTCGACCTGACACCGTGCCCGCGATCGGAAGCCCCTGACCAGACATGGTCGGCAATCATCTGCATCGCGTGGCCTCACAGGCGATACTGCGTCTATAGCGAACGATCAGGGGAGATTGGAAGTGGATTCGCGCGTCGGTACGACGTTCGGCAAGTACTCGATCACGCGCCTGCTGGGTAGAGGCGGGATGGGGGAGGTGTACGAGGCCTTCGATGCGGACAAGAACCGGACCGTGGCCTTGAAGATCCTTGCCGATCAGTACTCCAACGACGCCATCTTCCGTACCCGGTTCCAGCGGGAATCGCATGCGGCGGCGGTCTTGCAGGAACCGCACGTCATCCCCATCCATGACTGGGGCGAGATCGACGGCAGCCTCTACATCGACATGCGGTTGGTGCAGGGTGCGACGCTGTCGGACCTGATCGCCGACGGTTCGCTGGAACCGGCGCGCGTGGTGGCCATCATCAGCCAGATCGCGGCGGCTCTGGACGCGGCCCATGCCGCCGGGTTGATCCACCGCGACATCAAGCCGCAGAACATCATTGTCACCCCGGCCGATTTCGCCTACCTCGTCGACTTCGGTATCGCCGAGAGCCAGGGCGACAGTCGGCTGACCACAGAAGGTTCGCGTATCGGCACCATGAATTACATGGCGCCCGAACGGTTCACGGGCCAGGCGGTGACCTCGGCGGTCGACTCCTACTCGCTGGCCTGCGTGTTGTACGAGGCGTTGACCGGTCACCCCCCGTTCGCCGGCGACAACCTGGAAAATCTGCTCGCAGCACACATTTCCGCACCGCCGCCGCGGCCCAGCGTCACGAATCCCACGGTGCCCTCCACTCTCGACGATGTGGTGACCCGCGGCATGGCCAAGGACCCCGACGACCGGTACGGGTCTGCGGGCGCGTTGGGCCGGGCGGCCCAACGCGCGCTGCAGGCCGGCTCGGTACCGACGACCCTGCCGCATCAGGCGCCGACTCTTGCCGCCTCCACGGTCGGTCCACCGCCGGACCAACGTGCGGAGCCCGCCCATTCCGAGCCGCGCCGGCGAGGCTGGGTGTTGCCGACCGTCATCGCCGTGGCGGCCGCGCTGATCCTCGGCGGCCTCGGCGTCGTGATCGGCATGCTTGCCAACGACGCCGGCCAGCCTGCGGACTCCCCGCCTTCCGCTTCTGGCAAGGATCCGGGCCAGGACGGAGGGCTGATGCCGCCGCTGGTCACCGGTCCCGATCAGAGCAGCCTGCACCAGATGTGCGATGACGGTTTCGCAGCCACCACCGCCAGCGGGTTCGGCAGCCGCGCCGGACGCGGAACGCCAGAAACCTCATGCCTTTTCACCAACAGCGTGCTGACGTCGTACTGGGCCGAATACGGCAACGCGAGCCCGCTGCCACGCGCGGTTTCCGCCCCAGGTGCCGTGGACTGCGGCAGGGTGCCCGGGGCACTGTGCGACGGCTCCAATTTCCTGATGCACTGCCAGCAGTCCCCGGGCGACAACTGGATCACCTGCACGGGTGGCAAGAACGCGCGCGTCTATCTCTGGTGAACCGGGCAGTCACCGGCGGGCAGCGCCCGCAGCCGTTGTTGCAGCCAGTTGGCCATCTTGGTGAGCGCGGCGGTGCCATCCTCGAATTTCCCCGAGAACGGCAGTGCGGCCAGTGCCACGGCCACCGTTCCGGACGGGGTGGTCAGCACACCGATCTGACGTACCAGGTAGCCGCCGGTGGGTGCGGGGCCCCAGCCGCCCTTGAACCGGCTGCCGCCGATGGTGCCGAGACCCCATCGTTGGTCTGGCTTGACTCGGCCCATGAGGTCAAATACGGGGTCATTCTCCTTGTCGCACACGGCGACCGAGGTGAACCTCACCTGGTCGGTCAACGGCCAGTCGGTCTGCCCTGACGCGCTGAACTCGGGCCGCACGCGTTGTGATTGGACAATCGTCGGGTCACCGGTCTGCCGCAGGACCGCCTCGACTTTGTTGGCAGCTTCGGCCGGGGTGCCCAGGCTCTCCCAGATCGTTTCGGCTGCGGCATTGTCGGATTGGGTGATGGCTGCGGTCATCGCTTCGGTGATCTGTGGCGGCACCTGTTCGCGCAGCGCGGCGATGATCAATGGCACCTTGATGGTCGACCAGGCGGGACCGCTCTGCCACTGCCCCAACGATATCGGCTCCTGCCCGGGACCGATGCCACTCAGCGCAATCCCTACCGTGGCGTGCAGTCCGGGTTCCAGTTGGGCGAACTCCGCGGCCAGCGACGCGGTGGGCGAAGAGCTCCCTGTGGCTGGGCGCCGGGTGAGGTGGGTCCCGATGAACACCCCCGCGACGAGTGCAATCGCCGCGAAGACCGCGATCAGTGCCCATAACCGGCCGCTGCGCATCGATGTCACGATGCAGCGCTTTGAAGTTCGAAGGTGAACTCGCGGCCGCCGATGCGGATGGGGTCGCCATCGCCGACGGTGGCGCTGGGGTGGATGCGTTCCTGCCGCACCTGCACACCATTGGCCGACTGCAGGTCGGTGATGACGAAACTGCTTCCGGTGTCGATGATCACGGCATGGTGGCGGCTGATCTCGGCACCGTCGAGCACGATGTCGTTGTCGGGCAACCGGCCGATCCGGGTGACGTTCGGCTTCAACGGGTATCGGTGTCCGGCGGCATCACGCAGCGCCGCGGCCGTCGAGCCTCGGCTGGCGGCGGCGCGTCCGGCGCTCACGGTACGTGCCGCGGTGGCCATGGCGACCTGCCGGATGTCGAGGCGCTCCTGACGCAGGATCCGCGCATGCAGAGCGCTGAGCGTGGGCCCTGGGTCGATGCCGAGTTCCTCGGCCAGTACTGATTTGACGCGCCGGTAGGCTTGCAGCGCATCGGACTGCCGCTCCGCTTGGTAATAGGCGGTGATCAGTTGAGCCCATAAGGGTTCGCGGTACGGGTGCTTGGCGACGAGGTGTTCGAGGTCGGCGATGACGGTTGTCGCTCGTCCGCAGGCGATCTCGGCCTCGGCGCGGCTGGTGTGTACCAACACGTGGTCCTCGGTCAGGGCGGCGGCGAAGGTGTCGGCGAATCGGAATCCGCGGAGATCCTCGAGGATGTCGCCGCGCCATTGCGCCAGAGCTGCGGCCAGGTGCGTGCCGGCCGACTCGAACCGTCCGGCCGCGGCGGCGTTGATCCCCGCGGACTTCTCGGCGATGAACCGGTCCAGATCGCAACTGCCGGCAGCCACGTTGAGCCGATAACCGTGAGCCGCTTTGACGAGCGCGGCATGAGTGTCCCGGTCGGAGCCGCCGAGCAGCCGGCGCAAGTTGGAGACGTGCGTGTGGATGGTGGCGCGGGCAGCGGGTACCGGTTCGCCGTCCCAGACGGCGTCGATCAGCGATTCGGTGCTGACCGCCCGATTACGGTTGATGAGCAGGAATCCCAACACCGCACGCTGTTTGGGCGTACCCAGCGCCACCGGCATGTCGTCCACGGTGACCTGCAGCGGCCCCAGCAGGCCGAACCCGAGCACAGTGTCGCTCATCGCCTGCCTTCCCGGTGTTCGGCGCGGTCCGCATCCCATTGTGACGCCGGGCGGCGCTACCGCAAGGATCCGTTGAGAATCCTGCAAGGTGTCGGCGTCATCGTTCCGGCATGAGAACGATTTCGCACCTCCCCGCCCGGTACGACGACGCTGCCGGACTGGATTCGCTGCTCGACGACTTGGCCGGCGTCGCGGCCAGGGGCGAGGTCCCGGGTCTGGACCTGCTGACCAGGGTCGCCGATGTACGCACGGCACTGGCCGCAATGGCAGCCGTCCCGAACCACGGTGAGCCCTACTCCCGGACGATCCTGCGTGTCGACCACGAGGTCGAGATCATGCTGGCCCGGTGGCGACCCGGGCAACGCTGCGCACCCCACGACCATGGCGGGGCAGGCGGTTTCGTCATCGTCCTGCAGGGCCGGTTCGAGGAGCGGCGGTTCGACTGGGACGGTCCACGGCTGTCCGTCATCAGCAGCACCGAGCACCACACCGGCGCGGTCACGAGCATCACCAGCGACGTGATCCACGATATGGACGGCCTGGACGACGGATTGACCCTGCATTTCTACAGTCCACTCGCGGCCAGCATGCGGGTGTTCGATCTGGATCGCTCCGAGATGTTGAAGCTGGTCGGCAACTACGGTGCCTGGATCCCGGGAGAGCCGCACCCGCGTGTCCCGTTCGCTCAGGTATCCCCCGAAACGGTAGCCGCGCCGGTGATCTGGGTGGCCCACACCACGCACTACCGGGGCGGATCGGCAGAGTTCGCGGTGGCCGCGGCGACCATGGCGCGTGAGCTGGCCGCCACCCACCCGGACGCCGAGGTCATCGTGTCGGGTCTGCAGCGCAAGGCGGATTTCACCGCACAGCTCACCCGACTGTCCGAGGCCGGTCGCGTGATCGACGAATTGCACCTCATCAGTCATTCCGGAATGTACGGCCCGATGTTCGGATCGACCGATTGGCCCGAGCAGTTCTCACCGTACGAATGGCGTTCGATGGCAATCCCTTTCACCGCCACGGGCCGCGCCTACTTTCATGCCTGCCGCACCGCACGCTGGTTCGCGCCGTTCTTCGCCAACGTGTTCGGGGTACCGGCATTCGGAAACCGCAACTACACCACGGTGTCGACGCGCAAGGACCGGTTCTCCTGGGCGGGACGCCGCCCCGTATCCCGACCCGACCTCTACCTGATCGACGCGCCGGGACGGAAGTCGCACGGACCGCTCGGTGCCGCCCGCAAGTACCTCGGAGCCGCAGCCCAGCCACCGGTGCTCAGCATGCCTGACCCCACCGGTGCTGTCGGCTCGTACGATCCGGTGGCCGAGCTCTATGACCGCGCCTACGCCGACATCAGGGTGCGCGGCACCGAGTGGCGGTGGGTATCCGAACGCGCCGCACATGCCCGGGCCGAACTCGGCCGGGGACTGCGGGTACTTGAAATCGGTTGCGGCACTGGTGCGTTGTTGCGCGCATTGGACGACGACGGCGTTCTCGACTTCGGCATCGGCGTGGACATCTCCTCGGGCATGCTCGCCCAGGCGCGCAACCGTGGCCGGCATCGCTCCCGGCTGCGCTTCACCGCTGTCAACGGTCCGCAGCTCGACCTCCCCGACGATCACGTCGACGTGGTGATCTGCTTTCTGTCATTCCGATACCTGGATTGGGATCCGGTGATGGCCGAGATTCGCCGGGTACTGGCGCCCGGCGGACAGCTCTGGGTGGTCGACATGGTGGAGCACCCGATACGGGTTCGCGAACTGCCGGTGCTGGCCCGGTCGGCGCTCGAGCACATGCGCACCCGTCGGGCCCGACCGCAGTTCGCCGCCGATCTGACTGCCTTGACCGGCAGTCCGGCATGGCGGGAGATGCTGCGGCACAATCCGATCCGCGCCGAACACGAGTACCGCTGGTACTTCGCCAGCCGGTTCCCCGGCACACAGTTGCGGCTGCTGACCGCGACGCCGTCACAACGGGTGATGGCCTTCGACTCCGGACCGCTCGACAAGGGGCTCACGGCCCCGCTGACCTACCCATGACGCCGCCGGCGTGCCTCGGCATCGTCGACTGGGGCATCGGAGGTATCGGGCTGGTGCGCGAACTGGACCGGCATGTGCCCGCATTACCGGTGTCGTACTGGTCGGACGCCGGTGCCACGCCCTACGGCCGGATGTGCAGCGCGGACCTGACGGCCCGGCTCCACGCCGTGGTCTCCGAGCTCGCCCGCCGCGGGGCCACCGAAGTGGTGCTGGCCTGCAATGCGGCGAGCACGGTCGCCCCGCGCCTGAGTCGGGCGCCGGTTCCGGTGGAGGGCATCATCCGTCATGGCTTGGCGTCGGTGCCCGATGATGTCCGGGGACCCGTCGGCGTCGTCGGCGGGCGACGCACCATCGCCAGCGGCTGCTATCGGCGCGGGCTCGCCCGGCCCGGCCGCGAAGTGCTGTCCCGGGTGGCGCAACCGTTGTCGGCACACATCGAGGCAGGCGCCACCGGCTCACCGGGGTTCATCGCCGACCTGCGCCGGATCGTGGCCCCGCTGCAGCGGGCGCAAGCCGTGGTCTTGGCGTGCACCCACTATCCCGCCGTGAGCGACTGGTTCACCGACGCCTTGCCCGACGCCACACTGATCGACCCGGCCCAACGGCTGGCCGCCGCGATCGCCGCGCGCCATCCGGCCGCGCAGGCCGGCGCAATAGCGCCGAGGACCTATCTGACCAGCGGCGATACCGAAGCCATGCGGCGAGGTGCGGCGCTCGCCTGGGGAGTGGAACTCGTCGCAAAACCGGCCGCCACCCTGGACGAACTCCACACAAGATTCCATTGAGAATCCCGCAAGGCAGCCCCCGCATGCTCGATGCCATGAGCACACAACCGCGTCACCTCATCCCGTTCATCACCGCGGCGGCCGCCCTCATCGCCCTTCCCGCCACCGCGAACGCCTGCCCGGCACCGCCCAAGTTCGTCACCCCGTCGGGCAACATCTGGTGTCGGGTCCCGAACGGCTTCGATAGCAGCAACGGCGTCGTCTGCGAGATCCGGGACCACACCTACACCCCGCCGGCCAAGCCGGCGGACTGCCACCTGGACTGGGGCGACCGCGTCAGCCTGAAACCGGGCAGTGCGCCCGAGGTGCACTGCCACGGCGACACCATCTTCGACAGCGGAATGCCCACCCTGGCGTACGGTCAGACGCGCTCGGCCGGACCGATGAAGTGCGAGTCGCAACCCGCGGGTGTCACCTGCACCGACACCGGCACCGGACACTTTTTCCGGATGTCGCGTGATTCGCTCGAGCTCGGCTAGGGCTCCCGAGGCCATCTCGCCGAATCCCGTCCGACGGAGCGCCGCCCCCCGCTAGCGTGACAAAGGTCGGGTTCGATGTAACGGGGGGCGAATATGACGCGCGTTGCGGCATGGGTGGGTGCTGGAGTTTTCACGGCCGGACTATCGGCCGCTGTACTCGCCGGGGCGGGGACAGCACACGCTGACGAAGACGGCGGGTCGAAGCACGATGCGAAGCCGGCAGCCACGCACACCGACTCCACCCAGAAATCGCAGAAACCGAAACCACGCGCGGTGAAACCGCGGTCCACACCTGCAGTATCGAAGGCGGCCACAGACACCCAGCCCACGACCAAACAGCGCAGGGTGGAAACTCAACGCCCCGTCCGCCAGGTCGCCGATTCAGTCCAGGCCAAGGTACGCAACGAGATTCGGCAGGCCACCCGCGGCGAACGGAACCCGGTGAGCGTCGCAGGCGGCCCCGACACCGAAGCGCCTTCGAGCGACATCGAGGTGCGGGTTCGGCCGCCGATGAGCATCAGGTCCGCCATTGCCGCGCAACGTGAGCGCCTGCATCCGCCGGTGGAGGGTGCGGCACCGGCAACCCAACAGCGCGATATCCAGGTCACGACGACGCTGCGCGACGTCCTGAAGTCGGCCATCCCGGAACCGTCCAAAACCGAAGGCGCAGCCGACCTCGCCGCAGCTGTCCCGGCCCACGACGATCCCATCGAGGCGATCCACGATGTGATCCGCAGTCTCGGCGCCCTTACGCTCAACCCCGAACCGCAGAACTATCCCAAGCCGCTGTCGGTGATCACCGGTGTCGTGTTCGATACCGTCGCCGCGTTGGAACGAATCGTCGGTGGCGACCCGGTGGTCCCGCCGGGCCTGCGTGACTCGGTCGAGGTCAGCACCTCCACCCTCGTCATCTCCGAAGGCCATGAAGTCGAATCCAACTGGTATTTCCCCACATCCGCCAACGGTGAGCCACCGACCCGGTTGATCTACCTGCAGCACGGCTTCCTGGCCAATGGCCCGCTCTACAGCTACACGGCCTCCTATCTGGCTCAGTCGACCAACAGCATCGTCGTCACCACCACGTTCACCTCGAACCCGTTCGAGGCCGACGGCATGTGGCTCGGTGGCGACAACCTGCATGAGGCGGTCGCCCAGCTGTTCCTCGATCCGGACCGCACCGCCCTCAACGCCAGCATGGACACGGCCGAGCTGAAGGCCGGCCGGACCGAGAATCTCGATGTGCCGACGCAGTTCGTCCTCGTCGGCCACTCGCTGGGCGGCGGGTTCGCCCCTGGGGTCGCCGGGTACTACGCCGAGGGCTTGACCCGACGGCGCGATCAGGGGCTGGATGCGCCCAACGACCTTGCCGGCGTGGTGATCTACGACGCGGTGCCGATGGGCTCGATCATTCCCGACGCCATGGAGCGGCTCGACGAGCTGGAGACGAACGGGACCGCTGACCCCAGCGACGACGATCCCAACGACTACATCCCGATCTACGAGATCGGTGCGCCGCTGAACTTCCTGAACGTCTTCAGCGACGTCAACGACCAGCTCACGGAAGCCCGGCCTGGACAGTTCACCGGCGTGGTGCTCGAAGGCGGCGTGCACATGGACCCGATGCAGGGCGGCAACCCGTTGATCCAGGCCGCCGCCTACCTGATTGCCGGATTCCCGCAGCCGCAGAATCCTCTGGCTGTGCGTGATCTCTCCGCCGGGTGGATCAACGACATGTTCGACGAGAAGATCGATCCCACGACCGGGACGTGCCACACCGACTGCGCCGGGCAGTACGGCGACGGTGACGACTCGTTCACCATCTCCACCGACAAGGGTGACGCCGTGGCGGTGCTGATCGGCACGCAAAGGGCCACTGATCTCACGTCACTGCACGCCATCAGCGCCACCGACTTCATCTCCGCGATCCCGGCCGGGGTGCTGAACGGAGTCGTGACCACCTGTGATCTGTTCACCGGGGGTAAATGCTCGGTCTAGCTGACCATTGCGTGGACGTCGGTCACGTTCGCGGGGTGCAACCATAGGATTCGTGAGCATCGTTGCGGCACACCGCCCTCTGCTGCGCCGTTTGTTGCCCGACGACCATCCCGACGACCTTTCAGTACGTCAAGGGCAATTCCATACCGTGGTCATCGGATCAGATCGTGTCGTGTGTCTGCCTCGTACCAGCGCTGCAGCTGACCGGTTACCCGGGCGGGCGACCTCACTGCGCACACTCGCAGGCCTCGACCTCGGATTCCGCATACCTGAGCCTCTCCTGCAGGGCGGTGCGGATGGCATTGACGCGACACCATTCCTGCTGCTGAGCAGGATTCCCGGGGAACCGCTTGAAAACGACACACTCGACGATGACCGGGTGGCCGAAACGGTGGCGGGGCAGTACGCCACGTTGCTGTCTGCTCTGGCCCGCGCCGGCACCGACGAGACGGTACGAGCAGAGCTCCCTGAGGCCCCGGAGGGCCGGTGGGGCCAATTCGCCGAGGGCGTACGCGCGGAGCTGTTCCAGCTCATGTCCCACGACGGCCGCCTGCGGGCCGAGCGAGAACTCGC
Source organism: Mycolicibacterium peregrinum (assembly GCF_002102345.1). GTDB lineage: Bacteria > Actinomycetota > Actinomycetes > Mycobacteriales > Mycobacteriaceae > Mycobacterium > Mycobacterium peregrinum. Next base: position 286,614 of record NZ_LQPP01000042.1, read on the forward strand.
AGCTCTCGACACCCTTCCCCATCTCACCGAAGCAGTCGTGCACGGAGACCTCGGCGCTGAGAACGTGTTGTGGGAGTGGCGGGATGGCTTGCCACATCTTTCCGGAGTGCTCGATTGGGACGAGGTAACCCTCGGTGACCAAGCCGAGGACCTCGCGGCGATCAGCGCCGGCTACAGCCCCGGATTCCTGGAGCGAGTACTCGCCCAACGCAGTTGGTCAAACCACGCACTCCCTGACCGCATTGCCCCGATCCGCGGCACGTTCGCTCTGCAGCAAGCCCTCTACGCAATCCGTGACGGTGACGAGGAAGAGCTTGCCGACGGCCTGGCCGGCTACCGCTGAGGTGAAGAACAGGTCTAGCTCAGCGCGATCGACGTAGTGTTCAAGCATGACCGACTCCCTGCCCAAGACTGCTCTGGAACTCCGGTCGCTGGTGACCGATAACGGCACGCTCGAGTTGTCGCTGCACGAGGTTGCGGTGCCCACTCCGGCGCAGGACGAAGTGGTGGTCCGGGTCGAAGCGTCGCCGATCAACCCGTCGGATCTGGGTCTGCTGATTCCCAGCGCCGCCGACATGTCGTCGGCCACGGTCGCGGGCACTGCGGACCGGCCTGTCGTCACCGCGCCACTGCGCGACGGGGCACTGGCCGGGATGGCGGCACGCGTCGGCATCTCGCTTCCGGTGGGTAACGAAGGCGCGGGCACGGTGGTGGCGGCGGGGGAGTCGGCGCAGGCGCAAGCGCTACTCGGCAAGACAGTCGGCATCGCCGGTGGCGCCATGTACGCGCAGTACCGGGTGGTCAAGGCCGAGGCGTGCCTGGTGCTGCCCGAGGGCGCTAGCGCCAAAGAGGGCGCGTCGTCCTTCGTCAACCCGCTGACGGCGCTGGGCATGTTGGAAACCATGCGCCGCGAAGGACATTCGGCCCTGGTGCACACGGCCGCGGCGTCGAACCTCGGCCAGATGCTCGTCAAGGCGTGCCTGGCCGACGGTGTGCCGCTGGTCAACATCGTCCGCAAGGCCGAGCAGGAAGAGATCCTGCGCGGCCTCGGCGCGGTCCATGTCTGCAATTCGTCGTCGCCGTCGTTCGAGACGGATCTCGTCGAGGCGCTCAAGGCGACGTCGGCGACGCTGGCGTTCGACGCCACCGGCGGTGGCACGTTGGCGAGCCAGATCCTCAACGGCATGGAGCGGGCCGCCAACGCGACTGCCGCGCAGTACTCCCGCTACGGGTCGAGCGTCCACAAGCAGGTGTACATCTACGGCAGCCTTGACACCGGCCCCACCGTACTGACCCGAAACTTCGGGATGGCTTGGGGCGTCGGGGGTTGGCTGCTCACTCCGTTCCTCGCCGGCGCCGGTCCGGAGACCATCGCCCGGCTGCGCGCCCGCGTCGCCGCGGAACTGACCACGACGTTCGCGAGCGCGTACACCCAAGAGGTCTCATTGGCCGGCATGCTCAAACCCGAGGCGTTCAACAGCTACCTGCAGAAGGCCACCGGCGAGAAATACTTGGTGACCCCTCAAGCCTGAGCGCTCAGCTTCTCGTCGAGCCAGTCGAACATGACCTGGTTCGCTCGCGATGCGGCACCCATATGGCAGTGCTCACCTGCACCGTCGGCCTCGTAGAGCGTCACCAGCGTGGTCTTCGCGTTGACCATCGCCTCGGCCGCCCGCGCCGGTTCACCCTTGAAAAACTGGTCGTTCTCGGCGTCGAGCACCAGCACCGGGGAGGTGATGCGGTCAGCCACCTCGGCGATCGTGTAGGCCTTGAAGGCCCGGGCCAGCTCGGCAGGTGAGTCGATTCCCAAGGCCCACAGTCCGTTCCGCACCGCCCAGCGAGTCTGGGTGTTGACGGCCATCAGCAGTCCGAGCACGGCCTCGGCTGCCTCGTCATTGCCCTCGTCGACCCACTTGGACAGGAACGGCGGCATCATGTTGGTCAAGGCCGAGTGGAAGTCGTAGACACCGTCATTGAGGATGACGGCGGCGAGCCTGTTCTCGAAGGCCGCTGCGCGGGCCACCAGATAACCGCCGAGGCTGTAGCCGAAGACACTGATCGCATCTGGCGCGATCTCGGCGCGGCTGAGGGCGAAGTCGACCACCGGAGTCAGGACGGCTTCCCAGTCGGACCGGAACGTCAAGCCCTGCTCACGCAATGTGGCGCCCTGACCGGGTCCGTCGAATGCCAGCACGTTGTACCCGCGCACCAGGGCTCCGGCCGCGAGCGCGACATAGGACTCTTCGAGGGTGGAGTCGTACCCACCGTTGAAGATGACGGTGGGGCGGGGGAGTCCGGACTTGTCGACCAGGTACAGGTAGCCGGGCAACGTGGTGTCCCGGTACGGGATGGCGATGCGTTCGAAAGCGAAGTCGAACAACGGCATTGATTCCAGGAATGTCTCGCGTGAGCGGTTGAACAGTTCCTTGGCCTCGGGGTCATGGGCGGGGTTCTCGCGGAGGTAGAACTCGGCGGTGCGGTAGTAGTTCGACGCCCGCAGCAGCGCCTCCCGCGCGCTGACGGTGTGACCGGCGGCCAATGATTGGCGGCCGAGGGCCTCGACCCGCTGCGCGGTGGCCTTCCATTCGCGATGCCAGGCGGCCTCGTCGCCCTCGGGGATGGCTCGGGCGGTCACCAGGATCTCGCCCAGATCGGCGCCCCCGGCGTTCGCGTAACCGGCTGCGCGAAGCGTTTCGAACGAGAACGACTCGTCGTCGAACAGGAACTTCATGGCTACTCCTTAACGAAACGGAACTGCATCGTCTCGATTAGGCTAGATCGCGTTTAAACGGAACGCAACCGTTCCGTCTCGTAGAATCGGCGCGTGGCCACAGCAGCGCGCCGAACCTCCGGCGGTCCCGTCCTTCTCGACGACGTGACCGCCGCGATCGAGTCGGCGTTCTTCGAGGAGCTGGCCGCCGTCGGCTACGGCAGGCTGTCCGTCGACGCAGTGGCCAAACGGGCCGGGGTCGGCAAGGCCGCCATCTACCGGCGCTGGAAGTCGAAGCAGGACCTGGCCGCCGACCTGGTCACCAAGGTGGCGGTCGCGGCAATCGATGTTCCCGATACGGGAACGCTTCGCGGCGACATCAGGGCCTATCTGGAGAACGGCCGGGCGGCGCTCACACATCGCCTGGCCCGCACCATCATCCCGGACCTGCTCGCCGAGGTGGCGCGTGATCCTGACTACGGCGCCACCATGGCCCCGAGGATCCGAGAACCCCGCCGCCTCAAGGCCGCTCAGCTGTTCGAGAGGGCCCGTGTGCGCGGCGAGATCGCCGATGACGCCGACATCGACGTCGCGCTCGACATAATCGGGGGAGCGCTGTACTGGCGTCAATCGGTCATGCAGGTCAACGCCGACGACAACTACCTGGACCGGCTGACCGAAGCGATCATGACTCTGGTCGCCGCCGATACCTGAGCACGACCCCAGGGTCTGGATGCACAATCAGCGCAGCATCTGAGTTCATCCAACTCTGACAGGACGGTCGATTTCGTGCCCACCTCCGCTCACCCTTTGCGACCGGCGATCGTCGTCGGTGCGCTGGGCGTCGTGTTCGGCGACATCGGCACCAGCCCGATCTACACCATTCAGACGGTGTTCAATCCGGCCGATCCGCATCCGGTGCCGCTCGATGATGCCAATGTCTACGGCGTCGTGTCGTTGGTCTTCTGGTCGGTGATGCTGATCGTCACCCTCACCTACGTGACCCTCGTGATGCGGGCCGACAACCATGGTGAGGGCGGCATCATGGCGCTGATCACGCTGCTACGCCGTGGCACCGGGACTCGAGGTCGGCGCACCACATGGTTTCTGGCGGCGCTCGGATTGTTCGGGGCCGCACTGTTCTTCGGCGACTCGATGATCACCCCCGCGATATCGGTCTTGTCGGCGGTGGAGGGGCTCAAGGTCATCGAACCGGGCCTCGAAGCGTGGGTGGTGCCGATCACCGCGGTGATCATCGTCGGGCTCTTTCTCGTCCAACGGCAGGGCACCGCGGTGGTCGGCCGATTCTTCGGGCCGGTGATGATCGCCTGGTTCACCGCGATCGGGGCCTGCGGGGTCGCCGGCATCGCCAACAACCCAGGAATCCTGGCGGCACTGTCTCCTTGGTACGCAATCACTTTCCTGTCGGGCCACTTTCACATCGCTTTCTACGCGCTGGCCGCGATCGTGCTGTCGGTGACCGGTGCGGAAGCGCTCTATGCCGATATGGGCCACTTCGGGCGGCGGGCCATCACCGTCGGCTGGCTGGGTCTGGTGTTGCCGGCCTGCACGCTGAGTTACTTCGGACAGGGCGCGCTGATCCTGGCCGACGAGAGGAAGTCCAGCGCACCGTTCTTCCTCCTCACCCCACAATGGGCGCAGATCCCGATGGTGGTGCTGGCGACGGCGGCGACCGTCATCGCTTCGCAGGCGGTGATCACCGGGGCGTTCTCGGTGGTCTCGCAGGCGGTGCAGCTCGGGTACCTGCCGCGGCTACGCATCGCGCACACCTCGGCGTCGACGATCGGCCAGATCTATGTGCCCTGGATCAACTGGATGTTGATGGTGGCGGTGCTGACCCTCGTCTTCGCGTTCGAATCGTCTGCGGCCCTTGCCTTTGCATTCGGTATGGCGGTGAGCGGCACCATCACCATCACCACGTTGCTCTTCCTGTATCTGGCCCGGCAGCAGTGGCGCTGGCCGTTGTGGGTGCTGGTACTCGGGGGCGGCGCCTTGCTGGTGGTCGATCTGCTGTTCTTCGGCGCCAACCTCACCAAGTTGGTCCACGGCGCCTGGCTGCCGCTTGTCATCGCGGTCGTCGCGTTCACCGTCATGACCACCTGGCAGCGCGGCAGGGCATTGGTGACCGCCTCCCGTCTCGAAATCGAAGGCCCGCTGCGCCCATTCGTCGACGAGATCGCCCACCAGCAGCCGCCTCTGACTCGCATGCCTGGGACTGCGGTGTTCCTCAACCGCGGTGAGGACACGGTGCCGCTGGCCATGCGCGCGAACGTCGACCACAACCACGTCGTGCACGACCACGTCCTGATCGCCTCTGTGGAGACCGAACCCGTTCCGCGCGTGCCGGACGAGAACCGCGTTTCGGTCGACGATCTCGGCTACCGGGATGACGGCATCCTGCACGTCACGATCCACGCCGGTTACATGGAACGGCCGGATGTTCCCGCCGCACTGAAACTGGTGCCCGCCTCGGAAACCGAAGGCGGCGTCGACCTCGACAACGCCTCGTACTTCCTGTCGCATCTCGAACTGGTCGCAGGCCCCGACCACAACATGGCGCCTTGGCGCAAAAGGCTTTTCATCGCCACCGCGCTTCTGACGGCTGATGCGGCAGGCTATTTCAACCTGCCTGCCGACCGCACCGTGATCGTCGGTTCACGGATGGAGGTTTAGCCTTATCGGTCGGTGATGTCGGCGTACCCCGGGTGCTTGTCGATGTACTCGGCCACCATCCAGCAGGTGGGCACGATGCGCAGCCCCGCGGCGCGTGTCGAACGTAAGGCTTCGGCGATGAGGATCGTCGCCAGCCCGCGGCCGCGGTATTGCGGGTCGACCTCGGTGTGCGGAAAGATTCGCTGCCCATCACGGTCGTGGAAATCGGCGAGCCCGACCGTCCTGCCGTCAACGTCGATGGTGAATCGGTCAGCGTGTTCGGCCACGCTGGTCGCAGCACCCGTGCGGTCGAGTTGGGTCCCCGAGCTCATCTGCCCTCCGTTCGCCGTTACCTCACGATAGCCGCGGTGGTGTCGCCCTGGATCTCGGCATTTGCTGATAGCGCGGTATTGCCGGTGTTACGTTCGGGCAATGAATCCAAAGCTGATCAAACGCACAGGTGCGCTAGCTGCAGCTTTCGCCATCACCGGCGCGACGGCCATTGCGTGCTCGCAGGAAGCAAAAGACCAGACCAAGGACGCCTTGTCCAGCGCGACGAGTGCCGCGTCGTCGGCCGTCGATGCCGGTACGAGCAAGGCCAAGGAGGGCGCCAGCTCCGCTTCGAGCGCGGTCTCGTCGGCTGTCGAAGGCGCACCCAGCACGGTGAATGCGCCCGGTGTCGGCGAGGTGGTACTCGACGCTCCCATCGCCGAGGAGTACTCCGATGCCGGCGGCGAGGCCAAGCTGGGGCTACCGACAGCGCAGCCGGAGAAGGTGGGCGACGGCACAGTGCAGGCGTTCGCCAACGGCACCATCTTCTCGTCGCCGTCGACCGGCACGCACGTGGTGCAGGGCGAGATCCTGCGGGTCTACACCGCAAACGGTGGCCCGGCGGGGAAGCTGGGCTTCCCCACCGGCGACGAGGACGAGACCGGCGGTGGACCGGATGTCGCCAACGGCGGTTGGATCACCGAATTTCAGCACGGCACCATCAGCTGGCTGAACAAGGGTGACGGCACGTTCGCGGAGACCATCACGCCCAAGTAGCGGTCGCGCTACCAGACGCGGACGTAGTCCACGAGCATGTCGGCCGGGTAGGTGCCTCTGCTGGGGTCTTCTCCGCCCGAACCTGCGACCGCGAGGTTCAAGACGACGAACATCGTGTAACCGGGCTGGCTGAACGGCCAGTCCGGCAGCTGGCTCGCCGACACCTCGAAGTAGGGCTTCGCGCCCTCGGTGTAGTCCTGCCAGAACCGGGCGCCGTTCGCGTCCCACTGGGTGCGCCACGTGTGCCAGCCGGTGTCGACAGCGATGTTGTGGGTCTCCCACTCGCCGCCGTTCGACTTGGCGTGCACGGTGGTGGCCGACGGCCACTTGCCGTTGCCGTACCACTCGACGATGTCGAGTTCACCCTCGCCGAGGGTGCCCAGCCAGAAGGCCGGCCAGGCGCCCGCGGTCAGGCAGTTGAACTTGATCCGGGCTTCCCACGTGTGCCCGGCGCCGCCCTCCCACACGCTCGCCAGCTTGGCGCCGTAGTAGGCGTCGCCTTCCTTCGTGGCGCGGATGACGAGATTCCCCTTGCCGTCGAGGAAGGCGTTCTTGCGGTCATCGCGGTATTGCCCGATACGGCCGGGGACCTCCCAGTAGGTGGGGTCCTTGATGGTCTCGCGGGCCTTCGCGATGGTCCACTTCGACGTATTCGGTGACGAGCCGGCAGCCCCGTCGAACTCGTCCGCGAACACGTAGTTCACCGTGGCCTGTGGCGCCGACGGCGCAGGTACAGGCGGTGTCAGGGGCTTGGTCGGGAGGGCCTGGGCTTGCGGGGCGGGTATTGCCGCTGCCATCACGCCCAGACCTGACAACATCATCATTTTTCGGCGATCCAAGTTGGCCATGGTGGTCCACCCTAGCCGTGCTGCGTGCGCGAGTGCGGAATCAAGGGTTTTGCCGGGGGAGGTTCACTTCAGAAGGTTTCCATAGGAAACGCTTCATCCCTGCTCAGTCAGCGCGGGCACAGTGGGTCGCATGACACTGATCGATTCTTTGCGCCGGGCCACACGGGGGCGCGGTGCGCTGACCGCCGGGCTGGTACTCGCCGGAGCGTTCGTCGCGCTCCTGCTCAGTGTCGCCACCAGCGGGCAGTGGGCCACAGTGCTGGCCTCACTGGCCGGCTTCGCAACGGCCATCACGGTGATCGCGGCCGTGGCGACGAGTTGGGAACACGTCGTCGTCAATGCCCGCAGTGCCGGGTTGGTCGAATCCGAGGTTGAATCCCGCTGACCCGGAGCTGGTTTGCCAGCTAAGGCGATGGGCCCACCTGGACGGCGGACGGTGGTGAGCCCATGGACCGATGCGGGGACCTGTGAGGGCACCCCGCTGACCGCCTCACGCACGCTTTCCTGGGACGACGCGACACTGGCCGGCACCGGCTACGCCACCTGGGAGGCGAGCGATTGTGGCCCGGCCGAGCGCAGCGAGCGGTTCTCGTTCACATTGACCAAGCAGTCATAGAACGGACTCCCGCCGCGTCGACGGTGAATGACCGCTTCGCTCTGCGATAGTCGTGGATTGTGGGTAGTCAGAACATGCACTACTGGCGGCGGTCGTTCTGGGCCCTGGTGGGCGTGGCCATCCTCGGATTCGGCTCGGCCGTGTTGCGCGTCGCCCAGGTCGGCGTGGATCCCTACACCGCGGCCAACATCGGCATCAGCAACACGATCGGTCTCGACCTCGGCACCTATCAGCTGATCAGCAACGCCGTGCTGCTGATCCCGGTCTTCTTCTTCGGCCGCGTGTACATCGGGATCGGCTCGATCATCAACATGGTCATGACCGGCTACTTCATCCAGTGGTTCTCGGCGCTGCTTGGGCCACTGGTTCCCGCCGATCCCGGACGCGTGCTGCAGACCGCGATGTTCCTCGTCGGCATCACGTTGTTCGCGGCCGGCGCGTCGATGTACATGACCGCCGCGCTGGGCAACGCGCCCTACGACGCGATCGCCCCGATCATCGTCGACCACACCCGCCTTCCGTACCGGGTGGTGCGCGTCGCCCAGGACCTCGCGTTCGTCGGATTGGCTTTGGCGTTCCACGGGCAGGTCGGCGTCGGCACCGTCATGACTGCGTTCTTCGCCGGCCCGCTGATCGACTTCTTCACCGAGAAGGTCAACAAGCCGCTGATGAAGAAGGACCTGGCGGCACTCGAGGCGTTCCAGCAGCGGGTCAAGACCACCCGCTGGCATTTCTGAAAACGTAGTTCCGGCATTTTGTGTGCGAAAAGGCCAGCGGAACAAACTCTTTGGAGATCGCGCCCAGGACCGATCGGATGAACCTCCTCGTCAAGAGGCGACGTAGGTGAACAGATTGATCTAGCGAAGTAAGGTGGGCATGTGTCTCCTAGCTCATCGGCCGGCAAGCCAGTGGAAACCCGAGTCCGTCTATTGGAATCCGCAACGGATCTGTTCAGTCGCCAGGGTTTCGGCGCAACCGGTATCAAGGCCGTTCTCGCAGCGGCTGAGGCGCCGTACGGATCGCTGTACCACTTCTTCCCCGGCGGCAAGCAGGAACTTGGCGCCGCCGCGCTCACGTACGGCGGTGCGCGTTACCGGGAGCTGATCGAGTCGGCGTACCCGGCGGACGCCGACGTTGTCGCGGCGACGGCGGCCTCATTCCGCCGAGCCGCCGAGCTGCTTGAAGGAGCTGACTACGGTTACGCCTGCCCGGCCGCCACGATCGCATTGGAGGTGGCCAATAACGATCAGCCGATGCGGACCGCTGCCGCTGAAGTATTCGAATCATGGCTTGAGGTATTGCAAGAGCGTTTTACCGCGGCTGGGATGACTGAGGAGCGTGCCCGTGATGTCGCGGTGGAGATCTTCTGCCTGATCGAAGGTGCGGTTCTGTTGTCGCGCACGACGCGATCGTCGGTGCCGATGCACACCGCCGGGCGGGCGGCCGCCAACGCCGTGGAGACGGGACTCGCTGCCGCCCCCAAGGGCCGCACAGGTCGTGCGAAGAACGCCCGGACTTCTCGCTAACCGGCGGCCGGTGATGCCTCAACCGCGTGGCCTTCCGTTGGACGTGCCTGCCCTACGATGCGAAAGTGGGAGCAGGATCCTGGCCGGCGCACATTCCGGTGGCGACTGTCGGACGGCCCGCTGCCGGACTCGGCGTGGTCCCGCGGCCAGGCGTGATCCGGCTACTGCGGGAGCGCACCGGTCTGGTCGTGATTGCTGCCCCTGCGGGATATGGCAAGACCACCGCGGTGGCGCAGTGGGACGACACCGATGAGCGTCCCTTCGCATGGGTGCGGCTCGACAACCTCGACAACGATCCCGCGCACCTGTTACTACACCTGGCTACCGCACTCGACCAGATCAAACCCGTCGACCCGGCGCTGCTGCACTACCTGCAGGGCGCGGGCCGCGCCGAAGCCCAGCTGACAACGGCCTTCGTCAAGGCACTCGAAAACTCGGGTCCCGCGGTCCTGGTCCTCGACGACGTTCACGAATTGTCGGCCCGCGCGGCCCTGGACACCCTGCGCGCGGTTGTGGACCTGGCTCCCGAATCGGCCACCATCGCGCTCATCGGTCGCCATATGCCTCCGCTTGAGCTGGCGAGACGTCGCCTCGAAGGTCGAGTCGCCGAGATCGGCACTGCCGAACTGCAGCTGTCGGGTGCGGAGGCCTCGGCCGCCTTCTCGGCCGTCGGCGGTGGTGCCGACAAGACCACGGTCGCGCGGGTACTCGACAAATGTGAAGGCTGGGCGGCCGGCGTGGTCATGGCGGCCCTGGCGCTGCGCGATGGCGCACCCGCAGAGGCAGTGACCGGCCGGCACCGGCTGGTGGTTGACTATCTGGTCGAGGAAGTGCTCAGTCGGCTCGAACCCGACACCGTCACGTTTCTGACGGAATCGGCCATCCTGGACCGCTTTTGCGCTGACGAGCTCGACGCGCTGCTGGGTCGGAGCGATTCCGCCGCGATGCTCGAGGCGATCACTCGATCCGGCAACCTGTTTCTGGTTTCCCTTGACGCCCAAGGCATCTGGTACCGCTATCACCAGCTGTTCGGTGACCTGTTGCGTGCGCGCCTCCGTGACCGGGATCCGGACCGGTTCCGGGAATTGGCAGCTCGCGCGGCTGACCGGCTGGCGCAAGCCGGCGATGTCGACGGGGCGCTGCTGCAGGCCCTGACCGCCGGCGACCGGGCCCGGGCCGCGGCGCTCGTGGGGATCGACGCCGTGCGATTGGGTTTCGACGGCCGGGTCGGCGTTCTGGCCCGCCAGCTCAGCCTGATCGATGAGCAGACCTTCACCGACTACCCGGATGCCGCGATCGCGCGAGCCTGGCTGGGGGTGATGACCGGTGACGCCGAGTTGATCCAGCGGTCCCTGTTGACCGCTGCGGCAGCCGATTCCGGTGGGCCGCTCGCCGACGGCACGCCGTCGGTCGAGGTGGCTGCCGCGCTGATCGGTTCGCTGCTCGGAGTCGGTGGAGTGGGCGAGGTGATTCGCCATGCTGAAACGGTCTGCGGCGCAGGTGATCACCTGGTCAACCCCTGGTGGGGCGCGGCCACCACGATGAAGGGTGCCGCGCTGTCCATGCTCGGTGACCCGGGGGAGGCGCGGGCCGCCCTGGAATCGGCGCTCCCGGTGACCGATGACCTGCCCGGATTCCAGGCTGCCGCGCTGGCGCATCTGGCCGCACTGGACCTCGGCGACGGCGACCTGCCGGCCGCCGCGGCACACACCAACGCCGCCCGTTCGATCGTCGACTCACGAGACCTGTCCGACATGGTCCCGATGGTGGTGGTCTACGCGGTCGACGCCTTGGTCCGGGCCCGGCGCGGCGATGTGGCCGGAGCCCGTTCGGCCGCCCGGGCGACCGAGCGGCTGCTCGACCGGCTGGGTGACTTGTCGGCTCGCACCGCCCTGATGGCGCATGTGCTGGTGGCCGGAGCGGCGATCGAGATCGACGACACCGACCTGTGCGACCGGCACCTGAGCGAGGCGCAACGCGCCCATCGACGTGAGCCCGAGGCGGTCGGCGTCGGACGATGGCTGGACCGTTTCCGCGCCTTGTCGGCAGCCCGCGCGGCCCGCGGTGCTCGACCGTCGCTGACGACGGCCGAGCTCAGGCTACTGCCGTACCTGGCCACACACCTGTCACTCCAACGCATCGCAGGCGAGCTGACCTTGGGCCGCGAAACCCTGAAGAGCCAGGCGAAATCGATCTACCGCAAGCTCGGCGTCTCGTCCCGCGCTGCCGCAGTGGCCGAGGCCGACCGGCTCGGGCTGCTCAGCGAGACCGCGCGAGCCGCCGCGAGAACGGCAACAGCATCAGGAACTCAACGATCAACACCACGGTGATCATCACGACCACCTTCGGTTCGTCGAAGTTCTGCCCGGCCACCACGAACGCCGCGGCGGCATTGCGCTGAGCGGTCCCCAGCGCCAGGACATCCCGCGCCGCGGAACCACCCAGCAGCCAACCGATCCCGGCGCAGATCACCGTGTAGACCACGGCCGCCAGGATGCCGAACGTGCCGAAAACCGATAGCACGCTGTTGAAATGGGCGGCGATGGTGAACACGATCACCAGGACCATGCTGATGGTGGACACCTTGCCGACCACGGGCCGGATGCGGGCAGCTATTCCGGGACCGCGGGCCCGCAGTAGCAGGCCTGCCGCCAGCGGGATGAGCATCAGCACGACAAGGGACGCCGCGATCTGGACGGGGTTGACCGCAGTCCCTGCGACGAAGATCGGCAGGACCACCGGCACGTAGCCCACGGTGATGACCATCAACAGCACCATCAGACCTACCGCGAAGGCCATGTCGGCCTTGGCGAACTCCGCGAGCTTGATCAGGAACGGTGCCCCCGCCGCGAGCCCGCACAACAACAGCCCGATCCCCAGCGGCTCGTCCAGATCGAACACCCGCCACAGCCCGAAGGCGGCCAGCGGAGCCAGCACGAAGTTGGCTGCGAGCGACAGCGCGACCAGACGAATGTTCCTGAGCGGCGCGACGATCTGACTGACGGTCAGGCTCAGGCCGACCGCCAGGGTGCTCGACACGACGAAGAAGACAACGGCGATGTTCGAGCCCTGCAGCAGCAGATTGGTTACATCCACCTCCGTCAGGCCATCGTCACGAGGTTGCGCCAGAAGGACTTCAGGCTGTCACTCGCACCGAACAGGGTGGTGAAATGGGTGGAATCCACCAGCACGATGTCACCCGCGCGATCACCGGACGGCGGCATGTGGATCAGCGCGTTGAACTCGGTGTTGCCCGCCAGGGTGAACGGATGGGGGCGGGTCGGGTCGATCAACTGCCGGCCCAGAACTCGGAGGTCCGGCCCCTCGGGAGCGGTCAGCGCGTAGTGCGGCAGGTGGGGATGCAAAGCCAGCGTCGTGACGTCGCGCAGCAAGCCGGCCGAATCGAGATCGCGGAAACCGGTAAGCGGCACAATCTGTTTGGTGCCCTCGACCGTGGCGGGACGCAGGCCCCAGGTGTTGTGCACCGGAATGTTCAGCCCGGTCAGAAGCGACCGGGCGTAGCCGCTGAACCGCTGGATTCGCGGTGTCAGCGGGTCGCCGTGGTGCAGGTACTCCATCTGCTGCTGCTCTTTGTCGTCGGTGAACCCGACGTCGTGATGCGGCGCCAGCATCAGGCACTTGCCTTCCTGACGCAACCACTGCTGTATCGCCGCGATCTCCTCCGGCAAGGCGTCCTCCTCGCCGAGCAGGTGGTCCAGGCCGAAGATCATCAGGGTGTCGGTGTCGTCGAGGATGCGTTCATCGATCGGCAACCGGTACCCGGCCTGATCGACCCGCTGGAACACCGCCACCGGATGGCCGGTCGCTTCACCGGCCACCTCCTGGAAATTCAGGGACGAGCGGTGGAACAGTTCCAGCGTTCCGTCGATGCCCTGCAGGAAATTCTTGGGGCTGTACTCAGGCCCCTCGTACGCCGGCCACGTCGCCGCGCGGACCTCGGTCATGGTGGAGAATCGGTTGTACAGCAACGCCGGGTCGCGCTGCGCCTCCCACGGATAGCTCCACGACCAGTAGATGCTGACCCGTCGTTTGCCGTTGTGCGGGCGGGTGATGTGCGCCTGGTTGTACGTGCGGGCGGGGTGAAGTGGGGTGGTCATGCTGACTCCTTCATTCTTGGGGTCTCAAGGTTTGTGAGGTAACGCAGCGCACTCAGGCCGGGAAGAAAGAAGTACGCCCCGCCACGCAGCGTGGTGAACGCGGGTAACCCCTTGTGCACCTTCCGGATCGGGCGCTTCGGGATCGTGAAATCCAGCGTGCCGTCCTGGGTGCCGCAGATGGGGTCGTGTTCGTTGCCGAGGTCTTTGAATGCCGAGTCGTTGATCCAGACGTTCTGGGCGAACTCGAACTGGCGCACCAGGCTGGCGCAGATCAGGAACATCCCGACCCCGCGTTCTACTCCGTCGTCGGCCACCCCTTCGGGTAGCGCCGGCCCGTAGGTACCGCTACGCCGGATCAGCCGGCGCCGATTGGGATTCGGCTCGGTATCGCGTGGATTGAGCCGGCGGGCGTGGGAGCCGAGCGGGCAGGCGTAGCCGTGGGGGTCCATCTGGCCGTAGTCGAAATCGTTGTTGCGCATGGGATCCGCACCGAGTTCCGGATCGTCGTGCTCAGGTGCGAGCACCAGCGGTGCGCCGCTGCGCCAACGCCCCATGAACTTCGCGGCAAGCAACTCCTCGCCGTCGGCGCCCTCGGCGTTCTGCTTCAGGTAGTCCCGGAAGATTCCGACGTGCTCCTCCAGGCGGCGATACGCCAGGTAGCTGCCGTTGCGTGAAAGCACCTCGGGTGTGGGTTGGTTCGCGACCAACCCCTCCTCATCCCGATAGCCGAGGATGAACTCGCCCGGCTCCAGCGCCCCGCCGGAGCCTGGGATCAGCTCTTCCCCGGAGCCCTTCAGCTGCGGCTGGGACACCGGATCGCGGTATCCGAAGTGATCGTGGTCGTACTCGAACGGTGCCGTGGCAGCCAGGTCCAGATGCGACAGTGACCGCACGCCGGGGCAGCGGGCCAGTAGGGCGTCGTGTTCGCCCACGCACCGCACGCGTTCCGCCTCGTCCCGGGCGAACAGAATGACGATGGCATGCAGATCGTCGCCGGCGAGCCCGCCCAGCCAGTGTTCGGGTGCGGCGGCACCGGTGTCCCCGAGGATGTCCGCCCGCGACGCCATGCCTTCGCGGAACTCGCCAGGGAACGATGCCAGCGACTCCTCGTCCAGACCCAACGCGCGCAACCCATTCCAGGTGAAGGCCAGGTTGACCCAACGTTTGAAGACATTGACTGTCTCGCGGACATCGGTGGCCGACTGCACGAGCGGCACCATCTCGGTCAGCCAGGCTCGCCCCGCCTCGGGGCTGTCGAAGGACAGGAACTCATACCGGCCGGTCAGGTGGGGTGTCCCGGTCAGCATGATGTGCTGGATATCGTCGAATTCGAGGTCCGTCATTGCATCCATGGTCACTGCATCTGATCCAACATGTCCGCGAACGCGGCCTTGAGCCGCAGGGCTTTCTTGACCTCCTCGGAGGTGACATACGGATACTCGCCATACTCCAGGAAGCTGGGCACCTGGTGATCGCGGACGAACATGATGAAGGCTTCCGGGTTGGTCTTCCAGTCCTCCGGGAAGCCCTCCAGATGAGTGAACGCAGTGGTGATGCCGGTCGAGCTGAACAGTTTGACGGCGTCCTCGGTGTACTTGTCGAAGTCGGTGTCGAAGATGCCCTGGTACTGGAAGTGCAGGCCCGAGCCGACATCGAACAGCTGCCAGCGCAGGTAGTGCAGCTTCAGCGGGGCCAGCACGTCGGGCTGCGCGGCGACCGCCGCTTCGAGCTGCTTGCCGTAGTCACGGATGGCCTGCTCGTGACCGTCGAGCACCTTGGCGATGATGTTGAAGCCGTAGCACGCGGGGGTGCGGGGAAAGACCGGGCCATACCGCCCCCGGGTCAGCTCGAAGTAGCCCTCCTTGGGAAGGGCTAGAGCTGCGGGCTGGGTCCAGTCGTTGTTTCCGTTGTGCGCCATGGCAACGAGATTATGAGCGCGGTGACCGGACGTCGTCCCCCGATTCGGGGGAAAACCGCCTGTCAGGGCGCAATGTTGCTGATGCGTGCGTCACATGGACTCAGCGGGCAAATGAGGTAGCCCGGGAATCACGTTCCCGTGCCTGCCCTGGTGCATATGAGTGCGGGCGACGCGTCAGGCGAGTCGCTCAACTTCGACGAAGACGATCGGATCGCGCTCGCCGCGGTTCTCGACGGTGTGTTCGGAGCCCGCGGGACGTGAATAGCTCTGCCCGGCTACGAGTTCCGCGACGATCTCGGTGCCGTCGGCAGTGACAACATGCATGGTGTCGGTGACCATGGGAACTACCACGTACTCGTGATCGTGCCGGTGCATCGGTATCGCCCCGCCCGGGTCGATCGTCCACTTGGTGACCCGGAACCAGTCATTCTCGAGCTGGATCTCACCGTGGGACCCGGTCGTCATGATCCTCCTTGCCGCCGTCCGCTGCGAACCCCAGGCTGGTGCCCGGCCGTCAGAAGTCGGGCGTGCTCACGTCTTCGAGCCCCTGCTCGGGACCTGTCGGAGCGACCGGTGCAGTAGGCGTCGCCTGGACATCTGCCGAACCGCATTCCGTGCCGCTGACCCCGGGCGGGCACAGATTGTTGCCGCTCGGTGAGTTCGGCACCAGGTAGGGGACACAGTTGCCGGTGTAGGTGTCGTTGTCCTCGCCGTTCGGGCAGGCCGCCAGCGCCGTCGACGGAGCCGGCAAGGAAGCGATCGCAATCGTCGCAGCCACGACCGCGATGCCGGAGCAGGCGGAGATGATCAGGTGTCGCATAGGGGTCAAGGCTGTCATGTCGTTCGCTTTCAGTCGATGACCGCGGTGGCCTTGTGCACGGTGATGGGCGCGGCCAACTGCTGCTCGTCGCAGATTCGTTGCAGCTTCTCCAGTGTCTCGGCCAGGCCCGGACCGGTCCGCCGGCCCGGGGTGAATGTGGCGGGCAGGTGTTGCATGCCCTGGATGACGCCGATGGTCTCGTAGTGGACGGCGCCGGCCGGATCGCACCGGTAGTCCGGCATCCGGTCGAGCACCCCGGTCAGCATCGACTTGAACACCGTCCGTGCCACGTTCGAGCCGATGCAGCGATGCACGCCCAAGCCGAAACTGAAGTGGCGGTTACCCGTTCGGCCCATCCTGAGCTCATTGGGATTCTCGAAGACGCGCGGGTCCCGGTTGGCCATCGCCCACGAAAGCCACAGCCGCTCGCCTTCCTTGAGTGCTACCCCATCCACCTCGATGTCCTCGGCGATCGTGCGCCCGTCCCCGGGGGCGGGGGTGAAGTAGCGCAGAAACTCCTCGGTCGCCGAATCCAGCAGGGAAGCGCGGTCCCGGCTCAACCGCTCACGCTGATCCGGGTGCTGGGAGAGCCACTCGAGCGAGTGCGCCGTCAGCGCCGTCGTGGTGTCGAAACCGCCGCCGATCAGGAGCATGAGCATGCCCAGGATCTCCGAATCGGGCGCCGGCTCGCCGTCGATCCGCATCTGCACCATGGCATCGATCAGTCCCGGGCGTGGGTCTTCGCGGATCACGGCTACATGGCCCATCATGTGCACCGCCGAGGCCACGGACAGGTCGAAGACGCGTTTGGCGTCGGGAGAGTCGGCCCGCGTGTACACCGAGGCGTGTGCGGGCTCGCAGTAGATCTCCCATTCGGCGAGCGGAACGCCCAGCAGCCCCAGGGTCAGCACCGCCGGGACGATGTTCGCCAGATCGTCGACGAAATCGATACTGCCGTCTTCGATCTTCTCGTCCAGGCACGCCCTGACGAGCTCGTCCACCACCGGCTTCCACCGCGCGACCGCAGCCGGTGAGAGGTATCCGTTGAGCGGTGTCCGGTAGGCGCGGTGCTCGGGATCGTCCATCTCCAACATGCCGCCGCGGAACTGCGTGCTCACCTCGCCGCGCGGAATGTTGATGCCCCGGTAGCCTTTTCGTTCGCCGACGATGTCGTTGTCATTCGAGATGTGTGGGCAGCGGGCCAGTTCGAAGACCTCGCTGCTGCCGGCGGCCACCCAGTGCCCGCCGTACGTGTCGGTCCAGGCCAGGGGGCAGGCGTCCAGCATCTCCGCCGTGATCGGCTCGAACTGGTCGCGATATTGCGGGGTGTGCCGGTCGAAGTGGTAGCTGTGCTCGATACGCCGAGCTTCCGCCGTCGCGCCCTCGGTCATCTGCGCCCCCAAGGTCGCTGTCGGTCTGCAGGTCTGAGGATAGAAACTATGCGCGCCGGTGGGGGGCGGTTCCGGTGGATCACGGCGCGAGATTCAGAATTGCCTTGCCGTACTCCAGGTCCGCGGGAACCGAAACGTGGTCGTGAAATACGCGCCAGACGCGGTCGACACAGCGCAGACAAGCCGTCCATCGCACCCACATGTCGATGTCGCGGCCACTGGACAGCGTGCCGCGGACGTGGTTGAGGCTGTGCACGAAGGCGATGTCGCCCTCGGTGGTGACGGTCAGCTCGTGCACGTCGTAACCGATCGGACCGGTGTACGCGGCGAAGACCTCCTGCCAGGCCCTTCGCTTGTTGTCGTCACCCGCGTACCGCAGTGGCGCCCCGAGGTCGAAGGACACGACATCGGGTGCGTAGAGGGCCGTGAGCGCGTCCAGATCGCGCGCACGGATCGCGTTCACACCCTCGGCGATGCGTTGCCGAACGGCCGCTTCGGTCACGAATGTCACGGTAGGCCACTCGAGCGACCGGACACGGGAAAATCAGGCGGGCGGATCGAGTCCAAGTTCGTCGAGCAGGACGCGAACGCGTCGTTCGATGTCGTCGCGGATCGGACGGACCGCTTCGACTCCGAGGCCGGCCGGATCGGGCAACTCCCAGTTTTCGTAGCGCTTGCCGGGGAAGTATGGGCAGGTATCGCCGCACCCCATTGTGATCACGACATCGCTCGCCTCCACGATGTCGTCGGTCCATCGCTGTGGCTGTTCGTGTGCGATGTCGATTCCGACTTCGGCCATGGCGGCGATCGCGGCGGGATTCACCTTGTCGGCCGGCTCCGAGCCTCCCGAGAAAACTGATGCGCGTTCTCCTGCGAGGTGAGCGAAGAAGCCCATCGCCATCTGGGACCGGCCGGCGTTGTGTGTGCACAGGAACAACACACTGGGGCGGTCGCGCTGCGTCATCGAGTGTTCCTCACGGGTCGGTCGGGTTCTACGGCAGTGAACCGGTGCCGCAATGCCAGTGACACGTAGACCAGCGCGACGAGCACGGGCACTTCGATGAGCGGGCCGACCACGCCTGCCAGGGCTTGGCCCGAGGTAGCGCCGTACGTCGCGATCGCCACCGCGATCGCCAGTTCGAAGTTGTTGCCTGCGGCCGTGAACGCCAGGGTGGTGGTGCGCTCGTAGCCCAGCCCCAGCGCTGCGCCCAGTGCGTAGCCACCGCCCCACATGATCGCGAAGTACGCCAGCAGCGGCAGTGCGATGCGTGCGACGTCCCAAGGGCGCTCGGCGATCTGGTCGCCCTGGAGCGCGAACAGCACCACGATGGTGAACAGCAGGCCATACAGGGCCCACGGGCCGATACGGGGCAGAAATGTCGATTCGTACCAGTCCCTGCCCTTCGCGGACTCGCCGATCCGGCGCGACAGGTAACCGGCCAGCAGCGGGATACCCAGGAAGATGATCACCGACTTTGCGATCTGCCATGGTGACGTGTCGATGCGGGCCTGCTCAAGGCCGAGCCAGCCGGGCAGAACCGACAAGTAGAACCAGCCGAGCACCGCGAACATGAGCACTTGAAAAATTGAATTGAGGGCGACCAGTACGGCGGCGGCCTCGCGGTCTCCACACGCCAGGTCGTTCCAGATGATGACCATGGCGATGCACCGGGCCAGCCCGACGATGATGAGACCCGTTCGGTACTCGGGCAGATCGGGCAGAAACAGCCAGGCCAGGGCGAACATCAGGGCCGGACCGAGCACCCAGTTGAGGATCAGCGAGCTGATCAACAGCTTGCGGTCGCCGGTGACGCGGTCGAGCCGGTCGTAGCGAACTTTGGCGAGGACCGGGTACATCATGATCAGCAGGCCCAGTGCGATCGGCAGTGAGATGCCGTCGATCTGAACGTGATTCAGGGCAGTGTTGATCCCGGGGACGAGCCGCCCCAGCAGCAGACCGCCCGCCATCGCCACGGCGATCCACACCGGGAGCAGCCGGTCCAGCGTGGAAAGCCGCGCGGGGACAACCTGGTTCACGATGTGCAGCAGGCGCCGCCGGGTTCGGTGCCATCGAGTGCGGGTGAGTTGGTGCCGAATGACTCCGAGTCGGCGAGAACGGTGTAGACCTCCCACTTCTCGCCTGCCGGACCGGTCACCCACACCTTGTCCTGCGTGGCGAAGCAGCAGGTGGTGCCGATCTCCTCCTCGGTGAACAGGCCTTCGTCCGTGAGCCGGGAGATCTCGGCGTGCACCTGGTGGCTCGACTCGACCTCGACACCGAGGTGGTTGAGCGTCCCGCCGTGCCCGGGATTTTCGATGAGCACCAATTTGAGCGGGGGAGCGGCGATGGCGAAGTTGGCATAGCCGGGCTTGACCTTCGCCGGGGCCGTGTTGAAGAGCTTCGAGTAGAACGTGATGGCTTCGTCGAGATCATCGACGTTCAGGGCAAGTTGTGCGCGGGACATGACGGGCTCCCAACCTCTGCGACTTATGTCGAACTATTCGGGCAGCATCGATGATGCCACCTCTTCGACGTATGTCAATATCCTCTGGCAGAATGGTTGTATGCCCAAGGCGCTACCCGTGGTCGACACCACCGAACCGGTCTGCTGCACACCAGTGGCGGCGGGCCCGATCGATGACGATGGTGCGCTGGAGGTCGCCTTAAGGCTGAAAGCCCTGGCCGACCCGGTGCGGGTGAAGTTGGTGTCGCTGTTGTTCAGCGCCGAGGCCGGAGAGGTCTGCGGATGTGATCTCGCGGCCGCGGTCGGTCTGGCCGAGTCCACCGTCAGCCACCATCTGTCACAATTGCGGCGCGCGGGGATGGTCGAGTCCGAACGGCGCGGTATGAACGTCTACCACCGCCCGCGCCGGGACTCGCTCGTCGCGCTGTGTTCCGTGCTGGACCCCGACTGCTGTCGTTAGCGCACGTGCGGCCGTCAGGCCGCGGTCCGGCTCTGCGTCAGACGCACTCGACGCAGATCTGCTGCTCGCCCTTCTGCAGCGCCAAGCGGTTGCGGTGCTGCACCAGGAAGCAGCTGGAACAGGTGAACTCATCGGCCTGCTTCGGGATGACCCGCACGCTCAACTCCTCGCCGGAGATGTCGGCGTCCGGCAGATCGAACGAATCGACCACCTCGTCCTCGTCGATGACCGCCGTGTCGGCCGCGGTGCGCCGAGTGGCCAGCTGTTCCAGCGACTCCTCAGCTGGCTCGTCTGTCTCCTTGACGCGCGGGGCGTCGTAATCGGTAGCCATGAATGATCCTCCTAAGTTCAAGACCAATGTTTCTCGCCAACGCCACAGCGGGACATCTTGTTCCCCGGGCGAACAGCCTGTAAACGTCGGATGCACGTTAGCGGTTCAATCCGCCGGGGTCTGCATCGGTGGACGTGATGCTGAGTACAGTCGTCGGCGTGCATGACGATGTCAGAGGTTCGGACGCCGAGATCTTCGATGACGCTGAGCTTGATGAGTACCTCGATGACGACGACGCGGATCTGGAGGACCTGGACGCCAACGGCCAGGTGATCTCGATCCGCCGCGCCAATGGCGAGGAACTCCTCACCATCGTCGCCCAGGACGACGAGTGGAATGTCGACCTGCAGCCGGGGGGCTCCGTGCAGAGTGCGTTCCTCGGTTCGCGACGGGATACCCCGGTGTGGATCAACGCCCTCGACGGCCAGATCGAGCGCGACGACGACGGCACCTACGTCATCCGCATCGACTGACCTTCGGAGGTCTTTGCGCTCGTAATGAGCGCAACCGTGGTGCTGTCTCACCCCATCGCCGATGGTGACGGGGTGTCCACTCTGCGTGTAGTGAAGCTCGGAGCCCACATCGGGGCCCGCATCGACGGAATCGACGTCAACGGCAACCTCGACGCGGCGACGGTGTC
The DNA here is from genome assembly GCF_002102345.1 of Mycolicibacterium peregrinum. Classification (GTDB taxonomy): domain Bacteria; phylum Actinomycetota; class Actinomycetes; order Mycobacteriales; family Mycobacteriaceae; genus Mycobacterium; species Mycobacterium peregrinum. The sequence continues at coordinate 308,177 of NZ_LQPP01000042.1, forward strand.
CGCGATCAACTCGGCCCTGCTTGAGCACAAGGTCATCTTCTTCCGCGGTCAACACCACCTCGACGACGACGGGCAGTTGGCGTTCGCCCGGCTGCTCGGCACCCCGACCGGAGCCCATCCCACGGTCACCTCGCGCGGTGACCGGATCCTGCCGATCGACTCGCGTTATGACAAAGCGAACAGCTGGCACACCGATGTGACGTTCGTCGACCGCATCCCGAAGGCCTCGTTGCTGCGGGCGGTCACGCTGCCGGACTATGGCGGGACCACGACGTGGGCGTCGACCGAGGCCGCCTACGACCGGCTGCCCGAGCCGCTACGTGCGCTCGTCGAGAACCTGTGGGCCGTGCACACCAACCAGTACGACTATGCGGCCGACTACGACGGGCGCCATGAGCAGCTTGCCGACGGTCACCGCCAGTACCGCGAGGAGTTCGAGTCCGAGTACTACGAGACCGAGCACCCGGTGGTGCGGGTCCACCCCGAGACGGGCCGACGGGTGCTGCTGCTCGGGCACTTCATCAAACAGTTCGTGGGGCTCAGCCCCGCCGAATCGGCCACCCTCTTCCAACTGCTCCAGAACCGGGTTATCAAGTTGGAGAACACGATTCGATGGAACTGGGAGTTGGGGGATCTGGCGATCTGGGACAACCGGGCCACCCAGCACTACGCAGTGGCCGACTACGACGACCAGTTCCGCAGGCTCAGCCGGATCACCCTGGCCGGCGATATCCCCGTCGACGTCCACGGACGGCACAGCCGGGCGGTTGCAGGCGATGCGTCGCGATACTCCGAGGTCGTCACGCCGGTCGCGCTGGCCGGGTGAGCGGACCGGCCGGTCAGAGCCGGTCCATCTCCCGCGCCATCAGGCCGTTCTCCAGATAGCTGTAGTGCGACGGGTAGTACGGGCGGGCGCGGCGCGCCCGCCAGTGGTCCGTCACCGAGGTCACCGCATGCGACACCATCGTGATGACGTTGCGGTGTGCACGGGTGCCTGCTGCTGCGGCTGTACTGAACAGCACCTGCTGCTCGGTGATGAGCACCGGCTCATGCCTGTGCCGGCGCGTCGTGATGTCTGTTGAGGTTTCGCGTCGGACGGCGGAAACCGAATGGAAAACGCTCATGTCGAAACTTCCTCTGAACCAAGCGCCGTACTGTCCAGCGCTCTCATGACAGAAACGTACGACTGACCGCAGTCATTCCTCACGCGTAGTCCACTACCTCAATAAGGAGCATCTACGGCCGAACGTCCTTTTACAGAGCGGGTTCTCGCGGCGCAGGTATGGACAGGTCGGATGATTTGTAAAGCCCACCACGCGGGTTGCCATCGGCCGATGGCGGGAAGAGGACGTTCCTCGTGCAACTATCCTCGCGCCCAGGACAATTCGACGAACCGTCCGCTTCTATGGCCCACCCACCCGCCTCGGCGAGGCCGCGAACGACGCTGACATGAGCTGCGCGCGCAGTCGCGGGCGGCGCGCAGTCCGGCTGTGCGACTCCATCGAGTCGCCGAACCGTGCCCCGGTAAATCCCGCCCTAATCGCAGTGACGGCGATAGCGTGAGAACTCGTCGTTTCACACCTGGATAGGAGACTGGACGATGAGAGTCGAATCCGCGCCGGGTATCGCCGGAGTCATCCGGTCCCCGCACCGACTGCTGGCCGCCGTCGTGGCGATGCTGCTGGGCCTGGTCGGCACCGCGATGTTGACGCCGGCCCGCGCCGCCGCCGAGGGCGAGACCTACATCGTCGCCACCGACATCACCTTCGCGCCGTTCGAATTCCAGGACGAGCAAGGAAAATTCGTCGGGATCGACATTGATCTGCTGAACGAGATCGCGGCGAACCAGAACTTCAACGTCACGATCAAGCCATTGGGTTTCGACGCCGCGTTGCAGGCCGTCCAGGCCAACCAGGCCGACGGCGTGATCGCGGGCATGTCGATCACCGACGAGCGCAAGAAGGTTTTCGACTTCTCCGACCCGTACTTCGAGTCCGGCGTGCAGATGGCGGTGCTGGAGGACAACCAGGACATCAAGTCCTACGCCGACCTCAAGGGCAAACGGGTCGCGGTGAAGAACGGCACCGAGGGTGCCGCGTTCGCCGAGTCGATCAAGGACAAGTACGGCTTCCAGATCGTCTCGTTCGCGGATTCGTCATCGATGTTCGAGGAGGTCAAGACGGGTAACTCCGTCGCGGTCTTCGAGGACTATCCGGTACTCAACTACAACATCCAACGGGGTAACGGTTTCAAGACCGTCACGCCGAAGGAGAAGGGTTCCAGTTACGGCTTCGCGGTCAACAAGGGACGCAACGCCGAGCTGCTGGCGAAGTTCAACGCGGGCCTGAAGGAACTCAAGGACTCTGGCCGGTACGACCAGATCATCGAGAAGTACCTCGGCGAAGGTGCCGGTGAGGCCGACAACTCGTTCATCGGACTGCTCAAGAGCACATTCCCGTTCCTGATGACCGGCCTGAAGATGACGCTGATCCTGACGGTGGTGTCGATCGCCATCGCGCTGATGCTCGGCATCGTCTTTGGGCTCTTCCGGGTGTCGCGGTCGATCGTGCTGCGGGCCATCGGTACCACCTACGTGGATATTTTCCGTGGCACTCCACTGCTGGTGCAGGCGTTCTTCATCTACTTCGGCGTCCCGCCGGCATTGGGAATCCAGATGACCGCACTGACCGCGGGCATCATCACGCTCTCCCTCAACGCCGGGGCGTACATGACGGAGATCGTCCGCGGCGGTATCCAATCGGTGGACAAGGGGCAGATGGAGGCGGCTCGCAGCCTCGGCATCGGCTATCTACCGACGATGCGCAAAGTCATCCTGCCGCAGGCCATTCGGACCATGATCCCGTCGTACGTCAACCAGTTCGTCATCACCCTCAAGGACACCTCGATCCTGTCGGTGATCGGCATCGCCGAACTGACCCAGACCGGGCGACTGATCATCGCCCGCAACCTTCAGTCGTTCACCATGTGGCTGATCATCGGCATCATCTACTTCATCGTCATCATGGCGCTCACCAAGCTCTCTGACAGGATCGAGAGTCGGCTCGTAGGAGGCAGAGGGAAATGACCCAGCTGGTACCGGAAGCCGCGGCGGCCGAGCCCGAAGGCACGGTCAAGATCCGCATCGAGGGCCTCAAGAAGTCGTTCGGTGAACTGGTGGTGCTCGACGGCATCGACACCACGATCAGCAAGGGCGAGGTGGTCTGCGTCATCGGCCCGTCCGGATCGGGCAAATCCACTTTTCTGCGGTGCCTCAACAAGCTCGAGGACATCACCGCAGGAAAGGTCACGGTCGACGATTTCGATCTCACCGACCGTAGGGTGGACCTCGACAAGGTCCGTCAGCACATCGGCATGGTCTTCCAGCACTTCAACCTGTTCCCGCACATGACCGTGATCGACAACGTCACGCTGGCGCCGCTGTTGACCAAGAAGATGGACAAGGCCACGGCCGAGAAACGGGCCATCGAGCTCTTGACTCAGGTCGGGCTGGCCGAGAAGGCCCATGTCAAACCCGCCACGTTGTCGGGTGGCCAGAAGCAGCGCGTCGCGATCGCCCGCGCCCTGGCGATGAACCCGTCGATCATGTTGTTCGACGAGGCCACCAGCGCGCTTGACCCCGAGATGGTCGGAGACGTCCTGCAGGTGCTGCGTGATCTGGCCGAGGGCGGCATGACGATGGTGGTGGTGACGCACGAGATGGGTTTCGCCCGCGAGGTGGCCTCCCGGGTGATCTTCATGGCCGACGGCAACATCGTCGAGGACGACTCGCCGGCCGAGGTGTTCGACAACCCGAAACATCCTCGGCTGCAGGAGTTCTTGTCGAAGGTGCTGTAGCTCAGCCCACGAACAGCCCGTCGACGAGTGCTCGGGCCACCACACCGGCGTCGCGCCGGGCCGCGGCCGGGTCGTCGGCGGTCGCGATCAGCAGGGCCGCCTCGTCCAGCGCCCCGATGATCATCGATGCCAGGGTCTCGACGGGAAGGTCGGGGAGTTCGCCGGCCTCGACGGCGCTGCGGATGCCGTCGCGCAAGGCGCCGAGGTAATTGCGGTTGTCGATCTCGCGCATCTGAGCGAAGCCCAGTGCGGCCGGCGCCTGCAACACGCTGATTCGGGCCACGGTGGGGTCGAGGCACCCGTCGAGGAACTCCTCGATGCCTGCCTCGAGTTGGCCGCGGCTGGTGGCGTGGGCCAGCGCCGCCGGAAGCACCCGTTGTGCCAACTGACCTTCCACATCCTCGTAGACCGCTCGGAACACCGCCTCCTTGGTGGGGAAGTGGTAGTATAGGGCGTTTCGAGTCACGGCCGCGACCCGCGCGATGTCCCCGGTGGAGACGGCCGCGTAGCCCCGTTCGACGAACAGTGAGCGAGCCGCGGCGACCAGCGCCGAGCGGGTGGCCTCACTGCGTTGTTCGCGGCCGTCGCGTGCGTCTTCACTCACGGGGGAATTTTAACAAGCTGTATGTATTGATGTTCCGCCAATCATGTGTTTGCATACAGTCTGTATTAATTTATGCCCCGATGCTCGCGGCGAGAGGACAGGCAGATGGACACACTCAGCTCCCGGCGGACGGTCTCGTTGCCCTGTGGTCCGGTCGGTGTGCGCGAATGCGGTGACGGTCGCCCGGTCGTCCTACTGCACGGACTCGTTGCCAACGGGTTGGTCTGGCGTCACGTGGCTGACGGACTCGGCGGCGGAAACCGTTGCATTGCACCAGATCTGGCCCTCGGCTCGCACACCCCGGCTTTGCCCGACGCCGATCTCACCCTACCCGGGCTGGCCCGGACCGTCGTCGACCTGCTCGACACGCTGGAGATCCCGCAGGCAGTGCTCGTCGGCAACGGCTACGGCGGCGACATCGCCCAGGTGGTCGCCGCGCGCTACCCGCAGCGCGTCGAGGCCCTGGTGCTCGTCGCCACCAACGCCTTCGACTCCGACCCGTGGCCGGTCAAACTGCTGTCCCGACTCGTCTCGCTGCCCGGCGCCGGACTGCTGCAGTCGACGTTGATCGGTCTGAAACCCGTGCAACGTCTCCCGGTCACCTATGGCGGCGCGACCAAGCGCCCCATCCCGGCCGACATCATGGCTTCCTACCTGGGGCCGCTGCGCAGTGATCCGTTGGTGCGAAACGATTTCCGGCGTTTTCTCGGTGGGTTGTCGCCGGCGTACCTGGCGGAGTACTCACCCCGGCTGGCAGACTACGACCGACCCGCGCTCGTGGTCTGGCCCCGCGAGGAGCGCTACTTCCCCGCCGAAGGGGCTTCGCGTCTGGCGCAGACGCTGCCGCAGGCCACACTCAGATTCATCGACGACTCCTATGCCTGGGTGCCAGAGGACAATCCGGCGCCACTGGTGGGTCTGCTCGATCAATTCCTCCGGCGCCTCGACCGTCGGGCCGAACCCGATCAGCCCGCCTCGACCACATTGGACTGACCCGATTTGCTCACGTCGGGTTCCCCACCGCGGTAGGTGACGCGGTTCTCGAATCCTGACACACCGATGGTGTCGGCGGATTCAACGGTGATGACGTTTTGGACACCGGACACCGTCAGAGCCGCGCAGTGACCGGTGATCTCCAGTTGGTTCTCGATGCCGCTCACGATCACGGTGTTGTCCCGGCACTCGACAGTCCGATGTTCGTTGATGCCTGAGACAATCACCGTCTCTCCCGCCGGAACCTGCGTCGGCGCAACGGGGCCGGGAACCGGTACCCCGTTGATGGTGGTCTGCCGGATGGTGGTCGATTGGCTGTCCGAGTACGAGTCGGTGTCGGTAGTGCCTGCGTCGGTACTGCTGAACATCACGGTGGCGGCGATACCGCCGGCGACCAGGATCACTGTCAGTGCGCCGAACAGGATGAAGAACGGCGTGGCGCCCGAAGTGCGTCGCGGTTGCGGCGGGGCGGGGTAGGGCTCGTAACCCGGCCACGGAGCCGGGGGTCCCGGGGGCGGTGGCGGGTACGCGGTGGTCCACGGCTGGGTCGGCGGTGGACCGGAAGGACCGGCGGTCTTACCGGTGCCCAACTCGGACGCTTGGGCGGCATCAGCCAACGGGCGCTCGAGCTCCCGGATGCGGGCCTCGGGGTCGTCCTTCGGATCCATGCGCAGATGCTCGCACATCTGGCCGCCGATGCGGACGGAAAGCTTGGTCGCAACCAGACGTATATGTTTGCTTTCCGTGCTTGGGGCGAACGCCCTGCCCGGCCGCTGCGCAGGTGGTGTTCCCGTGGGCAAAGAGCTTGACGCATAACCGGTCTGACCGCCTTGGAGAGCCCGAGGAGCTGTCGGTCCACGCGCGTAGGCTTGCGTTCACAGATCGTTTGCTGCAACGAAAAGGAATCTCAGTGCCTCAGACGGGACGATGGACCGGGGATCCGGTCTGGCTTGCCGACGTGCTCCGCGCCGAAGGTATCGACCTCGTCGAGTATCCCGGTTGGCGCACCAGGGGACACGGCGATTTCAAAGACATCCGCGGGGTGATGGTGCATCACACCGGGTCGGACACCGCCACCGCTGCATCGATCGCCAATGGACGCCCAGACCTGCCCGGACCGTTGTCGCAATTGCACATCGCGCACGACGGAACGGTGACGGTCGTGGCGCTCGGGGTGGCCTGGCATGCCGGGGTCGGCATGTATCCGTGGTTGCCGACCAACATGGGCAATTGGCACATGATCGGTATCGAGTGCGCCAACAGTGGTACCAGTCCCACGGCGCCGCATCGCAAAAATTGGCCTGATGCACAGTATTTCGCTCTGGTGCGGTGCTGCGCCGCGATCAACCGCCGGTTGGCGCAGAGCTCGGAACGGACCATTGGGCATAAGGAATACGCCGGCCGCGCGCAAGGAAAGTGGGATCCGGGCGCCATCGACATGGACATCCTGCGCGCCGACATCCAGGCGCAGATCGGCGATGTCGGCAAGCCGGCGCCGACGCCTCGACCGCCGGTGCCCGTGGGGCAGTACACCGATGTGCTGTTGTATCGGCCCATGGAGGGGGTCGAGGTCGCCGCATTGCAGCGCCGGCTCAAGTCCGCCTACGCGGCATATGCGGGGGATCTCGAGGTCGACGGAGTCTTCGGCCCGCGGACCGAGGCCGCGGTCAAGGAGTTCCAGCGGCGCACCCGCGGTCTGAAGGTCGACGGCATCGTCGGCCCCGCCACCGCGGCCGCGTTACGGCTCTGACCCGGTAGGGCCCGGCACGGATCGTGCGAGGCGAGCCTCGTCCGTCGGCCGGTGGCGGGGTAGTTGCTGCCGACAGCGAACTACCGATTCGGCATGACTCATCTTTCACAGCAGTAACACATATCGGCCGTCAAGTGCAGGCTGCCCTGCGTTGACGCTAGGGAAAGTTTGCTGGCGTGTCGCAGTGTGATCTACCGCTCACTTTTGCCGGCGATGGTAAGAATTGCTATTGACGGTCCCGCTGCTCGTGAAATGCGCCACGTCTAACCGAGCCTGCGAAGTCCCTGGTAACGGGGTTTTAATCAGATGCGACCAAAAGGTAACGAGTCGATAACGAAGAATTTCCTAAGCGCATTCTGAGAGAGAATTGGCCTGTGCGACTTATTCGCTGTGAAGTCGTCCGGGACCTGTCGGTTTCGTCGCTAGACTCAATGCAACCGCGCCACTCCCGGCGCAGATCAACCTGGAATCTAGAGCCGGTGAAAGCCTTGCCGGCGGAGGTGCCGATAACGATGGCAAACAACTTCCTGCGCGCGCTGGTCACGGCGCTGCGCCCCGGCCACGATGATCGCGCCATCGACGATTCGACTGCTCGCAGCGTCGCCTTCGACGGTGCGCTTGACGACATCGACGTGGCCGGACTGGCCGCAGTCGGACGCGGGCCGATCGGCGACATCGCCGTCGATCCTGAGCGTGACACCGTGGTGGTCACCAACACCGGCGCACAGAGCTTGACCGTGATCAACCCGCACACCATGGGTGTCGTGGGTTCGGTCCGCCTCGCCGGAGACCCTTTCGCCGTCGTCGTCGCGGATGACCGCGCCTACGTCAGCGTCGCCACTCCCGGGCATGACGCGATCGTGGCGGTCGACACCATCACCGGTGCGGTGCTCAACGAGTACCCGCTGGCCTTCAGCGTCACCGCCCTGACCGTCAGCCCGGACGGCAAGCGGGTGTTCGCCGGCCGTGCGGGCAACGAGCGCATCGACATCGCCGTCATCGACACCACAGCCGAGCGAGTCGGCACCATCGACATCGCCACCGGTGCGGGTGTCAACCTCGACGCCCTGCAGATCGACTCGACCGGCAAGCGCCTGTATGTGGCCACCTCGGACTACCGCGGCAGCCGGTTGGTCGTCGTCAACACCGAGACCGCGCAGGCGCAGGCCACGGTCTGGATCGGCGCACCGATCCGTGACATCGCGATCGGCGACGGCGTTGCCTACGTGCTCACCTCCGACCTGGCGCATCGCGGTGTGGTGCACACCGTTGACCTGTCCGCCGGGACCGTGGTGGACGCTGTCGAGATCGGCGGGGCACCGACCCAGCTGGTGCTGAGCACTGATGCCACCCGCGCGTACGTGGTCGACTACGACCGTGTCATCGTCTGGTGCACGTTGACCAGCGAGATTCAGGGCAGCATTGACGTGCACGAACAGCCTGCGGCGGTTGCCTTGCAGGACAACGGCACCCGGCTCTACATCGCCGACTACGCCGGCCAGGTCAACGTCTTCGACGTCGCCGAATCGCTGTACTCGCAGCTGGTTTCGACGGATGCAGTCGAGATGCACCAGCTGCCCGCGCTGGCGCCGGCCGGCGTCTGATTCAACGCCACCTGTAGCGGGTGCGCGGCCGCCCGGCCTTCCCGTACTCCGTGGTGCGGGTGACGGTGCCTTCATCGGCCAGACGCTCGAGATAGCGCCACGCCGTCACCCGTGACACTCCGACCCGCTTGGCCGCCTCGTCGGCGGTCAGGCCGTCGGGCTCGTCGCGCACAGCCACGGCAATTCCTTCTGTGGTCTGCGACGCCGCACCCTTTGCCGAAGATCTGGCAGATTCGCTTGAGGCAACCCGCAATTCGGCCAGCGCCCGGTCGACCTCGGCCTGGCTGGCGGCATCGGTTCCCGACGGCAACGCCGAACGATAACGGCGATAGCGCTCCAGACGATCGCGGAAGGCCGCGAAGGTGAACGGTTTGAGCAGGTAGGCCAGGGCGCCGTGGGCCACCGCGGCGCGCACCATCTCCAGATCGCGCTCGGAGGTGATCGCGATGATGTCGGGTGCCGGCCGCAACCCGGAGAGCCCGGATGCCAACGAGATTCCGCTCGCGTCGGGCAATCCGAGATCCAGCAGTACCAGGTCCACCGGATGCTCGGAGGCCGCGGCCCCGGCCGCCGCGCGCATCGCGTCGCGGGCGGTGTGCGCCACCGCTGTCACCGAAAAACCTTCCAGGCGACCGAGATAGGTCTGGTGGGCCTCGGCAATCAACGGATCGTCCTCGACGATGAGCACGTTGATCACGGGCTGTACCCTCGGCTCTTCGCGCAAGCGCTCATCGCGGCACCGCTGCCGTCACCACGGAGCCGTACGTGACATCGGTTCGCAGCGTTCCGCCGTGTCGTTTGACCGTCTGCGCCACCAGCGCCAGGCCCAGGCCGTGGCCGGACGCATCGGACTTCGTCGAATATCCGCGCTGCATCGCCTTTTCGAAGGTGTCCGGATCCATTCCGGGCCCGCTGTCGGCGACCCGGATCAACAACTCGCGATCGTCCTGGCTCACCGTCACCTCGATCCACGGATCCTCACGGTCACACGCATCCATGGCATTGTCGATCAGGTTACCCAGCACCGTCACCATCTCCTGTCCGGAGAGCACGGTGTCGGCGGACAACTGAGTGTCCTCGGTGACGGTCAGCGCGATCCCACGTTCGTCCGCCTGAGCCGTCTTGCCGAGAAGCAGTGCCACCAGGGCCGGTTCGCCCACGGCCTGTGACAACCGGTCCACCAGGCGTTGGGACAACTCCAACTCGCTGGTGGCGAACCGGACCGCGTCCTCGGGACGGCCCATCTCCACCATGGTGACCACCGTATGCAGCTTGTTCGCCGACTCGTGCGCCTGTGCCCGCAACGAGTCGGTCAGTACCTGCAGCGAGCTGAGTTCACCTAGGGCCCCCTGTAGTTCGGTGCGGTCACGGATCGTGACGACCTCGGATCCGGAACCGGCAACCCGGGCCCGGTTGACCACCAGCACCCGGTCGCCGGTGACATGCAACTCGTCGCGCACCCCGGGGGCGGTGCTGCGCAGGAACTCCGGTAGGTCCTGTGTCCGCACCGGTCCGCGCCCCAGCCCGAGCAGACGGCGGGCTTCGTCATTCACCAGCGCCACACCGTCACGATCGAGCACGATGAGCCCCTCGGACACCGAATGCAGGATCGCGTCATGGTGGTCGTACATGACCCGCAACTCGTCGGGTCGCAGCCCCCGCGTCTGACGCAGCAGCCTGCGCCGGATGGCCCACACGCCGATCAGCGAAATCCCCAGGGCGGCAGCGGTTACCGCAACGATCACCGGGATCTGCGCACGCCAGCGCTGGCCCAGGGTCTGCTGGGTGATGCCGGCCGACACCAGACCCACGATCCGGCCGTCGCGACCACGCACCGGTGCGATCGCGCGCACCGACGGGCCCAGCGTCCCGGTGTAGACCTCGCTGAAGGTGTCGCCGCGCAATGCGGGCTCCACCGTGCCCAGGTAATGGCCGCCGATCTGGCTGGGATCGGTGTGGGTGAACCGGATACCGTCCGGCGCCATGATCGTGATGAACGCGATGCCCGTCTCGGTACGCACCGCCTCGGTGACTGGCTGCAAAACCTTTGTCGCAGTGCCGGATTCGATGGCCGCGGCAGTCGACGGTGAATCGGCCAGGGCTGTGGCAATACCGATCACCTGCTGTCGGGCCGCATCGTCACCGTCCCGGCGGGCATCGAGGAGGGCCAGCGCCGTGCCGGCCAGCACCACCACTGCGACCACCAGGACCTGCAGGACGATGGCCTGCCCCGCCAATGAGCGCGGCCAGACCCGGCCCGACAGTCGTCGCCACCAACGCGTCACCGCACCTCCGATTGTGAAGGCAACAATCTTGCCAAATAGTGGCGCGGATATCCGCTGGTAGCGAGTTCGCACCGGCAATTCTGCGACCGTCGCGGCCGTCAATTCAGGCCTGCTGTTCGCGGGCGCGGAGTCGTAGAATCTGACCATAAGCAGGGGTCGAGGGTAGATCCAAGGGAGACCTGCGATGAGCGTGATTCATCGCTTGACAACCATCATCATGGCCGCGGTTGCGTCACTGGCAGTGGTGACGGCGATTTCCCCGGTGGTCGGTAACGCGACCGAGTGCGGGGTGGGCACCGTCTTCGACCCGCCGTCGAACACCTGCGTCGCGGCCCCATTGCCGCCGCCCCCGCCACCTCCGCCGCCGCCGGCATGGAACGGCGATATCACGCCCTACTTCTCGGTCGGCATCTGCGCACCGATCCCATTCGTCTCACTCTGCGCGGGCATCTGAGCGGTCGATCGACGATCCGGTCCCCGAAGCTTCGCTCGCGTAGGGGACCGGATCGCTGCATGAACGTAATGAACTAAAACGTGACCTGGCTCACCCTATGGTCGAAGGTGCTTGTTACAGCGCATTCGAAGTCAACTGGAGGTGGCACCGATGACCGTGTCCGTAGACCCGCAGTCAGAGCCGGCGTCCCCGCCGCGTCGCGACCGCACCCATTGGCTCTACATTGCGGTCATCGCGGCCGTCGTCGTCGGCATCGTGGTCGGTCTCGTCGCACCCGAGGTCGGTAAGAGCGTCGGTGTCCTCGGCACCATGTTCGTCAGCCTGATCAAGATGATGATCGGCCCCATCATCTTCTGCACGATCGTGTTGGGCATCGGCTCGGTGCGCAAGGCCGCCACCGTCGGGAAGGTCGGTGGCCTGGCCTTCGGCTACTTCCTGGTGATGTCCACGATTGCGCTGACCATCGGGCTGGTGGTCGGCAACCTGATCCACCCGGGCAGCGGTATGCACCTGTCGGAGGGCTCGGCGGGCAAGGGCGCCGAGCTCGCGGAGAAGGCGCACGAGGCCGGTGGGTTGATGGACTTCGTCCAGGGCATCATCCCGGAGACCCTGTTCTCCTCACTGACGGCCGGAAGCGTGCTGCAGGCCCTGTTCGTGGCGCTGCTGGTCGGATTCGCGCTGCAAGGCATGGGCAGCGCCGGCGAACCGATCCTGCGCGGCATCGAGCATCTGCAGAAGCTCGTGTTCAAGGTGCTGATCATGATCCTGTGGCTCGCGCCGATCGGTGCCTTCGGCGCGATCGCCAACGTCGTCGGGCAGACCGGCTGGACGGCCGTCACGCAGCTGCTGACCTTGATGCTGGGCTTCTACGTGACCTGTGTGCTGTTCGTGTTCGGCGTGCTCGGTGTATTGCTGCGCGCGGTGTCGGGTGTGTCCATCTTCAAACTGGTCCGGTACCTGGCCCGCGAATATCTGCTGATCTTCTCGACGTCGTCGTCGGAATCGGCGCTGCCGCGCCTCATCGCCAAGATGGAGCACCTGGGCGTCGACCGCAGCACCGTCGGTGTCGTTGTGCCGACCGGGTATTCGTTCAATCTCGACGGCACCGCGATCTACCTGACCATGGCCGCGCTGTTCATCGCCGACGCACTGAGCGCCCCGATGTCCGTCGGGCAGCAGATCGGCCTGCTGGTGTTCATGATCGTCGCGTCGAAGGGAGCCGCCGGGGTGACCGGTGCCGGACTGGCCACCCTGGCCGGCGGCCTGCAGGCGCACCGCCCGGATCTGCTGGACGGGGTCGGACTGATCGTCGGCATCGACCGCTTCATGTCCGAGGCCCGTGCGGTGACCAACTTCTCCGGAAACGCGGTGGCCACCCTGCTCGTCGGCTCGTGGACGCACACCGTGGACAAGGCCAAGGTCGATGCGGTGCTGCGCGGAGACGACCCGTTCGACGAGCTCACCATGGTCGACGACCACTCCGCGGCGGCCGCCGAACCTGCCCGCGTCTAGCCTCGCGGCAAAAGGCCCGGCCGGTACATCCGGCCGGGCCTCTCGCGTTGAACCGGTGCCGAGCCTGGCTCGTAACAACGGGCAGGACATCACCGAAAAGGTGTATGCGAGAAGAAAGAAGACACGACCATGCGAGCATCAATCATCATGCTCGCCGCGTCGGGGGCGGCAGTAAGCACGATTCTGGCGCCGGCAGTGCCGGCATATGCCGATTCCGCGGTCGAGACGATCGGTCTGCTGGAAGCCGAGGGCTTCTACGTCAACATCGACCGGGTGGGCAGCGCGCCACTCGACCAGTGCACCGTCACGAGCATCCGCAATCCACAGACCCAGACCAGGCTCATCCGGGTCGAACGACTCGGCAAGAACGGCGCGAAGGATTTCGATCTCGTACCCGTGGTGGTGCGGCGAACCATCACGGTGTCACTGGACTGCTCCAGGTGAGCGTCACCGCTGGCAGTTGAGTGACACCGACACGGTCCGGCTGGTGACCGACGGCACCAGGATCCGATCGCCGCCCAGCCCCGGCCCGACGTAGGGCACCAACTGGCTGACCTGCTGAGGGTTGCGCACGCTGGTGACAGTGCACTGGTCCAGCGGCGCGGTCCCGATCTTGTCGATGGTGACGGTGTAGCCCTCCGACTGCAGGCGGTTGATCGTCTCCTGGGCGGTCTCCTCGGCAGAGGCCACCGCGGATGACGCGCCCATCACGCCCAACACAGCCAGCCCGACTGCCGCCAGCAGCGACTTCGTGCGCATCGGACACGTCCTTCCGTAGTTGTCTGTCCATCCTCCCCCAAGTACATCGTTCGGGAAATTCGAATCGTTCCCGCCGCCGCCGATCGAAGACCGCATACCATCGCGCCCGTGAAGAGCACGATGCAGAACTGGCCGTTGACGATCACCGCGATCCTGCGGCACGCCTGCGGGGTCAACGGCGACCGGACGGTGACCACCGCGTGCGGCGAGGGGCGCTATCGCACGATCAACTACCGCGAGCTGGGCGGACAGGCGGCCCAACTGGCGCATGCCCTGCGCGGACTCGGGATCGACGGAGACCAGCGCGTCGGCACCTTCATGTGGAACAACACCGAGCACCTCGCCGCCTACCTCGCCGTGCCCGCGATGGGCGCCGTCCTGCACACCCTGAACATCCGGTTGTCGGCCGAGCAGATCGCCTACATCGCCAACGAGGCGGCCGATCAGGTCGTCATCGCCGACGCCTCCGTGGTGCCGCTGCTCGCCCCGGTGCTTCCGCTGGCGGAGACCGTGCACACCGTGGTCGTGGTGGGCGAGGGTGACGTGGAGGTGTTGAAGGGCGTGACGGTCGTGCGCTGGGACGACCTGCTGGCCGGGCAGCCAGAAGAATTCGACTGGCCGGAAATCGACGAAAACTCAGCGGCAGCAATGTGTTACACGAGCGGCACGACCGGAAATCCGAAAGGTGTGGTGTACAGCCACCGGTCGAGCTACCTGCATGCACTGAACACCTGCACCGCCAATGCGCTCGACGTCAGCTGCGGCGACACCGTGCTGCCGATCGTCCCGATGTTCCACGCCAATGCGTGGGGCCTGCCGTATGCGGCACTGATGGCCGGCGCCAACGTGGTGATGCCCGACCGGTTCATGGACGGTGCCTCGCTGATCAACCTGATCGAAACGCAGCGCCCCACGCTGGCCGGTGCCGTGCCGACCATCTGGAACGACGTCATGCACTGCCTGGAAAAGAATCCCGGACACGACATTTCGTCGCTGCGGCTGGTCGCCTGCGGCGGTTCGGCCGTGCCGCTCTCCCTGATGAAGACCTTCCAGGAGACCTACGGCGTGCACATTCAACAGGCCTGGGGGATGACCGAGACCTCGCCACTGGCCACGGTGGCCAAGCCGCTGCCCGAGGTGTCCGAGGAACGGCAGTGGGAGATGCGGGTCAGTCAGGGCAGACCGATGTGCGGCGTCGAGGTACGCGTCGTCGACGACGAGGGTGCCCCGCTGCCCAGCGACGGGTCCGCGGTGGGCGAACTGGAGGTCCGCGGCCCGTGGATCACCGGGGCCTATTACCTGGGCCGTGACGCCGAGAAGTTCGACACCGGCTGGCTGCGCACCGGGGACGTCGGCGTGATCGATCCACAGGGCTACGTGACGTTGACCGACCGCGCCAAGGACGTCATCAAGTCCGGCGGCGAGTGGATCTCCTCGGTGGAGTTGGAGAACCATCTCATCGCCCACCCCGCGGTGCTGGAGGCGGCCGTGGTCGGGGTGCCCGACGAGCGCTGGCAGGAACGCCCGCTGGCCGTCGTAGTGTTGAACGAGGGCGCTGCAGCGGAAGCGGCGGAACTGCGGGAGTTCCTGGCGGACAAGGTGGTTCGCTGGTGGCTGCCCGAGCGCTGGACGTTCATCGAGCAGGTGCCACGCACCAGCGTCGGCAAGTACGACAAGAAGACCATCCGAGCCCGTCACGCCGACGGCGCCTACGAGGTGGTCACGCTCTAGTGTCCCGAGTCGTTAATTCGGTCTCGTTTGTTATTGTGGGCCATGGCGACTCGGGGTCCTGCTGCAGCTCAGA
>NZ_LQPP01000043.1 GCF_002102345.1 Mycolicibacterium peregrinum
ATCTGAGCTGCAGCAGGACCCCGAGTCGCCATGGCCCACAATAACAAACGAGACCGAATTAACGACTCGGGACACTAGCTTTGTGTCACCGAGGTTAGATGCGGAACGACGGCACCGCGTCGGGATCAGAACAGCACCATGAATTTCATGGCGTACTCCTTCTGGTGATCCGGGCCGGGATCGGCTCGGCGGCGATGACGGTGAAGGGGGTGTCCACCGGGAAGTCGTCGCGCAGGGAGGTCACCGCGACCTCGCGCACGATGGTGGCCAGCGCCAGGGTGGCCTCCAACATGGCGAAGTGATCGCCGATGCAGGTCCGCGGTCCGCCGCCGAAAGGCAGGTATTGCCAACGGTTTCTACCTGCTGAACGTTCCGGGCTGAAGCGGTCGGGGTCGAAGGTCAGCGGGTCGTCCCACAGCGCCGGGTCGCGATGCATGACATAGAAATTGACCATCGCCATCGTGCCGGCCTCGGCGCGGTAACCGTCGACGGTCAACTCCTCGTTGAGCATCCGAGGCGTGCCGGCACCGGGCGGGCAGAGCCGAAGTGCTTCGTGCAGCACCCGCACGGTGTGTTCGAGGTGCGGCACATCCTCGGGCGTCAGCGTACGATCGCCCAGCGCCGCGACTTCGTCGTACAAGCGGGACTGCAGCTCGGGATCGCGGCCCAGCGCCCACAGCGAATAACACAGCGTCGTCGAGGTGGTGTCATGCCCGGCGAGCATGAAAAGCACCAACTCATCGCAGATCTCGTCGTCGGCCAGCTCTCGGCCGGTGTCGGGGTCACGGGCCTCGATGAGCGCACGCACCAGCGGCGCGTCGCGGTCGGGATCAGCCCGCACCGCGGCGAGGATCTCGGCGGCCAGCTCGTGCAGGCGGGCGTTGGCCGCCCTGGCCCGGCGTTGGCCGCCGGTGGGCACCCACTGCGGGAAGTTGACCGGGCGGACTGCCCGGTCGGAAATCCAGGACAACGCGGTACGCAGTGCGGGTCCCACGTCGTCTGCGCTCTCGTCGAGATCCACACCGAACACCGAGCGGCCCAGCGCCCGCAACGTGAGTGCCCGGCACTCGACATCGAGATCGACTGTCGTACCGTCGCGCCACCCACCGGCGATCGAATCCGCCGCAGCGGCCATGTGTCCCGCGTACCGCGGCACGTTCTGCTTGGTGAACATCGGCTGCAGCGTTCGCCGTCGCGGCAGCCAGCGCTCGTGCGGCAGGTTCAACAGGTTGCCGCCCATCAGCCGACGCAGCTCGACCATGTTGAGGGCGGTGCCACGATCGGCGATCGAATCGCGGCGGCCCAGGACATCGCGCGCTCCTTGCGGCGACGTGACCAACAGGACCGGAGGGATCAGCCATCGTGGGCCCAGCACCATCCGGCTGACCGGGCCTCCGGCATCGCGGAGCCGCTGATGCCCCTCGATGAAGGACCGCATCGCCTTGATCGTCTGTCGGTACGACAGCGGATTGCGCGGTGCGAGCGGCAGGGTGGCTGCGGCGCGCGTATCGATCTCGACCATGGATCGAGTGTCTGACCACTCAGTCTGGGCGGCCTAGAGTAGCGCGTTACCCTATTTTGCCGGTACGGGAGTTTTTGCTGGTAGCGATGCATGTCACGCTACGATCTCCGCGTTGCCAGGAGTCCGCCGTCGGGTATAGGACAAACAGCTGGACCCCGGACTCCGAGTTGGCGTCGGGGGCGTATTCGGCCAGTGCCGGAGCGCACTTGTCGGCATACTTCACGACTGCCGCGTCGCCCGGGAAATCCCCATCGGGCAGCGGCAGCACCGCGAACACCTCACCCTTGTGCGGCAGATCGCAGCTCACCGACTTCACGTACAACACCCGGCTGCTGTCCGGAATGTCGGCCAGGCAATCGCCCGACCGAACCTGGCTGGCCTCGGTGGCGCCCCGGTCCCGAGCCAGATAGAACACCGCGCCGGCCGCCACCACGAGCGCGACCAGCACCACGACGCCCAGAAGCACCCACTTGAGCGCAGGGGATCTCTTCGGCGTAGCCGAGAACTGGTCGGGGCCGGTGGAATACGGCTGGGGCGGCGGTGGCGGGTAGTTGTGGCCCTGTGGGCCGGGGCGACCGGTGGGGCCGGGCGGGTAGGTCATGGCTCGACGATATCGACTGCCCGCAGCGCCGCATCCACCGCGAGGGCGGGCACGTCCAGGCGCTTGGATCCGAGGTCATGGCGGGCGCCCTCGATGACAACGAGCTCGGTCGGTCCGCTTACGAGGGCCGCGGCCGCGGTGAGCTCCTCGATGGTGCCGAACGGATCGGACGTGCCGTGGGTGAATACCGTGGGCACCGTGATGCGGGACAGATGCTCGGTTCGGGCGCGTTCCGGCTTGCCCGGCGGATGCAGCGGGTAGGAGAAGAGCGTCAACACGTCGGGGCCCGCCCCGTCTGCTGTCACCATCGACGTCATCCGGCCGCCGTAGGAATGCCCGCCGGCGATCACCGGGCCATCGGTCAGACCGCGGGCCAGTGCGATCGCCTCAGCGATGCCCTCCTGATCGCCTGCCGCCGATCCCGAGGGCGGTCCCTTGGGTCTGCGCCGGCGGTAGGGCAGGTTGTAGCGCACGGCCAGCCAGCCCCGCGACGCCCATTCGTCGCAGACCTTGACCAGCATCGCCGAATCCCGGTTGCCCCCTGCACCATGCGTGAGCACCACGACGCCCGTCGGGGTGGCCTCGGGTTCGTGAGCGACGCCGGCGATCGCGTCGAGGTTCACGGCTGCAACCGGAACAAGGCGTTCACCGGGCCGTGGCCGTGGCCCAGCGGATAGTTGGCCCGAATACACTCGGTCACCCAGGCCTTGCCGAACTCCACTGCCTGCGGAACCGAATGGCCGTGTGCCAGTGCGCAAGCCGTCGCCGCAGCCAAGGTGTCGCCGGCCCCGTGATCGTTGCCCGTATCGATCCGCGGTGCGGCGAATTCGTGGAACTCCGTGCCGTCGAACAGCAGATCCGGACTGGCCGACGACGAGCGCAGGTGCCCGCCCTTGACCAGTGCCCACCGTGGACCGAGCGCGTGCAGTGCGCGCGCCGCGTCCCGCTGCGAGGCCTCGTCGACGACCTCGATGTCGACGAGCAACCGGACCTCGTCGAGGTTCGGGGTGACCAGCGTGGCCAGCGGGAACAGCTCGGTGCGCAGTGCGTCGAGGGCGCTGTGGTGCAACAGCGGATCGCCGTGCATCGAGGCGCACACCGGGTCGACGACCAGGGGCACTGCTCCCAGCGCCTCTGCCCGCCAGGTCTCGGCGATGGTGGTGATGATCTCCGAGGACGCCAACATGCCGGTCTTCGCGGCCTGGATCCCGATATCACTGACGACCGCCCGCATCTGATCCGAAACTATGTCGAGCGGGATCTCGTGAAAACCCTTGACGCCCAACGAGTTCTGAACCGTCACAGCCGTCAGCGCGACACAGCCGTGCAGGCCGAGCATCGCGAAGGTCCGCATGTCGGCCTGGATCCCGGCACCACCGCCGGAATCGGACCCGGCGATGGTCATCACCCGCAGCGGGGTCTCACCCGCAGGGGTCAACGGCAAGAAGTTCACTTCGGCCTCACGTGGTCAAGGGTAGATAGACGCGGTTGCCGTGGTCGGCGAACTCCTGGGATTTCTCGGCCATGCCGCGATCGATATCCTCCGCGGCCACCCCGTCCGGGTAGGCATCGCGGATGTCCTGCGTGATGCGCATCGAGCAGAACTTGGGACCGCACATCGAGCAGAAGTGCGCGGTCTTGGCCGGTTCGGCGGGCAGCGTCTCGTCGTGGAATTCACGCGCGGTGTCGGGATCCAGCGACAGCGCGAACTGGTCGTGCCAGCGGAACTCGAAGCGCGCCTTGGAGAGTGCGTCGTCGCGCTGCTGGGCCCGTGGGTGCCCCTTGGCCAGATCGCCGGCATGGGCGGCGATCTTGTAGGCGATGACGCCGTCCTTGACGTCCTTGCGATCGGGGAGACCCAGGTGCTCCTTGGGGGTGACATAGCACAGCATCGCGGTACCGGCCTGGGCGATGATGGCCGCCCCGATCGCCGAGGTGATGTGGTCATACGCCGGAGCGATATCGGTGGCCAGGGGGCCGAGCGTGTAGAACGGTGCTTCCTCGCACCACTCTTCTTCGAGCCGCACGTTCTCGACGATCTTGTGCATCGGCACGTGGCCCGGACCCTCGATCATCACCTGCACGCCATGGGATTTCGCGATCTTGGTGAGCTCACCCAGGGTGCGCAGCTCGGCGAACTGAGCCTCGTCGTTGGCGTCGGCGATCGACCCGGGCCGCAGCCCGTCGCCGAGCGAGAACGTCACGTCGTAGCGGGCCAGGATCTCGCAGAGTTCCTCGAAGCGGGTGTACAGGAACGACTCGGTGTGGTGCGCCAGGCACCAGGCCGCCATGATCGACCCGCCCCGGGACACGATGCCGGTGACGCGCTTGACCGTCAGCGGGATATAGCGCAGCAGCACCCCGGCGTGCACCGTCATGTAGTCGACGCCCTGCTCGCACTGCTCGATCACGGTGTCGCGGTACATCTCCCACGTCAACTTGGTCGGGTCGCCGTTGACCTTCTCCAGCGCCTGGTAGATCGGCACGGTCCCGACCGGGACCGGGGAGTTGCGCAGGATCCACTCCCGCGTCTGGTGGATGTCCTTGCCAGTCGACAGGTCCATGATCGTGTCGGCACCCCATCGGGTGGCCCACACCATCTTGTCGACCTCCTCGCCGATCGAGGACGTGACGGCCGAATTACCGATATTGGCATTTACTTTCACACCGAACGCCTTGCCGATGATCATCGGCTCGGCCTCGGGGTGGTTGTGGTTGGCCGGGATGACCGCCCGGCCCCGAGCTACCTCGTCACGCACCAGCTCAGGTGAAACACCTTCGCGCTCAGCGATGTACGCCATCTCGGCGGTGATCTCCCCGGCGCGTGCCCGCTGCAACTGGGTGCCGCGGTCTTTGTGTATCCCGGGCCGTGACGGCAGGCCGGAATTCAGGTCGATCACCGCGTCGTCGTCGGTGTACGGGCCCGAGGTGTCGTACAGGTCGAGATGTTCCCCGTTGGTCAGGTTCACCCGGCGAAACGGCACGCGCATCGTCGTGTCGTCATGGTGGATCTCGCGATAGACCTTGGTGCTTCCGGTGATCGAACCGGTGGTCACGGACGCGTCGACAGTGCCGTCAACAAAAACGCTACTACTCATTTTCATCTCCCTACGCCGGCATTACCCGGTCAGGTTCCTACGGTCGACGGGCGTACCCGTCCTCTCAGTGCGCTCGTGCGCACTCCCGCGTGTGTGGTTTGCAGGGCCCAACCTAGCGCAGACCGGGGGGCCGGGGGAACCGGATCCGTACTCCCAGGAAGTTGTCAGGGGGATTGCGTCGCCTTCTACGCCAGGGTCATATCCGGCGACGTTCGTGACCCTCATGTCGAAATCCGCGAGCCGCGGCCCGGATCTGTGGAGCTCAGGAGTTGCCCAGTCTTGATTTGCATAGCTAATATATGTGTTTTGCACGTTTCGGGCCGACCGCCGGCCCTGATATAGCCCTTGATGCGATACGAGATGCGAACACGAGATGACGACTGACGCTGAACTCAGCAGCCCACCAGGCGCGGGCGACGCCGCCGAAGCCGAGACCGCCGACCGGCGCAAACGGATGGATCACGACCACCCCTTCTACAAGTGGGTGGTGCTGTCCAACACGACGTTGGGCATCTTGCTGGCCTCCATCAACGCCTCGATCGTCCTGATCTCGCTGCCGGCGATCTTCCGCGGCATCGGGTTGAACCCGCTCGCCCCCGGCAACGTCAGCTACCTGCTGTGGATGCTGATGGGCTACCTGGTGGTGACCGCGGTGCTCGTCGTGCCGTTCGGGCGTCTCGGCGACATGTACGGCCGGGTGCGCATCTACAACCTCGGTTTCGTGGTCTTCACCGTGGCCGCGATCGCGCTGTCCTTCGACCCCTTCCAGCTCGGTGGCGGTGCGGTGTGGCTGATCGCGTGGCGCGTGGTCCAGGGTGTCGGCGGCGCCATGTTGATGGCGTCGTCGTCGGCCATCCTCACGGACGCCTTCCCCGCCAACCAGCGCGGCATGGCACTGGGCACCAACATGGTGGCCGCCGTTGCCGGGTCATTCCTCGGCCTGCTGATCGGCGGCTTCCTGTCCGAATGGCACTGGAAGGCCGTGTTCTGGGTGGGTGTGCCGATCGGAATCCTCGGCACGATCTGGAGCTACCGCTCACTCAAGGAACTCGGTGTCCGCACCGCCGGACGGCTCGACTGGGCCGGAACGCTGACGTTCGGGCTGGGCCTGACGGTCCTGTTGATCGGCATCACCTACGGCATCCAGCCCTACGGCGATTCGACCACCGGCTGGACCAGCCCATGGGTGCTGGGCTCCATCGCGGTGGGCCTGCTGCTGTTGGTGGCGTTCTGCATCGTCGAGTTGAGGGTGTCGTCGCCGATGGTCGACATCCGGTTGTTCAAATCGGCGGCGTTCGGGATGGGCAACCTCGCCGGGCTGATGTCCTCGGTGGGCCGCGGCGGCCTGCAGTTCATGCTCATCATCTGGTTGCAGGGCATCTGGCTGCCACTGCACGGTTACAGCTTCGAATCCACCCCGCTGTGGGCCGGCATCTACCTCCTACCGGTCACCGTCGGGTTCCTGGTCGCCGCGCCGATCGCCGGATCGCTCTCCGATCGCATCGGTGCACGGCCGCTGACCGTCGGCGGCATGCTGCTGATGGCTGCCACCTTCGTGGCGCTGCTGATGATCCCGGTCAACTTCGACTACTGGGTGTTCGCGATCCTGGTGTTCCTCAACGGACTGGGCGGCGGCATCTTCACCGCCCCGAACACGGCAGCCATCATGTCGAGCGTGCCTGCCGATCAGCGCGGTGCGGCCTCCGGCGTGCGGTCCACGTTCTTCAACGCGGGCAACTCGCTGTCGATCGGCATCTTCTTCTCGCTGATGATCGTGGGGCTGGCCAACACACTGCCGGCGGCGTTGACCACCGGCCTGACGCAGCAAGGTGTTTCGGCCTCGGTCGCCCACGATGTGGCCAACCTGCCCCCGGTCGGCAGCCTGTTCGCAGCCTTCCTGGGCTACAACCCGATGGCCGAACTGCTAGCGCCCTACGACGCACTGCACCAGCCGGGAGTGAACGCGGACGTGATCACCGGGCAGACGTTCTTCCCGCAACTGATCACCGAACCCTTCCACTCCGGTCTCACGGTGGTGTTCACCGCCGCGGCCGTGATGATGGTGATCGGTGCGGTGGCGTCGATGTTCAGCGCGGGCCGCTATGGGACGGAGGCGGGAGCCGACAACGAGGCCTGAGCAGCCGGTCAGCAAACCGATTTCCGGTCGTCTCGTGGGATACTCGCCGCCATGGTCGCTCAGACACTGGCCGCCGCCGGAAGCGCCGCGGAATCCGCGGGCTACGTCTTCGGCACGCTGCTCATTCCGGGGTTGGGGCTGCTGCTGCTCATCCTCGGCCTGGTGCGGCGTTCGTCGTCCAAGTCGAATCCGAGCGGCCAGCCCGGGTACCCGCCGAGTTATCCGCAGCCCGGGTACCCCCAGAGTTATCCGCAGCCGGGGTATGCGCAGGGTTACCAGCAGCCGGGATATCCGCAGCAGGGTTACCCGCAGCAGGGTTACCAGCCCGGTTACCCGCAGCAGCCCGGCTATCCGCCGGTCCCGCCACAGGGCTACGGCGCGCCACCCAAGAAGTCGGGCACGGCGATGATCGTGATCGGTGCGATTCTGCTGGTGCTCGGCCTGTTGGGATTGGCCGGGAAGATGGCCACCCGTGCGTCGGAGTCGAATTCCAGTTCCGCGTCGAGCTCGAGTTCGGTGCCGCGCACGAGCTCAAGTTCCGGGTCCTCGCAGTCCGGGGCCTCTGATGACTTGGCGGTGGGGGAGTGCCTCACCAGTGATCAGTACGCCACGGAGGGTATGGACCTCACCCCGTCCGGTTGCAGCGACCCAGAGGCCATTTACGAATTGGTGTCGAAAGGTGGCGGATCCGCAACGTGTCCGGACGGCAAACGGGCCGACTCTGATTACTCCGTGCTCATGGACGACTCTCGCACCTACTGTTTCATCCTCAACTTCGAGGAAGGCGAGTGCTTCAACCTCGACAACAAGCTCGCCACCCTGGTGGAATGCTCCGACCCGAACGCCGTCATCAAGATCGTCCAGCGGGTTGACGGTTCCACCGACCCCGCCGTCTGTGGTTCCGGCTCACGCGCGGTGGCCTTCCCCGAACCGGCGCGGGTCTACTGCGCGGGGAAGCCGTCTTAGCCCACCTACACTCGGGCTCGTGACCACCACACAGCGCCGCGGATTCAACGACGCCATCACGCGCTTCTGGAGCTTTGCCGCACCGGCCTACGACCAGGGTTGCCTCCAGCGGTGGGTGTACCGGCCCGCCCAGGATGAGGTGATCGCCCAACTGCAGGAACGCGGTGCCCGTGCGATTGCCGACATCGCCTGCGGTACGGGCATCCTGGCCGACCGCATCCAGCGTGAACTACTCCCCGATGAGGTCTACGGCCTGGACATGTCCGACGGCATGCTCGCCCAGGCGCGCAAGCGGTCAGACCGCGTGCGGTGGAAGTCTGCTCCTGCCGAGGAACTGCCCTTCCAGGACGGCTTCCTGGACGCGGTGGTGACCACCTCGGCTTTTCATTTCTTCGACCAGCCTGCCGCGCTTGCGGAGTTCTACCGGGTGCTGGCGCCCGGAGGGATGGTGGCGGTGACGACGATGAGCCCGCGCCGCACCTTCCTGCCGCTGCATACGTTGTCGGCCGGCCTGGGTGCACCCGCGCACAGTCCCACCGAGCCGGAGATGCGCGCGCTGTTCGAGGCGGCCGGATTCACCGTCGCCGAACAACATCGGGTACGCCGGGCGGTATGGACGCCGATCTCCGACGCCATCACTGTGGGCGTGAAGCCCGCATGACAGAGAACGACGACAGTCAGCCTCAGATCAGCGGTTCGGTGCAACTGCGCCGTGACCGCTGTGCCACCACTACCGCCGATCAGCGGCTGCTGGACCGGCGCGGCCCCACCGACTGGGTACACACCGATCCGTGGCGGGTGATGCGCATTCAGGGCGAGTTCATCGACGGTTTCGATGCTCTCGCCGAAATGCCGAGGGCTGTCACCGTTTTCGGGTCGGCCCGCACAGAACCGCATTCACCCGAGTACCGGTTGGGCGAGGAACTGGGTATCGCGCTGGTGCGGGCGGGCTACGCGGTGATCACCGGGGGTGGTCCTGGCTCGATGGAGGCGGCCAACCGCGGCGCCAGCGAGTCCGGCGGCTATTCGGTCGGACTCGGTATCGAACTGCCCTTCGAGCAGCGCCTCAACCACTGGGTGGACCTCGGCATCAACTTCCGTTACTTCTTCGTCCGCAAGACCATGTTCGTCAAATACGCGCAGGCCTTCGTATGCCTGCCGGGCGGATTCGGCACGCTCGACGAACTGTTCGAGGCGTTGACCCTGGTGCAGACGCACAAGGTCACCGAGTTCCCGATCATCCTGCTGGGCGTCGACTACTGGTCGGGTCTGATCGACTGGATTCGGAATACCGTTCTGCCCGGCGGAAAAATCTCAGAATCCGATCTTGCCCTGCTCCATTGCACCGACAGCGTGGCCGAAGCCGTCGAACTCATCACTGCGTCGGCGCGATAGCCGAGGAATAGCGGCGCGGCTTACCGGGCCCCAGCTCGGCCAGCGTCGCCACGTGGGTCACCTCGATGGGCTGCCCCAGCAGGAGAATCAACGCCTCGGTTGCCCGGTGCCGGTCGCCGGACGCGATCACCGCCGACACCCCACCCTGCGCATCCTGATCGACGCGCCACCCGCGGGCACCCGCGGCCTGCAACTGTTGGGTGAGGTCGACGCACGGCACCGCGAGTCCCGACGCCGACACGAAAACCGTTGCCTCCCTGCCCTCCAGATCGGCAAGAGCGGACCGGCCGCGATGGGTGACCAGCCGCGCATGGTCACCGGTGCGGTAGCGCACCAGCGGCAGAAACTGGTTCTCGCCGCACGTCACCACGACCTCACCGCCCAGCACCTCGACATGCACGCGGCGTTCGGCCACCACGAACGGTCCGCCGTCATCGCTCACCGCGATGGGTCGGGTCTCGTGCAGACCGTAGACGTCCAGGACCGGGCAGTCGTAGGCCGCCTCGAGGGCCCGGCGCAAGGGCGCCGACAGTGTCATCGCCCCGGAGATCAGCGCCAGCGGCCGCAACACGGCGGCAAGGTCGGGATCGAGCAGCACCTCCAACGACGTGGGAGTGCCGCTGATCACCTGAGGATCGGTGTCCCGCAGATACGCGTCGCGCTGCGTAGCCCCACCTGCCCAGGCGCCCGGATGTAGGTTCAGCCGGGCCATCAACGCCTCGTCGAAGCCCGGGATCACCGAGGTGTAGGTGAAGGCCTGTCGCTGAAACACCGTCTGCACCAACGCCACCCGATGCTCCATCGGCTCCCAGCCGGCGCCCACCAGCCCGCGCAGCCAGTGAAATCCGCGAGCCAACTCATCCGGGTCGTCGGGCATCACCAGGGCGGCGCCGGTACTGCCCGAGCTCGTGCCGTGCAGCATCCGGCTGAGGTCGGCGCCGGGCGGGACGAACGCGGCGATGTCGTCGACCAAATCTTCGCGCCCGATCAGCGGAAAGTCGGTGAGACTGTCGAGCGGACCCGCGTAGCGGCGATAGGCGGGCAGGGTGCGGGCCAGCGCGAGATGTTGCGGCAGCCAATCGTCAAGGGGCAGTTGGCAGGTGGCGGCGTATTGTTCGGCGGGGGTGAGCCGGTGCCCGACCCGGTGGCGCCAGGCCGGTGCGTGTCGGTGCTGTTCCAGGGCGGCCAGCCGCTCCCGCCCGGCCGCCGACAGACCCGGCCAGCGCTGCTCGTCGGTCAGCGCTACCTGGCCGAACGGAACATAGTCCTCCAGCCCCAGCGGATCGTCACTCACTGTTGTACCGTGCCGCAGCTTCTTTCGCCTTGGCGTCGGCCAGGCGGCGTTGTACGGCCATGCGGTGTTCGTGATCGGCCAATGCCTGCGCCAGTGCGCCTTCGCGTCGCACCGAATCGCGCATCTCGAACAGCGATCGGGCCTGCCCGGTGTCCTCGCCGTGCGGCAGCAGACCGTTCCACAGCAGGAAGGTGCGCACCGCCTCGTCGCGGCGGTCCGCATCGCTGAGCCAGCGGCCCGGATCGACCAGCGGCGCCACTCGAAATGCCAAAGCCAACAACGTCGTCGCAGCCTTACGGTCGTCCAGCGGTGCGGTGAACGGGCCGATCAGGTCCGCACTGGCGAACAACCACAGCCCGATGGCGGCGCCGCGCCGGGACGCCGGAGCGCCCCGCTCGGCGATGCGCTGGGCGGCCGCGGCGCAACCGGTGTTGTTGAACACGTCGCAAGCCAGCGCCACCACGTCGACGGTGTCGGCGAGAAACGGCTGCGGCGTACTTGCCATCCGCGCCGCGACCTCGTCGACGGTGGGGCCGGGCTTCAGCGTCGACCACACCGCCTGCTCGTCCAATTCCTCGGCGAACCAGTTCGCCAATTGTTCAGCCATGCAGTGCCTCCCGCCGATATCCGGCGATGCGCGCGGCCAACCTGGCGCAGACCGCCGGTGCGTCGGACATGTTGTCCAGATAGTCGACGTCGAATCCAGCTTCGGCCGCCGGAGCGGCCACCGAGCGGGACCGGTCCTGCACCAGCAGCGTGGCGGTGTCGAGTTGTCCCCGCACGGCCGCTGCCACCCCGGCGTATCTCTCCTGGCCCGCGCCGAACAGCGACATCAAACCGTCGTCGGACAGCACCACCAGGTGGCGCAGCTCGTCAGCTCCGCCTGGAAATTCATGGCCGCCGGGTGGATAGCGGTGCTCGAGCAGATCGAGGGGAAACACGGTGCCGCCGCCGAAGAACGTCGTCAATTGGCGGACGATCTCCGCCCGGTCCCGGGTGTACACGCTGTCCCCGGCGACCTGGCCGCGACCCGCCCACGACGTGACGCGAACCCGCCCACCGCCTTTGAGTACCGACAGCGCGAGGATCATGCCGGCCAGCACGGCAGGGGAACCCCGCTCGGGGCGCGGCATCGATGCGGACGAGTCGATGTAGAGATCCAGTGTCACCGCCTCGGTGGTAGGGGCCGGATCGTCGGGAAGTTGGGTGCGACGACGCGTCGTCACCCCGGGCACCACCACAGGGTTCACCGCGAGGGTCGCCGGCCAGTCCAGCTCGGTGGCGTCGTCGCCGAGGTCCCACGTCTCCAGCGGCCCGGGGATCCCGTGTTCGGCGACGCCGCGCCCGGATTGCAGCAGCGGGCGGATCCAGGGCCGGGCCTGCGCCTCGTACCAGGCCAGCATCACGGCGTTGGGATCGGATCCGTCGAACAAGGCCAAGGTCTGTGCGACACCGTAACTTTGACCCGGAGACTGGACCGTCGGAGGGGCGCCGACCGCGGACGCCGCGGGGTGCACCGGCGGCTCGTCGAGCCGCGGATCGGCAAGCACCTGCGCGAGTTCTGCTGCCGTCGCGGGGGCTCCGCCCTGTTCGGCGCATCCGCCGCCGGGCAGGGCGGCACCGTCGGTGATCATCGATTCCAGCACCAGGTAGGGCACCAGGACCATGCCGAAGGTGAGGGCACCGCCCACCGGGTCCGCCCCGAAAGTCCGGATCGCCTGTGCCACATACTCGGCGTCGGCGATCGGTTGTACCGGCTGGCTCAGCAGTAGTTCGTCCTGGATGGCGCGCACCCGCATGGCAGCTACCCGGTGGGCACGTTCCTTCTCCTGCAAGTCTTCGCGCACCATCGACACGTCGAGCGTGGCCGGGTCGACGTGCTGGCGGGCCCGCACCTCTTCACGAACTGCCTCGGGCACCGAGGGAGGGTCGTCGGGGCACAACGTGTTCGACGGCAGGGACCACAGCAACTCGTAGGCACGCATGAGCACCCACCAGGCCGCATTCGACACCGGCTCCCGGGCGGTCAGCGTGCGCCACAACGTGATCATGTCCGGCTCGGTGCCCGGATACCGCCTGCGCTGCATGCGGACCACCCGGTCGTTGATGAGCAGATCCGACCACAGATTGGACAGGTGCCGGGCCGTGCTGGTGACGGGGATGGCGCGGCGAGGGTCACTCGCCACGATCGCCCGGGCCATCTGTTGCATGAGCTTGAACGAGATGATGCGGGTGCTCGGAGACAGCACGTGATGGCCGATCTCATGAGCGAAGACGCTGGACAGGTGGTGTTCGGCGCCCTGACGGGTCAGCTCGTCGAGGTCGATCGAGATCGAAGGCGGAAACGAGAACCAAGCGAATGTCCCGGTTGCGCTGTCGCGCACCATGTTCGGCGGATGGAGTTGCACGCCCCACAGGTCGAGTGCGGCCCGCCAGGCCACCAGTTCGGGATCGGTCGGTGCCCGTCCGGTCATGCCGGCCAGATCTCGGCCAGGTACGAGGTCGGCCGCACCACCAGCTGCGCCGTGGCGGGGCCATCGGTCTGCGGGCCGGGTGCGGCTGCGTCGGAGATCACGTGGCCGAACACGTCGGCATCGATCTGCCGCTGCTGCGCGCCGACATTCACCGTCCACCTACCCGGTCCACGAGGTGAGGGATCGGTCGGCGGCTGGTCCCACCTGCCGCCGAGGCCGGTGAAACCGCCGATCCGCGCGATCAATTGGCCCGGAGGGCGCAACGGCCAGTAGAACCGGTCGACAGCCTGCCCGTCGGTGAACGGGACGACCGCGTCGACCGGTAAGCCCAGCACCGACGCCGCGAGGTCGACGGGCAACAGCTGCAAACGGGACAACGCATCGTCGCGGATCCCCAGCACCCCGGCTCGCCAGGCGGCCACCGCCGCGACGTTGAACATCACGTCCCGCGCCGCCGAAATACCGCGCAGGGCATGGCGGTACCGCTGCGGATCGCCGCCGAAGCGGGCCACGTTGCCGGCCGAGATGGCCAGATCGAGGCCGGGCACCGCAGGCAGCTCGGCGGGCGTGGGCAGGTCAAGGTTGACCTGGTGATACGCCCGGGCAATCACCGGCCGCTCTCCAGCCAGTGCAGATAGTTCGAATACCGTTGGTAGAGATACTTCAACGCGACCAGATCGTCGAAATCCCGCCCGTAGATCTTGCCGACGCCGGAGACCGACGCGATACGAGCCTCGATCGTGGTGAGGCGCCGGGACACCTCAAGTGCGTCCAAACCGTCGAGGCCGCGGCCGAACTCGTCGAGCAGTTCGGCGACCGGATCCTCTCCCTCGCGCTCCAGTGCGACGTACTCCCGGCACGAGGTGTCGAACAGGTCGGTCAGCCAGCTCGCCGGATCCGATGCCAGTTCCCGGTCCGCGCCGGTGTCGAAGCGGGGATGCGCAGTATTCGGTAACAGCTTGCCGCGCAGGGCGAACGGCACCATCGCCCGCACGTCCTCGAGGGTGACGGTGTCGTTTCCCCGGAACCAGGCCAGCGCCTTGGCGTAGAGCACCAGGTTCTGCAACGAGCGCACCGACACCCCGTTGACGGTCTGCGCACCGAGATCGATCTGCAGATCGGCACCCGAGTTGGCGTCGATGATCTGCTCGACCTCGAGACCGGCGGTGGCCACCACATCCTTCGTCCGGTACTCGAAGCGGCGGCCACCGTGCTGGACGAACTCGAAGTGACTGACGAAGAACTCCAACCGGCGGCGTACGTCAGTGGGCACCGGAAGCGCCCGGATCGCCCGGACCATCTCCGCCTGCTCGGCCGCGCCGAACACCAGCTCCGCGGGCACGTTGTCCTCCGGCCGGTCTCCGGCCTCCACGCGACTCACCAGTTCGTCGAGGAAGCGGCTGTTGAAACCGAACGCCTGCACGGTCACGTCGATACGGTCGCGCAGCGCCTGGATCACCGGGAACGTGCCGCCACCGCCGTCGTCATTGGCGGTGAAGAACCAGCTCTCCACCCCGTGTTCCGGTGCGGTGACGTGCATCTGGTCGTGGCTTTCCACATAACCCTCGGCCACCATGGTCAGCAGCGCCGACTGGGTCTTGGTCGGAATTCGGTTGTACTCGTCGAGGATCTTGACCGGTGCGGTCAGCCAGCTCTTCCAGGCGATGGTGATCTCGGCGAGGCTGCCGGCCTGCACCAGATCACGCGGCAACGGGATCCCGACCAGATCACCCACGGTCAACTGCGGCTGGCCCTGCTGGACGTGGCGGCGCACGTCGGCGGGGGTGCACCCGGCCAACACCCCCATCAGGACCGCCAGGGTGGTCTTGCCACGGCCCGGTCCGCCGATCAGCAGGCAGCGTCCGCCGACCGCGAAAGTCAGCAGCGGGACAAGGACATTGGAGGAGTAGGCGGGTTGCCTGGGCAGGCTCAGGGACGCGCCCGCGTCACCGAGCGGATAGTTGACAGTCGTGTCCGAGCCGAATTCGACGTCGTAGAACGGCGAGATGACGGCCTTGTTGATCAGCCAGAAGTAGGCGCGGCGCAGCTTCTCGTCGAGAGTGACGGTCGGCTCCGCGGGCGGCGTGAACAGGTCGGCGGCGGTGAGGCCGTCGGCCGGCGCGTGGCCCACGGGCAGGGTCGGCGATTTGGATACCGCGCTCCACCTGGTCGTCATCCGGCCCCCTCCCGTCGGGCCAATGTTAGCCGCCCCACCCTGGCAGAGGGTCAGCCGAGCTCGACCACGACCGGGGCATGGTCGCTGGGCGCGGTGGTGCCCTTCTTGGGGCGGCGTTCGTCCTTCACGATCTCCGCGCCGGTGACGCGGGCGGCCAGACCGGGAGAGCCGAGGATGAAATCGATGCGCATGCCGCGGCGCTTCTGGAACGCCAGCTGGGTGTAGTCCCAGTAGGTGTAGATCCCCGGCCCTTCGGTGAAAGGTCGCACCACATCGGTGAATTGGGCGTCGTGCATGGCCCGGAAGGCGGCCCGCTCGGGCTTGGACACATGGGTGCGGCCGTCAAAGACAGCCATGTCCCAGACGTCCTCATCCTGGGGGGCGATGTTCCAGTCGCCGACGAGCGCGATGGGCTTCTCCGGATCTTCCTTCAGCCAGCCGGCGGCGGTATCCCGCAGGGCCGCAAGCCAATCCAACTTGTAGGCGTAGTGCGGATCGGCCAGGGTGCGGCCGTTGGGCACATAGAGGCTCCACACCCGCACCCCACCGCAGGTCGCGCCCAACGCGCGGGCCTCGGCGGTGGCCTCTTCCTCGGGTTTGCTGCTCCAGGTCGGCTGACCGGTGAACCCGACCTCCACGTCCTCCAGGCCGACCCGAGACGCGATGGCCACGCCATTCCACTGGTTGAGCCCGACGTGGGCCACCTCGTAGCCCAAGGCCGCGAACGGCATCATCGGGAACTGCGCGTCGGTGCACTTGGTTTCCTGCATGGCCAGCACGTCGACGTCAGCGCGTTCCAGCCAGTCGACCACGCGGTCCACTCGGGTACGGATCGAATTGACGTTCCAGGTGGCCAGGCGCATGAAGTAAGAGGGTAGAGGGTTCGGGTCAGCGTCAGCCGAGGACGTCGTCAGCCGCGACATAACGGGTTTGGTGGTGCAGCCGGAAACCCAGCGAGGTGTACAGCGCGATCGCCGCGTGGTTCTCGACCTCCACCTGGACGTAGGCCTGCCGGGCACCTGCCTGGGCGCCCCAGGCCGCCAGCGCGTCGCAGACCGCCCGGGCGTGGCCCTGCCCGCGCTGGGCAGGGGAGACCCGGACCGACGAGATGCCCAGCCAGGGTGTCCCGTCCGGCGCCGTCGTCACCGCACCGCGGCCCACCGCGCAATCGGGGATCATCGCGAAGGTCAGCTGCCCGTCGACCACGGCGGTCAGCACGTCCACGGGGACATCGCGTTCGTAGAGCTCGAGCCACTGGGCGTCCGGTTGCTGCGCCAGCGTGACGCTCGACGGCGAGGGTTGCGCTGGCGTGACATTCGGGGAGGAAGAGGGAGGGGCCGGCAGCTCACGCACCATGACCCGGGCCGGTTTGATGCCAGGGGTGCGAATCGGCAGGAGTCGCTCGGGCAGGGCCAGCCAGGCCGGCAGGCCGCGTTCGCGGTACCAGTCGCGTACCGCGGCCAGATCCGCGATCTGGGCCGACATGTCCAACGGGATCGCCGAATTGGCGCGGCTGGTGACTCCGTGCCCGGCGCGCAGCAGCCAACCGCCCAACCATTGCTGCTCGACGCCCGGCCAGGCAAGCGCCGCCGCATGTTCGAGCGCGCGGATCTCCGAGGCCCGCACCGGGGCGTGCGACAGCTCACGCACGCTGACGATGTCTGCCGGCGCGATGTCGACGAGCTCGCCGTCCTTGGTGCGGATCAGCGCCGTCGGCTCCACTTGTTCCAGGTGCCCGATGACGTCGGTGAGCGGCTTGGCCGACCCGGCGGGCAGCCGGTACCGAAGGCTGACCCGCGACCCGACTGCGGGTAATGCCGGCATCAGTGCCCGAACGGGTCAGGGACCTCACCGGGCATCCAGGACAGGCCGGGAACACCCCATCCGTTGCGCTTGACGGTCTTCTTGGCAGCCCGCGCGTAGCGGCCCACGAGGCGGTCGATGTAGAGGAAACCGTCGAGATGCCCGGTCTCGTGCTGCAGCATCCGGGCAAACAAGTCGGTGCCCTCGAGAGTGATCGGCGAACCGTCGGCATCCAGGCCCGTGACCCGTGCCCAGTCGGCCCGGCCGGTCGGGAAATTCTCGCCCGGCACGGACAGGCAGCCCTCCTCGTCATCGTCGGGGTCGGGCATCGTCTCGGGAATGTCCGAGGTTTCCAGCACCGGGTTGATGACGACCCCGCGGCGCCGCGTGACCTGGCCGCGGGTGGGGGCGCAGTCGTAGACGAACAACCGCTTGGCCACACCGATCTGGTTGGCGGCCAAGCCAACCCCGTTCGCGGCGTCCATGGTGTCGAACATGGTCTGGATGAGTTCGGGTAGATCCGCGGGCAGCGAGCCGTCCGGGCCGACAGGCACCGGCTCGGTCGGTGTGTGCAGAACGGGATCCCCGACGATGCAAATCGGTGCGACAGCCATGGGGGAAGCTTAAGGTGGCAATCCTTCTCACCCGACTCGCGGGTTTATGTGTCAGCTCAAGCCAGCAAGCCGTGGTTGAATAATCGCCGAACCACAGCGATGTTATTTCTCAAGTGTCGGAAGGGTCCAGGGAGCAATATGGACGGCGCCATGGCGCGGGCTGAGCAATCCGGGGACGACTCTGACCTGAGCGACGGGCTCACCCGGCGCGAACACGATATTTTGGCCTTCGAACGCCAATGGTGGAAGTACGCCGGAAGCAAGGAAGACGCGATCAAAGAGCTCTTCTCGATGTCGGCTACCCGGTACTACCAGGTGCTCAACGCACTGGTGGACCGCCCCGAGGCGCTGGCCGCCGACCCGATGCTGGTCAAGCGGCTGCGGCGGCTGCGGGCAAGCCGTCAGAAGGCGCGCGCCGCGCGACGGCTCGGCTTCGATATCACTACCTAAAGGTCACGCAATGAGGGATCGGGCGGTTCGCTCGATACAGTGGTGGCGATGAATCAGCGAGACTCCTCCGGGCTGCCCCTGCGCGCCATGGTGATGGTGCTGTTGTTCCTCGGGGTCGTGTTCCTGCTGGTCGGTTTTCAGGCGCTCGGCTCCGACGACGACTCAGCGGAGCAATCGTCGTCCGTGGCCACCACGACCGCGACGACCACCACAAAGACATCGGCAAAGGCCGCGCCCGCACCCGACGTCAAGGCCGACGTGCGCGTGTACAACATCTCCGACGTTCCGGGTGCGGCCGAAACCGCGGCCAATCAGTTGCGTGAGGCGCACTGGAATGTCACCGAGACCGGCAACCTGACACTTGAAGGTGTTGCCGGAACCACGGTGTTCTTCGGTGAGACGCCCGATGAGAAGGAAGCCGCCGAAAACGCGGGCAAGGTGTTGCATGCGCCCGTCGAACCCCGACGCCCCGAACTTCTCGACCAACCACCGGGCGTGATCGTGGTAGTCACCGGCTAGGCTTTGGACCATGCTTAAGTCCGTCGGTGTTGCCGTCCTGTTCGCCGCCCCTGTCGTCGCACTGAGCGCCTGCAGCCCTCCCGGTCAGGTCCCGTCCGACACGCCCGGAACCACCCCGGCAATCTGGACCGGATCGCCGTCACCCTCGGCCGCTCCCGGTGAGCACGGCAGCGGACACGGTGCACCGGCCACCAGCGGCGGCGAGACCCTGACCGCCGAACTCAAGACCGCCGACGGCACGTCCGTGGCAACCGCCGACTTCCAGTTCGCCGACGGCTTCGCCACCGTGACCGTCGAGACGACCGCCCCGGGCAAGCTGGCTCCCGGATTCCACGGCCTGCACATCCACTCCGTCGGCAAGTGCGAGGCCAACTCGGTGGCCCCCACCGGCGGTGCACCCGGCGACTTCAACTCGGCCGGCGGCCACTTCCAGGTGTCCGGGCACAGCGGTCACCCCTCCAGCGGTGACCTGAGCTCGCTGCAGATCCGCGCCGACGGCTCGGGCAAGCTGGTTACCACCACCGACGCCTTCACCGCGCAGGACCTGCAGGGTGGCGCGAAGACGGCCATCATCATCCACGAGAAGTCGGACAACTTCGCCAACATCCCGCCGGAGAAGTACCAGCAGGTCATCGGCGGCGCACCCGGCCCCGATCAGGCGACCTTGGCCACCGGTGACGCCGGAAGTCGGGTGGCGTGCGGTGTTATCGGCGCAGGCTGACAGCCGCATCGATTTCGCCGGGTCGCCCCGGCCAACCGTCGGCGTCGAGTGGGAGTTCGCTCTCGTCGACGCCGACACCCGCGATCTGAGCAACGGTGCAGCCGAGGTGATCGCCGAGGTCGGCGAGAGCCCGCACGTGCACAAGGAGTTGCTGCGCAACACCATCGAGATCGTCACCGGAATCTGTGACAACACCGGTGAGGCGATGGACGACCTGCGTGGCACGCTCGGCTCCGTACGCAAGATCGTGCACGACCGCGGCATGGAGCTGTTCTGCGCGGGCACTCACCCGTTCGCAAAATGGTCGGCGCAACAGCTGACCGACGCCCCGCGATACGCCGAACTGATCAAGCGCACCCAGTGGTGGGGCCGGCAGATGACGATCTGGGGCGTGCACGTACACGTCGGGATCTCCTCGGCGCACAAGGTGATGCCCATCATCTCCTCGCTGCTCAACCAGTACCCGCATCTGCTCGCGCTCTCGGCGTCGTCCCCGTTCTGGGAAGGCGAGGACACCGGGTACGCCAGCAACCGGGCGATGATGTTCCAGCAGTTGCCCACCGCCGGCCTGCCCTTCCAGTTCCAGACCTGGTCGGAGTTCGAGGGATTCGTCCACGATCAGAAGAAGACCGGCATCATCGACCACCTCAACGAGATCCGTTGGGACATCAGGCCGTCTCCGCACCTCGGCACGATCGAGGTGCGGATCTTCGACGGAGTGTCCAATGTTCGGGAACTCGGTGCGCTGGTCGCGCTGACCCACTGCCTGATCGTCGATCTCGACCGCAGGCTCGACGCGGGCGAGCAGTTGCCGACCATGCCGCCGTGGCACGTCCAGGAGAACAAATGGCGCGCCGCCCGCTACGGGCTGGACGCGGTGATCATCCTGGATGCCGACAGCAATGAGCGGCTGGTCACCGAAGACCTCGACGAACTGCTGAATCACCTTGAGCCGGTCGCCAAGTCGCTGGGATGCGCTGACGAGCTGGCCTCGGTCACCGACATCTACCACGGCGGCGGCTCGTATCAACGACAGCGCCGCGTGGCCGAGGAGAATGACGGCGACCTGCGCGAAGTCGTCGACGCACTGGTAGGCGAACTCCAACTGTGAGGATGAGGGCAATGCGGCTGCGGATCTTGGCGGGGATTGTGGTGGCGGGCATTGCCCTCTCAGGCTGCAGCACCGTCACAGTCGGCACACCGATGGCCGATCCCGATCAGACCGGAATCTCCACCCCGACGACCACCAAGCGCCGCCCCAGCAGTACGGCGGCGCCCTCGACCCCGGTTTTCCCGCCACCCGGGACCAGCGGAAAGGCCAGCACCCCGCCACCCAACGGGATGTCGACCACCTGCCGGGAGTACTCCACGATGGACGAGGCGACCCAGCTCGGCATGGTCGAGCTGCTGGCGAAGAACGGCTACGCGGGGATGAAGAAGAATCCGTACATCTGGACCTCGTTCATCGGAGCCATGTGCGTGCTGGCCGACCGGGACGCGACCGTTGTCGACGCGATCAACAAAAAGGTGCCGGGCTGACGTTCCCGACATCCCTGGGATGAATTGCCTTGTAGTGCACCGAGATATAAGGCCAAGCTTGGATCGCGGTGACCCCGTCCAGGCCGCGGATGCCCTCGTCGAGCACGTCGAGTAGATCTTCGCCGCGGGTGGTCAGCACTTCCGCCAGGACATCCCAGCGGCCGGCGGTCAGCGCCACGTAGGAGACCGCGTCCACCCGCGTCAGCTCCTCGG
This sequence comes from Mycolicibacterium peregrinum, assembly GCF_002102345.1. GTDB lineage: Bacteria > Actinomycetota > Actinomycetes > Mycobacteriales > Mycobacteriaceae > Mycobacterium > Mycobacterium peregrinum. Next base: position 21,523 of record NZ_LQPP01000043.1, read on the forward strand.
CCACCTTCTGCGCGCCCGCCCGGCCGTCGGTACGGATCGCGACCCAGCTGCTGTGGCGGTAACCGAGGCGCAGCGGATTGGCGATGCACATCACCCGGGCCGCACCCGTCTCCACGATCCGGCTGTAGCGGGACCGGATGGTGGTCTCGGACAAGCCGAGGGCCGAAGCGAAGTCGCGGAAAGCGGCCCGACCGTCGACGGCGAGCCGGGTGAGGATCGCCCGGTCGATGTCGTCGAGTGGGCGCGGGCGCACCGCGCCGTCGGCCAGCGCACCCGACAGTCGGGCCTGCTGATAGTGCAGCCGCAGATAGGGGAGCAGCTCCACCGAGCCCACGCCCGGCAGTGTCGCGATCCGGCCGAATGCCACATCGTGGAGTTCGCGGGCGTCGGTGCAGACCAACTCGAGCACCACGCCGTACGGCCCCGTCGTCGCCGTCACGTAATCGGCCTCGGGCAGGTGGGCCAGCTCCGCGGCGAGCTCGACCGGGGTGCGGGATCCGTCGACGGTCAGCAGGGCCAGGCCCAGCGCGTGGAACCCCAGGACAGCCGGATCGGTGATGGCGGCGATGGACATGTATCCCTCGCTCAACAACCGCGAAACACGTCGGCGCGCAGTCTTTTCCGTGATGTCCGCACGACGGCCCAGCTCGGCGTAGGGAATGCGGCCGTCGGCCTGCAGCAGATCGATCAGCTGGCGGTCGACCGCGTCGAGGTCGGTGTAGCCCGGATCGGACAGCAGCGTGCGGGCAGTCGCAAGCTCCGCTGACGGTGGCATCACCCGAGGCTACCGGCTCATGCGCATTGACCAAACCGGAGGCGAAGACGATCCTGGCCCCATGACGGTCTCACCGATGTTTCCTCTCGAAGTGGCGATGCTGCCCGGTCAGGAACTGCCGCTGCGGATCTTCGAACCGCGCTATGTGGCGATGGTGGGCGACTGTATGGCCATGTCGGCGCCCTCTTTCGGGGTGGTGCTGATCTCGGCCGGCCGCGAGGTGGGCGGCGGTGACCGCCGGTGTGAGGTCGGGGCACTCGCCAGGATCGTGGACTGCCAGGAGTTCGGTGTCGGCAAGTACCGGTTGCTGTGTGTGATGGGTGAGCGAATTCGCGTGCAGTGCTGGCTCGACGACGATCCGTACCCGCGTGCCGAGATCGAACTGTGGCCCGACGAACCGGACGGCCCGGCCGATGCCGCCCGAATCGCTGACGTCGAAGACCGGATGGTCGCCTTGCTCGACCGGATCGGCGAGGCTCGGGGCACCCCGATCCGTAGCCGCGAGATCGTCGAATCCGCCGGCGTCGACCCGGAGAACCGTTTGTACGCCTTGGCGTCTCGGCTGCCGATCGGGCAGGCAGACCGCTATTCACTGCTGGCAGCGCCGTCGGAGGCAGCACGCGTCGAGGTGCTCAGCGAGGCCGTGGATTCGGTCACCGCGATGGTGGAGTTCCAGCTTTCGGATTAGCAGAGCACAGTTGGACATGCGATGAGGGTGCTGATCGTCGAAGACGAACCGGGTCTGACCAAGACGCTGAGCCTGGGCCTGCGCGCCGAGGGATGCGTGGTGGTCGTGGCCGACAACGGCGTCGACGGGGCGCACTTGGCGGTCGAAGACGACTTCGACGTGATCCTGCTCGACATCATGCTGCCGGGCATCAGTGGCTACGAGGTGCTGCGGCGGATCCGGGCCGAGCAGGTGTGGACGCCCGTACTGATGCTGACCGCCAAAGACGGTGAGTTCGACGAGACCGACGCGTTCGACCTGGGAGCCGACGACTACCTCACCAAACCGTTCAAGTTCAACGTGCTGACGGCGAGGATGCGCGCGTTGCGCCGCCGGGGCGCCCCGCAGCGTCCGGTCGTGATCACCGCGGGTTCGCTGTCGCTGGATCCGGCCCGCAAGACAGTCACCCGTGGCGAGACACCAATTGACCTGACGCCCAAAGAATTCAGCCTCTTGCAGTATCTGATGCGGAACAAGGACACCGTGATGACCAAGGCGGACATCCTGCGAAATGTGTGGGACGCCCACTACGACGGTCCGCACAACGTGGTCGAGGTCTATGTGCGGTATGTCCGTCTCAAGATCGATGCACCATTCGGCACCAACAGCATTCACACCGTCCGGGGAGTCGGCTACCGGCTCGAATCGGAAGACCGTCGAACGGGCAGCTGAACCCTGACAGCGGTCCCGCCGCCCGGACGTTCGGTCATGGCGATGCTACCGCCGTGCGCCGCAACGATTTCAGAGACGATCGCCAGACCCAGGCCCGTCCCGCCGCCGTTTCGGGACCGATCGGAGTCCAGCCGGACGAACCGGTCGAACACCCGGAGCCGGTCGGACTCCGGGATGCCCGGCCCGTCGTCGGCGATGATCAGTTCGACGGTGCCGTCCTGCTCCCGCGACGTGACGTCGATACGTGAATGTGCGTGACGCGCAGCGTTGTCGGTCAGGTTTCGCAATACCCGTGCCAATGCCCGGGCATCACCAGACAGTCGCGTCTCACCGATGTCGGTGTGCACCGCGAGACGGGTTGCACGCCGCAGCCGGTCGGCATCGGTCTCGATGACCGGCCCAAGGTCGAGTTCTTCCATCCGAAGTTGCAGGCCCTGCTCGTCGGCGCGGGCCAGCAGCAGCAGGTCGTCGATCAGTGACTGCATCCGCTGCGCCTCAGGGACCAGCGTCTGCTCGAGCAGGTCCTGATCGAGCAACTCGGGGTGAGCCTGGGCCACGTCCAGGGCGGAGATGATCGTGGCCAACGGGCTGCGAAGTTCGTGGGAGGCGTCCCCGACGAACTGGCGCTGCGCGTTGTGACCGGTTTCCAGCCGGGCCAGCATCTTGTTCATCGTGTCGGCGAGCGCGGCGATCTCATCATGGCTGTCGGGCTGAGGCACCCGCTCGGCCAGGTCGGATGTGCTGATCTCGGCGACCCGCGCGCGAATCGCGTCGACCGATCGAAGAGACCGCTTCACCAGCACATAGGTGACCACCGCGACGACGGCGATGACCAGTGGAGCCGAAGCGCACAGCAGCAGCGCGACCGCCTGGACGGTGTTCTCGGCGAGCTCACTGCTACCGGCGACCAGGACCGTGTAATGCCCGTGGGGCGTGTCGATCTGCCTGCCGATGATCCTCAGATCGTCGTCGGGCACCGAATCATCGCTCACCCGGGTGGGTTTGGGGCCGACGGCGGCAGCCGGCACGAGCGGCGCCCTCGGCGCGTCGGTGGAACTGAAGGCCACGGTGTCGTCGTCGGTCAGTATCTGGATCGCGACCACCCGCTGATCGGTGTCCAGCAGGGCGCCGTCGAAGTCGCTGGGCGGCTCGGCGCGCAGCGCCATCGTGATGTCGTGCAACCGCGTCGCCGCCGCGTCGTCGATCCCGGAGACCAGGTAGTGGTTCAGCAGCCCCGTCAGGCCCGCACCCGCGACGACGAGCGCCACCAGCACCACCGTGGCCGCCACGATCGCCGACCTGGTTGCGATCCCCCAATGCCGTGGCCGCGGTCGCATCCGCAGCCGCTGACGGCGCATAGCGGCCGGCGACATCATCTCGTCAGTGTGGGCTCCGCCGCGTCCTTGGTGATCTCCGGGGTGTCGTCGGCCGTTGTCGCCAGGAAGGCCCACCCGAGCAGCACCGCCGCCGAACCCAGCAGGAACCCGCCGCTCACATCGGTGAGCCAGTGCACGCCCAGGTAGAGCCGGGTCGCCGCCACGATGAGCGTCGCCACCACTGCGGCCACGAGCAGCAGGACCGTATGCCCGCCACGGGCGCCGGCGACAACCGCGAGGATGCCGAGCAACGCCGCGGTTCCCGTGACGTGTCCGGACGGGAACGAGTGATCCGTCTCGGTCAGCAGTTGAACTGCCGCCGGTGGTCGGTGCGACCCCGCGACCCACTTGCCCACAGTGCTCACCACCGAGGCGGCCCCGACCGTGGCCACCACCACGAGCGCGGGGCGGACCGCGCGCGTCCGGAGCCAGATCAGCACAGCGGCGGCCACTGCGATCAGCACGATGGCGGCGGGGCTGCCCAGATCGGTGATGAAGGTGGCAAGGCCCGTCAGCCCGGGGTTACGCCGCGCGACGATCCAGTCGAGCACGTGATGGTCCACCGCGCTGCCTGCGTGAGCCGTGTGGGCGACGAACCCCACTCCGATGAATCCGCTGAGCAGAACCATCGCCACCGGGACCTGCCACGTCACACGCCGCATCACATTCACCGCTCCACCTTTGCCAGATGTTGCTGAGGGGCCGCTGAGAGCCACGATCACCGCGATCTTTATCAGCGATTTCTCATCGTCGAGCTGTCACTGTGTGGCATCGCCGTGGCGACCACGCTTCGGGAGAGTTGAGGAGAGTTCGATGCACCCGCTGGAAATGCCGCGCCACCGGCTGAAGATGCTGGCAGCCGTCACCGGAATAGGTGCCATGGCGGTACTCGGCGCGGTAACCGTCGTCGACGCGGCCACGCCCGGCTCTGCCGAGTCCGTGGCGACGAAGTTCAGCAGCACCACCACTGTGAAGGCGCCGCCGACAGCGCCCGAGACGTCGTTCGCTTCACCGGCGGTAAAGGCTCCGCACAAGTAACAGCCCGGAATACTCGGGGCATGGCTTCTGCGCTGACAACCTCGGACGGCACCGATCTCGCGTTGGAGATGACGGGAACCGGCCCGTCGGTGATCTTCGTGCACGGGTCCAACGGCGGTCTCGACTCCTGGGCCGATGTGGCTCAACGCCTCAGCGGCTTCCAGATCGTGCGGTATGCGCGCCGGAACCACCCACCGAGTGCAGTCGGCGCGTCTCCCAACAGTTTTGCCGTGGAGGCCGCGGATCTGGGGTGCGTGCTGAGGTCGGTGACGGACTCGTCAGGAACGGACGCGCACGTCGTCGGCGGTTCCTACGGGGCGACGGTCGCGCTTCACGCCGCGGTGGCCGACCCGGATCGCATCGCCTCGCTGGCGCTGTTCGAGCCGCCCTTGCTGTTGTCCGGTCGACACCTCTTGCCGGTCTTGGACCGCTTTCGGCGATTGTGCGCCGATGCCCGCTACGGCGACGCGGTGGAGCTTTTCGCCCGCGAGGTGGCCTGCGTTCCTTCTGAACTGGTGGAGGCGGCCTCGTTCGAGGTGGAAAGCGAGGACATCGGCCGGGTCACCACGTTGTCTGCCGGTGCCGACCTCGATGCGATGGCCCATGACGGGCATGACGTCGACCGGTGGGCGGCCATCGCCCTGCCCGTGTTGCTCATGCAGGGCGGACTGAGTTGGCCGCCTCTGCCCGAGGGAATGGACCGCCTGGCGGAGGTGCTCCCACACGCTCGACGAGTCGTCTGGCCCGACCAATCCCACTTCGCCACCGCGATGGTGCCCGACCGTGTTGCCGAGGAGCTTCAGCGCTTCTTCGCCACGGTGTGATTCGTCGCGCTCGTGCCGCCGCGGCGTGAAGGCGAATCCCGGTCAGCCCGAAAATTTGTCGGTCAGAACACCTTCGACGAATTCGGTGGCCATGGTGCCCTCGGTGGTGTCGGGGGGTAGGGACCGGTGGTATCGCGCCATCACATCGTCGGCACGCAGCGTCGACACATCCCAGCAGTGCTCACCGAGCCACTCGGGGACATAGGGGCGGTCCTCGATGAACCACAGCTGTGCGGGATCGGGCATGTCCTCGGTATCCTCGCCCGCTTCGGCGGCCTCCGAGCGCATCTTCTCGATGAGCTCACGGCGACGCGCCAGGTGGTCCTCGGAGAAGAACCCGGCACTGAACGACTCGACCCCGATCCGGCTGTCCCGCGCAGACAGTTCGGTGATGCGCTCGAACAGCAGGTCCTGCGCCTCGGCGGGCAGGTAGGGCAGCAGCCCCTCGACCGACCAGGCGGTGGGTTGGGTGGCGTCGAAACCCGCCTCCCGCAAGGCTTTCGGCCAATCCTGGCGCAGATCGACGGGCACCGCGACATGCCGGGCCTTCGATACCGCCCCACGGGCCGCCAGGACTTCCTCCTTGAACTGCAGCACCTGCGGCTGGTCGATCTCGAACACCACGCTCTCGTGGATCCACGGCAACCGCCAGGCCCGGGCATCCAGGCCGGCCGCCAGGATCACCGACTGCCGGATACCGGCTGCGCCTGCGGCGACGAAGAACTCGTCGAACCACTTGGTCCGGGACGCGGCGTAATTGCCGATGGCGCGAATCCGTTGAGCCATCACCCCGGTGGGCGGCCGCCAGCCGCGCTCGGCCGCGGCGTCGAGAAACATCTGTGCATACGGGTCGGTGAACAACGGAGAGTCCGCGATGGTCTCGTGGGCACGAGCCATCGCCACCCCGAGCGCGGTGGCACCCACGCTCTCGGTGATATCCCAGCTGTCGTCGTCAGTTCTGGCCATCGCTCCCAGTCTCCTCGAATTCGGCCATCTCGTCGCGGGTCAGCAGATTCTCACGGTTGCGCTGCTCACGGTAGGCCAGCTGCCCGACGCGGTTGGCGATCACCGGGGCGGTGATCAGTGTGAACAGGCCGGTGAGGATCAACATGCCGACATCGGCGTGGCCCCGGAGCCGGATCGCCGCACCGGCCAGCACCAGCAGCAGCCCGAGCACCTGGGGCTTGGTCGCCGAGTGCATCCGCGACATGGTGTCGCCGAACCGCACGATGCCGATCGCGGCGGTCAAGGCCAGTGTCGACCCGGCCAGGATCAAGACCGCGGTGACGACGTCGAGGATGTTCATGGCACCCACTTCCGCCGCGGTTCATCGGTATCCGGCACACGGAACCGCGCCACGCTCACAGAACCGACGAAGCTGATCAACGCCAACGCCGTCAGGCTGTAGGTCACCGTGGTGTCCAGGCTGTAGGCCGCCCAGGTCCCGATACCGCACAGCGTGACGGCCACCAGGGTGTCCAGCGCGACCAGCCGGTCCAGCGTGCTCGGCCCGGCCAGCAGGCGAAACATCGTGATGGCCGCGGCGGCGGTCAGCATCACCGCGGCAATCGTCCACACGGTGCTCATGCGCGATCCGCCTTCGCTTCTCGCTGGTCCGTCATATCAGGCGCCCTCCTTGTTGACCGCGGGGCGCCAGTCAGACTCGCGCTCGAAGGCCCGCACCAAAAGCCGCTGCAGGGTGGTGATCTGGCTGTGGAACCGTTCGATCGCCTTGGCGGAACCGACGTCGACGACGTGGACGTAGATCAGCCGCCGGGTCTGGTCGATCTCCAGCACGATGGTGCCCGGGGTCAGGTTGATGATGTTGACCCCGAGGGCCAGCACCAGATCGGACTTGATCGCCAGGTGGGCCCGCAGCACCGCGTTGACCGGCAGCGGCCCTGGCCGCACGGCCAGCCACGCCATCTGGAACGAGGACATCACCAGCCACACGGTGACCTGAATGACCAACCGCGCCAACGACAGCAGATGTACCCGGCCCTCCACCGGAACGGCGGGCAGCGGCAGCGACACCGTGATGAGCACGGCGATGGCCAGGCCCGACAGGATGTTGGCCGGGGAGATACTGCCCCACAGCAGCACCCACACGAGCATCAGCCAGCACAGGATCCAGGCCCGAAGCAGCAGCCACCTCATCGCGCATCACCTCCGAGCACCGCCGAGATGTACTGTCCACGGTCCAGCACCTCGGCCGCGGCGCGCTCGCTGTAGGAGAAGATCGGCCCGGCCGCCACAGTCAACGCCAGCCCGACCGCGATCAGAGCGCCTGTCGGAGCCAGCATTCCCATCGGCATCCGGCCCACGCTGTCGCGGTCGGCGAACTCGATGTCCTCGATGTCGTCGAGTAGCACCGACGGTGCCGCCGCGGCCAGATGCCCCTCGGGAGCGTCGGTGCGGGCCCGCCAGAACGCCTTCGTCCATACCCGGGCCACCACGTAGAGCGTCAGCAGGCTCGTCACCACACTGCCGGTGACCAGGATCCAGGCCAGCACCGAGCCGTTCGCCGCACCCGCCTCCAGCAGCGCCACCTTGCCGATGAAACCCGAGAAGGGCGGGATGCCACCGAGGTTCAGCGCGGGTACCACGAACACGAACGCCAGCACCGGACTCGCCGCGGCAAGCCCGCCCAGCCGTTGCAGCGTCGACGCCCCGGCCTGGCGCTCGATCAGACCGACGACCAGGAACAGCGTCGTCTGCACCACGATGTGGTGAGCCACGTAGTAGATCGCGCCGGACATGCCGAGCTGGTTGGCCAGTGCGACGCCGAACACCATGTAACCGATGTGGCTGACGAGGGTGAAGGACAGCAACCGTTTGATGTCGCTCTGGGCGATCGCACCGAGGATGCCGATGATCATGGTGAGCAGGCCCGCCACCAGTAGGACGTTGTCCAGCTCACCGCCCGGGAACAGCAGCGAATGGGCTCGGATGATCGCGTACACACCGACTTTCGTCAGCAGGCCGGCGAACACCGCGGTCACCGGCGCGGGCGCGGTGGGGTAGGAGTCGGGCAGCCACGTCGACAGCGGGAACACCGCGGCCTTGATGCCGAACGCCACCAACAGCACCGCGAACAGTGCGGTGCGCGTGCCCGATGGGATGTCGTCGAGGCGCAGCGCCAACTCGGCCATGTTCAGCGTCCCCGTCGCGGCATACACCAGCGCGATGCCGATCAGGAAGATCAGCGACGACACCATCGACACCAGCACGTAGGAGATGCCGGCGCGGACGCGGTCCTCGCTGGCGCCGATGGTCAGCAGGACGAAGCTCGCGGCCAGCAGCACCTCGAAGCCGACGAACAGATTGAACAGATCACCCGCCAGGAACGCGGTGCACACACCGGCCGACAGCACCAGATAGGTGGGCAGGAAGATCGACACAGGCTGGCGTTCGTCGCCGTCACGAATACCCTGCCCGATGGCGTAGGCGACGACCGCGAGCAACACGATGGCCGACACCACGAGCATCAGCGCCGAAAGCCGGTCCACCACCAGGGTGATGCCCAACGGGCCCATGCCGGGCACACTCTGGCCCCACCCACCGACGTGCAGCACCAGGGTGCCGTCCCGGTCGGCCAGATAGACCAGCACCGCGCACACCACGACCACCGCGCTCAGGGCGAACTGGGTGATGAGGCGCTGCAACTGGGGACGGCGCCCGGCCACGAGCGTCGCCGCCGCGGCCAGCGCCGGGATCAGCACGGGCAGCGGGATCAGGGCCTGGGCGGCGTTCATGCGCGATCCGCCTTCGCTTCTCGCTGGTTCACTTCGACCCCTCGAATCCCGGCAGTGCGTCGAGTTCGTCGGGCGCGTCGGTGTCGCGGTTGGGGTCGGGTACCGGAATAATCTCTTCCTCGGGACCCGCCTGCTGCGAAACGCGGGTGTCCTCGGGGTCGTTGCTGACCTCTTCGACCGTGGTGAGTCGATACGAGCGGTACGCCAGGGCCAGCACGAACGCTGCCAGTCCCATGCTGATCACGATCGCGGTGAGGATCATGCCCTGGGCCAGCGGATCGGCGTCGGTGGTGGCGCCGTTGCTGGTGCGCCCGCGGATGGGCGGATTGCCCGACCGGCCGCCGACCGTCAGGATCAGCAGGTTGACGGCATTACCGATCAGCAACAGCCCCAACAGCATCCGGGTCAGGTTGCGTTCGAGCAGCAGGTACACACCCGCGCTGGTGAGGCCGCCGATGATGATCAGCGGGACCAGGAATGTCGTCATCGGGCGATCTCCGTATCCACGCGGGCGCCGAGGCTGCGCAAGATGTCGAGCACCAAACCGACGACGATGAGATATACCCCCAGATCGAAGAACAACGCGGTCACCATCTTGACCGAACCCAGCACCGGCACGTCGAACTGCAGGACTGCCGAGGACAACGCCGGCGCACCCAACAGGATCGAGGCGACCGCCGTTCCCGCCGAAAGGCCCAGCCCCGTGCCGAGGATCTTGCCCGCGTCCAGCGGCAGCGTCTCGCCCAGCTCGTAGCGGCCACCGGCCAGATAGCGCAGCACCAGCGCCAGGCCCGCGGTCAACCCACCGGCAAAGCCGCCGCCGGGGGTGTTGTGGCCGGCGAAGAAGAAGTACGCCGAGAGCACCATGATGAGCGGGAAGATGACGCGGGTCGCGACCTCCAGCACCAGCGAGCGGTGCCGCGGGTCGCGTAGCTCGCTACCGCGCAGCCAGGTGACGTCGCCGACGGCCGGGCTGTAGGCGCCGATCGGGCCGATGTCCGGCTGGCCGACGGCGGTGCTGACGCGCGGTGCGGCACCGAACCGCCGGTGCCGGAACACCAGCGATGCCACCCCCGTCGCGGCCACCAGCAACACCATGACCTCGCCCATGGTGTCCCAGGCGCGGATGTCGACCAGCAGCACGTTGACCGCATTCGCGCCGTGCCCGCGGTAATAGGCGGCGTCGGGGATCAGCTCGGCGATGCCCACACCGTTGCGTGCGGCCATCGCGAATACCGCGAGCGTCGTCACCGTTGCGCCCACCGCCAGCGCCAAAGCAGCACGCGGCAGCCGGTGGCGGTTGATGTTGGTGGCGTCGGCCTCGGCGGGCAGGATCCGCAGCACCAGCACGAAGATCACCAAAACCAGTGTCTCGACCAGGAACTGGGTCAACGCCAGATCGGGGGCGCCGTGGAAGGCGAAGATCGCGCCGCAGCCGTAGCCGGTCACCCCGACCAGCAGTACCGCGGCCAGACGGTTGCGCATCACCGTCGCGCCGATCGCGGCGGCCAGCATCAGCAACCCGACGACCACCTGCAGCGGGGAATCCCACAACTGAAAGTCCGGACGGTCCCGCGCGCCCAGCGCCAGCATCACGATCGGCAGCACCACCAGCGTCGACAGGATCACCGACTGGGTGGCCGGCAGTGAACCGCGCTGCGTCTCACCCGTCAGCCGCACCGACGCGATGTCCAGACCGCGGATCACCGCGTCGTACATGCGGTCAGCATTGCCCAGCGGCTGGTAGGCAAACCGGGTGCGGGGCAACCGGTTCCGGCCGAAGAACACAACGGTACCGACGGCCAGCACGATCACCGAGAGCAGCAGCGGCAGGCCGAACCCATGCCACAGCGCCAGGTGGTAGCCCGACCCGCCCGGCATGGTGTTGGCGTATTCGTCGAGCACCGAGTCCATCCCGGCCGGCCACAGCCCGAAGCCCAGACCGGCTGCGGCCAGGGTCGCCGGTGCGATGAGGAAAGTCGTTGAAGGGCGGTACATTTCGACGACGCGAGTGCTCGGTTTCGACAGCCCCTTGTCGGCGAATGCACCCCACATGAAGCGCAGGCTGTAGATGGTGGTGAACACCGAGCCCACCACGATGCCGGTCAGCACCCACGGCGCCGCGGAGCCGAGGGCCGGGCTGTGCAGCACGGTCTCGAGATCGGCCTCCTTGGCGACGAAGCCGAAGAACGGTGGGAGCGCGGCCATGCTCGCGGTCGCGCACGCGGCGATGATCAGCAGCGGCTTACATTGCCGGCCCAACCCGGCGAGGCGGCGGATGTCGCGGGTGCCAGTGGTGTGGTCGATGATGCCGACCACCATGAACAGTGCGGCCTTGAACATGGCGTGCGCACACAGCATGGCCAGCCCGGCCAGCATCATGTCGCTTCCACCGGTGCCCACCATCACGGTGATCAGGCCGAGCTGGCTGACCGTGCCGAACGCCAGGATCAGTTTCAGGTCATATTCACGGACTGCGCGCCAACCCGCCAGCAGCATCGTGAGCAACCCCAGCCCGACGACCATCGGCCGCCACAGCGGAGTGTCGGCGAATCCCGGCGCCATCCGTGCCACCAGATAGACGCCGGCCTTGACCATCGCCGCGGCATGCAGATAGGCGCTGACGGGCGTGGGCGCAGCCATGGCACCGGGCAGCCAGAAGTGCATCGGCACGATCGCCGATTTGGACAGCGCGCCGACGAGGATCAGCGCTATTCCGATCGCGGCCGCGGTGCCGCCCGGGGGCGAGGCGATCAACTCCGAGAGCAGATAGGTGCCGGACAGGTGGCCCAGCACGATGATGCCGACGAGCATCGCCAACCCACCGAACGTCGTCACCAGCAAAGCCTGGGTGGCCGCCCGCCGGCTGGTGGCGCGCTCGGCGTAGTGGCCGACCAGCAGGAACGACAACACCGTGGTGGTTTCCCAGAAGATGTAGAGAACCAGCATGTTGTCGCTGACCACCAAACCGAACATCGACCCGGAGAAGGCCACGAGCTCGGCCGCGAAGCTGGGCAGCCGCTTCTCGATCTTGCCTTCGTGGTGGTGGAAGTACTCGCCGCAATAGAAGAGGACGAGTGCTCCGATGGCCAGCACGAGCACGCTCATGATGGCCGCGAGCGAGTCGAACCGCAGCGTGATGTCCATCGACAGCTCGTGGATCCACGGGATGCTCACGGTCGGGACGCGGTCGTGGCTCGGCCAGTTCAAACCGACCCAGACCAGGGAGCCCAGCGGCACCAAGGCCAGGGGGTAGAACGCTCGCCGCCCCCATTTGGCGACCAGAAGTGGCGCCAGCGCGGTGGCGACCGCGTGGGCGAGCAGAACGGCGAGCATGGCACTCCGATCGGGTTGGGGTCGGGGTGTCGGCTACCGATGAGCGCTTACACGAAGATCACCGGCATGAGTGGCTATGACTTTTACCCCATTCTACGTGGGCCGTTGTGACTACGATCAGCCTGCAGAGCCGCCGAGCGCTACGGGGTGAATTCTCTTGGCAACCAAAGGGGTTCTCGTGGTCGGCGCCGGGCCGACCGGTTTGATGCTGGCCTGCGAGCTTGCGCTCGGCGGGGCGCAGGTCACGGTGCTGGAGGAACGTACCTCGACCCCGAACATCACCCGGGCCTTCGCCGTGCACGCGCGGACCCTCGAACTGCTCGACGGCCGCGGGCTGGCCGATAAGTTGCTGGGCCGCGGAGTCGAGGTGCACGAGGTGGCTCCGCCCGGCGGCGCCACACTGAATCTGCGGGAGCTGCCGACCCGGTTCGGCATGGTGCTGATCGTTCCGCAGAGCGGCACCGAGCACGTCCTGGAAGCGCGCGCCGCCCAACTGGGTGTGCAGGTGCGCCGCGGTGCCGAGGTGGTGGGGCTGCGTCAGGATGACCGCGGGGTCAGCGTGGAGTTGGCGGGCGGGGAGAATCTGAGCGCCGAGTACGTGGTCGGCTGCGACGGAGCCCACAGCACGGTGCGGCGCCTGGTCGGCATCGACTTCGTCGGCAAACAGTACGAGACCCACATTCTGCTGGCCGACGTCCGGCTGGCCTCGCCGCCCGCCGAGACGTTGTTCGCCCGGACCGGGACCGAGGGCGTGGTGCTGTTCGTGCCGTTCGGCGACGGCTGGTTCCGCGCCATCGCGTGGGACCGCCTCCGCGAACAGGCGCCGCTCGACGAGCCCGTCACGCTCGACGAGATGCGCGACGCGTTCCACCGCATCGCCGGCGACGACTACGGCATGAGCGAGATGCGGTGGAGTTCGCGGTTCCTCAGCGAGCGGCGCCAGGCCCGGCACTACCGGTCCGGCCGGGTGTTCCTGGCCGGCGACGCCGCGCACGTGCACTCGCCGCTGGGCGGGCAGGGCATGAACACCGGACTCGGCGACGCGTTCAACCTCGGCTGGAAACTGGCGTTGGCGGTCGACGGGCAGGCCCCGTCGTGGCTGCTGGACAGCTACGAACGTGAGCGCCATCCCGTCGGGGCCGGCGTGCTGAAGCTGACCGACACGTTCAACCAGATCGTGCTGAGTTCGGCGGCGTCGCGCCGGCTGCGGGTGCTCGTGCTGGGCATGGTCTTGCGCATACCTCATGCCCGACGGTTCGTGGCCGAACAGCTCAGCGGCATCGGCATCGCCTACCCGCGGTCGAAGGACGAGGACTGGTTGGTCGGACGTCGCATGGCCGATGTCGACTGCGGCGGGACGCGGCTCTACGAACTGCTGCGGGCGGGGAAGTTCGTGCTCGTGACGGCTGCGGCGGTGGACGTGGATGACTGCGATGTGGTGCAGGCGATCGACAACCGGCCCGACTTGCCCGACGCGGTGCTGGTCCGGCCCGACGGCTACGTGGCGTGGGCCAGTGAGCGGTTGCCGCATGCCTCGGAGGTCCGTGCGGCGATCACGCATTGGATGTCCGCTGTCGGGTAGACCCACTTCATTGGGCATCGAGACGGTACTCAGGGACAGATATCGGCCTGATTCTGTACCTGAGTACAGCCTCGGGTTCAGGCCCATCTCAGAAATACCGCAACCAGACGTACACCCAGGCCAACGCCGTACTGAGCGCGGTGACCACGATTCCGTAGCGGGTGAACCGCCAGAAGCTGATCGGATGACCGGCCCGCTTGGCGATGCCGATGGCCACCACGTTGGCGCTCGCCGCGATGGCGGTGCCGTTGCCGCTGAAACAGGCGCCCAGCGCGAACGCCCACCACAACGCCTGGCCGGTCTCGGCGTCGGGGGCCTGGGCGACCATGTCCTCCACGACCGGTGTCATCGTCGCGGTGTACGGAATGTTGTCGACGAACGCACCGACCACCGACGAGCCGAACAGCAGCGCGGTGGCGGCTCCGAACCAGTTGTCGCCGAAAGCCGATTCCGCCACCGACCCGAGCGCACCGATCACGCCGGTGTGGACCAAGCCGGCGACCATCACGAACAATCCCATGAAGAACACCAGCGTCGGCCACTCCACCTCGGGCAGCACCTCGGCCACATCGATGTCGGTGACCAGCAGCATCGTCCCGGCGCCCAGCAGGGCCACGATCGACGGCGCCACATGCAGCACCGAGTGCAGCGCGAACCCGACGATCACCACATTGAGCACCAGCAGCGAGCGGATCAACAGGCGGGTGTCCTTGATCGCCCGGCGCTCCTGCAGGGCCATCACCTCGTCGACGTGGACCCGGTCGGCCCGCAGGTCCGAGTGGAACAGCACTCGGGTGAACAGCACGAACAGCGCGAAGATGATGATCACGATCGGCGCCATGTGAACCAGGAAGTCGTTGAAGGTCAGGCCGGCGCGGCTGCCGATGATGATGTTCGGCGGGTCGCCGATCAGCGTGGCGGCGCCGCCGATGTTGGAGGCCAGCACCTCGGCGATCAAATAGGGCTGCGGCGCGATACGCAGTCGGTCGCAGATCACCAGGGTCACCGGCGCGATCAGCAGGATGATGGTCACGTTGTCGAGAACCGGTGACGCGAAGGCGGTGATCGCCATCAGCATGACCATCAGCCGGAACGGATTGCCCCGCGAACGCTTGGCCGCCCAGATCGCGAGGAAGTCGAAGAGCCCGGTCTGTTTGATGACGCCGACGATCACCATCATCCCGAGCAGCAGGAAGATGACGTTCCAGTCGATGCCCTGGTGCTCGGAGTGGAACACCTGAGCGCCGGGAATCAGCCCGAGCAGCGCCATCAGGCCGGCGGCCACCAGGACGGTCTTGACCTTGTCGGCTCGTTCGGTGGCGATGAACCAGAAGGCGACGACGAAGATCGTCAGCGCCGTGACCGGAGCCAGCATGGGGCCGAGTGATCAGTCGCCGGGCCCGGCAACCGCAAGGCTGGTCAACAGCCGTTCGAGAGTGACGGCCCCCGTGAGCCGTCCGCTGCGGTCGACGACGGCGATCAGCGGGCTGCGTTTGTTGGCCATCACGGTGGCGATCTCCAACAGTGTGGCGTCGGGCGTCACGGTCGCCGGCTTGGTGGCGGGGCCCGGCAGGCAGTCACCGACGGTGAGTTTGCCCGGTCCGTGCCAGAACAGATCGGCGTGGATTTCGTCGACGGTGCGAACCAGTGCCGGATCGTCTTGGTAGGACTCGGGAATCGCCAGACGCAGCACCTGGGTTCCGGGCAGCACCGCCACCGGGCGATCGTCGTCGTCGACCACCACCAGGCCGGGAAGCCGGTTGACCACCATCAGTTGGACGGCCTTCGAGACCGGATCATCGATCCGCACGGTCGGCAGGTGGGCTGCGATTTCATGTGCCTGCATGAGCTCGTTCCAATGCGTCGCTAGTGTCATCGTCCTCGTTCTCCGATCACTTCGGGACGGCTCGGCTTCGGCGGTGGCTGCCAGTGTGTCCGCCCTGGTGGTCGGGGACCATCGGGGCTGACACCCATTCGGCGGGGGGAATTGCCTGTATGGACAACAGTGCTCGTCTCGGGTCACGCTGGTGGGGTGAAACCGGCGCGCACCCCGGCGGCCGCGTTGTTCCGGCGGGTGTTCCTGATCAACGGGTTGATCTTCACGCTGGGCACACTGATCCTGGCGGTGTCGCCGGCTTCGGTGTCCGCGCGGATCAAGGTCACCGAAATCCCGGTCCTGGCTGTGGGTTTGGTGATCATCCTGGCCGCCAACGCCGTGTTGCTGCGGTCCAGTCTTGCCCCACTGGATCGGCTCGCCGCGTCCATGCGGCGGGTCGATCCGCCCAAGCGCAGCGACCGTGTCGACGGTCGTGGCAGCGGCGATCTGCAGCACCTGATCGAATCGTTCAACGCGATGCTGGACCGGTTGGAGACCGAACGGACCACTGCCAGCGCATCGGCGCTGGCGGCCC
Organism: Mycolicibacterium peregrinum; assembly: GCF_002102345.1. Taxonomy (GTDB): domain Bacteria; phylum Actinomycetota; class Actinomycetes; order Mycobacteriales; family Mycobacteriaceae; genus Mycobacterium; species Mycobacterium peregrinum. The sequence goes on from NZ_LQPP01000043.1 coordinate 38,019, forward strand.
AGGAGAACGAGCGGCAACGCATCGCACGGGAATTGCACGACGAGATCGGTCAGACCCTGACGGTCGCGCTGCTGCGGCTCAAGCGGGCTGTCGACCGGGCGCCCGAGTCGATCAAGGACGAACTGGCCGACGCGCAGGAGATCGTGCGGTCCAGCCTGGACGAGGTACGTGACATCGCCCGGCGGCTGCGTCCCGATGCGCTGGAGGATCTCGGGTTGCACAGTGCGCTCAATGCACTGTGCACCGACTTCGGTCAGGCCTCCGGCCTGGCGTTGGTCAAACACATTGCGCCACAATCAGGTCGGTTGAAACCGGATGTCGAGCTCGTGTGCTACCGAATCGCCCAGGAGAGCCTGACGAACGTGGCGCGGCATGCCGAGGCCGGCAAGGTGTGGCTTGATCTGCACACCGGCGCAACTGATCTGACGCTGCGGATCGCCGACGACGGCCGTGGTGGCGTGGATGACGAGGGCGCCGGTATCAACGGCATGCGTGAGCGCGCCCTGCTGGTGAACGCCGACCTCTCCATCACCTCACCGCCAGACGGCGGCACCGAGGTGCGGCTGGTGATCCCGCTCTGATGTCCGCACGTATCCTGCTCGCCGACGACCATGCACTGGTCCGCAGCGGTCTGCGCATGATCATCGACGCCGAGCCGGATCTGCAGGTGGTGGCCGAGGCCGCCGACGGGCATGAGGCGGTGACCGCGCTCGGGACGACGCCGGTGGACCTGGCGATCCTCGATATCGCGATGCCGCGGATGACGGGACTTCAGGCCGCGCGGGAGATCAACCGGACGCATCCGAACGTGCGGATCCTGATCCTGTCGATGTACGACAACGAGCAGTATTTCTTCGAGGCGCTCAAGGCCGGGGCATCGGGCTATGTGCTGAAGTCCGTGGCCGACCGCGACCTGCTCGAGGCCTGTCGGGCGACGATGAGAGGGGAGCCGTTCCTGTACGCAGGCGCGGTGACGGCGCTGATCCGCGACTATCTGCACCGGTCACGCCAGGGCGGCGAATTGCCCGACACGATCCTCACCCCGCGTGAGGAGGAGGTGCTCAAACTGATCGCCGAGGGCTACTCGACCCGTGAGATCGCCGCGACGCTGACGATCAGCGCGAAGACGGTTGATCGGCACCGGACCAACATCCTGGCCAAACTCGGCCTGCGGGACCGGCTGGCGCTGACCCGTTATGCGATCCGCGCCGGACTGATCGAACCGTGAGCCCACACCGGAATGGCATGTGACGCAACGCCGATGCCCCAGCCCATGATCGGCCAGACCGGCCAGAAATACCAGCCGCCACCGCCGAGCCCGACGGCAAGCCAGATGCCGAGCATCAGCAGGGCGCCGGCGACGTAGGCGGCCAGGTGGATCCGGACGCTCATCCGGGCGGCCCGCTGCTGTGCGGCGTGACGCCGGGGATCGTGACGTCGCATTCGGCTGACGGGGAGGTCCGCGACGAGCCGACGCAGTTCGTCGGCGGTCTGTGCCTGGAACGTCGACTGCAGTCGATCCTCGTACTCGGGCATCGTCAGATAGCCCTGAGTGAGTGCCTGGCCGAGGTCGTTCGCGGTCCGTGCACGTTCCCGGTCGCCGGCGCGGGCGGTTTCAACGGTGTGTAAGGCGGTGTCGGCCATGTCAACTCCCGTGAATCTAGTCAGTGACAAGTTGGACTATGCCACCGTAACTAGCCACCGTCAAGATGTAATCGAAGTCGCTTCCCCCTCGGCCAGTTCGCGCAGGGTGAGCAGCTGTTTGCGCATCATCACCGCGTCACCCAGTGCCAGTGCCCAGCCGAGGATCCGGTTCGTGCCGAAACGCACCCGCACGTGCAATCGAGTGCCACCGACTTCGGCTCGGATGGCATACGTGACCGCGACCGTTCCGGATAGCAGCGTGATGTGCTCGTCCTCGGCGAACGAGGCCAGCGTGAAGATCTGCATGAAGCGTTGGCCGACTGCGAGATGGGCGAGCTCAGGATCTCGGGCGCGCGGGCTGCGCCTGCCGAAATTGTCGAGCAGGTCGTAGCTGTAGGGCGCTACGCGCAGTTGGCACAGCCACCCGAACACCATCGACGGTGGTGCATCGATGCTGATCGCCCGGTCCGCACACACCGCGGCGTCGGGAGCGAGGGCATCGCACGGCAGCGGAGCGGCACGTTCATGCGTCGCGGCGCCCCAGTTCGCGATCATGCCGGAACGTTCGGACGCGGACGGAGTTGGCCGGCAATGCGTTTGAGTGCGTAGCGCACCGCCACCTTGTGGCCGCCCGAACCGATTACCAGCGCGCGATAGACCTTTCCGTGGATGCCGGGGAAGGCGGCCCAGGTCTGTGAGCGCACCCGGGTTCGGTGCGGGCCAAGATCGTCCAGTTCGAACACCCACTCGTAGATCGAGAAGGGATGACGGCCCTTGAGCACCAGGCGCCGGCGCGGCGTGCACTCGCCGATCGCGAATCCGATCGGAGCCCGCGGTTCGGTCGGGTCACCGCACATTGCCTGAAGGACGGCGGCCCATGTCGTGGCAGCGTCGGCGTCGACTGTTATGGCATGCTCATCGATATAGGGTAAACGTTCCATATAGAAGGACTGTACTAGAACATGGCGCCTCCCCGGAAGCATGAAACCGACGCGATTTTGGATGCGACGCGCGCCCTGGTGCTCTCCGAAGGCCCCAGGGCAGCAAGCGTTGCGGCGATTGCCAAGGTCAGCGGTGCCCCGGCGGGCACCCTGTACCACCGGTTCGGCAATCGCAACGGTGTGCTGACCGCGGCCTGGTTGCGGGCGCTGGAGCGGTTTCAATCGCGGGCGATGGCGGCGACGGGCGATGATCCAATCGAGGCAGCGGTCGCGATGGGTGTGGCCGCCGTCGGTTTCGCCCGCGATACCCCCGAGGACGCCCGGTTGCTGCTGACCATCCGGCCCAGCGATCTGCTCGACGGCGCCCCGGACGCGGAATTCACCGCGACGCTGACGGCGATGAACGCGCCACTCATCGAGCGGTTACGCGAACTGGCGCGGGGCATCTACGGCAACGACGACGCGCGCACGATGGACGCCATGTCGCGCGCGGTCGTCGACCTCCCCTATGCCGTCGTCCGCCGCCACGCCAACGACGCCGAGTTGCCGGCTTGGATGGAGGAAGACCTGGCCGATTCAGTGCGGAAGTTGTTGACCGCGCGATGAATCCGGTTTGGGTATGGTCGGGCGTATGGATTCTGAGTCCGGGGCCTCACGGGTGGTCGCAGCAAGTCGGGAGATCGCCGCGCCTGCGGAGGTCCTCTTCGAGATGATCGCCGACCCGGCCCAACAGCCCCGCTGGGACGGCAACGAGAACCTGGCGCAGGCTCCGTCCGGGCAGCGGGTACGTGCGGTCGGAGACGTGTTCGTCATGACGATCAAGCAGGGTGGCGACCGCGAGAATCGCATCGTGGAGTTCGAGGAAGGCCGACGTATCGCCTGGCGGCCCTCGGAAGTCGGCAAGGAGCCACCCGGCCACCTGTGGCGCTGGGAGCTGGAACCATTGGGTGACAACCGAACCCTGGTCACCCACACCTATGACTGGTCACAGTTGACGGACGAGAAGCGACTGGTCCGCGCCCGGGCGACCACTGCGGACAAGCTGCAGACATCGATCGATCGACTGGCGGCGCTCGCCGAGGGGTGACCCGTCACATCGGTCTCAGCGGTCACGACCCGGCCACACGACTCACCGCCCGGCGGCGAACTCCCGCAACGACGCCACCTGCGCCGCATCCAGTGAGGGCCGCACCGTCTCCCGGGCTTTGGCGACATCGGCCGCGGTGACGTCGGCCGCATCGATCGACCGGCGCATCGCGGTCAACGCCGCCTCCCGCAGTAACGCGACACAGTCGGCCGCGCTGTAGCCGTCCAGTTCGGAGGCCAGGGCATCGAGATCGACGTCAGGGGCCAGCGGGATGGATTTGCCTGCGGTACGCAGGATTTCACGACGGGCATCGGCATCGGGCGGCTCGACGAACACGAGCCGCTCCAGCCGGCCCGGCCGCAGCAGCGCCGGGTCGATGAGGTCGGGGCGGTTGGTCGCGCCCAGCACCACGACGTCGTTTATCGGTTCGATCCCGTCGAGCTCGGTGAGCAGGGCGGCAACCACGCGGTCGGTCACCCCGGAATCGAAACTCTGTCCGCGGCGCGGAGCCAGGGCATCGATCTCGTCGAGAAACACCAGAGACGGTGCCGAGTCACGCGCCCGGGCGAACAGTTCGCGGACAGCCTTCTCCGACGAGCCGACCCATTTGTCCATCAGCTCGGCACCTTTGACCGCGTGCACGGAGAGCTTCCCGGAGCTGGCCAGCGCCCGGACGACGAAGGTCTTGCCGCAACCAGGCGGACCGTACAGCAGCACCCCGCGCGGTGGCTCCACACCGAGACGCTGGAAAGTATCGGGATGCTGCAGCGGCCACAGCACCGCTTCGGTGAGCGCCTGCTTGGTCTCCACCATGTCGCCGACGTCGTCGAGGGTCACCGAGCCGACCGACACCTCCTCGGCCGCCGACCTCGACAGTGGTCGGATCACCGTCAGTGCCCCGGTCAGGTCTTCCTGCCACAGCACCGGCTCGTTGCCGTCGGCGCTGGCTCGCGAGGCTGCCCGCAATGCGCCCTCGCGGACGAGGGCGGCCAAATCGGCGACGACGAAACCCGGTGTACGGTCGGCAACTTCGCCGAGATTCAGTTCAGCACACGGTACGCCCCGCAGCAGCACCTCGAGCAGTGCCTTGCGGGTGGTGGCATCGGGCAGGGTCAGGGCCAGCTCACGGTCGCACAGATCCGGCGCCCGCAGCCGGGTGTCGACCCCGACGGGCACCGCCGACGTCGCGACGAACGCCACGCCGCGGGTGGCGACGGCGTCACGCAGCTCGCCGATGATCAGGGCGGCGACCGGCTCGGGGGCCCGGTCGCCGGTGGCAGCCGGCAGCAGTGCGTCGACGTCGGAGATCAGCAGCACCCCGCCGCCGTCGCGCACGCTGGCGACCGCGTCGGAAACCCGGCTGAACCGGTCATCGGCGGCCAGTGCCCCCACCTCCGGACCGTCGAGCTCCACCAACCGCCGCTCGGCGCACACCGTTCGCACCATGGTGGCCTTGCCGACACCGGCGGGGCCGGTCACCAGCACGCCGAGATTCGGTGTGGCGCCGAGAGTCTCGAGAAGCTGTGGCTCGTCGAGTGAGAGCTTGAGCCATTCGGTGAGCTTGCCGGCCTGGGTATGGGAGCCCTTGAGATCGTCGAAGCTGACCGCAGGTTCGGCGCGCGCGGGGCTGATCGTGTGGGCACCCGTCGAATCCGACGGCCCGGACCCGACGCCTTCGAGGCCCGATCCCCACGACACCACCGAATTCGGTTGGATGCTCACGGGTCCGGACGGATCGACCCCGGTCACCGTCAACAGCTCCGAAGTCCAGGTGATGCCCACCGACGAGCCCAGCGCCGCGGTGGCCGCCGACGTCGAGGTGCCCGGCCCCAGATCACGGGGGAGCAGCGACACCGTGTCGCCGACAGTCATCACCTTGCCCAGCAGGGCCTGACGCAGCGTCGCCGACGAGATCGAATCGGTGGCCAGTTTGGAACCGGTCACCGTGACCGCGCGGGCGCCGTACACCGTCACCGGCGCTACGATCACGGTGGCGTTCTCCCGCACCCCGGCGTTGGACAGCGTCACGTCGTCGAGCAGGGCGGTCCCGGTGGGGGTGCCGGCGGGGGCGAGGCCGACGACGGCGGCGGTGGTGCGGGACCCGGTCAGCGACACGGCATCCCACTCCCGGATCCCGAGGGCGGCGATCGCCTCGGGATGTAGCCGGACCACACCACGACGCGAGTCGAGCGCCGAAGTGTTCAGTCGTGCGGTCAGGCGCAGATGCCCGAGCGGTTGATCCTCTTCGACCTCGAGCTGCGACATGTCAGCGACCCGGCTTCCGCAGTCCCAGTCGCGCCATCGACCGCCGGTGCGGCTGGGCCCGGCGAATCGCGCGCCGGGTGGCGCGGCGTTGCTGCGGCTTGTCGTCCCACGATTCGGGGTGGCTCGCCACCCACTTCTTGGTGCGTATCGCAAACGGGATGTGGATGACGTAGGCCACGATGATCACCATGATCACGATGTAGCCGTAGAACACCGACGCCGCCACCCCGATGGCGACCAGTGCCAACAAGGGCGCCACCATGTTCGGCGGCACCGCGAAGGTGTGGATCTTGCGCATCGGGATCCGGCTGACCACCAGGAGCGAGACACCGATCACCCAGATCGACACCGCCCACTCGCTGGTCCACCACCCCTCGCCGAACTGCATCTTGGCGGCCAGCAGACCGATCACGCCGATGGCACCCGCCGGGGCGGGCATGCCGACGAAGTACTCCTTCTCGTACGCAGGCTGATCCACGTCGAGCAGCGCGTTGAACCGCGCCAGCCGCAACACGATGCACACCGCGTACAACAGCACCACGATCCACCCGATCCGCGAGTGCGACAGCATGGTGCCGTAGATGATGAATGCCGGTGCCACACCGAAATTGACCGCATCGGCCAGGGAATCGATCTCCTCGCCCATTTTGGAGGTGGCGTTGAGCATCCGCGCCACCCGGCCGTCCAGCGCGTCGAGGATCGCCGCGACCGCCAGGAACGCCATCGACTCCGTGGGCCGGTTGTCGAGCGCCATCTTGACCGCCGACAGGCCGAGGCAGATCGCAGCCACCGTCATCGCACTCGGCAGCATTCGCACGGAGAACGGCGGCGGCTTCATGCGGCCCTTGATCAACGACGGGGGCCTCATGCGCGGCTTGATCATGGCAACTCCGCCAGGACGGTTTCCCCGGCCAGCGTCCGCTGACCCGCGGTGATGAGCAGTTTCGAACCGGCAGGAAGGTAGGTGTCCAACCGGGAGCCGTAGCGGATCAGGCCGTACGTCTCGCCGATGGCCAGTTTGTCGCCGACGCGGGCGTTGCACACGATGCGCCGGGCGATCAGACCGGCGATCTGCACGGCGATCACCTCGGTGCCCTCGGGAGTGCGGATCACGACGCTGTTGCGCTCGTTGTCCTCGCTGGCGGCTTCGAGCTCGGCCGAATGGAACCGCCCGGGGCGGTGCTGCACGGCGACGACGTCACCGCCGATCGGGGCGCGCTGCACGTGCGCGTCGAGCACCGACAGGAAGATGCTGATCCGCGGCAGCGGGGTGTCGGGCAATCCCAGTTCGGCCGGCGGGACGGCGTCCCCGATCAGGCACACCAACCCGTCGGCGGGAGCGACCACCACTCCGGGGCGCGTGGGCGCCACCCGGGCCGGGTGCCGGAAGAACGCGGCGTTGGCGCCGGCGGCCAGCAGGCCGGCCCGGCGCACCCAGCGGTGCTTGCGGCCCAGGGCCGCAACGGCGAGGCTGGCGCCGACGAACGGCAATCCCGCCGAATGCATCGGCGGAACACTGGATCGCACCAGCGCCACGAGGCGTTCTGGTCCGGACTGCTGGAGGTCGGGGCGTCTGGCCATCGGGAGGATTCTACGTGCGCCCGGTGGCGGAATTGCTAGCTCAGGTCCCAGACGGGAACCGTCGACCCGGCCGGAAGTTCGGTGACGTCCTCGGCGATCTCCAACAGACAGTTCGCCGAGGCGAGCCAACGCAGATGATGCGAGGCCGGAGGACCGTAACTGCTGACCGTATCCCCGGTCAGCACACCCCGCCGGAACTGCCGTTTTCCGCGCGGTGAGGTCAGGTCCTCGGTCAGCTGCGCGGTGCGCCGCGGCCGGTCCGGCTCGGACTGGCCCATCGCCGCACGCAGCGGCGAGCGGACGAACACCTCGAAGGACACCAGCGCGCTGACCGGGTTGCCGGGCAACGTGATGATCGGAACACCGGCAGGTGCGTCCAGCGTGCCCGCGCCCTGCGGCATGCCGGGCTGCATCGCGACTTTGACGAACTCCACCTGATCCGACAGTGAATCCTTGACGACTTCGTACGCGCCGGCACTCACGCCGCCGGTGGTGATGATCAGATCTGCGTCCCGGGCATGTTCGGCCAGCGCGGCGCGGAAGGCGTCGACGTCGTCGGCGGACATCGGGGCGATGGTGGCCTGGGCGCCGGCGTCGCGGACCGCCGCGGCCAGCATCACCGCGTTCGACTCGTAGATCTGCCCCGGCTTCAGCTCGGTGCCGGGCGCGACCAATTCGGTGCCGGTGGACATCACCATGACGCGCTGCAGCGGCAGCACGGGCAGCGTGGCCAGCCCGAGCGCGGCGGCCAGCCCGAGCGCGGCCGGGGTGATCACCTGACCGGCGCGCAAAACAGCAGTGCCGGCAGTGACGTCCTCGCCGGCCCGGCGGATGTGCTGGTGCTCCCGGGCCGTAGCGCGGATCGTCACCGTGTCCGTCGCACCGTCGGTGGCCTCGACGGGCACCACCGCGGTGGCACCCGACGGGAGCGGCGCTCCCGTCATGATGCGATGTGCGGTCCCGGGTTGCAGCGTCAGCAGGTCGGTGCGACCGGCCGGGATGTCCTCGGCGACCGGCAGCCGCACCGGGGAGTCCTCGGTGGCTGCGGCCACATCGTCGGCCACGACGGCGTAACCATCCATCGCCGAGTTGTCGAAGCCGGGCAGCGACAGCGGGGCGACCACATCGGCGGCCAACACCAGGCCGAGTGTGTCGTTCAACGGAAGATCTTGTGGTGCACGGGGTTTGATCAGCCCGGCGACCACCTGCTGGTGCTCTTCGACGGTCCGCATCATCACACCGGGAAGCTGACGCCGGTGAGCTCTTCCGACACGGTCCACAGCCGGCGCTGCAGGTCCTCGTCGTGGGACTGCTTGCTGGAGCTCACGAGCTTCGGATAGCCGACCATCTCGCGGAAACCGGAGGGGCCGTAGTACTGGCCGCCGCGCACGTCGGGAGCGGTGGCCGCCCGCAGCGTGGCGAGCGCGCCCTTGGCCGGGCTGTTGGTGAACAGGCTCGCGAGCTGGTTGTAGCCCGGCAGGCCGGTGCCAGGGATGTGGCGCATCAGTTCGGTGTTGGACAGGCCGGGGTGGGCGGCCACCGCGATGGTCGGCTCGTTCTTGGCGGCCAGCCTGCGCTGGAGTTCGTAGGTGAACAGCAGGTTGGACAGCTTGGACTGGCCGTAGGCGGCGACCCGGTTGTAGCTGCGTTCCCACTGCAGGTCGTCGAAGTGAATGGCGGCCTGGATACGGTGTGCGACGCTGGCGACCGCGACGACGCGCGACCCGTCGACCGGCAGCAGATGATCGAGCAGCAGCCCGGTCAACGCGAACGCGCCGAGATGGTTGGTGCCGAACTGCAACTCGAAGCCGTCGACAGTGGTCTGCTTGGGCGGGTACATCACCCCGGCGTTGTTGATCAGCAGGTCGATCCGCGGGTAGGCGGCCTTGAGTTCGTCGGCCGCGGTACGGACCGAGTCCAGAGAGCCCACATCGAGATGCTGCAGCTTGAGGTCGGCCTTCGGCACAGCGGCGATGATCCGGTCGACGGCCTCGCGGCCCTTGTCCAGATTGCGCACGGCGACGACGACGTGCGCGCCCTTGGCGGCGAGCACGCGGGCCGTCTCATAGCCCAGCCCGGTATTGGAGCCGGTGACGATCGCGATCCGGCCGGACTGATCGGGAACATCGGCCTCGGTCCACTTGGAATTGGCGCTCATGGGTTGAACATACGGAACGCGGGTGCTGGACGGCACCCCGGCGCCATAGCAGTCTGGGAACCATGCGCACTCTGATCGCGGTCCTGCTGACCGTGCTGTTGTGCTTGACCGGCTGTTCGTCGAACGACCGTCCCGCAGATCCGTTGTCCGCGTGGAACGACACCTCGGCCAAGAATTCGATCACCGAGTTCGTCAAGCGGACAACCACGCAGGGCACGCCCGAATTCGTCGCGCCGGAAGACCGCATCGCGGTGTTCGACAACGACGGGACGCTGTGGGCAGAAGCGCCACTGCCGTTCCAGGCGGCGTTCGTCTTCGACGAGCTCAAACGGCGGGCACCGCACGAACCGGCGCTGGCCGCCGACCCGATGGTGCAGGCGGCGCTCAAAGGCGACGTGGCCACCCTGCTCGCGGGTGACCGGCACGAGGGACTGTTGCACGTGCTGGCGCTCACCCATTCCGGGATGACCACCGACGAGTTCAACCAACGGGTGACCGACTGGATGGCAACCGCCCGGCATCCTCGATTCGACAAGCCCTATGACCAACTCACCTACGAACCGCAACAGCAGTTGTTGTCCTACCTGCGCGCCAACGGGTTCCGTACCTTCATCGTCTCCGGCGGCGGTGCGGATTTCATGCGCGTGTTCTCGCAGCGGGTGTACGGCATCCCACCCGAGCAGGTGGTGGGTTCCACCGGCACCACCAGATACGAGCTGCGCGATGGCAAGCCGGTACTCGTCAAGACCCTCGACTACGTCTTCGTCGACGACAAGGCCGGTAAGCCGTCGGGCATCCACGAGTTCGTCGGGCGCAGGCCGATTCTGGCCGTCGGCAACAGCGATGGTGACCAGGCCATGCTGGAATACACCACGATCGACAACCCGCGGCCCAGCCTCGGCGTCCTGGTACACCACACCGATGCCGAGCGCGAGTACGCGTACGACGCCGATCCGCCGTCCTCCGGGAAACTGGTCACCGCACTGCAGCAGGCCGGGCCGAACGGCTGGACCGTCGTCGACATGAAGAACGACTGGAAGACGGTGTTCGCCCAGTGAATCTGATCGATCCCGCCCAGCGGCCCAGCCGCAAGGCACCGCTGGTCTGGGCATTGGGCGCGGCCATCCCCTGGGTCGTTCTGACACTGGCGCAGCTGATCTGGTTCGCGATCGACCGGCGGATGCCCTGGCTGCACGGCGCCGCGGCGGTCGTCACGGTCCTGGGCGCGGTGCTGTTCATCGTGGTCGTGCCGATGTGGCGCTACCGGGTGCACCGGTGGGACATCAACGTCGGGTCCGGGACCCCCGCGGTGTACACCCGCACGGGGTGGCTGGTGCAGGAGCGGCGCATCGCCCCGATCTCGCGGGTGCAGACCGTGGACACGTACCGGGGCCCGCTGGACCGGTTGTTCGGCCTGGCCAACGTGACGGTGACGACGGCATCCTCGGCGGGCGCGGTGCGGATCGTGGCGCTCGACGACGACGTGGCCGAGCGGGTGGTGGCGCAGTTGACCGACATCGCGGCGATCGGCGAGCAGGACGCCACATGAACGTGCCGGCCATCGAGCCGCAGTGGCAGCGGCTGAGCCCGCGCATGCTGCTGGTCCACCCGGTACATGAAGTGCTGCAACAGATTCCACTGCTCATCGGGGCGGTGGTGCTGGGCTCGGCGACGGGCAACCAGGGCTGGACGATCGCAGCGATCGTGCTCACCATCGGCATCGGCCTGGCGCGGTGGTTCACCACCACCTATCGCATCGAACCGGACGAGGTGAAACTGCGCACCGGGCTGGTGCAACGCAAGACGTTGTCGGTGCCGCGCAACCGGATTCGCTCGGTCTCGACCGATGCCCGGCTGCTGCACCGGCTGCTCGGGCTGACCGTGCTACGGATCAGCACCGGCCAGGAAGCGAAGGGCGACACCGTGTTCGCCCTCGATGCGGTCGAAGCGCAGCAGGTGCCCCGGTTGCGCGCGATCCTGCTCGCCGATGCGGTACCGCTCGCCGAGGCGCCGCTGGGACGCGAGCTGGCCCGCTGGCAGCCATCCTGGCTGCGCTACAGCCCGCTGAGTTTCACCGGCCTGGCCATGATCGCGGCCGCCGCCGGAGTGGTCTATCAAGCCGGTGTCGGTGCCGCCCTGGAGAATTCAGAGCTTGCTCAGTCCGGGGTTGCGGTGGCCGAACGGCTGGGCGTCCTGGTCAGCGTGGTGGTGGTCGTCGTCGTGGTGCTCGTCGCCTCGGTGGTGTTGTCAGTACTGAGGTCGTTGCTGACCTACGGAAATCTGGTGTTGCGTAGGGATTCCGACGTCTTGCACCTGGAGCACGGTCTGTTACGGCTGCGGCAGCACACCTACGACATGCGGCGGCTACGCGGCGGCACCCTGCGGGAGCCCCTGCTGGTGCGGGCCTTCGGTGGGGCCCGCCTGGACGCGGTGATGACCGGGGTCGGTGGCGAGGGGGAGGCCTCACTGTTGCTGCCACCCTGCCCATCCGGCACGGCCAGGGGAGTGCTGGCCGAGCTGATCGGCAATCCCGGTGCCGTGGATGCGCCGCTGGTGGCCCACGGGCCGGCGGCGGTGCGGAGGCGCTGGACCCGCGCCCTGGTGCTGCCCGTGATGGCCGGGGTCGCGATGCTGGTGGTCGGGGTGCCGGTGTGGGCGTGGGTGCTGTGGGCGTTGATCCTCGGATGCGCGGGTCTGCTGGCCGCCGACCGGGCCCGATCACTCGGGCATCTCGTGCGCGACGGCTGGCTGGTCACCCGCACCGGAAGCCTCGAGCGCCGCCGCGACCACCTCGATACCGCAGGGATCATCGGGTGGACGGTGCGGCAGACGTATTTTCAGCGTCGCGCCGGGGTGGCCACGCTGATCGCGGCGACGGCCGCGGGGCAGAAGCGCTACGCCGTGCTCGACATCCCCGCCGAACAAGCCTGGCCGGTCGCGGCGGCCGCCTCGCCCTGGGTGGCCGACAATGGGTGGGCCGTCGGACCGGCAGGCCCCGAGTTGCGCTGAGTTCGCGGACGTTTACTGTCGCTGCATGGCTATCGGTGGAGTGCTGTTCGACATCGATGGTGTGCTCGTGACCTCCTGGCAGCCCATCGACGGTGCGGCGGAAACTTTGCGGATGTTGGCCGAGCAGCAGATCGCCCGGTCCTATCTGACGAACACCACCACCCGTACCCGCGCTCAGATCGCCGACCTACTGACCGCGGCCGGCATGGACGTCGCCGCCGACGAGGTGATCACCGCGGCCGCCTTGACCGCCGAATACGTCCGTGACCGCTATCCCGGCGCCCGATGTTTCCTGGTCAACAGCGGGCAGATCGGTGAGGACATGCCCGGCGTCGACGTGGTGTATTCGAGCGAGTTCATCGGACCTGCCGCACCCGACACCCCCGACGTGGTGCTGCTCGGCGGCGCCGGGCCGGAGTACAACCACCTCACGCTCAGTTGGGTCTACGACTGGATGGCCCAGGGCGTGCCCGTCGTGGCCATGCACCGCAGCACCGCGTGGAACACCACCGACGGACTGCGGGTCGACACCGGCATGTACTTGATCGGGATGGAAGAGACGTCGGGCCGCAAGGCCACGGCGGTGGGAAAGCCCGCTCCGGAAGGGTTCCTGGCCGCGGCCAACCGCCTCGGCGTCGACCCCGAGGAGATGTACATGGTCGGCGATGACCTCAACAACGATGTCCTCGCCGCCCAGGTGGTGGGCATGGCCGGGGTGCTGGTGCGTACCGGGAAGTTCCGTCAGGCCACGCTGGACCGTTGGGCCGCAGACGAATTCGCGATGCAGCCCAACCACGTCATCGACTCGGTGGCGGATCTTCCGGGGCTGTTGGGTCTCTGATCCAGAAAATGCGGTGTGGCGCCGACCAGCGGCGCCACACCGCATCAACTATGCGCGGATTGCGTTGCTGCCGGCTGGGTTTCCGCTGCCGCCTGCACCGTCGGCGCCGCTGCTACCGCCGGCGCCGCTGGTGCCGCCGTGGGTGCCGTGGCCGCCGTCGGCACCGCCCGAACCGCCGGCGCCTCCGGCACCGCCCGCCGGACCGTTGCCGCCGGCACCGGTTGTCGCGCCGGTTCCGCCGTTGCCCCCGTTGCCGCTGGCGCCGCCCGTCCCTCCGGCGCCACCGTTACCGCCGTTGCCCCACTGGGTCACGTTGTCGTTGTAACCCTTGCCGCCCGCGCCACCGGAGCCGCCCTCGCCGCCGACACCGCCGCTGCCGCCCTCGCCACCGACGTTGTTGCCGGAAGTTCCGCCGTTGCCGCCGGCGCCCGCGGCGCCGCCGTGGCCACCCACCCCACCGGTCGAACCGGCGTTGTTGTTGATGAACGCGGTACCGGCTGCGCCGGTCTGGCCCGATCCGCCCGTACCGCCGTTGCCGCCGGTGCCGCCGGCCCCGCCCGCACCGTCGACGCCGTGCTGAGCGGTGCCCCCGGCGCCGCCGTTGCCGCCGTTGCCGCCGGTGCCCGCGGCGCCGCCGAAGCCACCGCCACCACTGATGCCGGCCGCGTTGTTGGTACCGAACGCGGGAAGACCGCCGGTGCCGCCGTTGCCGCCGGTTCCGCCGGTTCCGCCGGAGCCGCCCTTGCCGCCGTTGCCCGAACTGGTACCGCCGGCACCACCAGCGCCGCCGTTGCCGCCGGCGCCGGCGTTGGTTCCCGACAAGCCGGTAGCACCCAGCGAGGGCCCGATGGTCCCGTTGCCGCCGTTGCCACCCTTGCCGCCGGCCCCGCCCGCGCCGCCGGTGCCGGTCACGCCGCCCGATCCGCCGGCACCACCGTCACCACCGCGGCCCGCGGTGTCCACGATGGTGAGGGAGTTGAAGCCGTCGCCGCCGCGACCGCCGTTGCCGCCGGTGCCGCCTGCACCGTCGGCTGCCTGATGGAGGCCGGCACCGTCGAAGCCGCCGGCGCCGCCTGAACCCGCGGTGCCACCGTTGCCGCCCTTGCCGCCGTTGCGTTGGACCGACGAGATGCCGTTGGAACCGGCACCGCCGGTACCACCGTTGCCGGCCTTGCCACCTTTACCGCCGGTGCCGACGGTGCCGTTGGTGGCTGTGCCGCCCTTGCCACCGGCACCACCGCTGCCGCCGTTCCCGCCGGACCCGCCGGTATTGCCGCCGACGACACCCGTGCCGCCCTTGCCACCGTCACCGCCGGCACCGCCGGCGCCACCCTTGCCGCCGTTACCGGAGTGGGTGCCGCCCGCACCACCGGCACCGCCGGCACCACCGTTGGCGCCGGACGCACCGCTGGTGCCCAGGGCCGCACCTCCGTTTGCGCCGGTTCCGCCGGCACCACCGTCGCCACCGTTGCCGCCGTTGCCATCGACGCCGCCGGATCCGCCGGCACCACCTGTGCCGCCGTTGCCGGCAGTGCCGACACCGGTCAGGGTGTCGAAGCCGTCGCCGCCCTTTCCGCCATTGCCACCGGTGCCGTTGGTGCCGTTGGCCGCCTGGTTGGTGCCTGCGCCGTTGAAGCCGCCGAGGCCGACCACGCCTGCTGCGCCGCCGTCGCCGCCCTTACCGCCGCTGGCCTGGACCGAGGAGATGCCGTTGGAGCCGGCGCCACCATTGCCACCATTGCCGCCGGCGCCGCCGCGACCACCGCCGCCGACTGCGCCGAGAGCCGCTGTGCCGCCTTGGCCGCCGCCACCGCCGGTGCCACCACGACCGCCGTTGCCGCCGCCACCGATGTCGCCGCCACCCAATACACCTGAGCCGCCGGAGCCACCGTTACCGGCGTCGCCGCCGATACCGCCGGTGCCGCCGTTGCCGGACTGGGTGCCGCCGGCGCCACCGTCGCCGCCTGCGCCGCCGTTACCGCCGTCGGGTCCGTTCTCGCCGAGCGCGGCCAGACCGTCGGCGCCGCTACCGCCCTTGCCTCCGGCACCACCGGTGCCGCCATTGCCGTTGACACCGCCGTTTCCGCCGGCTCCGCCGCGCCCACCGTTGCCTGCGGTACCGACCGCGGTGATGGTGTTGAAGCCGTTACCGCCCTTACCGCCGTTGCCGCCGTTGCCATTCGCGCCGTTGATGGCCCGGCCGACGCCGGAACCGTTGCCACCACCGATACCGGCCTGTCCGGCGTTGCCGCCCCCACCGCCGGCACCGCCGTCGGCGATCAGCGACGAGCTGCCGTTGGAGCCGTCACCGCCGGCGCCACCGTCACCAGAAGCACCACCGGCGCCACCGGCACCCGTCAGGCCCAGAATCGCGGCGCCACCCTTGCCTCCGTTGCCGCCGATACCGCCGTTGCCGCCATTACCGCCGCCGCCGACCGCACCACCGCCCAGCACACCTGAGCCGCCTGAACCACCGGTGCCACCTGCTCCTCCGGAGCCACCGCGACCGGCATCGCCGATCCAGTTCCGGCTCGCGCCACCGTTGCCGCCGTTGCCGCCATTGCCTGCGTTGGTGCCATTTTCGCCCAGGACAGCGAGTCCGTTGAAGCCGTTGCCGCCCGCACCGCCGTTGCCTCCGTTGCCGCCGTTGGCAATCAGCCACCCGGCGCCTGCGCCGCCGTCACCGCCGTTGCCGGCATTGGTACCCGGTTGGCCCACAACAATGTTGTGGTATCCGGCGCCGCCGTCCCCGCCCGCGCCGCCGATGCCCATGAACGTGCCGCCGGCACCGCCATTGCCGCCGTTGCCGCCGTCGATACCGGTCAGGATGCTGTCACCGCCGCGGCCCCCGTTGCCGCCGTTGCCGAACCAGCCGGCGTTGCCGCCGTCGGTGCCATCCACCCCGGAGATCAGGGAGTTGTAGCCATTGCCACCGTCGCCCAGCAACAGCCCGCCGTCGCCGCCGGCGACACCGGGCAGGTAGCTGTCGGCACCGTTGCCGATCAGGTACTGGCCGGACGCGGTGTTGATGACCGTGTCGACAACGATGCCGATCGGGCTCGTTATCCACGCCTGCACGCCGCCGTGCACCGACTGATAAATCCAGAGATTGACCTGCTGGACCGGGTTGATAGGGAGCAGGGGCGAGGCCAGAGGTGACGCCAGGGGTGAGGGCGCAGCCAGACGTGAGTTGGCGGTCAGCGGTGAGGTGGCAACCAGCGAGGCCGGAGCGGCCATATGCACCTGCTTGACGGCGACCTGCTCGGTTTGGCGGCGCACCCAGGCCATCACGGCCCAGACACCGGGCATCTGGCTGGGTGCGGTCGGCGCCTCGGGGGCCAGCATGGTGCCCAGATTGATCGCGGACAGCATGCCGGTGATCGGGCTGATCGCCGTTCTCGTGCCGGTCTTGGCCGAGGCGGGGGCGGTAGACATGGCCGGGACAGTTTCCGGGGTCGCCGACGCGAACTGGGCCCGCCGGCCGCTCAGAACCTGGTTGACGGTGGTGTTCGGTACCTCGGCGGCGGCCGGAGCGTCCGGTTCGCCGGCGCTGTGACCGGTGGTCGGGTTGGTTACCAGCACGCCGGCGTTCTGTTTGGCGTCGTCGGCCGTGGCGCGATCCGCGCGATGAGCCGCTCTGGGTGGCTGGCCGGGAGTTGACCGCACGCCCCGCGGGCGGCGGGTCTGCGGGGTGTCGTCGGTCGTGGCGTCCCCGGTGGTGACGTCACCCGCGGTGTCCACTGCGGTGTTCGGGTGCGGGTTCGTGGTGCCCAGAACGTCGGTCCGAGCCCTCATGGCGGCGTCGGCACGCGCGCGGATCCGGTCCCGGACCTGCTGGCCCGCGGTTCGCGGTGAGTCGGATGTGGCGTCGGAGGTCGGTGTCCGACCGGTCCTGGGCTTGGTCGAAGGCTTGAGCTTGCTCGTGATCTTGGCTTTGCCATCGCCGGCGCGGGAGGCGCCCGAACTGGCTGAGCCGGGGCCGCCGTCGTTGGTCGAGCCCTCGGTGTTGACGAGCCTGATGTCGGCGGTCACCGACTGCATCGTCGGCGAATCGGGCCCCAACAGCAGCATCACACCCGCGCTGGCGAACGCCGCACTCGTCAACCCCGCGGCGACGAGCGGTCCGGCGGAACTCCACCAACTGTTGGTACCCACTGCCCTGTGCTTGGCCACGATCCTCCTAGTCCGTCAGGAGGTGGGATGTCACTCTCCTGTTGATAAACGCGGCGAGATTAACACCGGCGACAGCACCCTGTGCACACTTTTGCAAAAGTGTTCACAGGGTGCTAATGGCAACGAGGAGCCGGGGATGATCCCTCGATATGCGGCCCGCGCCGGGCCGGTTTCCACACCTGGGCCGCGCTTGTCCAGCGAACGCGACACACAAGTGGAAATCGGCGATCAGATGGCGATCAGCAAAGGCGGTCCGGCTGTCGGCTACACCGTGTAGCGGCGGTCGTACCCGGCCTGGCGGTCGGCGATCTGCTGCGCGCGGTCGTAGTTGAGCTGCTCGGGGTTGTAGTTGGGGTTGTTCGGGTCGTTCACGATGCCCGCGACTTCCGAGGTCTTCACCACCTGCGTCGTGACCTTCGGCATGTTCGTGGCGTTCGGGTCCACACCCTGGAATCGCATGGAGATGGTGCCCTGGTTCAGCCCACCGGTGGACACCCAGTTCGCCACGCCGGGATCGTTCTTGGACACCACGATGGTGTAGGTGCCGTCCGCGTTCTTGATGGCCTGGCTGTTGTTCAGGCTGGTCTGTTGGTTGCGGGTGTCGCCGGTGATGGTCCAGTCGTTCGTCACCGGCACCACGAAGTACTCCGCATCACCGGGATCGACGGTGATGACCATGGCCTCGTCGTCCTTGAGCTGGAAGTAGCCGGCGCTCTGCAACTGGGTGGAGAGGAACTGTGCGTTGTGCTGTGGCTGGGACAGCACATTGGGCGCTCCGGTGGCGGTTGCGACGGACATGTAGGTGTTCTCGCCGTTGATTCCGGTGACCAGCATCAGGATGGCCGTCTCGGCGGACGACAGCAGCAGCGGTGCCCTGTCGAACGCCGGGACGATCGAAACCAGGCTCATCAGGAGCGGATTCTTCACCACGGTCTCGCCGATGACCGGGATGGCGAACCCGCCGATCTGGCTGAACAAGCTGCTGGGCGGGCCGGCGGTCTTCTCGATGGTGAGCGTCATGGGCGTCTCGGTGTTCCAGTCGCCCAAGGTGTTTCGGGTGGCGAGGATCGTCGAGTTGGCCGGGGCCTGGATGTAGTTCATGCCCTTCTCGGGGTTGGCCGGTGCCCCATCGGGACTCACCACGATGGTGAACGTGCCGTCGTCCCGGATACTCAGTTCCTCGCCGTTGAGATTGGCGGCGGTGACCCCGTTGATTCCGGTCAGCACACTGAAATTGGTGTTGGCAGAAGTGGGGTGGGTGCTCGGGTCGGCCGGGTCATACCCCGCGACCTTGCCCTGGATCTGGTAGGTCGAGGCGCCGTTGATCCCCGTGAAGCGGTAGACGGTATCGGGGTTGTCGTACCAGATCCGGGTACCGCCGGCGTTCTGCCCGTTCCAACTGTGCGGCGGGTTGACCTGCAGCAGCAGCTTCGGGTCATTCGAGTTCAGCAGCAGGAATTCCGTTGCCGACTGGTTGGCGAACTCGGTGGCGGCCTCGTTGAGCTGCGAGAAATTGGTGAAGTCCGGGCCGCCGACGGTCGCGAAGTTCTTGGCCGCCTCGACGTACCAGGCCGCCATCAGGACCACCTTGGCCAGCTGGACGAACGGCGTGTTGACGATCTGGCCGACCTGCTGTTCGGCTGCGAGCTGGTCCTCGGTGGCCAATATGCTCGTCGCCTGTGTGGTCACCTGAGATGTCACCTCCGGAGTCACCTGCGAGGCCGTTTCGGGTGTGGTGACGCGCCCGATGGGGACAAGGCCCTGGTTGCCATCGCGGCGCGACCAGCCCAGCAGTGCCGCCAGCCCGAGGTCCTGCAGCGGACTCACCGGAGTCTCCGGGAGACGCGGTTTGAGCCGCTCCGTGGCCGCCGCCACGATCTCCGGTATGGTCTGCGCCGCCGGAGCCTGCGTGCGCGCTGACACCGGAATCAGTTTATCCACAACATCTTTCGCCACCGTCTTGGTGACGACTGTCAGTGTCTCCAGTGGCGCGGCAGCCTCGGCCTCGGCGGCCTGCGGCCGGTTGTCCAGCGCGGCCGAAAACCGGCGGGGTGTGTCGGCGGCCTTGGTGAAGGCCCGCGACACCGACTGTCGCACATTGTCGGCCGCGGTCTCGACGGCATCGGCCGCCGTGGACTTGGCGGTGCCCTTGCCGGTCTTACCGTCCTTGCCGTCCGTCTTGCGGTCGGTCGATACTGCCGACGAACGACGCTCGCCGATCTTCGAACTGCCGAGCGCGGACTCCACCTTGGCGGCCGCGTCGCTGACCCGTTTGGCCAGCTTCTGCGGGTCCGAGAAGGACGGCTTGCGGGGGCCCTTCTTCGGGGTCGAGCTGTCCGACTTGGTACTGCCGGTCGCCTTTGAATGTGTTCCCGACGAGTCCGAACCACCGGTCTCGGCGGACGCGATCGCGGTGCCGTTGGCCACCGCCACACCTATTCCCAGTGCGACCGCGAGAGTGCCCACCCGCCCGATGAAACGGGCGCCTCCAGTGGTAGCGGATGTCGTCGGCATAGCCTCTCCCCCAACTGTTCTGGCTGCAACAGAACGCAATTGGCCGACTGTAACAAGTTCCAGTTGAGTCTCGGGGGAGTTTGAGGGACTCAGATTTTATTGCGATCGGACGCCGCGCCCGGGCCTGTGTCAGGCCTTCAGATCCCGCACGGCTTCGATGCGTGCCTTCAATTGATCGGTGGTCGCGGCAGCCACCGGGGGCCCGCCGCAGATGCGACGCAGCTCGTTGTGGATCCAACCGTGCGGCTTGCCGGTGCGGTGATGCGCGATGGTCACCAACGCGTTGAGTTCGCGACGCAACTCGCGCAACTGGCCGTGCGTGGTGCGCGACGGCGGCGGACCACCCGACACCGCGGCCTCTGCCGTGCGCTTGGTGAGTTGCTCATCCTGCCTGCGCCGCAACAGGTCTCGCATCTGCTCGGCATCGAGCAGGCCGGGGATGCCCAGATAGTCGGCCTCCTCGTCACTGCCGGCCGGCGTCGCGGTGCCGAAGGAGGAACCGTCGAAGATGACCTGGTCCAGCTCGGCGTCGGCGCCCAGCGACTCGAAGCCGTTCTCCAGCTCGCCCTTCTCGTCCTTGCGCTTCTCGGCAGCTTCGAGCGCTTCGTCATCCAGTCCGTCGGATTCCCGGTGCGGCTTGCCCAGCACGTGGTTGCGTTGGGCTTCCATCTCGCTGGCCAGCAGGAGCAGGTTGGGCACCGACGGCAGGAAGATGCTCGCGGTCTCACCGGGGCGGCGCGACCGCACGAACCGGCCGATGGCCTGCGCGAAGAACAACGGGGTCGAGGCGCTCGTGGCGTACACGCCGACCGACAACCGCGGCACGTCGACGCCCTCGGACACCATGCGGACCGCGACCAGCCATCGGCTGGTGCTCGCCGAGTACTGACTGATCCGGTCGGACGCGCTCGGGTCGTCGGAGAGCACCACGGTGGGCACCTCGCCGGTGATCTTGGTGAGCAGATCGGCGTAGGCACGGGCGGTGGTCTGGTTGGTGGCGATGATCATGCCGCCGGCATCGGGCACATGCTGTCGCTTCTGCTGCAACCGTTTGTCGGCGGCCGCGATGACCGCGGGCATCCACTCGCCCGTCGGGTTCAGGGCGGTGCGCCAGGCCCGGGCGGTGTGCTCGGCGGTCAGCGGCTCGCCGAGGCGCGCCGCGTGCTCCTCGCCGGCACTGTCACGCCAGCGGGCCTCGCCTGAATAGGCGAGGAACACCACGGGCCGGACCACGCCGTCGGCCAGCGCGTCGGAATAGCCGTACACGTGGTCGGCCTGCGAGCGCTGGAACCCGGCCTCGTCGGGCTCGTAGTTGACGAACGGGATCGGGCTGTCGTCGCTGCGGAAGGGGGTACCGGTCAGGGACAGGCGCCGCGTCGCGTCGTCGAAGGCCTCGCGCATCGCGTCGCCCCAACTCTTCGAGTCGCCGCCGTGGTGGATCTCGTCGAAGATGACGAGCGTCCGGCGGTTCTCGGTGCGCACCCGGTGCCGGGTGGGGTGGCTGGCCACCTGGGCATAGGTGACGACGACGCCGTGGTACTCGGCCGAGGTCTGGGAGTCGGAGTTGCTGAATCTCGGATCCAGCGCGATGCCGTTGCGTGCCGCCGACTCGGCCCACTGGATCTTGAGGTGTTCGGTGGGCACCACCACGGTGATCGCGTCGACTGTGCGGTCGTTGAGCAGTTCGGCCGCGATCCGCAGCGCAAACGTCGTCTTACCCGCGCCGGGGGTGGCGACCGCGAGATAGTCCCGCGGTTTGGCCGTCAGATATTTCACCAGCGCTTTGCGCTGCCAGCCCCGAAGTGCCTGGGTGCTGGGCGCTGCATCAGCCCGCACCCGAGGACTCCTCTCCGTCGGAAAGCAGTCTAGGCCAGCGCGTTACGTCGGCGCATATCCGCAGGAGCTCGCCGGGCGTGTCGCTCGCCGAGCTGGTTGTCTGCCGCCGGCCCGGCTCGTTCGCTCACCCGGGATGTGTCGTAGTCACGTCGTGCAGCCGCGGCGATGGAGCAAACGCTCAGCATCGTTCGTAGTGGCGGTCAGCCAGTGGTTCACGGTCAGAGGAAGTAGTTGTCGTTCTTGACGAACCACTCGGCGCGTTCCTCGTCCGTGAGGTCGGCCAACTGGGCGAAGCCCTCGAAGTACGCCTCCCGCGGCGCGCCGGGAGCAAACAACATCAACAGAGACGTCGGCGCGTCGGCCTCGTTGCGGAAGCCGTGGATTCCGCCCGGCGGGACATACAGGAAATCGCCCTGGTTGCCGTCGCGCCAGGCGTTTCCGTCGTACAGCTTGACGGTGCCGGACAGGACGAAAAAGGCCTCCGACATGGCGCGGTGAAAATGCGGGCCGGGGCCGCCGCCCTGCGGGCTGATGTCGACGCGGTACAGCCCGTAGTCGCCGTTGGTCTGCTGTTGGTTGGCCAGGTAGTGGTACTTGACGAGGCCCAACGAGTCGTAGTCGGGCGGCTCGTCGCCGCGCTTCAGCCAGGCGCTGACTTCCGGCTCGTCCTTGGTGTAGCGAGCCGGGGGATAGGGCGGCACATTCCTGGGATCCCAGAACGACACGAGTGCCAGCCTAGACGTGCTGTGGTCGTTCGCGTCGAGATCGACACCAGGGTCGTTCGAAGCGCGTCGGAACTGCCCTGGTGTCGAAATCGGCGAAGAGAACGAAGGGAATTCAGGCGCGCGCGTCCTGCAACACCGGGAAGGCGACGCCCGTCAGCTCCTCCGACACCTTCCACAGGCGGCGCTGCAGCTCGAGGTCGTAGGACCGCTCGTTGGAGGTCACCAACTTCGGGTAGCCCTTCTGCTCGCCGAGTCCGTCGGGGCCGTAGTACTGCCCGCCGAGCGCACCCGGGTCGGTCGCCGCGCGCAGCGTCGGCAGCGCGCCCATGGCGGCCTCCTGGAAGAGCGGACGCAGTAGCGGGACCGCGCGCTGCACGGGGCCGGGTAGATGGCGCGCCAGTTCGGTGTCGGATCCGCCGGGGTGCGCGGCCAGCGCGGTGGTGTGCTGCCCGATCAGGCGGCGCTGGAGTTCATAGGTGAACAGCAGATTGGCGAGCTTGGACTGACCGTAGGCCTGGAGACGGTTGTAGCTGCGTTCCCACTGCAGATCCTCGAACCGGATGCCGCGCGAGAAGCGATGGCCGATGCTGCTGACCGTCACGACCCGTGAGCCGGCAACCGGCAGGAGGCGGTCGAGCAGGAGGCCGGTGAGGGCGAAGTGGCCGAGATGATTGGTGCCGAACTGCAGCTCGAAGCCGTCGGCGGTGGTCTCCTTGGGTGGCGTCATCACGCCGGCGTTGTTGATCAGCAGGTCGATGCGCTCGTGCTTGGTTCTGATCTCCTCGGCGGCTTCGCGCACCGAGGCCAGTGATCCCAGGTCGAGGCGCTGCAGCTCAAGGTCAGCATAGGGTACCGACCGCGAGATCCACTCGGCGGCCGCCTCGCCCTTGGTCACGTTGCGTACGGCGAGGACGACGTGGGCACCCCTGGCGGCCAGCGCCTTGGCGGTTTCGAGCCCGAGGCCGGTATTGGCGCCGGTCACGATGGCCGTGCGGCCTGATTGGTCCGGAATCTTGGCGGTGGTCCACTTGGTCATGAGAGACTCCTAGAGGGCTAAACGGAGTGAGTACTCCGGTTGTGTTCGAATATACGGAACGTACGCCCCGCTTTGTCAATGGTTCGGTGCGACAGGTTTGTGAGGTGATGGCGAATGCGTGCGGATGCGGCGCGCAACCGCGCCCGGGTACTCGAGGTGGCCTACGAGACATTCGCGGCCGACGGACTGGCCGTGCCCATCGACGAGATCGCCCGCCGTGCCGGGGTGGGTGCGGGCACCGTCTATCGCCACTTCCCGACAAAGGAAGCCTTGTTCCAGGCCGTGATCGCCGAGCGGATCCGCGGCGTCGTCGAGGAGGGGCGGACCCTGCTCGCCGAGGCCGATCCGGCCGAGGCGATGTTCACGTTCCTGCGGTCGATGGTGCTGCAGTGGGGCGCAGCGGACCGAGGGCTGGTCGATGCCCTGGCCGGATCGGGCATCGACGTCAACTCCGTGGTGCCCGAGGCCGAGGACGAGTATCTCGCCGTCGTCGGTGACCTGCTGGCCGCAGCTCAGCGCGCAGGCACGGTGCGGGGTGACGTGACGGTCGCGGACGTGAAAGCGCTTCTGGTCGGCTGTCAGGCCATGCAGACTTACAACGCCGACGTGGCCGAGCGGGTCACCTCGGTGGTGTTCGACGGATTGCGGGCGGAAGGGCAACGGTGACGCCGCTTCATTTCATCTCGGGTCTACCGCGATCAGGGTCGACGTTGTTGGCCGCGCTGCTCCGCCAGAATCCGCGCTTTCAGGCCGGGATGTCGGGTCCGTTGGCCGGGCTATTCGACGCACTGGTCGCCCAGATGAGCGCCCGCAACGAGTTCTCGGTGTTCCTCGACGACGCCAAGCGGGAGCGCATCCTGCGCGGGTTGTTCGACAGTTACTACTCTGATTGCGCCGCCCAGGTGGTGTTCGACACGAACCGTGGCTGGTGCGCGCGGATGCCGGCGATCGCGCAGCTGTTCCCGGAGGCGAAAGTCATTGCCTGCGTTCGCGAATTGCCGTGGGTGATCGACAGCATCGAACGACTCGTTCAGCGCAACGTGTTCAGCCCGTCGTCGATCTTCAACTACAGCGCCGGCGGTACGGTCTATACCAGGGCCAATGACGTTGCCGCACAAGACGGTATGGTTGGCGGCCCATACGATGCCCTCAAGCAGGCGTGCTACGGCGCCCAACGCGACCGTCTGCTGGTGGTGCAGTACGACACCCTGACCACCGAGCCGGCCAAGGTCATGCATGCCATCTACCAATTCATCGGCGAGCCGGTCTTCGAACACGACTTCGGCCATGTCGATTACGACGTCACCGAGTTCGACGAACGCGCCGGGACGCCCGGGCTGCATACCGTGCGCGGCGAGGTGAAGGCTGAACCGCGCGAGACCGTGCTTCCACCGGATCTGTTCAATCGCTTTGTCCACGACGCCTTTTGGCGCGATCCGAGCAAGATTCCGGACGGGCTACGCGTCGTATGAAAGAAGAGAGGCCCGCCGAAGCGGGCCTCTCTTTTCGTGCTGACGGTCAGGGCTGGTTGGCGCCCGTGGAGCCGACGGTGCCGGGCGTGCCGTCGGGCAGGGCGTTGCCGCCGTTGCCGCCGACGCCGCCGTTGCCGAGCACACCTGCGGTGTTGCCGCCGACGCCGCCGTTGCCGCCCGCGCCGCCATTACCGGTGCCGCCGCCGCCGGGTGCAGTGGCGTTGCCGCCGTTGCCGCCCTTGCCGCCGGTGTTCACCCCGTTGTTGGATGTCTGGCCACCCGACTTCCAGAAGGTGCTGTTGCCACCGTTGCCGCCCTTGCCGCCGGTCGCGCCGCCGCTGCCGTTGGTGCCGCCGTTGCCGCCGTTACCCGCAGTCGACTTGCCGTTGACGATGGCGGTACCGGCTGGGGCCGACGGGTCGTAGGCCTGAATCCAGCCGTCACCGCCCTTGCCGCCGTTGCCGCCGTTACCTGCGCCGCCGTTTCCGGAGGTTGCGGTGCTGCCCGTGATACTTCCGTTCAGGGCCGCGATGTTGGTGAAGCCGCCGTCACCGCCAGTGGCGCCTGCTGTGCTGGCCGCGCCGCCATCACCACCCTTGGCGGTGTTGCCGGTGGCGATGCTGCCGGCGCCTGCCGCCATGATCAGCGAGGCTCCGCCGGCACCGCCGTGGCCGCCGCCCGTGGCATTGCCGCCCTTGCCGCCGGTCGTGGTACCGCTGGCCGTGCCGCCGGTGATGCTTCCGTAGCCGGCCTGCACCTCAGCCCAGCCACCGGTGCCGCCGACGCTGCCGGTACCGGTGCCAGTGCCGCCGGCCCCACCCGTCGCGGTGCCGCTGGCGGTTCCGGTGGAGTCGGCGCTGATTGCGGCGTCGCCGCCCGCACCTCCGGTACCACCGTTGGTGCCCGCGCCGCCGGCGCCGCCGGTGGCCCCGGTGCCCGTGCCTGTCCCGCCGAGCCCACCCGTTGTGTTCCCGGTGAGGTTGTCCGTCGCGAGGGTGGCCGAGATGGTGCTCGCTCCACCGGCACCGCCCTTGCCGCCGGTGATCCCTGCGCCACCGTTGCCTGCGTTGGCAACGCCATCAGTGACGTCTCCGCCGTTTGCCGCGGAGACCGAGGCCGCACCGCCGTTGCCGCCGACGCCGCCATTGGCATCGCCCGCACCGGCGTCACCCCCCTTTGCGTGGGTGTTGGTGACGACACTGCCCGCGCTGGTGACCTTGATGCTGGCGCCGCCACCGACGGCACTGTTGCTGCTTTGACCGGCGATCGCGGAGCTATCGGTGATCCTGCCGCCGTTGTCGGTGTTCAGCTGTCCGCTATTGCCTTGGGCACCGGTCACGCCGTCGCTGCCGGACACAGTGCCGCCGGTGATGGAATCGTTGAGACCCTTCGCGGAGATGGTGCCGCCGCCGGCGTTGCCGCCGTTGACGCCGCCCTGACCCGCGCCGCCGTCGCCGCCGGTCGCGTTGCCCTGGGCGGTGCTGTTGGCGACAGCTCCGGATGAGGCTCCCGCCGAGACGACACCTTGACCGCCGTTGCCGCCCTTGATTCCTGCGCCGTTGCCGGTGCCGCCGTTGCCGCCTGTGCCGGTGCCCTCCGCGTGCGATCCGCCGCCCATGGCCACGATCTGTCCGAGCGCGCCGTTGCCACCGGTGCCGCTGTTGGAGCCTGCGCCGCCTGCGCCGCCGTACGTGCTGCCCTTCGCGCTGGAGTTGTTTCCGGTCGCCAGCACCACGGACATTCCACCGGTACCGCCGTGTCCGCCGGTTGTCCCGCCGCCGCCCGCACCGCCGCGGGCATAACCTTCCGCAGTGCTATTGGCTCCGCCGGCGTAATAACCGGTCTGAATCCAGCCGCCGCCGCCAGCACCGCCGGTGCTGCCGGCACCGTCGGCCGTGCCGCCGCTGCCACCGATACCGGTACCCGTCGCCGTGCTGTTCGTCCGCTGGGCGAAGATCCCACCCTGCGCACCGCCGCCGCCGGTACCGCCGTTGGTGCCGCTGCCACCGGCGCCGCCCGTGCCGACGCCGCTCGCATTGGCGCCGGACGCCGTGGCGGCGATCTTGCCCTCGCCGCCGGCACCGCCGGTGCTGCCCGCGCCGTCGCCGTTTCCGCCGACGCCGCCGGTGGCCGTTCCAGTGGCGGTACTGCCCGCGGCGCCGGCCTCGATAGTGCCTGCGCCGCCGGCGCCGCCCTTACCACTGTTGGTGCCCTTGCCACCATCGGTGCCCTTGGCATGGCCGCCGTCGACGTCACCGCCGGCGGCGGCGTTGACTGAGGCCGCACCGCCGTTTCCGCCGACGCCGCCGTTGGCGTCGCCCGCACCGGCGTTACCGCCGGTAGCAGACGAATTCTTGATGACGCTGGGGTCGCTGGCGCCGGCCGTGTTGATGATGGCGGTGCCGCCGGTGGCCCCGCTGGTGCCGCCGTTGCCGCCGGTCGCGGTGCTGTCGATGATGGAATCGGCGATTCGTCTGGCGGTGATACTGGCGCCGCCGCCGTTGCCGCCGTTGCCTGCGGCAGTGCCATTGCCGCCGTTACCGCCGGTTGCCTTGCCTCCTGTTACGACGGCGTTGCCGAAGCCCGAGCTCTGACCCGAACCGATGACGGCTTGACCGCCGTCACCGCCTGTGATGCCGGTGCCGGTGCCGTTGCCGCCGTTACCCGCGTCGACGGTGCCGTCGGCCGTGGAGTCGTTGCCGTATGCCGTGATCTGCGCTCGCGCTCCCTGGCCGCCGGTTCCGCCGTTGGAGCCGGCACCGCCGTCACCGCCGTACGCGTTGCCGCTGGCTGTCGAATTGGTGCCCGAGGCGATGACGGTGCCGATGCCACCGACTGCGCCGTGGCCGCCGGTGGTGGCATCGCCGCCCTTGCCGCCGTACGCGTTGCCGCTGGCGTCGCTGCCGTCGCCGAGATTGGCGGCGGCATAGCCGGTCTGAATCCAGCCGTCACCACCACCGCCGCCGGTGCTGCCCGCACCGGCGGCGTTCCCGCCGTCGCCACCGGTCGCGGTACCTGTGGCGGTGCTGGTGGCGCGTTGGGCAACCACCCCGCCGATGCCGCCGGCGCCGCCGATACCGCCATCGCTGCCGTCGCCGCCCGCGCCGCCCGTAGCGCCGGTACCCGTGCCATTAGCCGTGCCGCCGGACGTCGCTTTGACGGTGCCCAGGCCGCCGGTGCCGCCGGTGCCGGTGCCGGTCGAGTTGCCGCCCTCGCCACCGTGGGCGGCGCCGGTGGCACTGCTGTTTGGTCCGTCGGCGGTGATCTGACCGATACCGCCCGTGCCGCCGTCGCCGCCGGCCGCGGTCACCGAGCCGTTGCCGCCGCGGCCACCGTTTCCTCCGGTGGCGGTGCCGTCGACGGTTCCGCCATTGGTGGCACTGAGGACGGCGCCACCACCGCCGCCGCCGCCACCACCGCCATGTCCGGCTCCGGCAGTGGTGGACTGTGCACCGGACCCGCCGGCGCCACCGAATCCGCCGGTTGCCGTCCCAGTGGCGCCGCCGGTGATGAGCCCGAATCCCATGCCGCCGGCCCCGCCGTCGCCACCGCTGCCCTGATTGCCGGTACTGCCCGCGACGCCGCGGTGGCCGAGGAGGTTCAAGAACCCGCCGCCGGCTCCGGCCGCGCCGCCGATGCCACCGGTGCCACCGCCGGTGCCACCCGTTCCGCCGGTGCCACCGCTGAGATGAGCGGGGTCGCCGTTGGCGCCGGTTCCACCGACACCGCCCGTGCCGCCGTCGCCGCCGTCTCCGCCGTTGCCGCCGCTGGCGAACAGGAACCCGTTGGCGTCACCGCCGTCGCCACCATTGCCGCCGTTGCCGCCGCCGACACCACCGTCCTGGCCGTTGCCATATCCGTTGCCGTAGTCGACATTCCAGTCGCCCGCCGTTCCACTGGCACCGGTGATGCCGTTGCCGCCGCGACCACCATCGCCGGCGATGCCGAAGAACCAGCCGTTGGCGTCGCCACCGCGGCCGCCGTTGCCCGCGGGCTGGAGGTCAAAGGATGCGCCGCCGTCGCCGCCGTCACCGCCGATGCCCATGATGCTGCCGCCGTCGCCACCGTCACCGCCGTCCATGCCGGCCCAGCCGTTACCGCCCTCGCCACCGTCGCCGAACCAGCCGGCATCACCGCCGTCGCCGCCGGCCTGACCCGTGGCGACACCGTCGTAACCGTCACCACCGTCGCCGATCCACAGACCGCCGTCGCCGCCATCGGGGTTCGCTTCGGTACCGTCGGCGCCGTTGCCGATCAGGTACTGCCCCGAGATCTGGTTGATGGTGTTGCCGACGGCCGACCCGAGCGGGCTGGTGATCCACAGCTGCGCCCCGTAGTGCACCGGTTGGTAGATCCACCGGTTGACGATCTCGGTCGGGTCGAGCACCGCCGAATTCAGCGTGGGGGCAACCAATGTGTTGCGCGCAGCGGCCGTGTTGTTGTCCACGGTGAACGCTGATTGCCTACGCGCCCAGGCCATCACGGCCCAGACGCCGGGCATGTCGGCGGGCTCCGTCGGCGCGTTCGGGGTCATGATCGTGCCCAGCGTGACCGCGGACAGCAGCCCGGTGATCGGGCTGATCGGCGCGGGTGCCGGGGCAGGTGTCGGGGCGACGAATGCCTGTGGCGCGGTCGGCGCAGGATCCGCCGATCCAGCGCCGAGCCAACCGGTCGTGATGCCGGAGTCGAGCTGCTTGTCATTGGGGGTGGGATCCGGCAGGGCGGCCGCGACCCGTTCGGTCAGGTCGCTGACGCGGTGGGAGATCGGGTTGTCCTGCAGCACATTCGCCGGGGTGCGCTTCCATTGCTGCTTGGGCTCATCTGCAGTGGTGGGGTCCAGTCCGTCCTTCGAACCGGCCTTCGACTCGGTCGGGTCGCTCTTGTCGGCATTGGAGGACGCCGGCAACTTCGGCCGCCACAGCGGGCCCCGAGTCTCGTTGTCATCGGTGGCGTTGCCGCGCTTGAGTCCGACGCCATCGGCGATGTCGTCGACAGCCTTCTTGGCCTCGGCGGCACGGTCATTGAAGGCTTTCGTGGCTTCGGTGGCGCGCTCGCGCAGACGTTCCTGGACCTGCTTGACGGAGGGGTGCCCTGGTTTCTTGGCTTTGGAGTTGGCCCCGGTGTTGCCGGTGGTGTCCGAAGGCTTGTCCGCACCGGAGTTGTCACCACTGCCCGGGCCCTCGGTGTTGACCAGCCTGACATCTGCGGAGACCGACCTCATCGTCGGTGAGTCCGGACCCAACAGGAGCATGACGCCGGCACCCGCCAACGCCACACTCGCCAGTCCTGCCGTCGCGATCGGTCCTACCGCGGCCCGCCGACCACGACTCTGCGCAATGCTGTGTTTCCCCACGATTCTCCCTGGTTTCCCGATGTCAATTGACGTCAGCGTCAATAAATCTGACGACGCTGACGCGAGCCACTTTCAACGACTTTTCCCTTAGCTGGCGGTGAAACTAACGCACCGGTAATCAAGATCTCAGCTATTTCTCAGGTGGATTTCCGCGATCGTTGCAGACGCAAGCAATTGAGTCGCTGTTTTGCCTGACGCAACGGTTGGGGAGGGGTTAATCGTGCAGGTCGAACATGGTCTGAACATTTGCCAAACTTTTGACTGGACGCTCAAAAACGTCGTCGGGCCGGTTAAAGAGTCGGCCAGACGCTGTGCCGGGTGCTGCAGTCCTGCCGGGAGTAAGGTCGGCCAGATGAAGTTCGGCATTGCCACCTTCGTCGACGACGACAGCATCGACCCCGTATCGCTGGCCCGGGCGATCGAGGAGCGCGGATTCGCCTCACTCATCGTTGCCGAACACAGCCACATCCCGGTCAGCCGCGAATCGGCCTATCCGGATGGTGGCGACCTGCCGCCGTGGTACTACAACACGCTCGACCCGTTCGTCACCCTCGCGGCCGCGGCGGCAGTGACCTCCACGATCGAACTCGTCACGGGCGTCGCACTGCTGATCCAGCGCGACCCCATCCACACCGCTAAGGAAGCCGCCAGCATCGACGTCATCTCCGACGGCCGGTTCGTACTCGGCGTGGGCGCCGGGTGGAACCTCGAAGAGATGCGCGATCACGGCACCGACCCGAAAACCCGTGGCGCACTGCTCGATGAGAGCATCGAAGCCGTCACGGCGCTATGGACCGACGAGCCCGCCGAGTATCACGGCAAGTACGTCGACTTCGAGTCCTCCTACTGCCGCCCCAAGCCGGTGCAGAAGCCCCACCCGCCCATCTACATCGGCGGCAACTCCGATGCCACGGTCAAGCGCGTGATTCGTCATGGGGCCGGCTGGATCTCGAACCCGCTGCCCAGGGATGTGCTGGCCAAGCGCATCGGACAGATGCATGACGGCGGGGCGCACGACGTGCCGTTGATGATGTTCGGTGCACCCGTCAAGCCCGACTATTGGCGTGCCGCTGAGGATCTCGGCTTCAGCCAGCTGGGGCTGTTCCTGCCGTCCGTGGACAAAGACGAGTCACTGCGCCAGCTCGACGAGTTCGCTGCGGCGGTGCAGGAGTATCAGTCGGGGAGCTGAGTTTTTCTCTGCGCGGTTTTCTACGTGGGGGTCGCTCGTCGGCGCTGAGCGCAGCCCTGCGGTAGAAATCGGCGACGGAGGCTCCGCAGTCAACCCACAGCTGATCGCGGGCTGACCTACAAGATCCGCGCCTACCGTCCGGCATGTGATCACCAGGCGCTCATTCCTGGCGGCGACCGCCGTCGGCTCGATCGCCGCGGTCTACGCGCTGCGTGCCGGACCGCCGGCCGCTCACGCCGACCCGAACGCCGTCGACCCGCCTTCGGTCGCAGTGCTCAACAAGAGGCGTCCGCCTACACAATGGGGAATGGCGCTGCCCGGAATCACCACGTCGTTCGCCGCCGCAGGCCGCCAGATCGCCCTGACATTCGACGCATGTGACGGTGCCTGCGACGACGCCCTGCTCGATACCTTGCAGCGCAACGGTGTTCCGGCAGTGCTCATGCTGAACTCGCGATGGATCGACCGGAATCCGGACCGGGCTCGGCAACTGGCCGGCAATCCGTTGTTCGAGATCGGCAACCACGGCACCCGTCACGTGCCACTGTCTGTGACGGGTCGGTCTGCCTACGGGATCGCCGGGACCCGGTCGGCCGACGAGGTGGTCGGCGAGGTGTGGGGCAATCACCAAAAGCTGACCGCGCTGACCGGCCGGGCCCCGACCTGGTTCCGTCCCGGCACCGCGCACTATGACGACGTGGCGGTCGACATCGTCCACGAACTCGGCGAGCAGCCATTGGGATTCACCGTCAACGCCGACAACGGTGCGACGGCGTCCGCGGCCGCCGTGCGATCCAACGTCATGAACGCTGCACCGGGCTCCATCGTGATCGCCCACATGAACCACCCCCAGTCCGGCACGCATGCCGGTTTCGCCGAGGCGATCCCCGCGATGCAGGCCGCAGGGTGGCAGTTCGTACTACCTCGCTGACGGTCGGGCCGCAGGATATTGCCGGGCCAACGGGACTGATCTGTGAGACGGCCGCCGTTTTCTACCCAGGGGTCGCCAGACGGCGCCGGGAACCGCCCAGAGGTAGAAATCGGCGAGGGTCAGGCCGATCGCCGGCTTCGTTTCGCCACGGGCGAAGACGAGAAGCCGCAGCAGCCCCTTCGCAACCTTGCACTCGCCATGGTCGAGTGCTAAGAATGCAGTTGGCACTCTCGATCAGTGAGTGCCAGGTCGGGCCGGTGAGGCAGGGACCGCACCTGCGGGAGCACACCCCAGCCGTCCGTCGCGGGCACTGAACCTGACCACACAACGTGCGATCCCCTATCCGGAGGAATCACTTCGCAATGGCTAAGACAATTGCGTATGACGAAGAGGCCCGTCGCGGCCTCGAGCGGGGCCTGAACAGCCTCGCCGACGCGGTAAAGGTGACGCTGGGCCCCAAGGGTCGCAACGTCGTCCTGGAGAAGAAGTGGGGCGCCCCCACGATCACCAACGATGGTGTGTCCATCGCCAAGGAGATCGAGCTGGAGGACCCGTACGAGAAGATCGGCGCTGAGCTGGTCAAAGAGGTCGCCAAGAAGACCGACGACGTCGCGGGTGACGGCACCACCACCGCCACCGTTCTGGCCCAGGCCCTGGTTCGCGAAGGTCTGCGCAACGTCGCTGCCGGCGCCAACCCGCTCGGCCTGAAGCGCGGCATCGAGAAGGCTGTCGAGAAGGTCACCGAGACCCTCCTGAAGTCCGCCAAGGAGGTGGAGACCAAGGAGCAGATCGCTGCCACCGCCGGTATCTCCGCCGGAGACCAGTCCATCGGCGACCTGATCGCCGAGGCCATGGACAAGGTCGGCAACGAGGGTGTCATCACCGTCGAGGAGAGCAACACCTTCGGGCTGCAGCTGGAGCTCACCGAGGGCATGCGCTTCGACAAGGGCTACATCTCGGGCTACTTCGTGACCGACGCCGAGCGTCAGGAAGCCGTCCTGGAGGATCCCTACATCCTGCTGGTCAGCTCGAAGATCTCGACCGTCAAGGACCTGCTGCCGCTGCTGGAGAAGGTCATCCAGTCCGGCAAGCCGCTGCTGATCATCGCCGAGGACGTCGAGGGCGAAGCCCTGTCGACCCTGGTGGTCAACAAGATCCGTGGCACCTTCAAGTCCGTCGCCGTCAAGGCCCCGGGCTTCGGTGACCGCCGCAAGGCCATGCTGCAGGACATCGCCATCCTCACCGGTGGCCAGGTCATCAGCGAAGAGGTCGGCCTCTCGCTCGAGACCGCCGATGTCGCGCTGCTGGGCACCGCCCGCAAGATCGTGGTCACCAAGGACGAGACCACCGTCATCGAGGGTGCCGGCGATGCCGACGCGATCCAGGGCCGTGTCGCCCAGATCCGCGCCGAGATCGAGAACAGCGACTCCGACTACGACCGCGAGAAGCTGCAGGAGCGCCTGGCCAAGCTGGCCGGCGGTGTTGCGGTGATCAAGGCCGGCGCTGCCACCGAGGTGGAGCTCAAGGAGCGCAAGCACCGCATCGAGGACGCCGTGCGTAACGCCAAGGCTGCCGTCGAAGAGGGCATCGTCGCCGGTGGTGGCGTGGCTCTGCTGCAGTCGGCTCCGTCGCTGGAGGAGCTGTCGCTCACCGGTGACGAGGCCACCGGCGCCAACATCGTGCGCGTGTCGCTGTCGGCCCCGCTGAAGCAGATCGCCTTCAACGGTGGTCTGGAGCCGGGCGTCGTCGCCGAGAAGGTGTCGAACCTGCCTGCGGGTCACGGCCTGAACGCCGCGACCGGTGAGTACGAGGACCTGCTGGCCGCCGGCGTTGCCGACCCGGTCAAGGTCACCCGCTCGGCGCTGCAGAACGCGGCGTCCATCGCGGCGCTGTTCCTCACCACCGAGGCCGTCGTCGCCGACAAGCCGGAGAAGGCGGCCCCCGCGGCCGACCCGACCGGTGGCATGGGCGGTATGGACTTCTAAGAAGTCGCTTGAAGGAGGCCCGGCTCGCTTGGCGAGCCGGGCCTTTTCATGTCGAGTGGCCAGTTACCGCACGCGGACAGGTCAGACGCGTGACATAACTGGCCACTCGACGGAGTGTCCGCAGTTCAGTTCTCCGACAACACAATGCAATCGCTGTCGCACTGACCCGGCGGCCCGGGCGCCGCGGCCTTGCGATGCAGTACCGCGCGACTGGGCACGATCTGATGCGCCTCGTCCTCGGTCGCACCGGCTCGGCCCCGCCCGTCGACGATCAGCGAATACCCACCGGCCTGACGCGGCGGACAGACCAGCGTTGCGTGCTCGTGGGACGCGAGGTTTCTCCGGGTGTGACCGCCGACCGGCCCGACGTGGATGACGCCGTTGACCAGGTGTGGCTCCACCGCGACGGTGTGCGCGTGGTAGTTGTCGTCGACCGTGACGAGGTAGGCGAACGTGTAGTCCGCCAGCTTGTCGGCCAGCTGGTTGAGGTCCACTTTCACGCTCATGACGTGAGAATAGGCCGGTTGACGGCCTGGGGTGCCCGACCTGTCAGACCGGAGAAGATTGGCGTCCGCGCACAAGCCGCCCGGGTCGCGCGTCGGTCGGCACACCGTTCTCGGCGATGACCTCACCGGACACGACGGTCGCGACGTAGCCGTCGGCGGTCTGGTCGAGACGACGTCCACCACCGGGGAGATCGTAGGCGACGACGGGGCGGTGCAGCCGCAGTGCCGCGTGGTCGATGACGTTCAGATCGGCCTTGTAGCCCAACGCAATTCGACCGCGATCGGCCAGTCCTGCGACCCTGGCCGGCACCGAGGTCAGTTCCCGGACGGCGTCGGCGACGCTCAGCGTGCCCGTGCTGCGGTCGCGGACCCAGTGCGTCAGCAGGTAGGTCGGGAAGCTGGCGTCGCAGATCATCCCGTAGTGCGCCCCGCCGTCACCGAGCCCCAGCACCACGTCGTCGCGGCGAAGCAGCTCGGCAACGGTGTCGAGCGAGTTGTCACGGAAATTGGCCAGCGTGACCAGCAGCATGGCGTGTCCGTCGTCGTCGAGCAGGCGGTCATAGGCCTCTTCGAGCGGATCGACGCCGCGAGCCCGGGCGCGTGCACCGATGGAGCTCGACGGGTCGGGCTCGTAATCGGGCTGCTCACCCAACGGATACATGTAGTCCCAGGCCTGGACGGCGAACATCAGCGGGTGTCCGTCGCTCGCTGCGGAATCGCTCAGAATCCGTTGGCGGACTTCGGGTTTACGCATCTCGGCGACCCGCTCGGCGAGCGGCAGGTGGGCGATCTCTCGATAGCTGGGGTACAGCACGAACGGGTTGCCAGACAGTTCGAGGCCGAGCACCAGCCCGATCGGGCGCGGGAAGATCTGCGCAGTGATGTTGCCGCCGTTGGAGTTTGCCTTTTCAACCATCCGCAGCGCGTCCTCGAAGAACGCCGGCCCGGCATTGCCGATCGCCAGCGTGAACGTGACCGGCAACCCGACATCGGCGGCGACGTCGAACACCGTCTGCAGCGCCGGTTCGTAGTCGCCGGCGACCAGATCGGGCACGAACTGGATCAGCCCGCCTCCTGCGTCGTCGACGCCCCGGGCGATCGCCTCGATCTCGGCGTAGCCGGCGTCGTAACTGGGAATCGGCCGGCCGCTTTCTGTCTTGTGGATGGTCAGCCGCGACGAGGCGAATCCCAGCGCGCCGCAGTTGACCGCCTCGGCGGCGAGCTTGCGCATCAGCGCGAGATCCTCGGCGTTCGCGGGCTCGCGATCGATGCCGCGTTGACCCATCACGTACACCCGCAGTGGGGAGTGCGGCAGGAACGCCGCTACGTCGATGTCCAGCCGCCGCGAGGACAAGGCGTCGAGGAATTCGGGGAAGGTCTCCCACGTCCAAGGCAGTCCGTCGACCATGACCACTCCTGGGATGTCCTCCACGCCGGCCATCACGTCCACGAGCACGTCGTGGTCGTCGGCGCGGCACGGTGCGAACCCGACACCGCAGTTGCCCATCACGGCCGTGGTGACCCCGTGCGCCGAGGACGGATTGAGCCGGTCCGACCAGATGGCCTGTCCGTCGTAGTGCGTGTGCAGATCGACGAAGCCCGGGGTCACCAACAGCCCGGTGGCGTCGATCTCACGGTCGGCGGTTCCGGCCACAGAACCGACTCCGGTGCCGATCCGGGCGATGACGCCGTCGCGCACGGCGACGTCGCCCACGTACGGGGCGCCGCCCAGACCGTCGACGATGGTGCCGCCACGGATGCACAGGTCATAGCTCATCTAACTAACCTACGACGCCGAGGCCGATCGGGAAACAGGCGGCGACGTGTCGGTGCCGGATGCAAGGATCGACCGGTGATCGATCACTTTGGAATCAACTGCACCGACTGGGCCAAATCGAAGGAGTTCTACGACTCCGTGCTGGGCGTGCTCGGGTACAGCCGGCAAATGGACTACCAGGTTGCGATCGGCTACGGCAGTGACGGCAAGCCGGACTTCTGGATTGCCGACGCCAGCGCCGGCGAAGTTGGCGGGCCCAACCGGGAAATCCATGTGGCGTTCCAGG
This sequence comes from Mycolicibacterium peregrinum, assembly GCF_002102345.1. Lineage (GTDB taxonomy): Bacteria > Actinomycetota > Actinomycetes > Mycobacteriales > Mycobacteriaceae > Mycobacterium > Mycobacterium peregrinum. The sequence goes on from NZ_LQPP01000043.1 coordinate 75,328, forward strand.
CCGCCGACACTGACGCCGTGCAGGCCTTCTACGACGCCGCGCTGAAGCTGGGCGCCGAGTCCCTGCACGCGCCGCGGCTGTGGCCCGAGTACCACCCGGGTTACTTCGGCGCATTCGTCCGTGATCCCGACGGCAACAATGTCGAGGCGGTGTTCCACGGGGCTGCGCCGCAGTAGCCCCTAGAGCTGTTCCAGTTCCGAGATCCGCCAGTCGCCGTCGACGCGGGTCAGACTGACGCGGTAGGCCACCGCGTCTTTGGTCGACGGACCGCCGGCGGTCTCGGAACTCTGGTCGATGAACGCCACCACCTTGGCCTCGTCGGCGGTCAGCGATTCCACTCCGGTGTTGCGGACAATCGCCGACTGGGTGACGTTGTCAGCCTTCGCGCGGATCGTTTTCCGGTATTCGTCGACGGCGGCACCGGTCAGGATTTCGGTGACCGCATCGATCTCGGCTCGGCTCGTCGTCGGGGTGAAGCTCAGCGCCTTGACCACATTGGTCTTCACGAAATCGGTGACCTGCTCACGCGCCTGGTCGTCTTCGGCGATCGGGGCGGGCGCCGGAGTGCTCTTGACCGACAATTGCCAGAAGCCAAGGCCGCCCGCGATGACGATCCCCACGATCAACGCGATGACCGACAGCGTCCAGCCCCGGGTGCGTGTGCCCATCAGTTCACGAACTCCAGCTTCGAGGCCTTGTAGCTGCCGTCGACGTGCTCGACGGTGACCCTGACCCGTTGCAGCGAAACCACACCGACTCGATTGACCGTGACGGTCACCTTGGTGTCGACGGTGACGAGCACGACCGCCTCGTTGGAGAACAACGATTCGACGCCGGCCCCGGTGACCGTTCCGTCGGTCTTGACACCCAGGTCCGTGGCCTTCTTCTTGATCTGCGGGGCCTGGTTCTGCAGGTCGGCGCGGAACTCGTCGGTGGCGCCGTCCATGATCGTGGCGAGATCGGTGTCGACCGTGTCTGCGCTCACGGTGACGGTGTGCAACGCGAACGTTTGGGCGGCGTCCACGTACGGCTGCCATGACGGCGTCGTTCGCGCCACCGGGGCCTCGCGGACGAACTGGCTGATCGCGAAACCGATGGCGCACACCAGCAGCACCGCGAGCACGGTAGGCACCACAACCCTTGCCGCGCTGCTCTTCTCGGGGCGGCGCGGCTGCGGGATCGGGCTCGGTCCCGACCAGTGGGGGGAGGTGTGCGACGTGCCGGCGACCGAGTGAGTGGGTGCCGTGAAGCTCGGGGCCGTGATGACCCGTGGGGGCTCGGAGGAGAACTGTTGCGGCGACGGCGGCGATACCGTCACCGGCGGCTGAGGCTGCGGTTGCGGCGTGGGGGGCCGCTGCGTGAGGGGAGCGGCCGGAGCGGCCGTCGGCTGGGCATCGGCGAGCGCCTTGGCGAAATCGCTGCACCGCGGGTAGCGGCCGGCCCGGTCCTTGGCCATCCCCTTGAGCATGACCTCGTCGAGGTAGGCCAGTTCGGGACGTTCGGTCCTCAGGCTCGGTGGAGGCTCGTTGAGTTGCTTGCTGATCACCACCGCCGGATTGGAGTGGTGGAACGGCGAGTGCCCGGCCAGGAGTTGAAATGCACTGGCCGCCAGCGCGTATTGATCGGCCCGCCCATCCATCGACTGGCCCAGGAGCTGCTCGGGAGCTGAGTAGGCCATGGAACCGACGGCCATGTTGGTGGCGGTGATCCCGCTGATGTCATCGATGCGGCGGGCAACGCCGAAGTCGGCCAACAGAATTCGGCGACGAGCCGCTTCCGGGCCTGTCAGCAGGATGTTGGCCGGTTTCACGTCGCGGTGCAGCAGGTTGCGCTCGTGGGCGTAGTCGAGCGCCTCGGCGATGGCGGTGACGATCTCGACCGCTTCACGTAGCGGGACTCCGCGGGGGTGCCGCTCACGCACGTGCCGCGCGGCGTCGGTGCCGTCGACGTAGTCCATCGCGATCCACAGCTGCCCCTCGTATTCGCCGCGATCGTGTAAGCCGACGATGTGGGGATGCCAGAGCGAGGCGGCGATGTCGGCCTCGCGATTGAATCGTTCGCGGTACTGGGCATCACTGGTCAGCGAGGCGGGCATGATCTTGAGCGCATCCTGGCGGGGGAGCCGCGGATGTTGGGCCAGATAGACCTCGCCCATGCCGCCTGAACCGAGTAGACGTTGAATCGTGTACCCGGCGAACACGTCACCGGCATTCAACGGCATGCAGTGATGGTAGTCGGAACGGCCATCGGCCGTTTCGCGAGTAGCGTCGATGCCATGACTGCCGCTGGCTCCGACGCCGATTCCGACGCCGTCCGCGAATTGCTGCGCGACGCATTCACCCGGCTCATCGAGCATGTCGACGATCTCACCGACGGGCTGACCGAAGAGGTGTCGAGTTACCGGCCCACGCCGCAGGCCAACAGCATCGCCTGGTTGATCTGGCACAGTGCGCGCTGCCAGGACCTGCAGTTGTGCGATATCGCCGGGATCGAGCAGGTGTGGACCCGCGACGGCTGGAAGGACCGGTTCGGGCTCGATCTGCCGGGCAATGACATCGGATACGGCCACAGCCCCGAGGACGTTGCGAAGGTGCACGCCTCAGCCGAACTGCTGGCGGGCTACTACCTGGCAGTGCACAAGGTGACGTTGGCCTACATCGCCGGGGTGACCGCCGAGGACCTCGGTCGCATCGTCGACACCCGGTGGGATCCGCCGGTGACGGCGAGTGCGCGGCTGGTCAGCATCATCGATGATTGCGCCCAGCATCTGGGCCAGGCCGCGTATCTGCGCGGCATCATCCCTTGATCGCCCGGTGGTGGCCCGTCGTCGGCCTCACCGTCATGGTCCTGCTCGGCTGGGCGGTCCGCACGGGACCGGTGCCGATCGACGACTGGTTTCAGCAGGTCGGCGTCGAGTTCGGCTCGTATCGGGACGTCTTTCTGGTGTTCAGCAAGCCACTGCTGGTGACGGCCGGGTTGCTGGCCGGCGTCGTCGTGGCGCTGCGGCAACACCGGAAACGGTTGGCGCTCGCCATGGTGGTGAGCCCACTGGTGGCGATCACCGTCGTGCGCGTCATCAAGCCGATCTTCGGCAGAGAGAAGGGCGGTGCGCTGGCCTATCCCAGCGGCCACACCACCTTTCTCGTGGCGGTGGCGAGCCTGCTCGTTTTGTTGGCGGGCATGAGGCTGTGGGCGCTGGTGGTGGCGGTCTGCATCGTCCTGCTCGCCATGTTCGGCCTGTCGATGACCTTTCACTACTTCACGGACACGATCGGCGGGGTGCTGCTGGGCACCGCGGTGGTGGGGATCGCCGCGGTTTTCGCCCGAGATGAGCGATATGACCAGGTGGACGACGCCTCGCCTGATCTTCGCTGAGCGATCATCTGTCGGTTCCGGACTTTTCGTCCGACGGCTACCCGCGACGCGGATTCCTCTGGTGCGAAACGACGCGCGATCCCCTCAGCGCATTTTCAAGATCGGTCAACCATCAAGAACGAGTTGACAGTTCAGGCCGGCTGGTTATCGATCGGTGTTGCATTCCGCAATGCTTTTAGAACGGGCATAGCGCCACAGCAAACCCTTCATGCGGGCGCGAGCTGCGCAGATGGCTACATTCTGATCTTTGCGGCAACGCCGCTGGCGGCGAAGGTAGTTGCGTATGCAACAACCGGAAAATTGTCACCTGAGAAAAACCTGAGATCTTGATTAGTGGCAGGTAAATTTCGGCGCGTACCGAGTCATCGGTCAGCCCAAATAGCAAGTCATCGAGGGGATTTCATCAATGAACAGTCGTGTCAACAGTCGTGTCTCGAGCGGTCTGACCGCTTGCGTCGCCGTCGCCACCGCCGGCGTCGTCGCGATCACTCCGGTCGCGGTGTCGACGCCCACGCCGACGCGCGTCCTCGACGCGTCGACGGCCTTGATGGCCAGCTTCGAGGGCATGAATCAAGCGGGGCTGGTGTTCATGGCCGGTCAACGGCTCGCCGACCAGTTCGTCCAGGCGCCGCTCACTCCCTTCGTTCTCGCGGCCCAGCTCGTGGCCGGCGACAACGAGCGCCTGTTCTCCCAGATTCGCCAGATCGTCGACTCGCCGGTCTACGTCGCCGACCCGCTCATCGAAGCGATTGCCATCACGCTGCCCGCCGAGTTCGGTGGTGGCTCGGACCACGTAACCAACACCTCGGCCGGAGACGGCACCTTCATGCAGTTCCGCAACAACGAACTCCTGGGCCTCCGGGATGACATCAACGCGCAGTTCGCGCAGGTGCTCGACGTCGACACCCCGTGGCCCAACGACAACTACACCGCGGCGCTCGCTCAGGGGTTGCAGGAATCGGCGGTGCGCAGCGTCAACGGCGCGGTGCTCGGGGCGGTCGGCCTGGTGTCGGTCGCGCAGGCGGTGGCGTCCGGCGACAAGCTTGCGGTCTACAAGGCGGTGAAGGAATACATCGATGCGCCGATGTGGGTCGCGGACCCGGCCATCGAGGGGCTTGCCGAAGCACTCCCGGCCGGGCTCGGTGGCGGCACCAATCACGACCCGACCGACCCGACCGGTGACGGCACCCTCATGCAGTTCCGCAACAACCAGCTGATCGGTGCGCGCGACTCGGTGCGGATCGCGGCCGCCAACGTGCTCGGGGTGCGCGACAAGGTGGACAGCACCGGCAACGTCATCGCCAGCAACAGTCTCAATCGGAGCCAGTCGTTGTCGGCCACCGACGACAAGTCCGACCAGAAGCCGAAGGTGAACAACCTCAAGCCCCACGTCACCAACCTCAACGCCGCGCTCGACGGCGCCAAGGGCAAGGCCGAGAAGCGGCGGGAAAAGGCCAAGGCGAACGTGGACAAGGTCGTCAAGAAGGTGCGCGAAGCCGCCGACAAGACGGCCAAGAAACTCGGCTCCAAGAAGGGGTCCGAGGACTGAGTAGCTGCCGGCGTAGAGCGCGGTGGTGAGGGGTCACCGCGCTCTCGGGAACTTTCCCCTCGGATTCGACGAGATGGCCGCTCACGCAACCTGCGGGGCGGCCATTTCGGCGATCTGGATGCCCGGGTGCGGGCGCCAACTTGACAGGTGTCAACCCCGGTGCGACGTGCGTCACAAACGCCGATTAACATAGGCCGCATGACAGCGACGCCAGATGTAGCTCTGACCGGAGAGTTCACGGGTTCCGGCACCATTTACAACCCCGCAACCGGCGCCGTCGCCGGCCAAGTGACCTGGACCGACGCGGCCGACGTGCCGCGTATCGCGGCCGGTCTGCGGGAAGCTCAGAAGGAGTGGGAGGCTCGCGGCGCCAAAGGCCGCGCCAAGGTTCTTTCCCGCTACGCGGTGTGGTTGGGCGATCACCGCGACGAGATCGAGAAACTCCTGATCGCCGAGACCGGCAAGTCGGCCATGGACGCCGCGCAAGAGGTCCCGCTGCTGATCATGATCCTCTCGTACTACATCAAGGTGGTCGAGGAGGCGATGGCGCCGGATACGCGTCCGGCCGCGCTGCCCATCATGTCGATCAAGAAGATCGCCGTGCATTACCGGCCGCGCGCCGTCGTCGGGATCATCGCGCCGTGGAACTACCCCGTGGCCAACGCCATGATGGACGCCATCGGCGCCCTGGCTGCCGGATGCGCGGTGCTGCTCAAGCCGTCTGAGCGCACCCCGCTGACCGCCGAGGTGCTGCTGCGCGGCTGGCTGGACTCCGGTGCCCCCGAGGTGTTCGCCCTGGCGCAGGGTGCACGTGCGGTGTCCGAGGCCGTCATCGACAACTCCGACTACGTTCAGTTCACCGGTTCCTGTGCGACCGGAGCCAAGGTGATGGAGCGTGCGGCCCGTCGTCTGACCCCGGTGAGCCTGGAGCTCGGCGGCAAGGACCCGATGATCGTGCTCGAGGACGCCGACGTCGAGCTGGCCGCCAACGCCGCGGTGTGGGGCGGGATGTTCAACGCCGGCCAGACCTGCGTGTCCGTCGAGCGGGTCTATGTGCTCGACCCGGTCTACGACCAGTTCGTCGCCGCCACCGTGAAAGCCGTCGAGAACCTCAAGATGGGCACCGGCGAGGGCTACCACTTCGGCTCCCAGATCGACGACAGCCAGGTGGCGATCACCGAACGCCACGTCAACGAGGCCGTCGCCGCCGGCGCCAAGGCGCTGACCGGTGGAAAGCGCCCCGAGGGCGGTGGCAGCTTCTTCGAGCCGACCGTGCTGGTCGACGTCGACCACTCGATGGCCTGCATGACCGAGGAGACCTTCGGTCCGACCCTGCCGATCATGAAGGTGTCCTCGGTCGAGGAAGCCATTCGGCTGGCCAACGACAGCCCCTACGGGCTGAGCGCCTCGGTGTTCTCCAAGGATGTCGACCGGGCCAAGGCCATTGCGCTGCAGCTTGATTGCGGTGCAGTCAACGTCAACGACGTCATCTCCAACCTGATGTGCACCACCGCGCCGATGGGCGGTTGGAAGACCTCGGGCATCGGTGCCCGCTTCGGCGGCGTCGACGGGGTGCGCAAGTTCTGCAAGCAGGAGACCGTGGTGGTGCCGCGCACCAGTGTGGGTGCCGGCGGCAGCTACTACAACAACTCCGAGAAGGCGATCGTCCGGATGAACAAACTGCTGACCAAGCTGGCGCTGGCGCGTCCGCGCCGCAAGGCCAAGTAACTCCGAGTAACGCACTACCAGGCGTTCACCCCGGCGACACCTTGGTGTTCGCCGGGGTGGATACCGTCGGCCGGTGACTCTCGACATCACCGGGTACACGGTCCGCGACGACGACGATGACGATCCCGAACTGCTGCTGCAGCCCAGCGGCGAGGTCGTCGACACCTGGCGGGAGAACTACCCGTACGACGACCGCATGTCGCGGCAGGAGTACGAAGAACAGAAGCGCCTGCTGCAGATCGAACTGCTGAAGCTGCAGAAGTGGAGCCAGGGCAACGGACTCCGGCACGTCATCGTGTTCGAGGGGCGTGACGCCGCCGGCAAGGGCGGCACCATCAAGCGGTTCATGGAACACCTGAACCCCCGCGGAGCCCGCGTGGTCGCGCTGGAGAAGCCGACCGAGAAAGAACGCACCCAGTGGTACTTCCAGCGCTACGTGCAGCACCTGCCCGCCGCCGGTGAGATCGTGCTGTTCGACCGCTCCTGGTACAACCGCGCCGGGGTGGAACGCGTGATGGGCTACTGCTCGCCCAAACAGCACGCCGAATTCATCCGGCAGGCCCCGCTGTTCGAGCAGATGCTGGTCAACGATGGCATCAGCCTCACCAAGCTGTGGTTCTCGGTCACTCAGTCCGAACAGCGCACCCGGTTCACCATCCGTCAGGTCGACCCGGTGCGGCAGTGGAAACTCTCACCCACCGACCTCGCATCGCTGGACAAGTGGGACGACTACACCGCCGCCAAGGAAGACATGTTCGCCTGGACCGACACTGAAATGGCGCCCTGGACGGTGGTCAAGAGCAACGACAAGAAACGCGCCCGCATCAACGCGATGCGCCACGTGCTCGGTAAGTTCGATTACGACAACAAGGATTTTGAGGTGGTCGGCCACGCCGATCCGCTGATCGTGGGGCGAGCCCTGTCGGACTGAACGGTCTGGCCGCCGCCCGAGAACTAGGAGGACGGCGTGCGCTTCGTCATGACGCTGTTCCTGTGGGTGTTGACGACGATCCTGCTGGCCGCGGCGCTGCCGTCGGCGTGGGTGCAGAAGAACATCATCGACCAGCAGGGGTACTCGTCCTTCGCCGCAGGTGCCGCCGGCGACCCGCAGTTGCAGCAGGCCGTCGCCGGGGAACTCACCACCCAGGTGCAGTCCCTGGCGGCACAGAACGGGGCACAGGTGGATTCACGGCAGATCCGCGCCGTGGCAGGTGCCTACACCGCCGGACCGGACTTTCCCGGACAGTTCGCCCTGGCCAACCAGCTTGCGCACACCTGGATGTTCACCGACCGGCTGTCGCGGGACGAGAACGGCAGTTGGGTGATCGATGTGGCCCCGATGCTCAGGGACACCTCGTTCCGCGAAACCCTGTCCAACTTCGGAGTCGAAGTGCCGCAAACACTTACGGTCCCCATCGCCTCGTCGGCCCCGGACAATCTGCGGCCAGGGATCCTGCGGCCGCTCGCGGTGTGGGGCCCGTGGGTCAGCGTCGGGGTGACGGTGCTGGCCGGTGTCTTCGCCCTGCTGACCCTGGCAGCCGCGCGCGCCCGCGGTAAAACCCTTGCTGCCCTGGGTATTTCCGCCCTGCTGGTAGGAGCTGCCGGATGGGCCGGGCTGGAGGCGGGCCGGCGCTACCTCAACGAGGCGCTCAACCACACCAGCGGAGACATCCGTCAGATCGCCGACGCCATGGTCGGACATGCCATCGACAGCCTGCACCAATGGCTCAACCTCGCCCTGGCGGCCGGCGGTGCGTTGGTGGTGTTCGGGATCGTGGTGGCGCTGCTCGGTGGGTTGCGGCGTCGACCAGCTTGAGTTCGGGGTGCGCCCAGTAGGTTTTGCCGCTACGACACGTCGCTGGCAGGGGAAAGCCAGGTGTTGCATTCGCCGATCTTGTTGAGGCGGTAGCCCTGATCCCACCAGGTTCCATAGTGCTCAGGCGATCCGTGGTCGCGTGGCGAAACGGCATCCCAATGGCCGTTTGCAATCACCTGGTAATCGGCCACGGTGAACCGGCCTCCGGTGTCGACGATGGAGCCGACGAACATGCCGGAGAAGCACTGCGCCTGTAGCTCCATGCGGCGCGACAGTTCCAGTCCTGGTTCGGACTGTTCGCCCACGGCTCGCGCCTGTTTGTACATTTCATCGGAGGTCCCGATGAGGTTCTGGACGTGGTGGCCGTATTCATGGGCGAGCACTGCCAGGTTGAAGATCACCTCGGCGTTGTCTTTTTTCGGGGACAAGCTGGAAAGCGGCACGGACAGAGTTTCCGTCTTGCTGCAGTACATGCCTGCGAAGCCGCGCATCCCGTCGCTGTCGCATCCTTCGGCCAGTGACACCTTGGGACTGCGGAATTCCATTCCCGCCGCAGTGACCAGGGGCTTCCACGCCGTGTCCATGCACGACACCGCTGTCTCGTAGAAGGCCTGGGCTGCCGCTGCGTCGCTCGGCCAACCGACGGGATTGCATGGTTGTTTGGCCAGTCCGGCGTCGAAGTTGGCAGAGATCCGGTTTTGTCCCAGCGCCGCCTCGCCGGTGGGCAGGGGCTGCGCCGTGGTGGCGTTTGGGTGCGGTGTCGTGGTGGCGGTGTAGGACGGCGCGGACGTGAGCTCGCTGGTAGGGACTGCGGCTGCGGGGCTGACCGGCTCGCCGGCACTGGCGGTGCCCTTCTTGTCGAGCACGAATACCCCGGCGGTTACCAGTGCGATCACCACGACGACGGCTGCGGCCGAGCCGATCAGGATGGCGGGGCGCCGCGAGCTTCTCGGCAACGGCGCAGGTGTCGGATGGGCGGGGGACGGAGCGCCCCACGGGTCGGCATAGTGCTGCTGCTGGGGAGGCGGACCCGACGGCGCAGTTGCCCAGGGGTCGACAGCCGAGGTCCACGGGTCGGCCGGCTTGGCCGTGCTCTTCTCGGCCGGTGTGAACGGGTCGGCGCCCGCGGCGAAGGGATTGTTGTCATCCCAGGACTTGGGCGGCGGACCGAACGGACCCCACGACTGCATTTCGAGAACGATACTGGCCCGATCAGCGCGGCTGCGCACCAATTCCCGGCAGGGCCCCGCTAGCCGCTCAGCGTTTGCCAGAGGAACTCGTACGTCAGCGCGGACCTGAACGCCGCCTCCAGCGTCAGCGGCCGTTTCACGCCCACCGGTGTATGCCCTGTATGCCGCCCGTCGAAGCGGAAAACAGCCCATGGCCAAGCCACTTCGCGCCGTTCATGTCGTTGTTCTGCTTCTGCCAGACTTCCTGCGCGCTTGTTACATCCAGGCACGTCACCCCGTGCACACTCATGCCTGAGTCGACCAGTACGCGTTGACCGTCGTAGCCCTGCGCCCAGGTGATCTGTTCCGGGTAGTCCGTGGATATCGACAAGTACGCGTTGTTGTTGAAGGTGCCGCAATCGTGTGTGCTCAGCTGCACCGAGCGCTTGTCGCGGTCATCGAGTAGGCCGAGAAAACATGTCTTGTCGCTGCCGAATCCGACGACTTTGGCCGTTTGGCTCGGCGTTACCATGCCCACCGACCACAGGATGGCGCCGTTAGCCGGATCGTAGGCACGCAAACCGCCCCTGGATGGGTTGAACGCCACCGGATAGTAAGTACCTGACGAGGCGGTGAAGTGCATGTCGTTGTCGATCAGCCGGAAGCCGTCGGCGGGTATCGACGCCGTTTTCGCACCGGTGAAGTCGTAGAAGTCGATCGCCGAGGGATTCGACAACGCAAAGCCGCTCGCGAAAGCCATACCGCTGTCGACTGCGGGCGCCTCGACGATCGTGCGACCGGAGTTCGCGTCGACCACCCGTCCCGGGCCGCCCGTGACGGCGATGATGATGACCGCCTGATCGCCGTAAACGTCCACACCCGCGTTTGTGCGATTGTCGACGCGCCACATTTCGCTGCCGTCGGGCCGGTATCCGGCCAGCTCCCCAGAGGTTGTTACCACGAACCCGTCACCAGCGGAGTAAAGGTCTGCACCCAATTTGCCGGCCGCGATCTCGTGGTGTTTTTCGGCACCGGTCTCGGTGTCGAAGAAGATCAACACTTCCTCCAGGCCGTTGCCGGTGGAAAGTGCGCAGGCGATGGTCGTGGACGCGCGATCGACTGCGCAGTCGCCTTGGACGAACTTCTTGAGGTCTACATTGGCCGGCGATACCGACTCAGGCCAGCGCGGGGCGCCGTTTGCCGCGTCCAGAGCCATGAGGCCCTGGTCTTCCAGGCCGACCACAACGGTGTGGCCATCGCCCCCGAGCAGTTGTGGCCATCTGTCTGTCCGGTAACTCCACTTCGGATTTACAGTCGGCTGTTGCAGCGACGCCATCTGGATATCGCGGGGCGGACGTAGCGCGCCCAACGGCGCCGGAGCATCGGGGAGGGGCCCGGCCTGCAGCCCTGAAGCGGTACTCGTGGCAGGGCCTTCGCTGTTCCCGGAGTTCAAGCGCCACAGCACTGTCCCTACTCCGGCCGCGGCGACCACGACCACGGCAACTACCGCGAACACCAGCCACTTCTTGCTCTTGCGTGGTGGCGGTTGCTGCGGCGGGGCCTGACCTATGACCGGCGGTCCACCCATTGGGAAGGTAAGGGGCGGCTGACCGGCAAACTGGAACGGGCCGGGCCCTCCGGACGGATACTGGCCGCCCCCGAAAGGATCCCCCGGGACTGGAGGCGGATAGCCGTAAGGCGGGTGGTTCATCGACTCCATCCCCCATGGTTCGAGTCGTCAGGGCATGGGCCTGACGAGTTTTCTGGACCATACCGGAGGGCGGTGTTCCTTCCGCGGAAGAACAGACACAGGGGCTGCGTCCACTCTGTCCCTCAGATTCGAGCTGAGGACCCCACTCCGTCGGTGTTGCCGGATTCGCACACGGAGCGGGCCAACGCCTTTGGCTGAGTGCCAAGCTTGTTCAGCACGATCATCCCCAGCACCGCGGCGTCGGTGAGTGGCAGGGTCCCGCTAGCCGCTCAGCGTTTGCCAGAGGAACTCGTACGTCAGCGCGGACCTGAACGCCGCCTGCTTGTTGTCGGCCGCGCCGCCGTGGCCGCCTTCGATGTTCTCGTAGTACAACACCCGGTGCCCGGCCGCCTCCAGTGCGGCCGTCATCTTCCTGGCATGGCCGGGATGCACCCGGTCATCGCGGGTCGAGGTGGTGATCAGGATCGGTGGGTACTTCGCGTCCTTCGAAATATTCTGGTACGGCGAATATTTCGACATGAACTCCCAGTCCGCCGGATCGTCGGGATTGCCGTACTCGGCCACCCACGACGCGCCCGCCAGCAGCAGGTGGAAGCGCTTCATGTCCAGCAGCGGCACGCTGCACACCAGCGCTCCGAACAGTTCCGGGTAGTGGGTCAGCATGACGCCCATCAGCAGCCCACCGTTGCTGCCGCCGGAGGCGCCGAGCTGCTCGACCGTGGTGATGCCGCGGCTCACCAGATCCGCTGCCACCGCGGCGAAATCCTCGTACACCAGGTGGCGGTTCTCCCGCATCGCCTGCTTGTGCCAGTCCGGGCCGTACTCGCCGCCACCGCGGATGTTGGCCTGCACGAAGGTTCCGCCGCGGGCCAGCCAGGCCCGGCCCGCGCCGCCGAGGTAACCCGGGGTCAGCGAATTCTGGAATCCGCCGTAGCCGTAGAGGTGGGTTGGGCTCGGTTCGTCGCGACGCCCGACCACGAAGTACGGAACCTGCGTGCCGTCCTTGGACGTGGCGAAAAACTGCTCGACGTCGATGCCACTGGCGTCGTAGAACGCCGGTGCCGACTTCACCTCGACCAGCGGGCCGCCGGCGGTGCCGTACAGCAATTTTGACGGCGTGGTGAATCCGCTTGAGTTGTAGAAGACTTCGTCACCGAAGTGATCGGAGTCGACGACGATGGTGTCGGTCGCGGGCGGAATGTCCGGCGCATCCCTGTGTTCCCATGTGCCGGGAGTGACGATCTCGACGTGGCTGGCGACATCACGCAGCGTGACGAGGATCAGCTTCTCTTTGGTCCACTGCACACCGGCCAGGCTGCTGTGCTCATCAGGCTCATAGATCATCGCGAGATCGGCTGTGCCGGAAAGAAAGTCGTTGAACTTGGTGCCCAGCAGGGCGCCGGCCGGGTAGGTGACGCCACCCACCTGCCAGTCGGTCCGCAGGGAAATCAGCAGCCACTCGCGGTGCAGCGACAGTGACGAGTCGGTCGGGACCTTGAGTTCGACCAGCTCACCGTCGCGCAACTCGTAGCGGATGCGATGGTAGAAGTCGGTGTAGCGGCCCAGGCGGGTGTGCTCGAAGCCCGGGCTCCGGTCGACCGATGCGATCACCCGGACATCGGTGGGCTCCGCCTCGTACACCGTCTCGGCCTCGGCCAACGGCTGGCCACGCCGCCACCGCTTGGCGATCCGCGGATAACCGGACTCGGTCATCGAGCCCTCACCGAAGTCGGTGCACACCAGCAGGGTGTCCTCGTCCTCCCAGGACACCGACGACTTGGCTTCGGGCAACTCGAACCCGCCCGAGACGAATTCTCTTGTCCGCATGTCGAACTCGCGCACCACGGCGGCGTCGGCGCCACCGCGGGACAGGCTGATCATGGCCAGCGTGTGATCCGGCTCGATCACCTCGGGCCCGGACCACACCCAGTTCTCGTCCTCGGCGCGGGACAGCTCGTCCAGGTCCAGGATCACGTCCCAGTCCGGATCGTCGGTGCGGTAGCTCTCCAGCGTGGTGCGCCGCCACAGGCCGCGCGGATTCGCCTCGTCGCGCCAGAAGTTGTACAGGAACTCACCACGCCGGCCCGGGTAGGGGATCCGCGCATCGGTGTCGAGGATCTCCAGTATCTCGGAGCGCATCGTCTCGAAACGTTCACTGTTCAGCTGGGCGATCGTCGGCTCGTTGTGGGCCCGCACCCACGCCAAGGCGTCGTCGCCGGTGATGTCCTCAAGCCACAGATAAGGGTCCTCAGCCACCTGTCCATTGTGACTGCGCGAGTACTGTGAGCTGAACAACACCACTGGCCCGTGGAAGTGAGGACGTGATGAGTCGAGCACCGGCGCGGGCCCTGATCACCGTGGCCGCCGCCGATCTGCTGACCCGGTTGCAGGAGCGTCACGGGGCGTTGATGTTCCACCAGTCCGGCGGGTGCTGCGACGGATCGTCGCCGATGTGTTACCCCGACGGCGAATTCATCGTCGGCGATCGCGACATTGTGCTGGCGGTGCTCGACGTGGGCGGTGCGGACGCGAGGAGCGAAGGGATCTTCGGTGTGCCCGTGTGGATCTCCGGCCCGCAGTTCGAAGCCTGGAAGCACACCCAACTGGTGATTGACGTCGTCCCCGGTCGGGGCGGTGGGTTCAGCCTGGAAGCACCCGAAGGCATGCGCTTCCTGTCGCGTGGCCGGGCGTTCACCGACGAGGAGAATGCCCTGCTGGCCGAACAACCCCCGGTCACAGGTGCGCAGTACAGCGCCGGCGCCCGTCCGCCCGATACCGGCAGCCACCTGGTCGACGAAGCCGCCGACGCCTGCCCGGTACCGGCGCGAACGGTGCCTACTTCGCCAAGGTGAACTGGACGACGTCGGTCTGGCGCCGGCGGAACAGCTTGGCGCAGCCGGTCAGATACTTCATGTAACGCTCGTAGACCTCTTCGGACTGGGTCGCGACGGCCTGCCGCCGGTTGGCCTGCAGATTGTCTGCCCAGATGTCGAGGGTCTGGGCGTAGTGCGGCTGCAGTGATTGCTCCCTAGTGACCGTGAATTCGGCCGCGGTCGCGTGCTCATGGACCATCGGAATCGACGGCAACTGCCCACCGGGGAAGATCTCGGTCAGGATGAACTTGATGAACCTGGCCAGCTCGAAGGTGACCGGCACTCCCATCTCATGAGCCTTGCGAGGATCGATCCCGCAGATGGTGTGCAGCAACATCACCCCATCGGACGGCAGCGCCTGGTACGCCTTGTCGAAGAAGGCGGGGTAGCGGTCACGACCGAAATGCTCGAACGCGCCGATCGAGACGATCCGGTCGACAGGCTCGTCGAACTGCTCCCAGCCCTGCAAGAGCACTCGCCTGCCGCGGTCGGTGTCCAGACCGTCGAACATCCGGCTGACGTGCGCAGCCTGGTTCTTCGACAGCGTCAGTCCCACCACGTCGACGTCGTAGCGTTCGATGGCGCGACGCATGGTCGCACCCCAACCGCACCCGACGTCGAGCAACGTCATCCCAGGTTCCAGCCCCAACTTTCCCAGCGCGAGGTCGATCTTGGCGATCTGGGCTTCCTCCAAACTCATGTCGTCGCGCTCGAAATACGCGCAGCTGTAGGTCTGCGTCGGATCGAGGAACAGGCGGAAGAAGTCGTCGGAAAGGTCGTAGTGAGCTTGGACGTCGGCGAAATGCGGAGTCAGGGATTTCGGCACAGAGGCGCCTTTCTGCTGCTCGTCGGTCGAGGGACAGATCGCGGCCGCGATCCTCATAGACCATTCGGAGCCGATCGGGCTACGGATTGCTCTGGATCGAAAACGGGCGGGGCGCGCCGGACGCGTGCCGCTGTCGTACGGGGTCGCGGCGTTATCGTCGAAGGGTGATTCCGCTGCCACGGGCGTGGCTGCTGACCGGCGCAATGTCGGTCGGCGTAGCGGTCGGGCTGCTGGCCGGAATCGCCACGACCCTGCTGGTGACGGTCTCCGTGCGACCCGATGTGGTGATCGCCCTCGTCCTCGGAGTTCCCGGTGTCCTCGGGACGCTCCTGGTCCTGATCGCGGGGCGGCGCTGGGTCACCACGCTCGGGGCCTTCGCGCTGGCCATCGCGCCCGGCTGGTTCGGTGCGCTGGCGATCATCCAGGTGGCATCCCATGGCTGAGGACGTCGACACCTCCACCGCGGACTTCGCTCCGCTGTTCGACACCGGCGAAAACGAGATCGTCGCCGCCGAATCGTCGGCCGCCGCCACGCCTGCGGAAGACATGACGCCGGACCAGACGGAAACCGACGACGCGCCCTCGGCGCCGTTGCCCGCCCCGGCCCCGTCCGTCGTGGTCGAGGGGTCCTATCTGTCGGTGAAGTGGTGGACGTTCGTGGGCGTGCTGGCCGGCGTCTGGTTCGTCTCCGCCGCCGCCGGCGCGGGCCTGTACTACTACTGGTATCAATCGGTCGACAAGACCTGGCCGGTGTTCGCGGCGCTGGCCTACGTCGTCGTCACCACGGTCGGTGCCCTGCTGGCATCGACGGCGCAGCGCAAACCGGTGGTATCGGCCCTGGCCATCGCCCTGATGTCGGCGCCGGTGGCGGCAATGGCCGCAGCAGCGGTTTTCTACGGCGCCTACGTGTTCGGCTGGATCGCCCGGTAGCGCCATTGCGCGGCCCACTAGGGTGGGGTCGTGACCCACTTTGACGTTGTCGTTCTCGGAGCTGGTCCCGGTGGATACGTCGCGGCCATTCGTGCCGCCCAACTGGGGCTGAACACCGCAATTGTCGAGCCCAAGTACTGGGGCGGTGTGTGCCTCAATGTTGGGTGTATCCCGTCCAAGGCGTTGCTGCGCAACGCCGAACTCGCACACATCTTCAACAAGGAAGCCAAGACCTTCGGCATCAGCGGTGAGGCCACGTTCGATTACGGTGCCGCCTTCGACCGCAGCCGCAAGGTCGCCGACGGCCGTGTGGCCGGCGTGCACTTCCTGATGAAGAAGAACAAGATCACCGAGGTCCACGGCTACGGCACCTTCACCGGGCCAAAGTCGATGTCGGTGAAATTGAATGAGGAGGGCGGCGCTGGAGGTTCGGAGGAGCTCACCTTCGACAACGCGATCATCGCCACCGGCTCGTCGACCCGCCTGGTGCCGGGCACCTCGCTGTCCGAGAACGTGGTCACCTACGAAACCCAGATCCTCTCGCGCGAGCTGCCGGGCTCGATCATCATCGCCGGCGCCGGTGCGATCGGCATGGAATTCGCCTACGTGCTGAAGAACTACGGCGTCGACGTCACCATCGTCGAGTTCCTGCCGCGCGCGTTGCCCAACGAGGACGCCGAGGTCTCCAAGGAGATCGAGAAGCAGTACAAGAAGCTGGGCGTCAAGATCCTCACCGGCACCAAGGTCGAGGGCATTTCAGACGACGGATCGACAGTCAAGGTCACCGTCAGCAAGGACGGCAAGACCGAGGAGCTCAAGGCCGACAAGGTGCTGCAGGCCATCGGTTTCGGGCCCAACGTCGAGGGCTTCGGCCTGGAGGCCGCCGGTGTCACGCTGACCGACCGCGGCGCCATCGCGATCGACGATTACATGCGCACCAACGTGCCCGGCATCTACTCCATCGGCGATGTCACCGGCAAGCTCCAGCTGGCCCACGTGGCCGAGGCCCAGGGCGTCGTCGCCGCTGAAACCATCGCCGGCGCAGAGACTCTCGCGCTGGGTGACTACCGGATGATGCCGCGCGCGACGTTCTGCCAGCCGCAGGTCGCGAGCTTCGGGCTCACCGAAGAGCAGGCCAAGGCCGAGGGCTACGACGTTGTCGTCGCCAAGTTCCCGTTCACCGCCAACGGCAAGGCGCACGGGCTGGCGGACCCGACCGGTTTCGTGAAACTGATCGCGGACAAGAAGCACCTCGAACTGATCGGCGGGCACCTGATCGGACCGGACGTGTCCGAGCTGTTGCCGGAGCTGACCCTGGCCCAGAAGTGGGACCTGACCGCCAACGAGTTGGCCCGCAACGTGCACACCCACCCGACCCTGTCGGAGGCGCTGCAGGAGTGCTTCCACGGGCTGACCGGCCACATGATCAACTTTTGAGAAACGAAATCGTCGCCGGCATAGCCGGATTGGTGGTCGGCCACATTGTGTGGCTGGCCGCCATCACATTGGCGACCGAGGGCTCCCGCGTCAACATCTGGGTGCTGTTGGTCGCTGCCCTGTCCTTCATCGGCGGGGCCGCGGGGGCCTACTTCGGCCGGCGTAAGTACCAGCAGAAGTCCCACACCTGGGCGGCGTTCCTGTGGACCCTGCCGGTGTCCCCGGTGTTGTTCTCGCTGGTACTGCTGGGCGTCACGTACCTCTGACGTGCCGCGCCGTTTTCCACACCTGGGCTGTTGATCGGCGGGCGGCTACAACCCGGATGTGGAAAACGGCGCAATCGGTAGGACTAATCGGGGAAGTCCAGCGGGACCCGCAGCGTCGTCATCGTGGCGGCCAAGCCGTCGTATTGGGCTGCCAGCAAGCAGAATTCGATGAGCTGCTGCTTGGTCAGCAGCTTCGACAGGGCGGCCCAGGTCTCGGAGGAGACCGACCGGGTGACGACGAACTCGTCGGTCGCGGTGACCAGCACCCGCTGTCGATCGGTCAAGCCTTCGGCGTCGGGCCCCTCGAAGATGCGGGCCTGAGTCTCGGCGTCGACACCGCGGCTGCGGGCCAGCCGGCGATGCTGCTGCAGCTCGTATTCGCAATCGCGCAGATGGCCAACCCGCAGGATGACCAGCTCGGCATCCTGGCGGGACAGCTTGCCCAGCGGGCCGAGCAGCAGGCCCGAATACGGCAGCCAGGCCAGGAACAGCAGCTTGTGCTGGCCAAGCACATTCATCAGCGTGAACCGTGGTGCCCGGATGGCCCTGGCGCCCAGCTTGGCGATGGCCCAGTTGACCGGGCCCAGCTCACGGAATCCGCCCGGCGCGATGCGGGCCGGCTCGAGTGCACTCACCCCGCCGAGTCTGGCACAGGTGGCGCGGCTCAGAAGGTCCAGGCGCCGGTGGGTTCGATGACGAACCCGCGATTCGTATAGCCGTCGATGCAGGCGATGCGCTGTTTCGGGCCCCCGGAGCGCCAGTTCGCTACGGCTCCCGCACCAGATACGGCGACACCGTCGAGCGGTGCTCGTTGAGGTCCAAGGCCTTGCCGAGCGCCGGGAAGGCGCGCTGCGGGCAGTTGTCGCGTTCACACACCCGGCAGCCGGACCCGATGGGCGTGGTGACCTCGCCGGAGAGGTCCAGCCCTTCTGAGTACACCAGCCGATGCGCATGGCGCAGTTCGCATCCCAGCCCGATCGCGAAGGTCTTGCCGGGTTGCCCGTAGCGCGACGCGCGGCGCTCCACTGTGCGGGCCACCCACAAGTAGTTGCGGCCGTCGGGCATCTGCGCGATCTGCACCTGGATCTTGCCCGGGTTGGTGAAGGTTTCGTACACATTCCACAGCGGGCAGGTGCCGCCCGAGGAAGAGAAGTGAAAGCCGGTGGCGGACTGGCGTTTTGACATGTTTCCGGCGCGGTCCACCCGGACGAACGAGAACGGTACGCCGCGCATCGACGGGCGCTGCAGCGTGGAGAGTCGGTGCGCGATGGTCTCGTAGCTCACCGAATAGAACGCCGACAGCCGCTCCACGTCGTAGCGGAAATTCTCGGCCACATCGTGGAATTGGCGGTAGGGGAGCACGGTCGCCGCGGCGAAGTAATTGGCCAGCCCGAGCCGGGCCAGGGTGCGCGATTCGTCGCTGGTGAACATGCCCTCGTCGACCATCTTGTCGATGAGTTGACCGAACTCGAGGAAGGCCAGTTCGGCCGCCATCTTGAACACCTGCTGCCCGCGGGAGAGGTGATTGCCCATCTCCAGGGTCTTGGTGGCCGGGTCATAGCGGTGCAGCACGGTGTCGCCCAGATCGATGCGCCGAACGATCCGGACCCCGTGCTCGGTGGTCAGCCGGTTGGCCAGCTCGCCGGCCAGATCACCGCGGTGCATCCGGATCTTGGCGGTCAGATCCTCGGCGGCGGTATCGAGCTCATGCAGATAGTTCTGCCGTTGGTAGAAGTAGTCGCGCACTTCCTCGTGCGGCATGGTGATCGACCCGCTCCCACTGCCGTCGGAGTATCGGTCTTCGGTGGCGGCGGCCAACTGGGTGGTGGTGAGCCGGTACCGACGGTGCAGGTTCACCATGGCGCGGGCGAAATTCGGATACGCCGCCACCATGTCGGCGACTTCGGCGACATCCATGTCGGCGCCGAGGTCGCGGTCCATCGCCACCTCACGCATCTCGGCGACCAACCGGGTGTCGTCGTGCGAGGCGAAGAACGTCGCGTCCACCCCGAACACCTCGGTGATGCGGAGCAGCACCGCCACGGTGAGCGGCCGGACGTCGTGCTCGATCTGGTTGAGGTAGCTGGGGGAGATCTCCAGCATCTGAGCCAGCGCGGCCTGGCTGAATCCACGCTCGCTCCGAAGTTGTCGCACCCGTGACCCGACGAACGTTTTTGCCACGTCAAATAGCCTAACAACCGTGCGAAGGTGACCTTTGCATTCTTGGCAGTTCAGGCTCTACTGGCAGTATCGGGCTGCCTGGCATGATCGGCTCAGGCGACAGCGACTGGGAGATGACCATGACGGGAACCGCGCAGAATTCGACCACCGGGCTGAACAAGGTGATGATGCCGGTGCCCGATCCCCATCCCGACGTCTTTGACCGGGAATGGCCACTGCGGGTCGGCGATATCGACCGGACCGGACGTTTGCGGTTCGACGCCGCAGCCCGACACATCCAGGACATCGGCTCCGACCATCTCCGCGAACTCGGCTTCGAGGAGACCCACCCGTTGTGGATCGTGCGGCGCACGATGATCGACCTGATCAAGCCGATCGAGTTCCAGGACTTACTGCGGATGCGGCGGTGGTGTTCGGGAACGTCGAACCGGTGGTGCGAGATGCGGGTGCGCATCGACGGCCGCAAGGGCGGGCTCATGGAGTCCGAGGCGTTCTGGATCAACATCAACCGGGAGACTCAGGGGCCGGCCCGGATCTCCGACGACTTCCTTTCCGGCCTGCGCCGCACCACCGACGAGGCGCGGCTGCGCTGGAAGTCCTACCTGAAGGCCGGTAGTCGTGAGGACGCCGCCGAGATCCGCGAGTACCCGGTCCGAGTGTCCGACATCGACCTGTTCGATCACATGAACAACTCGGTCTACTGGACGGTGATCGAGGACTACCTGTACTCCCATCCCGAGCTGCTGGAGAAGCCGCTGCGGGTGACCATCGAGCACGACGCCGCAGTGGCGCTCGGCGAGAAACTCGAGATCCTGTCGCACGTTCACCCGGCCGGATCGACCGACAAATTCGGTGAAGAGCTCTCCGACCGCACTGTTAGAACGCTCACATATGCCGTCGGCGACGAGACAAAAGCGATCGCTTCACTGTTCTCGCTCTGACCCCTCCCGGTTTAACAGTACGAGCGTACTGACCTGCGCCTTTGGGCTACCCGTCGGTAGCTTCTGAACCGGTACAGCCATCATATTTCTTCGCAACCTTTGCAAGTTAACTAAGCGCTTTGGCGAAAGTTGGCAACTGAAACGGGTGGACCTGCGGATATGGGTTATGACATCTTCGGATTAGCACACCAGTGAAGCTGCTGCGGCGTTAGCAAGAAACCGCGGTGGTCAAACAAACCGAAGGAGCAGTCCTATGTCGACCGTGGGCACCCCCAAGTCACCGGAGCAGATCCAGCACGACTGGGATCACAACCCCCGCTGGAAGGGCATCACCCGTACCTACACCCCGGCCGACGTGGTTGCCCTGCAGGGAACCGTCGTCGAGGAGAACACCCTCGCCCGCCGCGGCGCCGAGGTGCTGTGGGAGCAGCTCCACGACATGGACTTCGTCAACGCGCTCGGCGCGCTGACCGGTAACCAGGCCGTGCAGCAGGTCCGCGCCGGCCTGAAGGCCATCTACCTGTCCGGGTGGCAGGTCGCCGGTGACGCCAACCTGTCCGGCCACACCTACCCCGACCAGAGCCTCTACCCGGCCAACTCGGTGCCGCAGGTCGTCCGCCGCATCAACAACGCTCTGATGCGTGCCGACCAGATCGCCAAGGTCGAGGGCGACACCTCGGTCGAGAACTGGCTCGCCCCGATCGTCGCCGACGGTGAGGCCGGCTTCGGTGGTGCGCTCAACGTCTACGAGCTCCAGAAGGCCATGATCGCCGCCGGTGTCGCCGGTTCGCACTGGGAAGACCAGCTGGCCTCGGAGAAGAAGTGCGGCCACCTCGGTGGCAAGGTGCTGATCCCCACCCAGCAGCACATCCGCACCCTGACCTCGGCTCGCCTGGCTGCCGACGTCGCCGACGTGCCCACCCTGGTCATCGCGCGCACCGACGCCGAGGCCGCCACCCTGATCACCTCCGATGTGGACGAGCGCGACCGCCCGTTCATCACCGGTGAGCGCACCAACGAGGGCTTCTACCGGGTGCAGAACGGCCTGGAGCCGTGCATCGCCCGCGCCAAGGCCTACGCGCCGTACGCCGACCTGATCTGGATGGAGACCGGCACCCCGGACCTGGAGCTGGCCAAGAAGTTCGCCGAGGGCGTCAAGAGCGAGTTCCCGGACCAGATGCTGTCCTACAACTGCTCGCCGTCCTTCAACTGGAAGCAGCACCTGGACGACGACACCATCGCCAAGTTCCAGCGCGAGCTGGGCGCGATGGGCTTCAAGTTCCAGTTCATCACGCTGGCCGGCTTCCACGCCCTCAACTACTCGATGTTCGACCTGGCTCACGGCTACGCCCGCGAGCAGATGAAGGCCTACGTCGAGCTGCAGGAGCGCGAGTTCGCCGCCGAGGAGCGCGGTTACACCGCCACCAAGCACCAGCGTGAGGTTGGCGCCGGCTACTTCGACCGCATCGCCACCACGGTTGACCCGAACAGCTCGACCACCGCGCTGGCCGGTTCCACCGAAGAGGGTCAGTTCCACTGAGCTTGCGAGGTGAAACCGACTAGCCGGAGCCACTAAGCCTGGGACCTCTGGACCCGCAGGGTTGACAGCGCAGGCCCCGCTCAGAATTCTTGGGCGGGGCCTGTCGCATGTCCGCGTATTGAGAAAGTGAAGTCGTGAGCAATCAAATTGAACGTGTAGGTGTGATCGGTGCCGGCCAGATGGGCGCGGGCATCGCCGAGGTGTCCGCCCGCGCCGGTGTCGACGTGCTGGTGTTCGAGACCACCGACGCACTGGTCACCGCCGGCCGCAACCGCATCACCAAATCGCTGGAGCGCGCGGTCAGCGCCGGCAAGGTCACGGAGCGGGAGAAGGACGCCGCGCTGGGCAAGCTGAACTTCACCACCACCATCGACGACCTGGCCGACCGGCAACTGGTCATCGAGGCCGTGATCGAGGACGAGAACGTCAAGGCAAAGATCTTCGCCGATCTGGATCGCGTGATCACCGACCCCGACGCTGTGCTCGCCTCCAACACCTCGAGCATTCCGATCATGAAACTCGCAGCGGCTACCCAGAATCCTGCCAGGGTCTTGGGCCTGCACTTTTTCAACCCGGTTCCGGTGTTGCCGTTGGTCGAATTGGTAAGCACTCTGGTGACCGCGGATGCCGCCGCCGCGCGCGTCGAAGACTTCGCCAGCACGGTTCTCGGAAAACAGGTTGTCCGTTGTTCGGACCGGTCCGGTTTCGTCGTCAACGCGTTGCTGGTGCCGTACCTCCTTGCGGCGGTCCGGATGGTCGAGGGTGGCTTTGCCACAATTGACGATGTCGACAAGGCAGTGGTGGCCGGGTTGTCCCACCCGATGGGGCCGCTGCGCCTGTCCGATCTGGTCGGATTGGACACCCTCAAGCTCATCGCCGACAAGATGTTTGACGAGTTCAAAGAGCCTTTGTACGCCGCGCCGCCGCTGCTGTTGCGCATGGTGGAGGCGGGACAGCTGGGCAAAAAATCGGGCCAGGGCTTCTACAAGTACTGAGAAAGACCGCGCTGGCACTATGGCCGAGGCTTAGCTAGTCTACCCATGGTAGGGCCCTGCTGGCTCGCTCTATAGAGTCTGCATGTAAAACATGTGTCGGCCCCTAAACCATTGGTCGTCAGCAGCAGAAACGCAAAGAGGTAATTTTTCGCATGTCTAACGTCGAGTCCGATCTTGCTCCGTACTACGAGGAGTCGCAGTCGATCTACGACATCTCGAACGAGTTCTACGCTCTCTTCCTCGGGCCGACCATGGGCTACACCTGCGGTTACTACGAGCGCGAGGACATGAACCTCGAGGAATCGCAGAACGCCAAGTTCGATCTCGCGCTGGGCAAGCTCGACCTCAAGCCGGGTATGACGCTGCTGGACATCGGCTGCGGCTGGGGCGGTTGCCTGGAGCGTGCGCTGATCAACCACGACGTCAACGTCATCGGGATCACGCTGAGCAAGGAACAGTCGGACTACGCGCGCAAGCGGCTGGCCAAGATCGACACCAACCGCAACGTCGAGATCCGGCTGCAGGGCTGGGAAGAGTTCAACGAGCCCGTCGACCGCATCGTCTCGATCGGCGCGTTCGAGGCGTTCAAGCAGGAGCGTTACCCGATCTTCTTCGAGCGGGCCTACAGCATCCTGCCGGACAACGGCGGTCGCATGCTGCTGCACACGATCCTGGCGCACACCCAGCAGTTCTTCCGCGAGAACAACATCAAGCTGACGATCAGCGACCTGAAGTTCATGAAGTTCATCGGTGAGGAGATCTTCCCCGGTGGGCAGCTGCCTGCGGTCGAGGACATCGAGAAGCTCGCCGACGACTCGGGCTTCAAGCTGGAACGCATCCACCTGCTGCGTCCGCACTACGCGCGCACGCTGGACATGTGGGCGGCCAACCTGGAGGCCAAGAAGGACGAGGCCATCGCCCTGCAGGGCCAGGAAGTGTACGACCGGTTCATGAAGTACCTGACCGGTTGCGCCGACTTCTTCCGTCGCGGCATCACCAACATCGGCCAGTTCACGCTGGTCAAGTAGGTTCTTTCAAGAACTGCCCCCGACAACTCGTCGGGGGCAGTTCTTTTTGCGTATTCGACACCGAAACTGAACTGAGGGACAGAATCCACGCGGATCTCGTCCGTCAGTTCAATCTCGGCGCAAGCAGAACAGCTCAGGCGTCGGCCAACCGCTTCTTCTCCGTCTCGACGTCGAAGTCCGCGGGCGGCCACGACATGTTGAGGCCCTTGAGTGCCTCGATGAGCAGTTCGGTGATGGCGAGCCGGCTGTACCACTTCTTGTCGCACGGCACGATGTGCCAGGGCGCGTAGTCGGTGGACGTCTTCTCCAGCATGGCCTGATAGGCCTCCTGGTATTTGGGCCACAGCAGCCGCTCGTCGATGTCGGCCGGGTTGTACTTCCAGTACTTGTCGGGCCGTTCGAGCCGCTCGGCCAGCCGCTCCTTCTGCTCGGCGAGTGAGACGAACATGGCGACCTTCACCAAAGTGGTGCCGGCATCGACCAATTCGCGTTCGAAGGCGTTGATCTCGTCGTAGCGGGTGCCCCAGACGTCCGGTGGCACCAGGTTGTGCACGCGGACGATCAGCACGTCCTCGTAGTGCGAGCGGTCGAAAACCCCGATGTGGCCGGCCGGCGGGAGGGCGTTGCGGATCCGCCACAGGTAGTGGTGGGCGCGCTCCTCCTCGGAGGGCTTGCCGAAGCTGGTGTAGCGGATGCCTTGCGGATTTGCTGCTCCCACAACATGTTTGACGATCCCGCCCTTGCCTGCGGTGTCCATGCCCTGCAGGATCAGCAGCACCGAGCGGTTGTCGTCACCACTCTTGCTGCGGGCGTAAAGCATTTCCTGCAGCGACGCGAAGCGCAGGTTGCGTTCGGTCTGCAAGGTGGGCGCATCGCTCTTGCTCCCGCGGAATCCCGGCGTGCTGTTGGCGTCGATGCGGGCGACCTCGTCGCCCGGGCGGAAAGCCAGCTGGTCATGTGGTTCGTGGGTCCACAGGGCAGGCAGATCTCTGTCGCTCACCCGTTCAGTCAAGCAGTTGTGGCGGCAAAACCGGTGATGGGTGTGGCAGTGAGTTGAACTTCTCCAGCGAGCCGCCGACTTCGACAATGCCGCACAGCGCGTTCCACGACAGCATGGTCAGGTAGTCGATCAGTTCATCGGCGGTCATCCGCGGGTTCGACATCCAGGAGTGGGTGGCCAACTGGACCCCGCCGACGGTGTGGAACGCCCACGCCTCGGCGCCACGGGTGTCCATGCCGACCGAGGCCATGCGGCGGCGCAGCATGACGGCGAGCATGCGGGCGATGATCTGCTCGGAATCGGCGACGGCCTTGCTCTTGCTCGCCGAGTTGTTCGCCATCACGAACGGATAGATCTCGGGCTCGGCAGCAACGGTCTCCACGTAGACCTTGATGATCTCGCGGGTCAGATCGAATCCGTCGAGGTTCGAGGACAGGGCGGCAGCCATGTTCGGGATCAGGGTGGTCTGGGCGAACCGCATCATCACGGCGGTGGTGAGGTCGTTCTTGTCGACGAAGTAGCGGTACAGCACCGTCTTGGAAACGCCGATCTCAGCGGCGATCTCGTCCATGCTGACGTTGCTGCCCTGGCGCCGGATCGCTTCGAGGGTGCCGTCTACCAGCTCGTTGCGCCGCTCCACCTTGTGCTGGTGCCAGCGCCGTTTGCGTCCATCGGTCTTCACCGTCACCGGCGGAGTCTGCTGTGCCACTGTCGCAGTAGTCCCATTCCCTAGTTCCACTTGATACTACGGCGAATCTGCGGTTACCGGCTTGAGGGTCAGGCCGTCAGTCGCGGCGATAGCGCAAGATGGAAAGGTGGCACATCGAACCGACGCCGGAGTCCGCGCGAATGCGGGCCCGCGGCAAAGTTTTGCCGAAACGCTGGCCGGTGCGGACAGCGCTGCCGACGCCGAACGCCTACGGGGTTTGCGGAGGATGAAGCTGGTAGCGCTGAGCTTCCTGGTCGGCGCGACAGTGGTCTTCCTTCTGTGCACCTGGGCGCAGT
The DNA here is from genome assembly GCF_002102345.1 of Mycolicibacterium peregrinum. Lineage (GTDB taxonomy): Bacteria > Actinomycetota > Actinomycetes > Mycobacteriales > Mycobacteriaceae > Mycobacterium > Mycobacterium peregrinum. Next base: position 101,698 of record NZ_LQPP01000043.1, read on the forward strand.
CGCGGGGCGCGGCCGGCTGGGTCGGTTATCTCCGGGCCGCGGCCGAGGCGGGCATGGTCGGCGCGCTCGCCGACTGGTTCGCGGTGACCGCGCTGTTCAAGCATCCGTTGGGCCTGCCCATTCCGCACACGGCCATCATCAAGCGCAAGAAGGACCAGCTGGGCGAGGGCCTGGGCACGTTCGTCCGGGAGAACTTCATGTCTCCCGAGGTGATCGCCACCAAACTGCACGACGCCCAGGTCGCGGGCCGGCTGGGCAAGTGGCTGTCCGACCGTCCGCATGCCGAGCGGGTGGCCGCCGAGGCGTCGACCGTGCTGCGGGTCGGGGTCGAGATGTTGCGCGACGAGGACGTGCAGCACGTGTTGGACCGGATGATCGTCAAACGCATCGCCGAGCCCAAATGGGGGCCGCCGATCGGCCGGGTGCTGTCCACATTGCTGCAGGAGGGCCGCCAGGAAGCACTGATCCAGCTGTTGTGCGACCGGGCGTTCCAATGGTCGCTGAACTCCGGTGAGGTGATCGAGCGGGTGATCGAGCGGGATTCGCCGACCTGGTCGCCGCGCTGGGTGGACCACCTGGTCGGGGAGCGGATCCATCGGGAGCTGATGGACTTCACCGACAAGGTGCGGCGCAACCCCGACCACGAGCTGCGCCGCTCGGCCACCCGGTTCCTGTTCGAGTTCGCCGACGACCTGCAGAACGACGAGGCGACGATTCAGCGCGCCGAGAACGTCAAGGAACAGATCATGGGCCGCGACGAGGTGACACGGGCGGCCGAGAGCGCGTGGGCGGCGGCCAAGCGGATCATCCTGGAATCGGTGGACGACCCGTCGTCGGCACTGCGCACCCGGATCGCCGACTCGGTGATGCGTATCGGGGAGTCGCTGCGTGACGACGCCGAGCTGCGCGACAAGGTCGACAGCTGGATCATCCGAGGGGCGAAACACCTGGTCGCGGAGTATGGGACCGAGATCACAGCAATCATCACCGAGACCATCGAACGTTGGGACGCCGACGAGGCGAGCCGCCGGATCGAGCTCCATGTGGGCCGTGACCTGCAATTTATCCGGATCAACGGCACGGTGGTGGGATCGTTGGCCGGCCTGATCATCTATTCGGTAGCCCAACTACTCTTCTGACCTGCGCTAACTAGTGCTTGCAAAAGTTAGCACCCCGTCGTAGCGTGAATTTTGTCGTTAACGGATACACGGCCTACGAGGGGAATGACATGGCGCAAGACGAAAATCTCGCCGCTGTCGTCTCCAACGCTGCGCAGGACATCGGAAGCTTCATCCGGGCCCAGCGCGAGGCGGCGCAGGTATCGGTTCGGCAGTTGGCCGAGAAGGCCGGCGTCAGCAATCCCTACCTGAGCCAGATCGAACGGGGATTGCGGAAACCCTCCGCCGACGTGCTCAACCAGATCGCGAAGGCACTTCGGGTGTCCGCGGAAGTCCTCTATGTGCGAGCCGGGATCTTGGAGCCCAGCGAGCCCAGCGAGGTCCGCGACGCCATCGTCAACGACGTGGGGATCACCGAGCGGCAGAAGCAGGTGCTGCTCGATATCTACACATCGTTCCGGCAGCAGAACGAAGCCGAAGCAGGTGAGGAGCAGACATCTGATCCGACTGACTGAGACCTCACCAACTGACCGAAAACCATTCGCACGAAAAGCCATCCTGAGAAAGGAATTCGCATGACCGAGAAGACTCAGCCCACCATCGAAGACCTCAAGGCCCCGCTGTTGGCCGCCGTCGGCGCTGCCGACCTGGCCCTGGCCACGGTCAACGAGATCGTCGCCAGCCTGCGTGAGCGTGCCGAAGGCGCGCGCACCGACGCCGAGGCCCGCGTCGAGGAGAGCCGTGCCCGCCTGAACAAGCTGCAGGAAGAGCTGCCCGCCCAGTTCGGTGAGCTGCGCGAGAAGCTGAACTCCGACGAGCTGCGCAAGGCCGCCGAGGGCTACGCCGATCAGGCCACCGCGACCTACAACAAGCTGGTCGAGCGTGGCGAGGCCGCGTTGGAGCGCCTGCGCAACCAGCCGGCCATCGAAGAGGCCGCCAGCCGGGTCGAGGGCTACACCGACCAGGTCTCCGAGCTGACCCAGGAGGCTCTGGGCACCGTGGCGACCCAGACCCGCGCGGTCGGCGAGCGCGCCGCCAAGCTGGTCGGCGTCGAGCTGCCGAAGAAGGCCGAGAAGGCCGAGGCCCCCGCCGCTGCCGCCCCTGCCAAGAAGGCCGCCCCGGCCAAGAAGGCCCCGGCTGCTCCGGCCAAGAAGGCTGCCACCCCGGCCGCCAAGAAGACCACGGCCACCCCGGCCAAGAAGGTCACCCAGAAGTAATACCGGTGTCGATCGCCGGGCCGTGAGCCCAGTCGGTCGACGCTGACGATGAGGCCCGCATAGGCTGGTGAGGTGCAACTTGCCAACCTTGCGGGCCTCATTATTTCCGTACTCGGTTACGTGGTCGTTCTCGTGACCGTGTACGCCTTCGTGCATGCGGCGATGCAGCGCCCGGACGCCTACACGGCCACCGGCAAGCTCACCAAGCCGGTATGGCTGGCCATCCTGGGTGTGAGCGCGGTGCTGACGCTGCTGGTGGGTGGTGTGTTCATCCCCGTCATCGCGGCCTGCGCCACCGGTGTCTACCTCGTCGATGTGCGGCCCAAGCTGCTCGAAATCCAGGGAAAGTCGCACTGACCTGATGCGTTCGTCACTGGCTGCGTTCGGCGCGGCTTGTCTCGCGCTGGGCGCGACATTGACCTCGGTCCCCGTCGCGGCCGCCGACCCGGCTGCCGGCCACGTCTACGTCGACCACGTCGAATGGGCCAAATGGGGTGACCTGTCGAGCCTGCGCGTCTATCCGACTGACGCTGCCCGGGAGCTGGCCCGCCGGCCGGGCAGCGTCGCGCAGTCCGAGCAGGCCTGGGCCGAGGTGCTGGCTCTGTCGCCGGATGCCGACCTGCCCGGGATGCGTGAGCAGTTCGTGTGTCACTGGACGTTCGCCGAACTCACCGAGCCAGGCAAGACCAGCTGGAACCTGGAGCCGTGGCGGCCCGAGGTCGCCCCCGAGGTGATGCTGGCCAGCGGATGCAATCCCGGCGGCAGTGAGGAACCGTTCTGATGGGCAGCTACACCCGTGCTCAGGTGGCCGCCCTTGTCGACCACACCCTGCTCAAGCCCGAGGCCACCGTGGCCGACGTCGAGAAACTGGTGGCCGAGGGCGCCGACCTCGGAGTTTTCTCGGTATGTGTGTCACCGTCGCTGGTCACCGCCGCCGCGGCGGCGGCCCCGTCCGGCCTGGCGGTGGCCGCGGTATCCGGCTTCCCGTCGGGCAAGCACCTGGCCGAGATCAAGGCCCGCGAATCGCACCTGGCGGTGGCCGCGGGCGCCGCCGAGATCGACATGGTGATCGACGTCGGGATCGCGCTGACGGGCGACCTCGACGCGACCGCAGCCGAGGTCACCGAGGTGCGCGCCGCCGTTCCGGGCGCCACGCTCAAGGTGATCGTCGAGTCCGCGGCGCTGCTGGAGTTCGGCAGCGAGGCGTTGTTGCAGGACGTCTGCCGGGCCGCCGTCGGCGCCGGAGCCGACTTCGTCAAGACGTCCACCGGCTTTCACCCCAGCGGGGGCGCTTCCACCCGCGCCGTCGAACTGATGGCGCGCGCGGTGGGCGACGGTGTGGGAGTCAAGGCCAGCGGCGGCATCCGCACCGCGGAGGCGGCGGTCGCGATGCTCGACGCCGGAGCCACCCGGCTCGGCCTGTCGGGCACCAGGGCGGTGCTCGACGGCCTCACCGGCTGAAAAGCGCGGCGAAACTCAGAGCCTGTCGAAGCAGGGATCGTCGGCGGGTTTCGGCATCGACGCGTTCTTGGTCGAGAATTTCGCCACCACGCCGCTGTCGGTGACCTGCACGCTGTCGGCGTGGATCCCCATCGGATAGTTCTCGGTCAGCTGGGCGGTGAACTTGTCCAGGATCGGCTGCAGCGTCTCCCGCGGCCACGACAGCCCGATCGCGCTCAGGTCGACGATCTGCATCGAGATGCCCTTGTTGACGACCGTGGGCTTGGCGGTGATGGTGCCCAGCAGGCCCTTGAGCTCGATCGTCCCGTTCGACGGGTTGGTCTTCACATCCGAGATGGCCGAGCCGATGAACGGCAGCTGGACCATGTCGGCCACCGTCTGGCGGATGCCGTCGGTGCCCCAGGTGATGTCGGCGACCAGCGATCCGACGGTGCCGCTGGAATCGGCGGTCTCCTGGATGCGCACGTCCTCGATGCCGAGCTTGACCTGCATGCCCTTGGCCTCGCGGATCTGGTTGCCCGCGGTCTCGATGTTGATGTTGGTGTAGTGGCCGCTCACGTGCTGCATCAGGAACGGCGGCAGCGGGTCGAACGAGGCCTTCGCGCCGTCCTGCACGATGCATTCGACGATCGAGGCGACGATCTTGTCGGCCCGGCTGCGGGCGTACAGCTCACCGCCGAGCACGCCGGCGGCGACCAGGGCCACCACGATCACGAAGACCAGCACCACCGACAACGGATCCGACAGCAGCTTCTTGATCTTCGCCAGGGCCGACGTGCCCTCCGGGCCCTGCGGCTGGGGAGCTGCAGCTGCCGGTTCGTCGACCTGACCCGGCTGAGCCGACGGGGGCTGCGGAGGCAGCTCCTGGGTAGGCGATGGCGGGGACTGGTCGGTTGGGCGAGCCCAGGGATCGGTCACCCCAGCGATTGTGCCTTACCGAACTGAGCGAACTGTGAGCGGTTCTGCAGCACTGCGATGGTGTCCCGGACCTGGTTGGCGGCATCGAGGTCGACGTCGAAAACCAGCAACTCCCGCTCGGCCCCGGCCACCGCGAGAACCTCACCGGTGGGGGAGGCGACCACACTGCCACCGACGCCGGTCGGCCCGACCTTGGCGATCTCGTCGCCCGGATACGCCTGGTCCACCGCGGCGATGAAGCCGGTGGTGTCCAGCGCCCTTGCCCGGGCCAACAGGGTCCACTGCTCCAGCTTGCCGGGCCCGGACCCCCATGAGGCATGCACGGTGATCAGCTGGGCGCCGCGGCGGGCCAGCTCCACATAGAGCTCGGGGAACCGGATGTCGTAGCAGGTGCTCAGGCCGACCGTGACGCCGTCGACCGTGATGGTCACCGGATCGAAACCTGGTGCCACAGTGCGTGATTCGGCGAATCCGAAAGCGTCGTACAGGTGGATCTTGTGGTAGTGCGCGTCGACGCCGGGGCCCGTCGCGATCAGGGTGTTGGTGACCCGCCCGTCGTCACTGGGGACGAACATCCCGGCCACCACGACCACCCCGGCCCGCGCGGCGATCTCGCGCACCGCCGTCGCCCACGGTCCGTCGAGGCTTTCGGCGACGGGGCCCAGCGGCACCCCGAAGCGGCACATCGTGGCCTCGGGGAACAACACCAACCGGGCGCCGTCCGCGGCGGCGCGGCGGGTGTACTCGTCGACCAGTGCGAGATTCGACGACGGGTCCGTGTCGGTGGCGATCTGCGCCAGGGCAATTCGCATGCGGTTCAGCTTAGTGGCGCGATGGTCGACCAGGGCACCGTCAGCACCCCGTCGCGCAACCGGCGGCGCGGCGCGGCGACCGGCCATCCCTCGGTGCGCAACAGCTCCACCATGGCCCGCCAGCGCACCCGCGGTCCGAATACGCCGTGCCCGGCCGCGCTGGCCCACGCCCGGTCGGCGGCGCCGAGCAGCGCGTGGATCGGCTGACCTTCGACGTTGTGGTGGATCAGCACCTTGGGCAGCCGTTCGGCCAGATCCGACGGCCGCTCGATGCTGAACGGGTCACACGCCAGGGTCAGGGTCACCGGCCCGTCCGCGTCCAACAGCACCCAGCAGCATCGGCGGCCCAGCTCGTCGCAGGTTCCGTCGACGATCAGCCCACCGGGCGCGAGCCGGCGCGACATCGTCGCCCAGGCATCCGGTACCGCCTCGACCGGATACTGACGCAGCACGTTGAACGCCCGCACCAGCACCGGGCGCAGCCCGGCCAACTCGAACCCGCCGAGGGCGAAGTGCACGTCGCTGACCCCGGACATCGCGCGGGCGGTGGCCACCCGTTCCGGGTGGATCTCAAGGCCGACGACCCGTATGTCGGGACGCACCGACTGCAGCCGCGCGGCCAGCTCGAGCGTGGTCACCGGCAGCGCGCCGTACCCGAGATCGACCACCAGCGGATCGGTCGCGGCCCGCAACACACTGCGTACTCGCGGCGAGTGCACCAGCCAACGGTCACTGCGGCGCAGCCGGTTGTACCCGGTGGTGCCCCGGGTGACCGCGCCGACGGGTCTAGACGTGCTCGGCGATCCACTCAGCGGTGAACGCCCCCTCGATGGTGAAAACCTCGTTGACGGACTGCAGGACCATGTCTTCGAGCTTGCCCCCGACCAGGGGCATCGGCACCTTGCACGTGCTGTCGACCTCGAGCCGGCTGCCCGCCGCGGCCCCGGTGAGCACATAGCGGCCGTCGAGCCGGCCCGGAACGTGTGAAACCGACGCGGCGTAATGGCCTTTCACGCCCTGCGGATCGAAGGGGCCGAAAATCTGTCTGCGAGTGATGGCCATGTCGAGCGGTATCACCGATCGCAGGAGGGCGGGCAATTCCTCGCGCGGCAGCACTTGCCGGAACTCGACCTCGATTCCGCTCCCGTCGGAGCTGAACGACGTGATGTCCGATTTCCCGGGCGTGAGGTCGTCGTAGCGGTCCATCAGGGCCTGCCAGTAATCGCCGTCCGCGAACACGGCGTACATCGTCTCGGCGGGTGCGTCGAAACTCAACGTCGACTGCCGGCTTCGGCTCATGGCTACCGACCGTACCGCCGGATTCAGCTGTGATCGGTGATCCACCCCGAGGTGAACCGTTGCTCGGCGGTCAGCAGGTCGACCAGCTGCGAACCGATGAAACTCTCGATCTTGCCGCCGACCAGCGGCACCCGCACCTCGACCGTGATGTGCACCGACAAGCGGCACCCGCCGCCGGTCTCCGTGAGTGTCGCGGACCCGGACAGCGACACCGGTGCCCCTGAGATGGAGCCCTGGACCGTGCCACGGGACGCACCGTCACGGATCGGCTGCCAGTGCTCCTCTCGGCGGATCTTCAGATCGCCGCGGTGAAACTGTGACACCAGCCCGGGCAGTCGGCTTGCGTGCAGGATCTGCGTGGTGACCGCCTTGATGTCGCCGTCGGACACGGTCAGGGCGTCAAGAGTGGCTTCGTCGGCCCCCGAATCGGCCAGTCGGGCCAACCAATACTGTTCGTCAGCGAATGCCCCGTGGACCTGTTCGACGCCGGCTTCGTAATCGGTGGCCATGTCGAATGATCGCGGCATAGCTGGTCAGGCTACCGTTACGGCCCGTGGTCAGTTCGTATGTTGCCGGGGTCGCGGTCGCCGAGTCGGTCGCGCTGGCCCCGCTGACCACGCTGCGCGTCGGTCCGGTGGCTCGCAGGGTGCTGACCTGCACCAGCACCGATCAGCTGATCGATGTGCTGCGCGCGGTCGCCGACCCGATCCTGGTGCTGGCCGGCGGATCCAACGTGGTGCTGGCCGACGACCTTTCCGAGACGATGCCCGATCTCACCGTGGTGCGGGTGGCCAACACCGCGATCACCGTCGAGGGCGACCTGGTGCGGGCCGAGGCCGGTGCCGTGTTCGACGACGTCGTCGTCGCCTCCCTGAATCATGGACTGGGCGGCCTCGAATGTCTGTCCGGGATACCGGGATCGGCCGGGGCCACCCCGGTGCAGAACGTGGGTGCCTACGGCGCCGAGGTCGCCGACACCATCAGCCGGGTGCGGTTGCTCGACCGGCGCACGGGTGAAGTCCGTTGGGCCGCACCGGAAGAACTGAAGTTCGGCTACCGCACCAGCATCCTCAAACACTCCGATGCCGTCATCGTGCTCGAAGTCGAGTTCGCCCTCGATCCGACGGGATGCAGCGCACCGCTGCGGTACCGCGAACTGGCCACCGCGCTGGGAGTCGAACCCGGGGAGCGGGCCGACCCGATGCGTGTTCGCCAGACCGTGCTGCAGTTGCGTTCCGGCAAAGGGATGGTGCTCGACGGCGATGACCACGACACCTGGAGCGTCGGGTCGTTCTTCACCAACCCCGTGGTGTCGCAGGCCGAGTTCGAGCGGGTGCAGGCCACGTTCGAGGCGGGCCGGGACGGAGCGGCCGGAGCGGCCGGAGCGGTGCCGCACTACCCGGCACCCGACGGGGTCAAGCTCGCAGCGGGCTGGCTCGTCGAGCACGCCGGTTTCGGGAAGGGCTACCCCGGTGAGGGCGCTCCGGCGCGGCTTTCCACCAAGCATGCGCTGGCTCTGACCAATCGTGGCGAGGCGAACACTGCCGATGTGATTGCCCTGGCCAGAGCGGTGCGGGCGGGTGTTTTGGACCGCTTCGGGATCATGCTGCACCCAGAACCGATTCTGATTGGGTGCGATCTATCAGTACCCTAGATCCACGTGAGCCCTGGCGGTGATATAGAGGCGGATGCGCCGTTGTTCAATCGGCGGCGTGCCCTGACGGTGTTGACCGTCGGAATGGGAGCCGGACTGCTGGCTGCCTGCTCGGGAAAGTCGCCCGTCTCGGCACCTGAGGCCGCAGGGCCGGTGGCGCCGACGGTGACCTACGAGCCTGCCGCCGACTCCGATGACGTGCTGCCGACGGCGCCGGTCGGTGTCAAGGTCGAGAACGGCGTGTTCCAGCGCGTCAGCCTGACCAACGCCAACGGCAAGGTCGTCGCGGGCAAATTCAACAGCGACCGCACCGCGTTCACTGTCACCGAACCCCTCGGCTACGAATCCACCTACACGTGGGCGGGTGCCGTGGTGGGCCAGGACGGCAAGTCCGAATCCGTGCAGGGCAAGTTCTCCACCGTCGCCCCGCAGAAACAGGTGAACGGCCAGTTCCAGCTCGCCGACGGCCAGGTCGTCGGCGTGGCCGCGCCGATCATCCTGCAGTTCGACGCCGCGATCGACGACAAGTACCGGGCGACCGTCGAAAAAGCTCTTCAGGTCACCACCACCCCGCCCGTCGAGGGCAGCTGGGCGTGGCTGCCCGACGAAGCCGGGGGCTCGCGCGTGCACTGGCGCACCCGGGAGTACTACCCGGCCGGAACCAAGGTCAGCGTCAAGGCACCGCTGTACGGCGTCAGCTTCGGTGACGGCGCCTACGGTGCGGCGGACTCGACGCTCGACATCGAGATCGGCCGCCGCCAGGTCGTCAAGGCCGAGGCCTCCAGCCACCGCATCCAGGTGCTCGACGGATCCGGCGCGGTGATCATGGACTTCCCGTGCAGCTACGGCGAGGGCGACCTCGACCGCAACGTCACCCGCAGCGGCATCCACGTGGTCACCGAGAAGTACGAGGACTTCTGGATGACCAACCCGGCCGCCGGCTACAGCAATGTGCACGAGCGCTTCGCGGTGCGGATCTCCAACAACGGCGAGTTCATCCACTGCAACCCGAACAGCATCGGTTCGCAGGGCAACACCAACGTGACCAACGGTTGCATCAACCTGAACCTGGAGAACTCACAGCAGTACTTCAACAGCGCGATGTACGGCGACCCCGTCGAGGTGACCGGGACCCGGATCCAGCTGTCCTACGCCGACGGCGACCTCTGGGACTGGGCGGTCGACTGGAACGAGTGGAAGTCCATGTCTGCGCTGTCCACGCAGGATTCGCCGTCGAATCTGCCGGCCAGCGCGCCCGCGACGCCGACCGACGCGCCCACCCTGTCCGGTACCCCGACGACCACGACGCCGCCGAAGCCCACACCTGGAGGCTAGTTCCTCCGCGGTGGTTAGGCGCGGTTACTACCTCCGGTTACTGCGCTATTCGTTCAACCTCCGGTTGAAGCGCGACCCGGTGGCCCCGCTCACCTGGTCACGCGGCCGGACCACGATCAGGTCGAGGTCGACGTGAGACGGGCGTGAGGCGACGAAACCGATCACCTCGGCGATGTCCTCGGCCACCAGCGGGGTAACCCCCTCGTAGACCTTTCCGGCTCGCTCCTCGTCCCCGTCGAAGCGGTTCAGCGAGAAGTCGGTCTGCACCATCCCTGGCGCAACTTCGGTGAGCCGCACGGGTTTTCCGAGCAACTCGCTGCGCAGGGTGCGGTGCAGGACGCCCTGGGCATGCTTGGCCGAGGTGTAGCCCGCCCCGTTGTCATAGATCTCGACGGCGGCGATCGAGGTGACGGTGATGATCAGCCCGTCGCCGGAGTCGATGAGCTTGGGCAGCAGCGCACGGGTGACGCGCAGGGTGCCCAGCACGTTGGACTCCCACATCCAGCGCCAGTGGTCGATCTCGGCGTCGGCTACCGGCTCCAGCCCACGGGCCCCGCCGGCGTTGTTCACCAGCACATCCACCCGGTCCAGCTGGGCCGCCAGGGCGTCGACCGACGCCTGGTCGGTGACGTCCGCCACAATCGCGGTACCGCCGATCTCGTCGGCCAGCTCCTGGACCCGATCGGCCCGGCGGGCCGCACAAACCACGTGAAAGCCCAGGGCGGCAAGGGTTCTGGCGGTTGCGGCACCGATCCCGGCGCTGGCGCCGGTGACCACTGCGACCCGTTTTTCTGACTGTGATGTCGTCACATGACCAACATTAGATGGCGTGCTAAGTTCTTCGTGTGTCCGGAAACCTCCAGTCCCGCTTCGTGCGGCGTGCGTGTTGTTGTTGCGCACCCCGCCGCGCCTGACTGAACCCGGACACCGTTTCACGTCCTGCTGAGTCGCCAGGTGTGGTCTTCACCCACCAGCCGACAACCAGTAAGGACCATTCACGTGACCACCGCCATCGCCGCTCCCCGCCGCTCTTCCGCCCGTTCCGCTGCCGTCTCTTCGAACGGCGCCGCCACGCGGACCGCCCGGTCGCTGTCCGCCGCCTCGCGCTACCCGCAGTCGCGGCTGCTGCACATCGTCGCCCCGTCGCTGAAGGTGCCTGACGCCGCCGCGGCCTCGGTTTTCAGCGCCGTCCGCACCCGCGGGCCCATCGCCCGGGATGCCATCGCGCAGCTCACGCAGCTGAGCATCGCGACCGTCAACCGTCAGGTCACCGCACTGCTCGACGCCGGAATCCTGCGTGAGCGTGCCGATCTCGCGGTCTCCGGAGCCATCGGACGGCCTCGGGTGCCCGTCGAGGTCAATCACGAGCCCTACCTCACGCTGGGCATCCACATCGGTGCGCGCACCACCAGCATCGTGGCCACCGACCTGTTCGGTCGCACGCTGGACGTGGTCGAGACGCCGACCCCGTCGGGCCCCCAGTCCGCGGCGTTGGCCACCTTGGCCGCCAGCGCCCGCCGCTACCTGAGCCGCTGGCACCGTCGTCGCCCGCTGTGGGTCGGCGTCGCCGCAGGTGGCGTCGTCGACAGCGCCACCGGATACCTCGATCACCCGCGGCTGGGCTGGGCCGATGCCCCGGTGGGCCCGGTGCTCGCCGAAGCGCTGGCGCTGCCCGTGTCGGTGGCCTCACATGTCGATGCGATGGCCGGTGCGGAATTGCTGCTCGGGGGACGCCGATCCTCCCCGGAGGCCGCCGGTGCTCCGGCCCGGACCAGCCTCTATGTCTATGCCCGCGAGACCGTCGGCTACGCGCTCTCGATCGACGGCCGGGTGCACTCTCCGGCCAGCGGTCCCGGCACCATCGCCGGTCTACCTGCGCAGTCCGAATTGCTGGGTGGCTCAGGGCAATTGGAGTCGACAGTGAGTGACGAGGCCGTGCTCAACGCGGCCCGTAAACTGCGGATCATCCCGGCCGAAGGTCCGTCCTCGACGCTGCCCGCGGTGCTTCGCGCGGCCCGGCAGGGCAACGAGAAGGCGGTCGAGCTGCTGGCCGACCGGGCCCGAGTGCTCGGCGAGGCCGTCGCGCTCCTGCGCGACCTGCTCAACCCCGACGATCTGGTGCTCGGCGGCCAGGCCTTCACCGAATATCCCGAAGGCATGCCCGTCGTGGAGGACGCCGTCACGCGCCGCTCGGTGCTGGGTCCCCGTGACATCCGGCTGACGGCCTTCGGTAACCGGGTCCAGGAGGCCAGTGCCGGCATCGTTTCGCTGGGCGGTCTCTACGCGGATCCGATCGGCGCCATGCGGCGTGCCCAGACCCGCCGGTCGGCGAGTGGGGCCGGCATAGCCGCGGTGTAGACATAGAGGTGTGCGTCTAGCGTCAGACCTCGAGCTTCCCCGCCGCGTTGCGGTGATTTCCGTACACACTTCGCCGCTGGCGCAGCCGGGCACCGGTGACGCCGGCGGGATGAATGTCTACGTGCTGCAGACCGCGTTGCAGCTGGCCCGTCGTGGCGTCGAGGTGGAGGTTTTCACCAGGGCCACCTCCTCGTCGGACGCTCCGGTGGTGCCGGTGGCGCCGGGGGTGTTGGTGCGCAATGTGGTGGCCGGGCCGTTCGAGGGCCTGGACAAGTACGACCTGCCCACACAGCTGTGCGCGTTCACCGCGGGGGTGTTGCGCGCCGAGGCGACGCACGAGCCCGGCTATTACGACGTCGTCCACTCGCACTACTGGCTGTCCGGTCAGGTCGGCTGGCTGGCCCGGGATCGCTGGGCGGTGCCGCTCGTGCACACCGCGCACACCCTGGCCGCGGTGAAGAACGCCTCGCTGGCCGCCGGTGATTCGCCCGAGCCGCCGCTGCGCGCGGTGGGGGAGCAGCAGGTGGTCGACGAGGCCGACCGCCTCATCGTCAACACCGAACATGAAGCACAGCAACTGGTTTCGCTTCACCACGCCGATCCGGGACGGATCGATGTGGTGCATCCCGGGGTTGACCTGGATGCCTTCACCCCGGGTGATCGCGACGCGGCACGGGCCGTCCTGGGCATTGCGTCGCACGAGCAGGTAGTGGCGTTCGTGGGCCGGATCCAGCCGCTCAAGGCGCCCGACGTGCTGTTGCGGGCCGCCGCCAAACTGCCCGGGGTCCGGGTGCTGGTCGCCGGTGGGCCGTCGGGCAGTGGCCTGGCCGAGCCCGACACCCTGGTTCGGCTTGCCGACGAACTGGGTATCACCGACCGCGTGACGTTCCTGCCCCCGCAGTCCCGCGAACAGTTGGTCAACGTGTACCGCGCCGCCGATCTGGTCGCGGTGCCCAGCTATTCCGAGTCGTTCGGCCTGGTCGCGATCGAGGCTCAGGCCTGCGGGACGCCCGTGGTGGCGGCCGCGGTCGGCGGCCTGCCGGTCGCGGTGGCCGACGGGGTCAGCGGTGCCCTGGTCGACGGACACGACGTCGACGACTGGGCGGCCGCCATCGACGGCGTGCTGCAGCGCGATCCGGGGCCGTTGCGCCTGGCGGCCGCGGCCCACGCCGCGCAGTTCTCCTGGGCACACACCGTCGACGCCCTGCTGAACAGCTACGCCCATGCGATGAGTGACTACCGGTCCCGGCATCGCAGGCCGTCGGCCCGACGTCCGGGGCGCCGGTTCGCGCTGCGCCGTGGGGTGCGAGCCTTATGAGCGAAGCTCGCGAGCGAATCTTCGGCGCATCATGACCGACGTCGCAAAGATCATCACCGACAGCCTCGACGAACACGAGCTGGTCTATCACCACCACGAGGGCGCACACGGCGGCCTGCCCGGCATCATCGTCGAGCTGCCGGGGGAACGGAAGCTCAAGACCAACACCATCCTGAGCGTCGGCGAGCACTCGGTGCGCGTCGAGGCGTTCGTCTGCCGCAAGCCCGACGAGAACTTCGAGGGCGTCTACCGGTTCCTGCTCAAGCGCAACCGCAGGCTCTACGGCGTCGCCTACACCCTCGACAACGTCGGCGACATCTACCTCGTCGGCCGGATGTCGCTGGAGTCGGTCAGCGCCGACGAGATCGATCGCGTGCTCGGCCAGGTGCTCGAGGCCGTCGACTCCGACTTCAATACCTTGCTGGAACTGGGTTTCCGCTCCTCGATCCAGAAAGAGTGGGAATGGCGCGTGTCGCGCGGTGAGTCGCTGAAGAACTTGGAGGCGTTCGAGCACCTGATCGAGGACTAGGCGCTCGTGAGAAGATCACACGGCCCGCACGCGAGGAGGAAGACTAACCAATGCCGACGCTGATCCTGCTCCGCCACGGTGAGAGCGACTGGAACCAGAAGAACCTGTTCACGGGATGGGTCGACGTCGACCTCACCGACAAGGGCCGCACCGAGGCCGTCCGCGGCGGCCAGCTGCTGGTCGAGAACGACGTGCTGCCCGACGTGGTCTACACCTCGCTGCTGCGTCGCGCGATCACCACCGCCAATCTGGCGCTGGATGCCGCCGACCGGCACTGGATCCCCGTGCACCGCGACTGGCGGCTCAACGAGCGGCACTACGGCGCGCTGCAGGGCCTGGACAAGGCCGCCACCAAGGAAAAGTACGGCGAAGAGCAGTTCATGGCATGGCGGCGCAGCTACGACACCCCGCCGCCGGCCATCGAGAAGGGCAGCGAGTTCAGCCAGGACTCCGACCCGCGCTACGCCGACATCGGCGGCGGCCCGCTGACCGAATGCCTCAAGGACGTCGTGACCCGGTTCGTGCCGTACTACGAGGCGACGATCGTGCCCGACCTGAAGGCCGGCAAGACCGTCCTGATCGCCGCCCACGGAAACTCGCTGCGTGCGCTGGTCAAATACCTCGACGGAATGTCCGACGAGGAGGTGGTCGGCCTGAACATCCCGACCGGCATCCCGCTGCGCTACGACCTCGACGAGAACCTCAAACCCCTGGTCGCGGGCGGTCAGTACCTGGACCCTGAGGCAGCTGCCGCGGGGGCCGCCGCCGTGGCCGCGCAGGGCGCCAAGAAATAGTTCGCTGGACACGCAGGCTTGCGGGCAAACAGCAGGTTACCGAGGGTTAACGACAGCCGAACTCCTGTATTTGTCGGTGTGACTTGTCCCGTTTTGGCCGCACGCTGCTGGGATGACGTTCACCGTGTGCGTACGATTTTCGCGTGAGCTTGGTGTCGGCGTTACTGCTGACGGCGGTCGTGTCGTTGCTCGCGCTGATCGTCGGTGCGGGGGTGGCCGCCGTGGTCGCCCCCCGCATCGTGGCCAAGCGGCAGCAGCGCGAGGCTGATCAGGCAGGCCTGACGGTGTCGCAGATGCTGCAGCACATCGTGTCTGCAGCACCCAACGGAATCGTCGTGGTCGACACGTTCAACGACGTCGTCTACGCCAACGACCGCGCGACCGAACTCGGCGTCGTGCGGGACCGCCTGCTCGACGACCGGGCCTGGCGGGCGGCCGAGCAGGTGTTCGCCACCGGCCAGCCCATCGATGTCGATCTGTCGCCCCGCAAGCTCCCGCACCCCGGCCGGTCGGGCATCTCGGTGCGCGGCTGGGTGCGGCCGCTGAGCAGTGAGGACCGCCGCTTCGCGGTCGTCTACGCCGACGACCAGTCCGAGCATGCCCGGATGGAAGCCACGCGCCGTGACTTCGTCGCCAATGTCAGCCACGAGCTCAAAACCCCGGTGGGGGCCATGCGGGTACTCGCAGAGGCGCTACAGGCCTCCGCCGACGACCCCGACATGGTGCGTCGTTTCTCCGACAAGATGGTGGCCGAATCGCTGCGGCTGGCCGACATGGTGGGCGAGCTGATCGAACTGTCCCGGCTGCAGGGCGCCGAGCGGCTGCCCGATCTGGGGGCCGTCGACGTCGACACCGTGGTGTCCGAGGCGCTGTCGCGGCACAAGGTGGCCGCCGACAAGGCCGACATCTCGATCACCACCGACGCCGCGACCGGCTACCGGGTGCTGGGTGACCAGACCTTGCTCGCGACCGCCATCGCCAATCTGGTGTCCAACGCAATTGCGTACTCGCCCAACGGATCCGGTATCTCGGTGAGCCGGCGCCGGCGGGGCGGCAGCGTCGAGATCGCGGTCACCGACCGCGGTATCGGAATCGCCAAGGCCGATCAGGAACGGGTCTTCGAGCGGTTCTTCCGGGTCGACAAGGCCCGGTCGCGTGCCACCGGCGGTACCGGGCTGGGCCTGGCGATCGTCAAACACGTGGCCGCGAACCACAACGGAACCATCCGGCTGTGGAGTCAGCCGGGCACCGGGTCGACATTCACCCTGTCGATTCCGGCCTATCCCGAAACCGATGAGTCCACAGGTGACTCAGACGACCGAGAGGATTCGCGAGACCGATGACCAGCGTGTTGATCGTTGAGGACGAGGAGTCGCTGGCCGATCCCCTGGCATTCCTGCTCCGCAAGGAAGGCTTCGAGGCCACCGTGGTGGCCGATGGTCCCTCTGCACTGGCCGAGTTCGAGCGTTCCGGCGCCGATATCGTCCTGCTGGACCTGATGCTGCCGGGGATGAGCGGTACCGACGTCTGTAAGCAACTGCGTGCCCGGTCCAGCGTGCCGGTGATCATGGTCACCGCACGGGACAGTGAGATCGACAAGGTCGTCGGTCTCGAGTTGGGTGCCGATGACTATGTCACCAAGCCGTATTCGGCCCGCGAGCTGATCGCGCGGATCCGGGCGGTGCTGCGGCGCGGCTCCGACACCGACGACAGTGCGATCGGTGATGGCGTGCTGGAAGCCGGCCCGGTCCGGATGGACGTGGAACGCCACGTCGTGAGCGTCAACGGGGAACAGATCACGTTGCCGCTCAAGGAGTTCGACCTCCTGGAATACCTGATGCGCAACAGTGGCCGGGTGCTCACCCGTGGCCAGCTCATCGACCGGGTGTGGGGCGCCGACTACGTGGGTGACACCAAAACCCTTGACGTGCATGTCAAGCGGCTGCGGTCCAAGATCGAGTCCGATCCGGCCAACCCGGTGCACCTGGTCACCGTGCGTGGCCTCGGCTACAAGCTGGAGGGCTGAGTTCTCAGTCGGTGTGCTCGGCGGCGCGGGTCGCCGGATGCACGGCGACCAGGCCGAGGCCACTGCGGCGCCGGCACATCGCGGCCAACTCGGCGTAGGCCTTCTCGCCGAGCACCGCGGTGAGCTCGGGGGCGTAGGACTCGAACACCGGGCGGGCGCCGACGTGGGCGGCGGGGTCACCGGTGCAGTACCAGTGCAGGTCCGCACCGCCCTCGCCCCAGCCGCGCCGGTCGTACTCGGTGATGACGGTGCGCAGGATCTGGGTGTCGTCGGGCCGGGTGATCCACTCCTGGCTGCGCCGGATCGGCAACTGCCAGCACACGTCGGGCTTCATGGTCAGCGGCTCGACCCCGAGCTTGAGGGCCTTGCTGTGCAGGGCGCATCCGATGCCGCCGGGAAAGCCCGGGCGGTTCAGGAAGATGCACGCCCCCTTGTACTTTCGGGTCCGCAGGTTGGGCTTGCCGTCGTACTCGTCGTCCTCCAGGAAGCCCTTGCGGCCCAGGCCCTTGTCGCGGAACTGCCAGTCCTCGTCGGTCAGCTGTTTGACCGCATCGTCCAGCCGGGCCCGGTCGTCGTCGTCAGAAAGGAACGCGCCATGCGAGCAGCAGCCGTCGTCCGGGCGGCCCTCGACGGTGCCCTTGCAGGCCGGTGTGCCGAACACACACGTCCAGCGGGACAGCAACCACGTCATATCGGCCGCGATCAGATGGGTCGCGTCCTCCGGGTCGTAGAACTCCACCCATTCGCGGGCAAAGTCGAGTTCGACTTCGCCGGGATGCACATCTGTCACGGCGCAAACGGTACCCCTATATGGCGGAACGCATTTCCCAACTGCGGCAGGACGCGCGGTGGGAAGTGCCACAGCCCGGGTGGGCGCATCTCGCGGGTTGCGGGAGGTCCGGCCACGAAGCGCTGGTGGTCTGCGGTTAGGTTGGTGCAGTGCGGTTAGGCGTGCTCGATGTCGGGAGCAACACGGTTCATCTCCTCGTGGTGGATGCACGCCGTGGCGGACACCCGACTCCGATGAGCTCCACCAAGGCAGCGTTGCGACTCGCCGAGGCGATCGACGGCTCCGGCAAACTGACCCGCAAGGGCGCCGACAGCCTGGTGGCCACGGTTGACGAGTTCGCCAAGATCGCCACCAGCTCGGGTTGTGCCGAGTTGATGGCGTTTGCCACCTCGGCGGTGCGCGATGCCACCAACTCCGAGGAGGTGCTGGCCAGGGTGCGGGCCGAGACCGGGGTTTCCCTCGGCGTGCTGAGCGGGGTCGACGAATCCCGCCTGACATTCCTGGCGGTGCGCCGCTGGTACGGCTGGAGCGCGGGCCGCATCATCAACATCGACATCGGCGGCGGCTCGCTGGAACTGTCCAGCGGGGTCGACGAAGAGCCGGAGGTGGCGCTCTCGCTGCCACTGGGAGCGGGCCGGTTGACCAGGGAGTGGTTGGCCGAAGACCCACCTGGGCGGCGCCGGGTCGCGATGCTGCGGGACTGGCTGGCCACCGAGCTGGCTGATGCCGGCACCACCATGCGCCGCTCCGGCAACCCGGACCTCGCGGTGGCGACGTCGAAGACCTTCCGATCGCTGGCCCGACTCACCGGGGCGGCCCCCTCGGGCGCAGGCCCGCGGGTGAAGCGGACCCTCACCGCGGCTGGATTAAGACAGCTCATAGCTTTCATCTCTAGGATGACAGCGGCTGACCGTGCCGAACTGGAAGGGGTGAGTGCCGAGAGGGCACCACAGATCGTGGCCGGTGCTTTGGTAGCTGAGGCTAGTATGCGAGCACTGGAGATCGATTCCGTCGACATTTGCCCCTGGGCGTTGCGGGAGGGGTTGATTCTGCGGAAACTCGACAGCGAGGCCGACGGCACAGCCTTGGTAGAGACGTCGGCGCGGGACGCCGGACGTTAAGGAAAAGCTAGCCCCAAAGGCAACATAGGTATGACAGGACCAGAGAACAGCCCATCCGGCACCCGACCGATCTCGGTCGCCGAGTTGCTGGCAAAGAACGGGACGATCGGGGCACCCCCGGTCGGCGGTCGCCGTCGGCGTCGGCGCGGTAACAGCGACTCGGTGACGGTCGCCGAACTCACCGGCGAGATTCCGATCATCACCGATGACATGGAGCCCGAAACCCTCGACGAGTCGGTTCCAGCGCCTGATCCACTGGTCGACACGGCCGTCGTCGCCCCGATCCGCGATGAACCCCGCGAAACACGCGAGCCCCGCGAACAACCGCGGGACGAGCCGCGGGTCCGCAACGGTGGCCCCCGGCCCGCTCGGACCCCTCGGGTCAAGCCGCCCAGGCCGGTGGAGCCAGAAGAGGTGCGCACCGAGGCCGAGGACGACTACGACGCGCACCTGGCGGCACGTGACGCCGACCCCGAGCCGATCGAATTCCGGCCACGTCCGCGGCGCGCGCAGCCCAAGGTGCCGGCACGGGACTACCGACCGTCGGGTACCGGCGCCGAGCGGATGAGCCCCGACCCGCTCTACGACATCGGCGCGGACGACGCGGCGGAGCCGGATGACGCGCTGGTGGAGCCAGACGCCCACGACCTCGATGTGGATGCAGTCGACGACACCGTCTACGACGACTACGCGGGTGACGACTACGACGACGAATACGGCGATCGTTCGTACGCTCCGCTCGGCCCGTTGTTCGGCGGCGGTTCCGTCGCCGACGAGCAGGCCCGCCGTCCCCGTGGCCGCGACGATGTCGATCTCGAACACGACGGAGACCTCTCCGAGGGCACCGGCACGGCCGGTGATTTCGACGAGCACGACGAATTCGACGACGACCAGCCGCCCGCCTCCCCGCTGGTCCGCGGAATGTGGATCGTCGGTCAGTGCGTGATCGCGGTGGCCTTCGGTGCCGGTCTGTTCGTCGCCTTCGATCAGCTGTGGAAGTGGAACACCATCGTCGCGCTGGTGCTCGGGGTGCTGGTCATCCTCGGCCTGGCCGGTGGCGTCCGGGTGGTCCGCAAGACCGAGGACATCGGCAGCACGCTGACCGCGGTGGCGGTAGGGGCCCTGGTGACCTTCGGACCGCTGGCCCTGCTGCAGGCGAGTTAGCGCCCGCGCACGCGAGGAGCGCAGCAGCCTCAGTACACAATTGGGTTGTGCGCCCAGCCATCAAGATCGGTCTGTCCACCGCCTCGGTCTATCCGCTGAGGACGGAGGCGGCCTTCGAGTACGCCGCCCGTCTCGGTTACGACGGTGTCGAGCTGATGGTGTGGGCGGAATCGGTCAGCCAGGACATCGACACCATCGCGAAGATGTCGGCGCATTACGGCGTGCCGGTGTTGTCGGTACATGCGCCGTGCCTGCTGATCTCGCAGCGGGTGTGGGGCGCCAACCCGATCCCGAAGCTGGAACGCAGCGTGCGGGCCGCCGAACAACTGGGCGCGCAGACCGTCGTCGTGCATCCGCCGTTCCGTTGGCAGCGACGCTATGCCGAGGGTTTCAGCGACCAGGTCGCCCAACTGGAGGCCGACAGCGAGGTTCTGGTGGCGGTGGAGAACATGTTCCCGTTCCGGGCCGACCGGTTCTTCGGGGCGGGTGGCACCTCCGTGGAGCGGATGCGTAAGCGCGGCGGCCGGCCGGGCCCCGGCATCTCTGCCTTTGCGCCGTCCTACGACCCGCTGGACGGCAATCACGCGCACTACACACTCGATCTGAGCCACACCGCGACGGCGGGCACCGACGCGATGGACATGGCCCGGCGCATGGGCGACGGCCTGGTGCACCTGCATCTGTGCGACGGTAAGGGCGCCTCCACCGACGAGCATCTGGTTCCGGGTCGCGGAACCCAACCCACCGCCGAGGTGTGCCAGCTCCTGGCCGCGGGCAATTTCTCGGGCCATGTCGTCCTCGAGGTCACCACCTCGGCGGCGCGGACGGCCACCGAACGTGAGGCGCTGCTGACCGAGTCCCTGCAGTTCGCCCGTACGCACCTGTTGCGCTGAACCCGATTCCGCCCACCCCAGTAGAGGACGCACATGACTGGTTCCACCCTGTTCACCGATGCCATGGAGCTCACGGCCGCCGGCGACGGCGTCTATCACGGTGAGCTCAACGAGCATTGGACGATCGGGCCCAAGGTGCACGGGGGCGCCATGCTCGCGCTGTGCGCCAACGCCGCCCGCACTGAACTGGGCACGTCCGCGCAACCCCTCGCGGTCTCGGGAAACTACCTGTGGGCGCCGGATCCCGGTCCGATGCAGGTGATCACCACGGTCCGCAAGCGGGGCCGCCGGATCGGTCTGGTCGACGTCGAACTCCGGCAGGGGGAGCGCACGGCGGTGACGGTGGCGGTGACCCTGGGCGAGCCCGAACATCACGTGCCGCCGCTGCTGTCGTTCAACCCGGTGGTGCCGCTGATGACGCCCGAACCGCCGCCCGGGCTGGAGCCGATCGGGCCGGGGCATCCGATGGAGCACGTCGTGCACCTGGCGCACGGCTGCGACATCCGCCCGGCGCTGCACACCATGGGGCCGCGCACCGACGGCGGGCCGCCGGTTTTCGAGTACTGGGTGCGGCCGAAGGGTGTCGCTCCCGACGTCCTGTTCGCGCTCCTGTGCGGCGATGTGTCGGCTCCGGTGACATTCGCCGTGGAACGCACCGGTTGGGCGCCCACGGTCCAGCTGACGGCCTATCTGCGCGCCTTGCCGGCCGACGGCTGGCTGCGCGTGATGTGCACCTCGGTGCAGATCGGCCAGGACTGGTTCGACGAGGACCACATCGTGGTGGACTGCGAGGGCCGGATCATCGTGCAGACGCGTCAGCTGGCGATGGTCCCCGCGCAGGGCTGACGGCCCCTGACGCGCGGGCATGGAATGCTGTCGCCCATGTCGAGAATCGCGATCATCGGCGGCGGAAGCATGGGCGAGGCGCTGCTGTCGGGGCTGTTACGGGCTGGTAGGCAGGTCAAGGACCTGGTGGTCGCGGAGAAATACCCGGACCGGGCCAAGTACCTGTCGGAGAAGTACTCGGTGCTGGTGACCTCTGTCGCCGATGCCGCCGACAACGCCGCCTACGTGGTGATCGCGGTCAAGCCGACCGATGTCGCGAGTGCGATCGACGAGATCGCCGATGCGGCGGCTCGCGCCGATTCCGACACCGCCGAGCAGGTGTTCGTCAGCATCGCGGCCGGCGTCAGCACGTCGTACTACGAGAACAAGCTGCCGGCCGGGTCGCCGGTGATCCGGGTGATGCCGAACTCGCCGATCGTGGTCGGGGGCGGGGTGAGCGCTCTGGCTGCTGGCCGGTTCGCGACCGCCGAGCAGCTCAAGGAGGTCTCGGCGATCTTCGATGCGGTCGGCGGCGTGCTCACCGTGAACGAGTCGCAGCTGGACGCGGTGACCGCGGTGTCCGGGTCGGGGCCGGCGTACTTCTTCCTGATGGTCGAGGCCCTCGTCGATGCGGGCGTGGAATCGGGTCTGTCGCGCGCGGTGGCCACCGATCTGGCGGTCCAGACGATGGCGGGCTCGGCGGCGATGCTGCTCGAACGTCTCGATGAGGTGAACGCGGCCGGCGGCGCTGCGCTGGACACGACGCCCGCGCGACTGCGGGCGATGGTGACCTCGCCGGCCGGCACCACTGCCGCTGGGCTGCGGGAACTGGAGCGCGGGGGATTGCGGGGTGCGGTTTCCAACGCCGTTCTGGCCGCGAAAACGCGCTCTGAGCAGCTCGGAATTACATCTGAGTAATTAGATTAATTCCAACTGATTAGCCCACACCCGTCGCAGTAACCCCACCCGCCACGCTATTCTCCCTTTGTATGCGCGGGTCGGTGCCAGCGGTGGGGAAGCCGCTGGAACTGCCTGTGCCTGATTGATTGGGTTGCGATGACGTCTATGAACGGGCCATCGGCGCGGGATGCTGGCGACGGTCAGCCTCGGGCTCAATTTCTGACGGTCGCCGAAGTGGCGAGCTTGATGAGGGTCTCGAAGATGACGGTGTACCGGTTGGTGCACAACGGTGAACTGCCTGCGGTTCGAGTGGGCCGATCGTTCCGGGTCCACGCCAAGGCAGTCCACGATCTGCTGGAGTCTTCGTACTTCGACGCCGGATAGGCACACACCGCAGCGGTCTGGGCGCAGTGAGCAGGCTGGCGTTTTCCGTTTCGGTGGTAGGCCCGGGTAAAGTGACCGGGTCAACCATCCAGCGTGAGTAGCGGAGACACCAGACTTTATGGGCTCAGTCATCAAGAAGCGGCGTAAGCGTATGTCGAAGAAGAAGCACCGCAAGCTGCTTCGCCGTACCCGGGTGCAGCGTAGAAAACTCGGCAAGTAGCTTTCCGCTGCGGCCGCTAGGCTGAGCCGATGGATTCTGATGGTCGTTCGGGGGGACGCCCGACGGGAGTACCCGGGTCTTCTGATGCGGATTCGTCCGGCGGAGCCAAGTCTGCCGGTACGGCTCCCTCTCCGAAAGTCGTTCTGGTCACGGGTGCGTGCCGCTTCCTCGGTGGCTATCTGACCGCCAGGCTGGCGCAGAACCCGGCGATCGAGCATGTCATCGCCGTTGACGCGGTGGTGCCTAGCAAGGACATGATGCGGCGGATGGGGCGGGCCGAGTTCGTCCGCGCCGACATCCGCAACCCGTTCATCGCCAAGGTGATCCGTAACGGGAACGTGGACACCGTCGTGCATGCCGCGGCGGCGTCCTACGCTCCGCGCTCCGGAGGCCGCGCCACGTTGAAGGAACTCAACGTGATGGGTGCGATCCAGCTGTTCGCCGCCTGCCAGAAGGCACCGTCGGTTCGTCGGGTCGTGCTCAAATCCACCTCCGAGGTGTACGGCGCGAGCTCCCGCGATCCGGTGATGTTCAGCGAGGAGAGCAGTGCTCGTCGTCCGCCGGGCGACGGGTTCGCTCGCGACAGCATCGACATCGAGGGCTATGCGCGCGGCCTCGCCCGGCGCCGTCCTGACATCGATCTGACGATTCTGCGGCTGGCCAACATGATCGGGCCGGCGATGGACACCGCACTTTCGCGGTATCTGGCCGGGCCGGTCGTCCCGTCGGTCGTCGGACACGACGCACGGCTGCAACTACTGCACGAACAGGACGCCCTCGGCGCGCTGGAACGTGCGTCGATGGCCGGCAAAGGTGGCACGTTCAACATCGGCGCCTCGGGCATCATCATGATGAGCCAGGCGATCCGGCGTTCGGGACGGGTTCGGCTGCCGGTGCCGCGCGGGGCGTTGTCGGCGATCAATTCACTCAGTCGCGCAACGCGTTACACCGAACTCGACCGCGATCAGATGAACTATCTGAGCTACGGCAGGGTCATGGACACTACGCGAATGCACAGGGATCTGGGCTACAGTCCCAAGTGGACGACCGCCGAGGCATTCGACGACTACGTCCGTGGTCGTGGATTGACACCGATACTCGATCCGCGATGGGTACGCTCAATGGAGAGTCGCGCCGTGGGGGTGGCGCAGCGTTTGGGATATTAGTACTGGCTCTATCCGGGGTGGGAGAAGGTATCGACGTGGCGGCCGAATCCAAAGCGAAAGTCATTCCGCTACATGGGAACTCGAACCGTTCGGCTGCCGCGCGACGGGCGGCGGCACGGTCCGACAGTGCCCGTCGACATCCGTCCGTCCTCGCTAATCCGGGAAGCCGCGCCTCGGCCGAGCAGATCGCCGCGGTGGTGCGTGAGATCGATCAGCGGCGCAGCAGCGCCTCGGGTCAGTCAACCGCCGACGAAGGTCCCAGCGAACTCGTCAAGGGCATAGCGGCGGTCGCGGAGTTCGTCCGCACCCGGATGACCGGTGAGTACACGGTGGACGAGTTCGGGTTCGACCCGCACATCACCAATGCAATCTTTTTGCCTTTGCTGAGAACCTTTTTCCGGTCCTGGTTCCGAGTCGAGGTTTCCGGCATCGAGAACCTGCCCGAGAGCGGCGCGGCGCTCGTGGTGGCCAACCACGCCGGCGTGCTGCCCTTCGACGGGCTGATGACCCAGGTGGCCGTTCACGATCACCACCCCGCGAACCGGGATCTGCGTCTGCTCGCCGCCGATCTGGTCTTCGATCTGCCGATGGTCGGCCAGGCCGCGCGCAAGGCCGGGCACACCGTCGCCTGCACCACCGATGCGCACCGGCTGCTGGCCAACGGTGAGCTCACCGCGGTCTTCCCGGAAGGCTTCAAGGGGCTGGGCAAGAACTTCAAGGATCGCTACAAGCTGCAGCGGTTCGGCCGCGGCGGCTTCGTTTCCGCAGCTCTGCGGGCCCAGGCGCCGATCGTGCCATGCTCGATCGTGGGCTCGGAGGAGATCTACCCGATGATGGCCGACGTCAAGCTGCTGGCCCGGTTGCTCGGTCTGCCGTACTTCCCGGTGACCCCGCTGTTCCCGTTGGCCGGCCCGCTCGGTCTGGTGCCGTTGCCGTCCAAGTGGCACATCCAGTTCGGTGAGCCGATCGAGACGACCGACTACGACGAGAGCGCCGCCGACGATCCGATGGTGACCTTCGAGCTGACCGACCAGGTCCGCGAGACCATCCAGCACACGCTGTACCAACTGCTGGCCGGTCGCCGAAACATGTTCTTCGGCTGACTTTTTCGCCTCTCCGCTTTACCGCGACCGGTAACAAAACTGCCCACTTCCGCAAGGAAGTGGGCAGTTTTATACGTGCTCGCGCCTAGGAGAATCAGGCGCCGGACTTTTGCCCAGCAACCATCTTGGCAATCGCGGCGTCGCGCGCCGCGGCGATCTGTGAACTGATCTCGTCGGCCTCGTCGATGGCCGCCTCGCCGAGCATGGTGACGATGCTCGTGGCAACCGGGTTGCCGTCGTCGTCGGTGACCTCGGCCCGGACCTCGGCGATCACGGTGCCGTGCGACTCGATGACCGAGTCCAGGTAGGAGTCGAACCACAGCTTGTCGCCGACCAGGATCGGCCGGTGGAAGATCAGCTTCTGGTCGCGGTGCAGCACGCGCTCCAGATTGATCGGGATGTCGAACTTGTCGAACAGCTCGAGCTGGACCCGTCGGCCGGCCACCGCGAGGAACGTCACCGACGCCACCACGGAGTCGTGGCCGAATTCCTTGGCCGCCTCGGCGTCGTAGAGCGCGGGGTGGTCGTCCTTGACCGCGCGGGCGAACTCACGGACCTTCTCCCGGCCGACCTCGAAGTAGTCGGGGTACCGGTAGTGCGTCCCGATGATGTTTGCGGCGATGCTCATAGTCCCTGCGCTGTTCGGTCTGCGGTGCGCGGTGCGCACGAAACGGGCATGCTGTGGGGCCCGCGTGGCGCGACCCGACGCGGAATCTTATAACGCGGCCTGCTATGTCAGCGAATGTCGTGGCGGCGGGAGGCGGCGGCGGCCAGCGCACCGCCCAGCGCGCCGAGTGCCAATGCGGACGGCACCCCGATGCGCGCGGCCTTGCGTGCGGTGCGGAAGTCGCGGATCTCCCAGCCGCGTTCTCTGGCCACATCGCGCAGTGCGGCGTCGGGGTTGATGGCCACCGCGGTACCGACCAGCGACAGCATCGGCACGTCGTTGAAGCTGTCCGAGTAGGCGGTACACCGGCGCAGGTTGAGCCCTTCACGGATGGCCAGGGACCGCACCGCGTGGGCCTTGCCGGTGCCGTGCAGGATGTCGCCGACCAGCCGGCCGGTGAAAATCCCGTCGACCGATTCGGCGACCGTCCCCAGCGCGCCCGTCAACCCCAGACGCTTGGCGATCGTGGCGGCCAACTCGTAGGGCGTTGCGGTGACGAGCCACACCTGCTGGCCGGCGTCCAGGTGCATCTGGGCCAGCGCCCGGGTCCCCGGCCAGATCTTGTCGGCGATGATCTCGTCGTAGATCTCCTCGCCCAGCTCGACGAGCTCGGCGGTGGAGCGGCCCTCGATGAACGCCAGGGCCTTCTGCTTGCCCTCGGCGACGTCGTCGCTGTTCTCCTTGCCGGTGAACTGGAACTTGGCCTGGGCGTAGACGATGCCGAGGATGTCGCGGTAGGTGAAGTACTTGCGGGCGGCCAGGCCGCGGGCGAAGTGCACCAGCGACGATCCGTGCACCAGCGTGTTGTCGACGTCAAAGAACGCGGCGGCCGTCAGATCGGGCGGCGGCGCCGGCGTCCCGGTGGGGTCGGTGTCGGACTCGAGCTCGGTCACAGCGAGTTCGGCGCTGGCCTCGGCGGCAAGCTCCTGTTCGAGCGCATCGGCACTACCGGATTCGGGCACGTTTTCACCCTAAGTCACCGGGCCCGGATACTGGCGCTGTGGAGGGCGAGCAGGCGGGTACCGGCGGTAGGGCCACTGTGACATTGCTGACCCGGGCGGGCTGCAGCATGTGTGAGCGGGCGGCACAGGAGCTGGGCGCATTGCATGAAGAACTGGACTTCGAGCTGGTGACGACGGATGTGGACGTTGCCGCGGGTGCGGGTGACACCACGCTGCGGGCCCGCTACGGCGATCTGTTGCCGGTGATTTTGCTGAATGGGACCCAGCACAGCTATTGGGAAGTCGACGAGCAGGCGCTTCGGGCTGACCTTCCCACCAGATGAAATTTGGTGGGCGGGCGGGAAACGATTACCTTGGTGACGTGGTGATGAAGCCGTGAGTGTGCTGCTATTCGGGGTTTCGCACCGCAGCGCGCCGGTGTCTGTTCTCGAGCAGTTGAGCACTGACGAGTCCGATCAGGCTAAGATCATCGACGAGGTGCTTCGCTCCTCGCTGGTCACCGAGGCCATGGTCCTGTCCACCTGCAACCGCGTCGAGATATACGCCGTGGTCGAGGCCTTCCACGGCGGCCTGTCGATCATCGGGCAGGTGCTCTCCGAGCACTCCGGGATGTCGCTCAACGATCTCACCAAATACGCCTACGTCCGGTACGCCGAGGCTGCCGTCGAGCACCTGTTCGCGGTGACCAGCGGCCTGGATTCCGCGGTCATCGGTGAAGCCCAGGTGCTGGGCCAGGTGCGTCGCGCCTACGCCTCGGCCGAGGAACACCAGACCGTCGGGCGCACCCTGCACGAGCTGGCCCAGCGGGCCCTCAACGTCGGCAAGCGGGTGCATTCCGAGACCGGGATCGATGCCGCGGGCGCATCCGTAGTCTCGGTAGCTCTCGGAATGGCCGAGACCAAACTCAGCGGCGGGATCGCCGGGCGTACCGCGGCTGTGATCGGCGCAGGCTCCATGGGCGCCCTGGCCGGTGCGCACCTGGTGCGGGCCGGGATCGAGCGGGTTCACGTGGTGAACCGCTCACTGCCGCGGGCTGAGCGCCTCGCGGGGAACCTCACCGAACAAGGCGTACACGCGCAGGCCTTCTCCCTGGACCACCTGGAGGAGGCTCTGGTCGACGCCGACGTCGTCGTCAGCAGCACGGGCGCAGTGCGCCCGGTGGTTTCCCTGGCCGACGTGCACCATGCCCTGGCGCAGCGCAACGCCGCCGCCGGAGGCGATCGGCAGCTGGTCATCTGTGACCTCGGCATGCCCCGCGACGTGGATCCGGCGGTGTCCGGGCTGCCCGGTGTCTGGGTTGTCGACATGGACCGGATTCAGCGGGAGCCGTCGGCGCGGGCCGCGGCCACCGATGCCGATGCGGCCCGCACGATCGTTGCCACCGAGGTTGCCAACTACCTGGCCGGCCAACGGATGGCCGAGGTCACCCCGACCGTCACCGCGCTGCGGCAACGCGCCGCCGACGTGGTGGAGGCCGAGCTGTTGCGCCTGGACAACCGGCTGCCCGAACTGGAGGCAGCGCACCGCGACGAGGTGGCCAAGACGGTCCGCCGGGTCGTCGACAAGCTTTTGCACGCACCCACGGTGCGGGTGAAACAACTCGCCAGCGCGCCTGGCGGGGACAGCTACGCAGAGGCTCTGCGGGAGCTGTTCGAACTCGATCCGCAAGCCGTCGAAGCTGTGGCGGCCAGCGAATTGCCCTTTATGACAACAGATCTCGATAAGTCTGAGTAGAGCTTGGTAGAAACGCGCGATACGGTGATCCGGATCGGCACCCGGGGTAGCCTGCTGGCGACCACGCAGGCCGGCACCATCAGGGACGCATTACGAGCCGCAGGCCACCCCTGCGAGTTGGTGATCATCTCGACCGAGGGCGACCGCAACCAGGGCCCCATCGCCGACATCGGCGTCGGGGTCTTCACCGCGGCGCTGCGGGAGGCGATCCACGATGGTCGGGTGGACATGGCCGTTCACTCCTACAAAGATTTGCCCACCGCCCGTGACGATCGGTTCGTGATCGCCGCCGTCCCGCGCCGTGAGGACCCTCGTGACGCGCTGGTGGCGCGTGACGGATTGGTGCTCGGGGAGTTGCCGGCAGGGTCCGTGATCGGCACGTCGAGTGCGCGACGGGCCGCGCAGCTTAGAGCACTGGGTCTCGGTTTGGAAATCCGCCCCCTACGAGGCAACCTAGATACCAGGTTGAACAGGGTTACGAGCGGCGATCTCGACGCCATCGTGGTCGCCCGAGCGGGTCTGGCCCGTATCGGACGTCTCGATCAAGTCACCGAGTCGCTCGAGCCGGTGCAGATGTTGCCAGCGCCGGCTCAAGGTGCGCTCGCGGTGGAATGCCGCTCCGGCGACACCGAGCTGATTTCGGTGCTGTCGGAGTTGGATGACGCCGACACGCGCGCCGCGGTCACCGCCGAACGGACCCTGCTCGCCGAACTGGAGGCGGGCTGTTCCGCACCGGTGGGAGCGATCGCAGAAGTGGTCGAGTCCATCGATGAGGACGGCAATGTCTTCGAAGAGGTGTCGCTGCGCGGCTGCGTGGCGACGCTGGACGGATCCGACGTGATCCGTGCGTCCGGCATCGGAACTCCCGATCGGGCCGCTGACTTGGGTGTCTCGGTGGCCGCGGAGCTTTTCGAGTTGGGTGCACGCGAGCTGTTGGTAGAGCGCGGGAGTGAAGAATGACCATGCGAGGTCGCAAGGCGAAGCCCGGCCGCATCACATTTGTGGGCTCGGGCCCGGGAGATCCGGGGCTGCTGACGGCACGGGCACAAACTGTACTGGCGCACGCCGAGTTGGTGTTCACCGATCCCGACGTCCCCGAAGCTGTGCTGGCACTGATCGGCACCGAGCTGCCGCCGGCATCCGGCCCGGCCCCGGCTGAGCCGGCCAAGGCCGACGCCGCCGGTGAGGATGCCGCCGGAACCCCCGACGCGGCGCAAGCTGCCATCATCGCGGGTGGGCCTGAGGTCCGTCCCGCCCTCGGCGACCCGGCCGAGGTGGCCAAGACGCTGATCGCCGAGGCCCGCCACGGCTACGACGTGGTCCGCCTGGTCTCCGGTGACCCGCTGTCCGTGGACGCCGTCATCACCGAGATCGGTGCGCTGGCCAAGTCCCACATGAACTTCGAGATCGTTCCCGGGCTGCCCGCCACCAGCGCAGTGCCCACGTACGCGGGTCTGCCGCTGGGGTCGGCGCACACCGTGGCCGATGTCCGCGGTGACGTGGACTGGGCGGCGCTGGCCGCCGCGCCGGGACCGCTGATCCTGCACGCGACCGCATCGCACCTGCCTGATGCCGCCCGCACCCTGATCGAGCAGGGCCTGGTCGACAGCACCCCGGCAGTGGTGACTGCGAGCGGTACCACCTGCCAGCAGCGCTCGGTGGAGACCACGCTCGGTGGTCTGCTCGACAAGGCTGTGCTGGAGAAGCCGGCCGGAAGCGAGCTGGCCGGGCCGCTGACCGGTCCGCTGGTCGTCACCATCGGCAAGACCGTGGCCAACCGCGCCAAGCTGAACTGGTGGGAGAGCCGCGCCCTGTACGGCTGGACCGTGCTGGTGCCGCGCACCAAGGACCAGGCCGGGGAGATGAGCGACCGGCTCGTGGGCCACGGTGCCCTGCCGATCGAGGTCCCGACCATCGCCGTCGAGCCGCCGCGCAGCCCCGCGCAGATGGAACGCGCGGTCAAGGGTCTGGTCGACGGCCGGTTCCAGTGGGTGGTGTTCACCTCGACCAACGCCGTGCGTGCGGTCTGGGAGAAGTTCAACGAGTTCGGCCTGGACGCGCGGGCGTTTTCCGGCGTGAAGATCGCCTGCGTCGGACAGGCGACCGCCGACAAGGTCCGGGCCTTCGGCATCAACCCCGAGCTGGTGCCGTCGGGGGAGCAGTCCTCGCTGGGCCTGCTCGACGAGTTCCCGCCGTTCGACGAGGTTTTCGACCCGGTGAACCGGGTGCTGCTGCCCCGTGCCGACATCGCCACCGAGACCCTGGCCGAGGGTCTGCGTGAGCGCGGCTGGGAGATCGAGGATGTCACCGCCTACCGCACCGTGCGTGCGGCTCCGCCGCCGGCACAGACCCGCGAGATGATCAAGACCGGCGGCTTTGACGCGGTCTGCTTCACCTCGAGCTCCACGGTGCGCAACCTGGTCGGTATCGCCGGCAAGCCGCACGCCCGGACCATCGTGGCCTGCATCGGACCCAAAACTGCTGAAACCGCAGCGGAATTCGGTCTGCGGGTGGATGTGCAGCCCGAGTCGGCCGCGGTGGGACCGCTGGTCGATGCGCTTGCCGAGCACGCCGCTCGACTGCGGGCCGAAGGGGCGCTGCCCCCGCCGCGCAAGAAGAGTCGCCGCAGGTAAACGTCCGCCGAAACGGCATTCCGGCAGGTCTGCACTCGGAGTTCTTCTGCTGGAATGCGGTTTCGCGGAGGAGGAGACGCGCTAGTGACCTACCCGAGACACCGTCCTCGTCGCCTGCGTACCACGCCGGCAATGCGTCGTCTGGTGGCCCAAACTTCTTTGGAACCACGTCATCTCGTGCTCCCGATGTTCGTCGCGGACGGCATCGACGAGCCGCGAGCCATCAGTTCCATGCCCGGCGTGGTGCAGCACACCAGGGATTCGTTGCGTCAGGCGGCCGCCGATGCGGTGGCGGCCGGCGTGGGTGGTCTGATGCTGTTCGGAGTGCCCCGTGACGAGGACAAGGATCCGACCGGCGCTGTGGGCGTCGATCCGGACGGCATCCTCAACGTGGCGTTGCGGGACCTGGCCAAGGATCTGGGTGACGCCACCGTGCTGATGGCCGACACCTGCCTGGACGAGTTCACCGACCACGGGCACTGTGGCGTGCTGGATGCCGCGGGTCGGGTCGATAACGACGCGACCAACCTGCGTTATGTGGAACTTGCGGTGGCGCAAGCGGAATCGGGTGCACACGTGGTGGGACCCAGCGGAATGATGGACGGTCAGGTGGCCGCCATCCGCGACGGTCTCGATGCGGCGGGGCACGCCGACGTGGCCATCCTGGCCTACGCGGCCAAGTTCGCCTCGGCGTTCTACGGCCCGTTCCGTGAAGCGGTGTCGTCCAGCCTGGTCGGGGATCGACGTACCTACCAACAGGATCCGGGCAATATCCGCGAAGCCGTGCACGAGGTCGAACTCGACATCGACGAGGGCGCCGACATGGTCATGGTCAAGCCGGCGATGAGCTATCTGGACGTGGTGCGCGCCGCCGCCGATATTTCTCCGGTACCCGTTGCCGCATACCAGATTTCGGGGGAGTACTCGATGATCTGCGCGGCTGCGGCCAACGGCTGGATCGACCTGCAGGCCGCCGCGCTGGAGTCGTTGACCGGAATCCGGCGGGCCGGGGCCGACATCGTGCTGACCTATTGGGCGGCCGACGTGGCCGGCTGGCTCGCGTGACCGATCCGGGGACCGAACAGGAACCGAGCCCGACCGGTCGTCCCGACGACGTCGACACCGGATTCTGGCTGTGGACGGCCGCACTGGTGCTGATGGTGGTCGGGTATCTGATCGACGCGCTGACCGGATCCGGCGCCGGTGTGCAACGGTCCATGACACTCGTCTTCTCGGTGATGTTCGTGGTGGTGCTGTCGTCGATCGTGGTGGCCTTCCTGATGCTGATGCGGCAGGGATATCGCTGGGCCCGCACGCTGTTGACGAGTGGGGGAATCGTCTCGGTGCTGCACGCGATCAGCAGCCTGCTGACCGGCGAACGCCAGGATGCGGCGGCGATGGGTTACGCGGTCACCGCGATCGTCGGGTCGGTGCTGATCGCGGGTGGGCTGTACCTGCTGCACCGCAAGGACGCCGACGGCTTCTTCAGCCGCTGATTTCGCTACGCTTCCCGAACAATGTCTTCGCCTTCTTCGCCCTCATCCCCGTCGCGACGCGCGACCATCGGATTCGGCTGCTGGTTGGTCGGCTCGGTGTTGTTGATCGCCGGCGGCATGCTCGCGGTCTCGGCGAGCATCCCGCCCGGGGTGAACACGATGCTGTATCGGGGGATCGGAGCACTCACCGTGCTGGCGGGCCTCGGTATGGCTTTCCTGGCGGGCCGCAGCCGGTCAGATGATCGCTACCGGCGCGCGGCGGTGGCATTGTCGCTGGCTATCGTGGTCCTGGTGCTGTTGACCGGCCTCAATGTTCTCGTGCTGGTCGCGCTGCTCCCGCTCATCGTGGGAACCGGCGTGAGCGCGCTGCCATTGCGGAGGGGTGACCATGGAGAGTGAACCGGTGAGCAAGGTTGCCTCTGAAGTGCTGTTCTACGAGCAGGGCGCCAGTTGGGCCTGGCTCCTGCTCGGACCGTTCGCCGGGATCGGCATGGCGATTCTGCAGATGACCGGTGGCTACGGCCAGGACCTGTGGATCCCGATCGTGTTCCTGGTGCTGGTGTCGGTGTTCGTGGCCATCCAGATCAAGGCCGCGCGCATCCACACCTCGGTCGAGTTGACCGCCCAAACACTGCGCCAGGGCGCCGAGACGATTCAGCTCGACGAGATCGTGTCGATCTATCCGGAGGCATCGGGTTCGGAGACGCCGAAATGGCAGTCGGACCGTGCCCTCGGCGAGCTCAGCGGGGTGCCGCGCGGCCGGACCGGTATCGGGCTGAAGCTCACCGGTAACCGCGGGGCCCAGGCCTGGGCGCGCAAGCACCGGCGGCTACGTGAAGCGTTGACGCCACTGGTCGAGGAGCGCACCCCGTGAAGCGCCGCGCCGTCCTTGAGCTCATGGTGGCTGCCATTGCCGCGGTGGGCTGCGTGCTGAGCTGGATGGCGGCGGCGACGACGATCGAGGTGGCACCGGTTTTGGAGGGGGAGCCGGCCACGACGGCGGTCAGCTATTCGTCGCCGCTGTTGGTGCTGGCACTCGTGCTGGCGGGTCTGGCCGGCGTGCTGATCGTTTTGGGTATCGCCCGGTTGCGCCGCTGACCCGTGACCGATTGGCGGCCCGTCACGCGCGGTGAATCCGGCGCCGGGGTGTTTCGCAACGCGGACGGTTCCCGGTACGCGAAGGTGGTCGACGCCGAGGCGGTGGCCGACCTGGTTGCGGAGCGGGACCGGGTGTCGTGGGCGCACGGTCACGGTCTGCCGGTGCCTGCGGTCATCGACTGGGGTAGCACCGAGGGCGGCGGCGCCGTCCTGGTCACCAGTGCCGTCGGCGGCGTCGCGGCCGATCGGCTGACGGAAGCGGCGCTGCGGACGGCCTGGCCCTCGATCGTGGCGGCCGTCCGCACACTGCACGGCATCGCGCCGGCCGAATGTCCCTACCGCCGCGATCTCGACGAGATGTTGGGGCGGGCCCGCTCGGTGGTCGCCGCGGGCGCGGTCGACCCGGAGTTCCTGCGCGACGAGGACCGGGACGTTGCGGCCGATGAACTGCTGGCCCGCGTCGAACGCGAGACCGAACTGCGTCGCAGGCAGGAGGCCGACGATCAGGTGGTGTGCCACGGCGACCTGTGCCTGCCGAACATCCTGATCGACCCGGACCTGCTCACGGTCGAGGGTTTCGTCGACCTGGGCCGTCTGGGCCTCGCGGATCGTCATGCCGATCTGGCGCTGCTGCTGGCCAACACTGCCGACACCTTCCCCGGTTTCGCCGAGGCCGCAGCAGCGGGCCTGGCTGGGGGTTATCCGGCGCACGTGGATCCGGAGCGGCTTCGGTTCTATCTCGCGCTCGACCCGCTGACCTGGGGATGAGATCCCGAGGCGGGGTTCAGGAATCGAGCCAGGCCAGCTCGTCTGACAAGTGCGCGCGCCAGAAGTCCTGATCGTGTCCGCCGGGGTAGAAGCCGACGGCCGGGGTCCTGGGCAGTTGGTTGACGAACATTCGGGTCGCTGCGTAGAACCCGTCGCCGGTGCCGCAGTCGATGCGGAGCGGGATCGATCCCAGCGCCGGTGGCAGTCTCAGCGCTGAGTTCTGCTGCCAGTCTTCGAGGCTGTCGAAGGCGTCGGGCGGCGCGCCCCAGTACGTCAGGTACAGCGCCGGGCTGATCGCGCAGACCGCCGCGGTGCGCGCGGCGCCCAGTCTGGCACCCAGCAGCATGGCGCCGTAGCCGCCCATCGACCAGCCCATGAAGGCCACTCGCGAGGTGTCGATGCCCTTGGTGGCCAGCATCGGGATCAGTTCGTTGAGCACCATCGCCCCGGAGTCCCCACCAGAGGCTCGACGGCGCCAGAAGGAGTTGCCGCCGTCGACACTGACCACTGCGAACGGCGGCCGGCCGGCCGCGGTCAGCCGGGCCAGCGCCTCCGGAATACCCAGGTTCATCACGCCTGCGGCGTCGTTGTCCATCCCGTGCAGGGCGATCACCGGACGCAATGGGCCGTGCTGGCCCGGCGGGCGGGCGATGATCCAGTTGGTTTCGACTCCGCCGCGGGCCGCGGAGGTGAACGACCCCGATTCGCGGGTCGGTAACGGGCTGCCCGCGGGGGCCGTCTGGTTGGGGCCCGGAGACGCGCGGGGCATCGGCGGATCGAGCAGGCTGCCCAATGCCATCAGTCCCGCGACACCCGCGCCGGTGACACCTAGACGCAGCGCGTCGCGGCGGGTCAGCGAGGTCACCTGCGCATCATTCCAACGATGGGTCTCAACCCGGGGCACCGTCCGGCAACGGCGGGATAACGCCGCGCCGCGTGCCCGTGAGCGGCGTCACAGAACACTTGGTACAAAGTTCAAAATCTGTAACACTGTGTCCATGACCGAATTGGCCGAACAGCCGCAGCAGACCGACGCCCTGCCTCTCGGGCCGCAATCGCTGGTCTGGAAGTACTTCGGCGACAACCGGATGTACCTGATCGGGCCGCGGCCTGCCGTTCTGCAGAACATGCTGGCCGAACTGGGCCAGGGCGTGCTGGACCATTCGACGTTCTTCTCCGACACCGCCGAACGGCTCAAGCGCACGATTCCGCCTATCTTCCGCACGGTGTACGGCACCGAGGATGAGAACGCCGGCACCCAGGTCCGCGACTTTCACCACCACGTCAAGGGCGATATGCCGGACGGGTCCCGCTACCACGCGCTGGATCCCGACACCTACTTCTGGGCGCACGCGACGTTCGTCGAGCAGGTCCTCTACTTCGCCGACACCTTCGTCAAACGGCTCAGCGACGCCGAGAAGGAACAGATCTACCTGGAGTCGAAGACCTGGTACCGCCGCTACGGCGTCAGTGACCGGCCGATGCCGGCGACCTACGCCGAGTTCGAGCAGTACTGGGACCGGATGATGAACGAGGTGGCGGTCCCGCACAAATCTGCCCGCTACGGCGTCGGCTATGTCACCAAGGGCTTTCCCTGCCCCAAGGGGGTGCACCCGGCCGCGTGGCGCGTGGTGGCCACGGTGTTCGACCCGGTCGCGGCATTCCTGACCGCGGGGGGCCTGCCGCCGCGGGCCCGTGACCTGCTCGACCTGCCGTGGAGCGAGCGTCAGGAACGCAATTATCAGCGGTTCGCAGCCTTCTGGCGGACCCGCCCGGTGAACTGGGTGTGGGACCATCTACCGATGAGTGTGCGCTACAACAAATTTGCGCAAAAGGGCTATGCCCGCAGTTGACGCGGTGACGGGGATCCTGGACGCGGCCCTCGTCGAGTTCGAGCGGCACGGCCTGCGCCGGGTCGCGCTCGACGATGTCGCCCGTCGGGCCGGGGTCAGCCGCACCACGATCTACCGCCGATTCGCCAATCGTGACGAATTGGTCGCGGCGGTGATCGAGCGGGAGAACGTCGCGTTGTTCTCCGACATCGCCAACGAGTTGAAAGATGCAGGGCCGCAATCGAATTACTATGTCGAGGCATTCACGCTCTCGATTCTGCGGTTCCGTCGCCACCACGTGCTCAACCAGCTGATCGCCGATGAGCCGGCTCTGGTCATGGAGCTGCTGCACACCCACTACGGTGCGGCGATCGAACGGATGGCCGCGGCGCTCAAGGTGATCTTCCCGGCCGGATTCGCCGACCGGATCGGTCAGCAGGCGGTCAACGACCTGGCCGACACCATCCTGCGTTACGCGGGGATGGTCCTGTTGCTGCCCAGCGTCGAGCCGCTCGATACGGCCGACGACATCCGGGCGTTCGCCACCCGCCATTTCCTGCCCAGCCTGCCGGTGTCACTGCGCACCGTCTCGGCCTGATCGACGACCAAGTCGGGGGCACCGAAGTGTTTGGTAGCTCACATTTTCGGGCAGCCGGTACGGATGACCACCAACAAGCCCCCGCCCGTCAGTGAAGAGAACCGCAAGGAAGCCGAGCGCGTCATGAGGTCCTATGACGACTCCCGTCCCACCGTCACCCTGCCGGGCAGCCACGGCACGGTATCCGGCACCGCTGTCAACGACTGGGTCGATGACGACGGCAACCCCATCTATGGCCAGCCCGAAAGTCAGCAGTAACCGCGAACCTCAGCCGTCGCGCGTCGCGCCATGCCTACTGTGACGTTGTGACTGCTACCCCGCTGGACCGGATCGCCCCTGCCTTCGTGACGATGGCCCACCAGATCGTGTGGGCCTCGGTGGCCACCGTCGACGCCGACGGTCAACCCCGCAGCCGCATTCTGCACCCGATCTGGGAGTGGGACGGCACCGATCTGTTCGGTTGGGTCGCAACGGTGCCCAGCCCGGTCAAGCGCGCACATCTGGCGGTACACCCGCACGTCTCGGTCAGCTACTGGACCACCAACCACGACACCTGCGCCGCCGACTGCCTGGTGGAGTGGTACACAGACGACGAGACCTGCACCCAGGTGTGGGATCGCTTCGCGAACGGCCCGGCGCCGGTGGGCTATGACCCGCACATCATCCCGCAGTGGAGCGACGGGCCGACCTCGGACCAGTTCGCGGCTCTCCGGTTGACTCCCTACCGGCTGCGGGTGATGCCGGGCACGGTCATGACTGCGGGTGCCGGTCAGGTACTGAACTGGCGGGCGTGACGCCGGTATCTCGCGCGAGCGGATGCAAGGGCAATCTGTGCCGGTCGGCGTCATGACCGGTATGCCACGACACGACAGCTGCGGCGACATCGCGGACATCGTCGTCGGTGTCGATCACCACATAGCGGGCCGCGAGTTCGGGCAACCCGTTGACCAAGCACTCATAGGCGATTCGGTGCGTCAGGCCGCGGGTCCACCGCAGCGCGATTGCCCGGCGGCCAGGAGGTAGCCGCCGGGCGTCGCAGATCAACAGGACCCGACGCGCCCCCACCGTGAGGGCGGTCGCGGTCGCCGACTCGCACGCGTCGTTCTCACAGGCGCGTAATCGCCTGCGCCACGCGATGGTTCGGCGCCCGCCGAACCGGGATCGCACCGAACGCCCGTCGAAAATGGTGATCACCGACTCGATCGAGTCGATCTCGGCTGCGCTCAGCGGCGGTGCGGGCGAACCGGTGGTGTGCCAACGTGTCCGGATCGGCACCCGGGCACACGGCGGATGTGCGTGTTTGACCGGGATGCCGGCGCGCCTCAGCGAGGCGGTGACAGAGCCGGAGAGGTCGGTCAGCCAACCGAGCATCAGTACCTGCGGGCCGGCGGCCTCTCGATCCGCCACTGCAATTCCACCCGCCGATCTCAGTCCCGTCGCAAATTTTCATGCTGCTGTCCGCCATTTTTTTGCACAAATGTTCCGCCCCGATGAATAAATTAAATATCCGAGTGGATCGGAGCATCGAACGCCATGATTCAATAGCGTCAATTCAACGTGAACCAATTTCCGTGCCACCCGGGTGGGAAGCGTTCACCCGGGTGCTCTGACGGCATGTAACGGTGAAAACTGCACTACAGGCCGCTAGACGCGGTCGGGGCGCTTCCTTCTTGGAACGATCTCCCCGGACTCGGCGGCCTTGTCGCGTTTCGCTGCTCGCCGTTCCTTGATGGTCATCGCCGGTTTTTTGGGCGCGCGACCTTGGGATTTATCAGCCATCGTTGCTCCTTTTACTCGCAAACAATCACTGAGCCCGACCATACATCAGAAAAAATTAAAAGCCAGTCGGCGGTTATTCGACCGTCGTACACCGTTCCGCCACCGCTAAGCGGGCCGGTGCCTGACCTTCGGTGTGGGGTCTTCGTGGCCGAGGTGCAGGCCGGGGGCCAGCATCGCCACCCGGTGCCGGTAGTCGCGGTACTGATCGCCCAGGTTGTCCACCAGGTCGCGTTCTTCGAGCTGGATCGCCACCAGGATGTAGGCGGTGCTGACGGCCGCGAACAACAGATGGCCCGCGGTCATCGTCGGGATGGCCCAGAACGCGATGATGAACCCGGCCATGATCGGGTGCCGGATCACCCGGTAGAACATCACCGTCTGGAACCCCAGTTCGCTGTACGGCCGGCCGCGCCAGTTCAGCCACACCTGCCGTAACCCGAACAGGTCGAAGTGGTTGATCATGAACGTCGAGGCGAACACCGTCGCCCAGCCCAGCCAGAACAGCGCCCACAGAATCACCCGGCCCGCAGTGGATTCCACGTCCCACACGATCGCGGGCATGGTGCGCCACTGCCAGTACAAGAGGAGCAGTGCCAGGCTTGCGAGCAACACGTACGTGCTGCGTTCGATGACTTGCGGGACGATCCGCGTCCATCGGTCCTTGAACCACGGACGGGCCATCACGCTGTGCTGGATGGCGAACACCGACAGCAGCAACAGGTTGACGAGTACGGCCTCGGCGGTGGGGGCGGCGATGCCGGAATCGACCGTGCGCGGCACCACGAAGTTGCCGACGAACCCGATCGCGTAGAGGAACGACACCACGAACAGGAGATAGCTCGCGATGCCGTAGCCGATGGTGAGTAGGCGCTTCATGGTGACCTCCTGTCACCGATGGGACAGATGCCGCGCCCTGCTGCCTACCGCAGTAGTGGCTTATTCACGGTAGACCTTGTATCCCCAGGTGAACAGGGGTTTACGGCAGCGTCCGCGCCTACTCTCGCGGGTCTGTCTAGGCGGAGCGCTCCGCTTTGGCGGCCTCGCGCGCCAGCATGCGGTCGCGCTGCTCCTCGAACCTGAGGACCTGCTTCTGCAGGTCTTCCAGGTAGGTGGCCAGTTGCTCGCGGCGCTTCTCGCCGACCGCGCTCACGTCGTTGCGCTCGAAGATCCGCCATTTCTTGACGTTGGGCATCACTACCTCTTCGAGGTGCTGACGCAGGTCATAGATGCCGTGCTTGGCCATGATCACGCTGTTGCGGCGCCAGTTGGGCATTCCCCGCCCTGGCATCCGGAACCCTTCGATGATCGCGCACACCGCCTCCATCGCCTGGTCGGGTGCGAGGTCGAAACCGGCGGAGAACACGTTGCGGTAGAACACCATGTGCAGGTTCTCGTCGGTCGCGACGCGCTGCAGCATCGACTCGGCCAGTGGGTCGTCACAGATCTTGCCGGTGTTGCGGTGGCTGACGCGGGTCGCGAGTTCCTGCAGGGTGGCGTAAGCCGCGATCATCAGCGGACCGGGCTCGTGAATCTCGCGTTCTTCTTCGTCGGGGTCGTAGCCGTTGCGCATGTGCTCCATGCGCATGCGCTCCAGGGCGACGGGGTCCACTCCGCGGGTGACGACGAGGTAGTCGCGGATGACGATCCCGTGGCGGTTCTCTTCGGCGGTCCACTGGTTGACCCAATGACCCCAGGCTCGGTCGAGTGAAAAGTGATTCGCCGCGCCGCGGTGGTAGGACGGCAGGTTGTCCTCGGTGAGCAGATTGGTGATCATCGCGACCTTGGCGACTTCGGACAGGCCCGACTGTTCCGGTGCCCAGTCTTCGCCGCCCAGTGCCGCGAAGTTGCGGCCGAGGTCCCACGGAACGTAGTCGTGCGGATGCCATTCCTTGGCGACCTTCAGATGGTGATTGAGGCCTTCTTCGGCAACCGGCTCAAGTTCCTTGAGGATCTCGTCGTCGGTCAAATGTCTCTGCACAGAGTCCCCTCCAGTTTTGGCCCCGCCGTCGCGCAGGTACGAATGTCGCTCGCGCAATCGGGACGGCAGTGTTGCCGAGCTTCGATCTCGGTCGATCCCGGCGACGCGTGAATGCACCCGTGTCGGGCACGGGGCTCGACATCGACAGGCTGTCCCGCCGGTTGCACCGGCTCCCCCATTTCGGTGGCGGGACTCCGATACCTTAGCTGGCGGAGTCGATGTCACAACTTGTAGCTCGCCGACGACAGTCAGTTCTCCCACTGTCTGCTTTTGCCGACCGCGGCGAGCCGCATCAGATCCGGCGCAGCAGCACGGCCTGTTCGACCGGCACGCGTTCGAAGACCCGCCGCACCCGGCCCTTCACATGCTCGGCGGCCTCGGCTTTTGTCACCACCCGCGGATCGGTGAGTTGGATGGTCCTGCCGTGCCGGCGCATCCGCGCGCCGCCGGCGGCGGTGATGTTCTTGAGCCAGTCGCGGTTGGGTCCGTAGGTGAGCAGGATCGCGACGCCCTCGTCGGCGGGGAACACCGACAGCGGGGTGCGGTAGCGGGTGCCGGACTTGCGGCCGACGTGTTCGAGGATGCCGTAGAGGGGTGCCCATCCGGCCCAGAGCTTCTGGATGGGGTTGGTGACGTACCGGTTGAGCCGCGCCAGCCATTGCGGGAGTTGCATGGCCCCATTGAATCTTGGCCGTGACGGCGGTCACAACCTACTGTGGTCGGATTTCGGTCGGGCCGTGTTGTCCAGTTTCGCCTCGGCTCTCAGCCGGCGCGTCTGAGCAGCAGGGTGTGCTCGACACCCGCGCGCGCCATCAGTTGGCGCCACGGCGCCCGCAGATGTGGCAGCGCCTCGGTGGTCGGCACGATTCGGGGCTGATCGACGGCGAAGGTGCGTCCTTGGAATTTCACTCGGCCGCCGCCCGCGCGTTGCAGGTTTTTCACCCAATCCCGTTGTCGCCCATAGGGCAGGAGCACCGCCACCCCGTCGTCGGTGCTGAATACCGTCACCGGCGTTCGGTAGGTGGTGCCACTGCGT
Source organism: Mycolicibacterium peregrinum (assembly GCF_002102345.1). Taxonomy (GTDB): domain Bacteria; phylum Actinomycetota; class Actinomycetes; order Mycobacteriales; family Mycobacteriaceae; genus Mycobacterium; species Mycobacterium peregrinum. The sequence goes on from NZ_LQPP01000043.1 coordinate 143,684, forward strand.
CGCCCGGTGTGCTCGATGATCGACCAGATCGGCAGGTAGCCCGACACGGGCCGAAAGATCCGGTTGGTGACGCGTCGATTGAACCGAGCGCGGCGGTCTGAGAATCGCACCATCGCTTCATCTTGCCGCGATGTTGCCCGCGATCTTGCCGCGTCGGGCCGAATGAGCCGAGACTGAACCCATGGCCTATCTCAAACCGCCGCGGTTCGTCCGGAAGGTGTTCAACCGGGTCGCGATGGCGACCGGCGTGGGGCACAGCGAGACGCTCACCGTGACCCGGCGCACCAACAAGCAGCCGCAGCAGATTCCGGTGGTCGTCCCTGTTGTCGACGGGGTCAGGTACCTGGTGTCGACCCGCGGGGAGTCGGACTGGGTGCGCAACGTGCGGGCCGATCCCAAGGTCCGGCTCGGATCCGCGGAGTACCTCGCGGCCGAGGTTCCGGTGGCGCAGCGGGCGCCGGTGATCGCCGCTTACCGCCCGCTGGCGGGCAAGGTGGTGGAGGGTTACTTCCGCGATCTGCCCGACGACGCCGATCACCCGGTTTTCGCGCTGACGCCTGCGGGGTGACCCGGCGAGTGGACCCTGTCGGGTGACACCGACCACTACACCCTGTAGTTGACGCATTTGCACCGGCTGGGACACTGGTGGCCATGCCTGTGGAAAAGCGGACTGAGCGGTCGGCTCAGTTGTTCGCCGACGCCTGCGCAGTGATCCCCGGCGGAGTCAACTCCCCGGTCCGTGCCTTCAACTCGGTCGGCGGCACCCCGCGGTTCATCACCTCGGCCAAGGGCTACTGGCTGACCGATGCCGATGACAATCGGTATGTCGATCTGGTCTGTTCGTGGGGCCCGGCATTGCTCGGCCACGCCCACCCGGCGGTTGTCGAGGCCGTTCAGAAGGTGGCGGCCGACGGGCTGAGTTTCGGCGCCCCGACCCCGTCGGAGACCGAACTGGCCGCTGAGATCATCGACCGGGTCGCCCCGGTCGAGCGGCTGCGCCTGGTCAACTCGGGTACCGAGGCCACCATGAGCGCGATCCGGCTGGCCCGCGGTTACACCGGCCGCGCCAAGATCATCAAGTTCTCCGGCTGCTATCACGGGCACAGCGACGCGCTGCTGGCCGACGCCGGTTCCGGTGTCGCCACGCTAGGCCTGCCGTCCTCGCCCGGTGTCACCGGCGCCGCCGCTGCCGACACCATCGTGCTGCCGTACAACAACGTTGCCGCGGTGGAAGAGATCTTCGCCCGGTTCGGCGACGAGATCGCCTGTGTGATCACCGAAGCCAGCCCAGGCAACATGGGCACGGTGCCGCCGCTGCCCGGGTTCAACGCGGAGCTGCGCCGGATCACCGCGGCCCACGGTGCGCTGCTGATCCTCGACGAGGTGATGACGGGCTTCCGGGTGAGCCGGGCCGGTTGGTACGGGCTCGATCCCGTCGACGCCGACCTGTTCACCTTCGGGAAGGTGATGAGCGGCGGCCTGCCCGCCGCGGCGTTCGGCGGCAGCGCCGAGGTGATGGGCCGGCTGGCCCCGCTGGGGCCCGTCTACCAGGCCGGAACCCTGTCCGGTAACCCGGTGGCGATGGCCGCGGGCCTGGCCACGTTGCGCCACGCCGACGACGCCGCTTACGCCCGGGTTGACGCCAATGCCGACCGGTTGGCCGGCCTGCTCACCGGGGCCCTCACCGATGCCGGTGTGGTGCATCGCGTGCAGCGCGCGGGCAACATGCTCAGTGTGTTCTTCACCGAGGAGCCGGTCAACGACTTCACCGCGGCCAAGGCGACCGAAACCTGGCGTTTCCCACCGTTTTTCCACGCACTGTTGGAGGCCGGGGTGTACCCGCCCTGTAGCGCGTTCGAAACTTGGTTCGTGTCAAGCATTTTGGATGACGAGGCGTTCGAGCGCATCGCCGATGCGCTGCCCGGCGCGGCCCGCGCCGCCGCGGAGGCCCGCCCGTGACGACCAGAACGACCGTCCACGTGATGCGTCACGGCGAGGTGTTCAACCCGGAGAAGGTGCTCTACGGCCGGCTGCCCGGCTATCACCTGTCCGAGCGTGGGCAGGCCCAGGCCCGGGCTGCCGCGGACTGGCTGGCCGGCAAGGACATCGTCTACGTCGTGGCCTCCCCGCTGGAGCGGGCTCAGGAGACGGCCGCGCCGATCGCCGAGAGTCACGGTCTGGCGATCGACACCGACGACGAGCTCATCGAGTCGTGGAACATGTTCGAGGGGGAGCGGGTGGCCCCGGGCGACGGCGCGCTGCGCGACCCGAGGAACTGGCCGAAGTTGCGCAACCCGGCCAAACCCTCCTGGGGCGAGCCTTACGCCGAGATCGCGCCGCGGATGATGGCGGCCATGCACCGGGCCCGCGAGAAGGCGGCCGGCCACGAGGCGGTCTGCGTCAGCCATCAGCTTCCGGTCGAGACGCTGCGCCGGGCGATGACCGGGCGCAAGCTGGCGCATCTGCCGTTGCCGCACAGCCGGCTGTGTGATCTGTCCTCGATCACGTCGTTCACCTTCGATGACGACAAGCTGATCCGATGGGGCTACACGGAGCCCTGGGGAATCTGAATGAGGTCGTTGGTCGCCCGGGTGAGTGCGGCGGTGCTGGCGGGGCTGGTGCTGCTCACCGGTTGCTCGACGGGTGACGACGCGGTGGCCCAGGGCGGCACGTTCGAGTTCGTCGCGCCGGGTGGCAAGACCGACATCTACTACGACCCGCCCGAAAAGCGGGGCACCCCAGGAAAATTGAGCGGGCCGGAACTCACCGACCCGAGCAAGACCCTCTCGCTGGAAGATTTCGCCGGCAAGGTCGTGGTGATCAACGTGTGGGGCCAGTGGTGTGGGCCGTGCCGGGCCGAGATCGGCCAGTTGCAGCAGGTGTACGACAAGACGCGTGGCATCGGTGTTGAATTTTTAGGCATCGACGTGCGGGACAACAACCGTGATGCCGCAGTCGATTTCGTCACCGACCGCAAGGTCACCTTCCCGTCCATCTACGACCCGGCGATGCGCACCATGCTCGCGTTCGGCGGCAAGTACCCGACCACGGTGATCCCGTCGACGGTGGTGCTGGACCGTCAGCACCGGGTGGCGGCGGTGTTCCTGCGTGAACTGCTGGCCGACGATCTGCAACCGGTCGTCGAGCGGTTGGCCGCCGAGCCGGGGCAGCAGCCGTGACCGGATTCGCCGAGATCGCCGCGGCCGGGCCCGTGCTGCTGGCGCTGGGGATCAGCGTGCTGGCCGGGTTGGTGTCGTTCGCCTCGCCGTGCGTGGTGCCGCTGGTGCCCGGTTATCTGTCGTATCTGGCCGCGGTGGTGGGCGTCGACGAGTCCGACGCGGTGTCGGGTGCGATCGGCGTCAAGACCGCGCGGCTGCGGGTGGCCGGCGCGGCCGCGTTGTTCGTCGCGGGCTTCACCGTGGTGTTTCTGCTCGGCGCGGTCGCTGTTCTCGGTATGACCACCACGCTGATCGCCAATCAGGTTCTGCTGCAACGCATCGGCGGCGTCGTCACGATCCTGATGGGCCTGGTGTTCGTCGGCTTCGTCCCGGCGCTGCAACGTCAGGCCCGGTTCGCGCCGCGGCAGTGGTCCACGATGGCGGGGGCGCCGCTGCTGGGCGGGGTGTTCGCGCTGGGCTGGACCCCGTGCCTTGGACCGACGCTGACCGGTGTGATCGCGGTGGCCTCGGCCACCGACGGCGCCACCGTGGCGCGCGGGGTGGTGCTGGTGCTGGCGTACTGCCTGGGGCTGGGCATCCCGTTCGTGTTGTTGGCCCTGGGTTCGGCGCGGGCGGTGACGGGTCTGGGCTGGCTGCGCCGGCACACCCGGACCATTCAGATCTTCGGTGGTGTCCTGCTGATCCTGGTGGGCACGGCGCTGGTGACCGGCTTGTGGAACGAGTTCGTGTCGTGGGTGCGCGACGCCTTCGTCAGTGATGTGAGGCTGCCGATATGACCGATCCTGACGCGCTCGCAGTCCCCCGCAAGCGGGAGGGGCCCCCAACTCCGGTACCCGAAACGCGGCGTCCAGGGGTGCTTTCGCGTCTGCTCGCGCTGGTTCGGAACACCTGGCGCACCCTGACGTCGATGGGCACGGCGCTGGTGCTGTTGTTCCTGCTGGCCCTCGGGGCGATCCCGGGTGCGCTGTTACCGCAACGCAGCCTCAACGAATCCAAGGTCGACGAATACCTGGCGGCCCATCCCACACTGGGACCGTGGCTGGACCGGGTGCAGGCCTTCGACGTGTTCTCCAGCTTCTGGTTCACCTCGATCTACGTGTTGCTGTTCATCTCCCTGGTGGGTTGCCTGACACCGCGGATGATCGAGCATTTCCGAAGCCTGCGCGCGGTACCCGTGCCTGCGCCGCGCAACCTGGGCCGGCTGCCGAAACACCAGGCCGAGCAGGTGACGGGCGACGTCGACGAGATCGCCACAACGATGACGCGGCGGCTGAAGGGCTGGCGCACGGTCACCCGCAAACAAGAGGACGAGATCACTGAAATTTCAGCAGAGAAGGGCTACCTGCGCGAGTTCGGCAACATCGTCTTTCACTTCTCGCTGCTCGGCCTGCTGGCGGCGGTCGCTGCGGGCAAGCTGTTCGGCTACGAGGGCAACGTCATCGTCATCGCCGACAGCGGACCCGGATTCTGCACCGCCTCCCCGGCCGCATTCGACTCGTTCCGGGCCGGCAACACCGTCGACGGCACCTCGCTGAGCCCGGTCTGCCTGCGGGTCAACAGCTTCGACGCCGACTATCTGCCCACCGGGCAGGCGTTGTCGTTCGCCGCCGACATCGACTACCAGTCCGGCGATGATCTGGCGGCGAACACCTGGCGGCCCTACCGCCTTGAGGTCAACCATCCGCTGCGCATCGGCGGCGACCGGGTGTATCTGCAGGGCCACGGCTATGCGCCGTCGTTCACGGTGACGTTCCCCGATGGCCAGCAACGCAGCCAGACCATCCAGTGGCGCCCCGAAGAACAGATGACGCTGCTGTCCTCGGGCGTCGTGCGTATCGATCCGCCGGCCGGTACCTACCCCGACGCCGATGAGCGTCGCAAACACCAGATCGCGATCCAGGGTCTCTTCGCGCCCACCAAGCAACTCGAGGGCACGCTGCTCTCGTCGAGCTTCCCGGCGCTCAACGACCCGGCCGTCGCCATCGACATCTACCGCGGCGACACCGGCTTGGACACCGGGCGGCCGCAGTCGTTGTTCTCCCTCGATCCCCGGTTGATCGATCGCAAGCAGCTGACCAAGGCGGCGCGCGTCAACCTGGTGCAAGGCCAGGACACCCGGCTCGATGACGGCACCAAGGTCCGCTTCGACGGTGCGGTCCCGTTCGTCAACCTGCAGGTCTCGCACGACCCGGCCCAGGTCTGGGTGCTGGTGTTCGCGATGTCCATGATGGCCGGGTTGCTGGTGTCGTTGGTGGTGCGCCGGCGCCGGATCTGGGTTCGGATCCAAGCTGCTCCAGCAGGTACGGTGAACGTCGAGCTGGGCGGGCTGGCCCGTACCGACAACTCCGGCTGGGGCGATGAGTTCGAGAAGCTGACGGAGCGGTTGTTGGAGGGCTACGAGCAGCCGGCGGCAGGAGAGAAGGCGGAGCAGTGAATACCGAGCACATCGATATCGGGCTGGCCAGGTACTCCGACTGGGCGTTCACGTCGTCGGTCGTGGTCCTGGTCGGGGCGCTGATCCTGCTCGCTGTCGAACTTGCCTACAGCCGCGGCCGTCGGGTCGATGAGCGCTCGCGCGAAGAGCAAATGGCTGGAGCGAACGTCCTGGTCGGCGCGACCGTCGGCGCCGACAGTGCCACCCCCGGCGTCGTCGCCGAGGAACCCCGCCGCCCGTTCGACGAGCGGGTGGGCAAGACCGGTCTGGCGCTCACCTACGTCGGCATCGGCATGCTGTTCGTCTGCATCGTGCTGCGTGGCCTGGCCACCTCGCGGGTGCCGTGGGGCAACATGTACGAGTTCATCAACCTGACCAGCTTCTGCGGACTGATCGCCGCCGCGGTCGTATTGCGCAAGCCGCAGTACCGCGTGCTGTGGGTGTTCGTCCTGGTTCCGGTGCTGATCCTGCTGACGGTGTCGGGTCGCTGGCTGTACTCCAACGCCGCGCCCGTGATGCCCGCGCTGCAGTCCTACTGGCTGCCCATCCACGTGTCCGTGGTGAGCCTCGGCTCCGGGGTGTTCCTGGTCGCCGGTGTGGCCAGCATCCTGTTCCTGCTGAAGATGTCGCCGCTGGGCGAACCGGGCCGGGAAGGCACGGTCGCGCGGATCATCGAGCGGCTGCCCGACGCGCAGACCCTGGACCGCATTGCCTACCGCACCACGATCTTCGCGTTCCCGATCTTCGGTTTCGGGGTGATCTTCGGTGCGATCTGGGCCGAGGAGGCCTGGGGTCGGTACTGGGGTTGGGATCCCAAGGAGACGGTGTCGTTCATCGCCTGGGTGGTGTACGCGGCCTATCTGCATGCGCGCTCGACAGCGGGTTGGCGGGACCGCAAGTCGGCCTGGATCAACGTGGTGGGTTTCGTCGCGATGGTGTTCAACCTGTTCTTCATCAACCTGGTGACCGTGGGTCTGCATTCGTATGCGGGGGTTGGCTAGGCACCGTCCGGTTGGTGAGATGACCGTGCGGAAGCGTGTGGAAAAGAGGGGAATTCGTGTCCGAGCCAGTTTCTGAGTCAGTGCCGGAGCCGGTGTCCGAGCCGTCCGAACAGCAGGATCCCGCCCCGCAGGACATCAGCGAACCATCGACAGACGCGCCGGCAGACGAGCCTGCTTCGGTCGGTCCGGACACCCCGCCTGCCGCCGACCCACCGCCGGCGGCCCCGTTGGTCGCTCCGGCTCCGATCGCCCCGGCCCCGGCCCCGGCCGCCGCGCCGGCTCCGGTGTCCGAGCCTCCGCCGGTCCCGTCGGTGTTCGCCCCGATACCCGGATTCCGCGGTCAGCAGCGGTTCAGCAATCCCTCCGAGCCCGGCGTCTCCACACCGCTGCCCGCCGAGTGGACCGCCCCGACACCGCCGCACGGTGTCCCGGTGATCACCGCACCGCCCGTGCCCGGAAGTTTCGACGGAGCACCTGCCGGAGTTTTCGCGGGCCCCGCCGGACGTCCCGGCCTGCCCGGACAGCCGGTGCCCGGACATCCGCTGGCACCCGGACATCCCGTCGCGCCCGGGCGGCCCGCCGCTGGGTCTGTTGAGCGGCCCGCCGCTGGTGACTTCGCCACCCCGTACCGCGACCTGTCCACCGATGCTCTGCTGGGCCAGCGCAAGAACCCGCCCACGGCGGGCTGGCGCAAGGCCCTCTATGTCGCGTCGTTCAAACAGATCAACGTCGGGGAGAGCCCCAAGGCCACCCACCACAACAACCTGATCGGCGAGGTCAGCCAGCCGTTGCAGGGCTGCTACCGGATCGCACTGATGTCCCTCAAGGGTGGCGTCGGCAAGACGACCATCACCGCTACGCTGGGCGCCACGTTCGCATCGATCCGCGGTGACCGGGTGGTGGCGGTCGACGCCAACCCCGACCGGGGCACGCTGAGCCAGAAGGTGCCGCTGGAGACGGCTGCCACGGTGCGGCACCTGCTGCGCGACGCCGAAGGCATCGAGCGCTACAGCGACGTGCGGGCGTACACCTCGCAGGGGCCGAGCCGGCTGGAGGTGCTCGCCTCCGAAAGTGATCCGGCGGTGTCGGAGGCGTTCAGCTCGGACGACTATCTGCGCGCGCTGGAGGTGCTGGAGCGGTTCTACAGCCTGGTGCTCACCGACTGCGGGACGGGTTTGATGCATTCGGCGATGTCGGCGGTGCTGTCGAAGGCCGACGTGCTGGTCGTGATCAGCTCGGGTTCGGTGGACGGGGCGCGTAGCGCGTCGGCGACGTTGGACTGGCTCGACGCCCATGGGCATCAGGATCTGGTGCGCAACTCCATCGCGGTGATCAACGCGGTGCGTCCGCGGTCGGGCAAGGTGGACCTGTCCAAGGTGGTGGACCACTTCTCCCGGCGTTGCCGTGCGGTGCGTCTGGTGCCGTTCGACCCGCATCTGGAGGAGGGCGCCGAGATCAGCCTGGAACGGCTGAAGCCCGGTACCCGTGAGGCGCTCATCGAGCTGGCTGCCGTGGTGGCGTCCGACTTCGCCGGGGCACGTCGCTCAGCGAACCGCGCGCCCGACCCGCGCTAGTTGCGGGGGTTGTCGCCGTGCCCGAGGCGACGCAGGAATTCCGGATCGTCGTCGGGGCCGATCACTCGGGTTTTGGGTCGACTGCCAGAGACCCGCGCCAGCCGCCAGCCGAGATACACCAGGCTTGCCGCGGCAATGAGCAGGAGTAGATATGCCACTCGAAACCTCCTTGATCCGAATATACGCGTCGTCGGTAGGCTCGGAGCGTGTCAGGAAGTGGTTCGACGTCCCGGATGGTCACCGATGTCGTGGTTTACCTCGTTGCCCGGCTGGTGCTGGTCGCTGTGCTGGCTGCGGCGATCTATGGGGTGGGGCAGCTGGTCGTAGAGAATTTTCCGGTCGTGGTGGCGCTGCTGTTCGCCATCGTGATCGCGCTGCCGTTGGGGATCTGGCTGTTCCGGCCGTTGCGCGAACGGGCGACGGCCTCCATCGCCCTGGTCGACGAGCGGCGGCGCAAGGACCGTGAGCAGTTGCAGGCCCGGCTGCGCGGCGACGAGCCGCCGAAATCCGCATAGCAGCAAAATCTTCGCCCCATTAAGGTGATCGGACGTATGGGGGATAGCAGGTATCCGGTATTGGGGGTCAGCGCCGTCGTTTCCGGCGCCATTGTCGGCAAGGCTTGAGTTACTCGAATTGAGTTGGCTGACAAAGGAGTACCGCCACCATGAGTAACTCGATACGGTTGTGGACGCTGTTGACCGCGTCTGCCGCGGCGATAGCGCTGGCGCCTGTGTCCCAGGCCGATCCGGGCTCACAGACCTGTACGGCGGCGGGGGCGACCTCGACCGTATGCCGATCGGAGGGCAACGCGCAGATCGTGGCGACCCCGCCGACCGTCGACTACCAGGCCCAGTACCCGTTCTTCGGTCCCTACGGCCTGCTTTTCCATCACTGACAAGGCTGTGGCTGACCGCAATTGAGCGGAATCGAGGCGCGGATGGTGGTGCCGGCACCCGGCGGGCTGGTGACACTGAACTGACCCGAAAGCGCCTCGGCACGATCGGCCAGACCGATCAATCCGGACCCCGCGCCGGTGACGGCGCCACCTGTACCGTCGTCGCGTACCTCCAGGTGCAGGGTGTGGTCGGTGACGGTGGCCGCGACCGTAATGGCGGTGGCCCCGGAGTGCTTGGCCGCGTTGGTCAATGCCTCGGCGAGGACGTAGTACGCGGCCACTCCCACCGTTTCGGGGATCGGGCCGCCCAGGTCGAGCCGGACTTCGACGGGGATGACGGAGCGGCGGGCCAGGGACCGGATCGCGGCGCCCAAGCCGCTGCGGGACAGCACAGCCGGATGCATTCCGCGGGACAGCTCTTGCAGTTCGGTCGACAGCGCGGACAGTCCGGCCACGAGGCTGTCGAGTTGGTCGTTGAGCGCGGTCTGGTCGGCCGGTAGGGACGCCTGGGTGGCCCGCAGTGCCAGGCTCAGTGAGACGACCCGCTGCTGGGCACCGTCGTGCAGGTCGCGTTCGAACCGCCGTCGGGCCTGGTCGGCGGCCGTCACGATGCGGGCGCGCGAGGCGGTCAGTGCGGCACGGGTTTCGGAGTTGGCGATCGCAGTGGCGACCAGGTCGGCGAAATCGGCGACCCGGGCTTCGGTGCCGGCGTCGAACGCCCCCGGGCGGGCCGCGCCGACCACCAACACGCCGCGGACCTCACCGTCGACGGTGATGGGGGCTCCGACGGCCGAGCGGATCCCGATGCCCAGGATGCGCGTCGCGGTGACACCGGTCTCGCCGGCGTAGTCCTCGATGCGCGCCGGAGCGGCGGTTTGGGCAATGGTGCTCAGCAGCGATCCGCTCTCCAGCGGGAAACGTTCTCCGATGTGCAATTTGGTCGCGCCGTGCGGATCGCGTGAGGCGAGCACTGTTGCCGTTGCGTCGTCTTGATAGAGCAACAGTCCGACGTGATCCATACCCAGGCCGCCGGCCAACTCGGCGACTGCCGCGGGGTACACCTCGTCGGGGTGCGACCCTCGGGCCACCAAGGTGGCGACATGGCGCAGTGCCGCCTGCTGTCCAGCCAGTGCGGCGGCGTCGGCGGCCCGGAGCCGGGCCTGGCCGACCAGCACATTGGTCAACAGCGCCACCGGCAGGAACACCAGGATCGCTGCGATGTCCTGGTCGTGGATCGGTAACAGCGCGCCATGGGTTTCCATGTGGAAGTGCACGTACACCACGGCGCTGACCAGAGAGGTGGACACCGCGAGCCGCCTGCCCCAGCCGGCCGAGACCACCAGCACGCCAAGCAGGAACACCGCGCCGAACGAGCTTTCGGGGGCGTTCCGGCGCAACTGGGTGACGACCAGGGTCTCGGCGGCGATGAAGACGATCGCCACGATGATCCCCACGGCCGCCGGCGGTGCCTGCGGCCGCAGCAGCATCCCCAGCAGCCGGGTGCGCACCGACCGCCAGGGCCGGTCGGCGAGAGTCGGGACAGCACGGGCGACAGTCATCTGAACAGTACGAACGCTACGCCGCCGGGGTTCATGCCGGGTGGGCGGCGATTTTCCGGCTAGCGGTAATGCGACCGCGATCCGGGGCTGAGACGCTGAGTTCATGACTCGGATGTGGAGGCCCGGTGCGCTGTCTCATCGTCGATGACAGCGCCGGATTCCGCAGCGCCGCGACCCGGCTGTTGGGCGGCGGCGGGGTCGAGGTCGTCGGCGCGGCGGCCGACGGCGAGCAGGCCGTGAGGATGTGCGACGAACTGCGGCCCGACGTGGTTCTGCTTGATGTGATGCTCGGCGCCGAGAGCGGGTTCGACGTGGCCGAGCAGCTGCACCGCAGCGCGCACCGGCCGCTGGTGATCCTCACCTCGACCTACCCCGAGCAGGATCTGGTCGAGGTGATCGCGGCCAGCCCGGCGCTGGGTTTCGTGTCGAAGAATGCGCTGTCGGTGGACGCGCTCCGCGAGTTGACGGCTACCGCGCTTCCAAATAGGTGATGACAGCGCGGACCCGGCGGTGGTCGTCGCCGGTCTCGGGGAGGTTCAGTTTGGTCAGGATGCTGCGGACGTGTTTTTCCACGGTGCCCTCGGTGACCCAGAGCCGGCGCGCGATGCCGGCGTTGGACCGGCCCTCGGCCATCAGCATCAGGACTTCGCGCTCGCGGGTGCTGAGGGCGGCCAGCGGGTCGTCGCGGTGGCGGGCGGAGACCAGCTCGGACACCAGCGCCGGGTCGACCACCGAGGCGCCCTTGGCGATCCGTTCCAGGGTCTCGACGAAATCGTTGACGTCGGTCACCCGGGTCTTGAGCAGGTAGCCGATGCCGTGGCCGCTGGCGAGCAGCTCGGTCGCGTGCTCGACGTCGACGTGCGCTGACAGCACCAGGATGCCGGTGTCGGGGGACTCGGTTCGGATCACCTTCGCGGCGTCCAGGCCCTCGGTGGTGTGGGTGGGTGGCATCCGGATGTCCACCACCGCCAGTTGCGGTGCCTGATCCCGAACCAGGGCAAGCAATTCCGTTGCGTCGGCGGCCTGCCCGACGACGGCGAATCCGGACCGGTCGAGCAGGCTGGCCAAGCCCTCACGCAGAAGCACGTCATCGTCGGCGACGACCACCCGCAGCGCACTCGTCACGATCATGAACGTACCGGTTGGCTGCGCATTGCGTCGGCGGTCGCGCTACCGGATGAAGGCCGCCCCCTTTTCCTGGTCCAGGTAGGTTTCGGACTTGTTCTTGAGGAAGAACACGTACACCGCCAGTGAGATGGCGATACACAAGGTCACGTAGGCGATGAACCACGGCACGTGGCCACCCTCTTTGAGGGCCTGGTAGATCACCGGTGCGGTCCCGCCGAACATCGAATTCGCCAGTGCGTAGCCGATTCCCACGCCGAGGGCGCGCACGTGTGCGGGGAACAGCTCGGATTTCACCAGGGCGTTGATCGAGGTGTAGCCGGTCAGGATCACATATCCGACAGCCACCAGCAGGAACGACAACAGCGGCGAATGTGTCTGGGGCAGATACGTGAACAGAATGTAGGTGTAGATCACCCCGCCGACGCCGAAGAACAGCAGCAGCGGTTTGCGGCCGACCTTGTCGCTGATCAGTCCGCCGACGGGTTGGATCGCCATCAGGAAGATCAGCCCGATCAGGTTCACCCAGGTGGCCGTCATCGCCTGGTCCTTGTAGGTGGTCTTCACGATGGCCGGAGCGTTGACGCTGTAGGCGTAGAACGCCAGCGTGCCGCCCATGGTGATCAGGAAGCACAGCAGCAGCGGCTTTGCGTAGCGGGTGAGCAGTTCGGCGAGCGATCCGGCGCTCTTGTCCTTGCCTTCCCTGATCGCTTCGAGTTGTTCTTCGGACAGTGATTCGTCCATGGTGCGCCGCAGCCAGAACACCACGATCGCGGCCACGCCGCCGATGGCAAAGCCGATGCGCCAACCGAATTCGTGGACCTGCTCGGTGCTGAAGGAGGTCAGGATGATCAACAGGGTGAACTGGGCCAGCACGTGACCGCCCACCAGCGTCACGTACTGGAACGACGAGAAGAAGCCGCGCCGTTCCCGGGTGGCGGCTTCGGACATGTAGGTCGCCGAGGTGCCGTATTCGCCGCCGGTCGCGAAGCCCTGCACCAGCCGGCACAGGATGAGGATGACGGGCGCTGCGACACCGATGGTTTCGCGTGACGGCACGAGCGCGATCACCAGTGAGCACAGCGCCATCATCGATACGCTGACGGTCAGTGCGGCGCGGCGGCCGCGCCGGTCGGCGAAGCGTCCGAAGAACCACGAGCCGATCGGACGGGTGAGGAAGGTGACGGCGAAGATCGCGTAGACGTAGACCGTCGCGTTCTTGTCGGCCTTGTCGAAGAACTGTGCTTCGAAGTAGGTGGCGAACACCGTGTAGACGTAGACGTCGTACCACTCGACGAGGTTGCCCGACGATCCCCGGATGGTGTTCCAGATGGCGCGCCGGGTTTCGGCGCGACCCGAGGGTGCGGGCTGATGCGCCTCGGTCGAAGTCGTCATGCGCATCCCCCAGGGTGATTGGCGTGGCAGGCCGACGGCCACGTTAGTGCAACCGCAGGTGCGCGGCAGGGAATCGGCTTGCGGCCGCCTCGGAGAAGATGTCAACGTTTCTTGACGGGTCCATTCTGTCAAGTTACCTTGACAGAATGAACGAAGTCGACGAGCTGATCGCCGAGGGCGGGAGCAGCCCCGACCCGGCCGTGGGGCTGCGGGCGGTGCGGGCCTTGCAGCGGCTACAGGAGCGGCTCGAGGCCATACACGTCGCCAATGCCCGGGAACAGGGCTGGAGCTGGCAGGCGATTGCCGAGGCACTCGAGGTCAGTCGCCAGGCTGTGCATCAGAAGCACAATCGGAAGGGGTGACATGTTCGAGCGTTTCAGTCGTCACGCGCGCGTTGCGGTGGTTCTGGCACAGGAAGAGGCCCGCGAACTGGAGGCCAACGAGATCCGGCCCGAACACATCCTGGTCGGTGTGCTGCAGAGCTCCGGACGCGAATTGGCCGCTCTCCTGGCCGCTTTCGGCCTGACTTCAGATGTGGTCCGTGCTGAGTTGGCGGACGCCGATGTGCCCGGGGATGAGTCTTTCGACGGGGATGCCGAGGCGCTGCGGTCCATCGGCATCGACCTGCGGTCGGTGCGAGCGAACGTTGACCGCACCTTCGGCGACGGCGCGTTCGACAACGCGTTGCGCAGCACCGGTCGTCGGCGCAGGCGCCGCGCACACCTTCCCTTCACGAAATCTGCGAAGAAGGTGTTGGAGCTGGCATTGCGGGAATCGTTGGCGCACAAGGACGGCTATATCGGATGCGAGCACGTCCTGCTCGGAATTCTTCGTGGGGGCGATGACCGTGCGGTCGGCCTGATCACCGAGCATGTCGGTGTCAGTGAACTCCGCACGGGCATCGTGGGCCTCTTGGAGGCCGCGGCCTGAGCTGGCATCGCAGGTTTCTACGTCGGGGTCGTGGCCATCGACGAACGGCAACCCGCAGGTCGAAATCGGCGAGCGAGAACCGAGAGGGCTAGCCCAGGAACAGCGCCAGCGAGACCGCGATCGCCCACACCAGCATGGTCAGACCGGTATCGCGCAGCACCGGGATCAGCTGGGCGCCCGTGCTGCCATCGCGCACCGGCCGTAGTCCACGCACCGCTGGCACCGCGGCGAGCAGGCCCACCGCGCACCACGGCGTGGCGCGCATCAGCACCAGGGGGAGCACCAGGGCCACCGCGACCAGCAGTTGATAGAGCAGCCGGGTACGCGCATCGCCGAGGCGCACCGCGAGGGTGATCTTGCCCGACTCGGTGTCGGTGGGGATGTCGCGCAGGTTGTTGGCCACCAGCACCGCCGACGACAGCGAGCCCATGGCCACCGCCGCGACCAGTCCGACCCAGTCGACGCGCAGGGCCTGGGTGTACTGAGTGCCCAGCACCGCCACCAGCCCGAAGAAGATGAACACGGCCACTTCGCCCAGGCCGAGGTAACCGTAGGGCTTCTTGCCGCCGGTGTAGAGCCAGGCGCCGGCGATGCAGACCGCGCCAACCGCGATCAGCCACGGCGCGCTGAACGCCGCCAGCACCAGCCCCGCCACCGCACCGACCGCCAGGCTCACCACGGCCGCGGTCAGGACGGCCCGTGGTGAGGCCAGTTTGGAACCCACCAGCCGCAACGGGCCGGACCGCACATCGTCGGTGCCGCGGATGCCGTCGGAGTAGTCGTTGGCGTAGTTGACGCCGATGATCAGCGCGAGTGATACGGCCAGCGCCAGCAACGCTTTCCACCACACTGCCGAACCCGTCCAGGCCGCGGCGCCGGTACCGGCGAGCACCGGGGCGACGGCGTTGGGCAGGGTGCGGGGACGAGCGCCCTCGATCCATTGCGCGAAACTGGCCACGGTGGTCATCGTATGAGCTGGCCGGGTGCGTCGCCGCTCCGACTCTTACACTGAGCCTCATGAAGGAGCAGCTCAGCAAGACCGAGATCGGCAAGGACGTGCTGCAGGAATCCGTCGAGGCCGTCGCCTCCACGGTCGGGCAGGTCACCTCGATCATCACCACGGCCGTCAAGGACGTCGCGACGGTCATCGGCGGCCTGGCCACCGATGTCTTCGAGATCGCCGACGGCGCCCGCAAGGCCAACGAGGATTTCGACCGGGACTTCGACGACGAGGACTTCGAGGCCCCCGCGGCTCAGGATGACGTCGACGTCGTGGCGGACGCCCCGACCCCCGACGACAAGGGCGAATAACGCTGCATGCTCGGCGTCATCGGCGGTAGTGGGTTTTATTCGTTCTTCGGGCCGGAGGCCCGCACCGTCACCGTGGACACCCCGTACGGTGCGCCCAGCGCACCGATCACGGTGGGTGCCGTGGGCGGGCACGAGGTGGCGTTCCTGCCTCGGCACGGGGTGGGCCACGAGTACTCGCCGCACACGGTCCCGTACCGGGCCAACATGTGGGCACTGCGCACCTTGGGGGTGCGTCGGATCTTCGCTCCCTGCGCGGTGGGCAGCCTGACGACGGAGCTGGGGCCCGGTTCGATCGTGGTGCCGGATCAGTTGGTGGACCGTACCCGTGGCCGGGCCGACACCTACTTCGATTCCGGCGGCATTCACGTCGGCTTCGCCGATCCGTACTGCCCGGCCTTGCGGTCCGTCGCGGCCGGGCTGCCCGGGGTGGTCGACGGCGGCACCATGGTGGTGATCCAGGGCCCGCGGTTCTCCACCAGGGCGGAGAGCCGGTGGTTCGCCGATCAGGGCTTCACGCTGGTCAACATGACCGGCTATCCCGAGGCGGTGCTGGCCCGTGAACTTGAGATGTGTTATGCGGCAATCGCTTTGGTGACGGACCTGGATGCCGGGATCGAGGCGGGTTCCGGGGTGACGACGGTGGACGTCTTCGCCGAATTCGAGCGCAACCTGGTGCCGTTCAAGAAGCTCGTGCACGAGGCCCTCGAAGCCGTCGACGGTGAGCGCGCCTGCACGCACTGCCTGGCTCACGACGGGGTGAAGCTGCCGTCCGAACTGCCGTGACGCCCCGCGATCGGACCCCCTCTTGACACCCGTCAAGTCGGGGTGCCAATACTGACGGGGTGAAACCCGCGATCTGTGAGCAGTTCGGTATCGACTTTCCGCTCTTCGCCTTCAGCCATTGCCGCGACGTGGTGGCCGCGGTGACCAACGCCGGGGGCTTCGGCGTGCTGGGCGCCACGGCCTACACCCCCGAGCAGCTGGACCAGGAGCTGTCCTGGATCGACGAGCAGGTCGGTGGAAAGCCGTACGGCGCCGACATCATCGTGCCGGCCAAGTTCGAGGGCAAGGGCGAGAAACTGTCGCGGGGACAGCTCACCGACCGCATCCCCGCCGAGTACCGCGAGTTCGTGGCGCAACTGCTGGCCGATCACGGTATCGAGCCCGAGGCCAAGCAGCGCTTCGGCGGGTCCTCGTTGTCCGGCGACACCGGCCACGAATTGTTGGACGTGGCGATGAGCCATCCGATCAAGCTGATCGCCAACGCGCTCGGGGTACCGCCGGACTACATGATCGAGGCGGGCCGGGAGCGCGGGGTTCCGGTCGCGGCCCTGGTGGGTGCCCGCGAGCACGCCCTCAAGCAGGTGCAGGCCGGGGTCGACCTGATCGTCGCGCAGGGCACAGAGGCCGGCGGGCACTGCGGTGAGGTCAGCACGCTGGTGCTTGTGCCCGAAGTGCTCGAGACACTCGAGCAGGCGGGCAGTGACATCCCGGTGCTGGCCGCCGGCGGCATCGTCACCGGACGGCAGATGGCCGCCGCGGTGGCGATGGGTGCGGCCGGGGCCTGGACCGGTTCGGTGTGGTTGACCACCGAGGAGGCCGAGACCGCGCCGCACACCGTGCAGAAGATGCTTGAGGCGACCTCGCGCGACACGGTCCGCTCGACGGGACGTACCGGCAAGCCCGCCCGCCAGCTCAAGTCGGAATGGACCGACGCCTGGCAGCCGAATGCCGGTGGCCACCAGACCCTTCCGCTACCGCTGCAGAACATGTTGGCCGAGCCCGTCATCCGACGTGTGGATGTGCTTGCCGCCCAGGGACATCCGGGCGCACAGGCGCTGGCCACCTACTTCGTCGGACAGGGCGTGGGCTTGATGAACAAGGTCAAGCCGGCCCGCGAGGTGGTCCGCGAGTTCATCGAGGACTACCTGGCTGCCACCGAGCGGCTGAGCAACTCACTGCCGGACTGAGCCGGCCGGACTGAGCCGGCCGGACTGAGCCGGCCGGACTGAGCCGGCCGGACTGAGCCGGCCGGGCTGTGCGTCAGTGCCAGTCCCAGACCGACATGTCGTTGGGCGGGTAGTTCTGGCAGACGTCGGTGGTGTTGGCGGCGACGCCCTTGTTGTTGAAGAACAGCTTGGCCCAGTTCGGCCAGCGCCAGGCCATGTTCTCGAAGAAGGCGTTGGTGGCCGTGTTCTCGGAGTACTGGCGGCGGCCGGCGTAGTCCATGGAGAAGAACCAGTGGATGCGGTCCTGGGCGCCTTGCTGATCGGCGACGGGCTTGTTGTTGTAGTCGATCATGTAGCGCTCGTAGTAGACGGGTTCGACGTCGCGCGCGGCGGCCATGATCTGTTCGGCGGTGCACGGGGTGCGCAGGATCCGGTTGGGGATCGGGTAGTCGTCGGTGGCGTCGGCATTTGCGATGCCGGCCCCGGCGAGGCTGCCGGCGACGGCGCAGGTGGCGACGCCGGTGCGGATCAGGTTCTTGACGCTGGTGCGGTTGGACATGGTGCTCCCAGGGTTGGTTAGTGCGCGGCCTGTTCGTAGACGAAGCGCTGATCGGGGCAGTAGTAGTTGATGGCGGTGCCGGTGAACTGCCACGACTGGGCGTCGGTGCTGTCCTTGGCCAGTTGCTTCTTCACGAAACCGACCGAGTCCTGGGCGGTGTGGTCGACGCCGTTGTGCAGTCGCTTGCACATGATCTTGGCGATCCAGGCGTTGTAGTCCCGCTGCCCGTAGATACCGAAGGTGTGCAGCTCATTCGCGAAATCGGTGTCCGGATCGGCGGCGGCCGGTGCCGCGACGGCGAGACCGGTTGCGGCGCAGATCGACAGGGCAATGATCAGGCGTTTCATCAGGCCAGGGCCTCCTCGGGGTCTCGCTGGACGGGCTTCGGCCACGGTTGTGGCAGCGGACGCTGACGCACCCGCTGAGGCCACCAGAACCAGCGCCCGAGCAACGTGGCGATGGACGGTGTCATCAGCGACCGGACCACAAGGGTGTCGAACAGCAAGCCTAAGCCGATCGTCGTTCCGACCTGACCGATAACGATCAAACTGCTCACTGCCATCGATCCCATGGTGAAGGCGAAGACCAAGCCTGCGGAGGTGACCACGGCGCCGGTACCGACCATGGCCCGGATGATTCCGGTCTTCAGCCCGGCGTGGATCTCCTCCTTTATTCGTGACACGAGCAGCAGGTTGTAGTCCGCGCCGACGGCCAGCAGGACGATGACCGACATCGGCATCACCATCCAGTGCAGTGGGATACCCACGATGTGTTGCCAGAGCAGTACCGACAGGCCGAAGGCCGAGGCAAGGCTCAACACCACCGTGCCCACGATCACCGCAGAGGCCACCACGGCGCGGGTGAGCACCAACATGATGATGAAGATCAGGATCAGTGCCGCTGCGGCCACGATGATCAGGTCGTAATCGGCACCCTTCTGCATGTCGTAGTACGTCGCCGAGCTGCCGCCGAGGTAGATCTTGGCCCCCTCGAACGGTGTGCCCTTGATGGCGTCGGTCGCCGCGACCTTCATCGGTTCGATGCGTGCGGTGCCTTCCGGCGTCAGCGGATCACCCTGGTGAATGATGGTGAACCGCACCGCATGTCCGTCAGGCGACATGAACAGCTTGAGGCCCCGCTGGAAGTCGGCGGTCTCGAACGCCTCCGGCGGCAGGTAGAACGAATCGTCGTTCTTGGCCGTATCGAACGCTTCGCTCATGGCGGTGGCGGTGTTCTGCATCGCCATCGTCTGGTCCTGCTGGGCCTTCTGCACCTGGTACTGGTTCAGCAGCATCTGCTTCTGATGCTTCATCGACTGGATCTGCCGCGGCATCGTGGCGACCATCTTGGGCATCAGGTCGGCCATGCGCTGCATCTCGGGAACCAGGTCCTGGAAGTCGTCGGACATGGTGTTGATGCCGTCGAGGGCGTCGAAGATGGACCGGATGGACCAGCACATCGGGATGTCGAAGCAGTGCGGTTCCCAGTACAGGTAGTTGCGGAGCGGCCGGAACTGGTCGTCGAAGTCCGCCAGGTGATCCCGGACGTCGTTCATGTCGCTCGACGTCGTCTTCATCTTGTCGGCCATGCGCTGTGACACCGCAGCGAGATCCGTCTGGATGCTCATCATCTCGGTCATCGCGTCGATGCTGGTCTGCAGATCGTCAGCTTGATCGAGGATGTTCTGCAGATTGGTCTGCGCGTAGTCGTTGTTCATCAGCTGGGTCGTGCCGCTCTGGCCCAGCGTGTACGGGATCGTCGAGTGCTTGATCGGATCGCCGTCGGGACGCGTGATGGTCTGCACCTGGGCGATGCCGTGCACGTTCTTGAGGGCCTTGGCGATCTTGTCGATGACCAGGAAGTCCGCCGGGTTCCGCAGATCGCGGTCGGACTCGATCATCATCAGATCCGGGTTCATCTTGGCCTGCGAGAAGTGCCGGAACGCGGCGTCGTATCCGATGTTCGTCCCCACGTCCTTGGGCAGGAAGATGCGGTCGTTGTAGGTGGTGTGGTAGCCGGGCAAGGCGAGCAGGCCGACCAACGCGGCGACGATGGCGCACACCAGGATTGCGCCCGGCCAACGGACGGTGGCGGTGCCGACCCGGTGCCACCCGCGGGACTTCGAATGCCGCTTGGGCTCGAGGATCTTGCCGAATCGGCTGGCCACCGAGATGACGGCCGGACCCAGGGTCAGTGCCATGGCGACCACCATGGTCATTCCGATCGCCAGTGGAATGCCCATGGTCTGGAAGTACGGCAGGCGGGTGAAGTGCAGGCAGAACGTCGCACCGGCGATGGTCAGACCCGACGCGAGCACGACATGGGCCGTGCCGTGGAACATGTCGTAGTAGGCCGCTTCCTTGTCCTCGCCGGCTCTTCGTGCTTCCTGATATCGGCCGATCAGGAAGATCGCGTAGTCGGTGGCCGCGGCGATGGCCAAGGTCACCAGCATGTTGGTCGCGAACGTCGTGAGACCGAAGAAGTTGTGATAGCCCAGTAGCGCGACAAGTCCACGGGCGCCGGACAATTCGAGCACGACCATCAACAGCACGATCAGTGTGGTGATGATCGATCGGTAGACGCCCAGCAGCATCACGGCGATGACACCGAAGGTGACGAGCTCGATCAGCTCCATGCTCTCGTCGCCGACGATGTTCTGGTCGGTGCTGGACGCGGCCGATCCGGTCACGTACGCCTTCACGCCGTCAGGCGCGGGGCTTTCGGTGGCGATGCGCCGCACCGCCTCGACCGACTCGTTGGCCAGGGTCTCGCCCTGGTCGCCGGCGATGTAGACCTGCACGTAGGCGGCCTTGCCGTCGCGGCTCTGGGCGCCCTTGGCGGTCAGGGTGTCACCCCAGAAGTCCTGCACATGCTGGACGTGGGTGGTGTCCGCGCGCAGGTCACGAACCATCTGGTCGTAGAACACGTGCGCTTCGAGGCCCAGTGGCTTGTCGCCTTCGAGGACGACCATCACCGAACTGCTGGTGTCGTACTCCTGGAACTTCTTGCCGACTTCTTTGATGGCGATCATCGACGGTGCGTCGTTGGGGCTCATCGACACCGCGCGCATCTTGCCGACAACCTCGAGTTGCGGCACGACGGTGTTGAGCAGTGCCACGATCACGATCCAGATCAGGATGATCGGCAGGGCGAATGCCCGGATGAATCTCGGGAGCATCGGGTGCGGAGGTGCCGCATGGCGTCCCGTCGGGATGGCGTCGGTCGGGGTCTCGTCGGTCTGGGTTTCTTCCTTGCGGCCGATCATGCTGCCTTCACAAAGCAGAAGGTTTGTGCGTTCAATCCAGTAGCCGTTCTCTCTTCTTTGACCTCGTCATCGACGGTGACTCGGCAACTGATGCTGCTTCCGTCGCCTTGCGCCATGATGTTGGGCTGCACCGACGGCAATGTGGTTTGCAGGGTCAAAGACCATGGCAGCGGCACGGTTCCGGTGCGCTGGGGTTTGCCTTCGAGGTCCATGTAGTTGATGACGGCGGTGCCGCCCGTTCCGAAGATCTCGTACTTCACGAACTTGGGGTTGAAGTCTTCGGCGTTGTCCGAGGTGGTGTCGGTGATAATCACCGGATGTGCGCCGAAGACCTTGCGGACGTTCATCACGATCAGCACGCCGGCCCCCATCGCGATGACGATCAGGACGGGGAGCCAGATTCGGCGGATTGCCTTCATCGCGGCGGCCCCGAGAGGAGGCCCGCGGCGGGCGTTTCGATGACAGGTGTCACTGGTGGGCCTCCCGACGTTTTCGATGCGATCGCGACAACCCTGCTGTTAGGCGGCCTACGCACTTCGAGGCGTAAAGTTATCCGAATAAGTGGATAGGATCAATCCACTTATGACGCCGCTCACTTTGGACTGAGAGATATGACCGAGGAAACAAGACCCGCGCTGCGCAAGGACGCGGAGCGCAACCGTCAGCGGGTGCTCGACGCTGCGAGGGAGCTGTTTGCCGAGAAAGGTCTTGAGGCGACGCTCAACGATGTGGCGCGCTACGCCAATGTCGGGGTGGGCACGGTGTACCGCCGGTTCGCCACCAAGGAAGAGCTGATCGCGGCCATCTTCGTCGACGGTATGGAGCAGCTCACTGCGCTGGCAGAATCTGCGCTGCAACAAGAAGATTCATGGCAGGGATTCGCCTGGTATGTCGAGAAGATGTGCGAGATCACGGCGACTGACCGGGGATTGCGGGAAATCGCGTTCAGCAAGGCCTATGGGTGCGACCGGGTCAAGGCCTGCCAGGAGCGGTTGGTGCCGGTGTTGACCAAACTGGTCGAGCGGGCCCAACGCGACGGGTATCTACGTCCGGAGCTGTCGTCCACGGACATGCCGATCTTCGGGCTTCTGGCCGGCACGGTCAGCGAATTCGCCGGCAATGTCGATGCCGAACTGTGGCGTCGCTACGTGGCCATTCTGCTGGATGGCATGCGCTACCACGCCGGCCAATCGCGCATTCCGGTGAAGGCGCTCGACAGCGATGAGCTCGACATGGCGATGCAGTCGTGGGAGCCGGCCGGGCCGCCGCGCTGACCGACACGATGTCGGGACGTTTCGGAAATGCCTGTGCGGGCACAATATCGACGTGGCTATCTACGGTGACTCGGACGTTGGTACAGGACAATTGTTTTGCGGGGTCGAGCTGGCCCGCCGTATCGAGAAGGCCGAGTCGGACCTGATCGTCGCGGCGACCCGGGCCGCAGGCGATCGTGGCGCCGACGGGTTGGTGTTGCCGGTCGCCGGCGGATTCGCCTGCTTCGCCGAGGCCGAGTCGCCGATGAACAAGCTGGTCGGCCTCGGCTTCGACGGTGTGCCCGACGAGGCCGTGCTGGGCGAGATCGAACGGGCCTTCGCGGCCAGGGGCAGCGAAACCCGGGTGGAGCTGTCCAATCTCGCCGATCCCGAGCTCACCGCGCTGCTGTCCGGCCGCGGCTATCGCCTCGCCGAGTTCGAGAACGTCCTCGGCCGCCCGATCGGCGTCGAGGCACCGTTGGCGACGGAGGTGGACGTGCGCCGGGCCGCCGATCTCACCGCATGGGTGAACGTCGTGGTGGAGGGCTTCGCCCATCCCGACGGCGAAGGCGCGGTCAGCCATGAGCAGTTCCCCGCCGACATCATCGAGCGCGCCGAGCGTGACATCGAAAAAGCCGGGGCCACACCGTATATCGCATTGTACGGCGGAGCGGTCGCGGGCGGCGCGATGATGCGGCTGGCCGACGGGATCGCGCAGTTGGCGGGAGCGGCGACGGCACCGGCCTTCCGGCGCCGTGGCGTGCAGGCAGCGCTGCTGGCGTCCCGGTTGGCCGAGGCCGCCGATGCCGGATGCGAGATCGCCGTGGTGACGACGGCGCCTGGCTCGAAGTCCCAGCACAACGTGCAGCGTCGAGGGTTCCAGCTGCTCTACACGAGGGCGATCCTGGTGAAACCGGTTGCGGCGGTTCAGTAGAGCATCGTGCGCAGGTTGTCCTCGCGGTAATACGCGTCGAGTTCGTCTTGGGTCTGGTCGGGTTTGAAGGCCTTGGCCATCTGGGCCACCGAGGGTGCCGCCGTCGGATTCCAGCTCTCGGGCTTCCACGCCTCAGAGCGCAGGAACGCCTTGGGGCAGTGGAAGAACACCTCGTCGACGGCGATCTCCAGGGCCAGGATCGGCCGCTTTCCGTTCACCACCATGGTGTCGAAATAGTGGGCGTCCGAAAGGATCCGCGCGGTGCCGTTGATGCGCAGGGTGTCGCCGCGGCCGGGGATGACGAACACCGTACCCACGTGCGGGCGCTCGAGGACGTTGAGGTAGCCGTCGACGCGACGGTTGCCGGGCCGTTCCGGGATGGCGATCGTGGTGTCGTCGAGGATCTGGACGAAACCCGGCGGGTCACCCTTGGGGGAGACGTCGACGCGGCCGTGCGCATCGGTGGTCGCCACGAAGCCCAGCGGTGACTGCTTGAGCCAGACCTGCTGCGCTTCCGACAGTCGGTCGGTCACCTTCTTTGCGACGGCTGGGGTGGGTTGCCCGACGATGGCGCGCAGCTCATCCGCGGAGGTCACTTCTCGGCGCATGTCTCCATCATGCCCAAGCCGACAAGTGAAATTCCGGCTCCATGGTTGCGGCGACGCTCCCGCGAGAACAACGCAGTGGTCGTCCTCCGTGGCGGGGAGCAGCCATGGCGTTGTTCTGGGCGTCGCTGCGCTCAGCTGTAGCGGGCCGCCAGCGCCCGGCGGTCCAGCTTGCCGATGCCGCGACGGGGCAACTCGTCGACGATGTGCACCTCGCGCGGTGCGGCGGTGACATCCAGCGTCTGGGACACCTGGACCCGCAGCTCGGTCAGGTCGGGGGCTGTCGAACCCGGAGCCAGCACCAGCGCGGCGACCACCCGCTGACCGAGCCGCTCGTCGGGGACCCCGAACACCGCGCAGTCGACGATCGCCGGGTGGCCGGCCAGCGCCGATTCGACCAGTTGCGGCAGCACCGTCAGCCCTCCGGTGCTGATGGCGTCGTCGACCCGGCCCAGGACCCGGAGCACACCCGAATCATCCACGGCACCAAGATCATCGGTGCGGAACCAGCCGGGCTCGGCGAACGGATCGGGTGTGACCGGGTTGCGATAGCCCTGGGCGACGGTGGCACCGCCGAGCAGGATGCGGGAGTTGTCTATGCGCACGTTCACGCCGTCGAGCGCCACCCCGTCGTACACACAGCCGCCCGCGGTCTCGCTCATTCCGTAGGTGCGGACCACGTTCACCCCCGCCGCCCGGGCCCGTTCGGCCACACCGGCCGGCATCGGTCCGCCGCCGATCAGCACGGCATCGAGTTCGGCCAGCGCTTCCGCGGCGGCCGGGTCGTGCAGGGACTTGTCCAGCTGTACCGCCACCAGCGAGGCGTAGCGGCGCCCGCTGCCCAAAGCGGCTACCGCCGAAGGCAACTCGTCCGGGTCGAAGGAGGCCGGGATGGCGACGGGCGTGGTACCGGCAAGCGCACTGCGCACCAGCACCTGCAGGCCGGCGATGTGATAGGCGGGCAGGGCCAGCAGCCACCGGCCCGCACCGCCCAACCGGGCGTGGGTGGACTCGGCGCTGGATCGCAACGCCGACGCGGTCAGCAACGCGCCTTTGGGCTTGCCGGTGGTGCCCGAGGTCGAGATCACCAGGGCGACGTCGTCGTCGATCTCCTCGCCGGCGCGCAAAGTGGTTGTCAGCAGGGAAGTCTGGCGTTCGTCGTCTGCGGGCACGGGCAGGATCGCCGAATCGCGTCCGGCCAGGACGTCATCGAGGACCCCCAGCAACGGGTCCGTCGCAGATCCGACGGAGACGGGGCGGAGAACGGCTATGCCGGGCCCCCTGGCTCTTTCGGGTCGTCACCGTCGGTGTGGGCGGTCTCATCGGTGTCGACGGAATCCTCGGCATCGCGCGGATCGTCCAACGGCCAGCCCTTGGCGGCGAGCCGTTGCCGTACCCGTTCGACGTCCTCCACGCGGGGCAACTCGTCGGTGATCTGGGTGATCAGCACGCCGATGTCGATGTGATCGAAATCACCGCGATCGATGAGATCCCGTGCGACTGCTTTGACTTCGTCGTTCGTCAGGCGCCGGGTCAGCAGCGCCAACAGCGGCACCCGGTCTGGTCCGGGCACCCCCTCGGGGTACCCGGCGTTCAGCCAGGCCGCGATCTTCGCGAGAAAAGCGTTCACTGTGCCTACTCCTGATGCACCCGAGCCACGTTCCACCGGACATACGAGTTTGAGTCGGAGGACCGCATTGATGTTAGTGGTGCCGGCCGACTCTGGCTCGCAGTGAACTTATAGCCCGCTCGGGGATCGGCAAACCGCCCCGGCGAACAAACCGGGGTGGACAGATGAACACTCGGTGAACTCATTCGTAGCGTATTCGAATTCCCAGCTCAGCGAGGTGTTTCCGGCTGGTCAAAAACGCCAATGGTCCGACAGAATTACCGCCATGAGCGCTGAGCTGATCGTCCTGGTGCTGTTGATAGCAACAGCACTGGCCTTTGACTTCACAAACGGCTTTCACGACACCGGCAATGCCATGGCCACTTCGATCGCCACGGGGGCGCTGAAGCCCAAGACCGCTGTGATCCTGGCGGGTGTCCTCAACCTGGTCGGCGCGTTCCTCTCGGTCGAGGTGGCCGTCACGGTCACCACATCGGTGCTCAAGATCCAGGACAGCAAGACGGGGTCGCTGGTATCCGGTATCGATGCCTCGACGGGTCTCACGATCATCTTCGCCGGCCTGATCGGCGGCATCCTGTGGAACCTGCTGACCTGGCTCTTCGGCATTCCGTCCAGCTCGTCGCACGCGCTCTTCGGCGGGCTGATCGGCGCCGGGCTGGCAGCCATCGGACTGTCCGGGGTCAACTGGTCCGGCGTCCTCCAGAAGGTGCTCATCCCCGCGATCGCGGCTCCGTTCATCGCCTGCCTCGTCGCTGCAGCCGGAACCTGGCTGGTCTACCGCATCACCCGCAACGTGCTGAAGAAGCGTCGCGAGCAGGGCTTCCGCTGGGGCCAGATCGCCACCGCCTCACTCGTGGCGCTCTCGCACGGCACCAACGACGCGCAGAAGACCATGGGTGTGATCGCGCTCGCCCTCATCACCACCGGCCACCTGACCGGCAATGTGAAGGAGGACGGCCTGCCGTTCTGGATCATCGCCTCCTGCGCCCTGGCCATCGGCCTGGGTACCTACATCGGCGGCTGGCGCGTCATCCGCACGCTGGGCAAGGGTCTGGTCGAGATCGAATCCCCGCAGGGACTGGCCGCCGAAGCATCCTCGGCCGCAATCATTTTGAGCTCCAGCGCCGCGGGTATGGCGCTGTCGACCACTCACGTCGCCACGGGCTCGATCCTCGGTAGCGGCGTCGGTAAGCCCGGCGCCGAGGTGCGCTGGGCCGTAGCCGGACGCATGGCGATGGCCTGGCTGATCACGTTGCCCGCCGCCGGCCTCGTGGGCGCGCTGGCCTTCTGGCTGTCGCACGGTGTCGAGGCGCTCACCGGAGCGGCGCTCGCCGGCGACGGCCTGATCTTCCTGATCCTGGTCGCCCTGTCCGGGTACATGTGGTGGCGCGCCCAGCAACAGAAGGTCGATCACAAGAACGTCAACGCCGATTGGGATGACTCCACCAACTCGGTCGTGCCGGCCGAGGTACGTGAGGCCGGCAAGCCTGCCGCCACCGCCGACAAAGCCGCAGTCTGACCGGATCTAGCTAAGGAATCAGCTGATGATTTATGTGGACTCCATCTTCAAGGTGCTGGTTGTGGGGTTGATCCTCGGAGCCGGTCTGCCTGCGGTGTTCGCCACGGGTCTGGTGGCCTACTCGAACGGCGCCGGCGGCACCCACGAGGACGGCACCGTCGTCGCGCCCAACCCCGTGCTGAAGTTCCTCGGTCTGGTGCTCTTCGCCATCGTCGCCGCGGTGATCGTGATCGCGATCCTGTGGATCACCAAGACGACGATCATTCACCACTTCGGATTCAACCCCGTCCCGTTCATCCCGGGTAAGTGAGCGCCGCATGACCGAGACGACGAGCTTCCTGGACAACGTGCTGAGCTGGCTGCGGGCCGGCTATCCGGAGGGTGTGCCGCACAAGGATCAGTTCGCGCTGCTGGCGCTGCTGACCCGGTCGCTGTCCGAGGACGAGGTGGTCCGGGCCACCCACGACATCCTGCGCTCCTCCGACGGGGACAGACCTGTCACCGACGACGAGATCCGGGGTGCGGTGCAGAACGTCATCGACAAGGAACCCCTTCCAGAAGAGGTCAATCAGGTGGCGGCGCGGCTGGCCTCGGTGGGCTGGCCGCTGTCTACCCCGACGCGCTGACTCAGTCGCGGGTGTCCCGGCGCAGTGGATGGGTGTCGGGCACCTGGACGAATATCAGGGTGATGCCGTCGGGGTCGATCACGTGCATCTCGTGCAGACCCCACGGTTCCTGGGTCGCAGCGCGGGCGATGGCCACGCCGCGGCTTTCCAGTTCAGCCTGGGTGGCGTAGACGTCGCGCACCTGCAGCCACAGCGCTCCGGGGAACACCCCGGATTCGGTGGGGCTGTGGTGGCCGGCCAGCTCGATCAGTGACTGGCCCGCGTAAAACACTGTGCCTGCACCGTATTCGCGGGCGATGGCCAGGCCGATCCCATCGCGGTAGAACTCCACTGACTTCGGGTAATCGACCGGTCGGATCAGCATCCTGCTGGCCAGGATCTCCATAGCCCTTGTCTACCACCGCCGGGTGCCTGCGCGAATCCGCGACACGGGTCAGTCGGGGCGACCCGGCATCCGGCGGGCGCGGTCGCTGGCCCGCAATCCGATGGCGAACGCGGCCTGGTCCTCGAAACTCATCGGGTTTCGTCCGGTGA
Source organism: Mycolicibacterium peregrinum (assembly GCF_002102345.1). Classification (GTDB taxonomy): domain Bacteria; phylum Actinomycetota; class Actinomycetes; order Mycobacteriales; family Mycobacteriaceae; genus Mycobacterium; species Mycobacterium peregrinum. The sequence goes on from NZ_LQPP01000043.1 coordinate 171,961, forward strand.
TCTGATGGATGCGGCTCAATCGGTGACGCACGGTGTTGGTGTGCAGGAACAACTCACGCGCGGTGTCGATGAGTGACCCGTTGGTGGCCAGGAAGGTGCGCAGCGTTCGCACGTGCTGGGTGCCCCGTCCGTCGTCCAGGGTCTCCAGTGGGTCGATGAGCTGGCTCTTGAACGGGGCCAACCGGTTCAGCGGCAAGCCTTCGAGCAGGCTGTCGAACGTGCTCAGCTGATCAGGACCGATGCTGCCGCCGTGCTGCTGGGCGAGGTCGAGGGCGATGCGGGCCTGGGTGATCGCCGCGCCCAGTTCGGCCAGCGGAGCAGCGGCGGCGTGGCCCGAGGGCAGGGAGAGCTCGCCCGTGTGCTGGGCCCGCGGGCCCGCCTCGAGGACCAGGCATACCTCGGGTGCATCGCCGACAAGGGCATCGGGAAATGCCATCGTCAGCACGGCGCCGGCCCCGGCCGGCCAGGCCGAGCAGGCGAGCTCGGGGGCTGCCAGGCCCGGCCAGTCCAGTAGCTGATTGAGGGCGTCGGGCAGCAGCATGCGTCGCTCGATCAGTGACAGCAGCTGCCCGACCCGTTCGCGGGAGAGTGCGGATTCGATGTCGCGTTCGCCCTGGGCGGCTTGGACGAATCGGCCGATGAGGTCCAGCACGGCGGGCTCTGGTGGCTCATCGCTGCCGACCGAGGTCAGGGTTCCCAAGTCGCCGAGCGGGACGCCGGCCCCTGCACCCGCGGACGCCTGGTCGGGATCCACCAGGAGATGGCAGCCCAGCACCTCGCCCGCCCGGTCCAGCAACTGGCGCACCGACTCGCGCCGCCGTTGGGACGAGAGCAGTTCGGGCATCAGGGAATTGGTGGCCCGTGCTACGGCGATCTCACCGCCGACCTGGAAGTCGGCGACATAGCGGCTCACCGACGAGAACGGCACATTGGGTGGGGCGATGAGGATCGGCAGGCCATCGCGTGCGGCCGAGGTGATCAAGGCAGCCGGAACGGCGTCGTGCACATCACCGATGCCGAAGCACAGACCGGCCGCCCCGGACCGGCTCAGCGATTCGACGAACGCCGCGCAGTCCTGCTCGGTCTGCAGGCTGATGCCCACCGTGCAGACCAGTTCACCGCCGTGCAGGTACCTCGACGGGTCCCGTAACTCGGTGGTGTGCACCCAGGTGATCCGGTGATCCAGGTCGCCGGTCGGCTCGTCGGGAGTGAGCAGCCCCCGGTGTGACTCGAGGAGGTCGCGCAGTGTCGGTATGACATCGCCGCGGTCCGACATGGGGTGAGCGTAACGCCGTCGTCATCCCCGTGCCCGCCGGCATTGTCGGATCCTCCAATGGCAGCGTGGTGTGACAGTGGATTCGCAGCGTGTTGGCCGCATTCGCTTGGTGGTTGCACCACTGCGGCGTGATAGTTCCTCCAACCACACAGAGGGAGCACACGATGACTGCATCGCCGATCTGGTTGCCTGAGCACGACACGGACGGGCCTCACGTGCTACGGCGCGAATTCTCGCTGTGGTCGGCCTTCGCCTTTGCTTTTGCGTTCATCTCGCCGATCGTCGCGCTCTACGGAATCTTCGGTCTGGCGCTGTCCTCGGCCGGCCCGAGCTTCTGGTGGGGGTTCGCGCTGGTGTTCGGCGGTCAGCTGCTGGTCGCCCTGGTCTTCGCGATGCTGGTGTCGCGCTGGCCGTTGGAGGGTTCTATATACCAGTGGTCGCGGCGGCTGCTCGGCACGACCTACGGCTGGTTCGCCGGCTGGGTGTACATGTGGACGTTGGTGATCGCGATGGCGACCGTGGCGCTGGGCGCCGCCGGGTTCGTGGCGAACATCGCCGGGGTGGAATCGCCGTCCGGCGGTCTACGGGCCGTCATCGCGCTGGTGATTCTGCTCGGCGGGACCGCGATCAACCTGATCGGCCGCGGCGCGCTCAAGGTGTTCATGACGGCCAGCATCGTGGCCGAGGTGATCGGTTCGATCGGGCTGGGCACCTGGCTGCTGCTGTTCCACCGCAACAACTCGTTGTCGGTGCTGTTCGACGGCGGCGGGCCCGGGGTGGACACCTGGAGCTACCTGAGCGGGCCGTTCCTGATCGCGGTGGCGTTCATCGGGTTCTCGTTCGTCGGGTTCGAGAGTGCGGGCGCCATTGCCGAGGAGGTCCACGAGCCGAGGCGGTACCTGCCCAAGGCCGTGCTCTTCTCGCTGGGTTTCATCGCGCTGGTGGTGGCCTACTCGAGCCTCGCGATCATTCTGGCGATCCCTGACCTGGATGCCGTGATCGCCGGCTCGGTGGCCGACCCGGTGTACGAAACCCTCACGGCAGCACTGGGACACGGCATCGCCAAACCGGTCGAGATGCTGTTCGTCATCGGCTTCCTGGCCAGCTTCCTGGCTCTGCAGACCTCCGCGTCCCGGGTGATCTGGGCCTACGCCCGTGACGGTGCGCTGCCGGCCTCGAAGGCGCTGGCCCGGTTGCGTGGTGAGGCGCGGATCCCGGTGGTGCCGATCCTGGTCACCACGGTGGTCGGCGGGGCACTGTTCCTGCTGTCCATCGTGGCCGGCGACATCTATTCGCTCATGGTCAATTTCACGGCGGGCGGCTTCTACCTGGCCTTCCTGTTCCCGTTGATCGGGTTCGTGGTGGTGCTGGCCCGACGGAGCTGGACGGACGGCGCGTTCAGCCTGGGCCGCGCCACGGTTCCGGTCGCGGTGGTGGCCGCGGTGTGGGCGGTTCTGCAGACCCTCAACATCGCCTGGCCGAGGCCGGTGTTCGAGCAGCGCTACCTGGACTGGTCGGTGTGGATCGGGGTGGCCGTGCTGGGGATGATCGGGCTGGCCGTCCTGCTCAGCGTGCGGCAGCGGATTGTGAGCGCCGCCGTGATCGACGACGTCGAGGCTGTGGACGAGCGCGCCGACGGGAAGGTGGGAAGCGATGACTGAATCACCGGTCGCGGTCGTCACCGGCGGCGCCAGCGGAATCGGCGCCGCTGTCGTCACCGCCTTGCGGGCACGCGGATACGTCATCGGAACGCTCGATCTGTCGGGTTCGACCGAGGCGGATCACGCTGTCGCAGTCGATGTTTCCGACGGTTCCGCGGTGGCCGGTGCGGTCGAGGAGATCCGCGCCGAACTCGGCCCGATCACCGCGCTGGTGACCTCGGCGGGCCACTACGAGATGGCCCCGGTGAGCCAGATCAGCACCCAGGCCTGGCAGCGCATGCTGCGGGTGCACGTGGGCGGGTTGTTCCACGCCTCTCGTGCCTGCCTGCCTGACATGCTCGCCCGGGGTTCGGGGGCGATGGTCGCGGTGGCCAGTGAGCTGGCGGTCGGCGGCGGCGACGGTGATGCCCATTACGCGGCGGCCAAAGGGGCCATTCTCGGCCTGGTGCGCAGCCTGGCCGCCGAGGTGGCCAGTCGCGGAGTCCGGGTGAACGCGGTGGCCCCGGGCCCTACCGACACTCCGTTGCTGTCCGACGATTCCCCTTGGCGTGCAGCAGATTACCTGTCCACGCTGCCGTTGGGGCGGCTGGTCACCCCGGTCGAGGTGGCGCAATGTGTGCGATATCTGGTGTGTGACGCCACCTTCAGTACCGGCGACGTCGTCAACGTCAACGCAGGAGCGGTGATATGAGCTCGCTTTCACGACGGGTCGCGCTGGTCACCGGCGCCGCGCAGGGGATGGGTGCCGCGCACGCCCGGCGGCTGGCCGCGGCGGGAGCGACGGTGGCGGTCAACGATGTTCGTTCTGGTGCCGGGTTGGATGCGTTGGCCGCCGAGATCGGTGGCCTGGCCGTCCCCGGGGACGTCTGTGATCCGCGCGTCTGCGCTCAGATCGCTGACACTGTGGCGGCCACGGCCGGCCGGCTCGACGTGCTGGTCGCCAACCACGCCTACATGACCATGGCCCCGCTGTTGGAGCATGACGAGGCGGACTGGTGGCGGGTCATCGACACCAATCTCGGTGGCACCTTTCACCTGGTGCAGGCAGTGCTGCCGCACATGCGCAGACTCGGCGAGGGCCGCATCGTGGTGATCTCCAGCGAGTGGGGTGTCACCGGCTGGCCAGAGGCCACCGCGTATGCGGCGTCCAAGGCCGGGCTCATCTCATTGGTCAAGACCCTGGGCCGGGAATTGGCGCCGGAGGGGATCATCGTGAACGCGGTGGCGCCCGGCGTGACCGACACCCCGCAGCTCGAGGTGGACGCGGACGCCGCCGGGATCACCTTGGCAGATATGCACGCGCGCTACGCGGAGTCGATTCCGTTGGGCCGCATCGGCTCTGCCGACGAGATCGCAGCCGCGGTGCAGTTCTTGGCCGAGTTCGACATGTCGGCCGTCGTCGGGCAGGTGATCTCCTGCAACGGCGGGGCCACCCGGACGAGAGTGTGAAGTGATGACGGAAGGAAATCAGGTGACGGGCCAGCCGTATGTGCGGTCGGAGACGGGCAACGTCGGCCAGGTCGACGCACGGGCGGTACCGCGGTACGCCGGTATCGCCACGTTCGCCCGGCTCCCACAGCGTCACGAGGTCTCCGACCACGACATCGCCGTTGTCGGAGTGCCGTTCGACGCCGGCGTCACCTACCGGCCGGGTGCCCGGTTCGGCCCCGCCGCGATCCGGCAGGCCTCGCGGCTGCTGAAGCCGTACCACCCGGCGCTGGATGTCAGCCCGTTCGCGCAGGCGCAGGTGGTCGACGCCGGCGATATCGCTGCCAACCCGTTCGACATCGACGCTGCGGTGGACCAGATTCGGGAGGGGATCGCCGGGTTGCTGACCACTCCGCAGAAGCGGGTGGTGCTGCTCGGCGGGGACCACACGATCGCCCTGCCCGCCCTGCAGGCGGTGCACGCGGTGCACGGTCCGGTGGCGCTGGTGCACTTCGACGCCCACCTCGACACCTGGGACACCTACTTCGGTGCACCTTGCACGCACGGCACCCCGTTCCGCCGGGCCTCCGAGCAGGGCCTGATCGTCAAGGGTCACTCGGCCCACATCGGGATCCGCGGCTCGCTCTACGACCGCGCCGACCTGCTTGACGACGAGTCGCTGGGGTTCACGGTGGTGCACTGCCGCGACATCGACCGCATCGGTGTTGACGGTGTCATCGAGCGGATCCTGCAGCGAGTGGGCGATCACCCGGTGTATGTGTCGATCGATATCGATGTGCTGGACCCGGGGTTCGCGCCGGGTACCGGAACTCCCGAGATCGGCGGGATGACCAGCCGAGAGTTGGTCGCGGTGCTGCGGGCCATGCGCGGGCTGTCGATCGTCGGCGCCGACGTGGTCGAGGTGGCCCCGGCCTACGACAGCGGCGACGTGACCGCGGTGGCCGCGGCCAACCTGGCCTACGAACTGATTACGCTGATGGCCGATGGCTGAATTCTCTTGGCCGGACGGCCGAATCGCGGCGGCGGCTTTCACCTTCGACGTGGATGCCGAATCGGCGGTGCTGTGGGGTGATTCGGGTGCCGCGGCGCGGATGAGCGTGATGTCCCACCAGTCGTACGGGCCGCTGGTGGGGATTCCCCGGATCCTGGATCTGCTGGAGCGCCATCAGATTCCGTCGACGTTCTTCGTCCCGGGTCATACCGCGCACCGGTACCCCGAGGCGGTCCGTGCGATCGTGGCGGCCGGGCATGAGATCGCCCACCATGGCTATCTTCACGAGCAGCCGACAGCACTGACGGTGCAGGAGGAGGTCGAAGCGCTCGACCGTGGGCTGGAGGCGCTGGCGGAGGTGGCCGGGGTGCGGCCCGTCGGTTACCGCGCGCCGATGTGGGACCTGTCGTGGCACACGCCATCTCTGCTGGCGGAGCGCGGTTTCCTGTACGACTCAAGCCTGATGGACGCCGACTGCCCTTATGAGCTCGCCGTCGGTGACCGCTCGCTGGTGGAGATCCCCATCCAGTGGGCGCTCGACGACTGGGAGCAGTACTGCTATCTGCCCGACATCTCCGGATCCGGTCTGATCGAGAGCCCGCGCAAGGCGCGGGAGATCTGGCAGTTGGAGTTCGACGCGCTCCGCCGCGCCGGGGCGTGCTGGGTGCTGACCAATCACCCGTTCCTGTCCGGACGGGCCTCGCGGGCAGCCGAACTCGACCACCTCATGCGATACGTGCGCGACCACACCGATGTGTGGATCACGAACCTCGGGGCGATCGCCGAGCATGTGCGGTCGCTCGGACTTGAGCCCCGCAGCATCACCAAGCCGTGATCAGACCGGTTGGACCCGTTGCCTTTTCATGACGGCGTCGACCAGACCGGGTGCCACGGTGTTGAGTGCTTTGGCGGTCACCGCCATCCGTGGCGCGATCTGTACCGGCCGGGTGCGCGCCGCGGTCAGCATCCAGTCGGCGGCCTCGGCGGCCGACAGCCCGGGCAGTCCGTCGTAGGCACGGGTGGGGGCGATCATCGGGGTCTTCACCAACGGGTAGTACAGCGTGGTGGAATGAACGCCGACGGAGGCCCATTCGGTCTCGATGACCCGGCTGACCGCGGCCAGCGCTGCCTTGGACGCGTTGTACACCGCGAACAGCGGTGAGGATTCGTTCATCACGCCCCAGGTGGCGACGTTGATGATGTGTCCGTCGCGACGTTCCCGCATGCCCGGGGCCAGACCGCGGATGAGCCGCAGCGGCGAGTAGTAGTTGAGCGTCATGGTGCGCTCGACGTCGTGCCAGCGGTCCAGAGATTCGGCCAGCGGCCGCCGGATCGACCGCCCGGCGTTGTTGATCAGGATGTCGACTCCGCCGAGGTCACGTTCCACGGTGGCGACGAGCTCGTCGATGGCGTCCAGGTCGGACAGGTCCACCGCGTGGGCGCGGGCGTCGCCGCCCTTCGCGGAGATCCGCCCGACCAGGTCGTCGAGCAGTTCCTGACGGCGGGCCACCGCGATGACGGTGGCTCCCTTGGCGGCGAACTTCTCCGCTGCGGCCTCGCCGATGCCCGATGAGGCGCCGGTCAGCAGGATGCGTTTGCCTGCGACATCGATATCGTCACGGGCCTGCAGCCGTTCGGTCAGCGGCGGGCGCATGCTCGTCAACAGCACCTGCTCAGAGAGTCGGCGCAGCGGGTTCTTGCTCATCCGCCGAGTTTAGGTCGCCTACCTTTCCGCGATGACTTGTGGGCGCTTCCCGAGTCGATATCGCTATGACCATCACGGGCAAGCTTGACCAGCGCTTCAGCGAGGCGACCGAACCGACCACGTGGCCGGCCGCCGCGGCCGCACTCGAAGCGGCCGGGCTGTACTGGCTCACCACCGTGCGCGGCGACGGGCGGCCGCATGTCACGCCACTGGTCGGGGTGTGGGCCGACGATGCGTTCGTGTTCTGCACCGGGCCCTCCGAGCAGAAGGCCCGCAACTTGCAGGCGGGCGCGGCCGTCGTCGTCACGACCGGAACGAACACGTGGAATGCGGGCCTGGACATCGTGGTCGAGGGGACTGCCGCGCGGGTGAGCGGTCGGCAACGGCTGACCGCCCTGGCCGATGCCTACCGGAGCAAGTACGGCGACGACTGGGATTTCGATTGCGACGACGAGGTTTTCGACCCGGAGGGTGAGGCCGCGATCGTCTACCGGGTCAGCCCGGCCAAGGTGCTCGCGTTCGCGAAGTCACCGCATGGCCAGACGGGTTTCCGCTTCTAGTCCGGTGATTTCGGTGCGTTTGGTAACGCCTAGCGTTACCAAACGCACCCAAATCACTCAGAAGTAGCGCGGGAAACCGCTCCAGTCCGGATCCCGCTTCTGCAGGAACGCGTCGCGGCCCTCGACGGCCTCGTCGGTCATGTAGGCCAACCGGGTGGCCTCTCCCGCGAACACCTGCTGGCCGACCAGGCCGTCGTCGATCAGGTTGAACGAGAACTTCAGCATCCGGACGGCCTGGGGCGACTTGCCGTTGATCTCGGCCGCCCACTGCAGGCCGACCGCTTCCAGTTCGGCGTGGTCGACGACGTCGTTCACCGCGCCCATCTGGTACATGGTCTCGGCGTCGTAGGCGCGACCCAGGAAGAAGATCTCGCGGGCGAACTTCTGCCCGGTCTGGCGGGCCAGATAGGCGCTGCCGAAGCCGCCGTCGAAGCTGCCGACGTCGGCATCGGTCTGCTTGAACCGGGCGTGCTGGCGGCTGGCCAGGGTCAGGTCGCAGGTGACGTGCAGGCTGTGGCCGCCACCGGCCGCCCAGCCGTTGACGAGGCAGATCACCACCTTCGGCATGAACCGGATCAGCCGCTGCACCTCGAGAATGTGCAGTCGTCCGGCCCGGGCCGGGTCGACGGTCTCGGCGGTCTCCCCGTCGGCGTACTGGTACCCGGAGCGGCCGCGGATGCGCTGGTCCCCGCCGGAGCAGAAGGCCCAGCCGCCGTCCTTGGCCGACGGGCCGTTGCCGGTCAGCAGCACCACGCCGACGTCGGGGGACATCCGGGCGTGGTCGAGGACGCGGTACAGCTCGTCGACGGTGTGGGGCCGGAACGCGTTGCGCACCTCGGGCCGGTCGAACGCGACCCGCACCGTGGGCTGCCGGGCGCCGTCGGCGACGTGGCGGTGGTAGGTGATGTCGGTCAGATCGTCGAAGCCGGGTACCGGCTCCCAGGCTGTCGGGTCGAACGGGTTGTCTGCACTCACGTGCTCGACTGTAGAGCGAGGGCAACCCGACGTTTCACAGGTACCGTCGCGGGGTACAAAACCTGGCGCGATGATGCGTACAGCGCATCACCAGATCAGAAAGAGGCGACGTTGACCACAATGAAGAAGTCGGCAGGTGTGTTGTTCTCGGGGTTGGCTGTCGGCCTTGCACTCGTCGGATGTTCACCCGCGATCACCGGTGGTGACACCAAGTGCAAGGACTTCATCGGGCAGGACGAGAAGACCCAGGACGAAGCCGTGTCCAAGATGCTCAAGGATGAGAAGGGCAACGATCCAGCTCAGCTCGAGATCACCGGAACCCGGATGGCGGTGCAGGCCTTCTGCCAGACGGTGGGCAAGCAGGACTCCAAGATCAAGGAAGCCCCGCACCTGAGCTGACGGGCAGCTGCTAGATCGGGTCCAACCGGAACACCGGGCAGCGCCCGGCGAGTGCCTCGAACTCGTCCGGATTGGGCCCGGTCACCAGCCCGGCGTTGCGCATGAACCCGACACCGGTCGGCACCAGGACGGGGAATTGGCGCAGCAGCGGCCGGGCCTGCTCGACGGGGATCTCGACCACCCGGACCCGCTGGTCTTTGCGCCCCTGGTGCACGGTGGCCTCGCTGGCTGCGCGGGCGTTGGCGGCCCAGTCGCCCTTCGGCAGCCCGCCGACGATGTAGCGGTGCCCGTCGACGGTCATCGGGGTGACGGGCGTCGACCGGGGTTTACCGCTCTTGCGGCCCGTCACAGTGAGCACCACGGGACCTTTGTCGCCGCCGACGCCGAGCTTGTTGAGCCCGATCATCACCTTGTTGACGTATTTCAGCCACCAGGGCGGCCGGATGCGGTCGTCAGCCATGACTCCACATTAGGCGCGGATACCGACAGCCTGCAGGGCCGTGATCAGCCCGTCGGGCCGCTGCGCGGTGGGCAGCGGATCGACCAGAGCGAACTGGCAGCCGACGGCACGGGCACCGCCATCGGCCTCCTCGCTGTCGCCGACCATCAGCGCTTCCTGCGCCGGCACGCCGACGCGCTGCAGCGCCGTGGTGAAAATCGCCGGGTCGGGTTTGACCGCGCCCACTTCGAAGGACAGCACGAACTCGTCGACGTGCTCGGCGGCGCCGATCGCGGTGAAGGCCGGACGCACATCGAATGCGATGTTGGACACGACGGCCGTCCGGAGTCCTTGTGCTTTGAGGCTTTTGAAGACCCGCGCGGTGTCCGGGTAGGCCGTCCAGCTGGCCGGATCGATCACCCGGTTGTACAGCGATTCGGCGTGATGGTCGGCCAGCCCGGATTCCCGCAGCACATGCAGATAGGCCTCACGGTGCAGGTGCGGGGCCAGGTCCCGGTTGGCCCAGGCCCGGTACTGCTCGTCGGTCATCGTCACGGACCGTCCGGTCGGGGCGGTCAGCCGGCGCATCAACTCGGCCTGCACGTGCCCGTCGACCTCGCGTTCGTCCACGGCCATTCCGGCGAACCAACTGTCCTGTTCCTCCAGGCGGAACAGGGTTCCGGAGAAGTCGAACAACACTGCCGACACCATGTCCGCCATCGTGCCACGACCTCGCCCGGGATCAGCCGCGTTCGCGGATTGCCTTGTTCGCCAGTACGTCTCGCTCGCGTTCGTTGTCGGTCAGGGCGGCGGCCCGGTCGAACTGCTCGGCGGCCTCGGCGTGCCGGCCCAGCCGGGACAGCAGCTCGCCGCGCACGCTGGGCAGTAGGTACGAGCTGTCCAGCCCCTCGATCCCGTCGACGATCTCCCATGCCTCCTGCGGGCCGGAGTGCATGGCTACGGCCACTGCCCGGTTGAGCTGCACCACCGGGGACGGGTTGATCTGCAGCAGCGCGTCGTACAGGGCGACGATGCGGGCCCAGTCGGTGTCGGCCGCCGTCGGGGCCACCGCGTGGCATTCGGCGAGCGCGGCCTGCAACGCATATGGGCCCCAACCACGTTGCTGCCGTGCGGCGCCGGAGCGCTCAAGGGCTGTGATGCCGCGCCGAATCTGGGCCCGGTCCCAGCCGGCCCGATTCTGGTCCTCCAGCAGGATGGGCCGGCCCTCGGCATCGGTGCGCGCCGCAAAGCGTGAGGACTGGAACTCCATCAGGGCGAGCAGGCCGTGAACCTCGGGTTCGTCGGGCACCAGGGCGGCCAGCACACGGCCCAATCGCAGGGCCTCGGTGCACAATTCGTCGCGGATCCAGCGCTGTCCGGCGGATGCCGAGTAGCCCTCGTTGTAGATCAGGTAGATGACCGAGAGCACCGCCGACAGCCGGTGCGGGTATTCGTCGCGCGGCGGCACCTCGAAGGGCGGGTTGGCTTGTGACAGGGTCTTTTTGGCGCGGGTGATACGCGCGGCCGCGGTGGCGGTCGAGATGAGGAAGGCCCGGGCGATCTCTTCGGTGCTCAGCCCGCCGACCATACGCAGTGTCAGCGCGACCTGGGCCTCACGCGACAGCACCGGGTGGGTGGCGATGAAGATGAGGCGCAGGACGTCGTCGTCGATCCGGTCGGGGTCCCAGGCCTCGTCGACGTGCTCGGCCAGGTCGTGGGCCAGCACCTCGTACTTCGCGTCGAGGCGTTCCGCGCGCCGCCAGTGGTCGATGGCCTTGCGTTTGGCGACGGTGGTCAGCCAGGCACCGGGGTTGCGCGGCACACCGGTCTGCGGCCATTGCATGAGGGCGTCGAGCAGTGCGTCGGAGGCGAGGTCCTCGGCCAGGCCGACATCGCCGACCGTGCGGGTCAGCGTGGCCAGGATCTTGGCCGCCTCCATCCGCCAGACCGCGTCGAGCGTTGCGCGCATGTCGGCGGAGGTGGCGGGCACGTCGGGCACCTCACCCATTCTGCCGAGTGTCACGCTGGAGTGGCGCTCAGGCTTGAGCGCCACTCCAGCGTGACAGGAGAGGCAAACAGGGCGCCGGAAATCAGCCGATCGCGCGGGCAGCGCCCTCCCAGAACTGGGCGCGCACCGCCTTCTTGTCGGGCTTGCCGAGTGCGGTCACCGGCACGGAGTCGACGACGATCACCTGCTTGGGCGATTGCACCGAGCCCTTGCGGTCCTTGACTGCGGCCTGGATCTCGGCGGTCACCGTGGCCACCGCCTCGTCGCTGGAGTCAGCGTCGGGGCGTAGCACGATCACCGCGGTGACGGCTTCGCCCCACTTCTCGTCGGGAGTGCCGATCACGCATACCTGGGCCACCGAAGGATGTTCGGCGACAACGTCTTCCACTTCACGCGGGAACACGTTGAACCCGCCGGTGACGATCATGTCCTTGACCCGGTCGACGATGAACCAGTAGCCGTCCTCGTCTTCGCGGGCCATGTCGCCGGTGTGCAGCCAGCCGTCGCGGAAAGTCTCCGAGGTGGCCTCCTCGAGCTTCCAGTAGCCGCCGGCCAGCAGCGGCCCGGACACGCAGATCTCACCGACCTCGCCCTGCTGCACCGGATTGCCCTCGGCATCCAACAGCGCGGTCCGCGCGAACAGGGTGGGCCGGCCGCACGACGTCAGACGCTTCTCGTCGTGGTCCTTCTTGCCGAGGTAGGAGATCACCATCGGTGCCTCGGACTGGCCGTAGTACTGCGCGAAGATCGGCCCGAAGCGCTTGAGCGCCTCGGCCAGGCGCACCGGGTTCATCGCCGAGGCGCCGTAGTACACGGTTTCCAGCGAGGACAGGTCGCGGGTGTGGGAGTCGGGGTGGTCCATCAGGGCGTAGATCATCGACGGCACCAGCATGGTCGCGGTGATGCGTTGTTCCTCGATGACGCGCAGCACCTCGGCCGGGTCGAACTTGGTCAGCACCACCAGTTCGCCGCCCTTGACGATGGTCGGCGTGAAGAACGCCGCGCCGGCGTGCGACAGCGGGGTGCACATCAAAAAGCGCGGGTTCTCGGGCCACTCCCACTCGGCGAGCTGAATGGTCGTCATGGTGGAGATCGAACGCACCGTGCCCATCACGCCCTTGGGCTTGCCGGTGGTGCCACCGGTGTAGGTGAGGCCGCCGACGTGGTCGGGAGCGAGTTCGGCGGCGGCCAGCGGCACCGGGGAGTACTTGGCGGCCTCGGCCGTCAGATCGGAGACCGACGCGCTGGACGCGGCCAGGGCTTCGGGCACCGGGCCGATCGTCAGCACCTGGCGAAGCGAGGGCACCTTCTCCAGCAAGCCCAGGGCCCGCTCCACGAACGCGGGGGTGGGGTCGATGATGAGCGTCGTCACCTCGGCGTCGGACAGCACGTAGGCGTGGTCGTCCAGCGAACCGAGAGGGTGTAGTGCCGTGCGGCGGTAGCCCTGGGTCTGGCCGGCGCCGATGATCATCAGGACCTCGGGCCGGTTCAGGGACAGCAGGCCGACGCCCTCTCCAGTGCCGGCGCCGAGCGCCTCGAAGGCCTGAATGTACTGGCTGATGCGTTCCGCGAGCTCGCCACCGGTCAGGGTGGTGTCGCCGAGGAACAGCACGGGCTTGTCCTTGTTGCGCTTGAGCGCAGCGACGGTGAGGTGGCCGGAATGGATGGGATGGTGCAGCAGCGCATCACTCATGAACTACAGACTAGAACGTGTTCCAGAAACTGCGGAGCCGATCCCCCGATGTGGGATGTAACACAAGGTCATCGCGGGCCGAAGTACAGACCGGAATACAGGTAGTGCGGTACTCGTGTCCACGAAGTCCGCGCTGCTTAATCTCTGAGATGTGGGGGGCGGAGCCGGGCCCCGGCGGGTTAGGGACCGCCGGGGCCTGTGCTCGGATCAGCGGTTGGCGGCCGCGCGGGCGGCCTTTGCCGCCTTTTCTGCGAGGTCGGCCTTCCACTGGATTTCCTTCTGGACCCACTCGTTGTCCTGGGGAAACTCTTCGGTCTCGCTGACCCGGCGGACCTCCAACTTCACGCCGCATCCCAGCGGGCACTTCCGGGCCCACTGCTTGGCCTCCTCCTTGGAGGAGACCTCCAGGATCCAGAACCCGTTGAACAGTTCCTTGGCCTCGGTGTACGGCCCGTCGGTGACCACCGGGGGATCGGCGTTGAAGTCGACGACGAAGCCCTCGTCGGGATCGGTCAACCCCTCGCCGGCCAGCATCACACCGGCCTTGATCAGCTCTTCGTTGTAGCGGCCCATCTGGGCGATGATCTCGTCGAAGTCGATGTTCTCCTCGGCCATCGCGGCCTCGGCCTCGGGGGTGGACCGCATGATCAGCATGTAGCGCGACATTGTGTGTCTCCTTCGTGCGTCGGGAAGGGGCTCGGCCTATCGTGCCCTCGTTACTGCGTCGAATGGCACCCCGCGAAAATCGACACGGGCCGAGAACTTTTTGAAATTTTCTGTTCGACCCCTATTTCCGGGGACGCACCCGGGCGAACCTCGCCACGCTCTAGCATCCGGGCATGACCAGCCCGAGTGAGTCCGCCGATCTCGTCCTTTACGGAACCATCCTGACGGTCGACGACACGCAGCCCACGGCCGAGGCGCTCGCGGTGTCGGGCGGGCGCATCGTCGCGGTCGGTTCCCGGGCCGAGGTGGCCGGCTGGGTCGGGGAGCGCACCGATGTCCGTGAGGTCGACGGCTGCGTCATGCCGGGTTTCGTTGAGGCACATGGCCATCCGCTGATGGAAGCGGTGGCACTGTCGGGCCGCATCGTCGATATCCGCCCGGTCACCTTGCCGAGCGCCGGAGAGGTGCTCGACGCGATACAGGCCGAGGTTGCCGAGCGCGGAGCCGACGGTGCGTTCCTGAACGGCTGGGACCCGTTGCTGCAGGATGGATTGCCCGATCCGACGCTGGCCTGGCTGGACGGCGTCGCGCCCGACACGCCGCTGGTGATCGTGCACAACTCGGGCCACAAGGCTTTTTTCAACAGTGCGGCGGCCCGACGTGCCGGGCTGACCCGAGACACTCCGGACCCCAAGGGCGCCAAGTACGGACGCACGGCCGACGGTGAGCTCGACGGCACCGCCGAGGAAACCGGGGCGGTGTTCCCGCTTCTCGGCGATGCGATCTCGGCCCGCGACTATCCGGAGATGCTGGCCGCCGAATGCGCGCGGCTGAACCGGGCCGGCTTGACCACCTGCTCGGAGATGGCGTTCGACCCGATGTTCCGGCCGTTGCTGGCGCAGTTGCACGACCAGCTGACGGTGCGGTTGCGCACCTACGAGATGTCGACCGCCGCGCTGCACACCGACGCCAGCCCGTCCGAAGGCGACGACATCGTGCGCCAGGTCGGCATCAAGATCTGGGTCGACGGGTCCCCGTGGGTGGGCAACATCGACCTGACGTTCCCGTACCTGGACACCGATGCCACCCGGACCATCGGTGTGGTGCCCGGCTCGTGCGGCCACGCCAACTACACGAAAGAACAACTCACCGAGATCGTGGGCACGTTCTTTCCGCAGGGTTGGCAGCTGGCCTGCCACGTGCACGGTGACGCCGGCGTGGACACCATCCTCGACGTCTATGAAGAGGCCTTGCGGGCCCATCCCCGCGACGATCACCGGCTGCGGCTGGAACACGTCGGTGCGATCACGCCCGAGCAGTTGCAGCGTGCGCACGGCCTCGGGGTCACCTGCAGCTTGTTCGTCGACCATCTGCACTACTGGGGCGACATCCTCGTCGACGGGCTGTTCGGGCCCGAGCACGGCGGGCGCTGGATGCCCGCGGGCTCGGCAGTGGCGACCGGCATGAGGATCTCGCTGCACAACGATCCGCCGGTCACCCCGGAGGAACCCCTGCGCAACATCAGCGTGGCCGTCACCCGGACCGCGCCGAGCGGCCGGGTGCTGGCCCCCGAGGAGCGGCTCACCGTCGAGCAGGGGATCCGGGCGCAGACCATCGACGCGGCGTGGCAGTTGTTCGCCGACAACGTGATCGGCTCACTCGAGGTCGGTAAGTACGCCGACCTGGTGATCGTCTCGGCCGACCCGCGCAAGACAGCCCCCGAGAGCATCGCCGACCTGGAAGTACAGGCCACATTCTTGGCTGGGCAGCAGGTTTATCCGAAAGCCGGTTGACGGCTCGCGTGCCATGGCACGCTCTGGACATGTCAGATTTGCCGGCTCCGCAGTTTCTCGACGAACGCGCCGCCCACTGGGCGGCCACGAAACCTGACGAGGAAGCGATCACCTATCTGAGTCGCAGCTGGACCTGGTCGCAGTGGTACGACAGGGTCCGGCGGTTGGCCGGTGCGTTGAGTGCGTGGGGTGTCGGGCGTGGTGACGTGGTGGCGTTCCTCGACAAGAACCACGTGGCGTGTGTCGAGATGACGCTCGCGGCGGCGTCGCTCGGTGCGGCCAACGCGATCATCAACTTCCGGCTCGCGGCAGACGAGCTGGATTACGTGCTCAACGACTGCGGGGCCAAGATTCTCGTGGTCGGCGAGGAGCTGCGGCCGGGAATCGACGCCATCGCCGATCGACTCACGTCCGTCGAGCACATCGTGACGGTGACGCCCGAGGGCGGTGACGGCGACGAGTACGAGGCGCTGCTCGCCGGTGCGTCGCCGGTCGGTCGCTCTGCCGATGTCCGGCCCGACGACACGTGCATCATCATGTACTCGTCGGGGACCACCGGCAGACCCAAAGGTATTGCGCTCACCCACTCCAACGTCATCGCCCACACGATCAACGCGTTCGAAGGCTGGACGCTCAGCGCGGGGGACAAGAGTCTGGTGGCCATGCCGCTGTTCCATGTCGGTGGGTCGTCCTACATGCAGTGGGGGCTGCATCACGGGGCTCCGACGTACATGACGCGTGATGTCGACGGGATGGCCTTGGCCGGCGGCATTCTCGCCGGGGCGAACCGGACGTTCCTCGTGCCTGCCGTGCTGGCCAAGGTGTTCGACACCGGCGAGGACGCCGTGAAGCTCTTCGGCGCGTTGAAGACGTTCGCCTACGGCGCATCGCCGATGCCGTTGCCGCTGTTGCGTTCTGCGCTGCAGGCCTGGCCGGAGACGGAGTTCATCCAGGTGTACGGGCTGACGGAGGTGTCCGGGGCGATCAGCCGGTTGGGGCCCGATGATCACCGTGAGGCCAGTGAAGAGCGGCTCATGAGTGCGGGCACCGTGGTTCCCGGTGCCGAGGTCAGAGTGGTCGACCCCGACACCGGTGCCGAGGTGCCTGCTGGCGAGCAGGGCGAATTGTGGTTCCGCTCACCGCAATTGATGAAGGGCTATCTGAACCGCCCGGAGTCGACCTCAGAGGCCATCACGCCCGAGGGGTGGTTCCGCACCGGGGACATCGGCCGCGTCGACGACGGCGGCTACATCTTCGTCGAAGACCGGCTCAAGGACATGATCATCTCCGGCGGGGAGAACATCTACTCGATCGAGGTCGAGCGCGTGCTGGCCGAGCACCCCGCCGTCGTCGAAGTCGCGGTGATCGGGGTGCCCGACGAAAAATGGGGCGAGTCGGTGAAAGCCGTTGTGACACTGGAAGGCGAGGTCTCCGAGCCGGATCTGATCGCGTTCGCCCGCGAACATCTGGCCGCCTACAAATGTCCCAAATCGGTCGACATCGTCGACGAGTTGCCGCGTAATCCCACCGGCAAGATCCTCAAGAAGGATCTGCGAAAGCCCTATTGGGAGGGTCGCGACCGCGCCACCGTGTGAGAATTGGCTCTGTATTTCCTGTTCCGGCCGGAGTAGCTTCGAATCCATACGTGTGCGCGAGAACTGGGGTGCGGACATGGTGGATACGTATATTCGGCAGGGATTTTCCCGCGGGCTGGTGGTCTTGTCCGCCCTGATGTTGGCCGTGACGGCCGGTCTTCTCGGTTCACCGCCGACAGCGAATGCCTGGTCACGAGCCGGTTTGCCGGTCGAGACACTGTCGGTTCCGTCGGGCGCCATGGGGCGCGACATCAAGGTGCAGTTCCACGGCGGCGGTTCGCACGCGGTCTATCTGCTGGACGGACTGCGTGCCCGCGACGACGCCAACGGCTGGGACATCGAGACCCCGGCGTTCGAGTGGTTCTATCAATCGGGGTTGTCGGTGGTCATGCCCGTCGGCGGCATGTCGAGCTTCTACTCCGACTGGTACCAGCCGGCGGCGGGCAACGGCGGCGTGCAGACCTAACAAATGGGAGACGTTCCTGACCAGCGAGTTGCCGCAGTGGCTGGCCACCAACCGGCATGTGTCCGCATCGGGCAATGCGGTGGTCGGACTGTCGAATGTCGGGTAGCTCGGCACTGATCCTGGCCGCCTACTACCCGGGACAGTTCCGCTACGCGGGGTCGTTGTCGGCGTTCCTGAATCCCTCGGCCGGCCCGTGGCCCGGGCTGATCGGGTTGGCGATGAACGATTCCGGTGGCTTCTCCTCGGCGGCCATGTGGGGTCCGCCGGGTGATCCGGCGTGGGCGCGCAACGATCCGACGCTGCAGGTGGGGCGCCTGGTGGCGAACCACACCCGCATCTGGGTGTATTGCGGTTCGGGAACCCCGGGCGAGCTGGGCGGCGGCGACCTGCCGTCCACCTTCCTGGAAGGCACCGCGCTGTTGAGCAATTTCAACTTCCGCGACCAGTACGTCGCAGCGGGCGGAAACAACGCGGTGTTCAACTTCCCGCCCACCGGCACTCACACCTGGGGCTACTGGGGTGCGCAGCTGAACCAGATGAAGCCCGACATCCAACGGACCCTGGGCGCCGGCTGACCGCGTTGGGCATCATTGACGGCGTGATGGACGCGGCGCCGGTGTTGGATGACCTGTTGGAGCGCCTGCATGTCGTGGCCCTGCCGATGCGGGTTCGCTTCCGTGGCATCACCGTTCGTGAGGTGGCGCTGATCGACGGCCCGGCCGGTTGGGGGGAGTTCGGCGCGTTCGGTGAATACGGGGCGCCGGAGGCCGCGGCCTGGTTGGCCGCCGGGATCGAGGCGGCGTACCGGCCGGCGCCTGTGGTCCATCGCGATCGCATCCCGATCAACGCGACCGTGCCCGCGGTCCCGGCCACCCAGGTGCCCGAGGTGCTGGCGCGGTTCCCGGGTGCACACACGGCCAAGGTCAAGGTCGCCGAGCCGGGGCAGACCCTGGCTGACGACGTCGCGCGGGTCAACGCCGTGCGCGCGCAGGTTCCGGTGGTGCGGGTGGATGCCAATGGAGGTTGGACGTTGCCGCAGGCTGTCGAGGCCGCCGCAGCGCTCACCGCGGACGGGCCACTGGAGTATCTGGAGCAGCCGTGTTCGACGGTCGACGAGTTGGCCGCGCTGCGGCGGCAGGTGTCGGTGCCGATCGCGGCCGACGAGTCGATCCGCAAGGCCTCCGATCCGTTGCGGGTGGTGCGGGCCCGCGCCGCCGACGTCGCGGTGCTCAAGGTGGCGCCGCTGGGCGGGGTGTCCCGCATGCTCGACATCGCCGCGCAGATCGATATCCCGATTGTGGTGTCCAGTGCGCTGGATTCGGCGGTCGGCATCGCGCGCGGGTTGCTGGCCGCCGCCGCCCTGCCAGAGTTGGAGCACGCGTGCGGTCTGGGCACCGGCGGATTCTTTGTGGAGGATGTCGCCGAGGTTCCGGCGCCGGTTGACGGGTACCTGCCCGTGGAGACCGTGGTGCCGGATCCTGCCCGACTGTCCGCGTTGGCGGCGTCGCCGGAGCGTCGGCAATGGTGGGTCGACCGGGTACGCGAGTGCTACCCACTGACATTGGAGTAGGCCACTGCTCTAAGCAAACCGGCTCGGGCGTTCGACACTCGCTGGATGACTCGATTTCGCGTCGGCATCATGGACCCGACGATCGCCGCACGGCCCACCGTGGACCTGTTCACCCGGGCGAATTATCTGAGTGCGGTCGCCGGTGGTGTCGACTCGTTCTGGGTGCCCGACCACCTCAACGCGTTGTTCCCCCGCTCGTTGTGGCAGCCGAAGTTCTGCGGTGGTGCCAAGATGCTGCCCTCGGCCGATGCCTACCTGGAGCCGTGGACGATGCTGGGTAATCTCGCTGCCCGCAATCGGGTTGCCCGGCTTCGGTTGGGAGTGGGGGTGACCGACACCGGCCGGCGCAACCCGGCCGTCACCGCGCAGGGTGCCGCGACGATGAACTTGCTCACGAAGGGCCGGTTCATCCTCGGCATCGGTGCCGGGGAGCGTGAGGGCAACGAACCGTACGGGGTGGATTGGGCGAAACCGGTGGCCCGGTTCGAGGAGGCGATGGCCACGATCCGGACACTGTGGGATTCGAATGGTGAACTGGTCAACCGTGATTCGCCGTTTTTTCCGCTGCGCAACGCGATCTTCGACCTGCCCGCGTACCGTGGACGCTGGCCCGAGATCTGGATCGCCGCGCACGGTCCGAGGATGCTGCGGGCTGCGGGTCGCTATGCCGACGGGTTCTTTCCCGCGTTCCCCCATGCGCCACAGGAGTATGCCCAGCGTCTCGAGGTCGTGCGGTCGGCGGCCTCCGACGCCGGGCGTGATCCGATGGCCATCACCCCCGCCCTGTGGATGATGGTCGTGCCGGCGCGTACGCCCGACGACCTCGACGAGGCTCTGGAATCGGCGGTCCTCAAGGCCGGTGCGCTGAACGCCCCGGACGATTTCTACGCCCGACACGCTGCCCAGCACCCGCTCGGCGTCGGTTTCTCGGGCGCGCAGGACATCTTGCCCCAGGACTGGGATGAGGAGACGGCGCTGTCCTACATCAAGGCGGTTCCGACGTCGCTGCTGCGGGATATGTACCTGTGTGGGACGGTGGACGAGATCGTCGAGCAGGCGGCGGAGTGGCGCCACCACGGTGTCCGGTACCTGGTGCTGGCGAATGTCGGTCCGCTGCAAGGCAAGCTCCGCAGGGGCCTGACGCCGCAGCTGCTTTACAGCCAGGTAATCCGCAAGCTGAAGAAGCTCTGATTCTCTTTCCACGCGCGTTCCCGTCGCAGACTGCGCGGTATCAGGCCATCATCGGTCAGCACCATGTGACGCAGGCACGGGATCAAGCGGCTGTAGTGTCACACCTGCCACACCTGTCACACCGACACCGCGGGACCACATGGGTGCACTCTGGAAATGTAGTACCACCGGTGATACCAGGTTTCGAGATCGGTCATGCTCTCGAGACGGGACTTCGAGGCGGACCATCGATCAGTACAGATCGCCCAGCGACACCGAAGGACGACTGACAAGCTTCTGAACGACCCACCGGTTCAACGACACTCCCTGTTCAGTAGCCTCCACAACGAGCCTGGCGTGCAGCGACCGCGAGACCCGCACCATGAACTTGCCGCTGTAGCGATGGTCAGTCAGGGAAGCTGGTGGTTCGTCGTCGGCGGCCTGGATCATCGCCACCTCCTCAGTGACCATCTTCTCGACGGCTGCAATCGCCTCATGTGCCGTGAGGCCCTTCGCCGACAGGTTCGGGAACTCGAGACACAGCCCCTCGTACCAGCCGTCCTCGTACGACCATTGCGCCCGGTAGGTGTATTGCGTCATGTCGTCGATCATCGCCACACCGTCCGACAATCCATCCGATGTCCTGATTTGTGGGGTGCATGGCGTAGACGCCATCGCGGACGTCGCGAACACTGAAGAGGTGACGCGATCGGTGGTGATCCTGGGCTACGCCGGTGTGCAGGCGCTGGACCTGGTCGGGCCCTTCGACGTGTTCTCCACCGCCACGCTGGCCCTGGTCGGCCAGGGCAGGTCTGACGACGGTTACGCCGTCACGGTGACCTCGGCGGACGGTCAACCCGTCAGCACCCTCACCGGGTTGGAGTTCGTCGCCGCGCCGCTGCCCGACCCCCAGGGTCCGATCGACACCATCGTCATCCCGGGCGGGATCGGCGCCGATGCCGCCCGGGCCAACCCGGCGGTCGTCGGCTGGATCACCACCGCCGCCCGCAACGCCCGCCGCGTTGTCAGCGTGTGCACCGGCGCGTTCCTGGCGGCCCAGGCCGGACTGCTCGACGGCTGCCCCGCCACCACACACTGGTCCTCCGCGCGCCGGATGGCTGACGAGTTCCCTTCGGTGTCAGTCGATCCCGAACCGATCTTCGTCCGAAGCTCCGAGCAGGTATGGACGGCGGCGGGGGTGACCGCAGGCATCGACCTGGCACTGTCGCTCGTCGAAGACGACTACGGCACCGACATCGCCCAGACCGTCGCGCGCTATCTCGTGTTGTACCTGCGCCGGCCCGGCGGCCAGACCCAGTTCGCCGCACCGGTGTGGATGCCGCGGGCCAAACGTGCCCCGATCCGCGTGGTGCAGGAATCCATCGAGGTCGAACCCGGCGGGGTGCACAGCATTTCCGAGCTGGCCCGACGGGCGGCGATGAGCCCAAGGCATTTCACCCGGGTGTTCACCGACGAGGTCGGTGAGGCGCCCGGCGCCTACGTGGAACGCATCCGCACCGATGCCGCGCGACGCCAGCTGGAGGAGTCCGACGACACCGTCACCGTCATCGCCGCCCGCTGCGGATTCGGCACCGCCGAAACCATGCGGCGCAACTTCGTTCGGCGCCTGGGTATTTCGCCCGACCAGTACCGCAAGACCTTCGCGTGAAAGGAAACACCATGCAGATCGCCATCGTGCTG
Source organism: Mycolicibacterium peregrinum (assembly GCF_002102345.1). GTDB lineage: Bacteria > Actinomycetota > Actinomycetes > Mycobacteriales > Mycobacteriaceae > Mycobacterium > Mycobacterium peregrinum. The sequence continues at coordinate 194,078 of NZ_LQPP01000043.1, forward strand.
TACCCGAGCTTCACCGCGCTCGACTTCATCGGGCCCTACGAAGTGTTGCGCAACCTGCCCGACGCGGACGTGCGGTTCGTTTGGCACGAGCCGGGTCCCATCACCGCCGATTCCGGCGTGCTGACGGTGGGGGCCACCCACAGTTTCGACGAAACCCCGTCACCCGACGTGGTGCTGGTGCCCGGCGGTCCCGGGACCACCATGGCGGCCCGCGACGACAAGGTGCTCGACTGGCTGCGTCAGGTCTACCCGGGGACGACCTGGATGGCGTCGGTGTGCTCGGGTTCGGTGGTGCTGGCCGCGGCGGGCCTGCTCGACGGGAAGCGTGCGACGTCGCACTGGTCGGTGCTGAGCGCGTTGAAGGTGATGGGTGTGACACCGGTCGGGGATCAACGCATCGTGCGGGCCGACCCGGACGGGAAGGTGATCACCGCGGCGGGCGTCTCGGCCGGGATCGACCTGGCCGTGTGGCTGGCGGGCCAGATCGGCGGCGAGGCGAAGGCCAAGGCCATTCAGCTGATGATCGAGTACGACCCGCAGCCACCGTTCGATTCCGGGCACATGTCGAAGGCGAGCGCGGCCACCAAGGCCGGTGCCACCGCGTTGCTGAGCAAGGACATGATCAAACCCGAACCGCTGAAGGCGGGGGTGTTGCTGGCGTGGGATCAGGCGATCAGGAGGGTCCGCGGGCGGCGCAGCGCGTGAGCCGCTCAGGCGGCTGGAGCGCGTGAGCGCTATTCCCGCGCGCCCAACAGGTGCTCGTACGGATCGCTGCCGGTGCCGATGTGTTCGGGCATCGGGTAGTACGTCTTGATCAGGAGGTTTCCGTCCTGGTCCCAGGCGAAGGTCTCGATGCTGAAAGCGGACTGGACATCGGGTTCGGCGCCGAAGAAGTTCTGGCACACCCAGGCCATCTCGTCGCCATTGACCTGAACCGTGATCATCTCGATCCGCAGAATCGACTGGAACATGTCGAACGCGTCGGAGGTGGCGGCGGCGAAGCCGTGCTTTTCCTCGGTGCCGACTGGGTCGAACATCCGCACCTCGCCGGGGCAGATGGTGCGCCATGACGCGACCCACTCGTCCTTCTTGCCTGCGTTCCACAGTTCGGCGTGCTTGGCGGCGTGCGCCAGCCGTGCCTTGCGACTGGGGACCTTGCTCATGGACCGTTCCTTCCCACGACATGGTGCGTAGGACTCGCACCCTAGCTGGACAAGTGTCCAGTTGTCACTGGCTCGGCGAGGATGGGCGGTCGGTCGGGCTTTCTCGCACACGGTGCACCATGAAGTAGCGTCGGCCGGGTGAATCTGGCATATGACGAGCGAGGCAAGGGCGACCCGGTGCTGTTCATCGCCGGCCGCGGGGGTGCGGGCCGCACCTGGCACCTGCACCAGGTCCCGGCGCTGCAGCGGGCCGGCTACCGCGTCATCACCTTCGACAACCGCGGGGTCGGCGCGACGGAGAACGCCCAGGGATTCGGCACCGAGCAGATGGTGGCCGACACCGCCGAGCTGATCGAGAAGCTCGGGGCGGCCCCCGCGCACATCGTGGGTGTGTCGATGGGGTCGTTCATCGCACAGGAACTGATGTTGGCGCGTCCCGATCTGGTGCGGTCGGCCGTGTTGATGGCCACCCGCGGCCGTCACGACCGGGCCCGCGAGTTCTTCCGCACCGCCGAGCGTGACCTGGCGGCCTCAGGTGTGCAGCTGCCGCCGACGTTCGACGCCAAGCTCCGGATGATGGAGAGTTTCTCGCCAAAGACGCTCAACGACGACGCGTTGGTGCGCGACTGGAGTGAGATGTTCACCATGTGGCCGACCAAGCAGACTCCAGGTCTCGCCGCCCAATCCGACGCCGGTCCGGTGGGTAACCGGCTGCCGGCGTATCAGGCCATCACCACTCCGGTACTGGTCATCGGGTTCGCCGACGACGTGGTGCTGCCGCCGCATCTGGGCCGTGAGGTGGCCGATGCGATTCCCACCGCCCGTTACCTGGAGATTCCCGACACGGGTCACCTCGGCTTCATCGAGAAGCCCGACGCCGTGAACGCCGTGCTGCTCGAGTTCCTGGCCGGGCAGACCGGGCAGACCGGGCAGTACTGACGAATAAGGTGGAGTGGTGAACCCCTCGACGGCACAGGCGCGCGTAGTCGTCGACGAACTCATCCGCGGCGGCGTCCGCGATGTCGTGCTGTGCCCGGGCTCGCGTAATGCCCCGCTGGCGTTCGCGCTGTCCGACGCCGACCGGGCCGGCCGGATCCGTCTGCACGTCCGCATCGATGAACGGACGGCCGGCTACCTGGCGATCGGTCTTGCGGTGGCAGAACGGGCGCCGGTGTGCATCGCGATGACCTCGGGTACCGCGGTGGCCAATCTCGGCCCCGCGGTCGTGGAGGCCAACTACGCCCGCGTCCCGCTGATCGTGCTGAGCGCCAACCGGCCCTATGAAATGTTGGGCACCGGCGCCAATCAGACCTTCGAGCAGCTGGGCTACTTCGGTACCCAGGTGCGGGCCAACATCAGCCTCGGCCTGGCTGAAGACCGCCCGGAGCAACTGGACTCACTCAACGCCCAATGGCGTTCGGCGACCTGCCGGGTGCTGGCGGCGGCCACCGGATCACGCACCGCCAACGCGGGCCCGGTGCAGTTCGACATCCCGCTGCGCGAACCGCTGGTGCCCGACAGCGTCCACGCGGACAAGTCATTTCCGGAAGGCCGTCCGGGCGGCAAGCCGTGGACCTACACACCGGCGGTGAGCTTCGATCAGCCGCTGGAGATCGACCTCACCCCGGACACGGTGGTGATCGCCGGGCATGGCGCCGGAGTGCACCCCAACCTGGCCGGTCTGCCGACGGTGGCCGAGCCCACCGCGCCGCTGCCCGCCAACCCGCTGCACCCGCTGGCGCTACGCCTGGTGCATCCCAAGCAGGTCATCATGCTGGGCCGGCCCACGCTGCACCGGCCGGTGTCGGCGCTGCTGGCCGATCCGGCGGTGCCGGTCTACGCGCTGACCACCGGTCCGCGCTGGCCCGATGTCTCCGGCAACTCGATGGCCACCGGTACCCGGGCGGTGGCGACCGGAACCCCGGACCCGGCCTGGCTGAACCGCTGCGCCGAGGTCAATCGGCACGCGGTGGCTGCAGTGCGTCAGCAACTCGAAGCCCATCCGCTGACCACCGGCCTGCACGTGGCCGCGGTGGTCGCCGATGCGCTGCGCCCGGGAGATCAGCTGGTGCTCGGGGCGTCCAACCCGGTGCGCGATGCCGCCCTGGTCGGGCTGACCACCGAGGGCGTCAAGGTGCGCTCTAACCGCGGTGTGGCCGGTATCGACGGCACGGTGTCGACGGCGATCGGCGCGGCGCTGGCGCACGACGGCCGGACCGTCGCGCTGATCGGGGATCTGACCTTCGTCCACGACAGCTCGGGGTTGTTGATCGGGCCCACCGAGCCGACGCCCCGGAACCTGACGATCGTGGTGTCCAACGACAACGGCGGCGGCATCTTCGAGCTGCTGGAACAGGGTGATCCGCGGTTCTCCGACGTGTCCTCCCGGATCTTCGGCACGCCGCACGATGTGGACATCGCGGCGTTGTGCCGGGCCTATCACGTCGAGTGCGGGCAGGTTGAGGCCGACGCGCTCGGCGCGGCCCTGGCCGAGCCCTTCGACGGCATGCGGGTGCTGGAGGTGAAGGCCGACCGGTCGTCGCTGCGTGCCCTGCACGCGTCGATCAAGGCAGCCTTGTGAGGCCCGCACAGATCGCGGCGCGGTTGCGGGCGATGGTGCAGCCATTGATCCCGCACCTGTACGGCGAGCCGGGGGAGACCCGCTCGCAGCGGATCATCCGGCGGGTGCGGATCGGCGTGGTGATCGCCGCCTGCCTGGTCACGTTGCAGTCTGTGCTGTTGGTGATGGGTGCCTGGCGCAACGACCAGCAGATCGAGCGGAACATGGGAGTGGCCGCAGCCGAGGTGCTCAGCGCCGGGCCTCGGCGCTCGACCATCGAGTTCGTCACGCCGGACCGGGTGACCTACCGCCCCGAGCTGGGGGTGCTCTATCCCTCGGAGCTCGATACCGGGATGCGGATCTACGTCGAGTACGACAAGAACAATCCCGATCTGGTCCGGGTGCGCGACCGCGACGCGTCACTGGCGATCATCCCGGCCGGATCGATCGCGGTGGTGGGCTGGCTGGTGGCGGCCGCGGCGTTGACGCTGCTGGCTTTCCTGCAGCGCCGGCTCAGCTCAACCGGAACCGTCAACTCCTCGGCGTAGCAAGCAGTTTGGCGAGCCAGTCCGGGTCGCTGATGTCGACGACCTCTTCGCCGACGAGGTCGTAGATCGCCGGGGTGGACACCTCGTACTGGGTTTCGCTGAGCAGTTCGGCGTTGGCCTCGTTGAGTTGTTCGGAGTCGATGGCCTGCGCGCCTGCCGCGATCTTGTCGGTCTGCTCGCTGCCGACCCCGCTCCCGGAGGCCATGGCGGCGATCGCGTCGTCGGTCGGGCCGGGCGAGCCCTCGGGCTCCTGGTGGCCCCAGAGGTCCTGAACGAATGCCTGGAAAGCCATGCCCGTGGTACCGGGACCGGCGGCCAGGAAAAGCGCGTTGGCCACGTGGGCCGAGTACTCGGTGCCCGTCCGGTCCAGGAAGGTCAGGGGCCGGTAGGTCACGGCCAGCTGGCCCTGGCCGATCGCCGCGGCGATGGCATCGCCGGACTCATGTTGCAGGTGGGCACAGGCCGGGCACTGCGGTTCGGTGAAAAACTCGATCTGGGCAGGCGCATCCGGGAAGCCGATCTGGATACCCCAGCCGTCCTCGGTGACCTCGCTACCGGGCTTGTTGCCGTTGGCCTGCGCGGTGCCGTCGACCAGTCGGGTGCAACCGGAGGTGGCACCGGCAACGGACAGGGCCACCACGGCCAGCATCGCTGCGGCAACGCGCGGTAATCGCATTCGCCAACCCTAGACCCGGGCATCAGGTTTTAGCGTGTCGTATCCCCGGACGCTACCTCGGGGACAGGTGCCGCTGGGACCATCTTGGTGTGCGCGTTGCGATCGTTGCAGAGTCCTTCCTCCCGAATGTCAACGGCGTCACCAACTCGGTGCTTCGGGTGATCGAGCATCTCCGCCGCACCGGCCACGAGGTACTCGTCATCGCCCCGGACACCCCGCGGGGTCAGCCGCCTGCCGAACGTGTGCATGAGGGTGTGCGGGTGCATCGGGTGCCTTCGCGAATGTTTCCCAAGGTGACCTCGCTGCCGCTGGGCGTCCCGCGGCCGCGGATGGTCAATGTACTGCGCGGCTTCGACCCCGATGTCGTGCACCTGGCCTCACCCGCGCTGCTCGGCTGGGGCGGCGTACACGCCGCCCGTTACCTCGGCGTGCCGTCGGTGGCCGTGTTCCAGACCGATGTCGCCGGTTTCGCCGAGAGCTACGGCGTGGGCGTGCTGTCGCGGGCGTCATGGGCCTGGACCCGGCGCCTGCACAGCAAGGCCGACCGCACCCTGGCCCCGTCCACCTCGGCGATGGAAAACCTTGAGGCCCATCGGATTCCCCGGGTGTTCAAGTGGGGACGCGGCGTGGACATCACCGGGTTCGCCCCGTCGGCCCGCGATGAGCAGCTGCGGGCGTCGTGGTCGGCCGAGGGCAAGCCGGTCGTCGGGTTCGTCGGACGGCTGGCACCGGAGAAGCACGTGGAGCGGCTGGCCGCGCTGGCCGGGCGCGACGACCTGCAGCTGGTGGTGGTAGGTGACGGGGTGGACCGGGCCAAGCTCGAATCTGTACTGCCGTCGGCGGTTTTCACCGGTGAATTGCACGGCGCGGAACTGGCTGCGGCCTATGCGAGCATGGACGTGTTCGTGCACCCCGGCGAGCACGAGACGTTCTGTCAGGCCGTGCAGGAGGCGATGGCCTCGGGTCTGCCGGTGATCGCTCCCGACGCCGGCGGGCCCCGGGATCTGGTGGCGCCGTACCGCACCGGGTTATTGCTGCCCGTGGACGAATTCGAGTCCGCTCTACCCGCTTCCGTGGAGCACCTGATCGCCGAGCGGTCGCGCTATTCGGTGGCAGCGCGGCGCAGCGTGCTGACCCGTACCTGGCCGGCCGTCTGTGACGAGCTGATCGGGCACTACGAAGCCGTGCAGGGGCTGCGCCAGCTGCGCGCTGCCTGACTCGGTCACTGCTGCAACCGGTTTCAGGACCGCAGCCACTCCAGCAGATCGGCCATGATGGTCTCGGCCTGGGTGGTCGGCATGCCGTGCGGGAAATCCGGGTAGCTCTTGAGGGTCCCGTTGGGTAGCAGCTTCGCCGACAGCGGACCGGAATCCGCGTAGGGCACGATCTGGTCGTCTTCGCCGTGCATCACCAGTGACGGCAAGGTGATCTTCTTGAGGTCCTCGGTGAAATCCGTCTGAGAGAAGGCCACGATGCCGTCGTAGTGGGCCTTGGGGTCGCCCATCATGCCCTGACGCCACCAATTGGCGATGATTGCCTCGCGGGCAGGCTGGGGGGTTTTCTCCTGTTCCCGATTGAAACCGTAGAACGGGCCTGACGGCAGGGCGCGGTAGAACACCGAGCGGTTCGCCGCCAGCTGCGCCTGCAGATCGTCGAACACCGACTTGGGCAGGCCTCCGGGGTTGGCATCGGTCTTGACCATCAGCGGCGGCACCGAGCTGATCAGGACCGCGTGGGCAGCCCGGTCCAGCCCGTGGCGCGCCAGGTAGTGCACCAGCTCACCGCCGCCGGTTGAGTGCCCGACGTGGATGGCGTCGTGCAGGTCAAGGTGCTTGACCACGGCGGCGAGGTCATCGGCGTAGTGGTCCATGTCGTGGCCGTCGGCCACATGGGAGGAGCGTCCGTGGCCGCGTCGGTCATGGGCGACGACACGGTAGCCCTGCTGCAGGAAGAACAGCATGAACGTGTCCCAGTCGTCGGCGGACAACGGCCAGCCGTGACTGAACACGATGGGCTGGCCCGAGCCCCAGTCGCGATAGAAAATCTCGACATTGTCAGAAGTCGTGATCCTAGGCATGTGCTCGACGCTACGCCCGTTTCGACTGCTGGAGGCCAGATCAGCGGCTTAGTTTGACTGCTGAGCGGCAAGCCACGGAATGAGACCACCGGCCAGCACATGCCGGATTTGTCGCGGTGAAAGCCGGTGGCGCACGGCAAAAGAGGTGTTCCGGGTGGTGTTGGTTACCGTGATCGGGTCTTCGCCGGTCAAGGCCCGCCGCAGGCCGGCGAGGGCGAGTATGTCGCCTTGGGCCACCGAGTCGTAGTCGGCCGGATCGGCGAATTCCAGTGCGAGCACACCGAAATTGGCGAGGTTCTGCCAATGGATGCGGGCGAAGGACTTGGCGATAACGACCTGCAGCCCGAGATAGCGCGGCGCGATCGCGGCATGTTCGCGCGATGAACCCTGGCCGTAGTTCTCCCCGCCGACGATGATGTGGCCGTTCGCGGCGGACTGTGCCCGTTCCGGATAGCTCTCGTCGATCTGGGTGAAGCTGAACATGGCCAGCTTGGGAATGTTGGACCGGAACGGCAGGGCACGCGCGCCTGCCGGTGAGATCTCGTCGGTGGAGATGTTGTCGCCGACCTTGAGCAGGACCGGGGCCGTCACTGCATCGGGCAGCGGGGTCAGCTCGGGAAGGCTGGAGATGTTGGGGCTCTTGACGACCTCGACGGCCCGGGCCTGCTCGAGTGCGACCGGGGCGACCAGCATGGCGGTGTTGACGCTGAAATGGGTGGGCAGATCGAGCTCGGGATACTCGATGCCGTTGTCGGCGGCCCACTGCCGCGGGTCGGTGATGACCCCGGTGATCGCCGATGCCGCAGCGGTTTCCGGCGAGCAGAGCCACACCGAGTCCTCCTTGGTGCCCGACCGGCCTGGAAAGTTGCGGGGCATGGTGCGCAGCGAGTTGCGGCCGGTGGCCGGGGCCTGGCCCATGCCGATGCAGCCCATGCAGCCGGCCTGGTGGATGCGGGCGCCGTTGATGACGAGTTCGGTTGTGGCGCCCATTCTCGTCAGGTCGGTGAGGATCTCGCGGGAGGTGGGGTTGACGTCGAAGCTGACGTCGGGCGAGGTCTGGCGGCCGTGCACCATGGCCGCTGCGATCGCGAAGTCGCGTAACCCGGGGTTGGCGCTGGAGCCGATGACGACTTGCGCGACGGGTTCGCCTGCCACCTCCGACACCGGCACGACATTGCCCGGTGACGACGGTTTGGCGATCAGCGGTTCGAGCGCCGACAGGTCGATGACCTCGTCGATGTCGTAATGCGCGCCGTCGTCGGCGACGAGTTCGGTCCAGTCGTCACCGCGGTCCTCGCCCGTGAGAAAGTCACGCACTGCATCGTCGCTGGGGAAGACGGTGGTGGTGGCCCCGAGTTCGGCACCCATGTTCGCGATGACATGCCGGTCCATGGCCGACAGCCCGGCCAGACCGGGTCCGTAGTACTCGATGATGCGGTTGACGCCGCCCTTGACGTCATGGCGCCGCAGCATCTCAAGGATGACGTCTTTCGCCGAACACCATTGCGGGAGCTCGCCTTCCAGTCGAACACCCCACACCTGGGGGGCGCGCAGGTGCAGCGGCTCGCCGGCGATGGCCAGCGCCACTTCTAGCCCGCCGACACCGATGGCGAGCATGCCCAGAGACCCGGCCGCCGGGGTGTGGGAGTCCGAACCCACCATCGTCTTGCCGGGTATGCCGAAGCGCTGCATATGCGTGGGGTGGGAGACGCCGTTGCCGGGCTTGGAGAACCACAGTCCGAAATGTTGCGCCGCGGTTCGCAGGTATTCGTGGTCCTCGGCGTTCTTCTCGTCGGTCTGCAGCAGGTTGTGGTCGACGTACTGCACGCTGACCTCGGTACGGGCCCGGTCGAGCCCGAGCGCCTCGAGCTCCTGCATCACCAGCGTTCCCGTCGCGTCCTGGGTCAGCGTCTGGTCGATCCGGATCGCGATCTCGTCCCCGGGTGTCATCGACCCGGAGACGAGATGGGACCTGATCAACTTCTGCGTGACGCTCTCCGGCATCCACCTAGCGTTCCCACGTGCTCACGCCGCGAAACCGGCCCCGTGTCGGCCGCGGCGGCAAAATCAGCCTTGGGCGAGCACCGACACCGGCTGCCACTGCTCCCACGTCGCCAGCCGGCTTTCGTAGTCGGCCCTGGCCAACTGCAGGGGCAGCTCACCGAAGAACACCCGCAGGGGCGGGTTCTCGGCGTCGACGATCTTGAGCACCGCCTCGGCCGACGCCTTCGGATCGCCGGGCTTGGCGCTGCGCTGGGCGCGGGCGCGTTGCGCCGCCTCGCGGGCCTCGTCGTAATCGGCAAGCGGGGCAGCATGTCTGGCCGAGGAGCCGGCCCAGTCGGTGGAGAAGCCGCCCGGCTCGATGAGCGTCACCTTCACACCGAACGGTGCGACCTCGGAGGCCAGCGACTGCGAGAATCCTTCCAGCGCCCACTTCGACGCGTGGTACATACCGACCAGTGGAAATGCGGTGATGCCGCCGATCGAGGACACCTGGATGATGTGGCCGCTGCCCTGGGCGCGCAGATACGGCAGCGCGGCCTGGGTGACCCACAGCGCGCCGAAGACGTTCGTCTCGATCTGATCGCGGGCGTCGGCCTCCGACAGCTCCTCGATGAACCCGAACTGGCCGTAACCGGCGTTGTTGACGACGATATCCAGCCGGCCGAACTTGTCATGGGCCTGTTTGACGGCGGCGAAGTCCGCCTCTCGGTCGGTGACGTCCAGGCGGATCGGCAGTAGCGCGTCGCCGTACTTGCCGGCCAGGTCGGCCAGCGTGGCGGTGTCGCGGGCGGTGGCGGCCACCTTGTCCCCGCGGTCCAGGGCTGCGATTGCCCATTCCCGGCCGAAACCCCTCGATGCACCGGTGATGAACCACACTTTTTCGCTCATGATCAACCCTTCGACGTTTCGTTCCCTGCGGTTCAAGCGGTCGGACGCAACCACCAATTCCCTGGCCGTCCGACTTGCAGGAAGTCCACAGGGAGCCGCGACGGTGCGCCACGGTTTCGGTCACTGTCAATGTATTGAGCGACGCCCGGTAGCGTCAGCACCGTGAGTCGAGCGAGCCTGGAGAAGAACCCCCACGAAGTGGCATCGATGTTCGATGCCGTGGCGCGGCGCTACGACCTGACCAACACCGTGCTCTCGCTGGGGCAGGACCGGTTCTGGCGCCGGCAGACGCGTGCGGCGCTCGGCATCGGTCCCGGCGACAAGGTGCTGGACCTGGCGGCGGGCACCGCGGTGTCGACGGTCGAGCTGGCGTCGTCCGGCGCGTGGTGTGTGGCGGCGGACTTCTCGGTGGGCATGCTCGCCGCCGGGGCCTCGCGGCCGGTGCCGAAGGTGGGTGCCGACGCCACCCGGCTGCCGTTCGCCGACGGGGTGTTCGACGCGGTCACCATCAGCTTCGGGTTGCGCAACGTGGTCGACCATGTGGCGGGGCTGCGTGAGATGGCCCGCGTGACGCGGCCCGGCGGCCGGCTGGTGGTGTGTGAGTTCTCGACGCCGACCAACGGTGCCTTCGCCACGCTCTACAAGGAGTACCTGATGCAGGCACTCCCTCGGATGGCCACCGCGGTGTCCAGTAACCCGGATGCCTATGTGTACCTGGCCGAGTCGATTCGCGCGTGGCCGGATCAGGCCGAGCTGGCCCGCCGTATCGGCGAAGCCGGCTGGTCACAGGTCAAGTGGCGCAACCTGACCGGTGGCATCGTGGCGCTGCACGCCGCGACCAAGCCGTCCCCCTGACGCACCCGCCGGGCACTCCTCGTCAAGGCAGCATTCCGCGCGCACATACCGATAGAAATCGGCCCTCTCGCCGGAGCGAGAGGGCCGATTGCCTTACGTGGTACTGCTATTCGGACGATGCGCCGTTTCCGGTCTTGCTGCCGGCGGCCTTGTCGGCCGACGCCGACTTCTTGGCGGGCTTGTCGAACGCCTTCTTGATCTTCTGACCGATCTTGTCGACGGTCGCCGAGACCTTCTCGCTGACTACCTTGCCGGGCTTGAGCGCCTTGTCGCCCGCGGCGCCCTCGGCGGTGGTCTTACCGGGCATTGCGACGATGCTGTCCCGCACCAGCCGGGAAACCGGCTTGGTGCTTGCCTTCTCGGGGGTGACTGCGGTTGCCTCGGATTCCTCGGCGGCCGGTGCGGCTTCGGGCTTCGGTGACTCGGCCACCGGGCTGGCTGTCGCGTCGGCGACCGCAGTGATGGCTGCGAGTGCGTTGTCGGCGCCGGCCAACTCGGATCCTTTCGTTTCCGAGGTGGTTCCGGCTACCAGACGAGCGGTGGAGGACGCGGCGGCCGGCGCGGCCGGCGGAGTGATCGCCGCAGCGATGGCCTTGGGGACGTCGATCAGGAACGCGCGCAGCGGGGCGTACGTCCGGTCGGGGCTGAAGAGCCCGGCGGTCCAGCTGCCGGGCGCTCCGGGGCGTCGAGGAGGCACATAGGACCCGTTGAGGATCGAGCTGACGGTATCGGCCGGTGCGTTGATGATCGTGCTCGCGAACTTCACCACGTCGCCGTCCTCTATGGCGTCGTAAAGGTCCTGTCCGATCCGAGCGGCGCCCGCTGACACGTAGCCCTGGATGAGGCTGACGTAGCCCATGCCGACCTGGCCTACCAGCCCTACATCGATGAATGATTTGTAGGACAGAAGATTCAGCACGGAGGACAGATTGCCGACCATCTGTTTGGGGATGGAGAGGAGATTGAGCATCGGGAACAGGGTCGACGCGATGGTGAGGGTGGCGCGCGACATGACGTTGCCGACGCCCATGATGTCACCGGCCTCGAACTTGAGGCGCGCCTCTTCCATATATTCCGGAATGTAGATGGTCGCCGCGTTGATCAAGTTCTGGACCGTCGTCGACATTGACTCGCCGACAAGTTCGGCGTAGCCGGTCTGATTGGCGATGATCTGGCGTAGGACCGGCGCCGGGTCGGCCAGCGCGTTTTCGAAGAGTTTCGTCAGGTTGGTGCTCGTCAGCGTGAACACCTCGGCCCACCGCGCGATGGGGTCGACGAACGAGGATTCGGCCAGGGTCGTCGCAAACAGGTCGGCGTCGGCCGGGGTCGGCAGGTCCATGGTCTGCACCGCGGCCGACAGCGTCACCGCGCGGTTCTGGATGTCGGGCGCCACCGCCGTGATGGGGGTTGCCGCAATGACGCCGGCGCCGACAATCGCCACGCCGGCGGTCACATAAGGCCGTAGTGCGAGCTGCAACTCGGTCTCCTTCTAGGTCGTGAAACGTGTCAGCGATCACTGACCGAGCGAACGTAGCTGAAAGAAACCTGTGAAACATTCGCATTCTGAAACACGTTTCAATTCCTGCAAGCTGCGAATCTTCGCTTTGCTAAAGGACCCGCCGGGGCGGCGTGCGCCACGGAGGATGTGAAGTGATCAACTGCTGTGTACCAGCGTGTTTACCCCTTGGCGCGGTACTCGCTCGGTGATACTCCGACGCGCCGCTTGAAGGCCGTGGCAAAGTGACTACGGTTCGGGAACCCGACTTCCGTGGCGATGTCGCTGATCGAGAGTGCCGTAGTCAGCAACAGTGTCTGGGCGCGAGCGATTCGGCGTTCCAGTACGAACTGGTAGGGCGTGGTGTGGAAGGACCGACGAAACGCCTGATTGAACGTGCTCACGGGCATCTCGGCCAACGCGGCCAACGTATCGAGCGAGATGTCGGCATCGAGACTGTCGTTCAGGTACGCCACGATGGCCGACCTCGTGGCCGGGTCCAGGCTGGCCTGCTGCTGCTGCCGCTTCTTCTTGCGTGGTCGTGGCGCCGTGCAGGTGTCGACGATCACCAGCCGAAGCGTCTCGGCAAGCGAGTCTGTCAGTAACCGGGCCACCGCGTCTTTGCGGCCGGCGACGCTGTAAATCTCCTCGACCAGGTGATGGACCAGGAGGTCCTTGTACTTCACCCGCGGCAGCAGGGCCGGGTCGCCGATAGTCTGGTCAGGTATCGCGATCTCGCAGTAACGGGCCACGTCACCCTGAACCAGTGCCGCACAAGGAATCCCGGCCGGCTTCCACCAGATGTCGCCGGCGCTGGGTGGAACGCGTCCGGAGGGGCCCCAATCCAGCAGCGTCTGCATCGGACGCATGGCTCCGTGCCGATACACGTACATCAAGTGGTGGTTTTCATCGAGGCTGCACCAGTCTGTCGGTGCCGAAATCTGCTCGGTGGCGAAGGTGAAGGACAGACCGCGTGCGCTGACGGACTCTTTCTCCAGAATGACCCGCGGCGTCTGCGGTCGGTCACCATCCCACGGCTTCATTGCCACCTGGCCGATTCTATCCACCCGGACAAGGCCGGCATCAGGTGAACAGGCGCCAAACACTCGAGCCCAATATGAAAAGCAATATGCCGCCTACCACCACGAGATACACGTAGCTTCCGGCCGACATCTTCTTCTCCACCGCGCCGCGCCGCAACGGCACCCGCCGCGTGCCCGGCGTGCTCGCCATCAGCATCTGGTGCGTGCTCGACCATTGCGCCGCGGCCCAGAGGGCATGGTCACTTTCGGCGCCGGTGCAGCGTTGCGCATGTGTCTCCCACAGTCGGGAGTTCCGCAGCGCGACAAGGGCGTCCGGTGTCGGGTCCGGGTGCTTCGCGACGACGCGTGAGCTCACTTGAACAATCCGAACATGGTGTTGACCGGCCCCTGGGCCAGGCGCTCATAGAGGTACTGGGTGAACAGCGCCGCCAGCAACAGCTCGGGCAGGGGTGGGGGCAGCGGTCGCGGGCAGTCGAGCAGGTAGTCGGAGAACCAGACTCGCGTTCGGGCTGCACCAGATTTCAGGATCTGCCGGTCGATCCGTCCGATCGATGAGCCGACAGCGTCGAAGATCGGCACGGGATGTTGCTTCCACGAGGCACCCTGATGGGCCTCGGTGGCGCCCAGCCATTGTCCGTTGGCCTCCAGGCCCAAGGTGAAACCGCTGGTTTGGGTGAATTGCGCCACCGGAGCGGTGGTCCTGAGCCGGCCCAGGTCACGTCCGGCGCCGTCGTGCACCTGGACGAACTGGCCTTGCCAGTCGGTGACGCTGCTGCCACCGAACCGGGTGATGCGCAGTAGGACGGCACCATCGGGACGCACCAGGACAAATTGCATATCCGCGCGCATGCGGCTGAAAGTCCAGGCCGGTATGTCGGCTGTCGGCCGGACCAGGGCGATCTGCTGGTCGTAGACATTCTCGATCGAGCAGTACACGTTGCGATCGGTGCGGTCGGGTACGGCACGCAGATACAGCAGCGGTTCCCCCAACGGAAATCCCGCGGCGGGGCGGGCATGCGGAGCCGGCGGGGGCACGGGGCCGGCGTATGGCGGTGACGCCTCGATGATCGGTCTCCCCCCCGGGCGATCTCGGTTCGGTACCGTCACATGCTAAGCCGTCGGAGTTCGTGGGTGGGCCACCAGTTTTGCCGGCGGGTGACATTTGCCGCGCGGGGGTCCCTCCGGGCCGCTTTACCATCGCTGTACAGGTGATGACGAAAGGGCTTCGCGTGCACCCACCGTCCGGCGATCCCTACCAGGGGCCGCAGCACAACCGGCCGTACCAACCCCAAAACTTTCAGCCTGCGTACCCGCCGCCGATGCCGCCGCCTCCATGGCAGAACTCTTCTACCGCACCGCAATCCGCGAAACCGGGGTCCAAAAGCAAGACAAAATACGCGGTGATCGCGGCTGCCGTCTCCGGTGCAGTGTTTGTCATGGTTGCCATGTTCCTGCTCGGGGGCGACACGGGCGGCTACTTCAGAAATGGAGACACGGTCACACCGACGGCGGATGCGCAGATCGTGTTCGTCAAAGAGAAACACCTTGACGGCAAGCCGCCCAGCTCCGTGCGTTGCTCTGCCACGACCGATGCCGGCGAAGCAGTGTCTGTATCGGTGCCGGACGAGGTGGTACACACTACTCGCGGTGCCCGGCCTTCGACCGACTATGTGTCGGTGGCCGAACTTCCGACCGACCAAGGACCGTTGACGGTGACGTGTACAAAGGGCGGCGCGACCGACAGGTATCTCGATCTGGTCCTCGGCAAGCCTGACTCGTCCACCGGCCTGACGATCTTCTTTGTCGGGTACGCGCTACTCCTGATCATCCTGGTGACTGTGGCGATCGTGTTGAACCGCAGATACTTTCGTCGCTATCCGCGGCCACCGGCCGACGGAGGGCGGTGGCAGGTCTGAGTTCCGTTCGGCACGGTCAAGTGGCGATGCTCGGAGTCTCTGGTCGAGTTTGTTCGCTTCCTGCGACGGGGTTCTGGTGGTCCGGCGGAAGATCAGGAGAACAGTCGGCTGGTCACGGTGAACCGCCGCAGCGACCGCCGATCGCGCGGGGTGACCTCGATGCCCGTCAACTCGGCCGCCCGTGGATTCTGCATGGCCCGGATCGCCCGGCGCGGCACGGCCCGCGGCCACCAGTCCGTCGGCGCGAACATCTGCCGACGGAACGGCTCGAAGTGTTCGCCCGCCACCAGCTGGGTGCGGCAGGCGTCCTCGAAGTAGGTGCAGAATTCGGGCCAGCTCGCAGGCATCGGTCGGGTGGAGATGCCGTAACGCCGATACCACGCGCAGCACTCCTGGTAGAGCTGCTCGTGCTCACCTTCGTCCAGCTTCCGGATGAAGGTATCGACCATCATCACAAGGCTTTCCACGTAGGTGGCGTGCTGGAAGTGGAAGAGGTCGGGGTTCAGCGCGTGGTACTTGTTCCCGGCCGGGTCCCGGCCTTTCACATCCTCATGCGCGAAGCGGATGTAGGGGCGCATGTCGACATCGGTGAAGGCGATCCTGATCGCCTGGGTCACCGTGCGTTTGTGGTGCAACCACACCCGTCGGTGCAACAGCGCGTGCTGAGTGATCCCGGTGGCGATCGTCGGATGCAGAGACTGCAGGCACACCGCTCTCGGCAGGACGAAAAGGAACCGCCGGTCCTGCAGATAACGCGACAGCATGGTGTTCGGGCCGAGCCCGGCCGCCACGGAGTTCAGATCAGGGCCTTCTTGCGGCGGATGCGGCGGCGCAGGTCCTTCATCAGCACCGCGTAGTTGCCGTTGCGCAGTGACTTCGGCAGGAAGCGGTTGACGAACGCCACGAACAGGAAGAGATGCTCGAAGCGGCGCCGGTCGGTATCGGTCCACTCCAATTCCATCGCGTCGCGGAACACCGGCGCCAGGAAGCCGATGGTCAAGAACCGAAGCAGCGGAGCCAGCATCTTTCGCATCGGCCAGTTGATCATCCGCAACTCCACCAGGACCATGAGGTAATCCCGGACGAACGGGGTCATCTCGACGCGTTCGCACGCGGTGTTCCAGTACGCATCGAAGTCGGCCCTGGTGGCCGGCCACATCTCCTCCAGGACCTGCAGCGTGGTGCCGATGGTCATCGCACTCTGGTAGAAGGTCTCGGCCTGTTCTTCGGTCATCGTGCCGTAGAGCAGCTGATGGGTGTCCTCGTAGAAGATGAAAAGGCATGCCGCCACCCACAACTGCAGTTCGCGGTTGAACGCGTTGTACTTGACCGGACTGTCCTCGGTGGACCGAACCTGCCGGTGCGCAACGTTGACCGCTTCGCGGTAGGCGTTCTTCTCCTCGTCGGTGCCGAGGATCGCCACGGTCAGGTATTGCGCCGTGGTGCGCAGCCGCTTCCATGGGTGGTGCACCAAACTTCCTGATTCCACCCGGCTTTCGGCGACGCCGTACCCCACTTCGGGCCAGCTCATCTGCATGATCACATTGGCCGCCGCTCCGGCGGCGGACCAGAAGTCCAGGGCGTCCGAGAGGTCGACGTGCTTCTTCCGGATCCACCGCGGCACCCGCTGCGTGACGGTGATGCGGGTCTCGGCGGTGGTCAGCCGCGGCTCGGCGGCCAGGTCCACGTACGTCGCTGGCATGGGGACTCCTCTCGGGGGCGAAACAGGGCGAACAGCGCGTTACACGGTCTGCACGTCGTCGACGATCCAGCGGTCACCGCTGCGAACCAGCTTGACCACCATCCGATACTTCTGATTACTGCCTTGTGGTGCAGTCACATTGGTGACGTGCTGATCGACAAAGGCGACGACCGTCGCGGCGTCGCCTTCGACGGTGTCGACGACCACGTGATCGGCCGTTGCGGTCGCGACACCCTTACTGGTCACCACGATGTCACGCAGCGCCTTGACCATCTCGTCGTACTTGGCCGCGAATCCGGGGGTGGAATTGGCGACGATGTGCTCACGGTTGGCGTCCATCTTCTGGTAGTCGAACGCGGCCATCGCCACCAGATAGTCGCGGGACATCGCGACGGCCTCGGCGCGCAGTGCGTCGTCGCGGCGGTGGTGGTATTCGCCGAGCGACAACACGACCAGCGCTGCCGCGGCGGCGACGGCGAGCAGTGCGACCAGACCGGTTGCGATCCGGCGCTTGAGCCGGCTGGGCGAAGTGGGTTCGGAGTCCTCGGACCCGGTCTCGACGACGTCAGGTTCCTGGACATCGTCGGCGACATCTTCAGAAACGTTCTCGGGGACCTCGTCGGAGGGCTTGTCCAATGTCAGCACCGATTCCTTGCGGTCGTCGTCGCCAGAGTCATCATCGGAATTGCTCACTGTGGGCCACCTTTCAGGATGCTGCGCCATTTGTAGGCCAGCTGGGCCAGGGTCGGGATCTTGACCGGATCACTGACCACTTCGGGTCCGATCGGATGTCCGGGGGTCTGTGAGTTCTGCAGGCCGAGATCGTTGGGTCGGGGTGCGTTGACCGCACCCCGCATCAGCATGTCGGGTGCGGGCGGGCAGTACATCACCAGGTTGGGTTCGGTGGGACTGACGTCGCCGATGGCCCGCCGGTCGACGTCGTAGTTGCACACCGGGCCCTGGGTGGCGATCAGCGAGAAATCCGCCCGGGTCTGGCCGGTGGCGTCGAGCTTCACGATCGACGTCAGATCCTGCAGACCTTTCGGGATGGTCGAGAGCCCGGTCTGCAGCGAATCGGTGCGGTCACCGATGATCGGGGTGACGGTGGCGAGGTTGGCCAGGGTGGCGCCGAACGTGCCCTGATAGGTATCCAGCACCCGCTGCAGGGACTTCAGTGCGGCGGGTGACCGATCGGTCAGGTACAGGAACGCCGGGCCACTGCCGTCGAGCTGATTGGCCAACCGTGAGCTGGCGGCCATGCCGCGCACGAACGGGTCACCCTGACCGGCCATGGTGGTGACCAGCTCCGCGGTCCCCTCGATCAGCGGCTGCAGTTGACCGGTCTGGTTCCGGATGCGGGTGGACATGTCCGACGCGTTGTCGATCAGCATGGCCAGATCCGGCCCCAGTCCGTCGAAGGCGTTCGACAGCTCGGTGCCGACATCTCTCACTGCCCGGGTGTCAATCCCTTTCACCAGCTGTGCGGTGTCGCCCATGATCCGGTCCATCTGGATCGGTTGCCGGTCGGCCGGCGCGGCGATGGTGTCGCCGGACGCCAGGTACGGACCGGCATCGGATTGCGGCATGATGTCGACGCTCTGGATGCCGGCGGCCGTGCCCATCCCGACGGTCAGGATCGCGTCGCGTGGGATCCGGGTGTCGGGGTCGATCGCCAGCCGCACCATCGCGGTGCCGTCGGGGGACAGCCACACGTCGTCGACGGTGCCGACCTGCACCCCCCGCACGGTGACGCTGGTGCCCGCGGTGAGTCCGAATGCGTCGCTCATTGTCGCGGTCAGGGTCATCGGTGTCCGGAAGCCTTGCGGCCCGGCCACATAACGGATGCCGAACGGGATGACGATCACGGCGATCGCTGCGAAGATCGCCAGCTGAACCACCACCAGGCGTCTCAATTCAGACCTCCCGACAAGAACCCTTCCAACGCGACGTCCCCGGTGATCGGGGTGCCGTTGACGATCAACCCTCCGGTGAGGAGTTTGTCGATGGTGCCCGGGATGTCCAGGGCGCCATCGAACATCAGGTAGTCGCCGTGCACCGAGCTGCCGAACTTCTCCAGGAAGTTGTTCATCGCCGTGAGCATCCCGCCCAGCCGGTCGTTGAACGCGCCCATGGTCTGCACGACGGTGCCGGCGTCGGACACCATGGCGTTCAGATCGGTCGAGGACAGCACACTGTTGGCGGTGGCGGCCAGCGCGGTGGTGGAGGAGAACAAGGTCTGCAACTTGGCCCGCTGGACATCGAGCATCGCCACCACCTTGGGCACGGCGTCGAGGTAGCCGGCAACGGTCTTCTGCTCGTGGCCGAACTGTCCGGCGATGTTGGCGGCCAGGCTCATTGCCTGATCGAACTCGCCCTGATGTTCGGAGGCCTTGGCGGCCAGCAGCGACATCGAGTCGATCAGTCCGCGCACCTTGTCGGCGCGACCGGCGAAGGCCTTGTCCAGTTCGGTGACGATGGTGGCGAGCTGATCGACGCCGCTGCGGGACAGCAGCGCCCCGAAGGTGGCCAGTGCGCTCTCGATCTGGGGCCCCAGCTCGGTGTGACTGGGCGGGATCACGTCGCCGTCGCGCAACGCCCGCTGCGGAGCCAACTGGGCGCTGCTGAGCCGGACGAACGGATTGCCAAGGGCCGACGGCAGTTCCACGCTGGCAACGGTCCCGGAGTCCAGGCCGTCGGCGTCGGCCAGGCTCAGCTGCACCGAGGCGCCCGAGGCGGCCAGGCTCATCCCGCTGACCCGGCCCACCACCTTCTGCCCATTGCGGACGTCGGCGCCGATGGTGATGCCGTCGGCGGTCGGTAGCACGACCGTGACGGCCATCGTGTCACTCGGTGAGGTGCGGCCAAGCGGCAGGTCCTGAATTCCAATATCGCTCAAGGCCCATACGCTCGCGGCGGCGACCACCAGCGCGCAGCCGACGGCCGCGCCCCGCAGGGTGGGTTTGGGCAGGGATCTAGGCATGACCGTTCACCTCGGGTACTTCGGATTCGGAGCCGGGGCGTTGCCGGTGACGGCGGACACGATGCCCAGCGGGTCAGACCGGCTGATCGGGTAGGAGATCGGGTTTGTGATCCCGGCACCCACACACATCGGCAGCATGTTGCGGTCGCAGAAGTTCTGGGCCGCGGCGAACTGCGACAGCACCGTGGACACGTTCAGCCGGATCCGGCCGCGCCGGTCCTGGCCGATGGTGTTGGACAGGTTCTGCATCATCAGCGGCACCAGGTCCATGAACTCGGCGAGCTGCGGTTGCTTGGCGGTCAGCACATCGCCGACGGCGTTGAGGTTGGCCGCGATGGTGCCCAGATCGTCACCGTGCTGGGTGACGAAGGTGTCGACCTGATCGAGCACCACCTTCAGATCGGCCATGGGCTGGGCGATGTCGACGTTGGCGTCGGCCCAGCTGCCGCCGACCTGACCGAGTTCGTCGACCATCTGGTTCAGTGACACCTGACGCTGGTTGAAGGCGGCCATCAGGGTGCTGAGGTTGTCCACCACGGCGCCGATGTCCTCGGCCCGGGCGCCGAGCACACCGCTGGCCGCACTGAGGTTGCGCATCGCGGAGTTGAACAGCTTGCCCTGATCGCGCCACTGGTCAGCGCCGCGGGTGAGCACCGCGCCGATGTCGCCCTGTTGCGGTCCGATCGCCGAGGTCAGTGTGCTCAGGCTGCCCAGCATGGTGTCGAAGGTGATCGGGGAGTGGCTGTGGTCGGCCCCGATGACGTGTCCGTCGGCCAGCGTGGGCCCCGTTCCGCTGTACGCGGGGCCGAGTTCGACGCTGCGGTCACTGATCAGCGCCGGGCTCACCACGTAGGCATCGGGTTCGGCGGGCAGCGCGACGTCGTCGGGCAGCGTCATGGTGACCCGCACCTTGGTGCCCTGCGGGGTCACCGCGGTGACCCGTCCCACCGGCACCCCGAGCACGGTCACCTTGCTGCCCGGGTAGATGCCGTTGATGTAGCCGAAGTCGGCGTGCACCGTGCGGGCCCGGTCGGTGCGGCCGAACACGTACCAGCCGCCGGCGGCCACGCACACGACGACGATGAGAGCGGTCACAATTCTGCGAGTCATCGGCACTCCCGCTGAACGTTGAGGAAGCACAACAGGTTGTCGGGCATCACCACGGACGGCGAGTTGACGTCGGCCCAGTTTCCGTTGCCAGTGGCATTGGTGACCGCGCGGATCGCCGGCGGCATCTTCTGCAGGGTCTGGTCGATCTTGTCCACGTTGGCTTTCAGGGTTCCGGTGACCGCGGTGAGGCCGCTGATCAAACTGCCGAAATCGGCCTGCTTGTCGCTGTAGATCGCGGCCAGATGCCGCATGATCGCGGTCAGGTTGGTGACGATGTCGGACAGCGCCTGGCGACGCGCGGCCAGCGAGGACACGATGTACTGGGCATTGGCCGCGGTGTCGGCCAGCGAATCTGTCTGGTGCGACAGCATTTCGGCCATCGACCGGCTGATCCGCAGGATCTCGTCGATCTTGTCGCCGTTGTCGGCGAAGGCGGAACTGGCGGCGCTGATCCCGGCCAGCGCCTGGCCGAGCTCCGTGCTGTTGCCGGGCATGGTCTCGGCCAAGGTGCTCATCATCGCCGTCAGCGGCTGCTGGTCGACGTGCTCGGCGGTGTCGGCGGCCTTGCGCCCGACTTCGTCGAGGCTGTACGGAACCGTGGTGCGCGACAACGGAATGACGTTGGAGTCCAAACCATTGACGGTTCCGGCCGGCATGACGTCGAGGAACCGCTTACCCAGCACGGTCCGCAGCCGCACCGTGACCGTGGTGCGGTTGCCGAGTGCCTGGGCCTTGTCCAGCCGGAAGCCGACGCGGACCCGGTCGACCGCCAGGGCGACGTCCTCCACCCGTCCGGCCGGTACCCCGGCGACGTACACGGGGTCACCCCCGGTCAGCCCGCTGGCATTGGCCAGCTCCGCGACGTAGGAGTTGGTGCGCACGTGGTAGACCGCGCGCGGAATCCCGATCGAGACGACCATGATGGCCACCAGGGTGATGGTGCCGATCATCCCGAGCGCCAACGGAATTGACGGGTTGTGTTTGCGCTGATCCTTCACGAAGAGGAAGATCACCGCGCCGACGAAGAGGTCGATCAGTTTGACGAGAAACATCTATTGACACACCTCTGAATGCGTGTAGCCGAAGATGTTGGCTTCGTGGCTGCGGATCTTGAGGGTGAAGTTGCACAGGTACAGGCTGACGAACCCGCCATAGCTGGAGGTCCGGTTGATGGCGTCGCCGAACTCCGGCAGCCGGGTCAACAGCTTGGTGAATTCCTCGGTGTTGGGTTGCCAGGCCTGCAGCATGGAGTTGAGATTGGTGATGGTGTCTCCGTAGGCGGCACTGGAGTTGTTGACCGTGTTGGACAGGGTGGCCAGCACGGCGTTGCCCTGGTCGATGAGCATCTCGAACTGCCGGTCACCAGAGGTCACCGCCGCGCTGAGCCGGTTGAGCCCGGTGAGCATCTGCTCCAGCTGGGGTTGGCGGGTGTTCATGGTGCGCATCAACGTCGACATGTTGTCGATGAGCTGGGTGAATATCCCCGTTTTGCTCATGGATGCTAAAGACCCTGTCATCGCGGCGATCTGGGTGAGCAGCGTCGTCAGGGTCTGGGCCTGACCACTGAACGTCTCGACGAATCCCCGGGTCAAGGTGTTGACCTGTTCGGGGGCCAGCGCGTCGAACAGCGGTTTGAAGCCGTTGAGCAGTGCGGTCAGATCAACCGCCGGTGAGGTCTGGGCCAGGGGGATGACTCCCCCGGCGGCCAGTCGTGCCGGCGGTTCGTCGGTGGAGACGTCCATGATGGCGCCGCCCGGATCGGACAGTGCCACGTAACGGGCACCGAGCATGTCGCCGTAACGCACCGCCGCGGTGACGTTGCTGGTCAGGGTGAAGTCGGAGTTGACCTCGATGTCGACGTCGGCCCGGCTGGTGCCGTCGGTGTTCGGGGCGAACCGGATCGAGTCCACCCGTCCGATCCGAATGCCGTTCATGGTCACCGGATTTCCGACGTTGAGCCCCTCGACGCTGCTGAACTGCGCCTGGTAGGTGACGGTGCTACCGCGCACCGGCACCGACAGGGTGTTGATCACCAGCACTGCACTGAGCACACCGGCCGTGCTGAAGCCGCCGAGCTTGACCCACGACTGCCACCGTCCGTTCCGGTTCATGAGACCTGCACTTCCGTACCGCGTACCAGCGGGCCCAGCATCAGTACCGTGGCGATGTTCGGTTGGGTGGAGGGGGCGCCGGCCGGGGGCATCAGTTCGTCCTGCAGCACTGCCAAGGCGTGGGCCTGGCCGTCGGCGTCGACGACGGCCGACGCGGGCGCCGCTCCCGGGACTGCCTCGGCAGGAAGCGGTTCCGTGGGTATGGGCGCCGACTGCGGCAGCCCGGGGCCCGGCGGCAGATATGAGTTCGTCGGCAGGTGCGGTGCCGGGGCCGTGAAGGGGGTGACCGGTAGGTCGGCGGCCGGGCGGGCCAGCACGTCGGCGGGCTGATCCGGGACCTGGCCCGACGGAGCGGATTCGGCGCAGCGCGCCCCCTGGGTGTTGCCGTAGACCGGACAGTCCTGCATCGAGTACGGCATCGGTCCGGCGAAGGTCGCCACGGCGGTGATGTTGAACTTGCCCGTTGCGAACACCTTGGCGCCGGCTTCACCGAACGACTGCGCGCCGGCGAGGGTGTCGACCAATCCCAGGGGCTGGGCGGCGGTGGTCGCCATGATCTTGCCCGCCGAATCCACCACGGTGATCAATTGCTCGCGGTGATCGGACATGAACGAGGTGAGTACCGAGGAGAACCGGGCGAAACCGTCGATGGCCGAAGCGAACTTCTCCTGGTCGTCGACCATCCGGTTGGACACCGACGTCGCAGCCGACAGCGTCGAGATGATGTCGGGGGTGGCGGTGTTCAGTGAGGCCATCACGTCTCGGAATTGCGGTGTGGTGTCGAGGAATCGCACCAGTGACGGGGTCAGCACCTGCGCGCTGGCGCTCAGGTTGTCGATCGTGGTGCCCAGTTCGGTGCCGCGGTTGCGCAGCGACTGGCTGATCGCGGTGAGGGCGGTCTGCATGCGCTCGGGCTTGATCTGCGAGAACAGGTCGACGATCTTGGTGAACACGGCGTAGAGGGCCATCGCATCGGGGCTGTCGTCGATCGATACGGTGTCGCCGGCCTTCAGGCCCGTCGCCGACCGGTTGCCTTTCGGGTCGACGAGTTGCAGGTAGATGTCGCCGAAGAAGGTGCGGGGCACGATCCGCGCGACGGCCGAGGACGGGATGATGCCGAGGCTGTCGGGCTCGATCGCCAGTCTGACCCGGGACGTGTGGGTGCCCGACTCGATGTCGGCGATGCGCCCAACATTCACCCCGTGGTAGCGCACCGGGGATCCGCCGGTGATGAGCCCAGCCGACACCGGAACGCCCACGAACACATCGGCGCTGCGTTCCAGGTGTCCCGATGCCCGGGCCACCAGCACCGATGCCACCGCTACCGCCACGGTGGCGGCGGCCAGGCCGCGCAGCGCCAGCCTGGCCCGGCTTGGTTCCGAATACCTGCGGCGCCTGCCGAATCGCTTGAGCCGCTTCACATTCCCATCCCGGGGATCTCGGGGACCAGGCCCCACAGAGCGAAGGTGAGCAGTACGTCGAGGATGCCGACGGCCAGGATCGCGGTGCGCAACGCGCGGCCGGCCGCCTGCCCCACCCCGGCGGGCCCGCCCGAGGCGAAGTAGCCGTACGTGCAGTGCACCAGGGCGACGACGATCGCGAAGACGACGGCCTTGATCCCGGAATAGAGGAGGTCCCGCGGCCCGAGGGCCAGATGGAAGAAGTAGTCATAGGTGCCGGGGGAGGCGCCGTTGAAGATCACCACCACGGTCCGGGTGGACAGGTAGCTGGCCAGCAGTCCGATCATGTAGATCGGGATGACGCAGACCACCGAGGCCAGCACGCGGGTGCCGACCAGGTAGGGGATTGACCGCAGCGCCATGGCGTCGAGCGCGTCGATCTCGTCGGAGATCCGCATGGCCCCGATCTGCGCGGTGAAGCCCGTTCCGACCTTGGCCGCCAGGGCGATTGCCACCACGACCGGTGCCAGCTCGCGGGTGTTGGCGATCGCGGCCAGCATGCCCGACAGGGTGTTCATCCCGACCAGGTCCAGGCCGCGCTGGGTCTCGACGCCCAGCATCATCGCCGCGGCCAGCGACATCGCGAACACGATTCCGATGGTGCCGCCGCCGGAGAGCAGGGAGCTGGTGCCGAAGGTGACTTCGCCGATCTGGCCGAGGGTGTGCTTGCGGTAGCGCACCAGTGCATACGGCAGTGAACCGAGGACCTTGGCGTAGAACGTGACGTGCTGACCGGCGACCGCCAGTGCGTCGTAGCCGGCGACTGCGGGGCGCGAGATCCGGTGCAGCGCAGCGCTGCTGGAAAGCGCGGTCATCGGTAACTGCCCACGGCCGGAACCACCACGGTGTACAGCGCGGACATGGTCGTGTTCAGGATGAAGACCAGGGCGAAGGCCAGCACCACGGCTTCGTTCACCGCGTTGGCCACACCGCCGGCGCCGCCCTTGGTGTGCAGGCCCTTGAAGGTGGCGACCAGGGTTGCGGTGAGGCCGAACACCGCCGACTTGATCAGTGCCATAACGAAATCCGACACCTGGCCGTACTGGCTGAACGTGGCCAGGAACGTTCCGGCGGGCAGGTGCTGCACGCTGATGTGGTACAGGTAGCACGCCATCACGCCGCCGAAGGTGACGATCGAGCACAGGGCCAGGGCCACGATGACGGCGGCGACCAGTCGCGGTGCGACGAGGCGCTCGATCACGTCGAGACCCATGACCTCCATCGCGTCGATTTCCTCGCGGATTGTGCGCGATCCCAGATCCGTGCAGATCGCCGAACCGGCCACCCCGGCCATCATCAGCGCGCACACCAGAGCTGCGGCCTGGCCGACGATGATGAATGCCACCACGGCGCCCGAGTAGCCGCCCGCGCCGATGCGCCCGGCCAGTTCGCCGACCGACACGGCGATGAACACCCCGATCGGCATCATCAACAGCAGGGCCGGGCCGGTGCACACCCGGCCGATGAACAGGGTCTGGTTGACGACCTCGTCGAGCACCAGGCGTCGGCGTACCACCGCGGTGACGACGCTGACCAGCGCCTGCACCGAGAAGCCGAGCACGTAGCCGCCCTGGACCAGGACGTCCCGAACGGGGCCCTTGGACGCCGGTAGCTCGTAGGTCATCGAGTTCCTTCCCCGCTTGTCGTGGCATGCGCGGGGCCGACCGGTGACCACCGGTTGTGCTGGAGCACGTTTCGACCCCCCGGTCGCCTGTGGAGCATGTCACATTTCGGGAGCCGTTCGCAACAATTAAGTGAATGACCATTCTCGAGTCGCACGGACCTGTCTTGGGAGGTCTCCAACCGTGAGGCGACTGAGTTTGTGATCAAGAGATCGCCTTACTGTCGCGTGAATTCAACTCGGCGTGTCGGGCGCGCCCGCGGCAGAATCGCGATTAACTTAGCGCCCACAGGGGTTGCCGAACTGAGGTGGTGTCGGTATGTCGGGTGGGGTTGGGGAACGTCACATTTCGCGGAGATCATTTCTGGCCGGGACGGCCACAGCCGGCGTGGCCGCGGCGGCGCTGAGCAGGCCGACAACCGCGCGCGCCGCACCGGGTTCCACGGTCGCGATCTTCGGTGCCGGGGTGGCGGGCCTGACCGCCGCGCACGAATTGGCCGAGCGCGGGTACCGGGTCACGGTGTTCGAGCGAAAAGCGTTGGGGGGCAAGGCGCGGTCAATTCCAGCGCCGTCCCCGTCGGGTAGCCCGCTGCCGGCTGAGCACGGCTTCCGGTTCTTCCCCGGCTTCTACCGCAATGTCACCGACACCATGCGGCGTATTCCTTTCGCCGGCAACACCTTCGGTGTCTGGCAGAACCTGACTCGGGCCACGTCATACCTACACTCGGGGTTGGGGCGGGCGGATCTGACGATCCCACTGCCGTTTCCGATCCCGACCCTGCCCAACCCCATCACCCCGAAGGCGTTCACCGAGTCGGTGGCCGCGGTGTTCCAGACGTTGTTCCGGCTGCCGCCGTTGGAGGCGGTGTACGCCGCGCAGAAACTCGCGGTCTACGTCACCAGCTGCGACGAGCGCAAGCTCGGCCAGTGGGACAACATGACCTGGGAGAAATTCATCGGGGCGGACCACAAGAGCAAGGAGTACAACCGCTACCTGGCCGACGGCATCATCCGGAACCTGGCCGCGTCCAAGTCCAAGGACGCCAGTGCCCATTCGATCGGGCTGGTCGGTGAGGCCTCGGTGTGGTCGATCCTGCTGCTGGGCAACGACATCGACAACAAGGGTTTCGACCGGGTGCTCAACGGCCCCACCAGCAGTCAGTGGATCGATCCCTGGGTAACGCATCTGCAATCGCTCGGGGTGACGTTCCGGCTCGGGCAGGCACTGGCGCGGCTGACTCCCAACGGCAGGCACATCGCGTCGGCCACGGTGGTGGACGGCAACGGGGTGGCTCAACCGGTGGTCGCCGACTGGTACATCTCCGCCGTGCCGTGCGAAAAACTCGCGGCGGTGCTGACCCCCGACGTGATCGCGGCCGATCCCAAGCTGGCCTCGGTGGCGGCGTTGCGCACCGAGTGGATGAACGGTCTCATGTTCTTTCTGCGCGAGCGCGTCGACGTCACCAAGGGGCACGTCAACTACGTCGACTCCGGGTGGGGGCTCACTTCGATCAGCGAGGCCCAGTTCTGGAAGCGGCCGCTGACGACCTATGGGGACGGCACCGTCAAAGACTGTCTGTCGGCGATCATCTCGGACTGGAGCACGCAGGGAAATTTCAACGGGCTGAGCGCCAGGCAGTGCACCCCGCCGCAGATCGCCGCCGAGGCCTGGGCGCAGATCAAGGCCCATCTCAACGACACCAGCATCGTGGTGACGGACCAGATGGTGCATTCGTGGTTTCTCGACCCGTCGATCATCGACTCGGGCACGCCCAATGTGCGCAACGACGAACCGCTGTTCATCCAGGACCCGGGGTCGTGGGCGCGCCGGCCGGAGGCGGTCACCGGGATCGACAACCTGTTCCTGGCCGGTGAGTGGATCAAGACCGACCAGAACGTCACCACGATGGAGGGGGCCAACGAAGGCGGCCGATATGCCGCCAACGGCGTGCTGCTGGCCTCGGGTTACGCAGGTCCGAAGGCCAACGTCCTCGGGTTGTTCCAGGCGCCGTGGTGGGCTCCGTTCAAGGCCGCCGACAAGGCGCGGTACCGGGCCAGGCTGCCCCACGCGTTCGACATCGCCGACACCCGCTGGCCGACCTGACCCCCTTACTGAAAACAATTCTCAATAAACCTACGATGGCCCGGTGACGTCCACCGGATCGGTACCCGTGCTGGCGGTCGCCGGGCATCTCGGCTCGGGTAAGACCACGCTGCTCAACCATCTACTACGCAACGGTCGCGGCGTCCGGATCGGTGCGCTGGTCAACGACTTCGGCGCGGTCAACATCGACGCCATGCTCGTGGCGGGGCAGGTCGATGCGATGGCATCGCTGTCCAACGGTTGTATCTGCTGTGCGGTCGACGGCGAGGAAGTCGGCGAGATGCTGGGCAAGCTCGCGGCGGTCAAACCACGGTTGGATCTCATCGTCGTGGAGGCCAGCGGCGTTGCCGAACCGGCCGCACTCGCCCGCACCATCGTCACCGTCGACGATCCGCGATTCCATTACGCCGGCCTGGTTCTGGTCATCGACGGCCTGCAACCCGACCTGAGTCACGGGCTGCCGGTCGCCGATCTGGTGGTGCTCAACAAGGCGTCCTCATGCGCCGACGTCGAAGCCCTGCTCGCGCAGATCCGCGAGTTCAGTCCCCGGGTTCCGGTGCTGCCCACCGACTTCGCCCGGATCGATCCCGAGCTGCTGATCGACCCGCCGGAGCGGACTCCGCAGGCCCAGCTGTCCTTCGACGAGCTGTTGCACGACGAGCACGATCACGACCATCCCGAGTATCAGAGCGTCGACTTTCGCACCGATGCCGCGGTCAACCCACGCCTGTTCATGGAGTTTCTGCGGGACCGCCCCGCTGGGCTGTACCGCGTCAAGGGCTTCGTCGACTTCGGCGCCCAGCGCTTCCTGCTGCAGCTGGTGGGCAGCTCGCTGCGTTTCGAGAAGCGTCGGGGGACCGGCACCGAGTTGGTGCTGATCGGCACCGGGATGGACCCGTCGGCGCTGCGGGCCGGCCTCGAGCGGTGCACCCGCGAGCCGGCGGACGAGAACGCGATGCTCGGGGTGCTCAAGTACGTGGTGTAGCCGGCGGCGGTGGTTCCTCGTCCGGTTATCCTGGCCGCTCACCCGAATTCGAGGAGCCGCATTGTTCAAGGTCAACGAGTACTTCGGCGGCGACGTCGCATCGATCGCCTTCACCACGCCGGAGGGAAACGCGACCGTGGGCGTCATGGCCGTCGGCGAGTACGAGTTCGGCACGTCCCAGCTCGAGATCATGAAGGTGGTCTCCGGCGCGCTGACCGTCAAGTTGCCCGGCAGCGAGCAGTGGGAGACCTTCGCGGCCGGAACACAATTCACCGTGCCCGCCGACAGCAAGTTCCAGGTGCGGGTCGAGGCTGAGACCGCCTACCTGTGTGAGTACCGCTGACGCGGATTCACTCGGCTGCCCTAGCCCTCTCAGGCCCGCCGATTTCTACCCAGGGGCTGTTCGAAGTCGCTCGTCGCGACCCAGGCGTAGAAATCGGCGACTGACGCGCACGTGTGCGGACCAGGCAATCCGGGTATGTAGTCGCCCATGCGACCGATCACTCTGGCCAAGACGGCCACCGCGGCACTGGCCACTGCGCTCGTCGGCGGCCTGGCCAGCCGGCCAGCCCAGTCCAACTGGTACGAGCAGCTGCGCAAGCCGTCCTTTCAGCCTCCGCGACAAGCCTTTCCGATCGTCTGGCCGATTCTGTACACGGGTATCGCGGTGGTGTCGGCCCGCACGATCGATCGGCTGCGCACCGAGCGGCGTCAGGACCAAGCCCGCGCCTACACGGTCGCGCTGGCCGGCAACCTCGCCGTCAACGCCGCGTGGTCATGGGTGTTCTTCTCCCAGCGCAGGCTCGGCGCCGCGGCCGTCACCGCCGCGGCACTGACCGCCAGCAGCGCGGATCTGACCCGTCGTGCGGTGCAGGCCCAGGGCGCCCCCGGCGCCATCCTCACGCCCTATCCGCTGTGGTGTGCCTTCGCGACCGCGTTGTCCACCCGGATCTGGATGCTCAACCGCGATTGACGGAGATCAACTGAACGGCTTGCGCTGATCCAGGCGACGCGAAGCCAGGCCCGCACCCCGCCACACCCGCGCGACCCAGTCGTCGTCTTCTTCGGTGACCAGGTTGCCCATCACCCGCACGGCGATGTTCATCAGGAACGACGAGCGGACCGCGAGCGGTCCGGAGGCGGGCAGGAACCGGGGCAGCGTGAGCAGCAGGGCCAGCCGTCGGGCGATCGAGAAGCCCTGGGCGTAGTGGTCCTGCAGCAGTGCGGGCCAGGCATGTGAATAGTCGGCGGAGCCCAGCAGTTCAGCCGCCAACCGGCCGGTTTCCAGCCCGTAGTCGATGCCCTCGCCGTTGAGCGGGTTGATGCACGCTGCCGCGTCGCCGACGAGCATCCAGTTGGGTCCGGCCACCCCGGACACCGCGCCGCCCATCGGCAGGAGCGCCGACAGCGCGGCCCGTGGCTCCCCGGAGAATCCCCATTCCTCGCGGCGCAAATCGGTGTAATACGACAGCAGCGGCCGCAGGGCCGCGTGGGCGGGACGCTTGGCCGTCGCCAGGGCTCCCACGCCGATGTTCACCTCACCGTTGCCCAGCGGGAAGATCCAGCCGTAACCGGGGAGCACCTGGCCTTCGGGGGAGCGCAGCTCCAGATGCGAGGTGATCCACGGCTCGTCGGCGCGCGGCGTGGCGATGTAGCCGCGGATGGCCGTGCCGTACACGGTTTCCTTGTGCCAGGTGCGGCCCAGCACGCGGCCAAGAGTGGAACGGGCTCCGTCTGCGACGATCAGATGGTTGCAGCCGATCATGGCGCCGTCGTCGAGCTGTACAGATTCGACTCGTCCGCGTGGGTCATAGTTGACTCCAACGACTTTGGCGCCCAAGCGCATCTTGGCGCCGTCGTCGGCGGCGACCGAGCGGATCCGGTCGTCGAGTTCGGTGCGCGGAACCGCACTCCCGGTGGACGGGAACGACGGCCCGGGCCACGCCACCTCGACGTCCGCGCCGAACCCCGACATCCGCAGGCCGTGGTGCCGGATCCGGGTGTCGAGCCACGGACCCATGCCGAGCCGTTCCAGTTCGGCAACGGCACGCGGCGTCAGTCCGTCGCCGCAGGATTTGTCCCGCGGGAACTGTGCCGCGTCGACCACGAGCACGTCACGACCGGCTCGGGCCGCCCATGCGGCGGCCGCCGACCCGGCCGGCCCCGCGCCGACGACGACCACGTCTGACTTGATATCCATTGCTCCCAGTATGTTGGACGAATGAGGACACCAGCGACTGTGGTGGCAGGCGTTGATTTCGGGGACGCGGCGTTCGCCGCCGACGTCCGGGACAGCGTCGCCAGGATCGAACAACTGATGTCTGACGAGCTGGGCAAAGCCGACGAGCTCATGGCAGAGGCGGTCCAGCATCTGTTCCAGGCCGGCGGCAAGCGGTTCCGTCCGCTGTTCACCGTGCTCGCGGCGTCCCTGGGGCCTCGGCCCGACGATCCGGACGTCGCGATCGCCGGTGCGGTCATCGAGCTGGTGCACCTGGCGACGCTGTATCACGACGACGTCATGGACGAGGCCCAGATGCGGCGTGGGGCACCGAGCGCCAACGCCCGGTGGGGCAACAACATCGCGATCCTGGCGGGTGACTACCTGTTCGCCACGGCCTCGCGGCTGGTTTCCCGGCTGGGACCGGACGCGGTGCGTGTGATTGCTGACACATTCGCCCAGTTGGTGACCGGTCAGATGCGTGAGACCCGCGGCGCGGCGGAGCATGTCGACTCCGTCGACCATTACCTCAAGGTGGTCTACGAGAAGACCGCCTGCCTGATCGCCGCCTCGGGGCGGTTCGGCGCGACGTTCTCGGGCGCCGATGCCGAGCAGGTCGAGCGGCTGAACCGGCTGGGTGGGATCGTGGGCACCGCGTTCCAGATCTCCGACGACATCATCGACATCGACAGCGATCCCGATGAATCGGGCAAGGTTCCGGGCACTGACCTGCGCGAAGGCGTGCACACACTGCCGGTGCTGTACGCGCTGCGTGAGTCGGGGCCGGATTCCGACCGGCTGCGCGAGTTGCTGGCCACACCCGTGGAGCGGGAAGAGGACGTGGCCGAGGCGCTGACCCTGCTGCGCCGGTCGGCCGGGATGGTGCGCGCGAAGGAGACGGTGGCCGAGTACGCGGCGCAGGCCCGTGACGAGCTGGCCAGCCTTCCGGCCGGGCCCGGACGCGATGCGCTGGCCACCCTCGTGGACTACACGGTCAACCGTCACGGCTGATTCCGGAACCACGGACGGTAACTGAGCGTTTAATCAGCGATGGTTGCCGAGTAGTTGCCTAGGAGGAAACTGCGATGACGTGGAACCCGCACGCGAACCGAATCAAGACATTCCTGTTGCTGGTCGGTTTTTCGGCGCTGATCGTGTTCGTCGGCTCGTTGTTCGGCCGCAACGTGATGTACCTGGCGGTGCTGTTCGCCGTCGGCATGAACGTGTACGTGTACTTCAACAGCGACAAGATGGCGCTGCGCGCGATGCACGCCCAGCCGATCACCGAAGTGCAGGCGCCCGAGATCTACCGGATCGTCCGGGAGTTGGCCACCACGGCGCATCAGCCGATGCCGCGCCTGTACATCTCCGACACCGCCAACCCGAACGCATTCGCCACCGGCCGCAACCCACGCCATGCCGCGGTGTGCTGTACCACCGGAATTCTGCAGCTCCTCAACGAGCGTGAGCTGCGCGCGGTTCTCGGGCATGAGCTCTCCCACGTCTACAACCGCGACATCCTGATCTCGTGTGTGGCAGGCGCGATGGCGTCGGTGATCACCGCCCTGGCCAACATGGCCATGTTCGCGGGAATGTTCGGCGGCAACCGTGAGGGTACGAATCCGCTTGCCATGTTGCTGGTTTCGCTACTGGGCCCGATCGCGGCCACGGTGGTGCGGATGGCGGTATCCCGCCAGCGTGAGTACCAGGCCGACCAGTCCGGTGCCGAATTGACCGGTGATCCACTGGCATTGGCGTCGGCGCTGCGCAAGATCTCCGGTGGCGTCGAAGCGGCACCGCTGCCTCCGCAGCCCCAGTTGGCCGATCAGGCGCATCTGATGATCGCCAGCCCGTTCCGGGCCGGTGAGCGTATCGGCAAGCTGTTCTCGACGCACCCGCCGATCGACGACCGCATCCGTCGCCTGGAGGACATGGCCGGCTATGGCGGGTCGAATCCCGGCCGCTTCTAGCCCTTCGTCGTTGAGCGCCTGAAGCTAGGCGAGCCGCTCCATTGCTCGCCGTGCGTACTTGCGGATCTCTGCATGCTCGGAGCCGACATACGGTGCGACGAGGTCTCGTACCCCGGCGGCTTTCATCTGGATCAGCGCTTTGAGGGCGAATGCCGTGTATGGGCTGTCCAGATAACCGACCGCCAGATCGCGAGCCTCATCGGTTTTCACCTTTCCCAGATAGCTCACCAGCCAACTCCGGCCGGCCATGTCGATCGGTTCGGCCAGCAGCTCGACGATCTGGTCGAAATGTCTTGCCGTGGCTACGAATGACAACGTCGACAGTGCAGAATCCTGAGCTCCGCGGCTAAGTGGAGGTTGGTGGCGGATCTGGGCCAGCATCAAGTCGACGATGTGCTGCTTGCCCTTGGCGGCGCGGTGGCAGCGTCGGCGGTCGGTCGTCGCTCTTGGACTCGACCGCGCCTATGGCGTCGCGCAACTGCGCGATGATGGCCTGCTGATCCGCCCCCCACACGGTCACGATAGCCAAGTCCACAAACGCAATGAGCGTGCGCGAACTGCTGGTCGGACAGCAGTTCGCGCACGCTCGTTGCGCAAGCCGGAGAGAACCTATGCGGCGTCGGCGAGGGTCTCGATGTGGGTGGGCGTCACCCGCAGCACGCCGGCGCTGGCGATGTCGTAGAACAGGCCGATGATGTTGACGCGGCGGGCCAGCGGGTGGGCTTGCAGCGTCTGCACCTGTACGGCGATGTTGACCATCGACAGCTGATCGACCATGCCGAAGCCGGCCTCCGCCGCTGACTGCGCCACCGGGTGGCGGCCCTCGTCGAACGCCTCGATCGACGGATTGCCATGGGCCAGCCAGGATTCCAGATGCTTGTCGCCAGCGTCCGTCTTGCCGAGCATCGCGGTCATGGCACCGCAGCTGGAGTGTCCGCAGACCACGATCGAGCTGACCTCGAGCTTGTCGACGGCGAAGGCGATGGCCGCCTCGATCGACGCGTCGGCTTGGCCGGCCGGGATCATGTTGCCGACATTGCGCACGGTGAACAGATCGGCCGGCCCGCTGCTGGTGATGACGTTGGGCACCACCCGCGAATCGGCGCAGGTGAGGAACAGCGTCTCGGGCCGCTGGGCGTGCACGAGTTCCTGCATGTGCGGGCGCAGCACCGGGGCGGTGCGACGGTGGTAGGCGGCCAGGCCGTGCAGGACTGACGACATCTCCTCGCGCTGCCACGAGCTCCACGGCACCACACCGGAACGCTTGTCGAACGGCGTGAAGCCACGCGTCGGCGGCCCGGCCACTGCGCTGGACATCTCGACGACGCCGACATCATGGATGTCGACCGACCCGCCGGTGGCCACGTGCTGGCGCTGCCACTCTTCGATCGTCTCGTGGGCGGCGTGGTCGATGAAGTCGACCGACAGTTCCACGGTGACCGATGAGCCGGTCGGCACCTTGCCCAGTGCGCTGGTGAGCGTCGGAAGGGACAGGAAGGTGCACGAACCTTCGATGGCGACGCGCCAGGTGTTCTCTCCGGTGGGTTCGGACACGATGTTGGTGCGAACCACCCGCCACACGGTCAGTGCGACCGCCAGCGCCAGGCCGATCAGCACACCTTCGAGCAGGTTGAGGAACACCACACCGGCGGCCGTAACGGCGTACACCGCGAGATCGCCTGTGCGCCGGGCAGTTTCGATGTGAGCGCGCTTGACCAGCTGGCAGCCGATGACGATCAGGAGGCCGGCGAGTGCGGCGGTCGGGATCATCTGGGCCAAACCGGCGAACGGCACCGCGAAGATCAGGATCCAGACGCCGTGCAGGATGGCAGAGGCGCGGGTGCGGGCGCCGGCGGCGACGTTGGTCGAACTCCGCACGATCACGCCGGTGACGGGCAGACCGCCGATGGCGCCCGAGACCATGTTGGCCGTGCCCTGGCCGATCATCTCGCGGTCGAAGTTGGTGCGCGGTCCGGTGTGCATGCGGTCCACCGAAACGGCCGACAGCAGGCTCTCGACGCTGGCGATCAACGCGATGGTGAGGACGCCGGCGGCGAACGCGCCCCAGTTGCCCTCGGGCAGGCTGGGCAGGGCCAGCGCGTCCAGCAGGGAGCCGTTGATCTGGATGCGGGTGACGTCACCGAACGTGGGCAGCAACGACAGTGCGGTGACGCCGACGATGGCGACCAGCGGGCCGGGCACCTTCTTCACTGCAGCTGGCATCCAGCGCCATCCCACGAGGATCGCGATCACCAGTGCGCCCAGGATGACGCCGTGGCCGTGGGCGTTGATCAGCTGACCTGGCAGTTCGGCCACATTCGCCCAGGCCGAGCTGTTGGAGCTGCCGCCGAGCAGCACGTGGATCTGCTGCAGTGCGATGGTGATGCCGATGCCGGCCAGCATCGCGTGCACCACGACGGGGGAGATGGCCAGTGCGGCGCGGGCCACCCGGCTCAGTCCGAAGAGGATCTGGAGCACGCCGGCGCACAGGGTGATGGCGCACGTGACGGTCCAGCCGAATTGCGATATGAGCCCGGCGACCACCACGGTGAGGCCGGCGGCAGGGCCGCTGACCTGCAGCGGGGACCCGCCGAGGGCGCCGGCCAGGATGCCGCCGACGATCGCGGCGATGATGCCGGCGAGTACCGGAGCGCCGGAGGCCACAGCGATGCCCAGGGACAACGGCAGGGCGACAAGGAACACCACCAGCGAGGCGGGTACGTCGTATCGCAGAACGGCCCGGGCCCGTTCTGCGAAATCAGTCGTTTGCTGCATTGCACTCCTCCGTGTGGAGATGGTCATGCGCGGACCCGCCGCGTTGCAGGTCCGCGCAAAGTTATTGACGCCGTTGTCGGTGAACAACTTCGAAAGGTGTTGGAGCACAGCGCGACACAAGCCGGGCTGGGTTCAGATGTAGCTCGGCAACACCCAATTGCTATGGGCGAGAGTATTTATCGCTTTTAGCAGGCGCAAGGAAGTTTGTGCCATGCATAGAGAACCCAAATGTTTCATTGGTGTGTCATTTGGTGAATATGACTGGTGTGCAGGGAAAACCGTTTGACGCAGCAAGGGTGCGGCACCGATTGTTCACCAAATTGTTTCGAAAAGATATGTATTGCACCGAATCTCGGCTGGATCACCATTTCATATGAAGGTGATGTGAGTCATAGGGACCGGTGGGTGAACGGCATTCCCTTAGAACTCCATATGAACTCCGTGACAACGGTCTGTGTACTCCGCACAATGGAAACATGACGACGATGTCCGTTTCCCCCCGTGCCCAGCAACCGCGCCAGGCCATCCTCGGACAGTTGCCGAAGATCCATCGCGCCGACGGATCTGCGATTCGCGTACTGCTGGTCGACGATGAGCCGGCGCTGACCAACCTGGTGAAGATGGCCCTGCACTATGAGGGCTGGGAGGTCGACGTGGCCCACAACGGCCATGATGCCGTGGCCAAGTTCGACGAGATCGAACCTGACGTCGTGGTCCTCGACATCATGCTGCCCGATATCGACGGGTTGCAGATTCTGCAGCGGGTCCGTGAGGCCGACGGCTACACGCCCACGCTGTTCCTGACCGCCAGGGATTCGGTGCTTGACCGGGTATCCGGCCTGACCGCGGGTGCCGACGACTACATGACCAAACCGTTCAGCCTCGAGGAGCTGGTGGCCCGGTTGCGCGGGTTGCTGCGCCGTTCCAGCCACACCACACCGCCTGCCGACGAGACCCTCAAGGTCGGCGACATGGTGCTCGACGGGGCCAGCCGCGAGGTCACCCGGGGCGGTGAGCCGATCAACCTCACCGTGACGGAGTTCGAGCTGCTGCGCTACCTGATGCGGAATCCGCGCCGTGCGCTGAGCCGAGCCGAGATCCTCGATCGGGTGTGGAACTACGGGTTCGGCGGAAAGTCCAGCATCGTCGACCTCTACATCTCCTACCTGCGCAAAAAGGTCGATACCGACCGCGAACCGATGATTCACACTGTGCGTGGCGTCGGCTACATGCTGCGCCCGGCCTCGTGACCCACTGATGCCGCCCAGGCGTTGGGGGCCGCGCTCACTGCGCCGCCAATTGGTACTGGGCGTCAGCGCGCTCGTCACCGTGGTGCTGTTCGCCGTCGGCGCGTTGTCCGTGTACAGCTTGCACACCTATGTGACGACGATGAGCGATACCGAGGTGTCGCGGTCGTTGGCAGCATTCAGCCATTCCCTTGAGAAGTGGCGGGAGAGTCGTACCGATCACGAGCTCGCGGCGGACAACGAGGCGCTCACGGCCTTCGTCGGACAGGCTCCGGGCAACCTGATCGCGGTGCTGCACGACGGCGAGGTGATCCAGTCGGCGGTGTTCTCCGACGGTGAGCCGCACCCGGCGCCGGCTGCGGTGACCACCGCACTCGACCAGTACAACTGGACCGACGAGCAGCCCCGCACGGTGAAGCTTCCGGTGTTGGGCGCCTATCGATTGGCCAGTCAGCCTGCGGGCAACGGCGACATGCTGGTCTCCGGGGTGTCGCTGGACAGCGCCAACATGGTGATCGCCCGCAAGACGGTGACCGTCGGGGTGATGATCGTCATCGCCCTGATCGTCACCGCGTTGGGCACGGTCGCGGTGGTGCGCTATGCATTGCGGCCGTTGAGCCGGGTGGCGGCCACGGCGGCCAAGGTGGCGAAGTTGCCCTTGGACGGTGGCGATCACCGCATCACGACACGGGTGCGCGACAAGGACACCGATCCGGACACCGAGGTCGGTCTGGTGGGGGACACGCTCAATCAGCTGTTGGCGAATGTCGACAGCGCGCTGGCCGCGCTGGCCGAGTCCGACCGGCGCACCCGGCAGTTCCTCACCGATGCCAGCCATGAGCTGCGCACGCCACTCGCCGCGATCCAGGGCTATGCCGAGCTCACCCGGCAGGACAGCGCGAACCTGCCGCCGACCACCGAATACGCCCTGGCCCGCATCGAGGCCGAGGCGCGGCGGATGACCGGGCTGGTCAGCGACCTGCTGCTGTTGTCGCGATTGAGTGAAGGGCAGGAACTGGAGACCGACGACATCGACCTGAGCGATCTGGTGGTCGACGCGATCAACGACGTGGCGGTGGGCGCACCCGAGCATCACTGGGTGGCCGAGCTGCCCGACGATCCGCTCTGGGTGCGCGGCGACCTCGCCCGGCTGCACCAGGTGATCAGCAATCTGTTGACGAATGCCCGGATCCACACGCCGCCCGGTGTGACGGTCACCATTGCATTGACCGAGGCCGGAGAATTCGCCGAATTGACGGTCACCGACGACGGCCCCGGAATTGATGCCGAATTGTTGCCGAATCTATTTGGCCGCTTTGTCAGGGCGGATAAATCCCGGTCGCGGGAATTGGGTAGCACCGGGTTGGGGCTGGCGATCGTGGCCTCGATCGTCGAGGCGCACCAGGGGACCGTCGCGGTCGCCTCAAGGCCTGGTCGCACGGTGTTTACCGTGCGGATCCCGCTCGCCACCGACGTCGCTCCGGAGACGCTTGCGGCCCATGCAAAAAATATGAATCAGGCCTGAATATTCTTTGACGGCCGAGCCGTATGCAGTAATTCGTATGTGTTCAATATGAGTTGATGGACCCTGGTGAATTGGCTCTTTAGGCTGGAACTACCTCAGCAAGAGAAAGGCCAGGTAATTCAATGATGAACATCTGGAAAACTGTTGCCATCGCCTCCGTCGGAGCCGGTCTGGCATTGGGCACTCTGGCAGCCCCGGCCGCGGCTGCGCCGGGTGGCGCAGGGTCGGCCCAGCAGACGATCAAGCAGCTGGAGGACGAGGGCTACCGCGTCATCCTGTCTCGCGTCGGCAGCGGGTCGATCAATGACTGCAACGTCAAGGCGGTCCGTCCCGGCCGCGACATCACCGAACTCAAGGCCGCGCCGCGGGGCAACACCGAGGAGCGGGTCCGCTACACCACGGTCTACGTCGACCTCGCCTGCGGTCAGGGCAAGTAGGCCCAAGCCCGGAGCGGTGGACCGCACTATCGCCCCGGGTTAGGGTGGCGGCGTGCTGAGCAGAGTGGTGATTGGCCTGGTGAGCGCTGCGGGAGCGGCAGTGATGAGCGTGCCCGGGATGGCGCAAGCCGAACCGGAACCCGCGCCCGCCGCCCCCAACGTCAACGCGTACGCACCGGTCAAGACCTCCGAGTACGCGGTGATGGACAAGACCTGGTACGCGTTCAGCGTCCCCGAGGGCATCACCTGCGTGATTCAGCGCAACGGCAGCTACGGCTGCAGCGGACCGATTCCCGCCGCGCCCAACGGGGCCAACCTGGTCAGCGGCGGGCCGGGAGTACCCGGGTTCGCCAGTTCGCCGGCCCCGGTCTTCGCCGTCGTCGAGAACCCCAAGCCGTTGCCGCCGAATTCGCGGCTCAGCTATCAGACGGTGAGCTGCGGCACCGACGGGGTGACCACCTCGTGCATCGACGGGCGCAATCAGGCGGGTTTCGTGATCAGCCCGGCGGGCAGCTTCGTCATCGGTGAGCAGGAGTCGGACTTCAAGCCCACCTTCCAGATCGGCTGAGCTCAGCCGATTCCTTCGAGTGTTTCCATGTCGCTGGTGCCGATCTTCGCGATCACTTCTGGTGACCGCCGACTCAGAATCCAGTACCAGGCCAGCGCGGCGGCAACCGTCGCCAGGAACAGCCACGGGATCACATTGAGCGGGTAGGCCGGCACCGGATACACGTTGGCGTAGAACACATATGCCATTGATCCGATGGCCAGGGCGGCGGCCGGCCAGACCAGCGGAACACGGACCTTGATGCTGCGCAGGAAGACCACGGCCGCGATCGCGGCGGCGGCGTAGGCGACCATGTAACCGTAGGTCCCATAGGTGTCGACCCAGGTCACGACGTCCATCGCGTCGACGCCCACCAGGTACAGGACCACGGGCACCGCGATCACCAGCGGGCTGACCGAGATCAGCGCGCGGTGCGGCGTCAGGTGCGTCGGGTGGGTCCGGCCGATCGCCGACGGCACCACACCCTCCTTACCCATCACGTAGAGGATGCGGCCGATGACGTTCATCGGAGCGACCACGACGGCGAAAAACGATGCGGCGATACCGAAGTTGAGGATCGGGTTGAACCAGCCCGGCATGCCGACCAGGGTCGCGAGATCGTTGAGTGGCTGTGCGGATTCGCCGAGGTCGGGGCCCAGCGCGGCCACCTGGGTGTAGGCGGCGAAGACATACAGCACACCCACGCCGGCGGCGCTCCACATGATGGCCCGCGGCACCGCGCGGTAGGGATCTTTGGCCTCGCGGGCCAGGGCGTCGGCGCTGGAGAATCCGACGAAGCCCAGGATCGCCAACACCATGCCCACCGCGATACCCGACGGCTTGGCACCGCTCAGGTCGAACTGGTCGGCATCGAAAGCGTTCGCCCCCAGGTGCACCAAGGTGAAGACCAGCAGCAGGGTGATGATGGACACCGAAACCAGTTCCAGCACAAGCGAAACCCTCGCGGACAGCCGGATGCCACGGATGGTGAACAACGTGGCCAGCGCACCGAGAACGGCGGCGAGGACGATTTGCGCGGCCACTCCGTGGATCGGAATGCCGAGTTGGTTGAGCAGGGTGGCGGTGTAGGCGACCGAGCCGCTCAGTGAACCCGCGGCGATGCCGAAGCATCCGATGATCAGGCTGACGCCGGTCAGGTAGGCACCGAACGGTCCCAGTGCGGTCGCGGCATAGCTGTACAGCGAGCCCGCGCTCGAACGGCGCTTGGCGAACTGCGAGATGCAGTAGCCCACCGAGAGGATGACGACGGTGGCCAGGGCGAACGAGACCCAGGTGCCGTTACTGGCGGTGGTGTAGATGGCGGCGGCGGTGAACGCGATGACGGCGCTCGGCGCGATGTTGGCGATGGCTTGCGCGGCCAGTTCACCGCCGCCCATCACCCCGCGGCGTAAGCCCGCGTCCCCAGTTGCCGTCTCGGCCCGGGTCTGAAGATCTTCAGTCACTTGGGATCTCGATTCTCTCAGGCGTTCGGGATGAGGAGTTGGCGCAGTGCGTGGCCGGAGGCCAGATCGTCGAGGGCGGCCGCGGCTTCGGCCAGTGGCCGCCGGCCGGAGATCATCGAGGCCAGGTCGAGATTGCCCGCCATCACCTCGTCGACCAGCTGCGGGATGTCGCGCTCGGGCACCGCCGAGCCGTAATTGGAGCCCAGGATCCGCTGATCGGCCTCGGCCAGTGCGAGCGGGTCGAAGCTGGCCCGCTCGCCGGCCGGCGGGAGGCCGACGATGACGGCAGCCCCGCCGAGGCCCAGTGCCGCGATGGCCTGCTCGGTGGTGGCGATCTTGCCGATGGCGTCGAAAATGTAGTCGTATCCGTCGGGCAGCACCTCGCGCAGGGCTGCCACGACGTCCTCGACCGTCGAGGCATCGACGGTGTCGGTGGCACCGAGTTTGCGTGCCAGGTCCAGCTTTTCGGCGACGACGTCCACCGCCACGATGCGTGAGGCGCCGGCCAGCCGGGCGCCCTGGATACAGGCCAGGCCCACCCCGCCGCAGCCGATCACCGCGACGGTCGAATCAGGTTGTACGTCGGCGGTATTGCGCACCGCACCCACTCCGGTGGCGATCGCACAGCCCACGATCGCGATGTCTTCCAGTGGCGCATCCTTGCGGACCTTGATCGCGCCGCTGCGGGGGACCACGACCTGCTCGGCGTAGGAGGACACCCCGAGGTAGTGGTGGATCTGGCCGCGCTCGTTGGACAGCCGGGTGGTTCCGTCGTACAGGGTGCCGCCGGTGGCCACGACCGATGCCACCAGGGAGCACTGAGCCGGGCGGCAGGCCTGGCAGGCGCGGCACTCGCCGCAGCCGGGCACCCAGCTGAGCACCACATGGTCGCCGGGTTCGAGGTCGTCGACGTCGGCGCCGACCGCGGTGACCACGCCGGATCCTTCGTGTCCCAGCACCACCGGCGCCGGGACGTCCCAGGCTCCGGTGGTGACGTGCAGGTCGGAGTGACACACGCCGGCCGCGGCGATCCGGACCCGCACCTCGCCGGGGCCGGGCGCAGCGAGATCGACGTGCTCGATGCTGATCGTGCCGTTGCCGTCGAGGACGGCGGCCTGGATGCGCGTCGACTCGCTGGTGGG
Organism: Mycolicibacterium peregrinum; assembly: GCF_002102345.1. Taxonomy (GTDB): domain Bacteria; phylum Actinomycetota; class Actinomycetes; order Mycobacteriales; family Mycobacteriaceae; genus Mycobacterium; species Mycobacterium peregrinum. The sequence continues at coordinate 236,700 of NZ_LQPP01000043.1, forward strand.
TTCGGTTGCAGGTGCAGACACCGCGTGCCTTTCTGTGTTGGGGGGGCACCGCCCGCGTGTAGGGTTCAATGCCATAAAACTTTGGCTGTGTTTTACACCACTAAACGAACGGGCGTCAACAGGAAGGGGGAGCTTCAGTGGCGGACGGAGGCCAGACCGGCACGGAGACCGGTATGGGGCGGGCCGGGGCACGGCTGCGTGAGTTTCGTGGTCAGCGCGGATTGAGCCTGACCGAGGTGGCCGCCCGGGCCGAGGTGACCAAGGGTTTCCTGAGCCTGGCCGAGCGGGGGATGACCAACGTGTCGGTGCCGGTGCTGATGCGCATCTGCGATGCCTTGGAGATCGGCATCGGCGATCTGTTCGAGTACCCCTCGGCGCCGGTGGTGCGCAGCGGGGCCGGCGCGCCGCTGGAGATGGGCGGACACGGGGTCAGGGAAGAGTTGCTGACCCCGAAGTCCGAACACCATGTGCAGGTGATGCACACCATCATGCGGCCGGGCGGTGGTTCGGGCGGGGCCTACCGGCTCGATGCCGCAACGATTTTCGTCTACGTGCTCAAGGGCGGGCTCAGCATCACCGTCGAGGGCCAGACCACCTTGCTCGACACCGGCGACAGCATGACCTTCGGTGCGACCCAACTGCATGACTGGCACAACCCGACCGACGACGAGGCCGAGGTGCTCTGGACCATCGCGCCGCCGGTCGGGGCCGAGGACTTCCGTGCCGCGGTGCGCGGCGTCGAACCGGGTTCCGCGAAAGCGACGTAGAGGTCGTTGTCAGCGACGCCGAGCGACCGCAGCGTCACTCTCGGCGCCGAAAATCAGAACCCCGAGCCGTGCACCTCGTGGCCGGGCTTCTCGACCATCAACCCGTAGTAGGCGTCCTCGACCTTCGCGCCGTGGTTGATCACCGCGTCGACCTCGCGGGCGATCGGCATGTTGAGCCCGTATTTGTCGGCGAACTCCATGATCACGCTGGCGGCCTTGACGCCCTCGGCGACCTGATTCATCGACGCGATGATCTCGTCGATGGACTTGCCCGATCCCAGTTGCTCGCCGACATGCCGGTTGCGGCTGCGCTGGCTGGTGCAGGTGACGATGAGGTCTCCCATGCCGGCCAGGCCGGCGAACGTGTCGCGCTGACCGCCGACGGCCTCGCCCAGTTTGGCCATCTCCCGCACCGCGCGGGCCATCACCATCGCGCGGGTGTTCTCTCCGATGCCGAGTGAGTAGCCCATGCCGACGGCGATGGCGTAGACGTTCTTGAGCGCCCCGGCCATCTCCACGCCCACCACGTCGTCGGTGGTGTAGGTGCGAAAACGCTTGGTGCGGAACAACTGTGCCAGGTTCGCGGCCAGATGTTGGTCGGGCATGGCCAGCACGGCGGCGGCGGCATAGCCTTCGGCCACCTCGCGGGCGATGTTCGGCCCGGCCAGGATGCCGGCCGGATGCCCGGGCAGCACCTCGTCGACGATCTCGCTCATCCGCATGTTGGTGCCCTGTTCCAGGCCTTTGACCAGGGAGACCACCGGTACCCACGGGCGCAGTTCCCGGGCCAGTTCGGTGAGCACGCCGCGGAAACCGTGGGACGGGACGCCCATCACGATCACGTCGGCGCAGTTGGCCGCCTCGTTGAAATCGTTGGTGGCCTTGAGGCTTTCGGGCAACACCACCTCATTGCCGAGGTAGCGCGAGTTGCGGTGGTTGTCGTTGATGTCCTCGGCGGTCTCCGCCGAGCGCACCCACTGCAGCGTCGGCCCGCGCCGGGCGCAGATGGAGGCGACGGTGGTGCCCCAGGATCCGCCGCCGAGGACGACGACGTTCGGTTCGCGTTGCGCTGGTGCCATGGCGATCAGCGTATTGCCGAGACGCGGTTGCTGAGCGCAACTTGTCGAACTGGGTCAGCCGGTGGCGGTTCTGCGTCGGCTCAGCGCGCCGATGATCGCGGCCGCCAGGCATGCCGTCGACACCGCGCCGGCGAACCACGGAAAGACGGTGGCCAGATCCCAACGGGTGGCGGCCCAGCCGGCCAGCAGGGTCGGGACGGCCATGGCGGTGTAGGCCAGCAGGTAGAACGCGGACATGGTCTCGCCGCGCTGATCGGCCGGCACGACATGGGACAGGTGCCGCAGCGATCCGCCGAATCCGAGCCCGAACGTCGCACCGAGCATTGCTGCCGCGACGAACACCAGGGGCCAGGAGTGGGTGAGCAACACCGGAATGGTCAGCACCAGGGTGATCGCCATGCCGATGTCACCGATGATCGCGGAACGGTGTGCCGGGATGCGGGTGGCGGCCAGTTGGGCCATCGCTGCGCAGAAAGCGGTGATGGCCACGACCCCGCCGCCGAACACCAGGTTCTCGATGTGGGTCTGGTGGGCGGCCAGTGACGGATACAGCGACAGCAGGACGCCCAGGACCGACCACGACGCCATGGCACCGAGTGCGGCGAACCAGAAGTCTGATCGAATTTCCTTGGCCACAGCCGGTTTCGAGATACGGATGGGGCCGGGGGAGCGGGTGGTGTGGGTTTCGCGCAGCGCCAGCACACCGACGCCGACGAGTACGCAGATCACCGCGACGACGGCGTAAGGGGTGCGCAATGGGTGCGGGGCGTACTGCGCGAGGACGGCGGAGCCGATGATCGCCACCGTCATGCCGATGTTGAAGGCGACGCCGCTGAGTTGTCCCGACCGCACACCGCGGTGCGGGCGCAGGTCCAGCAGTGCGGCTGCGGCGACCACCACGATCGATCCGATGGCCGCGCCGTGGATGGTGCGGGCCAGCAGGAGCAGGGCCATGTTGTCGGCGACCAGGAACACGCCGAGCCCGATGAGCATGGCGATCAGGGCGCCGACGAGTACGGGCTTGCGGCCGATCACGTCGGAGATGCGGCCGGAGATGAGGACGGCGGCCAAGGCGGCCAGCGCGTACACCGCGAAGATGACCGTGGTGGCCAGCGGCGTGAGATGCCAGGCGGTTTCGTAGATTCCGTACAGCGGCGCGGGCAGGCCTGAGACTCCCAGTGCCACCCCGCTGAAGATGAGCAGCAGTGGATAGGCCCAGCGTTGGCCGTGTTCGACTTCTCGCCCGAGGGCGTTCTCCGCCGAAATCTGCGCCATCGCCACTCCCCGTCCGGTAGGTTCGATGCTCATCGAACCTGGTCGAGCCTACGCTGGGTTCGAAGTTCATCAAACTTATTTCTGACGGCGGGGGACACGCATGGCAGATGCTCCGACAGTCGAGGCGCCGTGTCCGGTGGGCACGTTGCCTCAATTGCTGGCCGCTCTGCACGACCCTGTGCGCCTCGAGATGGTGCGTCGTCTACACGACGCCGGTGAGCCGGTGAAATGCGCGGCGCTCTATGACGGCATCAACAAGTCGACGGCCACCCACCATTTCAACATCCTGCGCGACGCCGGCCTCACCGAGCGGGTGATCAGTGAGGGGCACGTTTATCAACGGTTGCGTGCGGATGATGTGGACGCCGCCATGCCCGGTCTGCTGGCCGCGATCGTGGCGCAGGCGAACCGGGAATCCCATGCCGCCGAGATGTTGCGAAACCCGACTGACATCGCCCGTAGTCAGTAGACTTCGGCGCGGGCGGTGCGCGATGACGGGCGCGTCTCGTCGTCGGCAAAATTCCGCCGACTTTTCGAGGGGTTCGACAGGATCGGCAAAGTTAACGACCATACCGGGCACTGATTCCGTAGCGAGTCCGTCGATAGGGCTCGGTTCTCGAGCCGGCCGGAGCGCGACGCTTGCGTCCGCGTCAATCTGTACCGCGCTCACGACGCCCTACATGCACTGCGTTTACACGTGATACGGGAAGTGACAAGGCCCCGTCGATACGTCCGGGCGGGGCTGGCAACGAGACGGCGGCGGCGACTGCATTGCCGGAAATTGATGAGCCCATCTCGCTAAGTGAATGATAATTCGGCAAAACGTTGACGGGGATCGAGTCTCGACGTTACGGTGCCATCCAATGCGAGTTATTCGGCCGAGAGCGGCCGTACCTCGGTTTGGGGAGGGTTGATCTTTGCTGGTTCTGCTGCTTAATGAGAGAGGATGACGGCGCCGCCTGAGAGCGTGTCTGATGGGGTCGAACCGGAGCGGGGAATCGACGCCATCGAGAATTGGGCCACCGGTTATGCCCGGCGTCATCCGCTGGCGTCGCTCGCCACGGTCGGGGACCAGTTCGTGCTCGGCGTCCGCACCGTCCAGATCCTGTTCCTCGACCTTGTGACCGGCCGCTTCCAGTGGCAGGAGTTCATCCGGCAGGGCGCGTTCATGGCCGGCACCGCGGTGCTGCCCACCGTGCTGGTGGCCCTGCCGATCGGCGTCACCCTCTCGATCCAGTTCGCGCTCTTGGCCGGCCAGGTCGGCGCGACGTCACTGGCCGGCGCGGCCAGTGGTCTGGCGGTCATCCGGCAGGCCGCCTCACTGGTCGCGGCCGTTCTCATGGCCGCCGCGGTCGGGTCGGCGATCACCGCCGACCTGGGTTCGCGGACCATGCGTGAGGAAACCGACGCCATGGAGGTCATGGGTGTCTCGGTGATTCAGCGGTTGGTCGTGCCGCGCTTCGTCGCCGCGATCATGATCGGCGTGGCGCTGACCGGGGTGGTGTGCTTCGTCGGCTTCCTGGCCAGCTTCCTGTTCAACGTCTACTTCCAGAACGGTGCCCCCGGCAGCTTCGTGGCAACCTTCGCCTCGTTCGCCACGACCGGGGACATGATCGTGGCTCTGGTGAAGGCGGTGATCTTCGGCGCCATCGTCGCGGTGGTGTCGTGTCAGAAGGGGTTGTCGACCAAAGGTGGGCCCACCGGTGTGGCGAACTCTGTGAATGCGGCGGTAGTGGAATCGATTCTGTTGCTGATGGTGGTCAACGTGGCGATAAGCCAGCTCTACATCATGTTGTTCCCCCGGGTCGGGCTGTGACGTGACGGCCTCGACATTCGTCCCACCGCTCCTGGCGCCGTGGGTCCGGCTTTACCGGCGGGCCTCCAAGCCGGTGATGCGGCTGGGCCACATGATGGTGTTCTTCGTCCGGGCACTGACAGCGGTACCGATCGTGCTGCGGCACTACCGCAGTGAATTCGTCCGGCTGCTCTCCGACATCGCCTGGGGCAACGGCTCACTCGTGGTCGGTGGCGGCACCATCGGGGTCGCGGTCGTACTGGGCATCACCATGGGTGCACTCGTCGGTATCGAGGGCTACAACTTTCTCGATCTGCTCGGGCTCGGTCCGGCCACCGGCATCATCTCGTCGTTGGTGAACACCCGTGAGCTGGCACCGATCGCGGCGTCGCTGGCCTTCGCGACCCAGGCCGGCTGCCGGTTCACCGCGCAGCTGGGCTCGATGCGCATCGCCGAGGAGATCGACGCGCTCGATTCCATCGCGATCCGTCCGATCCCGTATCTGGTCACCACGCGGCTGATGGCCGCGGTGATCGCCGTGATCCCGCTCTACGCGTTGTGTCTCGCGGTCAGCTATCTGACCACCCAGTTGGTGGTCTTTCTGATCAGCGGCGGTTCGACCGGTTCCTATCTGCATTACTTCAGCCTCATGCTGTCCGGGCAGGACATCCTCTACTCGGTGCTGAAGGCAGTCATCTTCGTGTGGATCGCCTCCACGGTGCAGTGCTACTACGGGTTCTACGCCTCGGGCGGACCGGTAGGGGTGGGTGTGGCCGCCGGTCACGCCATGCGCGCCAGCATCACCGTGGTGGTGATCGTCAACATGCTGCTCACGATGGCGCTGTGGACGGTCGATTCAGGAGCGAGGTTCGGCGGCTAGATGGGTAACTCGCTGGAAATGGATGGTCGGGGTCCGTCCGACCGTCAGCTGCTCGGCTGTGGCGCCGCGGTACTCGTTGTGGCAGCGCTGGTCTCGACGTTCCTTCTGGTGAAGGCCACCGGGAAGCTGGACGATCGGGTGCCGGTGGTGGCCGCGCTGGTCAACGTCGGCGATGGTCTGCCGCAGCGGTCCGACGTCAAGTACCACGGCGTGCTCGTCGGGATGGTCGACGATGTCGTCCCGGCCGCCAACGGCGATCCCAACTTCGTCCACATCGACCTCAAACCCGAGTACGCCGGTTCCATCCCGAACACGGTGACTGCACGCGTGGTGCCCAGCAACGTCTTCGCGGTGTCGTCGGTGCAACTGGTGGACGGCGCCGGCGAGCCGGCAAATGGTGCGAGTCCCGGCGCCCCAATTTCTGCGGGTGCCCAAATCCCGGAGGACACCGAGCTTCCCACGGTGCTGTTCCAGACCACGATCAGCAAGCTGCGCGACGTACTCGCCGCCACCGGGCGTGGCCGTGAGGACAAGACAGTGGGGATCCTGGCCGCGGTGAACGCGGCAACCGAGAACCGCCGTAACGAATTGCTCACCAGCGGAGCGCAATTGAACCGGTTGATCGACCAGCTCGACGCAGTTGTGGCGACCGAGCCCGGCCCCACCACCGTTTCCGCTCTGATCGACGCGACCCAGGGCCTGCAGCAGACCGCGCCGGATCTGCTCGACGCCCTGCACAAGGCCGTGGAGCCGATGCGCACGCTGGTCGAGCAACGCTCGCAGCTGAACACGATGATCAACGGCGGGATCCACACCGTGGGGACCACCCACACCGCACTGGACAACCACACCGATCAACTGGTCAAGACCACCTCGAACCTGACTCCGGTACTTGGCGTGCTGGCGGACACCTCGAACAACTGGGTGCCGGCCTTCGTCAAGCTCAACCAGCTGTCGGGCAAGTTCTTCGACCACGTGTGGATGCCCGAAAACGACTTCGGCAACATGCGGGTGAACCTCTCGCTGACACCCAGCTATGCCTACACCCGTGCCGACTGCCCGCAGTACTCCGGGCTCAAGGGCCCCAGCTGCTTCACCGCCCCACTGGTGCCGACCCGCCCGTCGCTTCCGGATGTGTTGCTTCCGGAGAACTATCAACCGCCGGCCGACCTGATGCCGCCGCCCGGAACGGCGTTGGGCGCCAACGGGAATCTCGTCGCGGTCGGCCCGCCGTTGGTCAACCCGAACCCCGACCTGTCGGATCCGAATCCGCCGCTGCCACCGTGGATGCCGCCGGCCGGGCCGGTGCCGGGGACGGCGAACCCCGCGCTCATGCCGACGCCGCCTCCGCCGGTGCCGCTGTCGCCGATCGCGCCGGTGGCGCCGCGGCCGCCCGGTTCACCGCCGGCGGCGTCGGTGCCCGGGTCGGCTCCCGCACCCGGTGCAGCACCGGCACCTGACGGTCCGCTGCTGCCCGCCGAGGCGCCGCAGCCAGTTTCAGGAGAGGGAGGCCGATGAAGTACCGCGGTGCAATGATCGGCCTGTCGCTGTTCATGGTGGTCGCGTTGGGGTTGACGTGGTTGGTGTACGTCACGCTGCGCCGGGATGTGGCCGGCAAGACGGTGCCGTACGCCGCACTCTTCTCGGACGTGTTCGGCCTGCGTGAGGGCGACGACGTCCGGATGGCCGGGGTGCGGGTCGGGCGCGTCGAGAAGATCGAACTGCAGGGCGCGTTGGCCAAGGTGTCGTTCGTGGTGCAGGACAACCAGCCGATGTACGGCCGGACGGTCGCCTCGGTGACCTACCAGAACATCGTCGGGCAGCGGTATCTCGGTCTGTCGCTGGGCAATATCGGCGATCCGGGCCCACTTCCGGCAGGCAGCACGATCCCGGTCGATCAGACCGATCCGTCGTTCGACGTCGGCGCCCTGCTCAACGGCTACGAGCCGCTCTTCAGCGTGCTCAATCCCCGAGACGCCGACAATCTCACCAAAGGCGTCATCGCCTCGCTGCAGGGCGACAACGCCTCGATCGTCGCACTCGTCGACCAGACCTCGCAGTTGACCGATTCCTTCGCCGGCCGGGATCAGGAACTCGGAGAGGTGATCAACAACTTGAACGCCGTGGCCAAGAACCTGGCCCAACACAACGACAGCTTGGACGAGGTGATCACCCAAACCCGCGGCATGGTCGCCACATTCGATGCTCGCCGCCCCGAGATGGTGGATTCCCTCGGTTCCATCTCCAAGGTGGTGCAGCAGCTGTCGTCCATCAGCGATCAGGTGTACCCGTCGCTGAACGAACTTGTCACCCGGGAGCCCGGGTTCGCCGCGCACATGGTGGGGATCGAACCGCAGCTGGCGTTCACCGGCGCCAATCTGCCTTTGCTGCTCAAGGGATTCGCCCGGATGACCAACGAGGGCGCCTACGCCACCACCTACGCATGCGATCTGAACGCGACGGGATTCTTCCCTGGCCTCAACGACGTCACGCCGATCATCGTCGACGCGGCCACCCCGGGGAACAAGGCGCAGTACACCCCGAAGTGCAGGAACATGGCCAATGGTTGATCAGCTGACGAAGACCGAGAATCCGACGGCGCCGAAGAAGCCGAAGAAGAAGCGGCGCCCCCTGGAGAGCTATAACCGGACGTGGCTCGGGATCATGGCGATCGCAGTGGTGACGGTGCTGATCGGGGCGATGCTGATCGTCAAGGTGGCCGATGTCGGTTACCGGCAGTACACCGCGCGGTTCCAACAGGCTGCTGCGCTCAAGGCCGGCAACCCGATCACCGTCGCCGGCATGCCGGTGGGCGAGGTGAAGAGCATGAAGCTGGCCGGTGACCACGTCGAGGCCAAGCTCAAGGTGCGCGACGACGTTCCGCTCGGACAGGACTCCCGGGCCGTCATCAAGATCACCACGATCCTGGGATCTCGCTATCTGGCCCTGCAGCCCGCAGGCACGGGTTCCTTGCCCGACAACACCTTTGACCTCACCCATACCGAGGTGCCCTACGACCTGCAGGAGGCGTTGGGCGATGTCACCACCACCTTCGAACAGGTCGACTCCGACAAGTTCGCGCAGACACTGGGCATCCTCGGCAAGCAGATGGAGGGTCTGCCCGCGGTGGTGCCCAAGGCACTGGAGAACACCCACACGCTGGCGACCATCATCGCCGACCGACGCGACCAACTGGGCTCCCTGCTGGAGACCACGGATCTGGTCGGTAACACGCTGCGTCGCCAGCAGGCCACGATCGGCAACCTGGTCGATCAGGGCAACGACCTGGTCGGCGAGTTCGTCATGCGCCGGGCCTCATTTCAGGCCATGCTCGCGGCCCTGACCAATCTGGTCCAGACGCTGACCGGCATCGTGATCGACGACCGGCCGCAGCTCGAGCAGCTGCTCACCAACCTCCGCGACCTGTCCAACATGCTGGGCCAGCACGACGATCTGCTGCGCAGCACACTGCAGTCCGGGCCGGTGGCCCTGCGCGGGCTCGCCAACGCCACCGGCAACGGCAACGCCGGGGAGATGCACGTCGGCAACGGGCTGCTGATCGACTCCTGGATGTGTGCGATCAGCGGCCGGGCCAAGCAGTTCAACATGATCCAGTACTACAAGGACTGCCAATGAGCGTCTTCAGGAGCAAGATCGCCGCGCTGTGCGTGGCCGGTGCCGTGCTGGTCGCGGCGGTCGCCGGCGCGGGCTGGTGGTTTCTGAAAAATCGGACCGACACCATCACCGTGACGGCCCAATTCGACAGTGCTGCAGGGCTGTACGAGGGAAACACGGTCGCGGTGCTCGGCATGCAGGTGGGTCAGGTCACCAAGATCACACCCAAGGGCAATTACGTCGAGGTCGAGTTCACCGTCGACAAGGACGTTTCTGTCCCGGCCGATGCGCAGGCGGTCACCATCTCCAACTCGATTCTCACCGACCGCCAGATCGAGCTGACCCCGGCCTACCACGGCGGGGCCACGCTGCAGAATCACGACACGATCGGCCTGAACCGAACCAAGACGCCCGTCGAGTTCGCGCGGGTGCTGGATGTATTGGACAAGTTGTCCTCGTCGCTGAAGGGCGACGGCAAGGGCAACGGACCGCTGGCCGATGTCGTCAACGCCAGTGCGGCGATCGCCGACGGCAACGGGCAGCAGATGAAGGACGCCCTCGGCGAACTGTCAGACGCGTTGCGGCTCAGTTCGGATCGCGGAGCGGTGACCCGCGACCAGCTCACCACCATCGTGCGGAACTTGAGCTCGTTGTTCGAAGCCGCCTCCCGCAACGATGCCACGTTGCGGGAATTCGGTTCGTCAGTGCGTCAACTCAGCCAGATCCTGGCCGACGAGAACTTCGGCAGCGGCACCACAGGTAAGAAGATCAACGAGGTGATCACCCAGGTGGGGGAGGTACTGCAGACCCACCGCGAAGAGGTGAAACAGATTGTCCTCAACGGCAATACCGCGCTGACCACGACAGTTGACCAGCGGCGTGATCTCGCGGAGTTCCTCGATCTGGCCCCGTTGACGCTGGACAACATCTACAACATCGTCGATCAGAACAACGGCTCGGCGCGGGCACACGTCCTGGTGGACAAGGTGCTGTTCGACTCGCAGACAGTCAAGGAGGTCTGCAACATGATGGGCCTGCGGCAGCTCGGCTGCAGCACCGGAACGGTGCAGGACTTCGGTCCCGACTTCGGGCTTTCCTACATGCTCGACGGCATGGCGGCGATGGGGCAGCGATGAAACGACCGTGGCGTAAATACGTTCTGCCGGTGGTGATGACGGCATGTCTGACCGTGTCGGGATGCGCGTCCGAAGGCCTGGCCAGCCTGCCGTTGCCTGCTCCCGGTGTCGGCTCTGGCGGCTACCGGCTGACCGCGGTGTTCTCGAACGCCTTGAATCTGCCGGCCAATGCCAAGGTGAAGTTGGCCGGTGCCGACGTGGGTGAACTCGAGTCGATGGTGGCAAAGGACTACACCGCCGTGACCACCCTGCGCATCATGGACGGCGTCCGTCTGCCTCATGGCACCACCGCCGAGTTGCGTTCGGCGACACCGCTGGGCGACGTGTTCGTCTCGGTCAGGCCGCCGAGCCCGGGCGACGCGAACGCCCCGTTGCTCAAGGACGGCGACACCATCGGTCTGGACGACACCCGCGCCGCCGCGACCGTGGAATCACTGCTGGGCTCGGCGGCGATCCTGGTCAACGGTGGTGCGGTGCGCAACTTCACCAACATCATCAACGGGATGGGCAAGGCCACCGGTGATCAGGGTCAAGCGTTCGGCAATCTGATCGCCAAGACGAACCACACGCTGGGCACCCTGAACGCGCGCTCCGACCAGCTTTCGACCGCCATGACCGAGACCTCGCGGCTGTTGAAGCAGATCGACGAGAAGAACCAGACCGTCAGTGAGTTGATGGATGCGGCCGGGCCGGCCACCGACACCCTGGCCGAGCACACCACCCAGATCGCCGACCTGATCACCCAGATCGGTGACACCTCTGCGCAATTGCGCAAGTTCCCGTCGGTCGCGGGTACCGACACCAGTGGGCGCAGCGTGATCGCCGATGCGAACAAGGTGGCGGGCGCGTGGAACGATGTCGCGCTGTCCCCGGATGCCTCGCTGTACGCGCTCAACCGGCTGATGCCGCCGCTGGTGAAAGCGACGTCCGGCAGCGGCCTTTCGGTGCGCGCCAGCATCGACCGGCTGATTCTGGGATCGATTCCCGATATCGGGTTCGGCGGTGATCCCGGATTGCACGGTCCCAAGCGCTACAACTGGCATCAGCTGGTCGGCTCGCTGCAGTACACGTTGTTGCGGCTGCAGGAGCGCGTCGTCGGTCGTGGACCTTCGGTGCCGCAGATGCCGGTGATTCCCAGCCCGACCGAGCCCGGTGAGATCGTCCCGGCACCCGCGGAGCCACCCCCGGGCGCGCCGCCGGCCGCTCCCGCTGAGACACCGGCGCCGGTGCCGGCGGCGGAGGTGCCGCGATGATCAACTCGCTGGCCGACTTCGTCGTCGGCGTGGTCCGGGCCGGATACCGGCGTCGCGCCTGGCTTTCGGCCGGCGCACTGGTGATGACCCTGGTGGTGGCCGGCGCTTACCTGATGATCGGGGCGCTGCGGGTCAAGCCGTTCGACTCGAGCTACCGCATCACCATCGAGCTGCCGGAATCCGCCGGCCTGCTGCCCAATCAGGACGTCACATTGCGCGGTGTGCGGGTGGGGCGGGTAGAGCGACTCAACATCACACCAGCCGGGGTCAGCGCGGTCGTCAAAGTGAATTCGGCGGTCTCCATCCCGAAGTCGAGCGATGTCCGGGTGTCCGGATTGTCCCCGGCCGGTGAGCAGTACATCGATTTCGCGGCGAACACGGCAGACGGCCCGTTCCTCGCCGACGGCAGTGTGATCGGTCTGGGCAAGGCCACGGTGCCGGTCAGCCTGGCCCAGTTGCTAGCCGACGCCGACGGTGCGCTGGCCCAGGTCGATACCGCCAAGCTGGAAGTGATCCGCCGGGAACTGAGCATGTCGCAGGCCGGTCCGCGCAAGCTGGCCGACGTCATCGACGGCGGCACATTCCTGCTGTCCACCCTGGATTCGGTGCTGCCCGAGACGGTCAGCGTGCTGCGCAACAGCCGCGTGGTGTTCAACCTGATGTCGGAGAAGAACGCCGGGATCGCCGTGGCATCGGACAACCTGGACTCGTCGTTCGACGGGATCAACAAGATGCGTGAGGGCTTCCGCCGCCTGACGAATCAGACCCCGGAAGCGTTGAACTCTGTCGACAACCTGTTCACCGACAACTCCGACACCATGGTGCAGCTGCTCGGAAGCCTCGCCAGCACTTCGCAATTGCTGTATCTGCGGGTGCCGGCCTTGAATGCACTGTTCCCGAACTACCGCACCTCGGTGCTCGATGCACTGGGCAGCGTCATGCATGACAACGGGCTGTGGGCAACGGCGGACATCTATCCGCGCTATACGTGTGACTACGGGACACCCCGCCGGCCACCGGCGTCGGCCGACTACCCGGAGCCCTACATGTACACGTACTGTCGCGATGACCACCCCGGTGTCCTGGTTCGTGGCGCCAAGAATGCGCCGCGTCCGGCAGGTGACGACACCGCGGGCCCGCCGCCCGGGGCCGACCTCGGGCGCACCACCGATCCGACACCCAAGGGGCGCTACACCATTCCCACGCCCTACGGCGGCCCGACCCTGCCGATCGAACCGCCCCGCTAATCCACCCAACCTCACCCAAAGGAGATGACGGTGACTGTGACGACGGACAAGAAGACCGACGACGATCAGACCGAGACCGTCGACGACGCAATCGGTATCGAAGAGACGGCCCAGGAGGTCGCCGATTCTGAGACGGAGGCTGACGCCGACGACGAAGCCGACGACGAAGCCACGGACGAAGCCAAGGCCGAAGAGGCGGCAGAGCCCGAGCCCGAATCTTCGGACGCAACGTCACGGGGCCGGCGCCGCTGGGCGCTCGTCGGGGCCGTCGCCGTCGTCGTCGCTGCCTCCCTGGCGCTTTCGGGCTTCCTCGGGTGGCAGCTGTGGCAGACCAAGCAGGTCACCCAGGCCGGCCAGCAGGCGCAGGATGCCGCGGTCAACTATGCCCAGGTGTTGACGAGTATCGACTCCAACAAGGTCGGCGAAAACTTCAACCAGGTCCTGGCCGGTGCCACCGGTGAGTTCAAGGACATGTACTCGCAGTCGAGCATGCAGCTGCGCCAACTGCTCATCGACAACAAGGCCACCGCACACGGCGTGGTGGTTCAGTCGGCGGTTCAGTCGGCGAGCAAGGACAAGGTCGTCGTGTTGTTGTTCGTCGACCAGTCGGTGGCCAACAGCACGGTGCCCGATCCGCGGATCGACCGCAGCCGCATCAAGATGACGATGGAGAAGGTCGACGGGCAGTGGCGTGCAAGCAAAGTGGAACTTCCCTGAGGTATTGACATGTTGCGCATCGGCAAGCTGATCGGCGCGGCGGCCCTGGTGGCGGGCTCGACGGTGGCCATCACGGTCGCCCCGCCCGCCGCGGCGTCGGCGGCGACGTTCTGTGACGAACTGTCCGGACAGTGGGATGGGCAGGCCTGCCACACCTCGGTGACCTCGGACCGGAAGGCGGTTCGGGACATCAAGCTGGCGCTGCCCGGTGATCTGGTGGAAAACCCCGTCGTCCGGCAGTACCTGACCAACCTGATGAACAACTGGCGCAACGCCGCGCAGAAGATGGCCCATGACAGCTTCGGTGAGGAGCAGTTCGAGATCTTCCAGCACGGCGACGCGACGACGGCCGTTTTCCACGAGATGTACTCAGGCACGGTCGGTACCGACGCGCTCTCACACCCGAACGCGCCCATCGTCAGCGATGCCTACCGCACCTTCACGTTCGCCGGTGGGCGGCAGGTGCAGCTGGCCGACCTGTTCAAACCGGGTGTCGACCACCGGGCCGAGATCCCGCGCCTGGGTGAGCCGTTCATCGTCGCCGCGCTCGATGCCGCACCGCCACCGCACCAGCCCGGCACCTACCCGTTTACCCCGGACCGCTGGACCCCGAACAACGTGTACTCGGGCGGCTACAAGGCCTGGGCGCTGACCCAGGACGAGCTGATCCTCTACATGCCGGACTATCCGGTCGGCCGTGATTCCCCGGTCGATTTCACCCCGGGCCGGATGCAGTGGTCGATGGACGGCGGCACAGTGCAGGCGCACATCCCGCTCTCGGCGCTCGCCCCGGTGCTGCAGCCGCAGTACGGCGGCACCTGACGGTCAGCCCGGAAGCCGGCTGAGCCTTTCGATTCTTCGCGAGGCTAAAGGGTTACCCGACCCCGATTTGTTGCCAGCATGAGTCGCACCAATCAGTGCGACTCCATGGGGGGCAACGGCCATGCGCCTAATCAGTTCGGTACTCACGATGCTCAGTGCACTCGTGCTGGTACTGACCGCGTGTGGCTCGTCCGGTGAGTCCGCGCGCACCGAAGACGGCAAGACCGTGGTGCGCTATCAAGGTTGGGCTGGAGAGGTCCGATTCCAGGAACTGGCCGAGGACCTCGGCTACTACGACAAGATCAAGCTCGATTGGGTGGGGAACACCACCAGCGGGCCGCAGGACATCCAGTCGGTGGCCACCGGCGATATCGAAGTGGGTGAGGCGTTCAACGGCGCGGTGGTCAAGCTCAACGCCGCCGGCGCTCCGATCACCTCGGTGCTCAGCTCCTATGGTGCCGACGAGGGCGAATACACCGGATACTTCGTGTTGGAGAACAGCCCGATCCGCTCGGCACGTGACCTGATCGGCAAGAAGGTCGGGATGAATACCCTTGGCGCCCATCATGAATTTCTCACGCGGGAATGGCTGGCCAAGGAGGGGCTGACGAACGACGAGATCAAGACCGTGACTCTCACCGTGGTGCCGCCCGTCAACACCGAGCAGGCGCTGCGCGAGAAGCAGATCGATGTCGCGGCGCTCAACGGGATCTGGCGGGAGACCGCCCAGGAGCGCGGGGGGATCAGGCCGCTGTTCACCGACAAGTCCCTGTTCGGGGCGTTCAGTTACGGCACGTTTGTTGTCCGCGACGATTTCCTGGCCAAGAACCGGGACGCGGTGGCCGATTACGTCCAGGGCACCGCGCGGGCCATCCGGTGGACCCAGGTGACCCCGCGTGACGAGGTGGTCGCCAAGTTCCGCGAGATCATCGACAAGCGCAAGCGCAACGAGGACACGAAGTCGATCGAATACTGGCGCAGCTCAGGAATTCCGGTGCCCGGCGCGGTGATCGCCGAACGTGAGTTGCAGACCTGGATCGACTGGCTCGTGCGCAATGGCGAGCTCAAGGAGGGGCAGTTGAAGGCCAAGGACCTCTACACCAACGAGTTCAACCCGTACGCCAACGGAACCTACCCCGACGGCAGCGGCCCCGATGGGAAAGCGTTGGCGCACAAGTGAGTGCACACTCCGAGAATGCGTCACCCAAGCTGAGCCTTCGGCACGTGACCAAGCAGTTCGTGATCCGTGGTGAGAAGACCCATTTCACCGCGATCCAGGACATCAGCATCGATGTGGCGGACGGCGAGTTCCTGGTGCTGGTCGGCCCGAGCGGCTGCGGCAAGTCGACGCTGCTGGACCTGTTGGGCGGACTGACCCAGCCGACGTCGGGGGAGATCCTGCTCGACGGCACACCGATCACCGGTCCCGGCCTTGACCGCGGCATCGTCTTCCAGCAGTACGCGCTGCTGCCGTGGCGCACCGCCCGAAAGAACATCGAATTCGGCCTGGAGGCAAAAGGATTACCGGCGGCCGAGCGGCGGCGGCGGGCCGAGGAGTATCTCGAGCTGGTCGGGCTGCAGGGCTTCGCCGACCGCTACCCGCATGAACTGTCCGGGGGAATGAAGCAGCGCGTCGCGATCGCCCGCAGCCTGGCGTTCGACCCGGAGGTGCTGCTGATGGACGAGCCGTTCGCCGCGCTGGACGCCCAGACCCGGGAATCCCTGCAGGATGAGCTGCTGCGGATCTGGCAGGCCACCGGCAAGACCATTCTGTTCATCACCCATGGCATCGACGAGGCGTTGTATCTCGGCCAGCGGGTCGCCGTGCTGACGTCGCGGCCGGGCCGGATCAAGAAGATCGTCGACGTCGACATCGACCGCAGCACCGACGACATCCGCTCCAGCGAAGGATTCCGGGCGCAACGCCACCACATCTGGTCGCTACTGCACGACGAGGTGGAACGCGCCCGGTCCGAGGAGGTCCAACATGTCTAGCGCCATCGCCGAAGCGCCTGCCGCGTCGTACGTCGAAACTCCAGCCCAGGCAACGACGGCACCGGAGCCCGAGCGGCGTCGTCGCCGGCTGCAGACCCTCGCGTGGCGGCTGTTGCGTCCCACCGTGGTCGTCGCCGCGTTCCTGGGCCTGTGGGAAGTGGCGCCACGGGTCGGGCTGGTGGACAAGGTCTTCCTCCCGCCGTTCTCCGAGGTCGTCAGCGCCTGGTTCACCCTCCTGGGCAACGGCCAACTGGCCGAGCATGTTTCGGCCAGCCTGTCGCGTGCCCTCATCGGCCTGGCCATCGCGATCGTCGTCAGCATCCCGCTCGGTGTGGCGATCGCCTGGTACCGGCCGGTCGCAGAGTTCCTCAACCCGATCCTTGAGCTGTTCCGCAACACCGCCGCGCTGGCGCTGTTGCCGGTGTTCATCCTCATCCTGGGGATCGGGGAAACCTCCAAGGTGGCGCTGGTGATCTATGCGGCGTCGTTCCCGATCCTGCTCAACACCATCTCCGGGGTACGCACCGTGGACCCCCTGCTGATCAAATCGGCGCGCTCCCTGGGGCTTTCCCCGGTCCGGCTGTTCCAGAAGGTGATCCTGCCCGCAGCAGTGCCGACCATCTTCACCGGCCTGCGCATGGCGGCGGCCTCCTCGATCCTGGTCCTCATCGCCGCCGAGATGGTCGGCGCCAAGGCCGGATTGGGCTACCTGATCACCGCATCGCAGCTGAACTTCCAGATTCCCAACATGTACGCAGGCATCGTCACCATCGCCCTGGTGGGCGTCATCTTCAACGGCATCGTCGTGGCAATCGAAGGGCGGCTGTCGGGCTGGCGGGCCACCAATTGATCAAAGGATGTTCATGACGCGACAATTTCATCTCAACGCGTTCCTCATGGGTGTGGGCCACCATGAGGCAGCGTGGCGGCACGACCGCACCGATGTGCGGAACCTGACCGACGTCAAGCACTTCCAGCGTCTGGCCCAACTCGCCGAGCGTGGCAAATTGGATTCGGTCTTCTTCGCCGACGGGCTCGCGGTGGGGCCGCGGGTGAAGCACAATACGCAGGCAATCTTCGAACCCATCACCCTGCTGACCGCGATGGCGACGGTCACCGAGCACATCGGACTGATCGCCACCGCCACGACCGGCTACATCGAGCCCTACACCCTGGCCCGTAGCTTTGCGTCGCTGGACCACATCAGCGGCGGCCGGGCCGGGTGGAACATCGTCACCTCTGCCGGCGAGGACGAGGCGGCCAACTTCGGTGTCCAGGGCATTCCCGACCATGCCGGGCGTTATCGACGTGCCGCTGAATTCGTCGACGTGGCAACGGCATTGTGGGACAGCTGGGAAGACGACGCCCTGATCCTCGACGAGTCCACCGGAATATTCGCCGACCCGGACCGGGTGCACCGGATCGACCACGACGGCGAGCACTTCACGGTGCGCGGCCCGCTGAACTCGCCGCGGTCGGCGCAGGGACGGCCACTGCTGGTGCAGGCCGGGTCCTCGGAGTCCGGCAAGGATTTCGCCGGCCGGTACGCCGAGGCGATCTTCACCGCGCAGCGCTCGGTGGAGGACGGCAAGGCGTTCTACCGCGACGTGAAGTCCCGGGCGGTGAAGTTCGGTCGCAGCGCCGACGAGGTGAAGATCCTGCCCGGCATCGTGCCGTTCATCGGCCCCACCGAGGATGCGGCGCTCGAACTGGAACAGCAGTTCACCGACCTGATCTCACCCGAGTACTCGTTGCGTCAGCTCTCGCAGATGCTCGGAGTGGACCTGACCTCGCATGCGCTCGACGCGCCGTTGCCCGCGCTGCCTCCCATCGAGCAGATCCAGGGCCCCAAGAGTCGCTACCAACTGGTGAAGGACCTGGCCAGCAGCGAGTCGCTGACGGTGCGGCAACTGATCGCCAAACTCGGTGGCGGCCGCGGACACCGGACCTTCGCCGGCACCGCCGAGCAGGTGGCCGACAACCTGGAGCTGTGGTTCAGCGAGGGTGCCGCCGACGGATTCAACATCATGCCGCCGTATCTGCCCGGCGGCCTCGAGGATTTCGTCGAGCAGGTGGTGCCGATCCTGCAGCGGCGCGGTCTGTTCCGCACCGACTACACCGCGACGACGCTGCGCGGACATTACGGGTTGGCGCACCGACCCAGCCGTTACACGGCGACGGCGGCCGAAACCAGCGCGTGAGCGAGGGCGTTCCGCTCCGCTCTCTGGCCACCACGGTCTTCCTGCCGTCCGCGATCTTCGGGATCGGGCAGGGCGCCGGCGCACCCGTGATCGCGCTCGTCGCCCGGGATTTGGGCGCGTCGGTGGGAGTGGCCGGGTTCATCGTCGCGCTCGTCGGCCTCGGTGCGGTGTGCGGCGACCTGCCGGCCGGACGGATGGTCGCGCGGTTCGGCGAGCGACGGTCCATCATCGTCGGGTCCTCGCTCGGTACCGCGGGAGTGCTGCTGTGCCTGATCGCCTGGAACCCACTGGTTCTCGGCATTGGCGTGTTGCTGACTGGGTTCTCCAGTGCGGTATGGGGTTTGGCGCGGCAGAGCTATCTGGCCGAGGCCGTGGGCGTCGAGAGGCGGGCCCGCGCGATGGCGATGTTCGCCATGACGTGGCGGCTCGGCTATTTCATCGGGCCGCTCATCGGGGCCGCGGTGATCCTGGCCGTGGGGACCCACGGTGGTTTCCTCGTGCAGTTGGTCGGCATCGTGGTGTCGGGGTATCTGATGGCCCGACTGGCCGATCCGCCGCGCGCCGAGGGGGCGGTGCCCGGCGGGGCCCGACTCGCCGAGATCGTGCAAACACACCGTGCGCTGCTGGGCACCCTGGGCCTGGGGGCGCTGATGATGGGGGCGGCGCGGTCGTCTCGGGATGCGGTGCTGCCGCTGTGGGCCGATCACATCGGGCTGAGTGCCGCGACCGCCTCGGTGGTGTTCGGCATCGGGGCACTGGCCGACCTGTTGTGCTCGTATCCGTCCGGGGTGGTGATGGACCGCTACGGGCGACGGGCGATGGCGGTGCCTTCGCTCGTGGTGATCGGTGCGTCGCTGTTCGCACTGCCGTTCGCCGCCGGGGTGATCGGTATGACGGCCGTGGCGGTGCTGATGGGTGTGGGCAACGGGCTGGGCAACGGCGTCATCATGACGTTGGGCGCGGACGTGGCGCCCACGGCCACCCGGGCCGAGTTCCTGGCGGCGTGGCGGCTCATGCACGACAGCGGGATGTTCCTCGGGCCGCTGGCGGTCGGCGGGGTGGCCGCGGTGGCGCCGCTAGGGGTTGCGGCGGCCGCCTTGGGCGCGGTGTCGTGTGCCGGGGCGGCGACCATGCACCGGTTCATCCCGAGGTTCTCGCCGCGGTCTACCCCGTGATGCGCCGAGTGTGCGCTCAGATCGCGATTTCGTCGTCAAACGCGATCTGAGTGCACCGTCGCGGCCGCGCTAGCGGTAGTTGACGAACTGCAACGCCACGTCGAGGTCGGAGCCCTTCAGCAGGGAGATGACGGCCTGGAGGTCGTCGCGCTTCTTGGAGCTCACCCGGATCTCGTCGCCCTGGATCTGCGCCTTGACGCCCTTGGGGCCCTCGTCGCGGATGATCTTGGTGATCTTCTTGGCCTGCTCGCTGGTGATGCCCTGTTTGATGTCGCCGGACACCCGGTAGGTCTTGCCGCTGGGCTGCGGGTCGCCGGCGTCGAAGGCCTTCATCGAGATGTCGCGGCGGACCAATTTCTCCTTGAACACGTCGACCGCGGCCTTGACGCGTTCCTCGGTGGAGCTGACCAGCTCGATGGACTCCTCGCCCTTCCAGGCGATGGTGGTGTCGGTGCCACGGAAGTCGAAGCGGGTGGACAGTTCCTTGGCGGCCTGGTTGAGCGCGTTATCGACCTCCTGCCGGTCGACCTTGCTGACGACGTCGAAGCTGGAATCCGCCATTGGACGCCCCTCCTCTTCCCTCGGTGAATACTGCCGGTTCGTAGCTTAGGTACATCCTCGTCGCACCTTGCTGTCCGCACCACAGGCGGGTTGTCGTGGCGGACTCGATGGCGATCGCGACGTCGGCTGGACCGCTGAAGCAGTCCGCGCTGCCGCTGTCCGGTTGTGGCCCTCGTCGCACCTGGCCTGCCGGTTTGTAACTTGGGTAGGTCCTCGTTGTACCCTGCTATTCGCACCAAACCGGAAACGGGGCGGGGCGAAACCAGGCAGATTGCCCGAGCGGCCAATGGGAGCGGACTGTAAATCCGTCGGCTTACGCCTACGCAGGTTCGAATCCTGCATCTGCCACCCTGATCAGGCCCCCTTTCGAGGGGGCCTGTTTGGTTTCTGGCCGCTGGATGCGGAGCCCGGCGCCTATCGGTGCTCGTCGGCCCCCTGGCATCCGCTCGCTGGGTCCGCTGCCTTCCGCTGACCGGCAATGTCGGCAGACCACCACCCGAACCGATGGACCTCGAATTGGTGATCTGGTTCGGCGTGCTCCTCGATCCACCGCAGTGCGGTGCGTTTGCGCCAGAATCCAGCGATCGGCATCACGCCACCGTCAGGGCGGTGCATGAACACATACCATCCAATTTTCATCGGACCCCCGGTGCCGACGATTCGTAAGCGAGCCGAACTATATTTTCGCGCGCAGGTACCGCTTCTCGTCAAATCGTGACGCAAGTACTGCGCCGCGCAACACTGCCGAGCGCAGGTGAATCGGTCGTCACGCAGTAAAGATCCGGCAACCCGCCAGGCTGTGATTCCCGGCAGTCCGCTGGTGTAAACGGACCATCCTGCTGCACGTTGCCTACCAACCGATTGCGGTGTAGTCAGGACGAACAAACAACTCGACAGCATCGGGAGAATCGACGTCATGACTACGCATCGCGTCGTCGACCACAAGCTGTTGAACTTCGCCAGCCACATCGACGACAACACCATCGAGCAGGCGAAGCAGACCGCGTCGATGCCGTTCGTGCATCCTCATGTCGCCTTGATGCCTGATGCCCACAGCGGTAAGGGGTTGGCGGTCGGCACCGTCATCCCGACCATCGACGCCGTGATCCCTGCGGCCGTCGGTGTCGACATCGGCTGCGGGATGATCGCGGCCCGCACCGAATTCACCGCTGCCGACATCCGGGGTCGTGATCTGGCGGCGCTGCGGACGGCGATCGAGACGGCGATCCCGCTGTCACCGGGCAACTACAACGACACTCTCGCCCGGTTCCCGTTTACGGCGGGCCGCATCACCGACCTCGAGCACCTGGCCAAGGACGGCGGGATCGACCTGTCGCACTCGCCCAAGTGGCGGGAGCAGCTCGGCTCCCTCGGCGGCGGCAACCACTTCATCGAACTGTGCCTGGACCAGGCCGACCGGGTGTGGCTGTTCCTGCATTCCGGCTCCCGTGGCGTCGGGAACAAGATCGCGCAGAAGCACATCAGGATTGCGCAGAAGCTCATGAAGCGGTGGTGGATCGACCTGCCCAACCCGGACCTGGCCTACCTTCCCCAGGGCACCCCTGAGTTCGGCGACTATCTGCGCGATCTCAACTGGGCGCAGCGGTTCGCGTTCGAGAACCGCGCCGAGATGATGGACCGCTACATGTGGGTGTTCGCCGCATGGATGGGCTATGCCCATCTGGACCAGCCGAAGACGGCAGGAGATTTCGAGGTCGAACGGATCAACACCCACCACAATTACACCCGCAAGGAACACCACGGTGGCCGTGAGGTGTGGCTGACCCGAAAGGGCGCGATCGATGCGCACACCGGGGTCATGGGCCTGATTCCCGGCAGCATGGGGACGCGGTCATATGTCGTGCGCGGCAAGGGAAATCCCGCTGGGCTGTGCTCAGCCCCGCACGGTGCGGGCCGGCGGTTCTCCCGAAACGAGGCACGTCGACGCTTCACGGCCGACGACCTCGCGCAGCGGATGCAGGGCATCGAATACCGGCACGGCGAGCAGTGGGTCGACGAGATTCCCGACGCGTACAAGGACATCGACGTCGTGATGGCTGACGCCGCGAGCCTGATCGAGATCGAACATGAGCTCCGTCAGGTGCTCAACGTGAAGGGCACGTAGGTCCTGGACCGCCGCTGTCCGGTCCTAGGCCGGCAGCAGGCACAACTGGACCATGGCCAGCGCGCGTGGGCTGCGCAAGCTGATACCGGTGGCCTCCTCGAACCGGCGGATCCGGTTCATCACGGTGTTGCGGTGGCAGTAGAGGGTCGAGGCGGTGTCGGAAACGGAACCGCTCCCGGCGAACACCTGGATCGTCTCGACGATCAGTTCGCAGTCGTGCACCTCGTCGAGCGGGCCGAGAACGTAGCCACGTAGGTCCTCGATCACCTGTGACAGCTGGGTTATCGACAGCTGGGCCCATGATCCGCGCAAGGTGGTCGCCGTATGGTCCAGGTCGACCAGCATCCGGACGATCGCGGCGGCTCGGTGTACCTCCGAGAGCCGGATCGACCTGGGTGCGACGGCTCCTTCGAGGCCGGCAAGCAGGTCGGCAACCACCGACTCGTCGTCTGCCCAGCGGCCGTCGGCGGCCACCAGGATGAGCGTCACCCCGTGATCGACGTAGTCCAGCGCAGTCAGATGTCGGGTCAGCAGGCGTCGGGTGACGGTACGCCCGGCGTCCTCGCCCGGAGTCCCGATCACCCAGTAGGTGGCCGACTCGTCCAGGCCAAGGATCTGAGCAGCGCGCCGGACGATCGCCGGTGCGGGCTCGCCGGAGAACAGTTCGGACAGACTGTGCTGTTGCTCGAGGGTGCTGGTCCTTGCCATCGCCAGCCGTTGGTCCAGATAGCCGCTCTGCACCCTGATCGCGAAGTCGTCGACGGCCTGCCAGAGTACGTCGACGTGCAGTGCCAATACGGCCATGTCGTCGTCGCCGGCAAGTTTCAACAGCGCCGACCACGCGACGAGGAAATCGGTACGCACTGCCGCGGTGAGATTCTCCAGGGCGATGCCCTGGGTGGCCCGCAAGGCCCCGACCGCTGTGGGGAACTCGGCCAGCTCGGCGCTCATCGGTCGTTCCAGTAGGACCGACAAAAGGTAGCGAAAGGCCAGACGTGCAGCGCCGAGCAGGTCGTCTTCTTCGGGCACGCTGTCGTAGAACCGCGCACCCCGGTCGATCTGCATCAGGTATTCGGCCGCGAGATCGTCGTCCAGATTGTCGAGCTGCTGGAGCAGCCAGCGCCAGCGAAGCCGGGTGTCTTCGCGGCGGTCGGACAGATTGCGCATCATCGGGCAGGCTACTGCAGACCCGGGTGCTTTGTAGGGTGAGCGATCTGATCTGTTTCCGGCCGCGGTGGAGACGCTGTGCCCAATTCGGAGCGGGATGTCGGGGTCGGATACCGCCCGTGACTGTGCGTGTGCACAATTTGTGCGGGCCAATACGTTGCACGGCGGCTATGGGCCGGATCACGTTGGCAGCCATACGATCTCTTGCCATGACCACGACGTACATCCGCGGCGGCACCGTCGTTTCCCCCACCGGCTGTCAGACGCTCGACGTGCTCATCGACGGCGAGCGCATCGCTGCGTTGGTCGATCCGGAGCGGGCTCTCTTCGGCGATCCCGACCAGAGTTTCGATCGCGTGCTGGATGCCTCGGGCCGCTACGTCATTCCGGGCGGTGTCGACGCCCACACCCATATGGAGATGCCGTTCGGCGGAACCGTCGCCTCCGACACTTTCGAGACCGGTACCCGTGCCGCCGCCCACGGCGGCACCACCACGATCATCGACTTCGCGATCCAACGGCAGGGCGAGCGAGTGCAGGACACCCTGGCGGCCTGGCATTCGAAAGCCGCGGGCAACTGCGCGATCGATTACGGCTTCCACCAGATCCTGGGCGGAGTGGACTCCGATGCGCTCAAAGCGATGGACGAACTGGTCGCCGAGGGCGTGACGAGTTTCAAGCTGTTCATGGCCTACCCGGGGGTGTATTACTCCGACGACGGCCAGATTTTGCGGGCCATGCAGCAGTGCGCCGGCAACGGCGCGTTGACGATGATGCATGCCGAGAACGGCATCGCGATCGATCAGCTGGTGGCCCAGCACATCGAGCGTGGTGAAACCTCGCCCTACTACCACGGGGTGTCCCGGCCGTGGGAGCTGGAAGAGGAGGCCACTCACCGCGCCATCATGCTGGCGAAGGTCACCGGGGCCCCGCTGTATGTGGTCCACGTGTCGGCCAAGCAGGCGATGGAGCAGATCGCCACCGCTCGCGGCCGAGGCGCGAACGTGTTCGCCGAGACCTGCCCGCAGTACCTGTACCTGTCGCTGGAGGAGCAGCTGGGTGCCGCGGGGTTCGAGGGCGCCAAGTGGGTGTGTTCGACGCCGTTGCGGTCCCGCGAGGAGCGTCATCAGGACGAGTTGTGGCGCTACATCCGCACCGGCGACGTGGCCACGGTGTCCACCGACCACTGTCCGTTCTGTTTCAAGGGGCAGAAGGAGATGGGCATCGACGACTTCTCCAAGATCCCCAACGGGATGGCCGGCGTCGAACATCGCATCGACCTGATGTACCAGGGCGTGGTCAACGGCAACCTGAGCTTGGAGCGCTGGGTCGACGTGTGTGCGACCACCCCGGCGCGGATGTTCGGTCTGTACCCGCGTAAGGGCATCATCTCGCCCGGGGCCGACGCGGACGTCGTGATCTATGACCCCAAGGCGCACACCTCGATCGGCTTCGACAAGACCCACCACTCGAACCTCGACCACTCCACCTGGGAGGGTTTCGAGATCGACGGCGGCGTCCAGACCGTGCTCTCGCGAGGCACCGTCGTCGTCGACCGCGGGCAGTACCTGGGTCGAAAAGGCCACGGCAGCTATCTCAAACGCGGTCTGTCCCAGTACCTGATCTGACCTGAACGGCCACCGTCACAACCCTGCGTCGCCGGAGATCGCGACGCTCATTCAACGTGCCTGGAGGAAAATCTTGACCGCACAACAGAGCAACGCCGGACTGCGCATCCGTCTCGACACCGGCCGCGACCGCGAGTTCCTGCAATCTTGGGCCGAACTGGCCGCCATCGGCGCCACCCCGGCCGGCGGTGTGGAACGGCAGGCCGCCACAGCTGAGGACGGGCAGATGCGGGAGTGGCTCTCGCAGTGGCTGATTCAGCGTGGGTTCACCGTGGAAGTGGACCGGGTCGGGAACCTGTTCGGGTTGTTGGAATTTCAGCCGGGTGCACCCTACGTCCTGGTCGGGTCGCATCTCGACAGCCAGCCGCGCGGAGGCAAGTTCGACGGCGCCTATGGCGTCTTCGCCGGTGCGAGTGCCGCTGACCGGATCCGTCGTCAGGCTGCTGAATCCGGTGTGGCGCCGATGTACAACGTCGCCGTGGTGGACTGGTTCAACGAAGAAGGCTCGCGGTTCAAGCCGTCGCTGATGGGTAGTGCGGTATTTACCGGCGCCGCGGATCTCGAAGACACGCTCAGCATCACCGATCAGGACGGCATCACCGTCCGGGATGCCCTGACCGCCATCAACAGCATTGGGTCCACGGATGTGTTTCCCGACGGCGACGTCACCCGGCGGCTGGCCGCCTATGCCGAGATTCACATCGAGCAGGGCCGTGAACTGGAGAAGCACAATGTCTCCATCGGGTTGGTGGACCGCACTTGGGCCGCCAACAAGTACGAATTGAATGTCATCGGAGCCCAGGGGCACACCGGCGCCACGGCGATCGACGACCGCCAGGATGCGCTGCTCGGAGCGGCGCTGATCGTGGTGGCGCTGAGGGACATCGCCGACGAGTTCGGCGAGGAACTGCACACCAGCTGCGGGCAGTTGACCGTGCTGCCCAACTCTCCGGTGGTCGTACCGCGCGAGGTCCACATGCACCTGGACCTGCGTTCTGACAACGACGAGTTGCTCGCCGCTGCTGACGCCGCGCTGCGAAAGCGCATCGCGGAGGCCGAGATCCGGGCCAAGGTCAAGGTCGAGCACCGCAAGGCCCACGTCTGGCCCGGCCACCACTACCAGCCGGAAGGGGTAGAGCTGGCCCGCACCGTTGCCGATGACCTCGGCATGTCGAGCATGCTCGTGCAGACCCGCGCGGGCCACGACTCGACCAACATGAAGGAGATCGTCCCTTCGGTGATGCTGTTCGTTCCCAGCGTGGAAGGCATCTCGCACGCCGAGGCCGAATTCACCTCGGACGAAGACCTTTGCACCGGTGTGGATCTGCTCACCGAGACGCTGGCCCGCATGCTCGACGGTGCTTTGGACTCGGCCACTGCCAACCGCGTCCGCTGACGCAACCACAACCACAAAGAGGAGACCAACATGGACCTGGGACTGCACGGCATGCGGGCACTGATCTCCGGTGCCAGCGACGGCATCGGGCTGGCCACCGCGGAGTTGCTGGCCGAAGAAGGTGCCGACGTGGCACTGGTGGCCCGCCGCGCGGACGCGCTGGACGAGGCCTGCACCTCGATCTCGGCCAGGACCGGCGTCAAGGCCGTGTCTGTGGCGGCCGACCTCAGCGACAAGACGGTGTTCGACTCGGTGGTCACCAATGTCGTCGACGAGCTCGGCGGCCTGGACATCCTGATCAACAACGCCGGCGCATCATCCTTCGGCGGATTCGGTGACCTCACCGACGAACAGTGGGTCGCCGACATCAACCTGAAACTGTTCGGATTCATCCGGATGACCCGGGCGGCGTTGCCGCACTTGCTCAAGAACGGCAACGGGCGCATCGTCAACGTCGCGGGGAACTCCGGCAAGCAGGCGCTGGAGTACCACATGCCCGGGGCGGCCGCCAACGCCGCGATCCTGAACTTCAGCAAGTCGTTGTCACTTCAGGTCGGTGCCCAGGGCGTCATGATCAACACGGTCTGCCCGGGCCCGGTCCGGACTGCGCGTCTGGTCAAACAGTTCGCTGCCAACGCCAAGGACTGGGGCTGCACGCCCGAAGAAGCCGAAGAGCGCTACCTGGAGAACCTGCCGCTGTCCTACATCCCCAGCGCGCGGGACATCGCCT
Source organism: Mycolicibacterium peregrinum (assembly GCF_002102345.1). GTDB lineage: Bacteria > Actinomycetota > Actinomycetes > Mycobacteriales > Mycobacteriaceae > Mycobacterium > Mycobacterium peregrinum. The sequence continues at coordinate 264,264 of NZ_LQPP01000043.1, forward strand.
ACTCGATCGTGTTCCTCGCCTCGCCCCGGGCCGCGTACCTGAACGGGACCACGATCACCAACGACGGCGGAATCACCCGTGCCGTCTGAGTTTCCGCGGCCGACGGCGTGGCGGGTGGCGCGGATCGGGATGATCGTGCCGTCGTCGAACACCTGCCTGGAACCCACCACATACCGAATGCTGGGGGAGCGGACCGACGTCAGTGTCCACTTCACCCGCATTCCGGTCGGCCGGGTAGGGCTCGACGGCACCTCCGACGCCCAGTTCGACACGGCCGCAATGGAAGCGGCGGCAGTCCTGCTGGCCGCAGCGAACGTCGATGTGATCGCCTTCAACGGCACGGCGGGTTCATGGCTGGGGACCGCGCATGATCGGGCGATCACCGACGCCATCACCACCAAGACCGGTGTGCGGGCGCTCACCAGCACGCAGGCCAGCCTGGCAGCATTCACGGCACTTGGTGTGCACAGTATCGGCCTGGTCACGCCCTACCCCGACGATATGAATGCCCGGATCGGCGAGTGCTACCGCGACGAGGGCATCACCGTGACCGCGGCGCATGGTTTCGGTCTCACCGAGACTTCCGACATCGGTCGGATACGAGCCGACGAGCTGCTGGCGCCCACCAGGCTGGTTGCACAAAGCGGACCCGACGCGGTCGCCTACGTCTGCACCAATCTGCACGGTGCCGATGCCGTCGAGGATGCCCGAGCCGAAATCGGCATCCCGGTGGTCGATTCGGTGGCAGTCACGCTCGCGGCGTGCCTGGCCATGGTGGGAGCCGGGCCGCTGAACCCGCGATGGGGGCTGGACCTGGCCGGGACCCTGGGGTTGACCAGTGGAACCGCTGCCCGACCCTGAGGAGGCCGACGGCCGGTGGCAGGTTCTCCTGGAGAGACTCGCCGGCATCGACGATGAACTCGCGGCCGAGTATCTCGAGCGGATCGATGGTGGCGCACGCTACTACGACGGTGTCCCGGATGAGCACGATCTGAAAGACGCCGCCCGCAACGCATTCCGATATCTTCTGGGGTGCCTGTTGGCCAGGCCGCTGTCTGCCGAGCTGATGGCCTTCCCGGCGCAGGTCGGGGCGTTACGCGCCCGCCAGGGCATCGCGTTGGAGAACCTGAGCGCGGCGGTCCGAAACGACTTCCTCGTTGCGTGGTCGGCGTTGTTGCGTCTGGCCGACGACAGCGACATGGCCGTGCTCGCCATGCACGTCGGTCAACTGTGGACCGTGGTCGACGATTTCGCCGGCGCCATCCAACGGGGCTACCTCGACGAGCGCCTGCAGATGGCGCGCACGGATGCCATCGAACAACAGCGAAGTCTCTCCGACTTGTTCTCGGAGGGGTCGAGTCCCACCGTGGCGCGCCGCGCCGCCGAGGTGCTCGGCCTCGACGAGACGGCGTCCTACTGGGTCATGGGCGTCACCGCCGATGACGCGATCTCGACAGTGACCCGACGGCTCGCAGGCTTCGGTGTGATGGCGTTCGATCACACCAGCAAGGGCGTCACACTGTTCCTGCTGTCCGCCCACACCCGCTGGCCCGATGACGAGGCTCTGGCAGCCGACGTCCTGGCCGGCGTGCCAGGGGCGGTCGCACCCCGAACTGTTCTGTTGCAGAACGCCTTCCAGTCCGCCACGACGGTCCGGATGCTAGCGCAGCTGGAAGTTGAGGCGACCACGCTCCGGCGTTCCTGGTCGCAATTGTCGATTGCTCAGCTGTGCACTGTGTTCGACGACCTGCGCAGCTACGTGGAAGCTCCGCTTGCCGCTATGAACGACCGCGATCTCCTGGTCGAGACCATGCTGGTATTCGCCGACAGCGGATCGGTGTCTGCCACGGCCGCCAAACTCTATTGCCATCGCAACACGGTGCTCAATCGGATCCGGAAGTTCGAGGACGCCACCGGGATCAGCCTCCGCACACCTCGGGCGCAAGCCATGGTGCAACTGTGCCTGCTGCGGTCATGAGCCTGCGTAGGCGTCCGCGATTGTGCAGACGCACACTGTGTGAGCTGGATCGCGTTGCACCGCGACTATGGGTGCAGCCATATTGCCGCCCTAGCATTTTCGCTATGACCAGCACCTACCAGAGGACCATATGAACCCTTCAGTTCCTGCTGCCGCCACCGACACCGCGGCCGCGAAATCGCGTCGTCGGCGCACCATCGTCGCGAGCATGGTCGGCACCACGATCGAGTGGTACGACTTCAACATCTACGGGTCCGTCGCCGCGTTGGTGTTCGGCAAGATCTTCTTTCCCGATGTGGATCCGGCGGCGGGAACATTGTTGGCGCTGGCCACATTCGGGGTCGGGTTCGCGGCCCGTCCGATCGGTGGAATCATCTTCGGCCACATCGGTGACCGGGTCGGGCGCAAGGCGGCCCTGATCGCGACCATCTTGATGATGGGTGCCGCGACCGTGGCCATCGGCCTGCTGCCGACGTACAGCTCCATCGGCATTCTGGCGCCCGTCCTGCTGGTGCTGTGTCGCCTGATTCAGGGCATCGGTCTCGGTGGCGAATGGGGCGGCGCGGTGCTGATGGTGGTGGAGCAGGACGAGTCCGTGGACAGCAGGGGGCGGGCCGGCAGCTGGATGCAGTCCGCCTCGCCGTTGGGCTTCCTGTTGTCCACGGCCACGCTGGCAGCGGTGAGCGCGCTGATGACCGAGGAACAGTTCATGGCATGGGGCTGGCGTATCCCGTTCCTGCTCAGTGCGCCACTGGTGTTGGTGGGCTTGCTGATTCGCGTCAAGATCGTCGAATCCTCGGTCTTCACCCGAAACCAGAAGCAGCTCAAGGAGAAGGAGGCGAAGGCCCCGATCCTGCAGGTGCTCCGCCACGCCCCGAAGATGATCCTCCTGGTGGTGCTGCTCGGGCTCGGCCAGCAGGTCGCCTACTTCGTGATCAACGTGTTCTCGCTGTCCTACGTCACTCATCACACCGACATCTCGAAGGGCACAGTCCTCAACGCAGTCGCCATCGGCGCCGTCGCTCAGCTCTTGTCGATTCTGTACTTCGGACGACTCAGTGACCGGGTGGGCCGTCGCATTCCCTTCCTCATCGGCGGCGTCGGGATGGCGGTGTGGGCCTTCGCGGTGTATCCGCTGATGGGTACCGGCAACTTCGGGCTGATGGTGCTCTCGGTATCCGTCGCGATGGTGTTCCAGGGTGCGATGTACGGCGTGCTCGCGGCATTCATCGCCGAACTCTTCGATACCAGCTACCGCTACACCGGCGTCTCACTCGGGTACATGCTGATCGGCATCGTCGGGGGCGGGTTCGCACCGTTGATCGCGTCGACGCTTCTGGACACCACCGGTTCGGTGACTTCGGTCGCGATCTACATTTCGGCGTCATCTCTGCTGACGTTGATCGCCGCTTACTTCGCGCCGGAAACCTCGAAGCGCAACCTCGACAATCTGCTCGACGGCGGCGGCAGCACCGATCCCGCACCTCAGCCCGACCAGACGGTGGCGCGCACCGGGTAGGTCCAGCGGAGGGAAGTCAGATCTGCCGTTGCCTGGCCACCTGTGACCAGGCAACGGCAGACTCAGGACTTGCGCCCGGCGACCAGATAGACCACGGGAACCACGCCAGAGGAGCTCAGCACGCCGAGCGCGGTGCCCCACAACCATTTCGGTCCGTTGATCCGGCTCGCATCGCGGCCGGCGAGGTCGCGCAGTGCCCAGGCCCGCAGCCCGGCGTCTACCGCCGCCACCGCGATCACGGCCGTCTTGGCTCTAGGGGACAGGTCGTTCCAACGCTTCTTGGCCACTGTGGCGTTCCTTTCGGATGAATGGACGTCAGCCTCCAAGGTATCCGCTGTCGACGGCCCGACGACCTTCGTCACTGTCTACGTCGACGTCGCCTGCCCGAACCACGACTACTGAACGGCTATGGGCTGGTGGGCATCGTCGTCACCGGCGAGCCACCGTAACTGCCGCTCCCAGAACCACTTCCACCACCGAAGAGGCCGCCGCCCGACGATCCGCCGCTAGAGGACGAACTGCCGCCGGATGACGAGCCACCCCCATATGGGGATTCACCACCGAACGGCGACTGCGGCGCAACCGTCGTCACCGGCGCCTGGTACGTGGGCTGCTCGACCGGTGCCGTGTAGGTCGGCACGGTGTGGGTCGGTACCTCGATGGGAGGTTCCGACGTGCGGGTAGGCGGAGCCGCCGTGGTGGTGGGCGGTGCTGTCGTCGTGGGCGGCGCCGTGGTGGTGGGCGGTGCCGTAGTCGTCGTTGGTGGTGCCGTAGTCGTCGTTGGTGGTGCCGTAGTCGTCGTTGGTGGTGCCGTGGTGGTGGTGGGGGGCGCCGTCGTTGTCGTCGGCGGTTTCGTCGTGGTGGTGGGCGGCACCGTTGTGGTGGTCGGCGGGGTGGTCGGCGGGGTCCACGTCGGCACTGTCGGCCATACGACCGGAGGCAGCGGGATCGGAACCGGAACCGGAATCGGGATGGGCACCGGTGCGGGCGGAGCGACCGGCGCGGGAGCGGGCTGGACCGGGGGCGCGACCGGTGGGGCCACTGGCGGAACCTGGTTGACGGGCTCGTTGCCGGTGTCCTGGCGCACCCTGGGCGCTGCCGGAGCTGCGGGCGGCGGGGTCAGCACCGAGACGGGCAGCGCCACGGGATCCGGCTCGTGCGGGACCGGCGGAAGGTAATTGCCGGGTACCGTCGCCGCCTGCTCGGTGGGCGCGGGCTGCGCGCGCACGTCGGCTGTGGGCCGGACGTTGATCGCGACCGCGGTGGCCAGCGTGGCGAAGCTCACCACGACGAAGGCCAGGGCGCTGCCCATCAGCAGCATCCGTGGCGGCGGCGGTGCGATGACGGTCGTGTAGTCGGGGTCATCCTCCTGCTCGGGGATGAACTCGTTGACCGCGTCCATCGGCATCTCGTCGGCCCACGGCTGGTCCTCGGGGTCCTGGGAGTACGCCAGATCCGGTCCGACGGCGGCGGAATCTGCGGAGGCAGGTGCCATCTGGGTGGCCTCGGCGGCAGGCGCCATCGGTGCCATCTGCGTCGCGTCCGAAGCCGGTGCCATCTGCGTGGCATCAGAAGCGGCGGGGGCCATCTGGGTTGCATCCTGTGGCACACCGACGACGGGTGCCATCTGGGTGGACGCACTCGCCGGCGCGAGGTCGTCGACCAACTGGGCCGCACCCCGGGCGATGGCATAGCCCGCATCCGGTGCCACCTCGACCGGTGCGGTCGAACGGAGCTCTGCCGCAACGGAATCAAGATCGAGTCGCTGTCCGACCAACAGCACCCGGCTGGGGGCCTCGTCGGCGGACACCCGCCTGAGCACTGCCGCGCACGCAGCGGCGGCCCCGGCGGTGCCGATCGGAACCGTGGCCAATGTCGAGCTCGGCGCGGCCTCCTCTTCGCCGACCACGGTCAGCGACACGGTGTCATCGTCGGCCACCAGCAATGCGGCGTCAGCGCCCACACTGCGGGCCAGGGCGGCGGCGGCCTCGGCTTCGGCCACCACCTCGACGTTCGGCACTCCGGCGTCGAGCACGGTCTGGCGCAGCGTGTCGGCCGCCGATTCGTCGGGCAGGCACAGTCGGGTCGCGGCAACCTGGTTGCCCGACTCGGTCACCGCGCGGTAGGTGCCGATGATGGTCTCGGCAAGCTCCGACATCTCGGCCACGAAGTCATCGGGCAGGTCGAGCGCGTACTGATCCAGAACCTGGCCGCCGCTCGCGGGCGATCCGATCATGGCCAAGCGCGCCACACGCCCGGTGACCGCCACCCCGAGGACTACGTCCACGGTTCTTCTCCTTGCTTTGTGCATGTTGTACGAGCCCCGACGGACAAATCCAAGCTACCGCACAGCCACGGCCTACCTTGGTGGCCGAACGACCGCGGCTGCCAGCACTGCTTGTGCGCCGGAGCAAAAGTGAGCACGCTGGTTGGGTCCGTTGCGATGTCACTCATAGAGAGGAATCGGTACGTGAGCGACGAGCGTTACGACGCGTCCGCCACCGTCCAGGTGGCGACGACGGCCGCGCCGGCGGCGGAGCGTCCTCCGCGGGTCGGCTACGTACCTACCCGCACCAACCGGGTACGTGATGGCCTCGCCGTGGCATTGCTCGTCATCGCGATGCTGCTCCCGTGGAACCTGGAATTCGGCGTCGGTGTGCCCGGCAGCACCGGGTCGACGTTTGTGATGTTGGCCATCGTGACGGTGCTCGCAATCGCCGCTGCGCTGGCGCCGCACGTGGGACCGTTCCGCCTCGGCTCAAGCCACTCCGACGTGGGGCGCACCAGCCTCGTCCGGTTCGTGCTGACCGCTGCCTATTTGGTGGTCGTCATCTGTTTCACCGGCTATCACGTGGTGCAGACGGTGAGTGGTGGCGGCACCGGGGCCGTCCCGCCGGGGGTGGGTCCGGGCATGCTGCTCGGCGTCGCGGGCGCGCTGCTGGCCGGGCAGCCACCCATCACGTCGATTACCGTCGAGGACAACAAGTTTCGGCGCTGGTATGCCATCGCGCGGGTGATCGGTTTCCTGTCGATCGCGCTGGCGACGCTGTCGGTCGCATTCAACCTCTACTGGCGGTTGCGGTACCTGTTCGTCACCCAGGTCGAGTTCGGCGGGCACGACATCGCCGTCATCGTCACCACATTGCTCTACGGCGCGGAGGCGATGATCGCACTCGTCATCGCCTCGCGCTGGCTGACCGAGCGGACCGGGGCAGCCCGGCTGGCCACGACGGCCATCGGGGTCTCGGGCGCGGTCGCCGCCACCCTGGTGTGGCTGGCCGGTATCGGCCGCGACATCGATGCGTTTCACGGCATCGCCCAGAACACCTCGACGGCGGCGGTCGGCTACGAGGGTTACCTCGCCTGGGCCGCGGCTGCCGCGATCGTTGCGCCGACGACGCTGTACGCCGTCTTTCTGATCAGGCCGCCGACCATCGGCGCCTACCGCGGTGCCGCGCAGAAGTGTCTGACGCTGATCGCTTTCTGGGCGTTCGCGGCGGCGGCTCTGCGGGTCGTCGACTTCCTGATCGCCCTGTCGCTCGACCTCCCGCGTGCGCTATACGACACGGTCGCGATGACAGTGTTCAACCTGGTGACCGCGCTGGTCGCGCGGTGGCTGCACCGCCAGCTCGACAGGGGGCTGACGTCGACGACCGTGGCCGCGGCCTTCAGTGCCGTGTTGTTCGTCTTCACCGTGGCGAATGTGGCCATCGGGGTGGCCCTGGCACCGCGTTACTCCGGGTCGGCGCCCGCGGCGATCTACGGCAACAATCTCGCGCAGCAGATCACCAGCACCTTCGATGTCGCGGTGTGTGTCCTGAGCCTGCTCGTGTTGGCGGTCATGGTGTTCACCGGGCCGTTCGCCGGCTACCTGGTGCGCCGCCAAACCCGCGCGGCCAAGCCGGTGACCCCGGAACCGCCCACGGAGATCGTGCCGTCCAAGTCCGCCGTCGAGGAGTCCGCGCCGCCGACCATCGTTCGGCAGCCCCGGGCGGCGTCGGTGCCGAGAATTGTTCGTCTGAAAGAGGATTCGACGACGGTGCTGGCAGCTCCGCCGACCACCGATCTGCAGGTGCCGACGCAGGCGTTGCGGATTCAGCGTCGTCCGCAGCGCCCGCCGTCGCAGAGCTAACCCGCGCGGTCGCTCCTGTGCTGTGAGGGGCGATGGCGCTGGGAGTGTGGGGATTTCGGGGTCTTTTTGGCCGAGCCGATCGTTGAACGGATCGCCGAGCGAACGGAATCCCGGTCGGAATCCTTAGCCCCCGGGACCGCCTTCAACCGTGGCGCCACACCGGTGCGTGGCGAGTCCGGTTGGGTTCTGGTGGGCCGACTGACACGGCTGGGGGCGGTGGACTTCGGCACAGCCTGGTCGGCTCCGGCCGCAACTGTGGGGGGAGCCTTGGCGGCATCACTCGGCTCAACGACCTTCTGCTGCGTGGGCGTCCTACCGCCGAGAGCCTGGAACACCTTCGCCAGCGGCCTGGTGGCGTCCGTCAACGCCGTCCCCACGTCGACCACCACCTGTCGCAGCGCTTGTTCGAAGGGTGAATCGCGCACCGGATCGGCCGGATGCTCGGGCAGCGGGGTGTCAGGTTCGGCGTCGGAGACGATGGGCTGAGGCAGGGTCGGGACGTACTTTTCGCCGGCCAGGATCGCCAGTGACTGCTCGAATGCATCGGGCAATGCGTTCAGAGCTTCGTGGATTTTCTCTTCGGGGGTGATCCAGCCGAATTCCTTGACCTGGCTGGGGTCTGCGGTGCGGTCGTAGCCCATTTCGACGAATACCCGCAGCACCGGGTCAAGGGCGTCGACGAATCGCTCGGCGCCGATCAACGCTGCAGGGATGCGCAACGGCGCCAGCAGTGGAAGGTACTGGGGCAGTGTCACGTAGGTGGTGTTGCCGATCTGGGTGGTGACAGCGTTGGGGGCGTCCGGGTATTCCAGCACGTAGCCGGGGAAGGCGTGCTCAAAGACCTGCCCGGCAAGGGCGTTCGCGATGGACAGCACGTTGAAATAGGCCGGGAAATCGGCGATGCCGTCGTATTGGTTCTGGTAGAAGGTGGTCTTGAACGGGCTGTCGGTGGGGCCTGGGCGGCCGAACGGGAAGAGGTCACCCAGTACCGGCAGATCGCTCCAGGACGCGAAACGGGCGAGGATTCCGCCGTTGGGCTGATAGGGATCACCGAGCAGGATGAACTCGTAATTCTTGGCATTGGCAACGTAATTCGAAAGTTTGGCCATCTCGGTACGCGCGATCTCGAGGACCTGCGTGCCCTGCGATACGCCGATGATCGTCACCTTTTCGCCGAGCGGCGTCCTGGCGATGTCCTGCAGCAGGTAACCGGCACCGATCGCCTCGGACCGTTTCAAAGATTGTGTCCAGTACGGAAGGTCGGACCAGCCCGGCAGATCTGAGATGACCGGGATGCTGATACTGATCTGCGCCGGATAGGGAACCGTGCGGTACGAGTCACCTTCGGGAACGATGCTGCCGTAGAAGAACATCGGGATGCTCAGACCGAACGCGTCGTAGGACGCCCCCACACCGAGCGTCGTTCCGGTCAGTTGCACCGCGGCACTGTAGGTAGCCGTCGGGGTGGTGACGGTGACCCCCGCCGACACCGCGACGACGACGCCGCCGGCGAACACCATCGCTCCCCACCGGCGGGCACGGCGTGGCGGCACCCGTCGTCGACCCCGACCCTTCATGCCCGCACCTTTCCCCGATGTGGTGCTTACCGGGACCGGAAGTTACCAGCGAAAACAGCGGCCCACACCAAGTTCGCGGCAACTTCTCGAGCGGCGGTGGCGGCGTCCTTCCGGAAAAATGACGGTCAAGAGTTGTTGCGGCAAACGAAGATTCGTCGACGGTGCGGGCAACACCGTCGACGAAATCCTTCAGGAGCCGGTGACGGCTAACTCGCGTGCGCGCTCGCGCGCTTTGAATTCCCTTCGCGCTGACTGTCTGTCGACTTCGCGGACTGCTTTGCGGCACGCGTCGCTGATCGAACCGACGCCCGGTCAGAGCGATCGGTTCCCGACACCGTGCTCGGTCCCCGCTCATGGGTCGACGTGCGGGTGGGTGCGTTGCTCGGGTCGCGCTTCCCGGAACCGTCGGCATCCGGGACCGCTCTCAGTCGTCGCTGCGCCGGATCGGTTTGGGGAGAATCCGTTCGTGCCCGTTGGTGCCGACTCAATGGGCTGGGCTTCGGCGTGGTGTCACTCCCGGCCCCGGCTTCGTCCTTGGCTACGTCCTTGGCGGCGGGGGTGGGCTCAGCGCCCACCTCGGCCGCAACCTTGGCGGTCACCGGAGTGGTGCCGTCAGCCGGCTTGACGGCGTTCCTTGGTGCCGTTGCCGCGCCGATGGCCTGCAGTACCTTCGCGAGTGGTCGGGTGGCATCCGACAAGGCTGCCGCCACGTCCTCCACCGTGTGGCGCACACCTTGCTCGAACGACGAGGTGCCCACCGGGTCGATCGGATGTTGGGTCACCGGGGTTTCGGGTTCGGTGCCGGAGACGACAGGCTGCGGCAATGTGGGGGTGTACTTTTCGCCGGCCAGGATCGCCAGTGACTGCTCGAATGCACCGGGCAATGCGTTCAGAGCTTCGTGGATTTTCTCTTCGGGGGTGATCCAGCCGAATTCCTTGACCTGGCTGGGGTCTGCGGTGCGGTCGTAGCCCATTTCGACGAATACCCGCAGCACCGGATCCATCGCATCGACGAAGCGTTCCGCGCCGATCAGGGATGCGGGGATGCGCAGCGGTGCCAGTAGCGGAAGGTACTGGGGCAGTGTTACGTAAGTGGTGTTGCCGACCTGGGTGGTCACGGCGTTGGCGGCGTCGGGATGCTCCAGCACATAGCCGGGAAAGACGTGCTGGAACAGGATCCCGGCGACGGCGTTGGCAATGGACAGCACGTTGAAATAGGCCGGGAAATCGGCGAAGCCGTCGTACTGGTTCTGGTAGTAGGTCGTCTTGAACGGGCTGTCCGACGGTCCAGGTCGACCGAGCGGAAAGATGTCGCCGAGCACGGGCACATCGCTCCACGAGGTGAAGCGGGTCAGGATGCCGCCGTTGGGCTGGTACGGGTCACCGATGAAGACGAACTCGTAATTGTCAGCATTGGCAACGTAATTCGGGTTCTTCGCCATCTCGGCGCGCACGATTTCGGCCACCTCGGTGCCCTGTGACATGCCGATGATCGTGATCTTGTCGTCGGCCGGTGTACTCGCGATGTCCTGCTGGAGGTAGCCTGCCCCGATCTGCTCGGAACGTTTGAGCGAGTGCGGCCAGTACGGAATGTCGGACAATCCGGGCAGGTCGGAGATGATCGGGATGTCGAGGTTGATCTGCGCCGGGTAGGGCACGGTGTGGAACGAGTCGCCTTTGGGCACTGTGCTGCCGTAGAAGAACAGCGGGGTGCTCAACCCGAATCCGTCGAATGAGGGCCCGACGCCGATCGTGGTGCCGACCAGCCGCACCGCGGCACTGTAGACGGCTGATGGAGTGCTGACGCTGACGCCGGCTGATACGGCGACGACAACTCCGCCGGCCATCAACATCGACCCCCAGCGACGTGAACCGCGCTGCCGGCGCGCACCGCGCGACGACTCCCCCCGACCCCTCATCTGTTCCCGCTTTCCTCACGGTGGTGAGCGGCCGCCCGGATGGCACGGCCGAATCTCGGGCCCGCGACCAGCGTGCCAACAGGGAAATGTGACGGGCGCCACTTCGCGTGCTGCGGGAAAGTTACCAGCGGGTAGCGAGTTATGACAAGAGCCACTTTTTGAAACAAGAACTCTTGTTGCAATTAGGGGTGCGGTTTCAGCGGGCCGTCGCTGCGATCCCGGCGCGAACCACCGAGACGAACGTCGTCATGGTGCCGATCAGGGTGTCGATGGTCGGCGGCGAGTCGCTCGTGGTCTCTCGTTGGTGCAACCAGTCGGCCACGCTCTCGAACAAACCGCCCACGGTCGACACCGCCAGGTCGTGGTAGTCCACCGCACCGTTCTCGGGTAGGCAGGGAAACTCGCGTTGCCGCCACAGTTCTTCGAGAAAAGCAGCGGTCCAGCGCCGATTCTCGCGGCGGGCCCGTTCGACCCGCGGCGAGATCCCGGCGCATTCACCGAATGCCACCACGGCCACGCGGGGATCGTCGACAAGTGCGTGGGCGAACGCCGACAGCAGGCGATGGACGGTTTCGTCGGGATCATCGGGGGCGTCGGCCAGCGCTGCGACCGCCTGCTCCTCGATGCGCTCTGCGATCTGGGTCAGCAGGGCCAGGTAGCAGTCCTCTTTGCTGTCGAACACCTCGTAGAACGCCTTGTTGCCGACATACGCCGCCTGGCAGATCTGCTCGATCGAGGTGTTCGGGTACCCGTCGCGGGCGATCAGCTCGAAGGCCGCCGTCAACAGTTGTTCGCGGCGATGGGCACGACGTTGCTCGGCATCGAGTCCGCGGATCGTGCGCTGCCCGCGGGGCTTCGCGGTAGGCTCCGGCGTTTCGTGCGCACCGGGGGCCACCGGCGGTCTACCCATGGGTTGCAGTGTAGTGGCGTCACCGGCACGCAGACCTTCGATGTGGACCTTCTGATGCTTCGCTCGGGCGACCGGCAGACGACGGCGGCCCGGGTTTGTGGGGGTGCCGGCAGGCGGTCGGTTTTCCGCCTCGGCGATGGACGAGAGTTGTTGCGGGAAAGGCAATTCGGTCGGATATGCCGGACAGGATGAGGCTGAGTGGATGCCAAACGTCTTGGCCCACTTATTGAGAGTTCTCTTTGGTTCTTGAGGGAACTCTATGCTTCACATTCTCGGAGCGCGCCAACAGCGCTGCTATGCCACAGTAAATCGGTGGGAAAGTTCGGAAGTGCCGGTTTGGTTGCCGTCATGGCGGGGGCGGCTTCCGTGATGGGCAACATGGCGATGCCGTCCGCCGCTGCGGCACCGTGTCCGGATGCCGAGGTGATATTCGCCCGTGGCACGATGGAAGCGCCCGGAGTAGGCGATACCGGCGACGCATTCGTTAACTCGTTGCGTGCCAACGTCGGCGCGAAATCGGTGGATGTCTATCCCGTCGATTACCCCGCCACGACTGACTTCCCGACTGCCGTCCAGGGGATCGCCGACGCACGAGCGCGCATCATGACCACCGCCGCCACCTGCCCCGACACCAAGATGGTGCTCGGCGGGTTCTCTCAGGGCGCGGCGGTCATCGGCTTCGTGACGGCCAGTGTTGTGCCCGACGGGGTTTCAGTGGCCGACGTGCCTGCGCCGATGCCGCCCGATGTGGCGGATCATGTCTCGGCCGTGGCCTTGTTCGGCAAACCATCGCCGCGTTTCATGAAGGTGCTGAACAACCCCTCGGTGGTCGTGGGCCCGCGTTACACCGCGAAGGCCATCGACCTGTGTGTCGACAACGATCTGGTGTGCGATCCCCAGGGCAGGAGCTTCGGTATCCACACCCAGTACGCGGAAGCCGGCCTGGTGAACCAGGGGGCGGCATTCGCGGCGAGCAAGCTTCAGGACGACTGGGCGCAGGAGGCGGCTCAGCCGGTGCCGCCGGCCACGCTGGTGGGTACCGGACCGTCGCAGGGGTCGCGGGTGCAACCGGCCCAGCCCGCGCAGGCTCCGCCGCCCGCACAGCACATGGGCCCGGCCCCGCAGAACCTTCCAGGCCCGGCACCGGCGCAGAGTCCCACGGCGCCGACGCCTGCCGCACCCGGGCCGGTCGCACCGGCGCCGGCGGCACCGCCCCCGATTGCGCCGGTGTAGCCGACTAGTGGTGCGCGTTGTTGCCGAATAGGTAGACGCCGGTGTGGTGGCCGATGAAGTTGTTCGCGATGTAGAGCACACCGACAACCACCACGACCAGCACCAACGCGAACATCACCCAGCTGAGGCCCACCAGCAGACGACGCCGAGCCGTAGTCACGGGCCCTTCGGCCACGCCCGCGATGTGCAGCCGGACGCCGATCGCGAACAGCGTGGGCACGGATGCGCCGACGGCCAGGCCGAAGAGCAGGATCTTGCTGACGGCCACGAGGTTGATCCAGTTGTTCACCTGAGTGCCCCGTCCTGCTTGCCTTCAGGCTTGCCGGCGACCGCGGTGAGGCTGCCCTGCCACGCGTCGTTGACGTTCTTGTGGTCGATCGGCGGCTTGCGTGACTTGAGCCAGATGGGCACTGTCGCGGCGGCCAGGGCCAAGAACCCCACCAGCGCCCCGGCAAAGCCGCCGATCCCGTGCACCAGGAAGTAGGTCAGCGCACCCACCAGCCCGGCCGCCGGCAGGGTGATCAGCCAGGCGGTGGCCATGTTGCGGGCGACGCTCCAACGGACCTCGGTGCGGCGGCCCAGCCCGCTGCCCAGGATCGACCCGGTGGCCACGTGTGTGGTGGACAGCGAGTAGCCGAAGTGGCTGGACAGCAGGATGGTCGCCGCCGACGCGACTTCAGCGGCCATGCCCTGGGGAGCTTCGGTGTCGACCAGGCCCTTGCCGAGGGTGCGGATGACGCGCCAGCCACCCGAAAGGGTGCCGAGCGCGATGGCGACGGCGCAGGCCACGATCACCCAGAACGGCGGCATGGTCGCGGATTCATCGACGGCACCGTAGGAGATCAGGGCCAGGAAGATGATGCCCATTGTCTTCTGGGCGTCGTTGGTGCCGTGCGCCAGCGAGATCAGCGATGCCGAGCCGATCTGGCCGTAGCGGAAGGCGGCGATCGTGCGGTCCTTGGGCAGGCCGCGGATCAACCGGTAGACCAGCCAGCTGCCGATGCAGGCGACCACTCCGGCGATCAGCGGCGAGAGCACCGCGGGCACCATGACGGTGGAGACGACGCCGTGCCAGATCACGCCATGGCCGCCGACCGCGGCGATCATCGCCCCGACGATGCCGCCGATGAGGGCGTGAGACGAGCTGGACGGGATGCCGAGTAGCCAGGTGAACAGGTTCCACAGGATCGCCCCGACGAGTCCGGCGAACACCAGCTCCAGGGTCACCAGATCGGCATCGACCAGGCCCTTGGCGATCGTGGCCGCCACGGCAGTGGACAGGAAGGCGCCGACGAGGTTCAGCAGTGCCGAGAGTGCTACGGCGGTACGGGGTTTGAGTGCGCCACTGGCGATCGATGTCGCCATCGCGTTGCCGGTGTCGTGAAAGCCGTTGGTGAAGTCGAACATCAACGCGGTGAAGACGACGATGCACAGCAGCAGAAACTGTAACGACACGGTAAACAATTCTTGAACACAATCGCAACGGAAACCTAATTAACTGGCTGAGTTTTCGATCACGTTTTGAGGGGCAGCGCGGCCGCGGAAGCGGCTCAGCGCTTCGGGATGTCGATGCCGAGAAGCTTGAGCCCTTCATTGATGTGCGAGTGGGCCTCGTCCATGGTGGCGCCCAACTTCGTCAGCCGGGTGGAACTGTTTGCCGGTGTCAACGCCTCGCACTGGTCGGCCATGCTGCGGAAGCCGTCGAAGCCTTCTCCTAGTGCGTTGTTGACGGCGACGTCGGGTCCGGGCAGGACCTTGGGTTGGACGGAGTCGACGTATTTGCGCAAATCGGTGCACGCGGTGTGCAGTGCTCCGTAGTTGGTGACGGGCGCCGTCATCGCATCGCCGATCGGGCCGAGTTGAGTGCCGAGGCCGACGACCGCGTCGATGACGGCCTGCCGCCATTCATCGGTCACCGGGGCTGCGGTGGGCTTGCCTGCGACGGCGCAACCGGCAAGCACAGACGTGGCGGCCAGGAGGGCAGCGATGTACCTCATATGCAGCGAGCTTATGGGGTGCAACCGTTCCCGCGCGGCACGATGCCGCGCAGGGGAGCTTGCGCGGAGATCGCCGCACCCACGTGTAAGCGCCGTCACACCGGTAACCTGGGTAATGACTGACTAGGCAGATCGGGGGATCGGTATGGATCTCGTGCTCGGCCTCGCGATGACCTCGAGAGCCGTTCGGTGGGTGCTCGTCGAAGGCACGACGGGCGAGGGGCGTCCGTTCGACCGTGGCGCGATCTCCCTCGACGACGCCGGCAGTTACGACCCCGACGGCCTGCTGCGCGGCCTCGTGGACGACACCGAACTCGACGGCGGGCACCGCATCCACGCGATCGGCGTGACCTGGACGAATGACGCTGCGCCACTGGCGGGCCACATCATGCAATCCCTGGATACCCGGGGCTACGGAAATGTTTTCGCGGTATCGGAGATCGAGGCGGCCGGCATGTTGGCCAGCGGCATCGCCGAGATCACCGAGCACGACGACATCGCGGTCTGCATCGTCGAACCCGACGCTGCGGTGGTGGCGATCGTGACGCCCGACGACGTCAGCGCCGACCGCATCGATCGTTCGGATGCGTTCGTCGCCGACATCGCCGGGCTCCTGGACTTCACCGGACGGCCGGTCAGCGCGCTGTTCATCCTGGGCTCCGATGCGCACGGCCCGATCGTCGCCGATCTGGCCGAGTCCATTCCGGCCGCGGTGATCACCGCCAACGAATCCGATCTGGCGTTCGCCCGGGGCGCGGGACTGGCCGCGGCGCTCGCGGTGAATACCGTTACCGCGCCGGTCAAAGCGGTGCACTGGACCAAGGTCGGCGCGCTGTCGTCGGTGGTCGGTGGCGCCCTGGTGACGCTCGTCGTCGCGACCTCGGCCGCGATCGGGCTGCATCTGCATCCCGGAGCGGTGTCGGAGACGGCGCAGGCGTCCAGCATCCACGAGTCGGCCCCCGAGGCCGGACCGGCACCGAAACCGGTGCAGAAGCCGGTGGACAAGGCCGCGACCAAACCGGCACCGCCGGCTCCCGCCGCTCCGCCGCCGGCTCCGGCCGCCCCGCCGCCGGCTCAAGCGGTCGAGGCCGCCAGTCCGCCGGCGCATCAGCCGCCCGCCCAGGTTCCGGCCGCGCCCGCACCTGCACCCGCGCCGGTCTATGTGCCGCCCGCGCCGGCTCCGGTGTACAGCCCGCCGCCGTATGTGCCGCCGCCGGTGACCTATCCGCAGCCCCGGTTGCGGGACCGGATCATCGAACGTATCCCGATCATCAACCGTTTCCACTGAACTTGGCGGTGAGCCCGGCCCGGGCCAGCCGGGCTTGCTCGGCGCGCACCACCTCGTCCTGATGCGGGGGAGTCTGGTCGGGATGTTGCGCGAGACGGCGGATCGGCTCGTCGACCGTGCCCCTGGCCAACAGGCGGTAGACCCGCACGGTGTGCAGTTCGCTGAGCCGCTGGGTACGTCCGATCACCTGCCGTTCCGTGCGCGGCTGCCACTGAGGTTCGGCGACGATGAATACCGCCGGGGCGTTCAGTCGGCGCAGGTCCAGCTTGCCGGCACCCATGTGGGCGAGCAGGGTCGCCGGGCCGCGGTCGGTGGCGAATGCGTCGATGACGGCCTGCTGATCGGGCACTGACGCATCGACGGTTCCGAAGATATTGCCCGGCAATGTTTTCCGAATCACCTCGAGCACGGCGGGGAAGTGGGAGAACACCACCACCCTGGCTCCGTTGATGTGGGCCTCGTTGGTGAGTTCGACGAGCCGGTCCAGCTTGGCGCCCGGCGTCGGCGAACCGGAGGGCCAGGCACCCTGCCGGATCGCGCTGAAGTTGCCGCTGGTGACGGCCTGGCGGTAGCGCTCGCGGTCCGGTCGAGTGAGCCGCACCCATTCCTCGGTGGCGATCCGCGCCGGCAGCTCGTCGACCACGTCGCGGTAGTCGCGTCGCAGGTACACCCGGTCCACTGCACGGCGGAATGCGATCGATCCGCGGTCGCCCGCGTTGGGTGCCACCTTGCCCGCGACGTCGGGCTGCAGGAAGTCGGCGAGGTGGCGAAAACCGCCGATCCGCTGGTGCATCGGCACGCCGGACAAGAACAGCACGCGGTTGTCGGAAGTCAACACGTTGCGGACGGCGCGGGCCCGGTCCGATTTCGGGTCACGCAGCAGGTGCGCCTCGTCGACGATGACCAGGCCGGGCCGTTCGGGCAGTTTGATGCGCTGCAGGGTGTCGTAGGAGACGATGGCCACCCCGCCGGAAGTCTTCCAATTCTCGAGGCGCGCATCGCGTTCGCTGCCGCGGATCTCGACCGGCCGCAACACGGTGTGCTTGGCTGTTTCTGCGGCCCAATGGATTCCGGTGTTGGGCTGGCAGATCACCAGGGTTTGACGCAGCTGCTGGGTGGCAGCCAGGTGCGCGGCGACGGCGAGCGCCTGCAGGGTTTTGCCGAGGCCCAGGTCGTCGCACAGCAGAACCCGCTCGCGCGCCACCGCGTAGCGGGCGCCGAACTCCTGGTACCCGCGCAACTCGGTCCGCAGTAGGGAACGGTACAGCACGGTCTGTTCGACCTGCGCGGCCACCTCTGCCCCGACAAAACCCTGGGCGGCGTCAACATCTGTTGTCCCGGAGGCGAATTCGCTCAGCAGCTGGTCGATCGGGCGGGGGTCGGCATGGTAGGGGGCCCACGGGTCACCCTGGGAGTGGTGGGCTTCCTCGATCCGGTCGAGTAGCTCTGCGACTGATTCCCGCAACTGATCGGAGGCGGTGTGGCTGCGCAGCCGAGGCATCAGCCGGCGCAACTGTTTGACCGGTGCATCGGCGTGAGCGAGCGTCAACAGTGAGGTCAACAGCTCGGTGTCTTCTTTGCGCAGCCGCAGCCGCGGCCGCGTGGTGGTGCGGAGGTGGTCGGCCATGGCCTGCGCCGCCGCCTGGACGGATTGGGCAGCCTCGATGTCGACACCGGGCACCTGGGTCAACACCCGGGCCGGCACGGTGTGGATGTCGGCGACTGTCCGGTACTCGGAGTTGGCCAGCCCGCCGAGGCGGGCGCCGCGAGCCAGATATGGGCGCAGGTGCTCCAGCGGCGCGGCCTGCAGCGTCCGGGTGACCAGCTCGTCGGTGCCCGCATGGATACGGTCGGCGATGTCGGCACGAAGTTTGCCGATTCCGGCGAGCGCGGCATCGGCATGGCGGATCAGCTCGGCGGGGTCGGCGCTGTCCATGACAAATCATCATTGCACTGTCGGGCGGTGGCGGGGTGCGCGTATTTGTCTGATCGGTCGGACTTCGCAGGCGGGGGCCTCACCAGTCTCACCCGTCCAGTGCCCGCCTATCCGCGACACTGTCGCTGATAGCTGGGCAATTCGAATTCCGTTGCGTACGAGGCCGATGCACATTGGAGTGACGCAAGGTCACATCGCGCACGTGACCAATGGTGCTCACGATATGCATGTGGCGATTGTCGCTGAGTTGTCGCTGATAGGCGGGCAGGTCTGTATGTAGCCGGCCGACGCGACACGCCCACCACGACACACCGACAGGCGCGTCAGATCATCTCGTTCTTCGTCAGCCAGCGCATCACGGGCCAACCGATGAACACCGGAAGCCAGCAGGTCAGCACCCGGTAGAGCAGCACTGCGGGCACGGCGATCGCAGCGGGCACGCCGAACGCCGCCAGACCACCGATCAGGGCTGCCTCGACGGCGCCCACGCCGCCCGGGGTGGGCGCTGCCGAGGCCAGGGTGCCGCCGACCATGGTCACCACCGTGACGGTGACGAACGAGGTGGTTCCGCCGAATGCCTCGACGCTGGCCCAAAGCGCCAGGGCTGCACCGAGAGTCGTACCCGCCGCGCCCAACACGATGAGTGCGAGCCGTTGCGGTTCGCGGGCCAGTTTGACCAGGTCGGCGGTGACCTCTTCGAGCTTGGGCCGCACCGAGGACGCCAGCCAGCGCCGCAGTTTGGGGACCGCCAGAAATGCGCCGATGAGTCCGAGGGCCAACCCCGCGATCAGGTACAGGATCGTGGAACTCGGGACGAAGTGCGACAGGTCGGCAGAGGCTCCGGCCGCCGTGCTGAACAGGATCAGCAGGAAGATGTGCACGATCACCTGCACCGACTGCTGCAAGGCGACCGCGGCGGTGGCGCGCGCCGTGCTCAGGCCGCCCTTCTGCAGGAACCGGGTGCTCAGGGCGAGGCCACCGACACCCGCGGGCGTGGTGGTGGCGGCAAAGGTGTTGGCCACCTGCATGATCGACAGATTGCGGAAGCTCACCAGCCCGTCGGCGCACGCCCACAGCGCGGCCGCCGCACCCACATAGGTCAGCGCCGAGACGGTCAGCCCGAGCAGGGCCCACGCCCAGTTGACGGTGCGCAGTTCGGAGAAGAACGTCGGCACGGTACTGATGAACGGGTAGGCCACATAGACCAGGGCGCCCAACAACACCAGCTGGATCACCTGGGTTCGGGTGAACCGCGTGATGGTCTCGGTCTGGATCTGGTCCGCACCGGTCTGGCGTTTCACCTCGTCGCGCGCGGCGGCCATGATGGCCTTGGCGTCGGGAACGGCATCGCGGACCCGCGACGGCACGGCTGCTTTGGTCAGCCGCCGCGACGCCGTCAGCACGGCGTCGCGACCGAACGCGTCGATCGCCGCGGCCACCGCGGACTGCGGGTCGTACAGCGCCGTGGTGGTGACGAGTAGTTGGGCGATATCGGACTGCAATTGGGCGTCGGTGGCGCCGTATTCGGCGCTGCCGAACCCACCGAACAGCACGGCGCTGTCGTCGACAGTGATCTCCTTGCTGCGCAGGTCGCCGTGGGAGATCTGGTGGTCGTGCAAGGTGCGCAGTGCGTTCCACACCCGCCCGACGGTGGTCTCGTCGGTGCACTGGTCTAGCGGGATACCGCGTTTGCGGTTGTGCGCGTACAGGGTCCAGCCGCGGTCGAGCGCGGCCACCGACATGGTCGAGGTGCTGGCCAACCCCAGGTCGCCGATCGCGATGGCCATCAGGGCCCGGTGCTCGACGGCGCGGCGCATCGAGGTCTGCAGGGGTGCGGTCTCGTTGGAGCGCAGGCGCAGCTTGCGCCACACCTGCCGTACGGCGCCGCCGCTCTGTTGGTTGGGGCCGTAGAGCTCGATGACGGCACTGGAGTCGGGATCCTGGGAGGCCGCGTCGAGCATCAGGGGTCCGGCGCCGGCCGGGCGCACCACGGTGAAGGCGGAGACGACGAAGCCCCGTCGGGCCAGCGCACGCACCGCACCGTCGAGCGGGACTTCCAGGGCGGGCGTGCCGACGATCCACACCACCAGGGCACCGACGAACCAGCCCGCGGCCAGACCCAGCAGAGAGCGGGCCGGCACCACGGCGCTGACCACGAGGTGGATGGGCACGAATGCCAGCAGCAGCGTCCACCACCAGCGCCGCAGCCGACGCGACAGCCACGGCCCGGACACCGTGAGCACCGCGGCGAGCATGCCGATCCACCGCGGGTCGTCGAGGAACTGCGACAGCTGCGAGTCGAGCCGGTCGGACAGGTCGAAATGCCACCTAGGGGCGGCGATGCCGTTGGCGGTGATCGACAGCGACAGCATGGTGATCAGCGCCGCGGCCGCGTAGGCGCCCAACAACTTCCATTGCCGCCCCAGGATCAGGCTGACCAGGATCACGAATGGCAGGGCCAGGATGGCGATGCCGTAGGCCAGGTAGACCAGATTGGACTGGGTGGGGGTCAGCACGCCGACGATCTCGGAGATCGACTTTTCCAGCGCCACCCATTCGTAGCGGGTGATCAGTGAGCTGGTGATGACGGTGGCCAGGAAGATCGCGGCCAGTGTCAGACGCAGGATGTCGTTGGTGCGACGGGTCGGCGGTTGCAGGAGGCTGCCGGTGACGGTGATGTCCCGTCCGTCAACGCGCATGTTCCCCCTTCCCTGCCCGTTATCGAGACGCGCTATCAGAGCCCGCGACCAAGGTAGCGGGATCGGATGCCGATATCGGCATTTGATGGTCATCTGGACCGTTACGAATTCACATCGTTCTCATCTGTCACCGCAGGCGACAATTTTTGCTCGCCGGATGTGATCTAGAGCGACGCATGCGGCAAACGTGATGTAACTTCGATCGACATGCCGACGCCGAATTGGCCGGTCCGGAGGAGTTGAACGGGTGGATTCGACCCCATTCGGGCACTATCAGCTGCAGAAGCTGATCGGTCGGGGCGGAATGGGCGAGGTTTACCGGGCCTACGATTCCGACACCGACCGCATCGTCGCGCTCAAGGTTCTGCCGCCGCACCTGGCGCAGGATTCGACGTTCCAGGAACGGTTCCGCCGCGAGTCGCACGCCGCGGCGGGGGTGAGCAATCCGCATGTGGTGCCCATCCACGGTTACGGCGAGATCGAGGGGCGGCTCTATCTGGACATGCGGCTCATCGAGGGCCGCAACCTCGGCGCCATGCTGACCAAGACGGGCAAGCCGCTGGACCCGGCGTTCGTGGTCGGCATGGTCGAGCAGGTGGCCGAGGCGCTTGACGGGGCGCATGCGGCCGGGCTGATCCATCGGGACGTCAAGCCGTCGAACATCCTGATCGCTGACAACGACTTCGTGTACCTGATCGATTTCGGGCTGGCCCGTACCGCGGGCGATTCGGGCATGACCACCGCCGGCAGCACGCTGGGCACGTTGGCCTACATGGCGCCGGAGCGGTTCGACGGCGGCAAGGTCGATCTGCGTTCGGACGTCTACGCATTGGCGTGCGTGCTCTACGAATGCCTCACCGGGGAACGGCCCTATCCGTCCGACAGCCTCGAGCAGCAGATCGCCGGGCACATGGTGTCGCCGGCGCCGCGGGCGTCGGAGAAGGATCCGCGGCTGGCGGCGTTCGACGAGGTGATCGCCAAGGGCATGGCCAAGAAGCCGTCCAAGCGCTATCAGAGTGCCGGGGCGCTGGCGGCGGCGGCACGGGTCGCGCTGCAGGTGCCGGTGCGCACCACCGGGCGGTCGGGTCGCCATTCGGCGCAACGGGTTCCGACCCGGGTCCGGTTGTCGAAGAAGGTGGCCGCGATCGCCGGTGCGACGGTTCTGGTGGCCGCGCTGTGCGCGGTGGGGGTGTGGCAGCTGCGCGATGACGGTCCGGATCGTGTCGCCAATACGGTCGGGTCAGCCGGATCCGGTCCGGTGCAGGCGCCGACCGGTGCGGTCGACGAGGTCGCGAAGACCGTGCCGTCGGGCATCCGTGACTCCGGCCGATTGGTGGTCGGGGTGAACGTGCCCTACGCGCCCAACGAGTTCAAGAATTCGAGCGGCGAGATCGTCGGGTTCGACATCGACCTGATGAAGGCAGTGACCCGCACGATGGGGCTGGTGCCTGACTTCCGCGAGACCGGTTTCGAGGGGATCCTGCCGTCGGTGCAGGACGGCAATTTCAACGTCGGCATGTCGTCCATGACCGACACCGCCGAGCGCGAGGAACAGGCCGACTTCGTCACCTACTTCGAGGCGGGCACGCTGTGGGCGCGACGGCCCGGCTCGTCGGCGGACCCGGGTTCGCCGTGCGGACTGCGAGTTGGCGTGGCATACAGCACGATTCAGGACACTCAGGAGATCCCGGCCAAATCGGACGCCTGTGTGGCCGCCGGGTTGCCGCCCATCGAGAAAGTGGTCCGCACCCATCAGGACGAGGTGACCGCCGCGCTGATCGCCGGTGAGGCGGACGCCATGACCGCCGATTCCCCCGTCACGGGGTTCGCGATCAAGCTGAGCGGCGGCGCGTTGGAGCCGGCCGGGGAGGTGTTCGACTCGGCGCCCTACGGCTGGCCGGTGGCCAAGGGTTCGGGTCTGGCCGAGTCGTTGCGGCTGGCGCTGGAGCACGTGATGAACACCGGCGAATACCGCACGATCGCCACGATGTGGGGTGTGGAGAAGGGCATGATCACCCAGCCGGTGATCAACGGGGCTGCCCCGTAAGCATTTTCCGTCCTCAGACCGCGTTGCGTCCGGCGATGGCCTTCGCCAGCTGCACCACCTGGTTGTCGGTGAGGTTGGTCCCGGTGATCCGGACGTCGACCACTAGGTTGTCCACGGCCAGGATCGCGCGTCGGCTGCCCTGCTCCGGGCTGAACGGGGACTGCTCGTTCGTGACGTCGATCTCGTCGACGACACTCGGGTTTCCGAGCACGTAGGTGCTGGGCCGACGGTTGTCGTCGTAGCTGATCTTGAGGCTGTCCCCGGCGCACTGCCGCCATGTGTCCACGGTGCGGGTGACGAGTGTCCGTGCGGCCGTGGGGGTATCGAACGCCGTCACGGCCTGATCGACCTCGAGGTCGTCGCCCTCGTCGGCAAACAGGGACTCGCGGAACTGCTGGAATCCGCTGTCACGGTAGACCTCGTCCATCGCGTTGCCGATCACGGCCAGACACACCGGGCGCGACGCGTGCTCGTCGGCGTCCAGCCGGGCGGGCTGGCGCAGCGCCGTCTTGGGGTGCAGGTCGGAGGTGGCCAGGATGGTGTTGAGTTCCGATTCGCTGGCCAGCATGCTGCCCAGGACGTCGACCTGTGAGCCGGTGTCGTCCTCGGTTGGCTTGGTGCCGCATCCGGTGAGCGCGGAACCGGCCAGCGCAATGGCCACGATGGCCGGTACGGCCGCCCGCTTCACGTCCATCTGACCCCCCTTGATCGTGTTTGCTGATCGTAAACGGTCAGAGGGGTCCGGTGCAGCGCCCCGGCGTTGCTGCGGCATCTGTAGGCACACCGGTCTCAGCAGCACCACGAACGTTGGCCTTTCGCGGCGCGCCTGCGCTCGCGTCTCGTGCCCCACCTCGTGCTGTGGCAGGGATCCGCATCCGCCTCTAGGCTGGGGGCACTCACCCAGGTGGCCCGGACCATGCCGCCGTACACAGACGGACCGGGAAACTGACTATCAGCCATATCGCGGCATATGCGAAGTTGAGCTGCGCGGACATCGACGCCATCGCGGCCGAGCTCGATACCATCCGCAGCGACGTCGAGGAGTCTCTCGGTGCGCGGGATGCCGCCTATATTCGACGCACCATCGTGTTCCAGCGGGCTCTCGAGGTGGCCGGACGGCTACTGATCGCAGGCAGCCGGTCAAAGGCCGGCCTGCTTGCCGGGACGGTGACGCTGGCTTATGCGAAATCCGTCGAGAACATGGAAATCGGGCACAACGTCGGCCATGGCCAGTGGGATTGGATGAACGATCCCGAGATCCACTCCAGCACCTGGGAGTGGGACATGGTGGGCCCGTCGGCGCAGTGGCGGTATTCGCACAATTACCACCATCATGTGTTCAGCAACGTGCTGGGCGTGGACGATGACCTCGGCTTCGGCATCCTCCGGATGAGCCGCGACCAGCAGTGGGAACCTCAACACCTGGTGCAGCCTTTGCGAAATGTGCTGTTGGCGTTCATTTTCGAGTGGGGGATAGCCCTGCACGACTTCTACTCCGCCAGGGATCGGGCAACTACCCAAGACGGCAAGGCAGCCGCACGACAGGTGTTGCACGCCAAGGTCGGGCGCCAGCTCGCCAAGGACTATGTGGTCCTGCCTGCGCTGAGCCTGCGGCGCTGGAGGCGGGCCCTGGTCGCGAATCTGGGTGCGAACGTGCTGCGCAATCTCTGGGCGTATCTGGTGATCTTCTGCGGGCATTTTCCCGACGGTGCCCAGCGGTTCAGCCCTGAAACGCTGCAAGAGGAGAGCCGCGGCGAGTGGTACCTACGGCAGATGCTGGGCGCGGCGAACTTCAAAGCCGGTCCGGTACTGGCATTTTCAAGTGGAAACCTGTGCTATCAGATCGAGCACCATTTGTTCCCGGACCTGCCCAGTAATCGCTTGCCGGAGATCAGCCTGCGGGTGCGCGCATTGTGCGAGAAGTACGACCTGCCCTACGCCAGTGGGTCCCTGGTCCGGCAGTATCTGCAGACACTGAGGACGATCTTCAAACTCGCACTGCCCAACGCGGGGTGGCGATCACTCTTCGGGGCGGCGCCACCCGTCTGACCGGGATCCCGAAAAGGAACTTCACTTCTGCAGTCCCTGTGCCGTTGACGGTCGAACAGGGAGAAGCTGTCGATCAGCGGATGGTGCGCCCTGTACCCCCCAGTAGACGCCGTTATGGGAGCAGTGTCAACGTTCTTGGAGGAACCCTTTTAATACATTGTGGTGCAATGTGTTTCGGGTTTGCGGACTGTGCCGGTCAAATCTCGGCGGCACCTGTCGACGCCACGGTGGCGACACCGCAGGCTGCCGCGAACTGCACCGGGGTGAGGCCGTCGGCGGAGTTCATGTCGCAGTGACCGAATGGCGGTGCGCCCTGAGGTAATCCGAACCCGAATCCGCTGCCGTCGGTGTACTGGTGGGCGACCTTGCCGGGGTAGTCGGGGTTGGTGCCGTATGCGGCGATGACGAGCCGGATCCCGCCGGGTTTGGTGCGCCACATGCTGTTGAGGTCGCCGACGTTGCCATAGCCGATGATGCGGGCGCGGTCGCCGGTGTACTCGGCCAGGTTCCCGTAGAGCAGGTTGATCCAATCCGAGCCGTCGCCGTGCGGGTTGCCGCCCTGTTCGACGTCGAGCATCAGCGCGATGCGCGGGTGCAGGCCCCCGTTGGCGTCGATCATCGCGCGCACGGTGGAGGCGTTGGCCAACCAGTTGGGCCGGCAGTAGGTGTAGACGATGCCGAACACCAGCCGCCCGGAATTCAGCGCGCCGCGCATCCAGGCGTAGTTGGCCGCGAAATTGTGGTCTCGGTACGTGCCGTCGCTGACCCGGATCGACAGCACCTGATACGGGTAGCTGTCATCGACCGGGTGTTGCCACTCGGATACGTCGGCGAACAGGGTGTCGGTGATGACGGCGGCGGTCTGTACCACCCGTGAGGCTCGGCCGGTCTTGCGCCGCTTTCCCCGCGGGACCCTTTGATTCACAGCACCACTGGGCATGGTCGTACTCCTATGACCAGGGTAGGCCGGGCGGAGTCAGAGCGCGTTGCGGCCGGCGATGATCTTGGCCAGCTGCACGGTCTGCTGGTCGGTGATGTCGTTACCGCTGATCCGCAGGTCGACGACGAGGTTGTCGACCGCCAGGATCGCCCGGTGGGTGATGCGGTCGGTGATGTCCACGGGTTCGTCGTGGGTGATGTCGACACCGTCGAGCACACTCGGGACGGCCATCCGGCGGGCGTCCTGCGATTTGCCGCCGTCATAGCTGAAGGTCAGGATGTCGTTGCCGCAGCGGTGCCAGACGTCGACGGTCCGGGCCACCACGTCCTTGGCCGCTTTGGGGGTGTCGAACTTGGCGATGGCCTGGTCCACCTCCACGTCGTCGGCGTCATCGGCCAGTTGGGTTTCGCGGAACTCGCGGTAGCCGCTGGGGCCGTAGATCCACTCCATCGCGTTGCCGATGACGACCATGCACTCCGGGCGGGAGACGGGCTCGTAGTTGGCGTTCGTCATCGGGGAACGCAGCGCGGTCTTCGGCCGGACCTCGGCGTTCATCACGGTGTTGATCTCGGATTCACTGGCCATCATGCTGCCGAGCACGTCGACGTGAGTGCCGTCGGAATCGGGGGCCGTGGGGGTGCAGGCGCTGAGCAGGGTAGCGCACAGCACCAGGCCGGCCGCCGCGTTGCGATGAGCGCTCATCGGGTCTCCCTTGGATCTGTTGGCTGATCCTAAACGCGATCGCAGGGCGCACCAGACGGTAATCGGTGACCAGTGGGTGAACTGGCTCGTTCGTTTGCAAGGGCCAGTGGTCCAGGCACCCTGCCGCCGTTTTCTGGCTGCGCCGTTTTCCACGCCACGGCTGCTCGCCTGCCCGGTCAACGACCCGGGGGTGGAAACCGGTGAGCTGCTCTGTCGAACTGGAGCGCCCGTTTCTACCTCCGGGTCGTGATGGTCGAGGTGTGACGACCCAGGGGTGGAAATCGGCGCAACCAGAAGGGCACACGCCCGGCAAGTTCCCCCGATCGGGGGACATGGATTCGTCCGGTGGATGGGCCGGTCGGTCGATACAGCCGAGGCCTTTGACGGCGCATTGTTATTTCAACGCCGGAACACCCCGGAAAGAACCGAAAAGCCTTATCCGACAAAGGAGTCGACATGAGCACCATCACCCGCCGCATCGCCGCCGGATTCACCCTCGCCGCCGCTCCCGCGCTGATCGCCCTGGGCGCCGCCACTTCTCATGCCGATTCCGCCACCTTGAACGCCGGGCCGTCGGTCAGCGCGCATCAGGCCTTCCCGCACCAGCACAACATGCCCCAGCCGGGCTCCTCGACCCACCATCACCACCAGCGCAACCACGCCAAGTAGGCCAGGGGGAGGCAAGGCCCGGACGCAACCCGGCGTCCGGGCCTTTGGCATGCCGCCGCCGGCTCGTATGGTGAGGTAATGGGCGGTTCCGCGTCACTACCGCCGGGGCCACCGTTGCCCCGGGTGCTACAGGCCGGGTTGATGATGCACTACTGGCCCCGTTTCGTCTCGGCCTGCCGACGCCGCTACGGCGACGTGTTCACGCTGCGAATCGCGGCGATGGGCACGATGGTGTACCTGGCGGACCCTGCCGACATCAAGGTGGTGTTCGCCGGAGATCCCACGATTTTTCATGCCGGGGAAGCGAATTCGGTGCTCAGTGCGTTGCTCGGTGACAGCTCGGTGCTGGTGATCGACGAGGACGAACACCACGAACGCCGTCGGCAGATGCTGCCGCCGTTTCACCGCGACGCCGTGGCCCGCCAGACCGAGGTCATGGCCGAGATCGCCGCGGAAAACATCGCAGGTTGGTCGGTGGGAACCGCGTTCCCGGCGGCACCGAAGATGGCCGAGATCACCTTGGAGGTGATCCTGCGAACCGTGATCGGGGCGTCGGATCCCGCTCGGCTGGCGGCGTTGCGCGAGGTGATGCCGCGGCTACTCAGGGTGGGTCCGTGGGAGTTGATGGCGGTCGCCCGGCCGGCCCTGATGCAGCGCCGCCCGTGGCGGGCGCTTCGGCGAAATATCGAAGAGGCCAACCGGCTGCTGGGTGCCGAGATCGCCGAGCGTCGCGCCGATCCTGAGCTGGCGTCCCGCACCGATGTGCTGGCCATGCTGGTGCGTTCCACCGATGAGCGCGGGCTCACCATGACCGACCGTGAGCTGCGCGATCAGCTGATGACCTTGCTGGTGGCCGGGCATGAGACGACCGCGACGGCGTTGTCGTGGGCGTTGGAACGGCTGACCCGTCATCCCGCGGTGCTGGACAAGGCGGTGCAGGCCGCCCGTGCCGGCGACGACGAATACCTCGACGCCGTGTCCAAGGAAATCCTGCGGATCCGGCCGGTGGTGTTCGACGTTGGGCGCGTGCTGAAACAGCCGGTGGAGGTGGCCGGCCACCGCCTGCCGGCCGGGGTGATGGTGGCCCCGGGTATCGGCCTGGTGCACGAACGCGACGACGTGTATCCCGACGCCGACAAATTCGACCCGGACCGGATGCTCGGCGCGACACTGGGGCCCACCACGTGGTTCCCGTTCGGCGGCGGCAACCGTCGTTGCCTGGGCGCGACGTTCGCGACGGTCGAGCTGCGGGTGGTGCTACGCGAAATCCTGCGCCGGGTGGACCTTTTCACCACCACCGCGGCCGACGAAGGGCAGCGCGTCAAACACGTCACGCTGGTCCCGAACCGTGGGGCGCGGATCTCTGTGCGGGCGGTCAGCGACGTGCCCGTGCCCGAGCCCAGTGGGCACCGGTAGACGGCATCACTCCACCTCGAATCGGACGAGAACCAGATCGTCGAGCAACGTCGTGAAGGCCTTCGACGACGGATCGGGATCGTTGTAGCCGCGGACGATGACGGCATGGCCGGCGGGCAGGTTGGGAGACAGACAGAGCCGCGACCCGCTGTAGGTCTGGGTGACCATCAGCAATCGGTCGGGTTGTGGGCCGGATTCGTACACCAGTGGGTCGACGTCGAGTTCTTCGAAGACCTCGGCGAGCGTCGGGATCGCGTCTACAGCCATCAAGCCGAAGGACTGCCGGTCGGGCACGGTGAACGAGCCATGGACCGTGCAAAAAAACTTGACCAGCTCGGCCGGCGCCGCCGACCACAGCTCCGGGTACCGCGTAACCGCCTCTGGTGCCGGCAGCTCGCCGACCCACACCGCCACGGTGCGCTGGTCCTGCTCGTAATCCTCGTCGGCGAACCGGAAGAGGAACTCGACGACATAGACGAGGACGGGACGGTCTGCACGCCGGCCCACCCATACGTCCACCAGGAAGGCTTCCAGCACCGCCCAAAACTGTGGCATCAAACTCCTCGCACCGTCGGTCCACAGCGACAGCGCCGCTGCCACCCGTGTGCTCGGATCGGCTGCATCGAACACCGGTAGCCACGACGCGGGGACCATGTCCCGCTGCTCGGGCGCCAGACGGGACACAGCCGGGCCGCGGCGGAACTGCTCGTCGATCTCGTCGCTCGTCACGCTCATAGCGGGATGCCCAGACCATCGAGGATCGGTTTGAATTCGGTCACCACGTCCTGCTGCTCACCCGATTCGGTAGTCGGGCAAATCGAGGTCGTCGCGCACACTGCCGGCGAACAGCCCCGCTATCGGGCGTCCCAGGTTCATCGCGCGCAGCGCGACATCGCGGAACCACAAACCGAACCGGGTCCTGGTGGCGAAGAAACCGAGCATCCGTTCGGCGCCGGCCTGCTTGCCCTCGATGAACGGCCGCAACAGCGACTCGTAGCTCGCGAAGGCGCGGCGGTGATCATCGCCGGCCCGGGCGAGTTCTCCGGCCAGGGCGTACGCCTCGGTGATCGCCAGCCCGGTGCCCTCGCCGCCGAGCAGCGAGATGCAGCCTGCCGCATCGCCGATCAGCAATACCCGTTCGTTCGACCAGCGGTCCATGCGGATCTGGCTGACCACGTCGAAGTAGAGGTCGTCGACGTCGTCCACGGCGGCCAGGATCTGTTGCGATTCCCAGCCGGCGGCGTCGAACTGATTGTGTAACTGCTCTTTTGGTGTCAAGCCGCGGTTGTCGTGCTGGTCGCGGAACACGAACAGGAACATGGTGCGGTTCCCGCGCAAGGTGAACTGCCCGATCTGGCGTCCGGGGACGCTGTATGTGAGATAGGTATCCGAACTCCCGCCGCGGTAGCCGTCGACCACACAGGCGGCGACCTTGCAGCCCAGGTAGTGCTCGAACCGGTCCTCGGGTCCGAACACCAGGCGGCGCACGTTGGAGTGCAGGCCGTCGGCGCCGATGACGAGGTCGAAATCGCCGGCCGGGCTCTTCTCGAAGGCCACCCGCACCCCGTCGGGTCGCTGGTCGATGCCGGTGATGCTGTCGTCGAACACCGTCGGCACCGAGCCCTCGACGGTGCGGTAGATGGCGGCGGCCAGATCGCCGCGGGGCAGGCTGGTGTAGTCGTTGCCGACCATGCGGCGGAACACGTCGACACGGAGCTCGGCACGGGTCGCGCCATCAGGTCCGAGCGACCGCACCGACTCCACGTCATAGCCCGTGTCGCGGATGGCGGATTCGATGCCCATCTTTCGGGTGACCCGGTAGCCGATGCCCCAGAAGTCGATCATGTAGCCGCCGGAGCGAAACGCCGGTGCCCGTTCGATCAGCGTCGGGTTGTGGCCGGTGCGGTGCAGCCAGTGCGCGAGCGCCGCCCCGGCGACCCCGGCTCCACTGATGGCGATCCGCATGATGATTCGAGGCTACTCGTGGGGCGGCATGCTGAGCCGTGCCGTTGATTGGGACGCCGCTTTCGACACCAGGGCTGCTCGCGTCGCGGGAGAACAGCCCGGACGTCGAAAAAGGCGCGTAGGCAGACCAGATCAACCAGCGCCCCGATGTCCAGCCGAGCGTCAGAGTCGCATGCCAAGCTGGGGGCATGGCTGCGAAACGTTCCCCGCACCGTGCCGACCTCGTGCTTTCCGGCGGTGGCGTCAAGGGCATCGGCCTGGTGGGCGCCATCGTCGCACTCAAGGACGCCGGGTATTCGATCGAACGGATCTCCGGAACCTCGGCCGGCTCACTGGTCGGCGCCGTGGTGGCCGCGGCGGAACAACGTCACGAGCTGACCAGTGCGCAGCTGCGCGAGCTGGCGCTGAACGTGCCCTACCGCAAGTTCCGCGACAGCGGGCCGATCGAGCGCATCCCGGTGGTGGGGACGGCGTGGGGGCTGTTGCGTGAGACCGGTATCTATCGCGGGGATTTCGCATACGACTGGATACGCAGCGAGCTGAAGAACCTGGGCATCAAGACTTTCGGTGATCTGGCGATCGACGATGATCATCTGCTTCCGGAGCGGCGCTATCGATTCGTGGTCACGGTGACCGATGTGACGACGGGGCAGCTGGTGCGTCTGCCCTGGGACTATCGGCGCGTGTACGGACTGGATCCCGACGAGCAGCTGGTCGCCGACGCCGTACGGGCCTCGATGTCGATCCCGTTCCTGTTCCATCCCGTCACGCTGAACACCGCAGCCGGCGAGCCGTGCACGCTGGTGGACGGCGGCGTGCTGTCGAACTTCCCGATCGACTCGTTCGACCGGCCCGACGGCGCGGAGCCACGCTGGCCGACGTTCGGGGTGACGGTGGTGCCGTATCTACCGGCGCCGTCGGCCGAGCAACTCATCCCCGGGTTGGGGATGTTGCGCTGCGGAGAGCCGACCTTCCTGGAGAGTCTGCTCACCACCATGCTGGTCGGTCACGACCAGGCCCATCTGAGTCTGCCGTGGGTGAAGGTGCGTGCGGTACAGGTGGATTCGACCGATGTCGGGGTGCTGGACTTCGACATCACCCGCAATGAAGCCGAGGCGCTGTACGACAAGGGCTACGCGGCGACGACAGAGTTCCTGTCCACTTGGGATTGGCCCGGCTACCTGGACCGCTTCCGCCGGGCCACGCGGGTGGATCCGCGCTAGTGCGAATCAGGTACTCCGCGCCGGGCCGGGTCAATCTGATCGGCGAGCACACCGACTACAACCAGGGCTTCGCCCTGCCGATCGCGTTGCCGCAGCGGACCTTTGTGACTTTCGACCCGGACCCGTCGGGCGTGCTGTCGGTGTCGAGCACGTTCGGCGACGGGCCGGTGCGGATCGGTCTGGATACCGTGCCCGGGCAGGTCACCGGCTGGGCGGCCTACGTCGCCGGGGTGGTGTGGGCGCTGCTGAATGCCGGGATCGCGGTGCCCGGCGGGACGATGACCATCACGAGCGAGGTGGAGATCGGGTCAGGGCTGTCGTCGTCGGCAGCGCTGGAATGCGCGGTGCTGGGCGCGTTGCTCACCGCCGCCGGTGTCGATCTCGGTCGCATCGAGCAGGCCCACATTGCGCAGCAGGCCGAGAACGAGTATGTCGGCGCGCCAACAGGACTGCTCGACCAGCTGGCGTCGCTGTACGGTGAGCCCGGGCAGGCCTTGCTGACCGATTTCCGCGACGTCACCGTGCGACCGGTGCGCTTCGATCCCGACGCATCCGGCATGGCACTGCTGGTGATCGACTCCCGGGCCCGACATACGCACGCCGGCGGCGAGTACGCCGCCCGGCGGGCATCGTGTGAGCGGGCTGCCGCCGCACTCGGGGTGCCCTCGCTCCGCGAGGCCGACCCGTCCGCACTGCACAGGGTTGCCGAAGTCGATGCCCGGCGGGCACGGCATGTGCTGACGGAGAACCAGCGGGTGCTCGATTGTGTTGTCGCGCTGGCATCGGCGGATTTCGCGGCAGTCGGTGCGCTGTGGAACGCGTCGCACGCCTCGATGCGCGACGACTTCGAGATCACCACGCCGCACCTCGATCTGATCGCGGCGACCGCGGTGCAGGCCGGTGCGCTGGGAGCGCGGATGACCGGCGGTGGGTTCGGTGGCTGCGTCATCGCGCTGGTGCCGGGGGAGCAGGTGGATGCGGCCGGCGAGGCGGTGATGCGGGCAGTGCGTGAGGCCGGCCATCCGGAGCCGGGCATCGCCAGGACGCACGCGGGCGGCGGTGCGGGACCGGCTACTTCAACTTGACCATCCGCGTCGTCGAACTCTCGTCCAGCTCGACGACATCGGAGCGCGACCGCAGGAAGTCGCTGAAAGACTTGAATCCCAACGATTTCTCGCTGAACGACGGGTCCATCCGCTTCATCTGGCCCTTGACCGCCGAGTTGTGCAGCCACTCGACGTCGTCCTTCTCCAGGCCGATCTGCAGGGCACGGGTCAGCAGTGCGGTGGCCTGGGCCTGCGGGTCCGGCTCTTCCTTCTTGCGGGCCCGCCTCTGCTGCTTGGGTTCCGGTTCCGGGACCAGGGTGGGGATGCCGGGCAGGGCGTCGTAGACGACGAACTCGTCGCACGCGGCGGCCAGCATCCGGCTCGAGGAGCCGGCCACTCCGATGCCGACGACGTAGCGGCCCAGGCGTTTGCAGCGCTGGGCGAGGGGGATGTAGTCCGAGTCGCCGGCCACGATCACCACGTGGGTGAGGTCGGGCAGCCGGAACATGTCTTCGACCGCGTCGACGGCCAGCCGGATGTCGGCGCCGTTCTTGCTGTAGGCGGCGGTGGGGAAAAGCTGCACCAGGTCGACGGCGCGGCCGACGAGCTGTTCGCGGTATCCGGCGTTGACGTCGGCCGACCAGTCCGCGTAGGCGCGGGTGAGCACCAGGGTGCCGAAGGAGGAGGCGAAATCCAGGATGGCGGCGACGTCGACGGTGGCCTTGGTGAGCTTGTCGGCCTCCAGGCCCTTCGCCTTGTCTTTCTGAAATGAGTTGCGGCCGTTGACCTGGTCGTAGCGGGAGATCACGATGTTGTCGAAGTCGAGGTACACCGCGACGCGGGTGTCGAGTTCGGTCATCTCAGTCCTCGGTCTCGGTCTCGGGCTGCCCGATCAGGTTGCGGGCGCCGGTAGGGCCGAGCAGTTCCCGGAACGCCTGGATGGTGTAGCCGACGACGACGGCGTCGGTCTTCGCGCGGGCGGTGGCAGACCGCGGCAGGCTGAACAACGGCCCCATCTCCCCGAAGTAGTCGCCGGGGCCGACGGTCTTGATGACTTCCTCACCGCCGCTGGCCAATTCACGGGCAAGCTCGATCTCGCCCTCGGTGACGATGTAGATCTGGTCGCCCATCTCGCCCTGAGAGAACAGCACTTCGCCGGCCCCGATGGTCACGGTCTCGGTGTTCTGATGCTCGACAGCGACGTGAGGGACGAGCTCCACGACCTGGTCGGCCAGCGGCAGGATGCGGGTGTCGTGGGTGGCGACGACGACGACGTGGTCGCCGCTGGCGAGCTCACGGATGAGCCGCAGCACTTCCTCGACCTGGATGAAATCCAGGTGGGCAGTCGGCTCGTCGGCCAGGATCAGCGGTGGATCGAGGGCGATCGCTCGGGCGACTGCGACGCGTTGCTGCTGCCCGCCGCTGAGATCGCCGGGGCGGTGGTGCAATCGGCTCTCAAGGTTGACGCGGGTGAGCAATTCGGTGGCGCGTTCGCGGGCTTCACGCCGGGTCCGACCGGCCGCGCGCAGTGGCACCATCACGTTCTCCAGTGCGGTCAGACTGGGCACCAGGTTGAAGGCCTGGAACACGATGCCGACGGTGTCGCGCCGGTAGTCCGACAGCGTCTTCTTGTCGAGCGTCGTCACGTCGATGTCACCGAACTCGATACGACCCGCGGTCGGTTTGAGGATCCCGCCGAGGCACGACAGCAGCGTCGTCTTCCCGCAGCCGCTGGGGCCCAACAGAATTGACAGCGACCCGGCGGGGACCTCGAGGTCGAGTCCGTCGATCGGGCGTACCGCGTAGCCGCCGCTGGAGTACTCCACGACGAGGTCTTTGACCATCAGATCAGCCATGTCAGGGGCCTCGGAACGCCAGTGCGGGGTCGACGTTCACGGCGCGGCGCAGCCCGGCCACACTGGCCAGCAGGCCCACCGCGACCGCGACGATCGGTAGCGCGACGAATGCCACCGTCGGCACGTCGCAACGCATCGGGAACAGTGGTCCGAGCAGCAGTGACAGCCCGGCGCCCAGTACCGCGGCCAGCAGGGCGACCGTCACGGCCTGCATCGCCAGGCCGGCCATGATGGATCGGCTGGCCACGCCGACGGCCTTGAACACCGCGAAGTCGCGCGTGCGTTCCAGCGCCGACAGGTAGATCACCGAGCCGACGATCAAAACCGCGACCGCCCACAGCAGACCGGCCATCAGGCTCATCGCCTGGTTGGCGCCCCGCAGCGGGCGCACCATGTCATCGACGGCACCGGACCGGTCGACGATCCGGAATTCTGGTGGTGCTGCGCCAGGGTTGCCGACGATGCCGACCGAGGAGATCAGTTTCTGGCCGGAGAACAGCAGTAGTTGGGCGCCGGGGACCGTCAGGTAGATGTTGTCCTGGGCGGCCAGGGCGGTGAGGTCGTCGACCAGGCCGACGACGCGCAGTTTCGCCGCGCCGACCGCGACATCGGAGCCGATCGGCTGGTTCATCGTCGTCGAGACCGCGACCTCGTCGGTGGCGCGCGGGGCCCGGCCCTCCTTCAGCGCCGGTGTGCCCGGTCCTGCCTCGGGAACGCCGAACACGTTGACGTTGCGCGGAGTGCCGTTGTTGGGGATGGTCGAGGATCCGTAGACGAGCGGGACGGCGGTGGTGACCCCGGGCAGGCGCGCGGCGCGCTGGACGTCGGTGAGCGGCAGCGGTGCCGAGCCGAGGAACGGGCCCGCCGCGCCCGCCTTGATCATGAAGGCGTCCAGGCCCAGCGCGTCGACACTGCGTTCGGCCTCGACGCGGAAGCCGTGGGCCAGGCCCGTCAACACCAGCGTCATCGCGAAGACCAGGCCGGTGCCGACGGCGGCGATCAGGAATCGCCGTCGCCGCCACTGCAGATCGCGTAACGCCGCCATCAACACGTCAGTGCCCGCCGCATCTCTGCCGACGTTACCGAGGTGGATGTTGCTGGTGGCGGTTATTGGGGCATTTGGTGTGTGGGTCGGGTTTCGTACCGGTGCCGGACGACCCGCGCACTGCTACTGTCCAGCCAAATCGGCGAGGGGCAGAGGCATGCAAGCAATAGCCGACGTTCGGCAAAAGCTGGGTCAGATCATCGAGTCGGGGCATGCGGTCGCGCGCCTTGTCGACCGGGGCATCATCGAGCCGCTGGATATCGGTGCCGCGGTGCGCAGCGCCAAACTTGCCCGGCTGTACGGGCCGCAGGCCACCATGGCGATTCAGGGCGGGCGCCGGTACGCCGACCTGCCTGCGGTGGTCGACGAACGCGGCACGTTGACCTATAAGCAGGTCGACGACCAGTCATGGGCGTTGGCGCATGGACTGCAAGGCCTGGGCCTCAAGGAAGGCTCCGTAGTCGGGCTGCTGTGCCGGGATCACCGCGGCCTGATCGTCGCGATGGCCGGCTGCGGCAAACTCGGTGTGCGACTGGTGCTGATGAACACCGGCTTCGCCAAACCGCAGTTCGCGGAGGTGTGTGCGCGTGAGGGCGTCAGCGTGGTGATGCACGACAGCGAGTTCCTCGGACTGCTCGACGCGCTCCCGGCCGAGCTTCCGCGGATACTGACCTGGGTGGACGACGACGCCGAGTTACCCGACGGCGCACAGACAATCGACGACATCGTGGCGGCGAACCCGACCGGACCGCTGCCCCCGCCGAGCAAGCCCGGAGGGTCGGTCATCCTGACCAGCGGCACCACCGGTCTGCCGAAGGGCGCCCCGCGTGACGCTGTGTCCCCGTTCGCGACTGCGCAGATCGTCGACCGAGTTCCGTTCCCGCGCAAGGGAACCATGGTGATCGTCTCACCGATCTTCCACAGCACCGGCTGGGCCACCTACCTGGTGGGTGCCGCGTTGGGGAACAAGGTGGTGACGGCGCGGCGGTTCAACGCCGAGGGCACGCTGAAGCTGATGGCGGAGCAGCGGGCCGACATGCTGGTCGCGGTGCCGACGATGCTGCACCGGATGGTCGAACTGGGCCCCGAGGTGCTCGGCAAGTACGACACGTCGGCGTTGAAGGTGATCCTGATCGCCGGGTCCGCACTGAGCCCGGAGTTGTCCACTCGGGTCCAGGATGCCTTCGGCGACGTGCTGTACAACATGTACGGCTCGACGGAGTGCGCCATCGCCACCATCGCCACGCCGGCCGAACTGCGGGCCGCTCCGGGAACTGCGGGGCGTGCCCCGGTGACCTGCGAGGT
The DNA here is from genome assembly GCF_002102345.1 of Mycolicibacterium peregrinum. Lineage (GTDB taxonomy): Bacteria > Actinomycetota > Actinomycetes > Mycobacteriales > Mycobacteriaceae > Mycobacterium > Mycobacterium peregrinum. The sequence goes on from NZ_LQPP01000043.1 coordinate 301,715, forward strand.
GGTGCTCTACGACGAGAACGACCAGCGGGTAGAAGGCGCCAACCGGCGCGGCCGGATTTTCATCCGCAACGGTGCGCCGTTTCAGGGCTATACCGATGGTCGCACCAAACAGATCATCGACGGCTACATGTCCAGCGGCGACATGGGCCATTTCGACGAGAACGGATTGCTGTTCGTCGACGGCCGCGACGACGACATGATTGTCTCCGGTGGTGAGAACGTCTTCCCTCAGGAAGTGGAGAACCTGCTCGAGGAACGTGACGACATCGCCGAGGTGGCGGTCGTCGGTGTGGATGATGTCGAGTTCGGAAAACGGTTGCGGGCCTTCATCGTTGCGGAACCTGGTGCCAGCCCGGACGCGGCCGAGATCAAGCTGCACGTGAAGAACAACCTGGCCCGGCACAAGGTGCCCCGCGATGTGGTGTTCGTCGACGAACTGCCGCGCAACGCCACCGGCAAGCTGCTGCGGCGGGTGCTCGTCGAGATGGTCGTCGATACCTGACGTCGGTGCGCCGGCCCTCATCACGCTTGTCACAGGCAGGCCCGGTGAGACTCCTGGATTGTCGGTGGCTGGTGCGACGATGCGCGGTTCACTTCAAACAGGAGGTTGAGATGAAGCGTGTATCGGTGGCAGTCGTCGGTCTGGTGGCCGTGGCTCTGGCGACGAGTCCGGCGGCGGTGGCGTCGCCGTCATGGACCATGCCGAATCTGATCGGGATGGATCTGCAGGGCGCACAGGACGCGATCCAGTCGCTGACGCATGGCGAGGTGTGGTTCAGCAGCTCGACCGATCTGACCGGGAGGGCCGGGCCCAGATCAGCGACCGCAATTGGCAGGTGTGCAGCTCGGCTCCGCCGCCCGGGTCGACGTTCGGTACGTCGACCAAGATCGACTTCGGGGTGGTGCGCATCGACACGGAGAAGTGCCCGTGATGGTGTGACTTTTGGGGCTCGAAGCCGTCGCTTCGAGCCCCAAAAATCGCTGCATGGGCGGTAGGCCGGCCCGTCTTAGTCTGGTTGACGACGGAACCGGGGGCCAGATGTTGCGAGCGATGATGTGTACGTCCGTGCTGTTGGCATTCGGGGTATCGATGACGGCGTGCGGCCCCCGGACGGAAGCGCCGATGCCGCCGGATCAATCGAAGGTCTTCTTTCCGGGGACGGTTGAGACCTATGGACTCGACCTCACGCCGACCGACCGCGACCATCTGGCCGAGCGGTACGCGCTGCGCCAGATCGATCCGTGCGGTTTCGTCGACCGGAAAACCCTTGAAGGCAACGGCCACACGGACTTCAGCTACACCTATTCCTCGGTGTCCTGGATCGAAACCGGTGCGAATTCGCCTATCGCGACACTCGGTGGTGAGGGGTGCACGGTTGGCTTCCCGGCCACCAAGGCGGGGCTCGAACTTCTGGTCCGACCGGGCGAAGCCCGGTGGAACGACAGCCAGTTCAGTTCCGATCCAGCGCATCCGGGTGTCCTGGGGACGACGCCACCGGGCTGCACGTTTCGGGTTCCTCTGCCACTGGCCGGCCTGACCGGCGCACCCGAATCGATGCGGGATCCGGTGGTGGAGGTGTCTGCGGTGGACGTGACAGACGGGCGGCGGAACTCCGAGGACACCGAGCTGTGCGAGCTCGGTGGGGCGGTCGCGGGTGAGATCGCGGCACACGTCGAAGCCAACGGCGTCCCGGTGCACACTGATAAGTCTTCAACTGCGACACGGTTTCTGACCGCCGATCCGTGTGCGGCAGCGGCGGATCTTCACGCGGTGGGCTTCGAATGGTGGGAACCCAAACCCGAAGCGCAGTGGCCGACGACGTGGCGGCATCCCGGTGTGTGCGAACTCCAACTCGATCCGGCCGCTGGCAAATCCGCCACGGCCGTAGTCAAATACGGACTGGTCAAGTGGTCCGATGACATTGTCAAGATGCCGTGGAGCCCAGAGTCGCAACGTAGCGAGCAGGACGGCGTGACACTGTTCGACGTCGGTGGGTCTTCGGGTCCAGACTGTTACGTGATCGCCAACACCAACCGCAGTATTGAACCGGTGACCGTGGGAACCGGGGCTGCCGACCTGGTCGCGTCAACTCCGATCGTCACGGTGGGAGTGAACGCACCTACCGCAGGGAACTGCGCTGGCAGCGCGAAGGAAGTGGCACTGAGGGCAGTCCAGCGGGCGGGCTGAGCGTCACCGCTTGCACAGCTCGTACATCTGCGTATCCGCATCGACGAGTCGTTGAATGATGTTGGTATAGCTCGCTGTTCGGATCTCGACGCTATCGTCGGATAGTCCGGGTGTGCGGGCTTGTTCGACGATGCTGACGGCTTCGGCTGACAGATCGCTGATCTGGTGCAGATGCTTGCCGATGGCCGGATCATCGACTCGGTCGGCGTAGCGGCCCAATTGAGCTGACCACGCTCGGTACTCCGATAGATCTGGCCCGCCGGGGCCGATTTGGCCCGGGTCGAGAAGGTCCTGGTGGTCAGCGATGTAGCCAACTGCTGCCCGGGCGGTGCGGCAGTCTCGGCCGGACTCTTGCGTGAAGAATAAGGTGGCCAGCATAGCCGCGGCCAGCAACACGAGAATGACACCGATTCGAAGCAGATGCTCACGGGTCGTCGGCACCGCGGGAGGCACGGCGTGAGCGACCGCAGCGGCGATCTCCGGATCGGCATCGGCGGTGGCGCGCAACTGTGCCAGATGCGGGGCGCGTCGGCGTCGGACCCATGCGGGCCATACCTGTGCGACCACCATCATCACGGCCAGGACCAGAAACATTACGGCCAGTCGAGGCTGGTCTGTCATGAATTCAACGGCGGGAAGCGGTACGGCGAACAGTCCGATGAGCACCCAGGTGAGGCGGCGGCCCGTCGGGGTGACACGGTTCCGGTGTGCCCGGGCCAGATCGCTGGCGCGCACGGCGGCGGTCAGCACCGCCGGGTCGGTGGGTACCGGACCGCGACGCAGTGCCCTGGCGGTTGCGGTGCGCTGGGCGGCGGTGAGGCCCTCGAGCACGGTGGCGTAGGTTCTCACGACGGGTCGGCCGAGCAGGGTGATCGGGATGCCGGCTACCAGCCCGAATATGGCCAGTCCGATCGCGTCAACCCAGATCGGCCACGGCGTCGACCAATGGTATTCGGGTCGCAGCACGGCCCAGCCAAACAACAAGGACCACACCGTTATCCATGCCGAATTGACGAGCCAACGAGCCCACCATGGTGCGGTGTTGTACCAAACCCACAACGGACTGTGTCCTTTCGACGGATGACGCGGTGTTCCAGTTGACCCCTGCGATTGTGACATCGTCGGCCACCTGTCCGTTGCGCCAGTTTCCGCCGGAACAGAGCCTCGAACTCTTAGGTGGCAGAGGTGACGAGCTTCGTGAACTCGGCCTCGATACCTGCGGTGATGACGGCGGCGTCGGTGACATGGCGGGTGTCGGCAGCGACCGACAGGCACAGGTTGTCAGCCCAGGACATGGCAATCACGCTGGGTCCCATGCCGTGATACAGCGGGCCGGCGGGGTAGAAGCTCAGTGCCGGCATGTTGAGGAACACCGGATCCTCCACCGCGATACCGCTGGCATTCGACACGATGACGTTGCACGGCCAGGAGATTCGTTCAGCCAGGCCGAAGCGTTCGATGCTCCGGAACAGCAGATTGACCGCCCGCCCCGGCGCATATTCGTTCCACTGCCGGAACAGGTTGATGCCGCGGCGTTCCTGCACGGCCTTGACGGCACGGCCATGGTCGGCGATCGCGAGGAGTCGCAGGACAGGATCGGAGATCGTGGTGTTGAGGTTCACGCGCAGCACGGTGGTGGTGCCGACACCATCGGTGATGTACTCCGAGGTGTCTGCGCTCCGCATCGCGTAGGGCACCGCCGCCACGAGCGGTTTCTGTGGACGTTCGCCCCGGCCGGCGAGCGCACCGTCCAGGGCCGCCCCCACGCAGCTGAGCAGGACGTGATTGATGGTGACCGAATACTTTTCGGTCACCGCCTGCAGATCTGCCATCGGCAGCACCGCGACCGCTGCCGTCGAGGAACCCGACAGCGAGCAGTTCAGCGTGGTCTTGGGTGCCTTGACCTTGAGATGTCGTGCGGCCCACCGGCTGCCGGTGGTGCGTGCCGACATCGCAACCAGGCGTGGCAACCGTCGCAGCCGTTTCGCCTTGCGGCGCAGCGCATCGCCCACGATCGCCGAGGGCCGCGCCGGGAACGATGACGCCGGTGCGATGGGTCGGGGCGGTTTGGCGCTCAGATCGCCGGGTGTCATCAGGCAACCGACGACCTCCATGGCGGCGTCGCCGTCGACAAGCAGGTGATGGATGACCGAGATCAGATATGCGTGGCGCTCGTCGTCCTCGATGACGTACATGTGCCACAGCGGTTCTCGACGGTCGAGATGGGTGGCGCGGACCTGGGCCAGCACCTTGGAGGCTCCCTGCGCGCCGCCCGGCGCCGGCATCGGCAGCGCCGTCACATGCGCTGAGACGTCGATCTCGGGTCGGGCCACCAGCATCGGCCGGTCTGGGTTGAACCACGGGTCGAGGAGCACCTTGCGGTACGCCGGCATCAGGTGCATACGGTTGTTCAGTGCCGACACCACGTGCTCCCGCAGATCACCGGGCACCGAGCTGCGGTCCACATGGATCAACGACATTCCGTTGCCAACCTGCAGTTCGGTCTCCTGATACAGCTGCCAGGCATCCATCCCGCTGACACGTTCCGCGCGGGCACCCTGCATGCTCGTCACTTTGTCCCCAATCCCTTGCCGTCAGGTCACGACGATGATGTGTAGAACTGCCGCACCCAATGCCGGTACTTGCCGATCGGGCCGTCACCCGGCGCCAGTTTGGGATGCTCGAGATAGACCTTTTCGTCCCAGATGATCTGGTCGCGCTGGACCTCGTAGGCGACGACCTGCAGCACGATCCAGCCGAGGAGCCGTTCGACCGGAGCCAGCAGAGCGCGGAGCGCCTTGTTGCGGGCGCGCTTCTTGGCGCTGATGCCGATGTAGATGTCGACGCGACGTTCGGCGACAGGGGTGGGCAGCACCATCTGGCGGACGGTCAGACCGCCCTGAATCGCGATCTCGACCAGCGAGAACCCGAGCCCGATCAGGACGGAATTGAAGTGGAAGTTGATGCCGCCGATGACCGGGACAGGTTTGGTGCCACCGTATTCGGTGTGGATCCGGGGTCCATCGACCTCCATCGGCTTGGGGACGACGAAGTTGCGGAACTTGTGGATCGTCGCGAAATGCGCGTGATCGAGGCCGTTTTCGTTGACTTCCTGAGGATGAGTGTGGAAGTGCAGTTTCTTCGTGGCGATCGGATGCCAGTCGGGGTCGGACTCGGGCAGTTCCAGTTCGAACGTCGGTGGCTGTCCTTCGGGGCCGTGCCAGACCATGATCATGCCGAGATGGTTGCGCACCGGAAGCGTGGTGAGGGCGGCGCCGCGGGGCGGTTCACCGGTCGGGGTGGAGACACACTTGCCGGTGGCCGCGAATTTGAACTCGTGGAACGGGCACACGATGGTGTCGCCTTCGATCCAGCCGCCCTTGCCGACGTGGGCACCCAGATGCGGGCAGAACGGCACGGCGGCCGAGAGTTCGCCCGACGCGGTGCGGAACAGCACGATCTCACCGTCGAGGAATCGGCGGGTCAGCACGGTGCCGCGGCGCAGTTCGTGGGCGAAAGCCACGGCGTACCAGCTGTACGGGTACGGCGGGTACGGGTCCCCGACCCGGCTCAGACTGGTCGACTCGGTTGCGGAGGTCATCAATCGCCCTTCCCCTCGTGGCGGCTGGCACCGCCGTCAGGGGACACGCCAAAGTGATGGCACCGTTTGCTGCCGGTGCCGAGCGCGAAGATCCCCCACGTGCGATGCGGCCCCCATGGTTTTGCTCATCTGCCGAACGCCGCTCATTCGCGCAGACAATCAATCTGTACTGGAACGTGTTCTAGTTTGCAAACCGGGGGTTCGCCGGGGAGTCGCGACACGGGCGTCGACCCGTTTCCCGCCACCCAGATGGGCTGGCCGTTCGCAGGGCTCAGCGTCGTGTATCCGACGTGGTCGTCGCCCGTCAGTTGAATGCGGTGCTGCCGGCCACGGCGTGCGTCGTGCTGATCAGCTTCGCGTAGCAGTGATTCCGATCGAAACCGTAGTCGCTGCACCAGGCCAACGCCCCACTCGCGGTGGGATAGGTGATCGGTGCGATGGTGACCCAGAAGTTGGGCGCGTCGAACGTCGACCAATCACCGGACCACAGGAGCTTGGCGCCGTACTCCTGGCGCAGCCGCAGATGCTCTTCCAACGTCAACTCGTTGTCCCACACCACACCTTGGTCGACGACGCCCGGCCGCTTGGAACTCAATTGCGGCACCCACCGATCCGAGCCCTGGGTACTCACGACGGTGTGGTCACCAAGCGAGATCTGGCGTAGCTGTGCCGAACTCGACGCTTCCGGGTTGCGGGACGCCGTCGGCGTGTACGACGGTGCGGGCGGTGTCGTCGGGGCCGGCACCGTCTTGTACACAGTCGGCCCAGGGACGGTCACGCCCGGCGGCGGGGCGAGCTCGGCAGTCTGCGTCGGTGCGGAGTTGACCGTCGGCGCAGAGCTTTTCGACAGCAGCAGGCCAATGACGAGGCCCACCGCGCCTAGCAGCAGCGCAGCCACCAACACGACCGCCGCCAGCGGCACCAGTGATTGCCGCGCGGGCGGGCCGGGAGCGGTGATGGCAGGTGCGTAGTGCGCGACGACCGGAGGTGCGCCGAGGGCCGGGGGTGAAACATATGGCGCCATCATGGTTTCGGCGCTGGCGGCGACCCTCTCGTCAGTGGTGTGCAACGCCCGTTGCGCGGCGCGCCCCAATGCGCCGGCACTGCCGTAACGGTCGTCCGGCTCCTTGGCCATGCCGCGCGCGATGACGGTATCCAGGGACGTCGGGATGCCCGAGTGGACCGTACTGGGCCGTGGCGGCGGGGTCGAGAGATGCGCCGCGATCAGCTGCTCGTTGCTGTGGGTCGGGAACGGCGCGTCGGCAGTCAGCGTCTCGTAGAGCACGCAGGCCAGCGAGTAGACGTCGGCAGCGGGTGTACACGGATCGTCGCCGAACCGCTCCGGGGCCATATAGCTGAAGGAGCCGATCCGGGTGTCTGCCTGGGTGAGGCTCGAATCGCCTTGGGCCTGAGCGATGCCGAAGTCCAGCAGATAGGCGAAGTCCGCGGGGGTGACGATGATGTTCTGCGGCTTGACGTCGCGGTGGATCAGCCCGTGCGCGTGCGCGGCGTCCAGCGCGGAAGCGATCTGCTCGACGATGGTTACCGCGCGGCGCGGCTCGAGCGGGCCGCTGTTGATGAGGTCGTGCAGGGTCTGCCCGCGGACCAGACGCATGTCGATGTAAAGGTTGCCGTCGATCTCGCCCCAGTCGTGAATCGGCACGACGTGGGGCTCCTCCAAACTTGCCGCCGCCTGCGACTCACGCAGGAACCGGATCCGGAACTGCTCATCGTGGGCAAACTCCGCGCGCAGGATCTTCAGGGCAACGGTCCGGCCCTTGTCGGTGTCGAGAGCTTCGTACACGTCGCCCATGCCGCCACGGCCGAGGAGCGCGGTCAGCTCATACTTGCCGAACCGGTCACCCACGCCCGGGTTGTTCTCGACCATCCTGTGTGCCTCCTCGACTGGCGAACAGGCGAACGTAACGCAGGGTGCCGACAAGATTTGCGCATTGCCAGACCCGGTCCCGGCCTTAGGCTCATGAGCATGCGATTCGCTGCTGGTGCCGCCGCGCTGTTGGTCGCGGTGATGGTGGGCGTGAGTGGCTGCACCGGTGCGCCTGATCGTGAACAGGAAGCCGTCGACATGGAGAACCGCATCGTGGCGATGCCGGGGGTGTCCGAGGTCGATCTGATCTACAACAACGGCATCATCGAGGGCACTCGGTTCCAACTCAAGGTTGACATGTCGCAGGCAACCGATCAGCAGGTCGGCGCAGTGGCCGCTGAACTCGACGAACTCCGCGGAAAAGACTTCGCGAAGTTCGACCAGTCGATGAAGATCGTTGTGGGGGAAGATACTTCGATTTCAGCGAGCGCTGATCTGCCCGACGACACCGAACAGCTCACCGGCCTGGTGCGTCGCCTCGGCGTCGAAGCTCCGGCCCGGGACATCATGTGGTCCGTCGGCTCCGCGCCGGACTCCACAGAGGTGCAGATTCTGGAAGCCCAGCACCCTGATCACGCGGTCGACTCGATCCTGCGGATCTTCGCCGATCGGCCACCCAGAGACATCGAAGTCTCCGCCGCCAACCGGGTCGCGGATCCGCACTGGATGATCTTCAACCGGTTTACCCCGGCGGATAAGCAACGCATCGAACAGCAGTTGGCCGCGGCAGCCCCCGCCGACCCCGGCTGGATCGGTGTCCGGGACGGGTGGATCGACCACTTCACCTTCGGTGTGCCGACGCGGGAGACCGCTTACGACGACATCGTGCGAACCATCCACGCGCTCAAGGCCGGTCCGGAGCATCCGGTCAGCCTCACCTGGGCCTGGGACGGCGACCAGGCTCGCTACGACGAGCCACGCTGGGCGGGCCGCGCCATGATCGGCAAATGCGAGTACGTCAACGGCGACCGCACTGTGTCCGAACCGCTCGTCCCTGAGGCGTTGGCGCTGCAGCAGCGCATCCGCGACGAGTTCGACACGTGTCTCAAGTAGTGGCTAGCGCAACATCGCTGCCGGCGGATGCGCCACGGTGACCGCGGGCGCTTGCTCTGTCATGGCCTCACACTCGGCCGATTGTTCGACGTTGCCCAGGGTGTCAGTGAGCGTCCTGCCATGCCTGCCAGATGTCAGGGCGGAGTCTTCCGCGGGGTGGGACCTCCAGGCCAGCTTCTCGGGCCCAGGCTCGGACCTCGGCGGTGCTCGGGCCGGGCGCCGCGCTGCCCTGATCGACGACGGCGACGTCGACGCGGACCTGTGAAATACGTTGCATCGCAGCATCTTCAGTCGTCGACCAGGCGTGTGCGGCAGCGAGGAACCGGTAGGTCCATTCCTCGGCGAGTTGGCGAGCTTCGCAAAATACGATCGGTACATTCGGCCATCGGACCTGCAGTTCTGCCAGCCCGTCGGCGACGACAGCGGGGCGTACCCGGTCGAGCTTGAACAGCTGCGAGTAGCGGTCCTCGACGACCACCGCCGCTCGGGGGAGCGCGGCCAGGTCGGCGACCTGATAGCGCAGCTTGCCGGTGGTGAGGCTGGAGACCAGGTCGGCCAGGGATTTGCGCTCCACGCTGGCGATGAGCGTCCCATCGATGAGCAGCCCATAGTCGCCGCACGGCAGCGCACGTTGAACGGTATTGGCTTGCTGGCCGGCGAACTTGTAGGCGTACCGCTCGTGGCTGTCGACCACGATCTGTAGCTCGTCGATGCCCTGGGCGCGTGCTGCCGGGGTCCGCACGTTGGGGCGCGCCTGCTTGCGGGTACGCGGCGACTGCCAGAACACCGCGTCCCGGCCCCGGGCGGTGGTGAACACCAACTGGGAGCGGTTCTCCCGGCCGCGCTGCAGAATCACGTCGATGGCAGCGCCCCGGCGCTCGCACGACCGCAATGCGACGCGTTCGACGATCTGCGCGTCTGCCGGCCACTCGTCGAGGCCGACCGGATAGCAGTACAGCGCCTTGGCTCGGGGCCACGTCCCCGAAGTGCGAAACAGGAGGTCGTTGCCGGGCTGTGGAATCCGCAGTAGGTAGGGCAGTCTGGAACCTTCGTCCGGGTTGAGGGCTATGACCATCTCCGCCACACCGCGATTCTGCCTGATTCGCCGTCGAGGCCAATCGGTGGCCGTCGTGAGGACGTCTGAAGTGCGGAAAGTCGTAGTACAACCTCTTTTGTAAAAGATGTCGAACGACTACAATCGGAAATGTCGTCGAACGACTACAAGGAGTGGGCATGCACGTCAAGACAATGGGCGACGTTGGTGCCCTCGTCCGCTCTGCTCGCACAGCCCGTGGAATGACTCAGGCTGAGCTGGCCGAGCAACTGCGCATGAGTCGGGACTGGGTCGTTCGGCTGGAGAAAGGGCATCCACGACTGGAAGCGCAAAGGGTGCTCGATGCACTTCGCGTTGTCGGCGTGAGCCTGGAGGCGACCGCGCCCGAGGGGCCGTCGAACGCTCGAAAACGTACCCGGAAGGGAGCTCCCGAGAAGTCCACGCCTGCCGGAACGGCTCCCGCAACCCTTGATCCGTTCGACGCGCTGTTCGGCACAGGGAAAAGGTGATGGCGGACAGGGCGTTGCGGATCTACCTGGACGGGATCCCGACCGGCACGGTGACACAGTCTGCTCACGGAGCGCTGAGTTTCACCTATGACGATGAGTACGCCGAGCGGGCTGATCCTACGCCCTTGTCGCTGTCCTTACCTGTCGTGTCGAATCGGCATCGGGACAAGGCTGTTCGGTCCTATCTTGAAGGTCTGCTTCCAGACAGTGAAGGTGCGCGACAGCGGTGGGGACGCGAATACAACGTCTCGCCGAACAATCCCTTCGCCCTGCTCGCTCACGTCGGGCGCGACGCAGCCGGCGCAGTCCAGATTCTCCCGCCCGAGGCCGATCCGTCTGACGCGCGGGCGCGGACAGGTGACATTCAATGGCTCAGTGAGATTGAATTCGCCGAGCTCGTCCAAGCGCTCGCTGCTCATCAATCCGACTGGGACGCAGGAAGGTTCGAGGGCAGGTGGAGCCTCGCTGGCGCTCAACCCAAGGTCGCGCTATTCCGGGAGCCAGAGTCCGGGCGGTTCGGGATCCCGCGAGATTCGACGCCGACGACCGTGATCGTCAAGCCGGCAACTGCTGGTTACGCACGGCATCACATCAACGAGGCACTGTGCCAGCGTGCAGCGAGCGAAGCCGGGCTGCTCGCAGCCGAATCCACAGTGATGGAGATCGGTGACGTTCAGGTGTTGACCTCGACGCGCTACGACCGCCTTTATGACGGGACTACCTGGCACCGGGTCCACCAAGAAGACATCTGCCAGGCGTTGTCGGTCTACCCCAGTCTGAAATACCAGTCCGACGGAGGCCCCGGTGTCGGTGATATCGCTGACCTTCTCAACAGGCTGCCGATCGAGGACCGCGCTGTGAACGCCGAGCGCTTCTTCAAATCGTTGTCCTACAACGTCCTCATCGGCGGAACTGACGCTCACGCCAAGAACTACTCGCTCGTCCTCGTTGGGTCACGCGCCCAGGTGTCGCCGCTGTATGACGCCGCCTCTGCGGCACCGTACAACCAGCGCGAGCGCCTGCACTCTTCGATGAAGATCGGTGACCACCGGAAGATGCTCGATGTCACCACCTCGGATTGGAGGAAGGTTGGACGCCGTCTCGGAATTCCCGCGGATCAAGCTGTGACCTGGGTGGACGAACTCCGTATGGACCTTCCGGCTGCGTTCTCGCGTGCTGCCGCGGCTCTGCCAGAGAGCGTGCGACCCGAGGCGTCACGCATGACGGAGCGGATCATTGAGCATGTCTCCGGGACATGGAAACCCAACCTGGACCGCTGAACAGTGTGAGGGCGGCGACATAGGTCAGTTCGCTCGACATAGGTTGCGGCCAAATCGGAGTGGCTGGGCGCGAAAGAAATTGGACCTCTTGCCACTCTCACTATACGGCGGGGGGTGGGGCTTGTGGCAAGGCCCCTGACGTGCTGCACAATCTTCCGGTCCGTGACGAGATGGGGGATTTTGTGACGAATACGCCGACACCGTTCGAGGTGCACGAGTCCGGTGCGCTGCTGCACGGCACCAAGGCTGACCTGGTGGTCGGTGATTACCTGGTGCCCGGCCGTGAGTCGAATTACGAAGCCGGACGGATCATGAACCACGTGTACGTCACCCGCACCTTGGATGCCGCGGTGTGGGGAGCCGAGATGGCCGCCGGCGAGGGGCCGGGCCGCATCTACATCGTCGAACCCGAAGGTGCGCTGGAGGACGACCCGAACGTGACCGACAAGAAGCTGCCCGGCAACCCGACCTGCTCCTACCGCACCCGCGAGCCGGTGAGAATTGTCGGCGAGCTCACCGACTGGGTGGGGCATTCACCCGAGCAGCTGCAAGGCATGCGCGACGGCCTGGCCGACCTCCGCCGGCGCGGGCTGGACGTCATCTACGACTGATCTCTCCAGGCCCCGGCGGTTCGCTCGATAGGGGGATTTGTGCCCACTCCCCGTACCCTTCGATCGTGAACGCGATCGACCCCGACCAGCTCAGCACGTGCCTGCGGGTGCTGTCCGAGGTGGACAAGCTGCCTCCCGAGCACCCCGACGCTGTTGCTGTGCGGCAGGCCACCGCGAAGATGTTCAAGGCGTTGAAGAAGGCTCGCCGGACCGCCAGACGCGACGCGATCGCGGCTGCCGACCGCGCTGTCATCGCCGCGACCGCCACGGGTGCACCGGGACGGATCGATGACGAAACCCAGGGCCTGCCGCTGGTGTCCACGGCGGTCGGGGCTAGTGCGGGCACGCTGCTGCGCTCGCGGGCCTGCTACATCTGCAAGCAGCACCACACCGTGGTCGACGCCTTCTACCACCAGCTTTGTCCGGATTGCGCCGCGCTCAACCGGGCCAAGCGCGAGGCCCGCACCGACCTGACCGGGCGCCGGGCCCTGCTCACCGGTGGGCGCGCCAAGATCGGCATGTACATCGCGCTGCGGCTGTTGCGTGATGGCGCGCACACCACGATCACCACCCGGTTTCCCAACGACGCGGTGCGCCGATTCGCCGCGATGGAGGACAGCGCCGACTGGCTGCACCGGCTGCGGGTGGTGGGGATCGACCTGCGTGACCCGGCCCAGGTGGTTGCCCTGGCCGATGAGGTGGCCGCGCAGGGGCCGCTGGACATCCTGATCAACAACGCGGCGCAGACGGTGCGTCGTGCGCCGGGCTCGTATGCCGCGCTGGTGGAGGCCGAGCGGACCCCGCCGCCGGCGTTGGTGGACGTCGTCACCTTCGATCACGTCAGTGACGCGCATCCGCATGCCCTGGCCGGGAGCCTCGGCGAGCACCCCACCGCGCACGCGCTGACCGAGCTGGCCCTGACCGCCCGCAGCGCGTCGCCGGAGCGGATCTCCGCCGGGACGGCCATCGACGCGGGTGGGCTGCTGCCCGACACCGCGCCGGTGAACAGTTGGACCCAACGCGTGCACGAGGTCGACGCGATGGAGCTCCTCGAAGTGCAGCTGTGCAATCAGACCGCGCCGTTCATTCTGGTGAGCCGGCTGCGTCCCGCGATGGCCGCGTCACCGGCCCGACGCAAGTACGTGGTGAACGTGTCGGCGATGGAAGGCCAGTTCGGCCGCGGCTACAAGGGGCCCGGGCATCCGCACACCAACATGGCCAAGGCCGCACTGAACATGCTGACCCGCACCAGTTCTGGTGAGATGCTGGAGCAGGACGGGATCTTGATGACCGCTGTCGATACCGGGTGGATCACCGACGAGCGTCCGCACCCGACCAAGCTGCGGCTCGCCGAAGAAGGCTTTCACGCACCGCTGGATCTGGTGGATGGTGCTGCGCGCGTGTATGACCCGATCGTGCGCGGGGAATTGGGCGAGGATTTGTATGGGTGTTTCTTGAAGGATTACTCTCCGGCTAGTTGGTAGGGGCAGCCTCGCTCGCGGTCGGCGTCTACCGGGCGCAGCGGGCTCGCAGAAGTTCGTGCTGGGCTGGCGATTCTGGGCAGGCATCTGCGGCTTTCCTTGTGCCTGCTCGTGATTCGGCGATGCGGGCGATCACGTCGTCGTAGCTCAACCCGGATTCGGCGAGCAGGCACCCGATCACTGTGCTGGTTCGGCCCTTCCCGCCCCAGCAGTGCACATATACGTTGCGGCCGCCGTCCATCTCGGAGTGGATGCGCGCCAGGATGGCGTCGTAGCCTGCGTCATCGATGGCACCGAAGTCGGGAATCGGATGCGCGAAGTACCGCGCGGTGCGCCCGGAATTCTCCGCTGCCGCGCGCAGAAGCTCTCGGTAGGGGGTCAGCCGGTCATCTTCGGTGGTGAGGTCGATGACCGTGTCGATGCCGGCGTCGAGCAGGACGCGGATCTTGGCTACCGCATTCTCGGGGGTGGTGGCACCCGGATATTCACCGGCGAGCAGCCGGTTCGGCTCGACCCACCACGCGTGCAGGACGTCGTCGTGCGGCCACTCCATGTTGCAGAGGTTAGCGATTGACGTCAGGCCAGCTGTCCGAGCGCCGCCGCGACCGCCGCGCGGACCGTGGTGGCGACGGTCTCGGGGGAGGAGACGTCGAACTTGCCGTCCAGGTGCAGGAACGCCAGACCGTGCACGAGGGCCCACACCGCATTCGCCATCGCATCCGGATCCGACGTGGGAAGCGCCTGCCGCACAATCGATCTGAGGTACTCGCTGATCGCCTCCACCGCGGCGACGCGTTCGGGGCTCGCCGGATCGCACGGTTCGGCGAACATCGCCCGGAACAGGCCGGGGCGTTGCAGTGCGAAGTTCACATAGGCGATGGCGATGTCGGCGAGGTCGTCCGTCGTTTTCGGTGACGGGTTCGCCGCGGCCAACTGGGCGGCCAGGTCGCGGTAGCCCACCGCGGCGACCGCGGACAACAGCGCGTCACGATCGGCGAAATGCCGGTACGGCGCCGCGGTCGAAACCCCTGCCCGGCGGGCCGCTGCACGCAGGGAGAGTTCGTTCGCGTCGCCCTCCTCGAGCAGTTCCAGCGCGGCCTGCACGAGCGCGCTGGGCAGGTCGCCGTGGTGATACGACCGCGTTGACGTGGGCATTCGGGATCTACCTCACAAGTGTTGACACCGCTTACATGTTGATCGTATGTTAGCAGCCAGTCGAAGTAAGCACTGTCAACATTGCTAGGAGTTCCCATGTCGAACGCGTCGGAGGCGTTGTTCGCGCCCCTGCAGCTGAAGTCCGGCCAGGTCTTGCGCAACCGGATCGCCAAGGCGGCTATGGAGGAGGGCATGGCCGGACGGGCGCAGCTTCCGGGTGAGCGCCTGATCGCGCTGTATCGGCAGTGGGGCGCCGGGGGAACCGGCCTGCTCATCACCGGCAACGTCATGGTCCACGCGGAGGCGATGACGGGGCCCGGTGGCGTGGTGCTGGATGCCGATTCCCCGCTGGAGCCGTTCGCGGCGTGGGCGCGCGCCGGCAAGGACGACGGTTCAGCGATGTGGATGCAGATCAGCCACCCCGGCCGTCAGGTCCAGGCCGACATGCCGGGCGTGGTCTGGGGGCCGTCCGACGTTGCGGTCGAGCTGGGCCGGCACTCCAAGCGCTTCGGGCAGCCGGTCGCGATGACCGCCGAACAGATCGCCGACACCGTCACCCGCTTCGCCACCACCGCGCGCCGCGCCGAACAGGCCGGCTTCGACGGTGTCGAGGTGCACGCCGCGCACGGATACCTGTTGTCGCAGTTCTTGTCTCCGCTCGTCAACACCCGCACCGACGAGTGGGGCGGCTCGCTGGAGAATCGCGCCCGGCTGCTGTTGGAGATCGTGCGGGCGATCCGCGCTGAGGTATCGCCGGGCTTTTCCGTTGCGGTGAAACTGAATTCAGCGGACTTCCAGCGCGGGGGCTTCGACGCCGACGATGCCCGCAAGGTGATCGACATGCTCGCCCCACTCGGCGTCGACCTGGTCGAGCTGTCTGGCGGCAGCTACGAAAGCCCGGCCATGACCGGCCGTCCAGCCGATGACCGGACCGCGGCCCGCGAGGCGTACTTCCTGGAGATGGCGGCCGAGCTCGCGGTGAGCAGCCCGATCCCGCTCATGCTGACCGGCGGCATCACCCGGCGTCATACCGCCGAGCGGGTGCTGGTGAGCGGCGTCGCGGTGGTCGGCATGGCCACCGCGCTGGCCGAAACCCCCGACCTGCCGGCGCGCTGGCGCCACGGCACGGAGGCGACCGGACGACTGAAGCCCGTGACCTGGTCGGACAAGCCGCTCGCCTCCATCGCGAGCATGGCGATGGTCCGCTATCAGATGCGCCGGCTCGGCGCGGGGAAGAAGCCCGCACTGGGTGTCGGACCGGCGGTCGCGTTGGCCGCCGATC
Organism: Mycolicibacterium peregrinum; assembly: GCF_002102345.1. Lineage (GTDB taxonomy): Bacteria > Actinomycetota > Actinomycetes > Mycobacteriales > Mycobacteriaceae > Mycobacterium > Mycobacterium peregrinum. Next base: position 317,817 of record NZ_LQPP01000043.1, read on the forward strand.
AATTGGTGTCGCGGCGGGCCCTGCGTCGTTACTCGCGATGGTTGGCGTCGCGGCCGCGGGCGGGTACTCGGACATCGGTTTAACGGATCGGGACAGGAGACGATCATGACGAACGTGCTGATGGTGATCTCGGCGGCCGACCGCTGGACACTCAACGACGGGACGGTGCATCCGTCCGGGTACTGGGCCGAGGAGGTCGCGCGGCCGCACCAGATCTTCACCCAGGCCGGGTGGCACATCACGGTGGCGACGCCCGGTGGCAAGCCGCCGACGCTCGACCAGCTCAGCCTCGGCATCTCCGGCTGCATGCCGTGGAAGCGTAAGGAGGTCAAGAGCTATCTGGACAGCATCGCCAACGTGCTGGCCCATCCGGTATCGCTCGACACTGTGAACGCCGACGACTACGACGTCGTGTTCTACCCCGGCGGGCACGGTCCGATGGAGGACCTCGCCTACGACCCGGTCTCCGGCGCGCTGCTCGCGCACCGGTTGGAGTCCGGCCAGCCGCTGGCGCTGCTCTGCCATGCACCGGCGGCGATCCTGGCCGCGGCTCGGCCGGACGGGGTGTCACCGTTCGCCGGGCGGCGCATGACCGGGTTGTCTAACCGCGAGGAGTTGTTGAACAGCTTCGGGCGCAAGGCGCCCTGGCTATTGGAAGACAAGCTGAAAGAGGCCGGCGTCGACTACTCGAAGGCGCTGCTGCCGCTGCGCCCGCACGTCGTGGTCGACTGCAATCTCTACACCGGGCAGAACCCGCAGTCCTCGGAAAAGTTGGCCGAGCGGCTCGTCGCCGATGTGAAGGCGGGGGTCTGATGGTTGCTTCCGATGTGGTCGAGGTTGACCTCGGCGGGCACCTGGTCACCGTGCCGAAAGGCGGCCTGTATGACCGGTTTCGGATGCGCACCGACCTCGACGAGGTGGAGCGCGATCCCCTCGTGTCCAGTGTTGACTTCTTCCGGAAGCTGCCGAAGATCGAGGTCGATTCCGCGATCGGGCCCACGCTGACCCCGAACTTCTACTACCGCATCTCGACCGCCCGACTCGTCATGCTGGCCCGGTCCCGTGACATCCGCACGCGGTTGCCGAAAGAACTTGCGCCCCTGGAGGTTGCGCCCGGCATCGGGGTCGTCTCGGTGATGTTCTTTCGGTACGACGTCTGTGACATCGACTTCTACACCGAGGCCGCCGTTGGAATCGCAGTGCGGCCGGCACGGCACGGCAAGTTGGGATTCGCCGACCTGGCGAGCAGCCTGGCCAACGATCACTTGCACTCCTATGTGCTGTCACTGCCGGTGAGCACCCAGATCGCTCAGGTGCGCGGGCATGACGGGTACGGGTTCCCGAAGTGGGTGACGGAGCTTGATGTGTCGATTGGTTTTGATCGGACTGTGGCGCGGGTTGCGAACGATGCTGGCGGGGTGGACGTTGCGCTCTCTGCGGCAACCCCGCGTCAGGTGAAGTATGAGACGGGGGAGCGGGTTTCGACGCTCACGTCCTATACATCATTGGGCGGCGCCTGGCATTCGACGCTGAGTCAGACCAACGTGTTGTCGGCCGGGACTATGCGGTTCCCTCGAGGTGTAGATCTGGAGGTCGGGCAGGGGAAGATGGCTGACGACCTGCGGGCGCTGAAGCCGATCAAGACGATTCAGTTCGATGTCGTGACAGAAGGTCAACTGGCGCTGCACATGCCGGTGCCGGTGTCGATGCGAGGCTGACATGTGGGAATGTGGAAGTCATGATGGCGGAAATGGTCGCCGCCGGCGGCTCAGGGAGTAGGCCGGCGGCCTCGTCCGACCTTGTCCGTTCACGTATGAGTCGACAGCGCCGTCGCGACACTCAACCTGAGCTCCTTGTCCGACGGATTCTCCACGCGAGGGGGGTCCGGTATCGGGTGGATGGCAACCCCGAATCTGACCTCAGGTGCAAGGCCGACATTCTCTGGCGGCAGGTGCGTATGGCCGTCTTCATCGACGGTTGCTTTTGGCATGGCTGTCCCGAACACGCAACCCGGCCGAAGGCGAACGAGCAGTGGTGGGCGGAGAAGTTGGACGGGAACATCAGGCGGGACCGTCGTATGGATGCAGAGCTCACAGCTCGCGGCTGGAAGGTCCTCCGGTTCTGGGAGCACGAAGATCCGATGGACGTTGCCGACGCGATATGTGCCCATCTTGATCAGTTACGCGGGGCACAGAGACGTTCATGATCAGTCCGCAGCAGTAGCCATACGGTCGTCGAGAGATTCGAATTGTGTGCCGAGCGGGACGGGTCGCCCTCCAAACCATGATGCTCGCACCGTTTCGTCGAGCTCGTCCTCGTCGAGTCTCATCTTGAGCGCTTCGGCCAGAACGTGCACTGCCAGTCGCGGTGGTATGGCGTTCCCGATTTGTTGCCCGATGTCACTCCCTGCCCAAGGAAAGTCGGGTGGGAATGTCTGCAATTTTCCGGCCTCTTGGTGCGTCAGCCGACTCCAGCCGCCGTCCGAGAGGCGGAGTCGATTCCTCATGATCTTGCCCGTCACGGTCGCGGAGGGTTCGTTGGAATGGCGTTCACCCCGATTCTTTGGGTCACCGCCGCTGCCGTAATTGGATACCACTGTGAACGCCTTGCCACGAGCAAGTGCCTGACCCATCGAAACCCATGGACGGAGCCCGATTGCCGTCTGGTTGGACTCGCCTTTCCGGAATGACCGGTGCGTCGCAGCTGGAAGTTTGACGTCCGGGTCGCCAAGTCGAGCGATGAGGATCGCGCGCCGTCGTGTCTGGGGTACTCCGAACTCCTCGGACCGGAGAACGTCGACGGCAACGCCGTAGCCCCGATCACGAAGCACATCCTGAAATGCTCTCCAAACCGGCAGCACGGCCGGGACTTGCTCGAGCACGATCGCCTCGAATGGCCGCTCATTGTTCTGTGCAAGTAGAGCCCACCGCAGCGGTTCCAAGACGAGGCCGGTCCTGTCGTCCGCGAATCCATCCCGATGTGTGTGGGCATGTGGGTGGTTTGCCATCTCGGTGACTCGGCGGATCACCTCGTCCAATGCCTTCCTGCCGGACCCCTTGCCCGCAACTGTGAAGGTCTGACACGGCGGTCCACCGGTGAGAACCGTCGCGTCCGGAAAGTCATCCGGGTCGTAGTCCCGCACATCTGCATGGACGGTGGTCAGACCGGCCTTCGCTCGCGTTGCGCATGCGTTGGCGTCCAACTCGATACCTGTGGTCGGAACACCCAACCACGTTGCTCCGACGTCGAGCCCGCCGGGGCCGGCAAACAGGTCGATGATCTTTGGCCGAGGTTCGGTCCCGGGTTCCCGCAACGGCATGGCAGTGATGCTAGCCGGCATCGTGCTCGCGACCAACGGACAGTCCGCAGCAGTGCCCCAGTTCATCAGTGCGAGTCGAATCGACTTCAGCGCATTCGTGGGATCTTTTTCGGCATCTGTGATACATCGAGTAGCTGCTTTCAAGATCGAGATCCGTTGCCATGAGGCACGTTCGACCGACATTTTGACGGGCTCCGCAATATTAGTCTTCGGTCGATGGTAGAAACTCCGAAAAGCGCGACTGGCTGTCCGTGCAGCGAATCAGCGTGTCGGTGTTGTTGGTGTTACGGAGGCAACTGATGGTGGCCAGGGGGTGGTCGGCGCCCGACCTTGCATTGGAAGGTCTGGTCGACGAATTCAGGGACAAGTGCATTCGCGTGTACCGGGAGGATCCCAACCGCGTCGAGGAAGATGCGGGTAAAGAGCGCGGAATTGCAGAGGGTGGCTACGGGCGGAAACAGATCCAGGAGCTCGTCCAGAACGCTGCGGACGCACTGCAAGGCTCCCCGGGACGCGTCCAGGTCAGTCTGACGAGCGACGCGTTGTATGTGGCCAACGAAGGCAGGCCGTTCGAGGACTCGGGCGTCCGTGCCCTGCTCTATACGCACCTGTCGAACAAAACCGGTACCGAGATCGGCCGTTTCGGGCTTGGGTTCAAGTCGATCAGCGGAATCTCCGACAGCCCCCAGATCTTCAGTCAGTCGGTGTCGTTCGAATTCAGCCGGGAACAGTCGGCGCATAAGCTATCTGAGGAACTCGGCCACCAGTACGGACCTGCTGATGTTCCGGCGCTACGGCTGGCGTGGACACTCAACGCCACATCCGAGTTCCGCGCCGATGCTGTCCTGGCCGACCTCGCTGCCTGGGCCACGACCATCGTGAAGGTTCCGCTGAAGCGGGGCGCGGCAGAACAACTGTCGGACGAGATCAACGAGTTCGACGAGTCGTTCAATCTGTTTGCTCCTCACGTGCGGATTCTCGACCTCGTCGACGGTGTGTCCGGCCGCGAGCGGCACTTCAAGGCCGCAAAGAAGGGGAAACGCGTCACCCTCACGACCGAAGACGGTGATCGAGAATGGCTGGTCGTCTCGGCCGAACACAAGCCCTCGCTCAAGGCGCTGGATTCGGCCGGTCATGCCGCTCGACGCGAATCGGTCACGGTCAGCTGGGCACTGCCGCTGACAGGCCGGGTCGAAGTGGGGCAACTGTCGGCGTTCTTCCCGGTCAAATCTGATCTGACCCTGAGCGGCCGGGTCAATGCTCCGTGGAAGCTGTCCGATGATCGCATCAACGTGATCGAGTGCGAGTTCAACTACGAGATCCTGACTCAGGTGGTGCCACAGCTGGTGGTTGCCGCACGCAAGGACCTCATCGCAGGCCGTGCGTACGGTCGGTACATCGATGTCCTTCCCGCCCGCGGCAAGGAGTCCCGCAGCTGGGCTGACAAGGTCGTGAACGAGCCCGTGTTCCAGGCACTCCGAGATTCTCGATGCCTGCCAGACCTCGATGGTGAGCTCCGAGCACCCAGTGCGCTTCAACGCATTCCGGACGACGTCGCCGAACTCGCGGGCAGGTGGTCGGCAGTGACCGGGAACCGGGGGGCGTGGGTACATCCCGACTGCACCACCACCACTGAGCGCCGGTCCAAGGTCGATCGCTTGTTGCAGGACGATGATCGGATCAAACCTGCGGGCCGGGTCGTTCACTGGCTCCAGTCGGTTGTGGCCGATCCGCGGCCCGCACAGTCGGCCGCCGCGATCGAGCTGGCGGCGGAGTTGGTGCGCAAAGGCGGCAACGTGGAGATGGATGTGCGGGACGCACGGATTGTCTTGCTGGAGAATGGCTCCCTTGCGCAACCGGTGCGCGGCCGATGCTTCCTGCGTACGAGCCCGACGCAGACTGGTACCTCCTTTGTCGCCGAAGCTGTGGCTCGGCCTGCCTCGATCGTTGACGCGCTCAAGCACCTGGGCATCACCGTGTTCGAAGACGGTGGGGAGATGCTACAGCTGCTCACCGAACTGAGACATACCGGGAAGGTCGACTGGGACGAGCTGTGGATGGCGATGCGGGGCTCAGGCGTCCAGTTGGTCCATGAGGCCTTCGACAACGTGCTCGGTGGGCATGCGGCTCAGGTTGTTCGGGTGCGCGACGGCCACGGCCGCTGGGTGTTGCCGGACGGTTTGTACTTCGCAGGTGAGTTCCTCAAGCCGCTGAAGGAAGACGGTGCGTACCTCGTGGACGGTGACTATCACGCGGCCGACCACCAAATCTTGTACCTGCTGGGTGTGAGATCTCGACCATCGCGATCGGCGTTGAGCTCGAACGAGAAATGGGTGAGGCGCTACCTGAGCGCGGTGCGGGAGCGTCTGGGCGAGGAAATGGGGCTGGGCCTGCAGGCGCGACAGGGAATCGAGGTCGACGGCATCGACTCGGTCCTCGGCCCTCTGGAATGCCTGCCAGACCTCAGCGTCACGAACAAGGTGGCCCTGACTGCCGCAGTCATCAACGACGTCGAGGTGTCGCGCGTTCGGGTGAGTCATCCGAACGTATCCCGGACGGGTCGGTACACAGCGCCAGAATTGTGGTGGGTTCGAGAGCACGGACTGCTGCAAACCACATTGGGAGCTGTGCCTGTGGCCGAAGCGTTCGTCGCCGAGGTTCCGGGCGTCCCGGAGGGGCTCATCCCGTGCGTGAGTCAATTGGTGCTCAGTTCTGATGCCGAACGGGTGTTGGGGCTCAAACGCGAGATGGCCGACCTCGAGCCGTCCGGTTTCGGTTCGCTTGTGCAGACCCATGTCAAACGCGATGACGTGCTGCGGGTAGGCCAGGCTTACGCCTGGTGGTGTTGGACGCATCAGGGTGTTGAACCGCCAGATCATGTGTGGGTGTGCCGGAGCGGTCAATGGACCGAGGAGGATCGGAAAGCGGTAGCGGTCGTCCACCGCAAAGAGACATACGACGAACTCGGCGAATTCGGTGTTCCCTGCCTCCTGGTCGACAGCGTCGAAGATGTCCACACCCTGAGCGAATTCTGGGGGTGTTTGGAGGGCCGCGACCTGCCGGTCACGTACTCCTACGAGACGAGTGCGGAGCCAGAACTTCTCACCGACGTTTTTCCAGTGCTCGACGTGCTTCCCGGCGCTGATGAGCTCGAAGGCCTGGTCCTGCAGAAGTGCCTGTCCATCAGCAAGGTGGCCGCGGTGCCCGGCCAGCCGGCGGTGCAGGTGGTCTGCGAGGCAGGGCGCGAAGCGGACAGAATCTTGGTGACGGGCACGACCGACCGGGAAATTCTGAAGCAGACGCTCGATTGCTTGCTCTACGACAGCTCTGATCGACATGTCGACCTGATCCTCAAGAACATGGAGAGGCGTCGCAATTCGGAACTCATCCGCGCGATCAGGAAGGCTTCTAGTGATGCCGAACGGCTCCTCATGTTCGCCGGTGAGCAGCGCCTGAGGGCATTGGTCCCGAAGGACGCTCTCAACTATCTGGTCAACGACGGCTTGGTCGAACCGCATGGGCTTGATCTCGCCAATCTTTGCGTGACCATGCTGGGTGTCCGAGCATTGGAACGCGCATGCAAGGTCGATCCGCTCGGGTTGCCTGTTTCGCCTCCGTCGACATGGTCGGGGTCGTTCAACACGCGGGACTGGGTGAAGCGTCTCGGGTTCGGTGATGAATGGGCGGGTCAGAAAGCGAGACGACGGAACAAGCCGACGGAGTACATCGACGGTCCCACCCAGCTCGATGAGCTTCACGACTACCAGCAGGTGGTGTCCCAACGACTTGCTAGCCTGCTGCGCGGTGTCGGCCCGAGGCGAGGAATCGTCTCGTTGCCCACCGGCGCCGGCAAAACCAGAGTCGCCGTACAGACCGTCATCCAGTCGATCCGAGACGGCAGCCTCGACGGGCTGGCGCACGGCACCGTCTTTTCCGGGCCGATCTTGTGGTTGGCGGACGGGGAAGAACTCTGCGAGCAGGCGATCGACGCGTGGTCATACCTGTGGCGTGCCCTCGGTCGGCAGGACACCCAGCTGATTCTCAGCCGGTTCTGGGCGAACTACGAGATGGAAGAGGAATCGGCCGGGGTCCAGGTGGTGGTGGCCACGTGGCAAAAGATTCTCGCCCGCGCCGTCGACAACGAATCTTTCGCCTGGTTGGCCGACGCCCCGATCGTCATCATCGACGAGGCGCACGGCGCATACACCCCGTCATACACGCGAATCCTCGAATGGCTGGGCCGTGGCACGAGGGACCGGGACAAGCCCCTGATCGGCCTGACGGCGACACCGTTCCGCGGGCGGCGCGACAGCGCCCAAACCGAGCTGCTCCTAAAGCGATTCGACGACAACTGCTTGGATGATGGCGTCTTCGGCGATGAACACCCACAGGTCAGATTGCAGCGAGACCGAGTGCTCGCCCGCGCCAGCCTGGAGATTCTCGGTGGTGTGTCCATCGATCTTTCGATGAAGGAACTCGATGAGTTCAAGTCGATGGGGTGGCTGTCCAAGAGCGCCGAGATTCGGCTTGGCCGGGATGAGGACCGCACCCGCACGATCGTCGATTCCATCCTGAGCAAGTCGGACGACTGGCAGATCGTGGTGTTCGCCGCATCAGTCGAGAATGCGCAGACGCTGGCCACATTGCTGACACTCAATGGGCGTCCGGCTGCCTCCATCGATCAGGACACCAGCCCCGAAGACCGACGGGTGGCGATCGAACGGTTCAAGTCCGGGGAACTGAAGGTGTTGACGAACTACGCCGTGTTGTCCCAAGGCTTTGACGCTCCGAAGACCGACGCGGTGTACATCACCCGTCCGACCAGTAGCGAGGTCCGTTACCAGCAGATGGTGGGTCGCGGTCTTCGTGGCCCGAAAAACGGTGGTACCGAGGAAGTTTTGATCGTCAACATGCTTGACAACATTGTCGAGTTCGGTGACAGCATCGTGTACGAGAGCGTCAAGGATGTTGTGGAGTCAGAGGGACGCTGGGAAGCGGTCGGTCGGGAGGGGCGGCCGGCAGATATCCCCGTCGATCTCCTGCAGACAACGTGTCAGGAATGAGGGCTGCAGTTCCGGTTTCAAGGATCGTCGCTGTTGCGTATCTCGGTTTTCCCTTGCGGAAGGCAAAAGGTCAGAAGCGGTTGCGCCGGCCTCGGCTTCCTGTTCATATGGCAAATGGGAAGAGGTTGACGACCGAAGCGCCGACTGGGGGGTGCAGAAGCGCCGATCAGTTCCGACCAGGCCGAGCGACGCGATGCCAAAACTGGACACTCTGTCGGCAGAGTCTGGCATTAGAGACAGATTTGTTGGTGGCGTCCGGGCCGGTGTGCGGATGACGCGCCACCACTTCGAGCAGTTAGGCGGTCCAGGGTGGTGACGCACCAAAGGGGAGTCCTGCAGCGCCCGATGTCTGAACAGAAGGCCAGTCGCCTCAAGAAAGCGCCGTTCGCAAGTGTCGACGATTGCACCGGTAGAGCGCAGAGTCGACAGACTTCGGATTGGGGGACCGTATTGTGAGACCTGGCGACATCGCACTCAACGATGCACAGCGCGAAGTAGCGGAAGCATCGATCGACGACCGGTTGCTCGTAATCGCGGGCGCAGGTCAGGGCAAGACCGAGGTCGTTGCGTTACGTATCGACCACCTTGTAAAAGAAGAGGACCTTTCGGCCTCCGCCGAGATCCTGGTGTTGAGCTTCTCCCGTGCAGCAGTCACAGCGGTCAAGACCCGCCTCGACGCGCGAGAGGTGCCAGCAGCGAACGTCCGGACCTTCGACTCGTTTGCCGGCCAGGTCATTCTCGATGCCGAAGAAGAGCCGAACGGGAGTTTCGAAGCCCGCATCCGGCAGGCCACGCAACTGATACGCGATGCTGGGGAAACCCCTGACTCGATATTTGATCTCCGGCACATCGTGATCGACGAGGTCCAGGATTTGGTCGGCGACCGGGCGGACTTCGTGATCGAGATCCTGCGTGCAGCAGGTGACGACGTAGGGATCACCGCGCTTGGAGATCCGCTGCAGGGCATCTACGACTTCCAACTGGGTGAATCGCGTAGCAAGACGGCGTCAAGCGCCGTCATAGCCGCTCTCAGGCAAGAGTTCGGTTGCACCGAGGTCGAGCTCGGGCAGAACTACCGCGCGAGAGGGAAAGGTCCGAAGAAGGTCGTCAAACTGGGGGAGCAACTCAGAGCTACTGATCATCCCCGGGACGCCGACAACTTGATCTCTGATCTGCAATCCACGCTGTTGGACCTCGGTGAGATCGATGAATGGGATGACCTGGTAACGACGGACGACCTCCGTACCGCCGTGCTTTGCGCCACCAACTACGAAGTCTTGCAGGTCTCGCGACATCTCAGTGGCAAAGACATACGGCACGCCGTACGCCGGCAGGCTCAGGATTTCGGCGCAGCCAAGTGGATCGGCCGGACACTGACATCTGTGTCGGGTCAGACAGTCGATCGATCGGAAGTCGAAGAGGCCCTGGCCCGATCGCTGGATGAGACTCAGATTGAGCAGGCGTGGTACCTGCTCAAGTCAGTTGCCGCCGACAAGCGCGGTCGGGATGCTCTGAACTTGGGGCGGCTGCGTAGCTCGATTCGGACCAACATGCTGCCACTCACGCTGACTGAACCCGATTCCTCGAACGTCATAGTGTCGACCGTCCATCGCGCCAAGGGCCTTGAGTTTGACCGTGTGTTTCTAGTCGCTCCCAACTATGAGCACGAGGACGAAGACGCATGGGCGATTATCCGGCGGGAGTATGTTGCACTGAGTCGTGCCAGGGACGACATCTTTATCTGCTCGTTGCCGCAAGCCCGATCGTCGTTCGAGAAGATGCGATGGCTACCGGGGCGCCGCGTCGAGAGGGTCTATAACCGCAAGACCCGCAAGAAGCGCGTGAAGGCATTCGAATTTCTATACGATGACGTGGACGTCAGTGAGCCGACCGCTGGTGGCGGACTCGACGCCGCCGATGTTCAGGACAACCTTCGAGGCGATGATCTTGTGGGCGCCAACGTCGAAGCCGTTCTGGACCACGAGCTGAGCACTCCGGATCTCCCGTCCTACCTCCTGACCACCGAGGAGGGATACCTCTTGGGACGCACGAGCGAAGCCTTCAATACCGCGTTCAACACCGTATTCGGCCGCAGAGATGGCGGCGTCTTCCCTGGGCGATTGTTCGGACTGACCCTGGTCTCCGTCGAAACAGTCGCCGGCGAGCCCCGGAAGACCGAACGTCTGGATGTCGGCCGCTCTGGGTTGTGGCTGGCACCCCGCATAACCGGGCTTGTGGAACCCGATTGGAAGACGATGGAGGAAGTCGAATGATCACCGAAAGTGATCCGCTGAGTCTCAAATATGCCTTTCGTGAAGGGATGATTTGGGAGCTTCGGCGTGACCTGATCGGACCCGATGATGACGGTGATGATGTATATGAAGTGATCACGGAGCTACCGCTCGATCGCTACGTGGTAGGCGTGTTGTGGCCCGCGAACGACGATTTGCAGGAAGCTCCGGACCCTGACAGCGATGACTCGGGAGACTCCGAGGGATTCGACGACACACCCGTTTCGCAAGCGCTGATGCGGTATCCGAGTTCGATGGGTATTACCTTTACTGTTGACCTGAGTCGAACCAACGAGGTCAACGTTCGTTTGAGCGCGGCTCGCTACATTCCGTCCGACGCCGAAGCTGACGTCGAAGAGTCCGGACGGTCGTCCAAACGTCGCCAGAAGTCGCGTCCCGCCGAGTGGCTCCGTGTTCCGTCGGTGATTGACCCCATCGCCCTGAATGTGAGCGAAAGCCGTACCGAGTACCGCCAAGTGGCGCCAGACCTCCAGCTCTATGTGTATGTGCGGCAACCGAAAGACGGCGCAGTCACGGTTTCTCTCGCGCTCAGGAACACCAAGGTTGCGAAACAGAAAGACGGGCTGCGGGACGCCTTTGCCTGGTTTCAAGTCGGAATTACTGTTTCGACGGACGAACCGGCAATCATGGACCGAACACAGCCGCAATTGTCGAGTACCGACCGTGACTTGAGTTCGGCAGCACTTCTGTATCGCAATGCGAGGGTGTTTGCAGTCGGCCACGGATGCGCTGCGACATGGGATCCGACGAGGAAACCCTACGTGTCCGCCATCGCCAGCACATTCCTTCCCGAGGTCGAGGTACACCGTGCACGGCCGGCCCAGCTGACCGATATCGACCTCCGGATGTCGACCCTCTCAGAGAAGCCTGATGCCACGGTGCTGCAGAACCTCCGGGCGATGGTCGCGGCGTACCGGGAATGGATCGATTCACTCGATCGGTCGGTGGTCGATGGTAAGACCGACGTACCACCGAGACTCCATGATGTAGCAGCAGAGCACATGAACGACGCTCGATCAGCCGCTAACAGGATTGAGGCCGGAATTGACCTGTTGGCGAGTGATCCCCAGGTGTTCAAGGCATTTCGTCTCGCGAACCGCGCAATGCAGATCCAGCGAGCACGGCAGGATTGGGTGCGTAAGGGACATAAGGGAGCCGTAGATCCAGGTATGGATCAATCCTGGTACCCCTTCCAGATCGCGTATATCCTGCTCAACCTTCCGGGGTTGGCCGACCGTACGCATCAAGACCGTGACATCGCGGATCTCTTGTGGTTCCCGACCGGCGGCGGGAAGACTGAGGCGTACCTCGGTCTCATTGCGTTTACCATCATCCTCCGCCGGCTGCGAGACAGCTCCGTAACCGGCGTCGCAGTCATCATGCGCTATACCTTGCGGCTGTTGACCATTCAGCAGTTCGAACGCGCCACGACGCTTTTGTGTGCACTGGAGCGTCTACGCCGAGACGGTCATGAACTTGGAACCAAGTCATTCTCGATTGGCTTGTGGGTCGGCTCCAAAGCCACACCCAACAACCTCGACGACGCTCGGCGAGCGCTGAACAGTCTTCGGGCAAACCAGGAACTCACCGAGAACAATCCTGTTCAGCTGACGCAATGTCCTTGGTGTGGTGAAGATCTGGACTACTCCAATTATTCGGTGGTGAAGCTGCCCGAGCGCCATCTCGTAATTGCCTGCGGGACTCCCTCGTGCGATTTCCGAGACGGTCTGCCCGTCCACGTAGTGGATGAGGACATCTACCGCGAGCGTCCCGAGCTCGTGTTGGGCACGGTCGATAAATTTGCGATGATGGCCTGGAACGAGCAGGTGCGCGCACTGTTTTCTCGAGACGAGCTGGGCGGTGCGCCGGACCTGATCATCCAAGACGAGTTGCATTTGATCTCAGGTCCGCTCGGATCGATCGTCGGGCTCTATGAGATCGCAGTGGATGCCGCTTGTGGTGTTCGACTCAGAGATGCAGGACCTGCCAAGAGCCGACCCAAGGTGATTGCCTCGACCGCGACGATTCGGCGCGCAGATCGACAGATCGAGGCTGTTTTCGACAGAGAAGCACGTCAGTTCCCGCCGCCTGGCATAGATCCCGACGTTTCGTTCTTCTCAGAGCCGGCACCACGAGACGCGCTCGGCACACGTGCCTACGTCGGTGTGATGACCGCCGGAGCAAGCCACGCAACGCTCATGGTTCGCACATACGGTGCGCTGTTGCAAGCTGCCCAGGATCTCAAGGGCGACGACGAGAGTCGCGATCCGTACTGGACCTTGTTGGGATACTTCAACAGCCTGCGCGTTCTGGGAAGTGCAACGCTCCAAGTGGACGCTGACGTACGTGACCGGTTGAAGGTGGTGGCCGGGCGAAACGAGACGTCACCCCGGAAGATCACAAAGGTTACCGAGCTGACAAGCCGTGTTCCGTCCTCGGAGATACCAGAGGCTCTCAAAGGTTTGGAAATCGCCCTGCCGGACGACGACGTCGATGACGTTGTTCTTGCCACAAACATGATCTCGGTCGGATTGGACATCGACAGATTGGGTCTCATGGCGGTGATGGGACAACCCCAGTCGAGCGCTGAATACATTCAGGCGACGAGCCGGGTCGGGCGCAAGCACCCAGGGCTCGTTGTCACTATCTTCAACTCGGCCCGTTCGCGAGACCGCTCCCATTACGAGAGCTTCCTTCCCTTCCACCAAGCGCTCTACCGTGCCGTGGAGGCGACGAGCGCAACACCTTTCGCCGCACGTGCACGAGATAGAGGTCTGCAGGGCGTTCTCGTTGCCCTCGCGCGATTGCTCATCGACGAACTTGCTCCCGACACCGCGGCACATCTCGCGGACGCCAACTACGACTCGCTCACCGAACTGGTGCGGATCATCGATCAGCGGGTGCGAAGGACGGCGCCAGAAGAAGCGGACGCGACACTCGACCAGATCGACGCCCTGATCGATGTATGGAGCAGCGAAGCGGCCGCAAAGCCGAACATGCGATACAACAATTCCCAGAACGTTGAGGCCTCACTCTTGGTCGAAGCCGGTAAGGCTTTGGTGGACGAGTACACGCAAGAAGCCGCGCCCTGGCCAACCCTGCAGAGTATGAGAGATGTGGACGCTGAAAGCAGCCTCTACCCGATTGCCTTCTTGAGGAAGACGAAGTGAACAATCCCAAGGCGCGCCGCAGCCAGTTGATCAGTACTTACGGAATCGGAGGTCTGTTCCCAGCGTCTACGACCAGCTTCATGATCGCTGGTCTACACGAGTGGAAGGAAGATCGTGCCGATCCGGTGAGTGAACCGAGGTTGGCGCGTTCCCTGAAGGTGAGTGCCCTCAAGCAACCGCCGGCCGGTGGACGCAAAGATGTTCCGGTCATCCGATTCCCGTACACCCAGGTGTGCCCGACTTGTCGTCGCATCGGGCGGCTCCACGAACTGTCCAAAGACTGGAACGTGGCCGAATGCAGCAAGTGCAAGCAACCACTGAATCCCTTCCGGTTGATTGTCGCCTGCAAGCGGGGCCACATCGACGAATTCCCGTACTTCCAATGGCTCCACCGGGGCCAGGGAAAATCCGGTTCCGACCACCTCATGAAACTCGAAGCGCGGGGCCGGACATCGTCGCTTGCCGACTTGGTGTTGACCTGTACGTGCGGAGTCGAGAACCGAAATCTCGACGGCGCGATCGGTCCTCTCAAAGAATTTGGTTCGTGCAGAGGAGCACGCCCGTGGCTCGGGAGCGAGTTGGAGCAATGCGAGGAAATACCCCGCGTACTCCAGCGCGGCGCCTCGAACGTCTGGTACCCGGCGGTTCGGTCATCTATTTCGATCCCGCCGTATTCAGAAGCGCTTTCGAAGCATGTCGACAAGTACTGGGCGCTTATCGCAGATCCGGACGTCACCACGCCCGCACTGCTGGCCAAGGTTGCCGACCTCTCGAATGGCAAGTACACCGTAGATCAGGTCGTGGCTGAGGTCGAACGGCGCCGTGGGGAGGAAGAAGGAAACGAGGACCTCTCCGAGGCGAGACTGCGCTCGGGTGAATACGGTGCTCTCATCGAGGGGCGTGATGAGGACGATCCGAACGCTGACTTCGTTGCGCTGCACCGAGACGTCCCAAACGCGTTCGAAGAGGTGATCACGGACGTTCGCAAGGTGACCAGGTTACGTGAAGTGCGTGCGCTGTACGGGTTTTCAAGACTTGACGGTGGAGGCGGAAGTGCGGAGAACCTGTGCCAGCTTGCGCCCACCCGAACGAACTGGCTGCCCGCCATCCAGGTGATCGGTGAAGGTATCTTCCTGGCGTTCAATCGGGATGTGCTCGCGCATTGGGCTGCAAGGCCTTTTGCGCGGGAACGTGCCCGAATGCTGAAGGTTGCCGCTGACCGGAACGCAGCAGAATATGGTTACGCCCCTGCACACGTCGACATCGTCGAGGTAGCCTTGCACACCCTCGCCCATGTCATCATCGACCAGTTGTCGCTCGATGCAGGCTATCCGGCGGCCGCGCTGCGTGAGCGGTTGTATGTAGACGACGACATGGCCGGTTTGTTGATCTACACAGCCAGTTCTGACTCTGCCGGCAGCCTCGGTGGCGTCGCGGCGATGGCTGAATCGGATCAGCTCGGCAGGGCGCTATCCGAAGGATTGGTGCGACTCTCGTGGTGCTCGTCTGACCCTGTCTGCATCGAGTCGCGAGGGGCGGGCAGTGATGCGATGAACCTAGCCGCGTGCCACGCATGCGTGCTCGTTCCAGAAACTTCATGCGAGAAGAACAACTCGTTCCTCGATCGGGCGCTCCTATTCGGCACTCGCGAGGGTGGTAACGAATCTGAAGGTATTTTCAGCGAGTTCGTCGCGAATGCCGTTGGCGCATGAGCTCGTGCGATCGGGAGCGTTGAAGAATGTCCGAAGTAGCCGCAGGCGAGCGCATCGTCGTCCGCGATGAGGAGTGGCTCGTCCGCACGGTCCGCAACACGGAGCGTGACGGCGTACGCGTCGAGGTGACAGGCGTCAGCTCGCTCGTCCGTGACCAGGACGCGGTGTTCTTCGGCTCGCTCGACAAGATCGACCGGCTGGACCCACGAGAGGGCAAGCTCGTCGCCGACGACTCGGCAGGATTCCGCAGTTCGCGCCTGTGGCTCGAGTCAGTCCGACGCGGCAGTCCGGCGCCTGCCAGCGAAACACGGATCACCGTCGGTCATCGTGGCTTGCTCGACCGCATGGACTACCAGTTGCGGCCGGCAGCTCAGGCTCTGCAGAACCTCAGACCTCGAATTCTGATCGGCGATGCCGTGGGCCTCGGCAAGACGCTTGAGGTTGGGATCCTGCTCTCCGAGCTCATCCGCCGCGGTCGCGGCGAGCGCATCCTCGTCGTCACACCCCGCGCCGTCCTAGAGCAGTTCCAGCGCGAACTGTGGACACGGTTCGCGATTCCACTGATCCGCCTGGACTCCAGCGGCATCCAGAAGGTCCGTCAGACGCTGCCGAGCTCGCGAAATCCGTTCAGCTACTACAAGCGGGTCATCGTGTCGATCGACACGTTGAAGAATCCCGCCCGGTACAAGCACCATCTGAAGAGTCAGAAGTGGGACGCCGTCGTCATCGACGAGTGTCACAACCTGATCAACCGCGGGACCCTGAACAACGAACTCGCCAAACTCCTTGCAGCGCAGACGGATGCACTCATTCTTGCCAGCGCGACGCCTCACAACGGCAAGCCCGACTCTTTCGCTGAGTTGGTGCACCTGCTGGACCCCACTGCGATCGTCGATCGCACGGATTATTCGGCGAAAGACATCGAGCACCTGTACGTTCGTCGCCACCGCAACTCACCCGATGTCAAGCTAGACGTCGCACACAAGTGGAAGGAGCGTCAGCAGCCGCGTGTCATCGAAGTCGTCCCGACTCCGGCCGAGGCAGAGGTGCTTCGCGAATTGGAAAACACGTGGCTGCATCCGAAGGGTGCCTCTGTGATTTCCGGGCAGGGTAGGCAGCTGTTCCCCTGGACGTTGTTCAAGGCCTTTCTGTCGTCGCCAAAGGCGTTGCACTCCAGTATCGAGCGACGCCTCGCGACCATCGGTGAGACCGCAGGACTCGAGTCCAAGGCGCTCAAGCTGCTCGACGAGCTGGCAGAGAAAGCCGACGCAAGCACACCGTCGAAGCTGACCCGACTCGTCGAGCACCTCAAGGCCGTAGGCATCGCTAAGGGCTCACCCACTCGGGTGGTGGTCTTTTCTGAGCGCATCGATACGCTCACCTGGCTCCAGCAAGAACTTCCCAAAAGACTGAAGTTGCCGGCAGGTGCAGTTCGCACGCTATATGCGACGTTGCCAGACGACACGATCCAAGACGTCGTCAACGGCTTCGGGCAAGCGTCCTCCGACATCCGCGTCCTGTTGGCGTCTGACATGGCCTCCGAAGGGCTCAACCTTCATCAGGAGTGTCATCAGCTCGTTCACTATGACCTGCCGTGGTCCTTCATCCGCATTCAGCAGCGCAATGGGCGCATCGATCGATACGGACAGCTGCACGCGCCGGAGATCAGCGCACTCGCACTGGCTGGCGAAGACGACGTCACAAGTGACCTGCGGGTCGTGACCAAACTGCTTCAGAAGGAGTACGAAGCCAACCGCGCACTCGGAGATGCAGGGGTTCTGTTGGACCTCCATGACGCGGACCTGGAAGAGAAGGCAGTACTCAAAGCCATCCGTGAGGGCGAGGACCTCGACGATGCCGTGCCCGAGCCGACGCCGACGGCCATCAACCCGTTCGCCGCGTTGATGGCGGTGGGAGGGCAGCACGAGGAGGACAGCACCCCGGAAACCGTTGACGAACACTCACTTTTCGAAGATGACGACAACTTTCTTCTCGATGAGCTTGCGGACATCTCCGGGGAAATCGGTGAGCAGAAGCTGGACGTTCATCGCGACGCCGATACCGACCTGATAGCTTTCGCGCCGCCCCCCGATCTGATCACACGGTTCAGGGACCTCCCGAGCGACTACATCGCGGAGCAGGGCATCGAGAAGCGTCTCAGACTGACCGGAAGCACGAAGTACGCGCAGTCGAGACTCGATCGTGCGCAGGCATTGGAAGACACGGCCTGGCCCGACGTCCATTTCCTGGCGCCGATACACCCCGTCCTCGATTGGGCCGCCGAGCGGGCCGTTGCACGTTTTGGTCGCAATGCAATCCCCGTACTCAGCGGTGACGTCGACTCGCCTGTCTATCTGACGCAAGCCGTCTGGGCGAATCAGCTTGGAAGACCGGCGATTGCTCACTGGGGTGCCATCCGCGGCCTGCCGGATCACCCGGATGTCGGGGACTTCGACGACGCGCTCGATATTGCCGGCATCACTGAGGGCGCCACCAATACCGGTCTCAATGATGGCGACTGCGCCGACGCGCAGTATCACATTGCTGCAGCCGTTGACGCCGCCACGGAACACCTCCGCGACAAGCGCGACGATATCGAAGCAGACCTTTTGCGGCGCATCGCCAATTATCGGCAGAAACTCAAGACCTGGGAGCAGGCTGCGATGAGCATCGTCGAGGACACCACGCGTCGTGCCGGATCGAAACTCACCATCACCGAGACATCGGACCAATCGTTGGCACTGATCGACTCCCAGGCTGCAGTCGGAGATCCCTTCGTACGCGTTGTCGCCGTCATCGTTCCAAGAGTCGGTGCCTGACCATGTTCGATTCGATCGCAAACGTCAACGACTACCTATCCGAGCACTGGCTCGCCGAGGTGTTCCCTTCCAAGGTGAAAGATCTCGCAGCGACGTGGAAGGAGTTGGCAGGCAAAGGCAAAGGGACGCCTGTACGCGGCCTGGCCACATTGAACGGCGGGTACCTGACGCAGCTCGCATCGCTTCCCGAACGCACCGATCAGGAGTTCACGAATCTCGTCACGCAGGCGCACCAAACGCTCTTGCGGGCGGTCGGTTTCGACGCCACTCCGACGGAACTCGAAACTAGTCAGGCCGAGACACCAATAACCGTCCCGCTGCTGGGTAGGTTTTCCAGCCCGACATCGACCGACGCTCTTCACGTATTGCAGGCAGTACCAGTCAGCTCGGTTGATGCAATGCTCGGCGACGATGCGCATCTGCTCATACCAATGACACTCGCCCCCACAAGAGAGAAGACCGAGGAACTGACGTCGGTTTCGAAGGCGATCACTCAGCTGTTCGTGAGCGACCATCCGCCCAGGTACCTACTGGTGGTCGCCGGCGCCGCCGTCTTGGTCACCGACGCCGCGCGGTGGTCGGAGGGGCGATATCTTGCCTTCGACATCGCGACCGCGCTTGACCGTCGAGACGAGAAGGCCACCGGTGAGTTGGCGTTCCATGCTGGCCTATGGTCCGCCGACGTTCTGCTGCCCAATGATGATGGCAAAACGACGCTCGACGCCTTCACCGAGGACTCCGAGAAGCACGCCGTCGGAGTCAGCGAGGACCTCCGAGAGGGGCTGCGCATCTCGATCGAGAAGATCGCGAACGAGGTCCTCGCGCAGCGACGAGCGAGTGGCCAACCAGTAGAAGGCATCCCAGAGCTGCCACGTGACCTAACCAACCAGTCGCTGCGTTTCCTCTACCGGATTCTGTTCTTGCTCTTTGCCGAGGCCAGGCCCGAGCTCGGGATCCTTCCCGTCGGCGCACCTGAGTACGGCTCAGGTTACGGCCTCGACCGACTCCGCGAGATCATCCAGATGCCGCTTACCGGCCCATCATCCGATGGACATCATATCCACGAGTCCCTGAACCTGTTGTTCCGCCTTGTGAACGATGGGCACAACGCTGACCAGGCGGACGGTGACGGACTCGTATTCGAAGCTATGCGCTCAGATCTTTTCGACAAGAGGCACACACCGCTGATCGACGAGGCAAAGCTCAGTAACCGAGTGCTTCAAGAGGTACTCACTCTGCTGCTGCTTTCGAGGCCTTCGAAGAACAAGAACAAGCAGCGGGGCTATATCTCGTATGCGCAGCTGGGGATCAACCAGCTCGGCGCCGTTTACGAAGGCTTGATGTCGTACTCAGGCCTCATTGCGCAAGACGACATGATCGAAGTTGCGAAGGACGGGAACGCAGACAAGGGTTCCTGGTTGGTGCCGTCGGTCAAATCCGGTGACTACGACGAAAAAGATCTGGTTTGGCGCGAGGATCGGCTGACTGGGCGCAAGGATATTGTCCGACATCCCAAGGGAAGCTTCGTCTTTCGTCTCAGCGGGCGCGACCGCCAACGGAGCGCCTCGTACTACACGCCGGAAGCACTCACGAAGACAGTCGTGAAACATGCGCTGGCAGAGTTGATAACCAAGGACACCAAGTCGCAAGAGATTCTGGGGTACCGGATCTGCGAGCCGGCGCTAGGTAGTGGGGCATTCCTCAACGAAGCGATCAACCAGCTCGCCGCCGAATATTTGAACCGTCGGCAGGATGAGCTGGGGGAGCGGATCGACCCCGAGGAGTACACGGCCGAACTGCAAAAGGTCAAGGCCTACATCGCTTTGCACCGCGCTTACGGCGTTGATCTAAACTCGACCGCAGTCGAATTGGCCGAGGTTAGCCTCTGGCTCAACGTAATGCACCGCGGGCTGAAAGCGCCGTGGTTCGGCTTGCACCTCAAGCGCGGAAACTCGCTTATCGGCGCGCGGCGCGCGACGTATGACTTCACGTCGCTTGGCCGCGCAAAGAGGAGCTGGCTGAAGACACCACCTATCGACCGTCCGATGTCCGAGGGACCTATCGGCGACGGCGAGATCCACCACTTTCTCCTGCCTGCCGCAGGTTGGGGTGCCGCTGCAGACGTAAAGCAGGCCAGGGATCTCGAACCGGGTCGCGTTGCCTCACTGAAGGCGTGGCGCGCGGGGATCACCAAAAAGCCTACGTCGAAGCAACTCGACAGACTGCGGGCTCTATCTCGGCGGGTCGAGAGGCTTTGGGAATTGACGGTGCGCCGCTTGGAGATAAGCGAACGCGAGATCGCGCGCCACATCGACGTTTGGGGCGGCGACGTCGAACCAGTTGATACTGCGGTGGAACGGGAAGCGATCGAGTCGGAGTTGCTCGACCCGGAGGGGCCATACATGCGGCTCCGATTGGCCATGGACGCCTGGTGTGCTATTTGGTTCTGGCCGCTTGAGACCCCGGCAGCAGTACATGCCGATGATGGATCTCTTGAGCCGCCGGGGCTTGAGGAATGGATTCTCACACTTGAAGGACTTCTGGGAGCGGCGGGGGTCAGGAAAGGCGATTCGCAACAGCACGCATTGTATGAGGACATTGAGACACTCGGTCAACTTTCGAAGATCGATGAGCTCGAGCGGCAATTCTCTGGTATGCGTGGAATATGGCAACTAATTGCTGACCACCCCTGGCTAGGAGTTGCTCGGCGGATAGCTGAAGAGCAAGGCTTTTTTCATTGGGAGTTAGACTTCGCCCAGATATTTAACGTTGGCGGATTTGATCTTCAAGTGGGTAACCCACCATGGGCGAAACCCAAATGGCAGGAAGGTCTAAGCCTAGCTGAGTTCGACCCTTACTTCGTTTTGCAAGAAAAAATTTCACCTAAGGCGTATCAAGAACGTAGAGAATCTATTCTGCGGGATTCACGTGCTCTTGCGCGTTACTTGAATGAAATTGTTCAATGGAAGGGTGTTGCCGAGTATCTCGGCTCGCCAGTGGAGCATCCGCTACTTGCAGGGATACAGACCAACTTATACATCAATTTTATCGAATGCACTTGGCGGCACTCGACTGGTGGTGGCGTAAGCGCATTGCTGCATCCAGAAAGTCACTTCAGTGACCCGAGCTGCCGACACCTAAGGGATCAAGTATATTTGCGTTTGCGCAGGCACTGGCAATTTGTGAATAGTTTGCTCCTTTTTGAAGAAATAGATAATAACGTGGTATTTGGAATATCGATCTATGGCGATCCGTCGCCTGTGCGTTTCCAGAACATGAGCACAATTCAAGATCCAAGGATGATCGACGACTCAATAGCGCATGACGGTTTCGGCGAGGTTCCTGGCATTCAATATCCGTGGGGTGGATGGGATCGAAGGCCTCATCGTTCGAGAATAACTATAATCAACGAGGACATCCTAAAAGACTGGGCGACCTTGTTTGACGGTCCGGGAACACAAGCGCGGCATGCGCGGCTACTGCGGCCGCCAACTGTTGAGCACTCCGAGGTCTTATCGATCTTCGCTAGGCAGAAATATCGAATGGCTGACGTTGGATATCGATGGACACGGTCTTTCGATGAAGACAAGGGAAAGGCGGACGGCTACATCGAGTGGCGAACTGAAACCGCTCCCGGCTGGAGCGATGTCGTGTTCCAGGGTCCGAACTTCACCGTGGGTAACCCGATGGCTCGCGAGCCTAATGTGCCGTGTAAATCGAATAAGGACTGGTCGGCAATTGATCTTGAAGGCCTCCCGGATGTCTACATACCACGAACAAACTATCAGAGGGCCTGTAACCGAACCGAGTACGAAAACGCCCTCCCTATGTGGGGTGGTGTTTCAGCCCTGAGCTACTGGCGCCTTGCTTGGCGACATATGACTCAACCGGGCCCGCAGCGTTCCTTGCATGCAGCACTTATTCCGCCGTCGACTGCTCACGTCAATACGGTTTACTCGCTAGCAATGAGGACAGGCCTGGCTGACGCGGGCCGAAGCGATCAGGCGGAAGCCGATAGCGCAGACCAATTTAACCTTCGAAACACCGCAATCGTTGCGGGATTATGGTGCTCTTTACCATACGACTATCTAATAAAAGTCAGCGGAGTAAGCAAGGTAAATCCTGAGATGATTGACCGGTTTCCGGCGCCACTTGCACATCCCGCGGCCGGGGCAATACTTCTTCGGGTCCTCAGACTAAACTGTCTTACATCGGATTATTCCGATATCTGGGAAGCGCTTTATGGCCAAGATTTTCAGTCGGACAGCTGGACCGGCGACTTCGATCGTTTGCTCCGTCCCATAAATGATGTTGATCGAGAATGGATCGCGTCGACTCCGCTGCGTTCTGATCTCGAGAGGCGTGCCGCCCTAGTCGAGATTGATGCCCTTGCTGCAATCCTTCTGGGTCTAAGTGCAGATCACCTCGGCCTCATCTTCAGAGCGCAATTTCCAGTCCTTCGGAAGTACGAGTATGAGATGTACTTCGACATGCGCGGACGAAAGATCGCCAAAGAACATCACGCGTTCGGCGCCCGCCAGGGGCCACGTGATTTCGCGATGTTGCAAGCGTTCCTGGACGGAGGCGATCCTGGCGATCTCCTTGACCGATACGAGCCGTTTCCTGCTGACGAGCAACATGACGTTCCTTGGTTCTTCAAGCCCGACCGTGAAGCTGAGATGCGTGCTGCCCACATCGAGTTCGAACAGAGGCTGAGGTCGACTTGAGCGATTCAACCTTTCCGTCTTTGCTTGCGGAAGAAACCAGGGACTCAATCGTCGAATACCTGTCGACCACGTTCGCCCTAGCGGATGAAGCCGCACGGAATTCTCTGGGGGAGCTCCTCCGCGATCCCTTATCTGGAATCTTCCGGGGTCCCTACCTCAAGGTACGGACACCGTATAGGCCGGTGGATAGCGCGTGGGTATCACCACTGCAATGGATGCCAAAGGGCTTCAGGCCATTTCAACACCAGGCGGAAGCATTTGGCCGGCTGTCTACGTATGGCAAGGCGGCACAACCAACGATCGTTACCACTGGAACCGGGTCGGGCAAGACCGAGTCGTTCCTAGTCCCGCTGCTCGACCACTCGCAGAGAGCGGCGGCCCGCGGCGAGCGCGGCATCAAGGCGATCATCCTCTACCCAATGAACGCCTTGGTGACCGATCAAGCGCGCAGGCTCGCCAGCTATTTGTACGAAGATGCGGCTTTGAGTGAGGTTACGGCTGGCGTCTATATAGGCGGCGAAGGTAGACGCAAGACGGCCACTCGCCATCAATTGGTTGACCATCGCGAGACCCTGAGGCAGAACCCACCGGACATCTTGCTCACTAACTACAAGATGCTTGATCTCCTGCTCCTCCGTCAGGGTGACAACTCGTTGTGGGAAAACGCCACTACTACAATGCAATACCTCGTGCTCGACGAGTTCCACACCTACGACGGGGCGCAAGGCACCGACGTCGCAATGCTCATCCGACGGCTCGGTGCGCGACTTCAGGTTGCCGAAGCTGGCCGCCCCATGGGGCGTATCACTCCCGTCGCTACTTCAGCCACGCTGGGTGGCGGAAGCCGATCAGGAGAGCTACGCCAGTTTGCCGAGACGATCTTCGGAAGCGTGTTCGACTCGGATTCGTTGGTTGTCGAGACTGGGCTCTCAGCCGGCGAGGTTGTGCCCGAGGTCAACTACGAGCTGGAGATTCCCTCGGTCGATAGCATTCTCGCTGCCGAAACGCCCGATGCGTCGGCGCCAGAGTCCTGGGAATCACTTGCGCGGGCGGTACTTGAGCCGCACGCAGACTCTGATTCAGAACTGGCAATCGACTATCGAGACCCCGTGGCAATCGGCGAGGTTCTCCGAACCCACTTTCTTACGCGAGTGGTCATCGAGGCTTTGACGGACGGACCACTGACGCCCGCGCAGGCTGTTGTCCAAATCGCCCAAGACGGAGTTCTTCCCTGGGGCATGCACAACTCGACGCGTCCGGCGGAAGTTCAGTCGGCGCTGATGAAATTCCTCGCGCTGCTTTCGATCGCCAAAGTGAGCGACGGTGAAGGAAACCTGCGACCGATGATCAACGTCCAGGTTCAGCTGTGGGTGCGCGAACTGACGCGCATGATTCGGAAGGTCGGGCCAACACCGGAATTCGCCTGGTGGCACGACGGTCCTGCTGATGTGGACAGCTATTTGCCCGCGGCTCACTGCAGGGTCTGCGGACGCTCGGGCTGGGTGGCCAACACCACGGAGCTCGGCGAGTCGTTGTCCGGTGAATCGGTCGCGATCTGGCGAAACAGCGCACGGGCCGCGGCGCGATCAAATACCAGAGTTCTGCTGCATGCCAGCGTCGGCGAGGAGAATATCCGCTACCTCAACACCGAAACCCTGGAGGTGGTCCCTACTGGTGACGATTCGACGCTGCCAGTCCATATAACACCTGACGACGAACAAGCTGCGGATCAAGTCTGTCCGTCGTGCGGAGCACGCAACGCCATCCGCTTCATGGGATCGAGCCTGGCGACGCTGGTGAGCGTTGGTCTCACAAGTGAATTCGGTTCGACACTCTTGGCTGACGCGGAGAAAAAGACTCTCGTCTTCACCGACTCCGTCCAAGATGCCGCTCATCGTGCGTCGTTCATCGAAGGGAGAGCGTTTCAGTTCAACTTCCGCTCGAAGCTGCTCGGCGCGACCGGAGGCGAACGCACGTCATTGGCCGAGGCCGCACGCCGGCTACTCGCAGACACCCCCGTCGACGATATCTATCCCATCACGCCGCCCGACTTCATTCGTCGGATGGGCCTGGACGGTCAGTGGCTGACGCACGACTTCGATGGCCACCTGCGGAACATCCTGAACAAGCGCATCGGCTTTCAAGCCCAACTCGAAGTCGGCTTGAACACTCGAATCGGCCGCACCCTGGAATTGACCGGTGCGATGGCGGTTGACGTCGAAGTCGACCTGGACACGATGGCGCAGCGAGTGCGGGAAGCGCATCAGATCATGCCTCAGTTGAGTCTGGACTCGGCACTGGACGTGATCGACTATCCCACCTGGATTTACGGTCTCCTTGATCACCTGCGCGTCAACGGGGGGATCCACCACCCATGGCTGACGAGTTACGTTCACGCGGAAGGCAAGCGCTGGTCGATCTGGGGCGGAAGCGCCGAAGGAATGCCCAAATTTCCTTGGGGGCGGCCAGCCCCGTCGTTCTACACGACTGGTGTGGTCGGCAAGTCGGACTTCCAGTCGTTGAACCCGCGCGGCGAGTCGTGGCTCACAGACTGGACCAAGCGATGCCTTGAGGTGGACAGCGCAGAGGCCAAGGCCCTGCTGGTTGACGTTGTGAGTCTCTTGGCAAACGCTGACGGACCACTTGAACAGAGAATCGGCGAAAAGGGTTCGAAGATCTACGGTCTGGTCCCGGACAAGATCATGATCGACCCCAACGATATCGTTCGTCTTCAGTGCCCGACGTGTCACCATCTGCAGCCCGCGGCAGCTCACCGAGCGCACTTGTGGGATGGGGCAGTGTGCCCGCGGATGAGGTGCACAGGCCGCCTCCGACCGGTCGAAATGGAACCAGTCAACTTCTATCGCACGATGTATCAGAGCCATCGCATCCGGCGAATTGTGAGCCAGGAACACACTGGTCTTCTCGATCGGGAAGAGCGTGAAGAAGTCGAGGCCCGGTTCAAGTCCGGCCACTCGCCGGTAGCCCCGAACATCCTGGCCTGTACGCCCACCCTGGAATTGGGCATCGACATCGGGGACCTGAGCACGGTCGCGCTCGCATCTCTTCCCCGATCAACAGCGAGTTACCTCCAGCGGATCGGACGTGCGGGGCGAAGCACAGGCAATGCTTTCATCCTCGCCGCGGTGTCCAGCAGCCCTCGGGACCTCTACTACTTCGCCCAGCCGACTCACCTGATCGCCGGAGAAGTGATGCCGCCGGGCGCCTACCTGAACGCGACCGAACTACTGCATCGGCAGTACTTCGCCTTCTGCCTGGACAGACTGGCCGCCGGACAAATCAGCACAGCACAACCGATGCCCACCAAACTCGACGCGGCGCTCGATCGCGGAATGGACGAAGGGAACTGGCTACGTTCCTTCGTCGACAGCGTGACTGCCGACGCTGATGCACTTGTCGCCAAGTTCCTCGACTTGTTCGGTGCTCAACTCGGTCCCGATGCGCAAGACCACATGCAGGCATATGGGATCGAGGGACTGCGTGATGATGCCGCGCGTGCGGCGTTGAAATGGCAGACCGAAGGTGACGAGATACGCACGCGGTTGGGCCAGCTCGCCAAGGTCATAGCTGATCTGGACAAGCACGGTCACTTGGACGATAAGCAGAAGGATGACCGCAAACGGTGTGCCGGCGAGTCCAAGGCTCTCGCTGATCAGCTGTACGCGAGGGGAAAGCAAGAGACGTTGACCGGGCTCAGCGGCGTGGGACTGCTGCCGAGCTACAACCTGCTCGATGACTCGACGACCCTCGATGTTCACCTCTGGTGGATCGCCAACGAAGACAAGTCGCCAGAACCGCAGGCGCTCGATCTGACATACCAGCGGAGCAGCATCATCGCGCTCACCGAGCTCGCACCCGGTGCATTCTTCTACGCGGGTGGAAAACGGGTCGAGATCGACGCCGTGGACATAGGTCCCGCATCACAACCGTTGTGGCGGCGGACGAGACTGTGTCCATCCTGCGGATGGGGGACCACCGACGTCGACGCAAACCTGCCGTCGTGCCCTAGATGCCACAACCCCGCAGTCACCGACTCCGGCGCAATCCACAAAGTACTTGCACTGCAAAAGGTTTCTGCCGTCCACCGTCTCGACGATGCATTGATCGATGACGAGGCAGACGACCGTACGCGCACCTTCTTCAGCACGGTCGGTGGCGTCGACATCGCGCCGAGCGACATAACCAGAGCATGGCGTCTCAAGGAGCGCGTTTTCGGCGCGGAGTACGCCCAGTCCGCCAACATCCGAACCCTCAACGTCGGTATGGGTGACGCGTTGGGCAACCAGGTCGACATCGCAGGTGAGACGCTCAACGCCGGCGGGTTCAGAACCTGCGCGCACTGCGGAGTCGTCGCGCGCCGGGCCACCGAGACCGAGGACGTCCGCCATCGGGGCTTCTGCTCGACCCGCCGCGGGGCAGCGGAGCAATGGGAGAACCTCCTGCTCTCCCACGAACTCCGAACCCAGGCCGTGCGCTTGTTGCTGCCGGTGTCCATGCTCCACTACGAGTCGACCCAAGCGTCCTTCAAAGGGGCTCTGCTGCTAGGCCTCCGCCGGGACTTCGGTGGTGATCCACAGCATCTTCACGTCCTTGCATCCAGCATGAGTGATGGCTCGACCGTCCGCAGGTTCTTGGTCCTGCACGACACCGTGCCCGGAGGCACCGGATACCTGGACCGATTCGGTGAGCCCGAACGCATGAAGGCAATACTCGAACTGGCACGCAACGCACTGCAAGAGTGCCCTTGCCGCACGGAGGGAACGGCGGCATGCCACCGATGCCTCTACGGTGTGCTCTCGCCACGCGAGATGCCACATGCTTCCCGCGAATCAGCACTGAGGCTTCTCGATGACTTCCTGAGCGAATGGGACGTTGAAGAGATTCCGACGGTCACCGGCATCGACATTGCGCCGGTCCAGCTCAGTGAACTCGAGATGCAGTTCCGAGAAGCGTTGAAGGCGCACGTCAGTGCGAGACCAGGTTGCTCGGTGGAGACTGCCAACGGGTCCACGGGCGAGGAACTGGATCTGCGGCTCGTCGGACCCGACGGCGAGGTTCGACGTTGGCGGATGAGGCCGCTGGTCCAAGTCAAGGCTGCGGTTTGGACGGAGCCCGACTTCTTGTTGACGCGCAGCGACGCCCAGGATCTCGATGTCGCGATCTACCTCGATGGCGAAAAGTTTCACGCGAGCCCTGAACACAACCGCACGGCCGACGATGCGGTCAAGCGCGATGCATTGCGCAGGGACGGGAAGAGGGTGTGGTCTCTCACATGGGGTGATGTCCAGGCGTTCGTGTCGGACAAGTTGAAAGCTGCAGTACCCGACCTTGTCCACCAGCAGGTTCAGAACGCTGCGAGCGAGTCGATTCCTGATGTGCGCTTGAAGACGCTCTGGCAGAACCCAATTGACATGCTGGTGGAGTACTTGTCCGATCCGCAGGCGGATATCTGGTCCCGTGGAGCGTTCGCCACCGTCATCGGCCTGGTGAACCCGCCCGGGAAGCACGGCACGGACCAGCCAATCCAGACGCTTGCCGCCAGCCTGCCTGGTGCCCTCCAACAGTATCTGGGCGGGACGACACCTGAATCCGATCCGAAGGGGACCGTATTAGTCGTACCGAGGGTCGGGCGGAGCGGCGTGCCACTGTATGTCTGCGCCGACCCAGCCAACTTCGAGTCGACAACGGGAGTTCTCGCCGTCCTGGATGACCGACTCGCCGAAGTTGGGGGACCGAAACATGCGGAGCGCTGGCGTGATTGGCTGCGATGGTCGAACATCGTCCAGTTCTTAACTGTGCCCCGTCACGGTGAGTCGGCCCCACTTCGGATGGCAGAGATTTGGTCACGAGAGTCGGCTGATGCGTTTGCGGGAGCGTACATCCCACTCAGCGTGACGGAAAGCGGCCGGATCGACATCGCGTTCAGCCTCTCGGCCGAGTGGGAGGAAGTCCTCCACTACTCGGATCCGAGTCTCACCGGTTTGGTGACCAAGTTGGCACAACACGATACTGCGATTCCTGATCCCGGCGCAGAAGTCGGGCCTGATGATTCGGTCTGGCAAGTCGAGTTGGCATGGCCCGCGCCGAAGGTGGCCGTGGTGATCGATGATGACCCCGAGCGTGATACTTGGCTTGCTGCGCAAGGCTGGACAGTGGCGCACGCGCAGAAATCGAAGGCCGAATCGCTCGCAGACATTTTGATCGACCAGGTTGGAGGCAACTGATGAAAACGACTGTCCTGATGCACGATCTGTTCGAGAACTCGTACAACGACCTCGATGGAAGCGTGAAGGGGCGCGTGCTGTCGTTCATGGTGAAGTTGCAACAGGACCCTAACGGAACCGGGCTGGACTTCAAGCACCCGAAGGGGGCCGCCAGCAAGCACGTGCGAACGGCGCGGGTGAACGACCACTACCGCGCTGTCTTGGTCAACGCCGGTGCCGACGACGACAACAGCACACTGTGGCTGGTGGCCGTCAAGAAACACGACGCTGCATACAAGTTTGCCGAGACTCTGACGCTCCAGGTCAATGAAAAGACAGGCGCTGCTGAGCTTTACGATCCGGTAGCCCTGGGTAACGCATTGGACAATGCTCGCGCCGACACTTCGTCGAGCGTCGACGCCGATCCAGTTATGCCGGCTGGTGTGAGTCAAGCTGACCTTGAACGGTTCGGCGTGGCGCCTGACGTTGCCGCGGAACTGAAACAGATCACCACCGAAGATGCGCTGCAACGGCTAGTCGAGGCTCTGCCGGCCTCTCAGAGCAACGCGGTACTCGACCTGGCCTTCGGCAAGGACCCTCAAGACGTTTGGAACGACCTGGTCATCGATGAGCCCGGTCCGATTGACGTCAATGACCTGGAGGCGGCGCTCAAGCGGCCGCTGTCACGATTGAGCTTCACTGCTGTCGATGGAGATAGCGAAGAGGAACTCCAAGCCGTACTTGAAGGCGACTTCGCCAAGTGGCGAGTGTGGCTGCATCCTCTGCAGCGCAAGCTCGCCACACATGAGGGGTGGAATGGTCCTTTCCGGGTCACCGGAGGTGCGGGCACGGGCAAGACCGTCACCGCGATCCACCGCGCGCGCTTCTTGGCCAAACAGCTGGAGTCAAGCGGAGCCGATGCGAAGCTAAAGGTGCTGTTCACCACCTTCACCCGCAATCTGGCCCAGACGATCGAGGGGCAACTGATCCAGCTGGCCGGTCCCCCGATCACCGACCGAGTTCACGTCGTCAATCTGGATGTGTTGGCTCGCGCGGTGGTCGCGGCAACGGACAGCGGGCGAAAGTTCGTCAACTCGTCGAAGGTCACTCCTGAGTATCAGCTGGAGCAGATTTGGCGCACTGCAGCGCAATCGTCGAAAGGTAACTGGGACCCAGGGTTCCTCAATGACGAGTGGTCGGAAGTGGTTCTAGGTAACGGGATCGTCGACGAGGCCCAGTATCTCCGCGTCGCACGCAGCGGTCGATCGCAACGGTTGACCCGTCCGCAACGCGGTGACGTGTGGCTCGCAATCGAACAGTTTCAGCTGCTCATGCGCGCACAAGGATTGACTACTTTCAAGGAGCTGGCCTCACGTGCAGCGACGTCCTTGGAAGCGGACTCCTCGCTGCGAGACCAGTTCGGCTACCGCCACGCCGTGATCGATGAAGCTCAGGATCTGCATCCGGCACACTGGAAGCTGCTGCGTGCATTGGTGCCAGTCGGCACCGACGACCTGTTCATCGTCGGAGATGCGCACCAGAGGATCTACGGCAAGCCGGCACCACTATCGCGGTTCGGTATCGAGACCCGCGGGCGCTCGCGCCGGCTGACCATCAACTACCGGACCAGCCGCGAAATCCTCCGATGGTCTCTGCAGATGGCCGATGCCGACGCCGACGATCTCGACACGTCGTCTGACACCCTTGCTGGTGCACGGTCGGTGTTCACCGGTCCAGAGCCCGAGTCGCTCGGATTCAAGTCGAAATCCGAAGAGGACAAGGGCCTCGTAGCGAAGATTGAGCAGTGGGTCGCAGACGGCTATTCGAAGTCCGACATCGCGGTCTTTGTGTACGAGAAGAACGAGGTCCGCGAGGTCAGCGATTCGCTCAAAGCCGCCAGCGTCGCAGCCGAGGTCGTGAACGAAAGCACCAAGGAGGAGAAGCTCGGTGACGTCGTTCGCGTCATGACAATGCACCGAGCGAAAGGACTCGAGTACCGCGCGGTGGCCATCGCGCGGCTTGGCTCGAAAACGTTCCCGCCCTATTACGTTCAGCAGAAGCAGGGCGATGAACGTGGGCAGGAGGAGAAAAAGCTACTGCGAGTGCTCTATGTCGCGGGGACGCGGGCGCGGGAGCGTCTGGCGCTGTTCTGGACGGGGGAGTTGTCGCCGCTTCTGGGTCATGTCGACTAGGAATCGATCTATGTGGCCCAGAGTCGCACCTTCGGGTGAACGTCCGTGGCCAGTTGCGTTTAGCTGGCGCGCAAGTACAAGGCTTCGTGAGTTCGCGACTGGGCTCGCATAACCGACGCTACCCCGGAAGTGGGCCGACGCTTTTGCCGGACTTGACGTTTTTGAGGCGGCCGCCGTGTACGGCTGCTTGCAGGTCCACGTCGTCGTTGGTTATGCGCCCCTTTCGTTTTATGAGCTTCGCCGTCCCGGCCTCAACGTTGACTGCATAGAAGACCCATAGCGAGTACGTCGATGCGTGGGTCTCCGCGTACGCAACTTCCCCGCCTGATAGCTGTACCCGCGGCTCGGTTTCGGTAGTGGATTTGACGGCCACATGGTGTGTTTCGCCGCTGACGTGGCGCACTATGAGCGAGAAATACTGACCGGCTGGCGCGCGAAAGATCTTGGCGGACGGCCATTGCGACTTGGCTTCTGCCGTGGCGAGAGCCAGGGCCAGCAGCAAGTGCACGTCTTTCTCGGTGCTCGGTTTGGCGGACGGCACAGTCTTCTTGGTGGCGGGGGGAGCCTTCTTGGTCGATGTCGTTGCGGCAGGCTTCGCGGCCTGCCGTCCCAATCCCGCAACGGCGATCGCGTCGTAGGAGGTGTCATCGATCGGCCTCACGCCAACCTGGAAGTAGAAGCCAACGGCGGAACGCTCATTGGCCTCCGGTTCCCGGTAGACCCCCCCAAGTTTGAAGGGGACCGGGTTCTTGAAGGGCTGATAGTGCTCTACGGTGCACCGCAGCCGGTCGCCGACTTTCCTGATTTCGCCGACTGTCCCGATACCGAGGTAGGAGGGAGTCTGCGACGAACCGTCAGCGCGACGGCGACCGCGGTAGTAGACGAATCGCTCGCCTACCTGGATGAGCTTCCGATAACGCGATGGGTATTCATAGGACTTTCCGAGGTCGTCTGCGTAATCGATCTCCGACAGGCTGACTTCGTTCTGTGTGAAGACCAGTGGCATCGGAGGTCAGTCCTTCCGCCCGGCGTAGCCCCAGGCGCGATCCACAACGCTCGCCGCTCCTTGTAGCGAACTGTGGGTGGTGTCGGTTGCTTCCGGTCCTGGTGGAAGATCATCCCAGTTGCCGGGGAGCGCCGGTGCTGACCCGCACCAGACGTCGTATGCGTCGAAATCATCGGATTGGTAGCCTGTCTCGACCTCGGGGGGCGTCCCGACCGTGGCCAAGTTCAGTACCCGGGCCAGGTCATTCACTTGATCTGAACTCGGTGTTCCCGAACTGTCGATGCGGTCGACGATGGCCAGGGCCAAGGAACGGCATCTGACTATCGGTCTGTGGAGGTAGCTGTTCGGCAAGTCCTGGAACACGAACGCTTTCTCGACCGGCCGATAGTCCGCCCCATCCCGGAAAATCTCTGCGCCCCACCACAGCCGGGCCAATGCTTGTTTGTGAATAGGTCCCCACCATCGGTCGTCAGCGACGGTTCCGCCTGGGCCTGCCCAGCGCCACTCGACGTACCAGGGATAGCGCAGAGCAAGCCACTGCCAGACACCGCGATCCGCTGCCTCGGAGCGCAACAGCCGAAGCGCATAGTGGATGCGCGGCGCGATCCATCGGTCGCTGTGGGTCCGGTCATCCCAGTTCGCTGTGGTTGTCCGTGTCTTGATTTCGGTCATCAGGGCGTCGAGTGTGTGGAGCTCCGATGTAGTGCCGTCCGGACGGCGCAGCTCCCTTGCTCGGGAATCCTTTTCGCTCCGGTGCGTAGGCCGGTCGACGGCGTCGAGGCGCACAGGGAGAGTGTGTAACACATCAGACATGTTTCACGTCCTTGCACACGTTCGTGATGGTGTCCGATAAGCCGGTCATTCGGTCGAGCGCCAAATCGGCCTCAACCCAGAACTGTGCTGTCGCTGTTGGATTGCCGTTCAGCGCGCCTACCTTTTCGTACAGTTCTTCGACGGAATTGGTGTCTGAAAGCTCCCGCGCGAGCGCCTCGCAGGTGTTCTGGAGGATCCGTGTCGTCGGACCGGTCGCGGGTGCTCCGTACTCTCCGGTAGAGATCTCGTCGATCGCGGCGCGAAGTAGCGAGTTCGTGACCTGACGCGCGATCATCGCGCCGAGTAGATCGCGGTGTCGGCGACGCTCGGTTTTGGCATTCTCGGCTTTGATCAGCGTCTCGAATCCGTCGATGCCGCTGTTCAGGTATAGCAGGGGGGGTGACTCGTTGATGTCGAGGTAGCAATACCCGGTTGGGCTGCGCCGAGCATCGGGCGGGGCGTCATCGCTGGAGAAGTCGACCCAGGCGTTTCGTATAGGTGGGGCGCCTGCAGGTCGGGGAGCCTCGCCGGGGTCGACGATGAGAGTCCACTCGACCCCGGCACCGACCAAGCGCTGTCTTTCACCGTGCGTCGCCACCAGTTCAACTGTCAACGAGGCCTTTTGCGTCACCGTTGATCGTGGGATGGCTATCTGCGCGTCGAAACCGTCGCCACCCGCGTTCGGGAGCATCTGGCACGCGCGCCGCAGTTGAGTGGACGGGCAGGCCACCAGCACGTGGGCCGTCAATCCGCTCAACCCGGAAGGCGGGGCTTCCTCCGTCGTTGCCGAAAGTTCGATGGTGGCTGTGGACCACTGCTGCTCCGATGCCTTCAGCCGCAGATAGTCCGAGTCGACGAAGTCATGTGCGGGCTCGCCATCCAAGCTGAATCCCGTTACCTGGCAATCCCATTGATTTTTGTAGGTAGGCCATGCGAAACGTGGCGTCACGGGATGTCCTTCTCGCTAGATTGCGCCGACGGCGGTGCCACGTCGGCACGAGCGATGCGTATGTCCACGGCAGATTCTGACGCTGGTATGGGGAGCGAGGCCGTGCTAACCCCGCGCGCAGTCGTCGTCAGGAGTCGGCCACGGGGCTTGTGGACTAAGACAACCGTCTCGCCCAGCTGTTCGGCCGGCGGGTCAACGTCCAGCTGTTCCCACTGGATGTCCTGATGACCACCGTCGAGTCCGACGAGCGTCAAGCGAGGCACCACTGACCATCCCTCGGCCCGATTGCGGGCTCGAATCTCGAAGTCGAGATGCCACGCACCATCTATGACAGTCGCGTTGTGGATCCGGATCTCTGGCTTCCTGACTGATCCCGCACCGCGTGCACCGCTACCACCCGGCTCGCCTTGCAGGAAGGCGAGATTCTTGAAAATCGATTTCGGCGGTTTGTCGTCGGAAGGCGGTGGCGCGCCGAAGATGTCTGAAAGCTGATCAAGGATTGTCTGTCGAATGTTTCTCAGATTCGGCACCCAGGGGGCCTTGTAATGCGCAGTGAGGTTGGCCTGGGAAGTCTTGGTGCGCCCGGACCCCGGTATCCACTGATCGTGGGCGGGCGGTTCAGCGAACCGGAGGAAATCATCGGCACGCAGCTGCTCCAACGAAGGGGAGTCGGGATTGACTGCCGCGCCCGCCATCAGAAATGCATGATAGGTACGGCCCTCGAACTCCTTGTCCACCGTCTGCACGACCATTTCGGGGCGGCGGAAGAGGCACACCTTGTTCTCGAGAGAGTCCTTCTGGTCGTCTGACAGTGTGACGACCAGTTTTGCGGTGTGCTGAAAAGCGATGTGGCGCTCGTCAGCATCGGTACGAGCCGAGATTTCGATCGGCACGTCTCTGACGACTACATCGCCCAGTTCGTTCAGTGCGTCATCGATCTCGCCGGAATCAAACTTCCGCAGGGCGCTGACAAGCTCGGTGTACTGCTCTTCAGGATCCACGTTGTGCTGATAGATGATTCGGTCACCGTCGAGCACTTCCACTCGAACCCGCAGCCGATCCCGCGTGAGCAGGGGCCAAAATTCCTCTTCGATCGCGGCTTCCAGACTCTTGGCGAACTGGTGAACCTGACCGATGTCGCCCAGGCCCTTGTCTGGTTCGTCGGGATCGTAGAAGCCGAGTAAGAGGGCCGACGTTCCGGGGCGTTGGTCCTCCCGTCCGAGCCACAGGCGTTGAGCCAGTTCGCCGTCTTCCCATATTGACGCGACGTCTCCGTTGGACTCCTGGAGACCGAAGAAGCCACGGCCCTGATAGTTCGTACCGGAGAGTTGGTGCACGACACCTTGATTGACACCGATGATCCGATCATGTCGACGACCGTCGACGGCGTCGGAGTCCTGCAGCGTCGAGTTGAAAAGAACTGTCTGCAGCCTGGAAAAACGCCAGTAGACGGCCTTGCCCAGGCCGAAAGATCCGCCGGACGTTTTGTCCTTGCCGCTGTACAGATCCAGGCGGCACAGTTTCACAAAGTTGCCGTAGGCCTCGGCATCGCCCTCGGCGAACTCCGGACCGGTGAGTCCTCGGGCACCATAGTCGGCTATCCGAAGCAGTGTCAGCGAGTCCGCGGATTTCAGTGCTGCCAGCCCTGATTGCAACTGACCAGCGGTTACAGCCCCCGTCGCTGCATCAGCCATGGCTGCGAGGTGCGGCTCCAGCTGTTGATGCCACACGACCGCCTCTTCGAAGAGCTTTCGGTCTTCGCCCGACAGGACGATGAACGAGTAGACGAGATCCGCACCTGGGCCAGGCAGCCGTGCGTCGTTGCTGTTCTGTGCGCTCTCGCGCGCCAGGGAAGACAGGCCAGCGTTGACGGTCCACTGGTTGGCGTTGCCGTAGTTCGCGTAATTGCGGCTTTGTTCTTCCCACCGCCAGGTAATGGTCAAGATGCTCCCTCGAAGCTGTACATCGGTCCCATTCATATTGGGGTGTCCGTCGCACAGATATGAGCATTTTCGTGCGCATCTCAACGCGCGTGACGCATCTCCTGCTCCAGTGCGGAGTAGTGGACGGTTGCCGGGCGGTTGCGCCATTGGATGTTGTCGTCGACATCGATGATCAAGCACTTGCCGGTTCCGCCGAAGGCCGGGCCACGCATTCCGCGACCGACCATTTGTTCGTACAGCACGTGACTTGCCGTCGGTCTGGCGACCACCACGCAGCGGACCGAGGGCGCATCGAATCCTGTGGTGAGCACACCGTAGTTACACAGCACGGACAATTCGTTGTTGCGGAACCTCTCGACGGTGGCTCGACGAGTCGACGGTCTGGTGGTACCCAGAACACAAGCCGACGAGCGGCCTCGTCGCCGGAGCAGGCTGGCCATCGCCTGTGCGTGTTGTACGGAACAGGCGAAGACGAGAACAGGCCAGCTCGGATCGATCGCGAGTAGCCGCTCGATCAGCCGGCGGTTCCGGCGGTGCTCTTCGCCGAGTCTCGTCAGAACTTCAGGATGTACGTCATCGAAGTTCTCGAAGTGGTCCGCATGCGCCTTGGTCGCGTCCAAGTCGATGCGTTCCGCCTGGTAGTCCAGGCTTTCGACGTCGATTCTGGCGAGAACGCCTTGTGCCCTCAGCGACTGCACGGGATCGGCTCCCAGGCTGGGGACGTTCAGGACGTTGTTGTGGAAGCGCCGATGCAGCCGGAGGGTCTCGTCCCTGCTGGCGCGCCGAGGTGTCGCGGTGAGACCTATCAGTGCCACCGGGGCACGGTTCTGTCGAAAGTTGTAGCCGAGTGCGGTCAGCACGGCGCCGTAACTCGGTGCCAGCGCGCGGTGTGCCTCATCGACCACGACGGCTCCCAAACGTTCCCCGAGGATCTGTAGATCCTCCTGTGTCAGGCTTGTCCCGCGCCCTTGCGTGGCGGCATAGAGCTTCTGGATGCTTGTTACGACAGCGCCGCACTCCGAGGGGGCCGCGTTCTTATCTCCCCAGAGCCGTCCGATGGTCAATGTTTCGCGAAATGACGAGTCGCCGTGGCCGAGATCGAACCAGACTTCTCTGAAGGCCTGCACCGCTTGCTCGCACAACTCGTCGCTCTGTGCGACCCAGAGGATCTGTGGCCGGTCCTCGCGGGACTGACGCCATTTCAGGAGCGCCTCGACAGCGGTTCTCGTTTTGCCCGCGCCGGTTGGGAGCGTCAGGATCGCTCGGTTGGCGTCGTCCGGATGCTCCAGCACTTCTATGAGTTTCTCGAAGAGCTCCAGCTGAAAATCGGCGAGGGCAGGTAGTTTCATGCAGGGCTCGACGTCGAGAGTGTCAGGCAACGTCGTGGTGCCTTTCGAACCGGCGAAGGCGAGCGGCATCCTGATGGTCCTGACAAAGTGGACCGCCCAGGATTTCCCTGGGTGCCACTTGCGTTGCGCAACGGCAATTGCCTTGGACCTGGCACTTGCGCTGCCGCGTGTTGTCGAGGGGTACTCGTGAAGCCTCGCGAGGATGCGGTCATTGCTGTGGGTGGCGATCAGTCGACGAAGTTCGCGGTCTGCCAGCAGATCTGGTCCTGCGAGCTCGACGAGCAACTCAAAGACGCTATCGTCGGGAAGTCGGAGTGATTTCGGGGGAGCTGTCTTGAGCTCTGCAGCCGCGACGATCCATTCGATCGAACGTCCGCGACTATCGGTCGAGAATCTGGACAGCGCATCGCGGGCTTCGCGCGGCGTCAATGTGCGCTGGAGGAATCGAATCATCTTGGCCTGGTCTTTGCCGCTGATGTCCCCTGATTGTCGTACTTCGACCATCAATGTTGCCTTCCCGGGCTTGGTATGGGCTATCCAAGCAAACTGGCCATTGACTAGGACTCAATATCCGATCTGAGGCTTCGACTGCTACGCAGGGACTCCACGAGCCGGCATTGGCTTACACGATCGGGGGCCGAAGCGGGCAGAGTCTGGGGGCTGCGGTCAGATCCGGCGGTTGTCGCCGACCCGTAGCTCGCACCCGCGGATCGATTTTCCAATTTCCCTGCGTGCGAGCCAGAGAACGCGGATCAGATCATGGGTTACTTGGCCTCTTCTTCGGAGCGTGTCGTCTGCCAGGAGGATGGGACCAGTGTGAGCTGATTTTGCCAGGGTGATGGGACCACCTGGATTGCCAGTTATG
>NZ_LQPP01000044.1 GCF_002102345.1 Mycolicibacterium peregrinum
TGTGGACCAAGACCGCCGACCAAATCCTGGCCAGCATCGCCAACTACTGCCTACGAATTAACGACTCAGGACACTAGGCCGGAGGACCCGACGTCCGGCCACGCACCACCTCGGTCTCGAGCACGTCGATCACCGGCAGCCCGTCCCGCGGCGGATTGTGCAGCAACTCACCGGCCCGCCGGCCCTTGGCCACACTGGACTGCACCACCGTGGACAGGCCGCGCCGCAACGCCTCCGGTACCCCGTCGAATCCCGTGACCGTCATCTGCCCCGGCACGTAGATGCCACGGGAACGCAGATAATCCATGGCCGACAAGGCCAGTACGTCGGCGGTGCACATCAGTGCGGTGATGCGGGGATTGGCGTCCAGGGCCACCTCGGCGGCCGCTCCGCCGGACGTCGGCAGATGGTCGTAGCTCTCCACCACCGTCAGCGTGTCCGGCGCCAGGCCGGCAGCCGTCATCGCGTCGTAAACTCCGTGAATCCGTTCGCGCTGCACATGGAAATGCGGGGACAACACCCGATCCGGATCTGCCAGTGCGGGTTTCATGCTCTCGTGCGGCCAGTCCCGGCCCAGCCGCATGGTCAGCAGGCCGATGTGTTGGTGGCCCAGCTCCAGCACATGCTCGGTCAGCCGCCGCATCCCGCCGCGATCGTCGATGCTGACCCTCGAAACCCCAGGAACGTCCTTGGGTTGATCCACCACCACGACCGGCAACTGCCGCTGACGCACCACCGGCAGATACGGATCGTCGTCGGAGGCCGAGTACACCACGAATCCGTCGACGCCCGCCGCGAGTACCGCCGCCGAGCCGTCCTCGAAACTGCGGTTGGGCCCGATGGCCACCAATAGCAGCCCCTGACCCGCCGCCTCGCAGGATTCGGCAAGCCCCGCAACGAAATCCAGTGCAGCGGGATCACTGAACGAGTAGTTGAGCGGCTCGGTGATGATCAGCCCCACCGCCCCGGCCTTACGGGTGCGCAGGGACCGGGCCACCGGATCCGGTCCGGCATAGCCCAGCCGCTTAGCCGCATCGAAGATCCGGTCGCGAAGCTCGGCGGACAACTGGTCGGGACGGTTGTAGGCGTTGGAGATCGTGGTGCGCGAAACCTTCAGTTCGGCGGCCAACGAAGCCAGAGTGGCCCGCCGCGGCGGGTGGGGACTCCTTGGCATGCTTTCTGAGGCTAGCCGATGGCTGAATTCCTCACCCGGTCAACCGCCCACACCGCCAACCAGATCCCGCACGCGATCGTGACGATCACGAAGCTCGGCGGCATGTTGAAGATTGCCGAGACCGCGAGCCCGGCCCACACCGACACCACGCTGATCACGGTCGAGATCGTCATCGCGAGAATCGGTCGGGCCGTCACCATGATTGCCGTGGCGGCCGGGGTGACGACGAGCGCGAACAGCAGCAGCGTGCCTACGGCCAGCACCGCCATCGTGACCGCGATCCCCAACAGCACCATGAACAGCACCGACAAGGCGCGGACCGGCACCCCCTTGGCCTCGGCCACCTGCGCGTTGACCGATGCGAACAGCAGTGGGCGGAAGACGAATACGACCGTGGCGGCCAGGACCACCAGCAGCGCGGTGAACATCAGCAGCTGCTGATGAGTGATGGCCAGCAGGTTGCCGAACAGCACGTTGGTCAGCGTGGACGAATTCTTGGTGGCCAATGAGTTGAAGAACAGGCCGAAGCCGGTGGCCAGGGCCAGCACCGTGCCGGTGGCCACCTCACGGTCGTGAGCCCTGCTGCCCAGAGCCCCGATCACCAGTGCCCCGCCCACGCAGAACGCGCCCAACCCCAGCCCCACCGGGAGCCCGAGCAGCGCCGCCCCGGTGGCACCGGGCAGACCGATGTGCGCCAGCGCGTGGGCGGCGAACGCGGTATTGCGCACGATGACGAAATAGCCGATGAGGCCGGCGGCCAGCGCCACCAGCGTGCCGCCGATCAGCGCGTTGCGCATGAACGCCGACGTCAGGATCTGCCACCAGTTGTGCTGGTAGCCCAGTGCCAGAGTGCTTTGGGCGAACGTGCCCGGCGCCAGCAGACCCGCCGACATCACACGCTCCTCATGTACATCTGCCCCAGCGGGGTGTGAGCGACCTGTACCTGGGTTCCGTACAGGTGGGTCAGCAGGTCGGCATCCACGACCTCGTCGATGGCGGCGTGATGCGCATGCCCGTCGAGCAGATAGATGGCGCTGTCGAGCACGCTCAGCAGTGGGTTGAGATCATGCGCGACAACAAGAATCGTCACCCCGAGGTCCTTGTTGAGCTTGGCCAGCAACTGCACGATCTCGTGTTGGTTGCGCAGGTCGAGCGCGGCCAGCGGCTCATCGAGGATCAGCATCTTCGGACGTCCGACAAGGGCATTGGCCAGGGCGATGCGCTGACGTTGCCCACCCGACAGTTCCGACAGCCGCATGGTCGCGAACCCGGTGGCCTCGACCCACTCGAGGGCCTCGTCGACCCGGGCGCGGTCGGCGGCCGAGGTTCGGGTGAAGCCCCAACGTCCACCGGTGAGCCCGAGCGTCACCGCACCGCGGGCCCGGATGGCCTCCCCCGCGCCTGCCGCGTAATCCTGAGGGACGTAACCGATGAGGTCGTTGTGTTCACCCGGCGCGCCGCCGAGCACCCGCACCGAACCCGAGGCGGCCGGCAACAGGCCCAGCACCACCTGCAGCATCGTGGACTTGCCCGATCCGTTGGAACCGATCAGCGCCACGATGCCACCGGTCGGGATCTCGAAGGTGCCCTCCGACCAGATCAGCCGGCCCCCGCGCACGGCACTGACGTCGTCGAAGACAAGGGCAGGTTGAGACTCGGTGCTACTGCTCGACACCGAGAGCCTTGGCAAGGGCGGTCAATTGGTTCACCTGCCAAGCCTCGAACGAATCCGCTCCCGGCGCCACCGTTTCGGTGACATCCACGACCGGAATTCCGGCGCTCTCGGCGGCTGCCCGGATCTGCTTGGGGACCGAACCCTCGGTCTGGGTGTTGTAAATCAACACGTCGGCCCCGTGATCGGCGAGCAGACGCAGGAATGCGTCCAGGTCGGCCGGCGACGGATCGGTCTCGTTGGACGAGGCGGCCTGGAAGCCCGCGGGTGTCACGTTGACCATGCCGACCGCGGCCGCCATGTCGTCGAACACCGCTTCAGTGGCGGCGTAACGCTTGCCTGGCGCCTTGGTCTTGATGTCGGTGATCAACTGTTGGTAGGGCTGCATCGAGGTGGTGAACTCGGTGCGGCGCTGCGCGAAGTAGTCGCGCGCGTCGGGAGCCATCTGGCTCAGTTCCTCGGTGATCGTGTCGGCGACGCCGGTCACCGAGGCGGGGTTGTACCAGGCGTGCGGGTTGTTGGAGTGCTCGTGAGCATGTCCGCCATCCCCGTCGCCATGATCATGATCGTCATCGCCGGTCCCGATCGCGGAGACAACGATGGCGTCCGGCGCGGTGCTCTGGGCCAGCTTGGCAGCCCATTCGTCGTAGTGCCCGCCGTTGATGACGACCAATTGGGCGCCCTGGAACTTGGCCGCATCCGCGGGCGCGGGCTCGAAGTCGTGCGGATCGACCGACGAGCCGGCCACCACCGTGGTCACCTTCGCACAGTCACCGCCCAGGGCCGACACGATGTCGCCCCACTGGTCGACGCTGACGACCACGTTGACCGGCGTGGTCACGCAGTTCCCACCGGCCTCGGACTGCTGGGTTTCTTCGGAGCCGCACGCGGCGAGAGCGAATGGCGTGGCCAGCAACAACGCGGTGGCCATGGCGCGGAGATTCAGGGGCGGGAGCACGGCGATAACGATAACCGTTTGCATTAGCCGATGCACGCCCGGATGATGATTTATTGAAAATCGTTTTCATTAAGGAGCCCGATGTCCGACCTGCTGCCCGTCACCGTCCTGTCCGGCTTTCTCGGCGCCGGGAAGACCACGCTGCTCAACCACATCCTGGCCAACCGTGAGGGCAGACGCGTCGCGGTGATCGTCAACGACATGAGCGAGGTCAACATCGACGCCGCCCTGATCGCCGGGCAGGGCCACCTCGACCGCACCGAGGAGAAGCTCGTCGAGCTGACCAACGGCTGCATCTGCTGCACGCTGCGCGAGGACCTGGTCGAGGCGGTCGGCGCGCTGGCCCGCCAGAACCGCTTCGACCAGCTCGTCATCGAATCAACCGGAATCTCCGAACCCATGCCCGTAGCGGCCACCTTCAGCTGGGAGTTCGAGGACGGCTTCCGGCTCGGCGAGCTCGCCCGGCTGGACACCCTGGTGACGGTGGTCGACGCGTCCACGTTCCTCAGCGAGGTCGTTCGCGGCGAAGGCCTGGCCGACCGGGACCTGTCCGCCGGCGAGGGCGACGCCCGCAGCATCTCCGACCTTCTCACCGATCAGGTGGAGTTCGCCGACGTCATCCTGCTCAACAAGACCGACCTGGTGAGCCCGGCGATCCTCGACACCGTCGACACACTGCTGCGCAGGCTCAATCCGACCGCCAAGCTGATCCGGACCGACCACGGTGTCGTCGATATCGGCGAGGTACTGGGCACCGGCCTGTTCGACCCCGAGGCCGCCGCCCGGACTCCGGGCTGGGACGAGGAGATCGCCGACGGGCACGCACCCGAAACCGAGGAGTACGGCATCAGCTCGATGACCTTCCGCTCCGATCGGCCGTTTCACCCACAGCGGCTCGGCGACGCGCTCGCTCAGGTGACAAGAGTGCTGCGCAGCAAGGGGTTCTGCTGGATTGCCAGCCGCCCGACGATCGCCGCCATCTGGTCGCAGGCCGGCCCCAACCTGGCGATCGAGCCGGCACAGTACTGGTCGGGCACCGAGATCGCGCCGGGCCAGGAGATCGTGTTCATCGGAATCAAGCTCGACCGGGACAAGGTCCGCAGCCTGCTCGACGGGGCCCTGCTGACCGACGCCGAACTGGCCGAGGGCCGGCAGGCCTGGGTCGGCTATCCCGATCCGCTACCGGCCTGGAACGTCACCCACTCGCACTGAGCGGCCTGCGGCCCCACGCCGAGACCATCGCCGGCGAGCGGTAGACGAAGGTGGGGTCGGTCATCGCCTGACGCGAGTCCGCCAGTTCCGACTCGGTGGACGCCCCGTTGGCGACGAGGATGTCGTCGACCTTCTCGAAGCTCTCCGCCAGAAACGCCGACTTGACGCTCCCGCCCCGCTCGACGCTGAAGGTGGCCGTGTTGCCCGTCGCCTCGAGCCCGAGCGCGTCGACGTCCACCGGCAGCCGCGCACCGTAGTGCAACTCCATCACCTTCGACGCGGCCAAGAAGTCCCGGCGGGCGCGCAGATAGGAGTGGAAACCCGAAGTCGCCTGGTGGTCGAGGGTAAGTGATTGCGCCGTACCGTAATCGGGTTCCTCGACCACCAGCCAGCCCCCTGGCCGCACCGCGGCCACCATGCGACGCAACACCGCTTGCGGGTCGGCCATGTGCATCACCATGGCGCGACAGTGCACGAGATCGTAAGTATCCGGCTCGATCTCGTCACGGGTGATATCGCAGCGACGCACCTCGATGCCCAGCGCGGGCAGGTCGTCGAGGAACCTTGGATCCAGGTCCGCGGCGACGACACGGCCGGTCGCACCGACGCGCTCAGCGAGCCAACGTGCCACCGACCCCCCGCCCGCGCCGACCTCCAGGCAATGCCAGCCCGGCCCGACGCCGACGGTGTCGAGCGCCCGGATGGTCGTCCGGTCGCTCATCGATTCGAGGCGTTGCAGACGCTCCCGCTCCTGCGTCGTCTCGTAATCCGCGGCGAAGTACCGTCCGCCCTCATCGGCATCGATTGGCATGCCGACATTCTGATGCGGGGCCGGTCCCGCTGACTAGTGCGCTAGTGCGCGTGGCCTACCGTGCCGCTGAGCTCATTCGGCGCCTGATCCAGCGTCACCGACGTGGTCACTTCGCCGGACTCCACGTCGACGAGGTGCACCTGCCTCGTGGCGGGGTCGGTGACATAGACGTCGTGGCCGCGGGCGAAGACACCCGGCCTGGGCTGTTCCCAGTCATCGGGTTCGGTCCACGGCTCGACCACCGCGATGGTCCTGACCGTGTTTCCGGACACCGGGTCGACGACGTGGAGCCGGCCATCGGTGGCCAGGAC
Organism: Mycolicibacterium peregrinum; assembly: GCF_002102345.1. GTDB lineage: Bacteria > Actinomycetota > Actinomycetes > Mycobacteriales > Mycobacteriaceae > Mycobacterium > Mycobacterium peregrinum. The sequence continues at coordinate 6,139 of NZ_LQPP01000044.1, forward strand.
GAGCGCTTCGGCGTGCGGGCCACGGGCCAGAGACCGGAACGAATAGCTGACCGACTCAGGGAGGTTCACCAGGCGCAGCTGATTGCCCACGGTATCGATGAGGGCGAATTGGTTGGGCCGCTCCAGCTCGGCGTCGGGGTCGACCTTGTAGTCGGTGAGTATCGACGGTGAATCCTCGTGCCCGCGAAGCGTTCCCACGCGACCGTAAGGTGTCGGCGCGGCGATCTTCGCGAAGGCGCCGTCGGAGTAGACCAACGCGCCGTTCTCGCAACCGAAGACCACGGTGGAGACGCGGGCGAAGGTTTCGCCGTGAAGCCCTGGGCACTCGTTGCTGCGGGCGATCTCTCGATCCGAGCCGTCGAAAGCAACGGCACCGTTGCGCTCGTCGTGGACGCCTTCACTACGCACCCAACTGCCGTCGTCGAGGACCACCGCGACGCCGTGATGCGCCTGCGGCGCCGTCATGGTCCTGATTCGCGGCGTGGCCGCGGCGATACTGTGCGGGTCCAGCACGGTGATCTGACCCGACCCGTCGGCGAACAGCACGGTGTGTTCACCGTGTGCGACAACGTGACCGGGTTCGTCGGCCATGAAGGTGGTGTCCGTCAGCTGCCCCGCCGATGCGTCGAGCAACCGAAAGCCCGTGTCGGTCGTCACCAGCACGTGCGCGTCGTCACCGGCCGGGTTCACCCGGAGGAACCCTTCCAGCGGGAGGTCGGACCTGACCTGAAGGCTGTTGCCGTCCAACACGTACAACCCGCCGTCGTAGGTGACCACCACCGGATCGGCGATCGGATCTTGCGCAGCCTGCGGCGGTTCGCCGCCTGCGCAACCGACGAGTGTCACCGCCAACGCTCCGACGGACGCGAGAACCTTCGATGTATTGGTCAGCACCACACACTCTTATCATTAATGACATTCATTTTCAATAAGACGCGGGTTCGCCGGCCCCGGGCCCCCGCCTAAGCTCGATCCGTGTCTGAGCACGCCTTCAACCCCGACGAGCGCCGCGCCGTCTACCGGGCCATCGCCGAACGTCGTGACATGCGCCGATTCGTCCCCGGCAGCACTGTCGAACCAGCGGTGCTGAGCCGGCTGTTGCACGCCGCCCACGCCGCCCCGAGCGTCGGCCTGATGCAGCCGTGGCGGTTCATCCGCATCACCGACGACGCGCTGCGCGGCAAGATCCACGCCCTCGTCGACGAGGAACGCGCCAACACCGCCGATGCGCTCGGCGCCCGCGGCGACGAATTCCTGGCCCTGAAGGTCGAAGGCATCCTCGACTGCGCCGAACTGTTCGTCATCGCCCTCGGCGAGAACCGCGACCGGCACATCTTCGGCCGCCGCACCCTGCCCCAGATGGATCTGGCGTCGGTGTCCTGCGCAATCCAGAACATGTGGCTGGCCGCCCGCGCCGAGGGCCTCGGCATGGGCTGGGTGTCGATCTTCGAGCCGCAGCCGCTGGCCCGGCTGATGGGGATGCCCAACGACGCCGAACCGGTGGCGATCCTGTGCCTGGGCCCGGTGCCCGAGTTCCCGGACCGGCCGGTGCTGGAGATCGAGCACTGGACTTCTGCCCGCCCGCTACCGGAATTCGTGTCGGAGAACGGCTGGCCCGACGCGGTGCCGTCCTAGGCTGGTCGCGTGTCTGTCTCCGTCGACCTCAATGCCGATCTCGGCGAGGGCTTCGGTGCGTGGGAACTCGGCGACGACGAGGCCATGCTCGGCCTGGTTACCAGCGCCAATGTCGCCTGCGGTTTCCACGCCGGAGACCCGGCGCTGCTGCTGCGCACCTGTCGTGAGGCCGCGGCGCGGGGTGTACGCATCGGAGCCCAGGTGAGTTACCGCGACCTGGCTGGATTCGGCAGACGCTTCATCGACGTCACACCCGAGGACCTCACCGCCGACGTGATCTATCAGATCGGTGCACTGCAGGCCATCGCCCATGCCGCAGGGGCCGCCGTCACCTACGTGAAACCTCATGGCGCGCTGTACAACACGATCGTCAGCCACCGCGAGCAGGCCGCCGCGGTGGCGGCCGCGGTGCACAGTGTCGACCTCGGCCTACCGGTGCTGGGGCTGTCGGGTTCGGTGTTCTTCGAGGAGGCGCGCAAGCGGGGTCTGCGCACCGTCGCCGAGGCGTTCGCCGACCGCGCCTACCAACCCGACGGCACGCTGGTGTCGCGACGCGAACCTGGGTCGGTACTGCACGATCCCTTGGAGATCGCCGAGCGGGTGGCGGGCATGGTCGCCACCGGGCAGGTCAGCGCGGTGGACGGAACCACGATCCCCATCACCGTGGAATCTGTTTGCGTGCACGGTGATTCACCCGGCGCGGTAGAGATCGCCACCGCCGTGCGCGAACGGTTGATCACAGACGGCGTCAATTTGGCCGCGTTCAGCTGACAGATTTGCCTGGCATGATGGCCGCGTGGTGGCGAACCCGGCGGTGACGCGGTGGCGGCCGAGTTCCATGCAGATCCTCGTCGTCGGGATCATCGCGTTGGCACTGGCCGGAAACACCCTGCAGAGATTCGTCGAAGGCACCCCGGACGTGGCGACGGCGGCCACGGTGTTCTGCGGCGTGTTCGTTCAGGCGTTGCCGTTTCTGGCGCTCGGGGTGGTGATCAGCGGGCTGATTGCGGTCTTCGCGACACCCGACCGGCTGGCCCGGTGGCTGCCGCGACGCACCGGCATTGCGATCCTGGCCGCGGGCGTCAGCGGTGCGGCGCTGCCCGGCTGCGAATGCGGTTCAGTACCGGTGGCGCGCCGGCTTTTCGGAGACGGCGGCGCGGTGGGCGCGGCCGCACTGACGTTCATGCTCGCGGCACCGGCAATCAATCCGGTGGTGTTGGTGGCGACCGCCGTCGCCTTCCCCGGACATCCGCAGATGGTGGTCGCCAGGTGCGTGGCATCATTGCTGACCGCGCTCATCATGGGCGCACTCTGGGCCCGGTTCGGCAGGCCGAACTGGATCACCCGCCACCTCCCCAAGCCGCACCATGGCGAGGGCTCGCGGTGGGCCGTCTTCACCGAAGCCGCGCGCCATGACTTCCTTTCGGCAGCCTCCTACCTTGTCGTCGGCGCGGCCGCCGCGGCTGCCCTGCACGTGCTGGTTCCGGCCTGGGTCTACGAGCATCTGGCCGGACAAGTGGCGCTCGGGGTGCTCACCATGGCACTGCTCGCGGTCGTGCTGGCGTTGTGTTCGGAGGCCGATGCCTTCGTCGCGGCCAGCCTGACCATGCTGCCGCTGCTGCCGCGGCTGGTGTTCTTGGTGGTCGGGCCCGCCGTCGATATCAAGCTGTTCGCGATGCAGGCCGGGATGTTCGGCCGGGCATTCGCGATTCGTTTCGCGCCCGCGACATTCCTGGTGGCGACGCTGGTCGCGACCGCCACCGGTCTGCTGATCCTGGGGCCGCAGTGAGCCGCGAGACCGAGAACGCACTGCTGCTGCTGATCGGGGTCAGCACCGCGATCATCGCCATCACCGGCACCTTCACCCGCTACGTCAAGCCCGCGCTGCTGCCCTACCTGGGTGCGACCGCGGTCCTGCTGATCGCGTTGGCCCTGGCTTCGATCATCCGCGACATCCGGCACGGCGGCCGGGACGGCGACGGGCCCGACACGGATGAACCCCACGACCATCCGCACTCCCGCGGCGTCGCCTGGCTGCTGCTGATCCCGATCGCGCTGCTGGCCTTCGTGGTGCCACCCGCGATCCGTCCGGACGCCGCGACAGTGACCGAGGTGTCCACAGATGTGTTGCGGCGTCCCTTTCCGCCGCTGCCCGATGGCGTCGCACCGGAGGTGTCTCTGCCCGACGTGTTGATCCGCGTCGCACAGGACTCCGCGGGCACCCTCGACGACCGCCGGATCACGGTCAGCGGGTTCAGCATGCGCGTCGGCGATCGCACCGACCTGGCCCGGGTGGTGATCATCTGCTGCGCTGCCGACGCTCAGCTCGCCAGCATTCGGCTCTCCGGTCCGGCAGCCGCCCAGGTCACGGGCTATCCGGAGAACACCTGGTTCAAGCTGGAGGGGATGATCGCTGCGGGACAAGGCGATTCGAGCCGCAGCTCGGTTCCGACCATGACGGTGCTCACTGTGTCCCGCATCGACCCGCCCCCGCACCCTTACGCCTACTGACGCCCACCCGCGGTCTCGTCAGTGCACAGTCCCCGCAGTTGGAACCGCCGGGCACCCGGTAGTAGAGGCAGCAGCTGCGGCGGCGGAAGGTCAGCTCGGTCAGGTCGCCCGTCCCGTCCAATTCTCCTGTTGTCAACAATGATTCGGTGACATACCGAACATCGTCACGTAATTCCGGTCGGGCGCCGGCCAGCTCATGTGCGGCCGCCACCAGAGCGGCAGCGGCATTACCGTAGAGCAACCCCGGCGCCATCTTGACCTTGAGCCCGGCAGCCAGCGGCTCAAGGTGCTCGGTGATCACGAGCCGGTACAGCTGCCCTGCCAGTGCGCCGTCGACGGGTGTGCCCACAGCCAGCGGAAGCCGGAGCTGGGTACTGGTGGCATGACGCTGCAGGTCGGTCAGCTCGGGCAGCACACCGTACTGCAGCGCACCGGCCAGCAGCGGTGACCACAACCGCGATGCATGGCTGAACTGAACCAGGGAGGCACCGATACGCAGATCGGTCGTGCGGTATCCGGCTGAGGTTTTCGCGACGAGGTCGACGCAGCCGTCGTCGTAACAACGTTGTACCGGGACCCAGCCCGCCGGGTCCCCGCCGACCGTGATCGCGAAGAACCCTCCGAGCGAAGCGATCTCGCCGAGTTGGGTGGCGATGTTCACGACGTCGCCACCGCCTTGGGCACGACGCCCACCTGGGGCCTTCCGGCGTCGACAGTGATCCGGACCGCGACCCCGTATACGTCGGCAAGCAGATCCACAGTGAGAACCTCCACCGGGGTCCCGATCGTCACCATCTCTCCGCCGTCGAGAACACAGATCCGATCGCAATACGCGGCAGCGAGATTCAGGTCGTGCAGTGCGGCGATCACCGTCGCTCCCGTGTCCCGCAGCAACCGCAGGGCCTCGTGCTGGTGACGCAGATCGAGGTGGTTCGTGGGTTCGTCGAGCACGATGACGTCGGTGCGCTGGGCCAGCGCGCGAGCGATGAGCACCCGTTGCTTCTGCCCGCCGGACAGCCGGCCGTAATCGGCGCCGCTCAGGTCAGCGATGTCCAGTGCCGCCATCGCCTCGCCGATGATCTCCCGGTCCTCACGGCTGTCGGCCGCGAAGGACCGCTTGTACGGTGTGCGGCCCATCGCGACCATGTCGTACACGGTGAGTTCGAAATCGCCTGTCGCTTCCTGCAATACCGCCGCCACCCGGCGCGCGGCCTGCTTGCCCGGAAGCTTCCACACGTCGGCGCCGTCGACCAGCACCCGTCCGGCACTCGGCCGCAGAGCCCGGTACAGCGTACGCAGCAACGTCGTCTTGCCAGCCCCGTTCGGTCCGACCACGGCCAGCACCTCACCGGCGGCCACTGCCAGCGAGACACCGGTGACCACCGGCTTGCCGCGCATCGACACCGACACCGCGTCGAACACCACCCCTACCGTCACACCCCGGCCTTTCGTCGCATCAGCCACAGGAAGAACGGCCCGCCGACCAGTGCGGTCAGGATCCCAACGGGCAGTTCCTCCGGGGTGGCCACGGTCCTGGCCACGATGTCGCACGCCACCAGGAATGCCGCCCCCAGCAATGCCGCAGCCGGCAGCGCCTTGCGGTGGTCGGCCCCGACCAGCAGCCGCACCACATGCGGCATGATCAGCCCGACGAATCCGATCGTGCCGCTGACCGCGACCATGGCGCCGACCATCAGCGCCACGACGACGAACATCCCCGCCCGGAACCGGTGGACATCCAGCCCTAGCGAGGCAGCCGCCTCCTCACCGGTGTAGAGCAGGTTCAGCGATCGGGTGAAGGCCAAGAGCACCAATACGCCGAAGATCACCGCCAGCGCGGGCACCCACACCATTCGCCAGGTGGTCCCGCCAAGGCCGCCGAGCATCCACCGCACCGCCGACTGTGTTTTGTGCGGATCGTCAGAGGTCACGATCATCAGGCTCGCCAGCGCGGACAGTACTTCGGCCACCGCCACACCGGCCAGAACCAGCCGCACGGTCGTCATCCGCCCACCCGTGCGAGCCAGACAGTAGACCGCGACGAGCGCCAGGAAGGCCCCGAGGAAGGCCGCGAGCGGCAAGGTCAGTGCCTGCAACGCGCCGGCACCGAGGACCAGCACGGCGACGGCACCGACCGCGGCTCCCGAGGAGACCCCCAGCAGCATGGGATCGGCAAGTGGGTTGCGCACCACGGCCTGCAACGCCATTCCACACGCCGCCAGACCGGCGCCCACAACCGCCCCCAGCACGACCCGCGGCAGCCGGGCGTCGAGCACGATGGACTCCCGCACCGCGGGCCAACTCTGCTCGACGAGGCCCGGATGCACGGAGTGCACCACGATGGCCCACACCTGCCCCGGCGGGATGGAGACCGAACCGATCGCCACCCCGGCGGTCATCGTCGTCAGCAGCAGCCCCGCCAGCGCCGCGACGACCAGCCGGTAGGGAATCACGCAAACCGGTCCGGGTGCAGCTGTCGCGCCAGAGACTCCACCGCCCGGCCAACCCGTACGCCGACGACCACCGACGACAGCGGAAGTACCGCGAACCGCTGCTGGGCGACCGCGGGAACATGCTGCAGCAGAGGATGTTCGGTGAGAAATCGCTTCTTGTCCTCGACCGGCTGATCCCCGTAGTCGTAGATCACGATGACCTCGGGCGCGCGCTCGGCGAACTGCTCGAACGACACGTCACCCCAGACCTTGGGGACATCGGCGAACACGTTGACTCCGCCGGCCTCTTCGATCATCAGGTTGCCGATGCCTTTGCCGCCCGAGGTGAACACCGTCGCCTCGCCGCTGTCGTAAACGGCGACGCGTATCGGCTGGGTTCCGCGCAGTTTCGCCTCGGACCGCGCCAACTCGCCGTGGAGCTTCTCGATCTGCTGCTCGGCCCGGTCGGTGACGCCGAAGATTGTTCCGATGCCCCGTATTTCGTCGTCCACCGTGGAGATGGTGACGGCCTCGTCCCGGCAGTCCTCGATGTTGAGGTAGGTGTGGACCCCGGCATCATTCAGCCGTTGCCTGCCGCGGCCCTCCTTCTCGTCGAACGCGCTGTCCCAGCCGCCATAGACGAAATCGGGTTCGGTGGCCAGCAACGACTCATAGGACGGGTACTCCTTCGCCAGCACCGGAATACTGTCGTAGGCGGCCTGGTACTCGGGCAGGATCCGATCGTCGAGATAGGACGTGCCGACCATGGAATTCTCCAGGTCCAGCGCCAACAGCACCTCGATCGCATGCTGGTTGAGCGCGACTGCGCGAGTAGGCGGGCGCTCGTACGTCGAGCTGACGCCGCAATTGTCCACGGTGACCGGGAATCCCGGCGGGGCACCGCCTGCGGTGTCGGGCGCCGCGGTCGAGGCACACCCCGAAACCAGTAGCACCGATGCCAGTCCGGCGGTCAGCCAACGAGCAGCCATGGGCGTACCCATCCTCTCCGGGGAGATCCGCCCCAGTGCGTGCGAGGTGGCGACTGCGGTGCGTATCTGGCTCTCGACGACCAGCAGAAACTGGTCGATCGATCACAGTGGCGGGACCGCGCCGGATTCACACCGGCTTCCACGATCCGCAGTCGCCCTATCGCCGTCGATGGTAGGTCAAGCCGGGCCGACCACTGGCAGCAGCGCCATCTCCCTGGCGTTCTTGATCGCCGTGGCGACCTGGCGCTGTTGCTGCGGGGTGAGCCCGGTGATGCGGCGGGACCGGATCTTTCCCCGCTCGCTGATGAACGTGCGCAGCAGGTGGACGTCCTTGTAGTCGACCTCGGTCACCCCGAGGGCCTTCAGCTGATTGCGCCTAGGCTTCTTGAGATCGGTGGCCGGCGGTCGTTTCTTGTTGTTCTTCCGGGAATTCGCCGCCATCACCAACTCGACTTCCGTACGCCGGGCAGTTCGCCGCGGTGCGCCAGTTCGCGCACCCGGACCCGGGACAGGCCGAACTTGCGCAGATGACCGCGTGGTCGCCCGTCGACCGCGTCCCGGTTGCGCAGCCGGACCGGGCTGGAGTCACGCGGCAACCGTTGCAGCGCCGACACCGCCGCGGCCTTTTGCTCACGCGTGCTCTCCGGATTGCGGATGGCCTCCTTGAGCTCGGCCCGCCGTTCGGCGTAGCGCTCCACGAGCTTGCGGCGCTGCTCGTTCTTGACGATCTTGGATCGCTTGGCCATCAGCGCTCCTCGCGGAATTCGACGTGGCGGCGGATGACCGGGTCGTACTTGCGCAGCACGATCCGGTCCGGGTCGTTGCGGCGGTTCTTGCGGGTGACGTACGTGTACCCGGTCCCCGCGGTCGACTTCAGCTTCACGATCGGCCGAATATCGGTGCTGGCCATCAGATCTTCTCCCCTGCGCTACGCAGCCGGGCCACCACGGCCTCGATGCCATCGCGGTCGATCACCTTGATTCCCTTGGCGCTGACCCGAAGTCGGATCCGGCGTCCTTCGGTCGGCAGGTAATAGGTCTTGGTCTGGATATTGGGGTTCCAGCGGCGGCGACTGCGCTTGTGCGAGTGCGACACCGTGTTGCCGAACCCGGGCGAGCGCCCGGTGACTTGGCAGTGGGCAGACATCGGTCTCCTTCGGATGGGGTAGCCTCACGATAATGATAATCGTTTTCAACAACAACTGTGTCGGGAGGTGCGGTGCGAACCCCTGTGGTGCTGATCGCCGGTCAAGGTGACAGCGACGGCGTAGCTGAAGAACTGGGCCGCAGGCCCGGAACCGTGCTCGTGCGCCACACCTTTGACGGCCACGTGGTGCTGCGGACCGTGTCCGACGGCAGCGGCACATCCGAACTCGCCCTCGAGCTCGCCCACGGTTGTGTGTCCTGCACAGTCCGCGACGACCTGCTGATCCTGTTGCGGCGCCTGCACCGGCGCGGCGACGTGGAACGCATCGTCGTGCAGTTGATGCCCTGGCTGGAGGCCGAGCCCGTGTGCTGGGCCATCAACACCATCCGGGTCCATGTCGGACCCGGCTACATCGACGGGCCCGCCTCTCGCGACGTCACCATCGACGCGGTGATCGCGTGCCTGGACGCCGCGGTGTGGCTGCAACAGTCCGTCGGCGACGAGGAACTGCCCGACGGGCGCACGGTCGCCCAGGTGGTCGTCGGCCAGGCCGAGTTCGCCGACATGCTGGTGCTCAACGAGCCCGAGGCCACCACCCTGTCGGTGCTCCGCCGGCTCGCGCCCCGCGCCCGCATCACCGTGGGTCCCGACCAGGTAGAGCTCGGCCTGGCACATCTGGAGCCGAACAGCCGGCGCGGGCGTACCCCCACACCGCACGATCCGCTCCTGGCCGGTGAACCACCGTTGGAACCCGACGACGAGGTCATCATCGTCGAATTCGCCGCGCGCCGACCGTTTCACCCGATGCGCCTACACGACGCCGTCGACCTCCTGCTCGAGGGCGTGGTGCGCACCCGCGGCCGGGCCTGGCTCGCCAATCGGCCGGCCGACGTCATGTGGATCGAATCCGCAGGCGGTGGAATGCACTTCAGCAACGCCGGAAAATGGCTGGCAGCAATGGATTCCACCGAGCTGGCCTACACCGACCCGGAACGCGTGGCGATGGCCGCCATCGACTGGCACCACCAGTTCGGCGACCGCCACATCTCGCTGACCGTCCTGGTCTGCGGCGCGCGGCCCGGCGACGTCATCGAGGCCCTGCACGGTGCGCTGCTCACCGACGACGAGCTGGCGCGACCCGAGGAATGGGCCGATTACCCCGACCCGTTCGGGGACTGGCACGAAGAACCCTGCCAGCCCGGAATCGACGAACCCGCAGCATCCGTCAACACAGAAGGGGAATCCCAGTGAAACCCGACATCCACCCCGATTACCACCCCGTGGTGTTCCAGGATGCCGCCACCGGCACCCAGTTCCTGACGAGGTCGACGGCGACCAGTGACCGCACGATCGAGTGGGCCGGCCCGGACGGGACCCGGACCTACCCGCTGATCGTCGTCGATGTCACCAACGACTCGCATCCGTTCTGGACCGGCACCGCACGGCACCTCGACTCGGCCGGGCAGGTGGAGAAGTTCCGCCGTCGCTACGGATAGGTCCTGGTTCTAGGGTGAAGCCATGCGGCTCAAGCCCGGCAGACCTGACCTGGCCCCCTATGCGCGGTTCTTCGACGGGCCGTCGGCCACAACGCAATCCCCGGTCACCGTCACCTGGGCGGGGGTCAGCACGCTGCTCGTGGACGACGGCACGTCGGCAGTTCTGACCGACGGCTTCTTCTCGCGGCCCACTCTGCCGCGCGTGGTCCTGCGCAAGCTGGCGCCGTCACTGCCCCGCATCGACGGCAGCTTGGCCCGCCTCGGCGTCGACAGGCTCGAAGCGGTGCTGCCGGTACACAGCCACTTCGACCACGCCATGGATTCGGCCGTCGTCGCCGAGCGCACCGGCGCCAGGCTGGTCGGCGGCAGCTCGACCGCGCAGGTCGGCGTCGGGGGTGGCCTTTCTCCCGACCGGATCGTCACGGTCACTCCGGGCGAGGCCGTCACCCTCGGTGCCTATGACGTGACGCTCTTCGAATCCGAACACTGCCCGCCGGACCGATTCCCCGGCATCATCACCGAACCGGTCGTCCCGCCGGTCAAGGTCGCGGCCTACAAGTGCGGAGAAGCCTGGTCGACCCTGGTGCATCATCGGCCCAGCGACCGTCGCTTGCTGATCGTCGGCAGCGCGGGGGCGGTGCCCGGCGCCCTGACGGGGCAACGAGCCGAGGTGGTCTACCTCGGGATCGGCCAGCTGGGGCTGCAGTCAGAGCAGTATTTCGAGACCTACTGGGCCGAAACGGTGCGCGCGGTCGGGGCGCGGCGGGTGGTGCTGATCCACTGGGACGACTTCTTCCGGCCCCTGCACGAACCGCTGCGCGCCCTGCCGTATGCGGGCGACGACCTCGACGTCTCGATGCGGATCCTGGCCCGGCTGGCCGAACAGGACGGGGTGCGCCTGCACCTGCCGACACTGTGGGAACGCTCCGATCCGTGGCTCAGCTGAGCTGCCGGTACGACGGCGGCAGCGGCAGGCCCAGATCTGCCAGCACGCCACGCAGCCGCGTCGGGTAATCCGTGATGAGGCCGTCGACCCCGGCCGCGATCAGATCCCGCATCGCTGCCGGATCGTTGACGGTCCACGGAGTCACCGTGAGGCCGAGGGCGTGTGCCCGGTCCACGAATGCCCGGTCGACCAGTTCGTACTGGGGTGAAAGAACCGTCGCGCCCACCGACATCGCCCCGGCGATCGGATCGGGCTCCGTGGCCGGATCAACCCCGCCCAGCCATGGTGAGTCAGGCACCCAGGTGGTGTCATCCCACAGCGCCACCCGCGGTATCGACGGCTCGGCCCGCTGCACCAACGGCAGTGTGCGCCAGTCGAAACTCTGGATGTCCACCTTGTCGACCTTGCCCGCGGCACGCACGGCACCGAGGATCACCTCGACGAATTCCTCTGGAGTGGCTGATGTTTCGGGCTTGTCCGCCTCAATCTTCGTCTCGATGTTGAAACGCACGTCGGCGTCGTAGGCATCGGTCAGCTCGAACACCTGGGGCAGCACCGCAATCTTGTTGCCGCGCACCACCTCGGCGTCGGGAAAACCACTCAGCAACTTGCCGCAGTCGAGCGTGCGGATCTGCTCGAGCGTGAGATCGTGGACCAGCTTCCCGACGTACGGGTACATCGGATCTCCGGGGAAGGCCGGGCCGGTGTCGGCGCACTTGGGGTCGTCGATCCGCGGGTCGTGCCACACCAGGGGTTGCCTGTCCTTCGTCAGCACGATGTCGAGCTCAAGCGTGGACACCCCGAGCTCCAACGATTTCGCGAAGGCCCGCAGGGATTCCTCGGTCGTCTCGCCACGCCCGCCGCGATGGGACTGCAGGTCGAATCCGGCGGGCGCCGCGGTGGCCGGCGGGACAGACTGGAACGCGGCAGCCAGAGCGAACAACAGGACCATCGAAGCAGCCGGACGCATGGTCACCAACGCTATCGAGCAAGCCCGAGTACGGTCAGGTCCGCGTGGCCCGGCCATGCGAATCGTCACCGGATGTTCGACTGGCCGAAAGGATCCACGCCGTTGCTACTGGCCCTGGTGCTGCTGGCCGTCGTCCTGGTGTTCGCGTTGGCGCGGCCCGAGGGCTGGCCCGAGGCCGTCGTGGCGATCCCGGCCGCCGGGCTGCTGATCGCCTGCGGCGTGATCTCACCGGACGACGCGCTGGCGGAGGTCGATCGCCTGCTGCCGGTGGTCGGATTCCTGGCGGCCGTGTTGGTGCTGGCCCACCTGTGTGACGACGAAGGCCTGTTCCACGCCGCGGGCACGCTGATGGCCCGGGCCAGCAAGGGCGATTCCCGGCGGTTGCTGACCCGGGTCTTCCTGATCGGCGCGATGACGACAGCCGTGCTCAGCCTGGATGCGACCGTGGTGCTGTTGACGCCGGTGGTGCTGGCCACCGCGCGCACCCTGGCGATACCTCCGCGGCCGCATGCCTATGCCAGCGCCCACCTGGCCAACTCCGCGTCGCTGCTGTTTCCGGTGTCGAACCTGACCAACCTGTTGGCCTTCGCCGTCGCCGGATTGTCCTTCACCCAGTTCACTGCGGTGATGGCGCTGCCCTGGCTGGCCGCCATCGCCGTCGAATTCGTCGTACTGCGCCTGCTTTTCCGCCATGAGCTGAGCCGTCCGGCCGTCGAGGTGACTCCCCCGCCGCCTGAGATTCCGGTGTTCGTGCTCGTGGTGCTGGGTTTGACGCTGGCGGGCTTCGTCGTCACCTCGGTGTTGGATGTTTCCCCGGCCTGGGCGGCGCTGGCCGGGGCGGTGGTGCTCGGCGTGCGCAGTCTGGCTCAGCGTCGCAGCACCATCGGCGGGATCGTGCGCGCCGTCAATGTGCCGTTCCTGGCATTCGTGCTGTGCCTGGGTGTCGTGGTCGACGCGGTCGTCCGGAACGGCCTGGGCGACGCCATGCGTGGGTTGCTCCCGGTCGGCGACTCGCTGCCCGCGCTGTTGGGCCTTGCGGCGGTGGCGGCCGTGCTGGCCAATCTGGTCAACAACTTGCCGGCGGTGCTGGTGCTGCTTCCCTTGGTGGCCGGGGCCGGCCCGGCAGCGGTGCTCGCCGTGCTGATCGGGGTCAACGTCGGCCCCAACCTGACCTACGTCGGATCGTTGTCAAATCTGCTGTGGCGCACTGTTGTTCATCGCGAAGGACTGCCGGCGCGGTTCACCGAGTTCAGCCGGGTCGGGCTGGCGACGGTGCCGCTGACCCTGGTGGCGTCCGTGGGCGCACTCTGGGTCGGACTGCGCATCTTCCTCTGACGAGCAGACGAAAAACTGCCCATTTTCACGGGTTTTGGGGCAGTTTCATGTCTGCTCGCGGTGGGAACTAGAGGGTTCGGCGCTGACGGGCGATCTCGGCCAACACCACACCGGCCGCGACCGAGGCGTTCAGCGACTCCGTGGGCCCCGCCATCGGGATCGACACCACCGCATCGCAGTTCTCGCGGACCAGCCGGGACAGGCCCTTGCCTTCCGAGCCGACCACCACGACCATCGGCCCGGTGCCTTCGAGTTCGTCCAGCGTGGTGTCGCCGCCGGCATCGAGGCCGACGACCTGAAGCCCGGCGTCGGCCCAACTCTTCAGCGTCCGAGTCAGATTCGTGGCCCGGGCCACCGGGGTACGCGCCGCGGCGCCGGCGCTGGTGCGCCACGCCACCGCGGTCACCGAAGCCGAACGGCGCTGCGGGATCACCACGCCGTGCCCGCCGAACGCGGCCACCGAACGCACGATGGCACCCAGATTGCGCGGATCGGAGATGTTGTCCAGCGCCACCATCAGCGCGGGCTCGCCAGAATCCCTGGCTGCCTTCAAAAGGTCGTCTGGATGGGCGTAGTTGTACGGCGGCACCTGCAGGGCCAGGCCCTGGTGCAACCCGTTGTTGCTCATCCGGTCCAGATCGTGCCGCTGGACTTCCAGGATCGAGATGCCGCGGTCGGCGGCGATCTGGACGGATTCGGTCAGCCGCTCGTCGGCCTCGGTGCCCAGCGCGACGTAGAGCGCGGTGGCCGGGACCTTGGCCCGCAGGCACTCCACCACCGGGTTGCGGCCCAGCACCAGCTCGGTGTCGTCGGTCTTACGGTGCCGGCCCTGCGCCTGACGCGCCGCCTTGGCGGCCTTCTTGGCGGCCGGATGGTGCGGGCGCTGATCCGCGCGCGGTGTGGCCCCACGGCCTTCCAGCCCGCGGCGGCGCACCCCACCGGACCCGACCGTGGGTCCCTTCTTCGTCCCCGGCTTGCGCACCGCGCCGCGCCGCTGCGAATTCCCGGCCATCTATGCTCCGTTCCCGTCCGCCAGTGCCCACTGAGGACCGTCGGCGGTGTCGGTGACCTCGATGCCGGCCGCTTTGAGCCGGTCCCGGATGGCATCGGCGGCCGCCCAGTCTCGGTTTGCCCTGGCCTCAGCCCGGCCGGCCAGGGCCCACTGCACCAGCTCGTCGACCGCTGCCAGCGCGGCCGACGTCTCGTCGCGGGACTCCCAGCGCTCGTCGAGCGGATCGCAGCCCAGGATGGCCATCATCGCCCGGATCGCGGTGGCCTGCGCCATCGCACCCTCATGGTCACCGGCGTCCAGCGCGCGGTTGCCCTCGGCGCGAGCCGCGTGCACCTCGGCCAGCGCCATCGGCACCGCGAGGTCGTCGTTGAGGGCGGCCGCGAACTTCGGCGTCCAGGCACCGACGGCGACGGCCCCGACGCGATTGCGTACCCGGTGCAGGAAGTCCTCGATGCCGCTGTAGGCCTTCACCGCATCCTGCAGCGCGTTCTCGGAGAATTCCAGCATGGACCGATAATGCGCGCTACCCAGGTAGTAGCGCAGCTCGGCAGCCCGAACCCGTTGCAGCACAGCAGGAATCGAGAGCACGTTGCCCAGCGATTTGCTCATCTTCTCGCCGCCCATGGTGACCCAGCCGTTGTGCAGCCAGTACCGGGCGAAGCCGTCACCCGCGGCCTGCGCCTGGGCGATCTCGTTCTCGTGGTGGGGGAAGACCAGGTCCATGCCGCCGGCGTGGATGTCGAACTCCGCACCCAGGTAGGCCTCACACATGGCCACGCACTCGGTGTGCCAGCCCGGACGGCCGCGGCCCCAGGGCGTCGGCCACGACGGCTCACCGGGCTTGGCGCCCTTCCACAGCGTGAAATCGCGCTGATCGCGCTTGCCCGTCGCCACGCCCTCGCCCTGGTGCACGTCGTCGATGCGGTGTCCGGACAGCGCACCGTATTCGGGCAGGCTCAGCACGTCGAAGTAGACGTCACCGCCTTGGGCGTAGGCATGGCCCTTCTCGATCAGCCGGTCGATGAGCTCGACCATCTGGGTGATGTGGCCGGTAGCCCTCGGTTCAGCCGAGGGCGGAAGCACGCCCAGCGCGTCATAGGCGGCGCTGAAGGCCCGCTCATAGGTCGCGGCCCACTCCCACCACGGCCGGCCGGCATCGGCCGCCTTGTTGAGGATCTTGTCGTCGATATCGGTGACGTTGCGGATGAACGCAACGTCGTATCCATTGGCGGTCAGCCAGCGGCGCAGCACGTCGAACGCGACTCCGCTACGGACATGACCGATATGCGGCAAGCCCTGGACGGTGGCCCCGCACAGGTAGATCGAAGCGTGCCCCGGCCGCAGCGGTACGAAGTCTCGTACGGCACCCGCCATGGTGTCGTACAGCCGCAAATCGGTCACGACGTGCCAGCTTACCGGCCTATTCGGCAGGAACCACCAAAGCGCTGGCCATCGCGGCCAATCCTTCACCCCGCCCGGTCAGCCCGAGCCCGTCGGTGGTGGTGGCCGACACCGACACCGGCGCCCCCACCAGCTCGGTCAGCAGCCGCTGGGCCTCGTCCCGGCGCGGCCCGATCTTGGGCCGGTTTCCTACCACCTGCACGGTGGCGTTGCCGATCTCGAACCCTGCGGCCTGCACCAGTCCGCGGACGTGACGCAACATGTCGGCGCCGGTCACGCCGCGCCATTCCGGCCGGTCGGTGCCGAAGACGCCGCCCAGGTCACCGAGCCCGGCCGCGCTGAGCAGCGCATCGCACAGTGCGTGGGCGGCGACGTCGCCGTCCGAATGCCCGGCGCAGCCGTCGGCGCCTTCGAATTCCAGGCAGAGCAGCCAGCAAGGCCGGCCCGCCTCGATCGGATGGACGTCGGTACCGAGACCGACCCTGGGAATCCTCACGCGCCACGCGCCATGACAGCCTCCGCGAGCAGCAGATCCAGAGGTGTCGTGATCTTGAAGGCCAGTGGGTCGCCCGCGACGGTCTGCACCGGCGTACCGATCTGCTCGACGAGCGAGGCGTCATCGGTGACCGCGCCGGTCCCGGCCCGCTGGTAGGCCCGGCGCAACACGTCGGTGCGGAAGCCCTGAGGCGTCTGTACGGCGCGCAGCCCGGCCCGCTCAGGAGTCCCCAGCACCGCGCCGTTGGCGTCGACCGCCTTGATCGTGTCGGCCAACGGAAGGCCGGGAACGACGGCGGCGTGGCCTTCGGCCAGCGCCGCAACCACCCGATCGATCAGTGAAGGAGGCGTCAGTGCCCGGGCGGCATCATGAACGAGAATGAAATCCGGATCGCCGGCGGCTGCCAGCGCCAGCGCCACCGACTCTGTCCGGTCGGCTCCGCCGGCCACGATCTGCGCCCGCTCCCCGAACACCAAGATGGCTTCGTCGGTGAGCGCGGGCGGGACCGCGACCACGACCTTGTCGATCACCCCTGACGCCAGCAGCCCGTCCAGGGCATGCTCCAGCAGGGGTTTGTCCCCCAGATTGACGAACGCTTTCGGCCTGCCCGCACCCAGCCGCTCACCAGAGCCGGCTGCCGGGACGACCGCGACAGTTGTTGCCACCACGCGTCAGGACGCGGCGGCCAGAACCTCGTCGAGAATGGTCTCGGCCTTGGCGTCATCGGTGTTCTCGGCCAGCGCGAGCTCGCCGACCAGAATCTGCCGGGCCTTGGCCAGCATTCGCTTCTCACCCGCGGACAGACCGCGTTCCTGATCCCGTCGCCACAGATCGCGGACCACCTCGGCAACCTTGTTCACGTCACCGGAGGCCAGCTTCTCGAGATTGGCCTTGTAGCGGCGCGACCAGTTGGTCGGCTCTTCGGTGTGCGGTGCGCGCAACACCTGGAAAACCTTGTCGAGGCCTTCCTGGCCCACGACGTCGCGGACTCCGACGTACTCGGCGTTCTCTGCGGGAACTCGAACGGTCAGATCACCCTGGGCAACCTTCAGTACGAGATATTCCTTCTGCTCGCCTTTGATGGTCCGGGTTTCGATCGCCTCGATCAACGCAGCACCGTGGTGTGGATAGACGACGGTGTCTCCGACCTTGAAAATCATCTGATTCGAGCCCCTTTCGCTAGTCCATCCTAACACGGGCCCGGATCACATGCGCACCAACTGCGCAGGTCAGGGGCACTGCAGGTGAAGAACAGGGGTTGACATGGTGACGAAAGCGTGCAACCGCAGTGCCACCCGGCGGCCCGAAAGGGGCACCCCCGCAAAGCGGTTGCGCGCCTGAACCACCTATGGCCGAACGCCGTTTCGACCCCTCAGCCACGCCCTCACATTCCGCCCGCCGAGGCCACCTACTACTGTGCATAGTCGAAGTACGCCGACCCAGCTCAGGAGGCTTGAGTGAACCGCTTCGCAATGCGCGCCTCGGCCGGTCTGGCCGCATGTGGCCTGACCGCAGCCGTTCTCACCGGTTGCAGCGCCGGGCAGGTCTCCCAGACGGCGACCCAGGAGCCCGCAGTCAACGGCGTCAACGCCCAGGCCGGCTCGATCTCGCTGCGCAACGTGCACCTGCGCGCCCCGCAGCAGAAGGACTATGTCGAGCCCGGCTCGGAGGCCGAACTGCTGTTCGTGGCGGCCAACAATTCCACCGAGGCGCCCAACAAGCTGGTCTCGATCACGACCACCGTCGGCGACGTGGCACTGTCCGGGGACCAGACCGTCCCGGCCGGCGGCGTTCTGGTGGTGGGCGAGCCCGACGGCCAGACCCAGCCGCTGGAGAAGACCGAGGCGGCCGAGGCCGTCACCGCGAAGGTCACCTTGACCAAGCCGGTCACCAACGGGCTGCTCTACGACTTCACGTTCAAGTTCTCCAACGGCGAAACCACTGTGGCCGTGCCGATTTCGGCCGGCGATGCGCCGCGGCGCAACCAGGCCGGCGAAGAGCCGGCCGGGGATGCCGCGGCCGGCGGTCATCACTGATCTGAAGGATCTCTGACCGTCGCGGCCGCGACCCGGCGCGTGCACACCACCGCTGTCGGGACCGGCCGCTACTGTCACGGTGTGGCCGCTTCGAAAATACGTTCGCAGTACCGGTGCTCGGAATGTCAGCACGCCACTCCCAAGTGGGTGGGCCGTTGCGCCAATTGCGGCACCTGGGGAACGGTCGACGAAGTGGCGACACTCGCCTCTGTCGCCAGCCCGGTCCGCCGCTCGGTGGCCCCGGCCTCGCCCGCGGTGCCGATCACCTCGATCGACCCGGGCATCACCCGGCATTACGCGACCGGGGTCAGCGAGCTCGACCGGGTTCTCGGTGGCGGCCTGGTGGCCGGTTCGGTCACGCTGCTGGCCGGGGAACCCGGCGTCGGCAAGTCCACGCTGCTCCTGGAGGTGGCCAATCGCTGGGCGCACACCGGCCGGCGCGCGCTGTACCTGTCCGGTGAGGAGTCCGCGGGCCAGATCCGCCTGCGTGCCGAGCGCACGGGCTGCACCCACGACAACGTCTATCTGGCTGGCGAATCCGATCTGCAGATCGCGCTCGGCCACATCGACGAGGTCAAACCCAGCCTGGTGATCGTCGACTCGGTGCAGACCATGTCCACCACCGAAGCCGATGGCGTGACGGGCGGGGTCACCCAGGTGCGTGCGGTGACGACGGCGCTGACGGGCTACGCCAAGACCGCTGTCGGCGATCCGGCCGTGGCCATGATCCTGGTGGGCCACGTGACGAAGGACGGTGCCATCGCCGGCCCGCGCTCACTGGAGCATCTGGTCGACGTGGTGCTGCACTTCGAGGGCGATCATGCGTCGAGCCTGCGCATGGTGCGCGGGGTCAAGAACCGCTTCGGCGCCGCCGATGAGGTCGGCTGTTTTCAGATGCACGACAACGGGATCGAGTGTGTGAGCGACCCGTCCGGGCTCTTCCTCGACCAGCGCCCGGTGGCGGTGCCGGGCACCGCCATCACCGTCACCCTCGACGGCAAGCGCCCGATGATCGGCGAGGTGCAGGCCCTCGTCGCCCCGCCCGTGGGGCCGCCGCGGCGGGTGGTCAGCGGGATCGACTCGGCCCGTGCCGCCATGATCGGTGCGGTGCTCCAGACCCGCTGCGGTCTGCCGATCGGCAACAACGACATCTACCTGTCCACCGTCGGCGGTATGCGGCTCACCGACCCGTCCTCGGACTTGGCCGTGGCGGTGGCCGTCGCCTCGGCCTATCTCGACATCGCGTTGCCGATGAACGCCGTCGTGATCGGTGAGGTGGGGCTCGTCGGCGACCTGCGCCGGGTCACCGGCATGGACCGCAGGCTGGCCGAGGCCGCCCGCCTGGGGTTCAACATTGCCGTGGTGCCGCCCGGGGTCACCAGCGTGCCCGCGGGGCTGCGCGCCATCACCGTCGATCACATCGGGGCGGCATTACGGGCACTCAAAGACATCTCGATTGCCAGCAATCAACCCCATCACGGACAATAGCGGCCGACCCGAGGAGAACAGATGGCCGTGAACTCCGGCGCCAGGACCAGCCGCACCGTTGTGCACCTGGCCCGGCCGACGCTACGAGAAACCCTCGGCCGGCTGGCGCCGGGGACCCCGTTGCGCGACGGCCTGGAGCGCATCCTGCGCGGCAAGACGGGCGCTCTGATCGTGCTGGGCTACGACGACAGCGTGGAAGCCATCTGTGACGGCGGATTCGCCCTCGACGTGCGGTACGCCCCCACCCGGTTGCGTGAGCTCTCCAAGATGGACGGCGCGGTGGTGCTGTCCAGTGACGGCAGCCGCATCGTGCGTGCCAACGTCCAGCTGGTGCCGGATCCGTCGATCCCCACCGACGAGTCGGGAACCCGGCACCGCTCGGCCGAGCGCACCGCGATCCAGACCGGCTACCCGGTGATCTCGGTCAGCCACTCGATGAGCATCGTGACGGTCTACGTCGCCGGCGAGCGCCACGTGGTGCCCGATTCGGCGACCATCCTGTCGCGCGCCAACCAGACCATCGCCACGCTGGAGCGCTACAAGGGCCGGCTCGACGAGGTCAGCAAGCAGCTGTCCACCGCCGAGATCGAGGACTTCGTGACGCTGCGCGACGTCATGACCGTGGTGCAGCGCCTGGAGATGGTGCGGCGCATCAGCCTTGAGATCGACGCCGACGTCGTCGAACTCGGCACCGACGGCCGCCAGCTCAAGTTGCAGCTCGACGAACTCGTGGGCGACAACGAAGCCGCGCGTGAGCTGATCGTGCGGGATTACCATGCCCTGCCGGACCCGCCGACCGCCGCGCAGGTGCACGCCACCCTCGACGAACTGGACGCGCTCACCGACAGTGAGCTGCTCGACTTCACTACTCTGGCAAGGGTTTTCGGCTATCCGTCGACCGCCGAGGCGCAGGACTCGGCGATGAGCTCACGCGGCTACCGCGCGATGGCCGGGATACCGCGCCTGCAGTTCGCCCATGTCGACCTGCTGGTCCGCTCGTTCGGCTCACTGCAGGGGCTGCTGGCCGCCAGTGCCGACGATCTGCAATCGGTCGACGGCATCGGGTCCATGTGGGCCCGGCACATTCGTGAGGGCCTTTCGCTGCTGGCCGAGTCGACTATCGCCGACCGATTGGCCTGAGCCTCAGTTGCCCGGCGTGGGCACCTCGGCCGCGGGCGCGCCCTCGGCGGGAGGCGGCGCGGGCTGCTGCGGATTGGCCTGAGCCAGGATGAACGGCACCGGCGCCGATCTCAGGTTGCCCAGTTGCACCATCAGGTTGTAGGTGCCGGGTCCGATCGGCTGACGCGGCATCGGGCACTGCGGTGCCGAGCCCATGCCGGTCCAGGTCACCTCGGTGGTGACCTGCTCACCGGGGTTGAAGGTCTTCACCAGCGTCTCGTTGGACGGTGCGCAGTCCAGATTCGACCAGAGCCGGTTGTTGTCCAGCGAGTACACGTAGGCGGCCAGCACCGCCGCGCCCACGTCCCGCTTGCAGGCCACCAGACCGATGTTGGTGACGACCATGGTGAACTTCGGCTGATCACCGACGACGTACTCGGGCTGGCTGGTGATGCCCTTCACCGCCAGCGTCGAATCCGGGCAGTCGTCGCCCTCTTTGAGCAGCGGCGGCGGCGTGACGGCGGCCGTCGGTGTGGCCGTCGGCGCCGGCGCGTGCTGCGCCGGCGGCACCACCGGTGTCTTGACCTCGGGGTTCTCCCCCGGCAGCGGTGTGGGCGGGGCCTGGGCCGCAGCGGTCTCGTCGGCGGCCTTGGTCTCTGATCCCGAACCGCTGGACATGATCACCGCGACGATCGCGGCGATGATCCCCACGACGACTACCGCGATTCCGATGGCCAGCGCACGGCGCCGCCAGTAAATCTGCGAGGGCAGTGGCCCATGAGGTTCGAGATCTAGCACGGCTTTCACGGTAAGCCCAGGTCATACCCAGTTGTACGAGGCGGCCCGGCGTGTCGGCGGCGCAGCGAAATTCTCAGGCTTCGCCGATGTCGCCGAGATGGTGGCGCAACTCCACGCGACCGTCGGACAAATGGTAGGTGGCGCCGACGATGGCCTGCGTGCCCGCGGCCAGACCGTTGGCGATGGCGGACGAGCGCATCTGCAGCTGGCTGACCGTCTCCTTGACGTGGTAGGCCTCGAACTCGTCGACCCGGGTCAGCCCGGCATGCCGTCCCATCAGGATCGACGGGGTCACCCGCTCGACGATGTCGCGGACGTAGCCGCCGGGCACCTGGCTCTCGTCGACGGCGTTGATGGCGGCCTGGACCGCGCCGCAGCTGTCGTGGCCGAGCACCACGATCAGCGGCACGTTCAGAATCGACACCGCGTACTCGATCGAGCCCAGCACGGCGTTGTCGATCACATGGCCGGCGGTCCGGACCACGAACATGTCACCGAGACCCTGGTCGAACAGCAGTTCGGCGGCCACCCGGCTGTCTCCACAACCGAAGACGACGGCCGTCGGCTTCTGGCCGTGCGCGAGCTTGGCGCGGCGGGCGATGTCCTGGCTGGGATGCTGCGGTTCGCCTGCCACGAAGCGGGCGTTACCGTCCTTGAGTGCTTTCCATGCGGACACAGGGTTCGAGTTGGGCATGTAAGCCATTTTGCATGAGTCGCCGATGAGCATCGACGCAGGCGAGCTCGTGAGCTGGTATGAACAGGCCCAACGGGACCTGCCGTGGCGGCGTCCCGGCGTGAGCGCGTGGCAGATCCTGGTCAGTGAATTCATGCTGCAGCAAACTCCGGTAGCCCGGGTCGAACCGATCTGGTCGGCCTGGATCGAGCGCTGGCCCACACCGTCGGCCACCGCGGCCGCCGGGGCGGCCGAGGTGCTGCGGGCATGGGGAAAGCTGGGTTATCCCCGTCGGGCCAAACGCCTGCACGAATGCGCGGTGGTGATTGCCACCGAGTACGGCGACGAGGTGCCCGAGGACGTCGAAACTCTGCTGACCCTGCCCGGCATCGGCGCCTACACCGCCCGCGCGGTGGCCTGCTTCGCATATTCGGCCAGCGTTCCCGTGGTCGACACCAACGTGCGGCGGGTGGTCACCAGGGTGCTGCACGGGCAGGCCGACGCCCCCGCCCGGGCCCGCGACCTCGACGCTGTGGCCGCGCTGCTGCCCGACGACGCCACCGCGCCCACGTTTTCGGCGGCATTGATGGAGCTGGGCGCCACGGTGTGCACGGCCCGCGCACCGATGTGCGGCGGCTGCCCGTTGAGCCGATGCCGTTGGCGCAGTGCGGGTTACCCGGCCGCCACGATCGCCAAGCGGGTTCAGCGGTACGCCGGGACCGATCGCCAGGTCCGCGGCAGGCTCTTGGATGTGCTGCGCGCCAGCAGCTCCCCGGTCACCCGTGCGCAGCTGGACGTGGTCTGGCTCACCGATACCGCGCAACGGGATCGGGCGCTGGACTCACTACTGGTCGACGGACTGATCGAGCAAACAAACGACGGCCGGTTCGCACTGGCCGGTGAAGGCGAAATTACATGAGATCGGCATGAATTCCCGTCGCAGCGCCCCGGATCGGGTCGTTTGCACATAGAACGGAGTCATGTCAAGCAAACTTTTAGCAACCTTCGGGTGTACTGCGATGGCCATCGGGCTGGGCCTGGCCGCGCCGGCCAATGCCGCACCGTCGGGCAGCGGCTCGGCCGCAGACACCGTGCGGGACTTGCAGAACCGGGGCTATCACGTGCAGATCAACTCCAATGCCAATACCGCCCTGTCGAATTGCCGGGTCACCGGAGTGCACGGGCTGGCCGACTCCAACATCGACGAGAGCGGCCACCGGATCGATCCGTCGAAACACACCACCGTCTACGTCAACGTGGCCTGCCAGCCCGACGGCTGAACCGTCACGCCGTGACCGCCTCCTCGGCTGCGCCACATGCGAATCGGCGCCGGTAGTCCGACGGCGTCACTCCGATCACGCGGCGGAAGTGGTGACGCAGCAGCGTCGCGGTGCCGAACCCGGCCTGGCCGGCGATCCGGTCGATGTCCAGGTCGGATTCCTCTAGCAGCCGGCGGGCGTACAGCACCCGCTGATCGGTGATCCACTGCATGGGCGTGGTGCCGGTCTCCTCGACGAACCGGCGGGCGAAGGTTCGGGTGGACATCGCCGACCGCCTGGCCAGCGTGGTGACCGTATGCGGCTTGTCGAGATTGCTCATGATCCAGTCCAGATGCGGGGCAAAGCCTTCCGAACATCGCACCGGGATCGGCTGGTCGATGAACTGGCGTTGGCCGCCGTCACGCTGCGGGGGCACCACCATGCGCCGGGCGATCTTGTTGGTCACCTCGCTGCCGAGTTCGCGACGCACCAGGTGCAGGCACGCATCGATGCCCGCCGCCGTGCCGGCACTGGTGATCAGGTTGCCGTCGTCCACGAACAGGACGTTGCGGTCCACCTTGGCGGTCGGATATGCGCGGGCCAGGGCATCGGCGTGCATCCAATGCGTGGTGCAGGGCCGGCCGTCCAACAGACCGGCGGCGCCGGCGAAGAAGGCGCCTGAGCACACGGTCAGGATGGTCGAGCCGGCGTCAGCGGCGGCCCGGACAGCCTCCAGTGCCTCCGGCAGGTAATCGGACGTGCCGATCGCGGGGATGGCCACCAGGTCGGCGCCCTGCAAGGCGTCCAGGCCGTGCTCGGGCGTCAGCGTCGCGCCCACCGACGTCCGCACCGGCTTGCCCGGTTCAGGTCCGCACACCTTGAAGTCGAAGTTCGGCACCCCGTCAGCGGCCCGGTCGATCCCGAAAACCTCACAGATGACCCCGAACTCGAACACCGCCAGGCCGTCTAGCACCAGCGTTGAGACGCTCCTCAGCATGGCAGCATTTTATCCCACAGTGTCAGCGCTGCCACTGTTGGCGGCATATTTACCTGACAAAAATTACTGCCATGACTGTTGCACTCGCTCTGATCATTCTGATCTCGCCTTTCGCGGTCGCCACGGCGGTGGGCTGGGCGGCACGGCGCCGCAATGTCCTGCGGTTCCGCCTCGATCTGTTCGGCATCGACCAACCCGACTATGAGACCTACCGCGCAGGCCACGACCTGGACGCGATCCGCAGCCGGTTCGAGCACCAACCCACCTGGCCGAGCGCAGGCGCCCTAGGTGAGCGCCGTTAGAAACCCGGTCACGGCTTCGCGGTACACCTCAGGCGCGTCGTCGTGGATCAGATGACCCGCGCCCGGCACGTGCAAATACCTTGTGTCGTGCCCGATCTCGGCCATGCGGCGCATCTGCCCGGGCGGCGCGACGGAATTACCCGCCTCCATCAGCAGCGTCGGCACGCGCACGTCCCGCCACTGCTGCCAGTAGTCCCGCGTCCCCCACTGGGCAGCGATGTCCAGCCACCACTGCGGATACCCGTGCAACCGCCAGCCGGTCTCGGTCCGGTCGAAGGCCTCCAGGAAGTACTGGCCCGCGACGGGCCCGAACTCGTCGTAAACCTCCTGCGCCGAAGCGAATTCGACCGGAAGCGCATGCACCCACGGCTCCCACGGCCCGGTCGTGCGACCTCGGAAATCAGGGGCCATGTCCTCCACCACCACCGCCCGCACCAATTCCGGGCGAGCCGCGGCCAGGCACCAGGAATGCACCGCGCCCATGGAATGGCCGACCAGTATCACCGGCCTCTCGAGCCCGGCCACGGCATCGCCGAGATCCGCCACGAATCGTTCCGTGCTGATCGGATACGGATCGGCCACCTCGCGACCGCGGTGCCACGGCGCGTCATAGGTGTACACCGCCCCCAGGTCCGCCAGCCACGGCAGCTGACGTGACCAGGTGCTGCCACGGCCCATCAGGCCGTGCACCAGGACGATGGGCTCGCCGCGGCCTCCTCGGTGGGTGAGCAGATCTGTGACCATCCCGTTATCTTGCCGGGCCGCCACGGTAACCTGGACACCATGCCCGTCGTGAAGATCAACGCCATCGAGGTCCCGCCCAACGCCGGCCCGGAACTGGAGAAGCGGTTCGCGCACCGTGCACATGCCGTCGACAATCAGCCCGGTTTCCTCGGCTTCCAGTTGCTGCGCCCGGTCAAGGGCGAAGACCGCTACTTCGTGGTGACGCAGTGGGAAACCGAAGAGGCCTTCCAGGCCTGGGCTTCGGGCCCGGCAGTCGAGGCACACAAGGGTCAGCAGGCGAAGCCTGTGGCGACCGGCGCATCACTGCTGGAGTTCGAGGTTGTGCTGGACGTTGCAGGGCCCGCTGCCCAGGCGTAGCCGCGGCCGGACGCTGCACCGCACGGTTGGCCTGACGGCCATCACAGCGGTCGCCGCGGCCCTGGCTTGTGGCTGTTCGCCCAGCGTCGCGCCCGCGGCGGAAGTGTCCTACGGCGCGCACATCGACACCATCACCCCGCCGGGTCTGCGGGCCAAGCAGACCATGGACATGCTCAACTCCGACTGGCCGATCGGTCCGATCGGTGTGCGCACCCTGGCCGCACCCGAGAAGGTCGATCTGGTCGGCACCAAGATGGACTCCATCTGGTGGGATCGCCCGTTCAAGGTCACCTCGGTGGACATCGGCGCCGCGCAGGCCACGCTGCATGTGCTCACGTCCTACAACGTGGCCCAGGACATCGAACTGAGGACCAACGACGCCGGGCTCGTCGACCGCTTCGACGTCACCCTGGTACCGCCGAAGATCGAGACCTGGTCCGATATCGACACCGAGCTGACCAAGTCGGGCGCCCGCTACTCCTACCGGGTGTCCAAGGTGGTGGGCGGTAAGTGCGAGCAGGTCGCGGGCACCAACACCGAGCTGTCGCTACCCCTGGCTTCGATCTTCAAACTGTATGTGCTGCTTGCGGTTTCGGATGCGATCAAGGCCGGAACCCTACGCTGGGACGATCACCTCACGATCACCAAGGAAGGCAAGAAGCTCGGGTCAGCCGGCCTGGACAAGCTTCCGCCCGGGTCCGAGATCACCGTACGGACCGCCGCCCAGCAGATGATCTCGGCCAGCGACAACATGGCCACCGACCTGCTGATCGGCCGGGTGGGCCCAGCAGCCGTGGAACGCGCACTGGTGACCGCGGGCCACCACGACCCGGCCAGCATGACCCCGTTCCCGACCATGCACGAGGTCTTCTCCGTCGGCTGGGGGCAACCCAACCTCCGCGACCAATGGAAGTCGGCCTCCCCCGCCGACCGGGTGGCGCTGCTGCAGCAGACCAATTCCCGCCCCTACGAACCGGATCCGTACCGCACCCACACCCCGGCCTCCAACGACGGCCTGGAGTGGTTCGCCAGCGCGGCCGACATCTGCCGGGTGCACGCCGCGCTGCAGGCCTCCGCCGTCGGCCCTGCCGCCCCCGTCAAGGACATCCTGTCGGCGCTGCCCGGCATCGACCCGGACCCGGCGAAGTGGAAATACATCGGCGCCAAGGGCGGCAACCTACCCGGAGACCTGACCTTCAGTTGGTACGCGGTGGACTACACCGGACAGCCGTGGGTGTTCAGTTTCCAGCTGAACTGGCCGAAGTTCCGCAGCCCCACCGCCGCGGGCTGGCTGCTGCAGATCGCCAAGCGGGCATTCGCCATGGCGCCGGTGGGGCACTAGGCCAGGCCTAGCTGCTGCGCAACGTCCAGGCCTGGCCGCGGAAATGCATGACGGTACGGCGCATCGGCGCAATGTCGATGCGCCAGAAGGACTTCGGCGGTGCATCCAGGACCACCATGATGGCCGCCCGGACCACGGCGGGGTGGGTGACGGCAACGAGCCTGCCCCGCGTCGAGGCCAGGCTGTCCATCCAGCCGCGCACCCGATTGACCAGACCGACCACGGTTTCACCGCCGTGTGGCGCCCGGGCCGGATCGGTCAGCCAGACCGCCAGGTCGGCCGGCGGCAGCCCACCGAGCACACTGCCGCGCCAACTCCCGCAGTCCAGATCGGCGAGTTGAGGTTCGACCGCCGCCGACAGGCCCAGTAACTCCGCGGTCTGGCGGGCCCGTTTCTCCGGCCCGCAATACGCGGCGTCGATGACACCGAGTTCGACGGCAGCGTCGGCCTGACGGTGGCCCAAGGCATTCAGGGGCTCGTCGGTGGGAAACCGTCCGGCCGCCGTGGCGTCGGTCATGGCATGTGACACCAACGTCAGCCGGACGACCTCACTCACGCTGCGACGGACGCTCGTTTGTCTTCGAGCACCTTCGCGGCCAGCACCCCGAACACCAGCCCGATCGTCGCCCAGATCACCACCTGGGTGCCCAGCGAGTACAGCCGGAACTGGTACAGATCGTCGGCCGGGAAGCTCGACGGCGTCTCATGGATGCCCGGCAGGATCAGGAACACCACGGCCATCGACACCACATAGTCCGCGATGCCGGCCAGACTGGCGTTCCAGACGCCCAGCTTCGGCACCAGCCGGCGCACCAGCAGCACCGACCCGACGAACAGTCCGGCAGAGAGCACCACCAACAGCAGGTACAGCAGGGTGCGCTGCTGGATGGTCTCCTCCAGGCTGACCGCGGGCGGGTTCGGCGGGTACTTCAGTGCCGGGACGATCCACAGCGAGACGAGCATGCCACCGGCGGTAAGTGCGGCCACCGCCCGAGCGGACAGGTTGGCCCGGCCGTACACCGCGCAGAACACGACGGCCAGCAGTGCGCCCATGGCGACGCTGAAAATCAGGACACCGAGACCCATTCCGATGTTGGATTGCACGCCGCGGGTGAACACCTCGGCGCCTTCGCCGCCGTGGGAATGCCCGCCCGCACCGTGGGTGTGTTCGACGGCCTCATGTGCCGCGCCGTTCTCGAAGTCGATCGCCCGACCGATGATCGGTTCGATCAACAGCTTCGCCCAGAGGAAGGCGAGCACGCCCGCCAGGGCGCCGGCCAGGATGCCGCGCCCGATGAGTTGTCTTTCCATTGACCCGGTTGTCTTGCCCGCGCGTCAGTGGCAGGGGAAACCGAGCAGGTGGCGGGCGTCGTGCACGAACTCGTGCACATACGTGTTGTTGCCGAACACCGAGGTCGCGCCCTGGTCCATCCCGACGAAGTAGAGGGCCAGCAGCGCCACGAACGCCGTCAGGGTCAGCCAGAGCACGGCCTTGGTCGCCGACAGGTCGATCGGCCGAGCGTGACTCACGCGCGCATCAGTGGAAGCCATTCGAGTGGTCCTTTCCGGGAATTCGCGTCCCAGTCCGTGTCGTGACAGGTAAGGGTCTGACTGTTAACAGTGGCGCGGCCGTTCTGGACTCTCACCAGATTCCTTTGCCTGTCGATTACATCAGCATCGTAACCACGAGCGCAGGCGATCGGCCCATCGGCAGGTATGAGAAACGCCCCCGCCGATGGCGGGGGCGTTTCTCGTGTGCAGTTATTCCGCGGTGGCTGCGGCCTTGGCCAGATCCGTACCGTCGGAGCCGGCCGCCTTGGGCGCGCCCGAGAACGTGAACTTCGCGTCCTCGCCGGCGCCTTCGCCGTCCCAGCCCTCGACGTCGACCGTGACCAACTGACCGGGGCCGAGCTCCTCGAAGAGGATCTTCTCGGACAGCTGGTCCTCGATCTCGCGCTGGATGGTGCGCCGCAGCGGGCGGGCACCGAGCACCGGATCGAAGCCGCGCTTGGCCAACAGGGCCTTGGCCTTGTCGGTCAGCTGCATCTCCATGTCCTTGGCCTTCAGCTGGTTGCCGACCCGGCTGATCATCAGGTCGACCATCTGGATGATCTCGTCCTGTGTCAGCTGGTGGAACACGATGATGTCATCGATGCGGTTGAGGAACTCAGGCCGGAAGTGCTTCTTGAGCTCGTCGTTGACCTTCTGCTTCATCCGCTCGTAGTTGTTCTCCCCGCCGCCCTGGGAGAAACCGAGCCCGACAGCCTTGCTGATGTCGGAAGTCCCCAGGTTCGAGGTGAAGATCAACACCGTGTTCTTGAAGTCGACCGTGCGGCCCTGGCCGTCGGTGAGGCGACCGTCCTCCAGGACCTGCAACAGGCTGTTGTAGATCTCCTGGTGGGCCTTCTCGATCTCGTCGAACAGCACGACCGAGAACGGCTTGCGGCGCACCTTCTCGGTGAGCTGGCCGCCCTCTTCGTAGCCGACGTACCCCGGAGGGGCACCGAACAGCCGCGACGCGGTGAAGCGGTCGTGGAACTCGCCCATGTCGATCTGGATGAGCGCGTCGTCGTCGCCGAACAGGAAGTTGGCCAGCGCCTTGGACAGCTCGGTCTTACCGACACCGGACGGGCCGGCGAAGATGAACGAGCCGGACGGGCGCTTCGGATCCTTCAGGCCGGCACGAGTGCGGCGGATGGCCTTGGAAACGGCCTTGACGGCATCCTCCTGGCCGATGATCCGCTTGTGCAGCTCCTCTTCCATGCGCAGCAGACGCGTGGTCTCCGCCTCGGTGAGCTTGAACACCGGGATACCGGTCCAGTTGCCGAGCACCTCGGCGATCTGCTCGTCGTCGACCTCGGCCACGACGTCGAGATCACCCGAACGCCACTGCTTCTCCCGCTCGGAGCGCTGGGCGACCAGCTGCTTCTCGCGGTCCCGCAGGCTTGCGGCCTTCTCGAAGTCCTGCGCGTCGATCGCGGACTCCTTCTCCCGGCGCGCGTCGGCGATCTTCTCGTCGAACTCGCGCAGGTCTGGCGGAGCGGTCATCCGGCGAATCCGCATCCGGGCACCGGCCTCGTCGATCAGGTCGATCGCCTTGTCCGGCAGGAACCGGTCGTTGATGTAGCGGTCGGCCAGCGTCGCCGCGGCCACCAGCGCACCGTCGGTGATCGAGACGCGGTGATGCGCCTCGTAGCGGTCCCGCAGACCCTTGAGGATCTCGATGGTGTGCTCGACGGTCGGCTCACCGACCTGGACCGGCTGGAACCGGCGCTCCAGGGCGGCGTCCTTCTCGATGTACTTGCGGTACTCGTCGAGGGTGGTGGCGCCGATGGTCTGCAGCTCGCCGCGAGCCAGCTTCGGCTTCAGGATGCTGGCCGCGTCGATGGCGCCCTCGGCGGCACCCGCGCCGACGAGCGTGTGCAGCTCGTCGATGAACAGGATGATGTCGCCGCGGGTGTTGATCTCCTTGAGCACCTTCTTCAGGCGCTCCTCGAAATCACCGCGGTAGCGGCTGCCGGCCACCAGAGAACCGAGGTCCAGGGTGTAGAGCTGCTTGTCCTTGAGCGTCTCGGGAACCTCGCCGTGGACGATGGCCTGAGCCAGACCCTCGACGACGGCGGTCTTGCCGACGCCGGGCTCGCCGATCAGCACCGGGTTGTTCTTGGTGCGCCGGCTCAGCACCTGCATGACCCGCTCGATTTCCTTCTCACGGCCGATGACCGGATCCAGCTTGCCTTCCATGGCGGCGGCGGTCAGGTTACGGCCGAACTGGTCGAGGACCAGCGACGTCGACGGGTTGCCCGACTCGCCTCCACGGCCACCGGTGCCGGCCTCGGCGGCTTCCTTGCCCTGGTAGCCGCTCAGCAGCTGGATCACCTGCTGACGCACGCGGGTCAGCTCGGCGCCGAGCTTGACCAGCACCTGGGCCGCGACGCCTTCGCCCTCACGGATCAGGCCGAGCAGAATGTGCTCGGTGCCGATGTAGTTGTGGCCGAGCTGCAGCGCCTCACGCAGAGACAGCTCCAGCACCTTCTTGGCTCGCGGCGTGAACGGGATGTGCCCGGACGGAGCCTGCTGACCCTGGCCGATGATCTCCTCGACCTGGCTGCGCACGCCTTCCAGCGAGATGCCCAACGACTCCAGCGACTTGGCGGCTACGCCCTCGCCCTCGTGAATAAGACCCAACAGGATGTGCTCGGTCCCGATGTAGTTGTGGTTGAGCATCCGGGCTTCTTCTTGCGCCAGGACGACGACCCTGCGGGCACGGTCGGTAAATCTCTCAAACATCGGTGGTTACCTGCTCTCCATCGCTAGCGGTACCCGCGTACGGCTGCGTTCTGTCGGTTTTCCTCATAGCCCGCACGTAGTACCTACCGTCCACTCTAATGGGCGGCTGTCCCGGGCGCGGAGGTTGGCGGTCCGTTCCGCCGGGGCGGTACCCGGTACGAGCTGTCCACATCTAGTGCTGCAGATGAGCAACGCCGCCGGTCGACGAATCGTTTCCGAATTTGCGGCCTGACCGGTTCGCCGCTAGCGAAAAACTCCGGACCGGGAATTCTCACCGGTCCGGAGCTGGCAACTGTCGGTCAAGTTGCGGTCGTTTATGTGGCGGCGTGGAACGCGTCGATGACGTCGGCGGGGATCCGGCCCCGGGTGGACACGTTGTGCCCGTTGCGGCGGGCCCATTCGCGGATGGCCGCACTCTGCTCACGATCGATCGCGCCGCGGCCACGGGCCGGTCCGGCCGCACGTCCGCGCCGGCGGCCACCGACCCGGCGCCCGGCCTCCACCCACTGCTTCAGGTCGTTACGGAGTTTGGCGGCATTCTTGGACGAAAGGTCGATCTCGTAGGTGACACCGTCGAGGCCGAATTCGACCGTCTCATCGGCGGTGGCCTCACCGTCGAAATCGTCGACCAACGTGACGGTCACTTTTTTCGCCATTACCCCGCACCGAACCCTTCTGCATACGCATTGGTGACTACGCCTGAGTATCCTGCACCTGCGCCCTAATGTGCCACAAATACGCACATATTTCCAATAGACGCGACGGTCGCAGCGGGTGTGTGTGCTGCCTCAGTTAGTGTGCCGACGAACAATCGGGAACAAAACGGTCTCCCGAATAGACAAGCCCGTCAACGCCATCAACAAGCGATCGATACCCATTCCGGTGCCCGTTGTGGGCGGCATCGCATACTCCAATGCGGCCAGGAAATCGTCGTCGAGAACCATTGCCTCGTCATCACCGGCGGCCGCGGCGCGCGCCTGGGCTTCGAATCGCTGACGCTGGATTACCGGGTCGACGAGTTCGGAATATCCGGTGGCGAGTTCGAAACGCCGCACGTAGAGATCCCATTTCTCGGTGACCCCGGGGATGCTGCGGTGGGCCCGGGTCAGCGGGGATGTCTCCACCGGGAAGTCGCGCACGAACGTGGGGGCCCACAGCTTCTCCCCCACCGTGTGCTCCCAGAGTTCCTCGACCAATTTTCCGTGCCCGTAGCCACGGTCACGCGGAATCTCGAGCTCGAGTCCTTCGGCAATACGCCACAAGTACTCAACTGATGTGTCGGGGGTGATCTCCTCACCCAGCGCTTGCGACAGTGAGGGATACATTTCCAATGTGTCCCATTGTCCGTCGAGATCATAGACAGTGCCATCAGGCAATGGCACTTGACGGGTACCGATGGCCTCGTCGGCAACCTCTTGAATAAGTTCGCGGGTGACCACCGCGGAATCGTTGTAGTCACCGTAAGCCTGATATGTCTCCAGCATAGAGAATTCTGGAGAGTGGGTGGAATCGACTCCTTCGTTGCGAAAGTTGCGATTCAGCTCGAATACCCGGTCGAAACCGCCGACGATGCATCGCTTGAGGAACAGTTCCGGTGCAATCCTCAGGTACAGATCGACATCGAGCGCATTGGAGTGGGTGATGAACGGTCGTGCCGCCGCGCCGCCGGCCAGCGTCTGCAGCATCGGCGTCTCGACCTCGAGGAAGCCGCGGCGTTCCAACGCCGATCGCACCGCCCGCACCACCGCGACCCGCTGCCGCGCAATGTTGCGGGCCTCCGGCCGGACGATGAGGTCGACGTACCGCTGACGCACCCGCGTTTCTTCGCTCATTTCTTTGTGAGCAACCGGAAGTGGCCGCAGCGCCTTGGCAGCCATCTGCCAGGAGTCGGCGAGCACCGAGAGCTCGCCGCGCTTGGAGCTGATCACCTCACCGTGCACGAAGACGATGTCGCCCAGGTCGACGTCGGCCTTCCAGGCATCCAGCGACTCCTGCCCCACCTGGGCGAGGCTGATCATCGCCTGCAGTTGCGTGCCGTCGCCCTCCTGCAGCGTGGCGAAACACAACTTGCCGGAGTTGCGGGCAAAAACCACTCGCCCCGAGACACCGACGGTTTGACCGGTCTGGGTGTCAGCGGCCAGGTCGGGATAGGCGGCTCGCAGTTCGGCCAGCGTATGGGTGCGCGGCACCGTCACCGGATAGGGCTCGCGGCCCTCTGCCAGC
This sequence comes from Mycolicibacterium peregrinum, assembly GCF_002102345.1. Lineage (GTDB taxonomy): Bacteria > Actinomycetota > Actinomycetes > Mycobacteriales > Mycobacteriaceae > Mycobacterium > Mycobacterium peregrinum. The sequence goes on from NZ_LQPP01000044.1 coordinate 40,136, forward strand.
AGCCGCTCCCGCTTGGCCTGACGAATCCGGAACTGTTCGGGAAGGTCGGCCTGGGACTGGGACGCGTCGTCGCGATCGGCTGGGCTCACAAAATGCCAGCTTAAATGAACCCGCCGGCCGGCTATCGCACGCCGGACCGGCCACCGTTTCGCGAGCGCGAGCCAATGGACCGGCGCCTCAACGGCATACCCGCGTGCGGGCAGGATCGGCGTGCGGGGCCGGTGTGCACAACCTCACACCGCCTCACCTGGCCGGCTTGAGCCGTCCTCGCTGACTGTCGCGGTTGCGTTCGAACACCAGGCGCAGCCCGTCGAGCGTGAGGTGGCGGTCGTAGTGCTCGACCGTCCGCAGATCAGGCAGCACCAACGGGGCGGTGTACCCGGTCGCCACCACCGCGACATCACTGCCGGAGAACCCGTCGACGTCTTCGCGGATCCGGCTGACCAGTCCGTCGACCAGTCCGGCGAAGCCGAATACCGCACCGGCCTGCATGCATTCCACGGTGTTCTTGCCGATCACCGAGCGCGGACGGGTCAGCTCGACGCGGCGCAGAGCGGCCGAGCGGGCCGCCGCGGCGTCGGAGGAGACCTGTACACCGGGGGCGATGGCCCCGCCCAGGAATTCGCCCTTGGCCGACACCACGTCCACACAGATCGACGAACCGAAGTCGACGATGATCGCCGCGGTGCCGTATTTGTGATATGCGGCAAGGCAATTCACGATCCGGTCGGCGCCGACTTCCTTCGGGTTGTCCACCAGCAGCGGGATACCGGTTCGCACGCCGGGCTCGATCAGCACATGCGGTACCGCCGGCCAGTACTGCTCGAGCATCAACCGCACCTCGTGCAGCACCGAGGGCACCGTGGACAGTCCGGCAGCCCCGGTGAGCCGCTCGGAGTCCTCCCCGATCAGCCCGTCGATGGTGAGCGCCAGCTCGTCGGCGGTCACCTCGGCTTCGGTCCGGATCCGCCACTGCTGCACTACCTTCGCGTGGTCCCCCGAACCGGAGATCAGCCCGACGATGGTGTGGGTGTTGCGGACATCGATCGCGAGCAGCATCAGCGCGGCGACATCAGTTCGGATGCGTCCGCCGGGACGTACGCGGGGTCGTGGCTGTGCGCACCGAGGTCGATCTGCAAGTTGTCGGAGTCGACGAACACGATCCGCGGGCGGTACGCGCGGGCTTCGGCGTCTTCCATCACCCCGTAGGCGATCAGGATCACCAGGTCGCCGGGATGAATGAGATGTGCTGCAGCGCCGTTGATTCCGATCACCCCGGTACCACGCTCGCCGGTGATGGCATAGGTCACCAGCCGGGCACCGTTGTCGATGTCGACGATCGTCACCTGCTCGCCTTCGAGCAGGTCGGCGGCCTCCATCAGATCGGCGTCGATGGTCACCGAGCCCACGTAGTGCAGGTCGGCCTGCGTGACCGTGGCGCGGTGAATCTTGGATTTGAGCATGGTGCGCTGCATCAGTTCCTCCAGGGCAGTTCGTGATTGTCGCCGTCGCCGACGCGGGGGTGCCCGTCGATGCCGGCGGACGCTCCGATGTCGACGGAAATGTTGTCCAGCAGCCGGGTTCGGCCCAGCCGGGCCGCCACCAGCAGCCTGGCCTGACCTTCGTTCGGCGCCGCGCCCAGCATCGGGTCGCGCACTTCCAGGTAGTCGACGTCGATGGCGGGCACCTCGTCGAGCACGGCACGGGCCGCGTCGACGGCGGCCGACGCCCCGCCCGCGGCGGCGTACTTGCCGGCCAGCAGTGCGGCCGACAATGCTCCGGCCTGCTCGCGCTCGTCGGCGTCGAGGTAGCGGTTGCGCGACGACATCGCCAGGCCGTCGGATTCGCGGACGATGGGAACTCCGACGATCTGTACGTCGATGTTGAGGTCGGCGACCATCTGCCGGATCAAGGCCAGTTGCTGATAGTCCTTCTCGCCGAAGAACGCCCGGTCCGGGCGGACGATCTGCAGCAGCTTGAGCACGACGGTCAGGACACCGGCGAAATGGCCGGGGCGCGACGCCCCTTCCAGCTCACCGCCGGCCGCCCCGGGCTGCACACTGGTGCGGGGGCCGTCGGGATACATGTCCGAACCCGTTGGGGTGAAAGCGATCTCGACGCCTTCGGCACGCAGGGCGGCCAGGTCCTCATCGAGGGTGCGCGGGTAGGCGTCGAGGTCCTCGCCCGGCCCGAACTGCAGCGGGTTGACGAAGATCGACACGACGACGACCGCGCCGGGCACGCGCTTGGCCGCCCGGATCAACGTCAGGTGACCTTCGTGCAACGCACCCATGGTGGGCACGAGGGTGATCCGGCGCCCGCTGGTGCGCAGGGCTCGGCTGACGGCGGCGACGTCGGCGGGTGCCGAATAGACGTTCAGCTCGCCGGCGACGAACTTGGGCGTGTTGCTGGGGGTCATCCGTGACTCGTTTCAGGGCGGTTTTCGGGGCCAGTTTCCGGGCTCGCCTCCCGGAGAGCTGCGAGCACGCCCGCAGGCGCGTGGGCACGTTGGGCCGTACGCAGTGAGTCGGCCCGATATGCCTGGGCCAGTTGAGGATCCAGTGCGCGTAGCGCATTCAGATGTGCGGTCACCGCAGCGGCATCCCCGCGTGCCACGGGTCCGGTCAACGCGGCCTGGCCGCGTTGCATCGCGTTGTCCAGAGCGGCCCGGGCCAGCGGGCCGACCACACGTTCGGGCAGGCCACCGGGTGCATCGTCGACGAGTTCCTGACCGAGCAGCTCCTGCCCGCGCAAAGCGGCCCGCAGGGCGTCGACCGCATCGAGCACCAGCGTGACCAGGTGGTTGCTGGCATGCGCCAGTGCCGCGTGGTACTGCGTTCTGGCGTGCTCGGGCACCCGGAACGGCTCACCACCGATTTCGAGCACCAGCGACTGGCCGATCGCGTATCCCACCTCATCGGCGGCGGTGATCCCGAAGCAGGTGTCGGGCAGCCGCGCGATGTCCTCGTCCGAGCCGGTGAAGGTCATCGCCGGATGGATGGCCAGTGGAATGCATCCCTGCTCGGTCAGCGGGGCCAGCACTGTGACCCCGTTCGCACCGGAGGTGTGCACCACGATCGTGCCGGGCCGCACCGCACCGGTGGCGGCCAGACCCGACACCAGAGACGGCAGCTCGGAATCGGGGACCGTCAACAACAGCAGTTCGGCCCGCTGGGCCACCTCGGGAACCGGCAGGACGGAGGTTTCGGGCAGCCGGCGCTGCGCCCGCAGCCGCGACGCCTCGGATATCGCGCTGCAGGCCACCACCACGTGTTCGACGCGTTCCAGCGCATAGCCCAACGCCGTGCCCACCCGACCAGCGGAAATGACGCCGACGCTGAGCCTGGCCGGACGCAATCCCTCAGGCGGGGACCACCCGTTCGCAGGGGGCTGCTGCATCGCAGACGACCTCACAGGTTGAAATAGTTCTACGTTCCAGTCCCGCGTTGCGGGTACCGGACGGTCGTCACGAGACTAGCTCACTCCTCGCGGCGCCTGCGACGCCCGCCTTCGGGGCGACCTGCCTGAAACCGTGCCAGCAGGTCGTTCACCGACTGTCCGTCGGCATGATGCCCGTTCGGCGGCTCAGGCTCGTCGTCGCTGCGGTGCCGCGACGCCCGACGCGGCGGCTCGGGTGGCTGCGAGGACTCGGTGGCCAAGGCCGGCGACGGCTGAGCCGGCGCTGGTCGACCGGGATCGACTCCGGCTGAATGACGGCCTCGGGGCGGTTCGGGAGCCTGGCCCGGTGACATCGCGGGCGCCGGAGCCGCTTCGGGTTCAGGGGCCGGTTCGGGGGCCGGCGCTGGTTCGGGGGCCGGCGCTGGTTCGGCCGTGGGAACGGGACCCGACACCGGGGTTGATTCGGGGGCGCGCCGGCGCCCGACGTACTCGGTTTCAGCGCCGTTCTGGCCCACCGGGGCAGCCCAGTTGCTGCCCGGCGCGCCCGCAGGAATCCATTGCCCCTCGGCGGGTGCCGGTTGCCAGCCCGTGGCGGCGGGTTCGGCAGCCGGTGCCGGTGCGGGCTCGGGCTCCGGGGCTTCGATGGTGGGTGACGGCTGCATCGGCGGCATCGTCGGCGGGGGTGGGGGCGGCGCCCAGGTCGAGGGCGGCTCAGGCAGCCTGCGGGCGGCCGGCTGAGGTTTCGGCTCCGGCCGCGGCTGGGGCTCCGGCCGTGCCTGAGGCTGAGGTTGGGGCTGCGGTTCCGGTCGGGGCTCCGGCCGAGACCCTGGTTGCGGTTCTGGCCGCGGCTGAGGCTGGGGTTCCTGGCGCGGGGGTTCCGGCTGACGCGGGGTTTCCTGCTGACGAGCCGGTTCCGGCTGACGCCGGCGACGGCGGGCCGGTTCACCGGCAGGGGTCGGCCGCGACGGCAGCCGATGCACCCCGCCCGAGGTCCCCCAGTCGCCCTCCGGTGGATGCGGTTCGGCCGGGACATCGATGATCGGGCTTTCCTGCGTGCGCGACATGCGAATGTCGGTGACCTCGACCGCCGGGATGTCCAGGCGGCTGGCGGTGACCCGGCCGGCGGTCCGCACCGCGCTCTTGTCGGTCTCGATGGCCGGTCGATCCACCAGCTCGGTGTCGAACAGGATCTCGAGGTTCGCCCGCAACGCGGCCAGCTCGGAGCGCAGTGCGGCCACCTCATCGGCGGCCTGGGCACGCAGCTCGGAGGCCAGCTCCCGGCGCAACTGGGTCTCGACGGTCAGCTCGTACTCGCGCCGCGCCGAGATCTCGCGATCCAGCTGCAGGTCGTAGACGAACTTCAGATCACGGGCCTTGGCCTGGTCCAGGTCACTCTGGCGCCGGTAGATGACGGAGACGAAGGCCGCCACCACGGCAGCCCACAGGGCCAGGATGACGGCGAGCTTCAGCAACTCGACGCGATCGGTGAACACCAATGCGGAACTGGCCAGAATGGCTAGCACCAGCAATACCGTTAAGAGCAGCCAGCCTGGCCTTCGGCCGCCGCGCCGTGGCCGGCCGCCGCGGGGCAGAACGGTCATGCGCCGACTGTACCTGTCACGGGTCATCTAGCCCGGGGACCGCTGCGGCGATTCGGCCAACTACCTGGCCGAAATCGTTCACTCGGTGGCGGTATCGCCGTTGTCCGGTGGTTCCTCCGGGGACTTGCAGCAGTGCTGCAGCCACACCGCCGCGACGATCAGCGCCACTGCACTGAGCGCGGCCACCACCGCGCCGGGCGTGTCCTCGCCGGCCACCCTCAGATCGCCGCGCCGGGGCAGCAAGTAGACCAGCACCCCGATCCACCAGCCCGCCACGATGGCGCCGACCCAGGCCGACGCCTTGGCGATGACAACGGACCGGGCGACGGTGAGCGGGTGCAGCCGGCCCGCCCCTACCCCGATCTGTCCGTCGTTGATCTTGGCCCGCACGTACAACGCCCAGCCCGCCTCGGCGATCGCGACCGCCAGCAGGGAGAGTCCGGTCCAGATCGTGAGCGGGGGGAACCACCGGTAGAGCACTCCGACCAGGACGTAACCGACGATGGCGACGACAGCCACCGCACCGGCCAGGTCGCGCTTGCGGGTCGGACCCATCAGTCGGCCGCCGGTTCGGTGTGAAAGTCCAGCGCCAGATCGGTGGGCCTGACCCCGGCGCGCTCGGCGGGGTCGATCTCCTCGAGCAGGTGTGCGACCCGCCGGGACCGGCCGACGACGGTCAACGTGGCATCCGGATCCACCGCCAGCCACGGGATCAGGACGAAGGCGCGCAGGTGAGCCAGCGGGTGCGGCAGCGTCAGGTCCTCGTCGCGGGACAACACTTCCACGTCGCCGTCATGGCAGGTGACCAGGTCGACGTCGAGGGTGCGCGGGCCCCACTTCTGCTCCCGGACCCGGTCGGCCTCCTCCTCGAGCCGCTGGCCGCGCCGCAGCCAGTCGTGGCAATCGAGGCCCGGGTCATCGGCGAGCAGTACCGCATTCAGGAAGGGACTCTGTTCGACCCCGCCCCAGGCGTCGGTCTCGAACACCGGCGACACCGCGCGAACCGCGCTCCCCAGTCCGTCCACCACCGACTGCAACCGGGCCAGCCGGTCGCCGATGTTCGATCCGATCGAAAGGACGGTGGATGTCATTGGGCACCCCCACGGCGCGACCGGCGGGCCACCACCGCGACATCGTCGAAGGTCAGCGGAATCGGGGCGCTCGGCTTGTGCACGACAACCTCGACCGCGTGCAGACGCTCGTCGGACATGATGGCGTCGGCGATCTCGGCCGAGACAGTCTCGATGAGATTCCGCGGCGGGCCCGCGACGATGTCGGCGGCCAGCTGGGCCAGTGCGCCGTAATCGAGAGTGTCGGCGAGATCGTCGGTGGCCGCGGCCCGGCGCAGATCTACCCATGCCGTGATGTCGACGACGAACTCCTGGCCGTCGCGCCGTTCATGGTCGAAAACACCGTGGTTGCCGCGAACCCGTAAGCCGCGCAACTCAATCCGATCAGCCAACCTGACCTCCAGATTCCCAGGCTCCCAGTACGGCGAGCGCGTCGACGGAAGCCACCACATCGTGCACCCGAACACCCCAGGCTCCGTGCTGGGCCGCCAGCAACGAGATCGCCGCGGTGGCGGTCTCCCGGCCGTCGGGTGGCCGCAGGGTTCCGTCCGGCCCGGACAGCAGGGCACCGAGGAAGCGTTTGCGTGACGCACCGACCAACACGGGGATCCCGGTCGCGATGAATTCGGGCAAGGCATGCAAGAGGGCCCAATTGTGCTGCGCGGTCTTGGCGAATCCCAGCCCAGGGTCGATGATCAACCGCTCCGGGGCAACGCCCGCCGCAACCGCGGCGTCGACCGCGGACAGCAGTTCGGCCCTAACCTCGGCCACCACATCTCCGTAGCCCGGAGCACGGTGCGGCTGCTCGGCGCCGACCGAACGCCAGTGCATCAGGATCCACGGCACCCCGGCCTCGGCGAGCAGCGGCGCCATGTTCGGGTCGGCCAGGCCGCCGGACACGTCGTTGACGATGTGCGCGCCGTGTTCCAGCGCCACTCTCGCCACATCCGCATGCATGGTGTCGATGCTGACCGTGATGCCTTGGGAGGCAAGCGCTTCGATGACGGGGGCGACCCGGGCCGCCTCCACCGCGGGGTCGATGCGCACCGCACCGGGCCGGGTCGATTCCCCGCCCACGTCGATGATCGCCGCCCCAGCCGCGGCCAGCGCCAGCCCGTGTTCGACCGCGCGGTCGCGGTCGATGAACCTGCCACCGTCGGAGAAGGAATCGTCGGTGACATTCACCACCCCCATGACCTGCACGCGCTTCCCGCGAAGGTCCATCGGCTCGGGTGGGTTCACTTCCGAAGGATCAGTTCCAGCGCTTCGGCCCGAGAAGCCTTGTCGGTCTTGAACTGTCCCCGTACCGCCGACGTGGTGGTGACCGCGCCCGGCTTGCGCACCCCGCGCATGGCCATGCAGAGGTGCTCGGCCTCGATCACCACGATGGCTCCGCGCGGATCGAGCTTGCGCATCAGTGCGTCGGCGATCTGAGCGGTCAGGCGCTCCTGCACCTGCGGGCGCTTGGAGTACAGGTCGACCAGACGCGCGATCTTCGACAGCCCGGTCACCCGGCCGTCCACCCCGGGGATGTAGCCGACGTGGGCCACCCCATGGAACGACACCAGGTGATGCTCACACGTGGAGTACATCGGGATCTGCTTGACCAGCACGAGCTCGTCGTGCTCCTCGTCGAAGGTGGTGTTGAGCACCGCGTCCGGGTCGGTGTACAGACCGGCCATCAGCTCTTTGTACGCACGCGCCACGCGGGCCGGGGTATCCAGCAGACCCTGACGATCCGGGTCCTCACCGATGGCGATCAGCAGCTCACGTACAGCCGCCTCGGCGCGCGGTTGATCGAACACCCGCGTCGCCGTATCGGTGTTGTTGTGATGCTCGCGCAACGACTGCGACATCGAAGCCTCCGTTCTCGGATCAGCCGTGGGCCGGCGGGTTGGACCGGTCGGCCCGCTCATGACCGCCATCCTGACCCGCCTCCTCGTTGGGAGCAGGCTGGCCGGGATGAGGATAAGGCTGATACGGGTACGGATGGGGCTGCTGCCATCCCGACGGATGCGGCGGCGGGTACCAGTAGCCCGGCTGTTGCTGTTGTTGCTGCGGCGGCTGGTATCCCGGCTGCGACGGCGCGGGCGGCCAACCGGGGGCGTGCCAGCCGGCCGGTGCACCGTAATCGGGCTGAGTGGAGCCGTTCTGGTTCGACCCGTTCGGTGGGGCACCGTTGGCCCCGGCGCCGTTGGTCTCCTTGGCCCGCTCGGCCTCACGGGTGGCGGCGGCGATGGCCGCCTTGAACGCAGGCTCGGGCACCGGCGGCGGCCACGGCTCGCCGCGCTCGATCGCGATCTCGCCCGGGGTCTTGATCGGCGGCTTGTCCGACGGCACCCGGCCACCGAAGTCGTCGAACATGGTCAGCCGGGGGCGCTTCTTCACGTCGCCGAAGATGGCCTCGAGCTCCGCGCGGTGCAGCGTCTCCTTCTCGAGGAGTTCGCCGGCCAACGTGTCGAGCACATCGCGGTACTCGGTGAGGATCTCCCACGCCTCGGTGTGCGCGGCCTCGATTAGCTTGCGCACCTCGTCGTCGATGTCGCGGGCCACCTCGTGGCCGAAGTCGGCCTGGGTGCCCATGGTGCGGCCCAGGAACGGATCTCCGTGTTCGCTGCCGTAGCGCACGGCGCCCAGCTTGGAGCTCATGCCGTATTCGGTGACCATGGCGCGGGCGATCTTGGTGGCCTGCTCGATGTCGGACACCGCGCCCGTGGTGGGCTCGCGGAAGACGAGTTCCTCGGCGGCACGACCACCCATGGCGAACACCAGTCGGGCGATCATCTCCGAGCGGGTCATCAGGCCCTTGTCGTCCTCGGGCACCGCGACGGCGTGGCCGCCGGTGCGTCCGCGGGCCAGGATGGTGACCTTGTAGATCGGCTCGATGTCGGGCATCGCCCACGCGGCCAGGGTGTGCCCGCCCTCGTGGTAGGCCGTGATCTTCTTTTCCTGCTCGCTGATGATGCGGCCCTTGCGGCGCGGGCCGCCCACGACGCGGTCCACGGCTTCTTCCAGCGCCGCACTGGTGATGACGGTGCCGTTCTCGCGGGCGGTCAGCAGCGCGGACTCGTTGATCACGTTGGCCAGATCCGCGCCGGACATGCCGACGGTCCGCTTGGCGAGCCCGTCCAGGTCGGCGTCGGGGGCGATCGGCTTGCCTGCCGAGTGCACCTTGAGCACCGCGCGACGGCCGGCCAGATCGGGGTTGGACACCGGGATCTGACGGTCGAAACGGCCGGGCCGCAGCAGGGCCGGGTCGAGGATGTCGGGCCGGTTGGTGGCGGCGATCAGGATGACGCCCTGCCGGTCGCCGAAGCCGTCCATCTCGACCAGCAACTGATTCAGGGTCTGCTCACGCTCGTCGTGACCGCCGCCCATGCCGGCACCGCGCTGACGACCGACAGCGTCGATCTCGTCGACGAAGATGATGCAGGGGCTGTTCGCCTTGGCCTGCTCGAACATGTCGCGGACCCGGGAGGCGCCGACGCCGACGAACATCTCGACGAAGTCCGAACCGGAGATGGTGAAGAACGGCACCCCGGCCTCACCGGCGACGGCACGGGCCAGCAGGGTCTTACCGGTTCCGGGCGGGCCGTAGAGCAGCACGCCCGTGGGGATCTTGGCGCCGAGCGCCTGATAGCGCGACGGGTTCTGCAGGAAGTCCTTGATCTCGTAGAGCTCTTCGACGGCCTCGTCGACACCTGCGACGTCGGCGAACGTGGTCTTGGGCATGTCCTTGCCCAGCTGCTTGGCCTTCGACTTGCCGAAGCCGAAGCCCATCCGGCCGCCGCCCTGCATCCGGGAGAACATCACGAACAGGCCGACCAGCAGCAGCAGCGGCAGCATGTAGATCAGCATCGAGCCGAGGAAGCTGCCCTGGTTGACGGTGGTGCCGAACTTGACGTTCTTGGCATCGAGCTGATCGACGAGCTTTACCGCATAGCCGGTCGGGTACTTCGTGATGACCTTGTCGCTGTTCTCGGTCTCTTCTTTGCCGCTCTTCAGATCGAGCCGCAGCTGTTGCTCACGGTCGTCGATCTGGGCGTTCTTGACGTTGTCGGCGCCGATCTGGGCCACCGCCACCGAAGTGTCGACAGGTTTGTAGCCACGGGTGTCGTCGCTGAAATAGAAAAACGACCAGCCCAGCAGCAGCACGACCGCGATGACGGTCAGCGTACGGATCACATTTTTGCGGTTCATCGATCACTCGGCCGAGTTCGGCCCGGTCCTTCCAACGTGCGCAGTTGAGAGTTTTAGGCTACCGCTACACCAACGTCCGGCAGTTCCCGACGGTATCTAGCCGACGGCGGGCCGCTGTGCTTGGGTGAGATCGTGCTCACACCAACCGAACGGTTAGTCGATACCAATGGCGTGACGTTGAAGGTGATCGAGGCGGGTGAACGCGGAAATCCGGTGGCGGTGCTGACCCATGGGTTTCCCGAGCTCGCCTACTCATGGCGCCATCAGATCCCGGTTCTGGCCGCAGCCGGCTACCACGTTCTGGTCCCCGACCAGCGCGGTTACGGTGGCTCCTCCCGCCCCGACGCCATCGACGCCTACAACATCACCGAGCTGACCGCCGACATCGCGGGGTTGCTCGATGATGTCGGCGCCGAGAAGGCGGTGTTGATCGGCCACGACTGGGGCTCGCCCGTCGCCACCAATTTTCCGTTGTTCTTCCCCGACCGGGTCTCCGCTGTGGCCGCGCTGAGCGTGCCCCCGGTCCCGCGCGCACCCGCGCCGCCGACGCAGATCTGGCGCAAGATCGTCGGCGACAACTTCTTCTACATCCTGTATTTCCAGGAGCCCGGGGTTGCCGACGCCGCGCTGGGCGCCGATGTCCGTCAGTCCCTACGCCGCATGGTCGCGATGGAAGGCATTAGTGCTCCCCCCGACAGCCTGTCTGATCGCCCGTTGCCGCCGCTGCCGGACTGGATCAGCCCCGACGAGTTCGAGCATTACGTGCAGGCCTACACCGAGACCGGCTTCACCGGGCCACTGAACTGGTACCGCAACTTCGACCGGAACTGGGAGCTCACCGAGAACACCCCGGCATCGACCATCACGGTCCCGATGCTGTTCGTGGCCGGGACCGCCGATCCGGTGTTGAGCTTCACCCCGCGCGACCGGGTGCGGGACGTGGTGACCGGCGACTATCGCGAGGTGTTGATCGACGGCGCGGGGCACTGGCTGCAGCAGGAGCGGCCCGATGAGGTGAACAAGGAGCTGTTGGAGTTCCTGGAGGAAGTGAAATGAGTCCGTTGAATTTCGGCGTCTTCATCACGCCGTTCCACCCGGTCGGCCAATCCCCCACCACCGCACTGCAATACGACATGGACCGGGTCGAGGCGCTGGACCGGCTGGGCTACGACGAAGCCTGGTTCGGCGAACATCATTCCGGCGGTTACGAACTCATCGCCTGTCCTGAGGTGTTCATCGCCGCCGCAGCCGAGCGGACCAAGCACATCCGGCTGGGCACCGGCGTGGTCTCCCTGCCCTATCACCACCCGCTCATGGTGGCCGACCGGTGGGTGCTGCTCGACCACCTCACCCGCGGCCGGGTGATGTTCGGAACCGGACCGGGTGCGCTGCCGTCGGACGCCTACATGATGGGCATCGACCCGGTGGATCAGCGGCCGATGATGCAGGAATCCCTGGAGGCGATCCTGGCGTTGTTCCGCGCCGCACCCGATGAACGGATCGACCGCAAGACCGACTGGTTCACCCTGCGGGACGCCGCGCTGCACATCCGTCCCTACACTTGGCCGTATCCGGAAATCTCCACCGCGGCAATGGTTTCCCCATCCGGACCACGGCTGGCCGGCGCCTTGGGCACGTCGCTGCTGTCCTTGTCGATGTCGGTACCCGGCGGCTACGCGGCCATCGAGACCACCTGGGACACCGTGCGCGATCAGGCTGCCAAATCCGGCCGGCCCGAGCCCGACCGGAAAGACTGGCGGGTGCTCGGCATCATCCACCTCGCCGACACCCGCGAGCAGGCCATCGAGGACTGCACGTACGGCCTGCAGGATTTCGCCAACTACTTCGGCGCAGCGGGTTTCGTGCCGCTCTCCGAGAAAGTCGAGGGAACGCGCTCCCCGTACGAGTTCGTGGAGAACTATGCGGCAGGCGGTAATTGCTGCATCGGCACCACGGCGGACGCGATCGCCTACATCCAGGACCTGCTTGACCGTTCCGGCGGGTTCGGCACCCTCCTGCTTCTCGGTCACGACTGGGCACCACCGGCGGCGACGTTCCACTCCTACGAACTGTTCGCCCGTGAGGTGATCCCACACTTCAAAGGCCAACTCACGGCGGCACGGGCATCGCACGACTGGGCCAAGGGCATGCGGGATCAACTGCTGGGCCGCGCCGGGCAGGCGATCGTCAACGCGATCACCGAACACACGTCCGAGGAGAAGAACTGATGCGCGCCGCGGTCCTGCGTGACGGGCGGATGATCGTCCGCGACGACGTACCCGATCCGGTGCCCGGCCCGGGGCAGGTACTGGTCGAGGTGAAGGCCTGCGGGATCTGCGGGTCCGACCTGCATTTCGCCACCCACGGCGCCGACATGCTGGCGGCGAGCGCCGACCTGGAGGGGATACCCGACATGGACATCGACCTGGCCGGCGATGTCTACATGGGCCACGAGTTCAGTGCCGAGATCCTCGACGCAGGACCGGGAGCCGACGCCCCTGCCGCCGGGACGCTGGTGACCTCGGTGCCGGTGCTGATCTCCACTGCCGGGATCGCACCGATCGTGTACAGCAACACCACCGTCGGCGGCTATGCCGAGAAGATGCTGCTGTCGGCACCGCTGCTGCTGCCGGTACCCAACGGTCTGAGCGCCGCACACGCCGCGCTCACCGAACCGATGGCGGTCGGCCTGCATGCGGTCAACGCGTCGCGCATCGAACCGGGTGAGGCGGCACTCGTCGTCGGCTGCGGCCCCGTCGGCATCGCGATCATCGCCGCCTTGAAGCTCCGAGGCGTGGAAACCATTGTGGCGTCGGACTACTCGTCCACCCGGCGTGAACTCGCCGCCACCATGGGCGCCCACACCACACTGGATCCGGCCGCGGATTCACCTTTTCATCAGTGCCGGCCCGCAGTGGTGTTCGAGGCGGTCGGCGCCCCCGGAATCATCGATGACGTACTGCGTCGTGCACCCGCGGGCGTCCGGTTGGTGGTGGCCGGGGTCTGCATGCAACCCGACACCGTGCACCCCTTCTACGCGATCACCAAACAGATCAACATCCAGTTCGTGTTCGGCTACGACCCCGCCGAGTTCGCGAACTCGCTGCGCGCCATCGCCGAGGGCGAGATCGACGTCGCACCGATGATCACCGGGACCGTCGGCCTCGACGGCGTCGCAACCGCATTCGACGAACTCGCCTCGCCGGAGCGGCACTGCAAAGTCCTGGTGACGCCTTGATGTCCCGGTAGGGTGCGGTCATGCCGATCGCCGGGAATGCGAAATTACGGGTCCTCGGCGTTGCCGCGGCGGGATTGATCGCCGTCAGCGCCAGTGCGTGCGATACGACCTCGGGGCCCGCCGCGGGCGCGCCCGACGGAGCCCGCCAGGTGACCGTCGTCGGATCCGGCCAGGTCCAAGGTGTACCGGACACCTTGACCGCCGATGTGGCCATGGAGTTCACCGCCCAGGATGTGTCAGGGGCGCTCAACCAGTCGAGTCAACGGCAGCAGGCCGTGATCGACGCGCTGGTCGGATCGGGCATCGATCGCAAGGACATCAGCACCACGCAGGTCAGCGTCCAACCGCAATTCACCGACAGCACGATCACGGGTTACCGCGCCAGCAACTCGATCAAGGTCAAGATCCGCGACACCGCCAAGGCTTCGCAGACATTGGCTTTGATCGCGAGCACCGGAGGCGACGCCACCCGCATCAACTCGGTCAACTACTCGATCGAGGACGACTCAGACCTGGTCCGCGACGCCCGCGCCCGGGCCTTCGACGACGCCAAGAACCGGGCCGAGCAGTACGCCGGGTTGTCCGAGCTGCACCTGGGCAAGGTGATCTCGATTTCCGAGCAGTCCGGTGGCTCGACGCCACCCACGCCCACTCCGATGCCGCGCGCGGCGATGCAGGCCGTTCCGCTGGAACCCGGTCAGCAGACGGTGGACTTCTCGGTGACAGTGATCTGGGAGCTCACCTAGTTTCCCGCTCAGCTCCGCCGAAACGGCATTCCGGCAGCGAAAGTGCGAGTAGGGCACTGCTGGAATGCCGTTTCGGCGCAGAGGGGCTCAGCCCGCCGGCGCGATGTCGACGGGAATCCCGTTGAGCACCGCGGTGCCCGACAGCGGGTCGAGATGAGTGCCGTCGTTGAGCTGGTTGACGTTGGCCCCGGGATGGCTGGCCGCGAGCCGCTGCCCGGTGCCACTGCGGTCGTGACCCCACCCGTGCGGCAGCGAGACCACGCCGCGCCGCATGCCGTCGTCCACCTCGATCGGGGCCAGCAGCTCACCGCCCGGGCCCTTGATCACCGCGATGTCGGTGAGGCCCAGATCAGCCGCGTCGTCGGGGTGGATCTGCAGGGTGCACCGGTTGGAGCCACCCGACAGCGCCGGGAGGTTGTGCATCCAGCTGTTGTTGGACCGCAGGTGACGTCGCCCGATCAACAGGAACCCGCCGGCAGAGCGGGCGAGGGCGTCGCGCAGGCGTGCCACGTCGGTGACGATCGGTTCGGGCGCGAGTTCGATGCGCCCACTTGGGGTTCGGAGAATCTCGGGGATCCGCGGTCGCAGCGGCCCCAGGTCGATGCCGTGTGGGTTGGCCTTCAACCGCTCCATGGTGAGCCCGTCGGGCTTGGCTCCGAAGGCGTCGCCGTAGGGCCCCACCCGCAGCATCATGTCCAGGCGTCGTTCGTAGCCGGGCCCGTCGTACAGCATGGCGGTGAGCTCGGCGACGTCGCGCCCCGCCACCGGTGAATCGGGGTTGGCGACCTCTTTCGCCAGGGTTGTCGCGATCACCTGGGCGTCGACGAGGGCGGGATCACCATCGGCGCCGATGCCGTAGAGGATGAGGGCGAGTCGGGACAAGATCTCGGGCTCGTCCGGCCGGCCGTCGAGCGGCAGCGCCGGAGATGAGTACCGCACGTTGTTGCGTACCGCGAGATTGTTCAGCGCGACGTCGAAGTGGGCGCTGCGCGACGGCGGAGGCGGCGGCAGGATCACGTCGGCGTGGCGCGTGGTCTCGTTGAGGTAGGGGTCGACGCTCAGCATGAAGTCGACGCTGTCGAGCGCCTTGTCGAGACGGTCGCCGTCCGGCGCGGACAGCACCGGGTTGCCTGCGATGGTGATCATCGCCTTGATCTGGCCCGCGCCCGCGGTGTCGATCTCCTCGGCGAGCGCGGCCGCCGGCAGTTCGGACAGCGCCTCGGGATAGCCCGAGACCCGGCTGGCCCACCGCCCGGTCCTGAAGCCACGGCCCGGTTTCGGTGGCCGCGGCGCGGGGGCGGCGGCCCCGAGCGCGAACATCGCGCCGCCGGGGCGGTCGAGGTTCCCGGTGAGGATGTTGATGACGTCGACGAGCCAGCTGCCGATGGTCCCGAACTCGACCGTCGACGTGCCGATGCGACCGTAGACGGCCGCGGTCGGCGCCGACGCGAGTTCCCGGGCCAGTTCCCGGATCTCCGTGGCGCCGACACCGCAGGCCGCCTCCACGGCCTCGGGCGAGAACTCGTCGGCCAGCGCGCGGACCTCCTCGATGCCAGTGACGTGCTCGGCGAGCCGACCGAGATCGACGAGATCCTCCTCGAACAGCACGTGCGCGATCGCGAACAGCAGCGCCGCATCGGTGCCGGGCCGCGGGGCGAGATGCCGGTCGGCGAGCTTCGCCGTCTGGGTGCGGGCTGGGTCGATGACGACGAGCTTGCCGCCGCGCTTACGCAGGGCCCGCAGCTTGCCGGGAAAATCGGCCGCGGTGGCCAGGCTGCCGTTCGACACCATCGGATTCGCACCGATGATCACGAGGTAGTCAGTGCGGTCGAGATCGGGCACGGTGAACGCGACCGGACTGCCGAACATCAGACCGAGTGCGACGTGCTTGGGCATCTGATCCAGCGTGCTGGCGCTGAACACCTGCCGAGTGCCGAGGCCCTTGATGATCAGCGGCGCGTACAGGCTGCCGGCGACGGTGTGCGCGTTCGGATTGCCGAGGTATACCCCGACCGAGCCGCCGCCGTGCTCGGCGATCACGGCGCCGAGGCGCTCGGTGATGACGGCGTAGGCCTCGGCCCAGGTGGCCTCGGTCAGGACGCCGTCACGGCGGACCAGCGGGTGCGTCAACCGGTCCGGGTCGTTGTCGAGTTCGGCGAAACTGGCGCCTTTCGGGCAGATGAATCCCGCGCTGAACACGTCGTCGCGGTCACCGCGGGCACCGGTCACCCGGCCGTCGGAGATCGTGAGCGTCAGGCCACAGGTGGCCTCGCAGAAGGGGCAGATCCGCAGGGCTGTGCTCATCTCCGAATTCTGCGCCGATCAGGTGGCTGAGTACACCTTCGGTTCGAGAGTGCCGATGTAGGGCAGGTCGCGGTAGCGCTCGGCGAAGTCCAGGCCATAGCCGACGACGAACTCGTTGGGAATGTCGAAGCCCACGTAGGCGACGTCGAGTTCGGTCTTGACGGCCTCGGGCTTGCGCAGCAGCGTGCACACCCGCAGCGAGCGCGGGTGACGGGTGGCGAGGTTGCGGAGCAACCAGGACAGGGTCAGACCCGAGTCGATGATGTCCTCGACGATCAGCACATCGCGGTCGTTGATGTCGCGGTCGAGATCCTTGAGGATCCGGACGACGCCCGAGGACGAGGTCGAGGATCCGTACGAGCTCACCGCCATGAACTCCAGCTGCGTCGGCAGCGGGATGGTCCGGGCCAGATCCGTGACGAACATGACCGCGCCCTTGAGCACCGTGACCAACAGCAGGTCGTCGTTGCCCAAATTGTCGCGGTATTGCTCGGCGATCATCTCGGCGAGCTCGACGGTGCGCGTCCGGATCTGCTCCTCGGACAACAGCACCGATTTGATGTCTCCCGCGTACAGCTCGGCAGAGTCGACAGCCACTGCAACAGCGTGCCACGTGAAGGGTCCGCATTCCAACGCGGATCGCTAGACGGGTTCGGTGTGCATCACCAGCACGCCGGCCCGCCGCGCCGCGAACAATCGCTGTTTGCGCAGCCCGGAACCGACGGCCACCCCGCCCTGCCCACGCCAGGCCGTCACCAGCCGGTCCACCGCGCGGATCTGGGTGTCGGTCAGATCACACGCGCCCCCGGCCAACAGCCAGGCCCGGATCACCCGGCGCCGGAGCGCGTCGGGCAACGCCGACAACCGGGCCGTGTCCAGTCCCCCGGCCTCCGTTCCCGTCGCGGCCAGCGCGTCGCCGGCCAGGCCATCGAGCGTCTCGGTGTCTTCCCGCAGCGCGGTGGCGGTGCGGGCCAAGGCCTCGGCCACCCCACCGCCGAGCACGTCCTCCAGCAGCGGCAGCACCTCGTGCCGCAACCGCACCCGGGTGAACCGCCGGTCGGCATTGTGCGGGTCCTGCCACGGGGTGAGGCCGAGTTCGTCGCACGCCGCACGAGTCAGGTCCCGCCGCACCCCCAGCAGCGGCCGGTGCCACGGCGGGTCGTGCGGGCGCATGCCGGCGATCGAGCGCGCTCCCGACCCGCGGCCGAGCCCGAGCAGCACCGTCTCGGCCTGGTCATCGAGGGTGTGTCCGAGAAGTACCGGTGCGCTGTCCCGCGCCATTTCCAGGGCCGCATAGCGCGCCTGACGGGCAGCGGCCTCCGGACCGCCGACCCGGCCGACGTCAACTGAAACCACCTGCGCTCCAACACAACCCAGTTTCAGCGCCTGCCGGCGGGCGGTGTCGGCGACAGCATCAGATCCGGCTTGCAAGCGGTGGTCGACGATCAGCGCAGTGGTGGGCCGCAACTCCGCGGCCACCGCGGTCAGCGCCAGGGAATCCGAGCCTCCGGACAGGGCCACACACCAGCTCGCGCCGTCGATCCGCTCGCCGGCGGCGGCCACCGCCCGCCGCAGTGCGGCTACAGCACCCGATCGATCCATCGCTGCGGTTCATCGATCTCGTCGGGCAGCGGCAGGGTGTCTGGGCTCGACCAGATGGTGTTGAACCGGGCCATCCCGACTGTCGTGACCACGTGGTCGACGAACGCCTTACCCCGGGTGTACTGGCTGATCTTGGCGTCGAAGCCCAAAAGCGCACGCACGAGACGCTGCAGCGGCGGCTGCTTGCGCTGCCTGCGTTCGTCGAAGCGGCGCCGGATCGTCGAGACCGTGGGCACCACCGCCGGGCCGACAGCGTCCATCACGTGATCGGCGTGCCCCTCCAGCAGCGTGCCCAGCACCAGCAGCTGATCCAGCGCCCGGCGCTGAGGCTCGGCCTGCACGGCACGCATGAGGCCCAGCACACCCGTCGAATTCGGGTCCGGCGGTTGACCATTGCGCTGGTTCCGGACGAACTCCGCGAGCCGCCCCACCATCTCGGTGACATCCTCGCCGGCATCCTGGGTCAGCACCGCCAGGGCCTGTGACATGTGGTCGGCCAGCCAGGGGTTGGCCCGGAACTGCACCCGGTGGGTGACCTCATGCAGGCATACCCACAACCGGAAATCGGCTGGGGATACCCGTAACTGGCGTTCCACCGCGATGACGTTGGGATACACCAACAGCAGCTCGCCACCATCAGGGCCGAACGGATCGTACTGGCCGAGGATGCCCGTGGAGATGAACGCCAGCACGGCGCCGGTCTGCGCCCCCGTCACCCGCCCGGTGATGAATCCCGGCTTGTGCTCGTCAGTTTCGTCGCCCGGTCGGATCCCGGTGGTCATCACCCGCATGGACCGGGTGGCCGCTCGGATCCACTCGGGACGGTCCACCACCCGGGCCTCGGACACCTCTGCGCCCTCGATCAGACCCGTCACCTCGCGCACCGGCAGCTCGGCGGACTTCGAACTCGCCGAGAGCTGCTCGATCACCTGGTTGCGGGTGTAGTCCGTCGATGCCGGGGCCGGCCGGGCCAGCTTCGCCCCCACCGTCGCGGCGAAGTTCCAGTCGACAGCGCGGCCTGCGGTCAGGGCGACCCGGTCACTCACGTGCCACACCCGCACGACCGCAGCACCGCGGCCAGCTCATCGATCGCGGTGCGTCCCGTGGGCCCGGCGTTGTTGGAGATCAGCGCGAACGTCAGCACCCGGCCGTTGTCGTCGGTGACGATGCCGGCCAGAGCGTTGGTCCCGGTCAGCGATCCGGTCTTGGCCCGCAGCCAGCCCGCGGCGTCACGCCCGGCAGCGGTGTCGAGGTAGCGGTTGGACAACGTCCCGCTGCCCCCGGCGATGGGCAGCAGATCCACCAGCGGGCGCATGGCCGGTTCGGTGTTGCCCGCCGCGAGGTTGACCACCTCGTCGAGGATCCGGGCGGTCAGCCGGTCATCGGTCGACAGGCCGCTGGAATCGACCAGCTTGGCGGCCGACATGTCGATGCCGACACCTTCGAGTTGACTCGTCACCGCGTCGACACCGCCGTCGAAACTCTGCGGCCGGTGCAGTTGGGCGGCGACCTCGCGGGCGATCGACTCGGCCATCACGTTGTCGGACTCGTTCATCATCTGGCGCAGGCGCTCGATCAGGGGTGCGGACTGCACCGCGGCGATCTGCCTGCCACCTGAGACCTCTGCGGGCAGCACCGTCACCGTCGCGGGGTCCACCCGCAGGGCGGTGGCCAGGGCCCGGCCCGCGTCGAGCGCCGGTGTGGTCGACCGCCTGGATTCCACCGTCGTCGGCTGGATACGTCCGCCGTCGAGCATCACCGGCTCCATCGGAGCGATGTCACCGCCCTCGATGTCGGCGGGATCCCAGCCCGGCGCCATCGTCGGGCCGCTGTAGTCGCTGGTGTCCACCCGCACCGCGGTGACCGTGATCCCGCTGCCGCGCACCTGCTCGGCGAGGTCGCTGATGCGGGCCGCGCCCTTGTACCAGGTATCGGTGTCGTCCGGCGCCGCCGAGAGCGTGGTGTCCCCGCCGCCCTTGAGCACCACCAGACCGGGCTGCGAGTCGACGGCCAGGACCGTCGTGGCCAGCCTGGCGTTGCGGTCCAGTGTGAGCAGCGCCGCGGCTGTGGTCAGCACCTTGTTGACCGACGCCGGCTGCATCGGCACCCCGGAATTCTGCTCCCACAGCTCGGCGCCGGTCTCGGCGTCGGTGATCCGGCCGGTGACCAGACCGAGATCGGGGTTGGCCAGAGCCGGGGCCAGCGCGGCGGCCAGGCCGCTCACGGTCGGGCTCGGCGCCGACATGTCCACCGGGACGATCCCCGGGCTCGCCGTCGCGGGCGGAGGTGCGGGTACGGCCGCCGCGGCATCACTGGAACGGTGCCCGGTGAGCACGGCAGCAAGCGCGACGACACCGGCGACCAGCATCAAGACCACGACGCCAACCGCCACATGGGTGGACTGCCGCCACCGAGTGGGCCGCATATTTCTCCTGCTCTGCCGGTGGTGGGGACGAGCCACCCGTTTAGGCCAGACTATCGCTCGATTAGGGTTGACCCGCGTCGTCGCCCGACGACCCAAGACTGACCGCAGATGCGAAGGAGCCGCGACGGTGAAGTTCGACGTCGTCATCGAGATCCCGAAGGGTTCGCGCAACAAGTACGAGGTTGACCACGAAACCGGCCGGGTCAAGCTCGACCGCTACCTGTACACCGCATTCGGCTACCCCGCCGACTACGGGTTCTTCGAAGACACCCTCGGCGAGGACGGCGATCCGCTGGATGCGCTGGTGCTGCTGCCCGAGTCGGTGTTCCCCGGCTGCACCGTCGAGGCCCGCCCGGTGGCGATGTTCAAGATGACCGACGAGGCCGGCGGCGACGACAAGTTGCTGTGCGTGCCCGCCGGGGATCCGCGCTGGGACCACATCCAGGACCTCGGCGACGTGCCGCCGTTCGAGCTCGAGGCGATCAAGCACTTCTTCGTGCACTACAAGGACCTGGAGCCGGGCAAGTTCGTCAAGACCGCCGACTGGGTGGGACGCGAAGAGGCCGAGGCCGAGTTGCAGCGTTCGGTCGAGCGGTTCAAGACCGAAGGTCACTGATCGGCTCGCCGATCGAATGTCGCTGATCTTGGAGAGTTAGCCTCGCTGTAACACGGGGTAACGCCGCTGTGCTCTGCGCCTTTCATGCTTGACCAGTGTTGATGCATCAGGGCCTGGGACTTGAGGCGTACAACGCTTTGCCGACGCGCCGTGCGGTGCATGCCGTGTACGAGTGCTGCTACAGCGTTGTGCTGGCGACCGATCTTGCCGGAGGGCGTCCGTTCGCCGACCATGCCGCGCTGTTCCGGCAGGCCGATGCCCTGCTGTTCAGCCTCGGTGAGGATTCCATCGACCGGGTACTGCAGGCCTATCCGCACATCGGGCGGCGTCCCCGCAGCCCGAAGTCGGTGTGCGAACAGTGCTCGGTGTGGGACGACGATCCCGAGGTGATGACCCAGCTCAACTCCGAGGTCCGGCACTACGCCGAGCGGTTCGGGTTCGGCTTCGTGATGTTCGTCGAAGACTGCTGCGCGCACCGGGCCATGGCCGGGATCCTCGACCGGCTGCACAATGACCGCGACACCGAACGCAAGGTGGTCCGCAACGAGTTGGCCCGCATCAACCGGGCCCGGCTGGAACGCATGCTCGGCCCCGAGGGCGGCTACTACAACTGGTAGCCGGGCCCACACCGCGATCCCTGACGTAGCGTGGTGCAGCAGAGCCGATTTCATCGCCAGCCCTGCACCGACCGAGGACAGCCATGCTCACTTCCGAGAACCACGTCCTGCAGATCGGCCCACTGAAGCCCTCACTCGCGGAAACCCTGCGCACCGATTACCACGCGTACGCCCTTCCCAACGGGGACCAGCGAGAGGCATTTCTGGCCGAACACGCGGCCGAGGTCACCGCGATCGTCGTCTCCGGCGTCACCCGAGTCGACCCAGATCTGATGGCCGCACTTCCGAACCTGAAGGCCGTGGTGAACTTCGGCGTCGGGTACGACAACATCGACGTGGAGGCCGCCACGGCACGGGGTATCGGCGTCAGCAACACCCCTGACGTGCTCGACGACTGCGTGGCCGACACCGCGGTAGGCCTTCTCATCGACACCATGCGGCAGTTCTCGGCCGCCGACCGGTACCTGCGGGCGGGCCGCTGGGCAGCCGAAGGCAATTACCCACTGACACAGCACGTTTCAGGATCCTTGGTCGGCATCCTGGGGCTGGGCCGGATCGGTGGCGCGATCGCCACCCGGCTCAGCGCATTCGGTTGTGTAATCAGCTACCACAACCGCAGGCAGATCCCCGGCAGCCCGTACACCTACGTCGACTCCCCGGTCGAACTGGCCCGCCTCGTCAGGGTGCTCGTGGTCGCCGCCGCAGGCGGGTCCGGCACCCGTCACCTCGTGAACCGAGAAGTGCTCGACGCGCTCGGGGCAGACGGCTATCTGATCAACATCGCCCGCGGCAGCGTGATCGACCAGGACGCCCTCGTCGAGGCACTGACTCACGGCCGGCTGGCCGGGGCGGGTCTGGACGTGTTCGCCGACGAACCGAACGTCCCCGCCGCGTTGATACCGCTCGACAACGTGGTGCTGCTGCCCCATGTCGGCAGTGGCACGGTCGAAACACGGGCGGCCATGGAGGCACTGGTCCTGGCCAATCTGGACAAGTTCTTGCAGTCGGGCGAGCTGGTCACGCCCGTTCGGTGAATCGCGCCCGTGACGGGCATGCTCCGGCGATGATGTCGCGATGGATGACCTCGTACACGGCCACTGCGACGACCGCTTCTCTTCGATCCGCGATGCGTTGGCAGACGGGCTGGCCAGTGGAGAGGAGACCGGGGCGGCCATCGCGATCGACGTCGACGGTGAACTCGTCGTCGACATGTGGGGCGGATCCGCCGACGCGGCGCGGACCAAGCCCTGGACCGAGGACACCATCGTCAACGTTTGGTCATCCACCAAGACGGTGACGGCACTGGCCGGGCTCATGCTCATCGACCGCGACCTGATCACCGCCGACACACCGGTGGCCGAGTACTGGCCGGAGTTCGCGGCAAACGGTAAGCAGGACATCGAGTTTCGCCACCTGTTGACGCACAGCTCGGGACTGTCGGGGTGGGAACAGCCGTTCGCCGTCGAGGACATCTACGACTGGGAGAAATCGACGGCGGCGTTGGCGGCCCAGGCGCCGTGGTGGGAGCCGGGTACCGCATCGGGTTACCACGCGCTGACGCATGGCCACCTCATCGGTGAGGTGCTGCGCAGGGTCACCGGCAAGACGCTCAAGGAATTCGTCCGTGACGAGATCTCACGCCCGCTGGGCGCCGACTTCCAGATCGGGGCGCGCCCCGAGGACACGCACCGCATCGCCGAGATCATCCCGTCCGACGAACCGATGGACCTGCCGTTGGACCAACTGTCCGAAACCGCGATCAAGACATTGATGGGCGCACCGTCACCGGCGATCGCCAACACCGCCGAGTGGCGCGCCGCCGACATCGGTGCGGTCAACGGTCACGGCAATGCGCGGTCGTTGGCCAGGATTCTCTCGCCGGTCTCGTTGGGCGGCACGGTGAACGGTGTCAAAATGCTGCGCCCCGAGACCGTCGAATCGATCTTCGAGCCTCAGATTGACAGCCCCGACCTGGTGCTGCTCGGCCACCCGCTGCGCTGGGGCCTGGGATTCGGCCTGCCGCAGACGCAAACCGTGCCCTATGTCCCGGACGGCAAGATCTGCTTCTGGGGCGGCTGGGGCGGATCGTGGGAGACGTGCAACCCCGATCACCGCGCCACGTTCGCCTACGTCATGAACAAGATGGGGCCGGGCGTCGAAGGATCCGCGCGCACCGCCCGCTATCTGAACCTGTTCTACGAGGCCCTAGCCTGAGAACTCGGGCCACACCGTTAGTATTTGGCGACGTCTCCTTGGATACCGTCTCCAAGGAGACACGAGATACGTCGGAGGTAACCGGATGACCAGCCAACCGGACCCTGCAAGCTGCTCCGTGGAAGAGAGCCGCGTAGGCGGGGTCAGTGTGGTGGCAGTGGCCGGAACGGTCGACATGCTCACCGCGCCCAAACTCGAAGAGGCGATCAACGCCGCCGCCAAGAGTTCGCCATCTGCCATCGTTGTCGATCTGAGTGCCGTGGAATTCCTGGCCTCGGCCGGCATGGGCGTACTGGTGGCCGCACATGAACAGTTGGGTGACGCGGCACGGTTCGCCGTGGTCGCCGACGGGCCGGCCACCAGCCGGCCGCTCAAGCTGGTCGGGATCGCCGAGGTCGTTGATCTGTTCGCGACGCTCGACGAGGCTTTGGCCGCAGTAAAGACATAACACCGGCGACAACGGGGTAGCCAGCAGGGCGACATGACAGACGCAGGCCAGTCAGCTCAGTTCACCAAGCATGTCAGGGCCGCACCGGAAGATGCGGCGCAGATACGCCGTGAATTCTCCAGTTGGCTGAGCACGCATTTCACGCTCGACCCGACCAAGGCCAGCGACGTGGTACTGGCCGTGAACGAGGCGCTGGCCAACGCCGCGGAGTTCGCATACGCCGATGCCCCGACGCCCGGATTGCTACACGTACACGCCGACTACGACGGCGATGCATCCGTACTCACCGTCACCGTCAGCGATGACGGCGTGTGGCGGGTCTCTGAATCCGGCCACAAGAACCCGGCCCGCGGACGCGGGATCCCGCTGATGCGCGCGCTCACCGACCGAGCCCTGATCGACTCCGGTCACGCAGGCACCGAAGTCCGCCTGCAGTGGGACGAGATCGATCAGAACTGCGGCAACCGCACCACCTGAACGAAGAACTCGTCGATCTGACGGACCGCACTCATGAACTGGTCCAGGTCGACGGGCTTGGTGACGTAGGCGTTGGCGTGCAGCTTGTAGCTGCGGAGGATGTCCTCCTCGGCTGACGACGTGGTCAGCACCACGATCGGGATGTGGCACAGTTCGACATCCGACTTGATCTTCTCCAGCAACTGCCGGCCGTCGTACTTCGGTAGGTTCAGGTCGAGCAGGATCAGGTCCGGGCGCGGCGCACCTTCGAAGGCGCCGCGCCGATACAGAAAGTCCAGGCCTTCCTCGCCGTCGCGGGCAACGTGCAGGTTGTTCTTGATCTTGTTGTGCTCGAAGGCTTCCCGGGTGATGAGCTCGTCACCGGGATCGTCTTCGACCAACAGGATGTCAATGGCTCGGTTGACCGATGAGGTCACTTGGGACTTCCTTCCAACTGGGCTTCCGGCACGACGTCGGGGACGGTCGTGGGTGTGACGGGCAGGGTGAACATGAACCGGGTTCCAGGCGAGTACGACGTGTCGATCCAGATGGATCCGCCGTGGTGCTCGACGATCTTCTTGCACAACGCGAGCCCGATACCGGTGCCGCTGAAGGCGTCACGTCCGTGCAGGCGTTGGAATATGACGAACACCTTGTCCACGAACTCCTCGCCGATGCCGATTCCATTGTCCGAAACACTGAATACCCAGTTCTCGGCCAGTTCACCGGTACCCGGCCGGCAATCGATGACGATCCGGGGCACAACCCCGTCGCGACGGAACTTCACCGCGTTTCCGATCAGGTTCTGCCACAGCATGGTCATGAGTGTGGGATCGCCGTCTATCTGCGGCAACGGCTCGTCCGGTCGCTCGATCTCGGCGCCCGACTCCCCGACGGAGGTGGCCAGGTTCTTCAGCGCGCTGTCGAGTGCGTCGTCGAGGTTCACCTCGGCATGGGTGGCGTTGAGCCGGCCCACCCGCGAGAACGTCAGCAGATCGTTGATCAGTACCTGCATGCGCTTGGCCCCGTCGACGGCGAAGCCGATGTACTCGGCTCCCCGCTCGTCCAGTTTGTCGCCGTACCGCTTCTCCAGCAGCTGACAGAACGAAGCGACCTTGCGCAACGGCTCCTGGAGATCATGCGATGCCACATACGCGAACTGCTCCAGTTCGGCATTGGACCGGCGCAGTTCCTCTGCCTGCTGATCGAGGGCGTCCTTGGCGGATTGCGACGCGTCGAGTTCTTCGACGACCCGTTGCCGCATGTCCTCGACATCGGCGGCGATCGCCCGAATGTCCTTGGGGCCCTGCGGGACGATGCGTTGCGCGAAGTTGCCCTCGGTGATCCGGCGGCACGAGCCTGCCAGCGCCGCCAGTGGTCGCGTGACCGCACTGCGCACCAGCACCGTCAACAACACCGCCATGGTGAAGAACGCCGCGATCATCGCGATCACCACGCCGTTGCGCCAGGCCCGGACGTGGCCCAGCTCGTCGACGCTGGCCTGCCTGGCCTGACTGAGATTGGCGTTCTGCACGTCGAAGAGTTCGCGCAGTCCGTCGAATGCAGCCCTGCCGCGATCCGAGGTGCGCGGGTCGACAACCGCGGGCCGACCCACCTGGACGCCCGCGATGAGCGGCTCTGCGTAGTTGGCCCGCCACGCTGCTGCGGCAGTCTCGATCGAATCGAGATCGGCCAGCAGGCCGTCGTGGCCGGCCAGGTAACCGCGGATATCCGCCGCCGCAGCCGATTCGGCACCCTGCCCATCTCCGTATGGCTCAAGGAACCGAGGATCCGCGGCAATCGCGTATCCACGCACCGCCGTCTCCTGGTCCCGCAGCGCCGCCTGCAGTTGATACGCCGCAACCCGGGCGGGCTGAATGTTGTCGATGAGCTCTCGCGACACGGCGTCGGTTCGGGCCACCAGCGCGATGCCTGCGATCGCACCGGTCAGGACGATCACACACATCACCGATACCAGCAGGTTCTGCCAGCCTTGCACCGTGAGCTTCATACCGAAGAACGCTCCACTCTGATCATCGCGATGTCATCGCTGAGACCGCCGTGCGGCCGCGCGCGGGATTCGACCTCGGCGACCAGTGCACCGACGAAGTCGCGTCCGGGCAGCGCCGCAAGCGAATTGGCCAGCTCGAGCAATCCGTCTTCACCCAGGCGTGCGCCGCCGGTGCCTGCGTGTCCTTCGAACAATCCGTCGGTGAGCAGTAGCAGACCATGCTGTTCTGGCAGTGCCAGTCGGTTGACGGGCCACTCCCTTGCGCCGAGACCCAGCGCCGAACCCGCCTCCGGTTCGATCCACTGCACGGCGTCGGGACCATGCGCGAGCAGGCCGGGGTGACCGGCACGCACCACGTCGTACTCCCCGCTGTCGGGATCGAGCGCCACGCTGAGCAATGTTGCGAAGATGCCCGGACCTGGACGCTCGGTGGTGAGTACGCGGTCCAGTTGGCGCATCCGCTCGTTTCCCCGGAGGCCCGCGAATGTCAGTGCCCGCCAACCGATGCGCAGAGCCACCCCCAATGCGGCCTCATCCGGTCCATGTCCCGCCACATCGCCCATCATCACGTGCACCGTCCGGTCCGGGGTCTGGACGATGTCGTAGAAATCACCACCGAGCAGGGCTTCGCGGCGGCTCGGCAGCGAGTGCGTGACGACCTCGACGCCCGGTTCTGCCAACAGCAGTGGTGACGGCAACAGGCCACGCTCCAGGCGGGCGTTCTCCCGTTCCCGCAGCCGGCTCGCGTGCAGGTCCACCGCGGTCAGCTCGGCGCGTTTGCGCTCGATGGAGTACACGACGGCCCGCCGCAGCATCTCCGGGTCGACACGGCCTTTCACGAGATAGTCCTGCGCCCCCGAAGCGACCGCCGAGACGCCGAAGTGCTCGTCGTTCAGGCCGGTGAGCACGATGATCGGGACCGCCGGATCAAGCTTGCCCAACCGATGCAGTGCATCGATGCCGTCGGCGTCGGGAAGGTTCAGGTCGAGCAGAACACAGTCGGGGCGCGACTCGATCAATGACCGCTCGGCAGCCGACATGGACTGCACCCAAGCCAGATCGATGTCGGCGGTGCCGGCCACGTCGGCGATCTGCTCTTCGACCAACAACGCATCGCCCCGGTCGTCCTCGACCAGCAACAGCGACAATCGCCGCCCCGGAGCGGGGCCGGCAAGTGTGGCTGAGGGGTAGGTCTGCTCCGCGCGCATGGGGTCACGTCCTTCACTCACTGAGGCCACCCGGTCGCGCTGACCTCTGCTTAGTGACGACGTTGTTGAGAATACCTAGACGTACGCGTCAATTCCCCGGCAGTCGACTGATTGCGGGTTCGTGATCAGGAGGCTCGCGCCTGTGAGCGCAGGTCAAGCCGACGCAGCACGTCCTCGCCCAGCACCCGCGGATCCTGGTCCGGCCCGGCCGGGATGAGGGTGACCCCGTCCGCCACCTCGGCGGCCTCGATGTCCGCGATCAGGCCGGCCAGGCCGTCAACCGTGCCGATGTAACGCACCTGTGCCTCGGGACCGGCCAGCTCGAGCCATCCGCGCGCCGAGCGGTAGGCGGCGCCGAACTCTCTGGCCACCGCGACCGTGACGTCGAGGATCACCGAGACGTCATCGTCCTCCGATTTGAGACCGGATCGGATCCGGCGCGCCTGCGCCAGGTCGGGCGCGGAGATCCGCGCCGTCGGCGACCCACCGTCGGTCAGTTCGGTCCACGCCTCGGCATCCGCCACGAATATCCGCACCCCGGCCACGCTAAGTGCAAATATCGCACCTGCACAGAGTTACGTTCAGCCGGAGTCCAAGGGACTACCGCGCGTCACGCACCCGGGTCTTGTACAGACTCGCGACCGTGGTGATGGCCAGCGTCACGATGATCACACCGAGGCTGGCCAGCGTCGGGATCTCCGGGACGTGCACCGGCTCCCCGCCGTTGATGAACGGCAGCTCGTTCTCGTGGAGCGCGTGCAGCACCAGCTTCACGCCGATGAAGGCCAGGATGAACGCCAGTCCCTGCGACAGGTAGACGAGCCGCTTGAGCAGGTCACCGAGCAGGAAGTACAGCTGCCGCAGCCCCATCAGGGCGAACACGTTTGCCGTGAACACCAGGTAGGGCTCCTGGGTGAGCCCGTAGATCGCCGGGATGGAATCCAGCGCGAACAACAGGTCTGTGGTGCCCAGAGCGACGATGACCAGGAACATCGGCGTCATCAGCCGCTTGCCGTTCTCGTGCACCCACAGCTTCAGACCGTCCCACTTGTCGGTGGTGCGCAGGTGCTTGCGGGCGAACCGCACCACCCCGTTGTCGCCGTCGTCGTCGTGGTTGGTGTCCCGGACCAGGTTGATCGCGGTGTACACCAGGAACGCGCCGAAGATGTAGAACACCCAGGAGAACTCGTTGATCGCGACCGCGCCGAGCGCGATGAAGATGCCGCGGAAGATCAGCGCCAGGATGATGCCGACCAGCAGGGCCTGCTGCTGGTAGATCCTCGGCACCTTGAAGCTCGCCATGATGATCAAGAAGATGAACAGGTTGTCGACCGACAGGCTGTATTCGGTGAGCCACCCGGCGAAGAACTCCAGTCCGAACTGGTTGCCGTGGAAGTACCAGACCCAGACGCCGAACGCGACCGCCATGCCGATGTACATCGACAGGTACGTCGCGGTCTCCCGCGTGGTGGGTTCGTGGGGACGTCGACCGATCACCACGACATCGAACAGCAGAACGGCGATCGTCACCGCCAGGGTGATGATCCATTCCAGCTGAGTTACCTGCATCGAGAATCCTCCGGTCGTCAAAACGCCGGAGGTCTCTTCCACCGGTTACACGCACCGGCCCGCGACACCGATCGATCATTTGACGACCGACGTGATGACGACATCGCAGCGAAGGAATACTCCCCTCCGCCGACCAGTCTGCCTGACGGACCCCACGAATCGAAATCGAACCGGCACGCCGCACCGACCGGCGAGCCGTCTCGACGCGGGCTTAGTAGTTTGTACTCGTGACAGCTGCCGCCAGTGCACACGAGATTCCACCGCAGTACGTGCTATCCCCACTGGCCCCCGAGCCACGCACACTCGTCGACATCCTCAACGACACCGCCAGGCGTTTTCCCGACGCGCCGGCCCTCGATGACGGTTCGGTTCAACTCACCTACTCCGAGCTGATCGCCGATGTCGCCGACAGCGTGGCCTGGTTGGCGGCACGCGGTATCGGCCGTGGCGACAAGCTCGGAATCCGGATGCCCTCGGGCAGCTATGCGCTGTATGTGGCGATCCTGTCGGTGCTGGCCTGCGGCGCCGCCTACGTCCCGGTGGACGCCGACGACCCCGACGAACGGGCCGAGCTGGTGTTCGGCGAGGCCAACGTGGTCGGGGTGATCACCGAGGCAGGTCTGGTCCGCGGGCCTGGATCGTCGCGCGGCTGGCGCGCCGCCGAGCCGCTCGGGCGCGACGATGCCTGGATCATCTTCACCTCGGGCTCGACCGGCACCCCGAAAGGTGTGGCCGTCACCCACCGCAGTGCCGCCGCGTTCGTCGATGCCGAAGCACGAATGTTCCTGCAGGACAACCCCATTGGACCCGGCGATCGGGTATTGGCCGGGCTGTCGGTGGCCTTCGACGCCTCGTGCGAGGAGATGTGGCTGGCCTGGCGGCACGGCGCCTGCCTCGTGCCCGCCCCGCGGTCGTTGGTACGCAGCGGCATGGATCTGGGCCCATGGCTGGTGAGCCGCGACATCACCGTGGTGTCCACGGTGCCGACGCTGGCGGCGCTGTGGCCGGCGGAGGCGCTGGAAGCCGTCCGGTTGTTGATCTTCGGCGGCGAGGCCTGCCCACCTGAGCTGGCCGCCCGCCTGGCGGTCGACGGGCGCGAGGTGTGGAACACCTACGGCCCCACCGAGGCGACCGTGGTGGCCTGCGCCGCGCAGCTCGACGGCCAGGGCCCGGTCAGCATCGGCCTGCCGCTGGCGGGCTGGGACCTGGCGGTGGTGGACAAGGACAGCTTGCCGGTGGCGGTCGGTGAGGTCGGCGAACTGGTGATCGGCGGGGTCGGCCTGGCCCGCTACCTCGATCCGGAGAAGGACGCCGAAAAGTACGCCCCGATGCCGACGCTCGGCTGGAACCGGGCCTACCGCAGCGGCGACCTGGTCCGTCTGGAGAACGACGGCCTGTACTTCCAGGGCCGGGCCGATGACCAGGTGAAGGTCGGCGGCCGCCGCATCGAACTGGGTGAGGTCGACAACGCGCTGGTGCACCTGCCCGGTGTGAGCGGCGGCGCGGCCGCGGTCCGCAAGACCGCCAGCGGTACCCCGTTGCTCGTCGGCTACATCGCCAGTACCGATCCCGACTTCGACCTCGGCGCGGCCCGGGCGGCGCTGTCCGAGTCACTGCCGGCCGCGCTGGTGCCGCGCCTGGTGCTGCTCGACGAACTCCCGACCCGCACGTCGGGCAAGGTGGACCGCAATGCACTGCCGTGGCCGCCGCCCGGTGGTGCCGATCAGGACGCCCCCGAACTCGACGGCACCATGGGCTGGCTGGCCGGGTTGTGGCGCGACGTTCTCGGTACGGCGGTCGAAGGACCGGAGGCCGACTTCATCGCCCTGGGCGGCGGCTCACTGTCGGCTGCACAGTTGGTCGCCGCACTACGCCAGCGCTATCCGCTGGTGACCGTCGCCGACCTCTACGACCACCCGCGGCTCGGTTCACTGGCGGGGTATCTCGACGAGCTCAAGCCCCCGCCGGCGATCCAATCCCGAGAAGTCAAACCGACCCCGCTGCTGACGCAGGCCGCACAGGTCGCACTGTCGCTGCCGTTGGCCACCCTCACCGGCATGCAGTGGGTGGTGTGGCTGGCACTGCTGAACAATGTCGCTGCGGTGACCGGAGTCGTACCGTGGGCGCATCCGCTCAGCTGGTGGTGGGTGTTGGCCGGGTTCCTGCTGTTCGTCACACCACTGGGTCGCATGGGCATCGCGGTGCTGTTCGCCCGGATGCTGCTCAGCGGGCTTGAGCCCGGCACCTACCGCCGCGGCGGCCCGGTCCATCTACGGGTCTGGATCGCCGAGCGACTGGCCGATGCCAGCGGGGCCGAGAACCTGGCCGGGGCACCGTGGATGGTCTACTACGCCCGCGCCCTGGGCAACACCGTCGGCAAGGGCGTCGACATGCATTCGGCACCGCCGGTCACCGGCATGCTCAAGATCGGTCATCGCGCCTCGGTCGAACCCGAGGTGGACCTCACCGGGCACTGGATCGACGGGGACCTGTTCCACGTCGGGCCCGTGACGATCGGCAACGACGCCACGATCGGTGCCCGCACCACGCTGTTGCCCGGAGCCAGCATCGGTAAGAACGCCGATGTCGCGCCCGGCTCGGCAGTGACCGGCAAGGTGAAGAACGGGCAGTTCTGGAAGGGCTCACCCGCGGTGAAGTCGGGCAAGGCCCGGCATCCGTGGCCCGATCACCGGCCGGGACGCGCCCCGCTGTGGGTGGGGGTGTACGGGGTGTCCTCGCTGCTGTTGGCCGGCCTGCCGCTGCTGGCCCTGGCCGCTGGCCTCGCGGTGATCGTCTGGGGCATACGCGGCACCGCCTCACCGGCCGACGCGCTGCTGCCCGCACTGGCCTGGACGCCGGCCGCCGCTGTGGTGGCACTGCTGACCTACGCCGCGCTGACCGTGATCGGGGTGCGCATCCTCTCAGTGCGACTGTCCGAGGGTTACCACCCCGTGCGCAGCCGCGTGGGCTGGCAGCTGTGGACCACAGAACGCCTGATGGACGCCGCCCGCAACTACCTCTTCCCGATCTACGCCAGCCTGCTCACGCCGTGGTGGCTGCGCCTGCTCGGTGCGAAAGTCGGTAAGGACACCGAGATCTCGACCGCCCTGTTCACCCCGAAGTTCACCGAGGTGCAGGACGGCGCGTTCCTCGCCGACGACACCATGGTGGCCTCCTACGAGCTGGGCGGCGGCTGGATCCACGTCGCCAAGGCGACGATCGGCAAGCGCGCCTTCCTCGGCAACTCCGGCATCACGCAGCCGGGCCGCAAGGTCCCCAATGACGGGCTGGTGGCCGTGCTGTCGGCCACGCCGCACAAGGCCAAGGCCGGCTCGTCGTGGCTGGGCAGCCCGCCGGTCCGGTTGCGCCGCAACGCCACCGCCGCCGACGCGCTCCGCACGTTCCACCCGTCGACCCGGCTCAAGATCATGCGCTCGGCAGTGGAGACCTGCCGGTTGATCCCCGTGATCGTCACCTTCGCGATCGGCATCGCGGTGCTGGGTGCGATGCAGGCCGTGACGATCCGGTTCGGTTTCCTGTGGACGGCGCTGACCGGGGGTCTGGTCCTGCTGGCCGCCGGCCTGGTGGCCGGGACCATCGCCGTGATAGCAAAGTGGTTGGTGGTCGGCCGGATTCGCGCGGTCGAGCATCCGTTGTGGTCGTCGTTCGTCTGGCGCAACGAGGTGTCGGACACCTTCGTCGAAACCGTCGCCGCACCCTGGTTCGCCCGGGCCGCCAGCGGCACCCCGGTGATGAACCTGTGGCTGCGCGGACTGGGAGCCTCGATCGGGCGCGGGGTGTGGTGCGAAACCTACTGGCTGCCCGAAGCCGATCTGGTGGCACTGGGCACGGCGTCGACCGTCAACCGCGGCTGCGTGGTGCAGACCCACCTGTTCCACGATCGCATCATGCGGTTGGACAGCGTTGTGCTCGAAGAAGGTTCGACGCTGGGACCGCACTGTGTGGCGTTGCCCGCGGCCCGCCTGGGCGCCGGCGCCACGGTGGGGCCGGGGTCGCTGGTGATGCGGGGCGACGAGGTGCCACCGTCCACGCGCTGGCAGGGCAACCCGATCGCACCGTGGAACATGTTCGGTAAGAAACGCGCGGGCGACAAGGCTCCCGATAAAAACCCGGACAAGACTGCGAAGAAGACAGAAGACCCGGCCGCGTGACCCGATCGAAGAAAGCCGCAAAGAAGTTGGTACCCCAGCCCGTGATCGACCCGTATCTGCCGCGCAACGGCAATTTCGGGTACCGGGTGTCGCGCTACGAACTCGACCTGGAATACAAGGTCGCGATCAACCGGCTGTCCGGGACCGTCACGATCACCGCTGTGACCTTGGCCGCGGTGCGCAACTTCACCCTCGACCTGTCCGACACCCTTACGGTGTCGCGGGTTTCGGTGAACGGCCGCCGCCCCGCCCAGTACCGATGTTCGGGCGGGAAGCTGTCGATCACGCTGCCCACGCCACTGCCGGCCGGTGCCGCGATGACCGTCGTCGTCCGCTACAACGGAACCCCGCGCCCCATCGAATCCTTATGGGGTGACGTAGGTTTCGAGGAACTGTCGAACGGCGCCCTGGTGGCCGGCCAACCCAACGGCGCG
Organism: Mycolicibacterium peregrinum; assembly: GCF_002102345.1. Classification (GTDB taxonomy): domain Bacteria; phylum Actinomycetota; class Actinomycetes; order Mycobacteriales; family Mycobacteriaceae; genus Mycobacterium; species Mycobacterium peregrinum. Next base: position 74,466 of record NZ_LQPP01000044.1, read on the forward strand.
GCCTCCTGGTTCCCGTGCGACGACCATCCGAGCTCGAAGGCCAGCTACCGGATCCAGATCAGCACCGACAGCCCCTACTACGCCCTGGCCAACGGCGAGTTGATCTCCCGAAAAGCCCGCGCCGGGCACACCGTGTGGACCTACGAGCAGGCCGAACCCACCTCGACCTACCTGATCACCCTGCAGATCGGCCAGTACGAGAACCACCGGCTGACCAAGACACCGGTACCGATGCACGCGGTGCTGCCCGCCCGGTTGCGCCGCAATTTCGAGCACGACTTCCAAGACCAGCAGCAGATGATGAAGCTGTTCATCAAGATGTTCGGCCCCTATCCGCTGGCCAGCGGCTACACCGTGGTGGTCACCGAGGACGATCTCGAGATCCCGTTGGAGGCCCAGGGCATCTCGATCTTCGGGGCCAACCACTGCGACGGGCACCGCGGCGCCGAACGACTGATCGCCCACGAACTGGCCCACCAGTGGTTCGGCAACTCGGTGACGGCGCGACGCTGGCGCGACATCTGGCTGCACGAGGGATTCGCCTGCTACGCCGAGTGGCTGTGGTCCGAACACAGCGGCGGGCACACCGCCGCGGAGTGGGCCGAGCACTATTACGAACGGCTGCGCGACAAGCCCCAGGATCTGCTGCTGTCCGATCCCGGGCCCGAGGACATGTTCGACGACCGGGTCTACAAACGCGGCGCACTGACCCTGCACGCGTTGCGCACCCGGATCGGCGACCGCAATTTCTTTGCGCTGCTGAGGGATTGGACGGCCCGCTACCGCCACAGCACGGCGTTCACCGACGATTTCACCGGGCTGGCCGCCGGCTACACCGACGAGCCGCTGCAACCGCTGTGGCAGGCCTGGCTGTATTCGAAAGAGCTGCCAGACCTGTGACCGATGGCGGCGCCGCCCCAGCAACCGGGCCGATCACGCGAAGCAGCGTCGCCCGCGTCGGGCTGGCGACGGCGATCAGCGCACTGTGCGGCTATGCCGTGCTGTATCTGGCCGCCCGCGACCTCGAGCCCGCCGGTTTCTCGATCTTCAGTGTGTTCTGGGGCGCGTTCGGCCTGGTGACCGGCGCCGCCAACGGGCTGTTACAGGAGGCCACCCGGGAGGTCCGATCGGCACGTCACCGTGATCTCTCCGGAAGCCCCAGCACCCACCCGATGCGCATTGCCGGTCTGGTCGGCATCGTCGCGGCCATGGTGATCGCGCTCAGCTCACCGCTGTGGAGCTCGCACGTATTCGCCGAGTCCCGGGCGCTGAGTGTGGTGCTGCTCAGCGTCGGGCTGGCCGGATTCTGCCTGCACGCCACCCTGCTCGGCATGCTCGCCGGGGTGAACCGCTGGACCGAGTACGGGGCCCTGATGGTCACCGACGCCGGAATCCGGGTGGCCGTCGCCGCCGCGACGTTCGTTCTCGGCTGGGGCCTGGCCGGATTCCTGTGGGCCACCGTGGCCGGCGCGGTGGCCTGGCTGATCATGCTGATCGCGGCACCGGCGGCGCGCCTGGCCGCCGGCCTGCTCACCGCGGGCAGTCCCGCGACGTTCCTGCGCGGGGCCGCCCACTCGATCGCTGCCGCCGGCGCCAGCGCGATCCTGGTGATGGGGTTCCCGGTACTGCTCAAGGCCACCTCCGGCGACCTGGGTGCGGCCGGAGGTGTGGTGATCCTGGCCGTGACGCTGACGCGCGCACCGCTGCTGGTTCCGCTCACCGCGATGCAGGGCAACCTGATCGCGCACTTCGTCGACCAACGCGACAAGCGGCTGCGGGCGTTGCTGGCCCCCGCCGCCGCCGTGGCCGCGCTGGGTGCCGTGGGTGTGGCCGCGGCCGGACTGCTGGGGCCGTGGCTGCTGCGGGTGGGATTCGGCGACGAGTACCGCGCCGGCGGACCCCTACTGGCCTGGCTGACCGCTGCCGCTGTCGCCATCGCCATGCTCACGCTGACCGGCGCCGCGACCGTCGCGGCCGCCCTGCACCGGGCCTACGCGTCGGGCTGGATCATCGCCACGGTCGCGGCCGTGGCGCTGCTGCTGCTGCCGGTCGAGTTGGAGACCCGGACCGTCATCGCGCTGCTGTGCGGACCGCTGGTGGGTATCGCGGTTCACCTGGGCGCGCTGGCGCAGAGGGCTGCTGGATGATCGTGGAGCGGCTCCGGCCGCGACATTGGACCGCAGTGTAGTTTGGTGCCCATCGACATGCGCTTTCACGACATTTGGATCATCATCCCCGCCTTCAATGAGGCGAGCATCATCGGCGACGTCATCTCGGACGTGCGCTCGGTTTTCCCTAACGTCGTATGTGTCGACGACGGGAGCCGCGACGGTACGGCCGACCTCGCCGTGCGGGCCGGCGCGCATGTCGTCCCCCATCCGGTGAACCTCGGCCAGGGCGCGGCGATCCAGACCGGTGTCGAGTACGCACGCAGCCGGCCAGGGGCCCGGGTGTTCGCCACGTTCGATGCCGACGGCCAGCACCAGGTCAAGGACGTGGTGCGGATGATCGACCGGCTCGACACCGACGGCGCCGATCTTGTGGTGGGCACCCGGTTCGCCAACCCGGACGCCCACGCGGTGACGCACACCCCGCCGTTGAAACGGATCATCCTGCGCGCGGCCGCGTTCCTGAGCCCGCAGAGCCGCGCCTTCGGCCTCACCGACGCGCACAACGGCCTGCGCGTGTTCAACAAGTTGGTCGCCGACGAACTCAACCTCACGATGAACGGCATGAGCCACGCCGGCGAATTCATCTCGCTGGCATACGAAAACCGTTGGCGCGTAGTCGAGGAACCGGTCGAGATCCTCTACACCGACTACTCGAAGTCGAAGGGGCAACCACTGCTCAACGGGGTGAACATCGTCTTCGACGGGCTGTTACGCAGGAGGATGTCCCGGTGAACTGGATTCAGGCACTGCTGATCGTCGCGGTGCTGGTGCTGTTGGCGTACCTGCTGGGGTCACGGCGCAGCGCGCGGTCCAAGGCGTGGGTGAAGGTCGGTTTCGTGTTGTTCGTGGCCGCCGGCATCTACGCGATCCTGCGCCCCGACGACACCACCGTGGTGGCGAATTGGCTTGGTGTGGACCGCGGTACGGACCTGATGGAGTACATGCTCATCATCGCGTTCGTTTTCGTCACGCTGTCGACGTATCTGCGCATCAAGGATCTCGAGCTGCGCTACGCCCGGCTGGCCCGGGCCGTGGCCCTGCAGAACGTGCGGGTGCCGGCCGACTCAGAAGATGACTAGCGGCTGAGCAACTCCGCCAACATGGCGATCCGGGCGTCCTCGAGTTCCGGCATCGGAAGCACGCGGCGCACCATGGCGGCGCCGTCGAACGTGTTGATCACGATGGTCAGCAGCACGGCGAAGACATCCTCGGGGATCTGTTCCATGCCGGGCCCGTGCTTGGCAGTTTCGTAGATGTTGTGGATGTACTCGGTGAGCACAGCCTGTAGCGGGCCCCGCAGCTTTTCGTCGGTGCGCGCCGCCATCAGCAGTTCGTGCCACACGGTATTGGTTTCACTGCCGGCGATGTCGCGCAGGATCGCCAGCGCCGCCGGCAGCGCCGGCTGATCGGGAGAGATATCCGCACTCAGTTTGCTGCCCAACTCCAACTGCCGGCGCGCGACCTCCCGCGCGGTGGCCGCCATGAAGTCGCTCATCGTCGGGAAATGCCGGAACAGCGCGCCGTCGGAAACCTTGGCCCGCTTGGCGATCACCGCCGCCGAGGCCTTGGCGTAGCCGACCTCGATGATGGTGTCGATGGCGGCGTCGAGTAGCCGTGCGACGGTTTCCTCGCGGCGCTGCTGCTGGGTTCTGGCCATCTCTATACGGGCGTGCGGTCCAGTTGTTCGGCACCGGCCCGCAGGTACCGGCCTGACTTCACCGATTCGCCGTAGCCGTCCCGGAACTGACCGTTGCGGAACACCACGGCACCGTTGACGGCGGTGGCGATGACGGCGTCGTCGCTGCGGTTCACCATGCGGCTCAGCCCGCCGTAGAACGGGACCGATTCCTCGTGGTACGCCTCGACCGTCTCGTTGAGGCCGGCGGGATCGATCACCACGAAGTCGGCCCGATCGCCCTGGCGCAGCGTTCCGGCCGGGACGCCGAACCAGTCGGCCACCTCGCCGGTCAGCCGGTGGACGGCGTGCTCGGTGGTCATGAACGGCCGTCCGGCCAGCTGAGCATCGCGTACCCGCTTGAGCAGCTTCACCGGGTAGTTGTAGAACGCCATGTTTCGCAGGTGCGCACCGGCATCCGAGAAACCCATGTGCACCGACGGTTCCTTGGCCAGCTTGTCCAGGAACTTGGGCCGGTTGTTGGCCACGATCGTGGTCCAGCGGACATTCCGTTCACCGTTGTCGACGAGCACATCGAGGAAGGCGTCGAGCGGGTGGATGCCGCGCTCGTCGGCGATCTGCCCGAAGCTCTTGCCGACCAGCGACTGGTCAGGGCATTCGACGATCGTGGCGTCGTGGAAGTCGCGGTGCCACAGGGTGGGTCCGAGTACGCGCCGGTCGAACGACTTCCGGAACCGGCGGCGGTACTCGGGGTCGGCGAGCAGCTTGTTGCGCTCGAACTGATCTTTGAGATGCAGCGCGGCCGTTCCGGCGCCGAACTCCTCGAACACAGGCAAATCGATTCCGTCCGAATACAATTCGAACGGAACCGGCAGATGCTGGAACCGCACCTTGGCGCCCAGGATCCGGTTGAGCAGCCGGACGCCGGGTCCCAACACCCGCACCGCGCCGGGCGAGGACTTGGCGTCGGCCGACACCAGCAGGCTCATCCGCACATCCCGGCGCCGGCCGAACTGGCCGCTGCTCTCCAGGAAGAAGTTCAGTGCCTCATGGACTTTCGCCACATTCGGCGCGCTCTGCAGCATCCGTCCGCGCTTGCGCAGGACCTTGATCAGGCGTCGACGCTCACGCCAGGTCGCGAACGTCGATGGCAAGGCGCGGGACCGGAACCGGTCGCCGTCGAGCTTGTCGATCGCCGCGTCCATCCCGGACAGACCGAGCATGCCCGCCTCGAGGGCCTCGTCGAGCTTGGCCGCCATGGTCTCCAGTTCGGCATCGGTCGGGGTGACCCCACGCGTGGTGGCCCGGTCCAGCCCGAGCACCGAGGCGCGCAGATCCGAATGTCCCAGCAGCGACGCGATATTCGGGCCCAGCGGCAGCTCGTCGATGGCCTTCACGTACTCGGCCGGACCCGACCAGGTCTTGTACTGCTCCAAGGCACCCAGCACGAACTGACGCGGAACCGCCTCGACGCGACTGAACAGGTCGGCGGCGTCTTCGGTGTCGGCGTACACCGTCGACAGCGAGCACATGCCAAGCAGCACGGTGGTCACCCCGTGGCGCACCGATTCCCGCAGGCCCGGATCGAGCAGCACCTCGGCGTCGTAGTGGGTGTGCACGTCGACGAAGCCGGGCAGCACCCATTTACCGCCGGCGTTGATGACGTCGGGACAACCGGTCTCGTCGAGCGGGGTGGCGGACACCGTGACCACTACCCCGTCGCGAATCCCCAGCGAACGGACCTGCGGCGGGGCGCCGGTGCCGTCGAACCACAAGCCGTTGCGAACGATGACGTCGTAGGACATGACGCAACGCTAAACGAGAAAGTGAGTACTCACAATCTTTTAGTGAGAATTACTCCGGAAGTATTCGACGGTCATGGGGATACCCGCGGCCAGATCCACCTGCGGCCGCCAGCCCAGCACGTCCCAGGCCCGGCTGATGTCGAGCTGGGAACGACGCAGGTCACCGAGCCGCGGCGGGTGCATCTCCGGTTCGTCCGCGACACCGACGGCCAGCGCGATCGCGGTGTGCATCTCGCGGGTCGAGGTCTCCACCCCCGTACCGACGTTGAACCGCTGCCCGCCGCCGTCGGGCCCCGACGCCCTCACGAAGGCGTCGACCACATCGTCGACATACACGTAATCGCGGGTGTCGGAGCCGTCACCGAAGATCTTGGTGGGCCGCCCGGCCAGCAGCGCCTGGGCGAAGATCGCCACCACTCCGGCCTCACCGTGCGGGTCCTGACGCGGGCCGTAGACGTTGGCCGGGGCGATGTGTGAGCAGTCCAGGTTGTACAGATTGCGGAACATGTTGAAGTAGACCTCGCCGGCAACCTTGCTCGCCGCGTACGGCGACGCCGGATTCGTCGGGGTGTCCTCGCTCGTCGGATACGACGGCGGCGTGCCGTACACCGAGCCGCCCGACGACGTGTGCACCACCTTGCGCACTCCGGACTGCCGGGCCGCCTCGGCCAACCGCACCACGCCCACCACATTCACCGTGGAATCCAGCTGCGGATCGTCCACCGAACGCTTCACCGAGATCTGGGCGCCCAGATGGAAGATCACCTCGGGCTGGGTGTCCTTGAACAGGCCCAGCAGATCCGCGTCGACGATGTCGGCCTTGACGAACTCGAAGTTGTCGCTGTTGTCGGCGCTGCTCAGGTTCTCTGCCCGCCCCGAGCTCAGGTCGTCGAGCCCGACGACGCTGTGCCCGTCCGCCAGCAGTCGGTCGACCAGGGTCGATCCGATGAAACCTGCCGCTCCTGTCACCAGTGTTCGCACGGGCTCACCATACCGACGGCAGATGTGCCCCCGCTGGGTCCGTACAGTCGGCAAGAGTGAACAAGGTCGCCCGCATCGCCGCCGCGCTCATCGCGCTGCACCTGGTGGTCCGGGCCGTACTCGCATTCGGCGGCTATTTCTACTGGGACGATCTGATCCTGATCGGTCGCGCCGGCACCCAGGATCTGCTGTCGCCGTCATACCTGTTCGATGATCACGACGGCCACGTCATGCCCGCGGCGTTCCTGGTTTCCGGCGCGGTCACCCGGCTGGCCCCGTTCTCCTGGGTGCTGGCCGCTCTCAGTCTTGTGGTGATGCAACTCCTGGCCTCGCTGGCGCTGCTGCGGGCACTGTGGGTGATCCTCGGCTGGCGGCCCGTGCTGCTGATCCCGCTGACCTTTGCCTTGTTCACCCCGTTGGCGTTGCCCGGTTTCGCGTGGTGGGCGGCGGGACTGAACACACTGCCGATGCAGGCCGCGCTGGCATGGGTGGTCGGTGAGGCCGTGCTGCTGGTGCGCACCGGGTCTTCCCGGCATGCGGTTGTTGGTGTGCTCGTCTTTCTGGGCGGGCTGCTGTTCTTCGAGAAGGCCGCGGTGATCCCGTTCGTGGCGTTCGCGGTCGTCGCTCTCTTGGGATACGTCACGGGGACCTTCGGCCTGCGCGACGTGTGGCGACGCGGACTTCAGCTGTGGGTCGGATCTCTGGCGCTCTTGGTGGCCTGGATCGGGGTTTATCTGCTCGTCGTCGACCAGAAGCGGTGGAGCTTCGATCTGGGGATGACGTGGGACCTGCTGAGCCGCTCATTCACCCACGGCATCGTGCCCGGGATCGTGGGTGGGCCGTGGTCCTGGCAACGCTGGGCACCCGCCTCACCGTGGGCCACCCCACCCGTCTCGGTGATGGTGCTGGGCTGGGTGGTGCTCGTTGTCGCCGTTGCAGTGGTGCTGGTGCGCAAGACCCGCATCTGGCCGGTGTTGATCGTGGCCCTGGGTTACGCCGTCGCCTGCCAGATCCCGATTTACCTGATGCGCTCTTCGCGATTCACCGCATTGGAGTTGGCGCAGACGCTGCGCTATCTACCGGACCTCGTGGTGGTGCTGGCGCTGTTGGCGGCCGTGGGGTTCTGTGCACCGAACCGGAAATCCTCGCGCCTGCTTTCGGCGTCACCGGCGCGCACTGCCGTATGTGTCAGTGTTGCCGTGCTTTTCGTGGCGAGCAGCCTGTATTCGACGTTCACCTTTTTGAAGGTGTGGCAGGACAACCCGGTGCCCGCCTATCTGAACAATGCGCGCGCGTCGCTGGCGTCCACCTCATCGGCTGCTCCACTGCTGGACCAGGAGGTCGATCCGCTGATCCTGCAACGCGTCGCCGCTCCAGAGAACCTGGCCAGCCACATGTTCGCCCTGGCCTCGCCGCGGCCCGAGTTCGCCTCGGCGACAACCGATCTGCGAATGTTCGACCGGACCGGGACGTTGTTGCCGGCAAAAGTGACATGGGTGCGCACCATCGTCGAGGGCCCGGCCCCCAAGTGCGGATTCCTGGTCCAGCCCGACGAACCCGTCGTCATGCCGCTCGACGGGCCCCTGCTGCCGGCCGATTGGACCGCCGAGATCAACTATCTGGCCAACAGCGACGGTTCCCTGACCATGGCCCTCGCCGAAGGCCCCGAGGTGAAGGTGCCGGTACGGCCCGGCCTCAACCGGGTCTTCGTCCGACTTCCCGGCGCCGGGCAGTCCATTTCCGTGCAGGCGAACACCGCCGCGCTGTCGGTCTGCATCTCCCCCGGGCCCGTCGGATTCCTGGCGCCGATGTAGGTCATCTGCTGAGATACTGGCGGTCGACTGTCGGGATCCTGGTGGGGGACGTTCTGTGAGCAGACTGCAATGACAGCGCTGCTCCGCGCGTGGCGTCGACACATCTGTGGGTTCACATCGGTCATGGCTCTCGTCGCACTCGTCGGCTGTGATTCACACGCCGAACCCACACTTCCCCCCAACACAGATCCGACCACCATCTCCGAACGGGTCAACCGAGCCGACGGTCCGGAGTTCCTGCGAGATGTGACATCCGCGGCGTGGCCCGACGACGGCCAACGTGCGGCCGAACTCTTCGTATGGATTCCGCGCGATGCACATTCAACCGATCGCATCGCAGCCACTCGCGCCGGCCAAACGGCGCACGCCATCGCTTCGTTCATCGCCGACGACAAGGGCGAACCTCCGAATACCCCTGCCAATCCCCCTCTTTGGCAAGCCTTTGCCCGTAGCCTCGCCCCTTACGTCGGCGCGATGGTCGGCGACGCGACGGGAGTCGAGGGCTTCGACTCGTTGGACGGCCCGGGTGGCTGCGGCGTACTGCGGCCCTGTTCGCCGCAATGACCAAGGACAACGACGCCAACCAAGTCTTGATCAATGCCGCCTCAGAGCGAGCGCATACCTACGAGATGGCATTCGCGAAAGCCGCAGTGGCCGAACCAATATTGGCCGACCGAGGGGCACCACAGGCTGATCTGCTTCGCGCTGCGGCTTTGCGCAGTCTGGTTGCCACCGGAGCCCAGTTGGCGGAGAAGGGGCCGACCGCGACGCCCGCGCACGCCCAAACTGAGCTCGCGTATCAGGTCGCGGTGCTGACTGCTCGCCCGGATGATCCTCACATCAATGATGGGTTCTTCAGCGGTGGACGGCTTCTGCCTCCGAACGAGATCGCCGAATCCGACTGGACCATCTACGACACTCAGCTGACGGTGTATCTGACACCGTGGCCCCGCATCAACGACGCGATCCGTCAGTTCGGCGATGCATACGACGTTATCGCTCGTGGGCAGTGAAGACGGGTGGTCAGCACGGTGATCCGCCAACTAGCCATCACAGCATTGGTCGCCTGCCTGCTCGCTGGTTGTGGACTCTTCGGCAGCCCGAGTCCACATGACGACCGCTTCGCGCGACCGGACCATCCGAAGGACTCACCGTCCGGGCAGTATGCGGTGGCGGTCGACATGGGACCGAATCAGAACGGTGTCGACACCTGGGTGGCAGTGATCCGGGACAACGCAACGGGCGCCGAGGTGTTCCGCGAATCGTACGCCTACAGCAGTCGCCACGGCGTCGGCATCACCTGGCTGTCCTCCACTGACCAATTATGGTTGCTCTCCAGCGATGTCGGCACTGCGCACGTCGACAGGAAACCCGATGGGACCTGGATCAAGACCAGCATCCATCCCGAAACACTCGGCGACATCCCCGAAGAGATCAAAGCTGTCGGTGGCCGAACCTCGCGGTAGATGAGTGCTGAGATACTGACCGATGACTGCCAGAATCCGGTCGAGGGGGTTTTGTGAGCGCGCTTGATGGCTTCTATTCCACGTGGAACAAAGCGCGGGCAACCTTCGGGGTCGGTACGCCCGTCGACGGCCCCCAGCACGACGGCAGCTCCCAGCTGCTCCGGATGAAGGGCATGGTCGAATCGGCCGCCCAGCACGATGGCTGGCAAGGAAAGGGCGCCGAGGCGTATGCCGCAGCCAACAAACAGCATGCAGCCGTCTACCAAAAGCTCGCCGACCTCGATAAACAACTGGCCGCCGAAGTCACGAACGCGGCAAACATTGTCGCCACCGGGCGCACTCAACTTGACACCACGAAGTCCTGGGTAGACAGCGCCGTCGACTCACTGCCCACATCGTTGAGCCCCCAAGCCCGCGAGAAGAGCCTGATCCCGATCGCCAAGCAAGGCATCACCCAGCTCACCAACGCCATGAGCACGGCTAACGGAGAGATGCTCCAGATCGGTATCCGCATCACCGATATCAAGAACCAATACGACGAGCTGACGAATCAGAAGTTTGGGCCGGGCGTGTAATCCACAGCTACCGCCATCGGCCACCAGAAGGGATTTGCAGTATGACGCCACTGCGTGTAGTCGCCGCAATCCTGGTATGCCTGACTTTCGTTGTCTCGGCGTGCAACCCAACCGGTAACGCTCCCAGCGGCGACACAACTTCCGACCAGATCCGGCACGATCTCGTGCCGCTCACGAAACGCTTCCCGGCGATCGGCCACCCCATCTCGGCAACCTGGATGGGCGGAGCCCTTGGCGTGCAATCAGATAGCCGGGCAACGGTTCCCGGGCCGTCGATCTACTGGATCGAAGCGATCATCGAACTCGAACCGTCCACAGCAGACACACTGCGGTCGAAGTACGCGCCCACGGCATCTGGACAAATTCCGAGCCTCAACGAGGGCCTGCGGACCGATTTGCCCACTGGACATTTTCTCACCAGCCCTGAACTGGATACCGCACTCAGCAATAAAGACTGGCGATCGGCCGCTTACCTCCACGACGGGTCAAACACGCTCGTCATGCGATCGGTCGATGACTGATTCGGAGCGCGTGCCAAGCTGGCAGGCATGACTGACGTACGCGAACAGGGTCTGCGGGTCCTCCAGGAGATGGTGCCGCATCTGCCGGCAGACGTCGTCGAGCCCGACGGCAGATTCGGCGACGAGCTGATGGCCATCGGTGTCGACAATGTCTTCGGCCGGTTGTGGAGTCGCGAAGGCCTGAGCCGCCGTGATCGCAGCCTGGTCACCATGGGCATTTTGATCGCCCTGCGGGCCACCGACGAGTTCGAGTCGCACGTCAGAATCGGCCTCCGCAACGGCCTCACCGAGGACGAGATCGCCGAAGTCATCTACCACGCCAGCGGTTACGCGGGATTCCCCGCTGCGAACACCGCCCGCAACGTGGCGCGCGCAGCGCTGGCCAAGGGCTAGAAGACCCGGCTGCCCTTCTCCGACAGCTCGAAGCCGTGGTCGCCCACCACGCACACCGTGCTCACGTCGGTGACGGCACACGTCCCGGTGTCGGGGTAGACGAGCTTGCTGCCCGCGGGAAGCAGCTTGTAGTCAGCTGGATCGACTGTGCGGTCGCGCGGCTCCTTGTAGTCCGTGTACTTCTCCATGCCAGCCAGATCCCCGGTGGAAAAGGTCGCCGGATCGAGTTGCATGGCCGCGAAAACGCGGACCGAGTTGCTCGATGTGCCGGGCAGCTCACCCCAACAACTGGCCTGCTTCATGGGTGGGTTGGCACGGCCGGTGTAGGTGATCCGGCATCGGTACCCGCCCGGGGTGGCGAACTGCGCGCCGTTCGTCGTCGGGTAGTTGTAATACGTGTTGTAGTCCTGGATATCGACCGCGGTGTAGCTACTGAGATCCGGGATTCGCCCCGGGTCAGCGGCCGCCACCGGAGACGTCAGTGAAACCGCTGCCAGGAGGGCCGCCCCCACCAAGATCCGAGCCATGCGGTGAGCCTAGCGCCGCTTCAACGTGCCGGAGTGCAGCAAGTTCATTCGTCCGACCAGGGACGCGTGGAGCCACCCAGGGGAATCGAACCCCTGACCTATTCATTACGAGTGAATTGCTCTACCGACTGAGCTAGGGTGGCGCACCCGGGCGAACCGGGCGGCACCACTTTACGGCAGACGCCGCCCAGGACCCAACTCACCCACGTAGCGCCTGCCCGACGGTCGCCACCATGGCGTCGACGGCGAACTTCGGCTTGACGTTGACGGCCAGCGCTTCACGGCATTCCAGCACCGCCTCGATGCAGCGCAGCAGCCGGTCGGGTGGCACGTGGGCGGCCATGGCCTCCACCTTCTCGGCCATGTCCGGATGGTTCGCCGTGACACCGCCGGCGCCGGACGACACCAGCAGGGCATCGCGGAAGTAGGTGGCCAGGTCGATCAGGGCCCGGTCCAGCGCATCGCGGGAGGCGCGGGTCTGCCGTGACTTCTGCCGTCGCTCCAGTTCTTTGAGCGCACCGGCAGTCCCGCGGGTGGTGGCAGCGGTACCTTTTCCGGTCCCACCTGCCCCCAGGGCGGTTTTGAGCTCCTCGGTCTCGGTCTCGTTGCGCCCCGCGGTCAACGCGAGTGCCTCGGACTCGGCGACGGCCACCATCTCCTCGGCCGCCGCGAACGCCCGCGCCGGTGTCGCAGCGTCCCGGGCCAGCCCGAGCGCCCGTTTCCGGCGGTCCCTGGCCTCCGGATCGGTCGCCAACCGCCGGGCCCGCCCCACATGTCCGCCGCTGACCGAAGCCGCCCAGCGCGCATCTGCCTCGGGCAGCCCGTCACCGGAGATCAGCACGTCGGCGATGGCGTCCACCGACGGCGTGGTCAGCGCCACGTGCCGGCACCTGGAGCGCAGCGTGATCGCGATGTCCTCTGGGTCCACGGATGGCGCGCAGAGCAGGAACACGGTCGACGCCGGCGGCTCCTCCACCACCTTGAGCAGCGCGTTGGCCGCGCCCTCGGTGAGCCGGTCGGCATCCTCGATCACCACGACCTGCCACCGCCCGGTCCCGGGCCGGTGCGAGGCGATCTGGACGATCTCGCGCATCTCCTTGACCGCAATCGACAATCCCTCGGGCACGATGCGGCGCACATCAGCGTGGGTTCCGGCCATCGTCGTCGTACAGGCCCGGCATTCACCGCACCCCGGCGTCCCCTCTGACGTGCACTGCAAGGCCGCCGCGAAGCACAGTGCGGCGACCGAACGCCCCGATCCGGGCGGGCCGGTGATCAGCCAGGCATGCGTCATGGTCCCCACGGTGATGCCACTGTGGGGCGAATCACCTCGGGCCGCCCACGCGGCCGCCACCAGCTCCTGTTCCACCGCATGCTGGCCCACCAGCCGCGAAAAGACCCCGCTCATCGTCCCCAACAGTAGTGGTCAAGCCGACACAACCACGTCACAGCAGGCGCTCAACGTCCCTGGGGCCCGATACGGTGAACGGGTGACCGCGGAGGCAATCCCCATGAGGCGAATCAATGCATTCGTCCGATGGGTGGCGCGTACCCCGTGGCCGGTGTTCACGCTGGGCATGCTGCAGGCCGACATCATCGGCGCGCTGTTCGTGCTCGGCTTCCTGCGCTTCGGCCTGCCTCCCGAGGACCGCATCCAGCTCCAGGATCTGCCGGTGCTCAACCTGGCGATCTTCCTGGGGTATCTGTTCGTGTCGTTCACCGTCGGCGCCTATCTGGCCCTGCGACTGCTTATCCCGGTGATCCGGTGGCAGCGCCGCGACACCCTGCTGTCGAAGTCGGACCCCGGCATCACCGAGTTGGCCCGCGTACGGGCGCTGAAGATGCCCTTCTACCGCACCCTGATCAGCGTCACGAACTGGCTGCTGGGCTCGATCGTGTTCATCGTGGCCAGCTGGCCGGTGGCCAGTAAGTCGGCCCCCGTGGTTCTCGTCGCCACCGCCCTCGGGGCGACGGCCACGGCGATCATCGGCTACCTGCAGTCCGAGCGGGTGCTGCGGCCGGTCGCGGTGGCCGCGCTGCGCGGCGGGGTTCCGGAGAACTTCCGCGCCCCCGGGGTGATCCTGCGCCAGGTGTTGACCTGGGTGCTCTCGACGGGCGTGCCGGTCCTGGCCATCGTCCTGGCGCTGGTGGCCAGCAAGTTCTCGATCCTGACCGCTTCGGCGGACCGGCTGATCACCCCGCTGTTGCTGTTGGCCGTGGCCGCGCTGGTGATCGGCCTGTCCGGCACCGTGCTGGTGGCGATGTCGATCGCCGATCCGCTGCGCCAGCTGCGCTGGGCGCTTGGCGAGGTGCAGCGCGGTAACTACAACGCGCACATGCAGATCTACGACGCCAGCGAGCTGGGCCTGCTGCAGGCCGGGTTCAACGACATGGTGCGCGAGCTGGCCGAACGGCAACGGCTACGTGACCTGTTCGGCCGCTACGTGGGTGAGGACGTGGCCCGACGCGCCCTGGAGCGCGGCACCGAGCTGGGCGGCCAGGAACGCGATGTGGCGGTGCTGTTCGTGGACCTGGTGGGTTCGACGCATCTGGCGTCGACGATTCCGGCCGGCGACGTGGTGAACCTGCTCAACGAGTTCTTCCGGGTCATCGTCGACACGGTCAACCGGCACGGCGGGTTCGTCAACAAGTTCCAGGGTGACGCGGCCCTGGCCATCTTTGGTGCCCCGATCGAGCATCCCGATGCGTCCGGCGGTGCGCTGGCGGCGTCCCGTGAACTGCACGACGAGCTGCTCAGCGTGCTGGGCACCGACACCGAGTTCGGTATCGGTGTGTCGGCCGGCCGCGCGATCGCCGGCCATATCGGTGCTCAGGCCCGGTTCGAGTACACCGTGATCGGCGATCCGGTGAACGAGGCCGCCCGCCTCACCGAGCTCGCCAAGCTGGAGGAGGGCCATGTGCTGGCCTCGGCGATCGCGGTCAGCGGCGCCCTGGACGCCGAGGCACTGAGCTGGGACGTCGGCGAGATCGTCGAACTGCGCGGCCGCACCGTGCCCACCCAGCTGGCCCGCCCGATGAACCTGGTCCTGCCACGGGATTTGGAGCGCGAAGCCGAAAGCGACGTGACCGACGACGACGTGCGAAGCTCCACCTAGACGCCCCTCACCGCCGAGATAACACGGGCTAGAGCAGGTCAGGCCTTCTTGGCGGCGGCCTTCTTCGCCGGGGCCTTCTTGGCAGCGGTTTTCTTGGCGGCAGCCTTCTTCGCCGGAGCCTTCTTCGCGGCCTTCTTCACTGGACCGCGGGCCCGGCGATCGGCCAGCAGTTCCGAGGCGCGCTCGTCGGTGATCGAGGCGACGTCGTCGCCCTTGCGCAGGCTGGCATTGGTCTCACCGTCGGTGACGTATGGACCGAACCGCCCGTCCTTGATCACCATCGGCTTACCTGAGGCCGGGTCGGTGCCCAGCTCACGCAGCGGCGGGGCCGCAGCGGCCTGGCGCCCACGGCGTTTCGGCTCGGCGTAGATCTTGAGGGCCTCGTCGAGGGTGATGGTGAACATCTGTTCCTCGGTGGCCAGCGAACGAGAGTCCGTGCCGCGCTTGAGATACGGGCCGTAGCGGCCGTTCTGCGCGGTGATCTCCTCGTTGTTCGACGGGTCGACGCCAACCACTCGGGGCAACGACAGCAGCTTGAGCGCGTCGTCCAGCGTCACGGTCTCCAGATCCATTGTGCGCAACAGAGATCCGGTGCGCGGCTTGGGTCCCGTGGGCTTCTTACCCTTCTTGGCCGTCGTTCCCGCATCGGGATCTTCGGGGGGTTCCGGGAGGATCTCGGTGACGTAGGGACCGAATCGTCCGTCTTTGGCGACGATCTCGTGCCCGGACACCGGGTCGACACCCAGCACGCGGCCCTCTTGCGGTGTGGCGAAAGCCTTCTCGGCCAACTCGAGGGTCAGCTCGTCGGGCGTCAGCTCATCCTTGAGGTTGGCGCGCTGCGGCTTGAGCTCCCCCGGATTGTCCGGATCGGCGATCATCCGCTCCAGGTACGGGCCGTTGCGACCGACCCGGACCACCACGGCGCGACCTTCGTCGTCATCGAAGAGCTTGATGGAGTTGACTTCTCGCGCGTCGATGCCTTCGAGGTTGCCGCCCACGAGGTGCTTGAGGCCACCGGCGCGGGCGATGGATCCCTCGACTCCGTGCTCACCGCCGAAGTAGAAGTTCGACAGCCAGTTGGTGCGTTGTTCCTGACCGTTGGCGATCTCGTCGAGCTCGTCTTCCATGGCCGCGGTGAAGTCGTAATCCACCAGCCGGCCGAAGTGCTGCTCCAGCAGTCCGATGACGGCGAAGGCGACCCATGACGGGACCAGCGCACTGCCCTTTTTGACCACGTAGCCGCGGTCCTGGATGGTCTTGATGATCGAGCTGTACGTAGACGGGCGGCCGATGCCGAGTTCTTCGAGGGCCTTGATCAGCGACGCCTCGGTGTAGCGGGCCGGCGGGCTGGTGGTGTGCCCGTCGGCGGTCAGATCGGCGGCGTCGACCCGCTGGCCCTGGGTCAGGTTCGGCAGACGGCTCTCGGCGTCGTCGGCCTCACCGCCGGCCTGCTCGTCGAGGCTCTCGACGTAGGCCTTCAGGAAGCCCGCGAACGTGATGGTGCGGCCGGACGCGTTGAACACGACCTGATGAACGCCCGCGGCGCCCCCGTCCAATGTCGCCGCCGGGGCGGCTCCAGAGATCCGCAGCGAAAGCGTGGTTCCGCGGGCATCGGCCATCTGGGAGGCGACGGTGCGCTGCCAGATCAGCTCGTAGAGCCGGAACTCGTCGGTGTCGAGCTGCGCGTGCAGCTGCCCCGGGGTCTGGAACACGTCACCGGCGGGGCGGATCGCCTCGTGCGCCTCTTGGGCGTTTTTGACCTTGCGGGTGTACTGCCGCGGCGACGGATGCACGTACTCGTCACCGTAGAGCTGCCGCGCCTGGTTGCGTGCGGCGTTGATGGCCGACTCCGACAACGTGGTCGAGTCGGTACGCATGTAGGTGATGTAGCCGTTCTCGTACAGCCGCTGCGCGATGCTCATGGTGCGCTCCGAGGAGAACCGCAGCTTGCGGGCGGCCTCCTGCTGCAGCGTGGAGGTCATGAACGGCGCGTAGGGCTTGCGCGTGTACGGCTTCTGCTCGACGGAGCTGACGGCCAACTGGGCGCCGCGCAGACCGGCGGCCAGGGCCCCGGCGCTGGCCTCGTCGAGCACGAGCACCTCGTCGGGCTTCTTCAGCTGGCCCAGCGAGTCGAAATCACGACCGGCGGCGACGCGGCGGCCGTCGACGGTGTTGAGCTTGGCGGTGAACTTGGGCGGGGTGGCCTCCGGATCGGAGACCGACGCGTCCAACTCGGCGCTGACGTCCCAGTACCCGGCGCTGCGGAACGCCATGCGCTCGCGCTCACGCTGCACGATGATGCGGGTGGCCACCGACTGCACCCGGCCCGCCGACAGCTTCGGCGCGACCTTCTTCCACAGCACGGGCGACACTTCGTAGCCGTAGAGCCGGTCGAGGATGCGGCGGGTCTCCTGCGCGTCGACCAGCGCGATGTCCAGGTCACGGGGGTTTTCCGCGGCGGCCCGGATCGCGGGTTCGGTGATCTCGTGGAACACCATCCGCCGGACCGGCACCTTGGGCTTCAGCGTCTCCAGCAGGTGCCAGGCGATCGCCTCACCCTCGCGGTCACCGTCCGTTGCGAGGTAGAGCTCGTCGACACCCTTGAGCAGGTCTTTGAGCTCGGTGACCGTGCTCTTCTTCTCCGGGCTGACGATGTAGAGCGGTTCGAAGTTGTCGTCGACATTGACCCCGAGGCGCGCCCACGACTCGGATTTGTACTTGGCGGGCACGTCAGCGGCATTGCGCGGCAGGTCACGAATGTGCCCGCGGGAGGATTCGACCACGTAATTGGAGCCCAGGTAGCCGGCGATTTTGCGCGCCTTGGTCGGCGACTCGACAATTACGAGTCGCCGGACATTCCCCTTGCTACCGCTGCCGCTATCGCCAGCCAACTGTGCTTACGCTCCACTTCTATGGTTGCCGCGCCACGCCCGGCAACTGACAATTTCGCATTACGCGCGAGCCTACGCAAACCGGCTCTCCGCGTATGCATCATTAAATACGTGGCCAATGCGCCAACGCGGAGGTATCCCCGGGCGGTTCCCCGACATTCTCCACCAGGCGCGACAGGCGTCGGCGCCCACTGATCCGCAGCGCCGGATGAGAGCCCCTGGTCCCGATCAGGGTCGGGGCGATTCCCACCCGCATCATGGCCGCTGCCAGCGACGCGTGGGTATCGGGCGCATGTGGGTCCAGCCCCAGCAGGTAACGGTCGTCGGCCTCGGGCGTGCCCGCCGCCAGCGTCCAGGCCCGCAGCTCGCGGGCACCGGGCAGCCATCGGGGCGGCACGGTCTTGACCGCGCCCCTGGTCCACTCCCCGGCGATCAGCATCAACTGCGGATCCAGTGCCGTACGCACCAGCGGGTTGTTCTCGTCGGTCCGGGAGATCTCCGGCACCAGCCCGACCTCGGTGATCATCTCGGCCAGGCCCTGGGCACGCCACAGCTCGGCGACGACGACCGAGATCCGGGCCGCCTGCCGACCGCCGCTGCTCGCCAGAACGATCTGCCCCGGCCCGGCAAGCACCCCGGTCAGGTCGGCCACCGCAGGCGGCACCGACTCAGCCGAGAAGAAGGACAGCTGGCTCACAAACCGACACTAGGCCAGCGCAGGCTGCAAAAACGAGAACACCCCCGCGGTGTCCGATTTTGGACTCACACGGGGGTGTCTCTTTGGGTTTGTTTGGCTCAGATGGCCCGAACACCCGTGGCCTGCGGCCCCTTGGGGCTCTGGCCAACCTCGAACTCAACCTTCTGGTTCTCCTCCAGGGTGCGGAATCCGCTGCCCTGAATTTCCGTGTAGTGGACAAACACGTCGGCAGAGCCGTCCTCCGGAGCGATGAAGCCGAAGCCCTTTTCCGCGTTGAACCACTTCACAGTTCCCTGTGGCATCTTTTGTTCTTTCCTTCTCTTTCAACCGGGTGCGGTCCACCGACTTCCGGTGCACCGGGCCCGTTCCGACCGCCATCCTTCGTGGAGTCGCCCGGAACTGACCCGACCTACAACCCTCGCAGGAACCGCGATCGCAACGACGATCCTGCGAGTGCGAGTACAAACACAGAAGCTGCGACCGTGATCAGTCAACCATGTTCGGGTCGGCTGCGACAGTCTTGGCGTGCGGCGCGTGGTGAACAATTCGTTTACAAATCCGAGCCGTTGTCGGCGGGGTAGATCGTAGGAGGACGGACAGTGCTGGACCAGGGGTCGGATTTCGGCCGTGAGCTGCTGGCTTGCGCCGTTGACGGCACCCCTTCCGGGGAAGATCCGCTACGCCATGTTGCGGATATACCGGCACGGCCCGGCAAACCAGATCGGTGGCCGCAATGGGCCCATCCGGAGGTCATTCAGGCTTTGCAGGACCGCGGCGTCACCGCACCGTGGTCGCATCAGCTCGCCGCCGCCGAATTGGCCCACGACGGCCGACATGTGGTGGTGTCCACTGGAACCGCATCGGGTAAGTCCCTGGCCTACCAACTACCGATCCTCTCGGCGTTGGCCGCGGACCGGCAGACTCGGGTGCTGTACCTGTCCCCGACGAAGGCGCTCGGACACGACCAGCTGCGTACCGCACAGAACCTGACGGAGACCGTCGCCGCCCTGCGGGATGTGGCGCCGGCGCCGTATGACGGTGACAGCGCCACCGAGGTGCGTCGGTTCGCCCGGGAACGGTCGAGATGGATTTTCTCCAATCCGGACATGATCCATCTGTCGCTGCTGCGCAACCATGCCCGCTGGGCGGTGTTCCTGCGTCACCTGAAGTACGTCGTGGTCGACGAATGTCATTACTACCGTGGCATTTTCGGTTCCAACGTGGCGATGGTGCTGCGTCGGCTGTTGCGGTTGTGCGCGCGGTACTCTCCCGATGGCTCGGGTCCGACGGTGATCTTCGCGAGTGCCACGACGGCGTCACCGGCCGAAACAGCCGCGGAGTTGATCGGGCAGACGGTGGCGGAGGTGACCGAGGACGGCTCACCGCAGGGCGCGCGCACGATCGCGTTGTGGGAACCGGCCCTGCTCGACGATCTCACCGGCGAGAACGGTGCGCCGGTCCGGCGTTCGGCCGGCGCCGAGGCCGCCCGGGTGATGGCCGACCTGGTGTCCGAGGGGGCACGGACGTTGACCTTCGTCCGGTCCCGGCGCGGCGCCGAACTCACCGCGTTGGGAACCCGGGCCCGGTTGGAGGACACCGCACCGGAGCTGGCCGATCAGGTGGCGTCCTACCGGGCGGGTTTTCTCGCCGAGGACCGCCGCGAACTGGAACACGCCCTGACCGACGGCCGGCTGCGCGGGCTGGCCACCACCAACGCGCTCGAGCTCGGTATCGACATCGCCGGACTCGACGCGGTGGTGATGGCGGGCTTTCCCGGCACCGTCACCTCGTTCTGGCAGCAGGCCGGGCGGTCCGGCCGGCGCGGGCAGGGCGCACTGATCGTGTTGATCGCCCGCGACGATCCGCTGGACACCTACCTGGTGCACCATCCCGCGGCGCTGCTGGACAAGCCGATCGAGCGGGTGGTCATCGACCCGACGAATCCGCACGTGCTGGGCCCGCAGTTGCTCTGCGCCGCAGCCGAGCTGCCGCTCACCGCGGCCGAGGTCCGGTTGTGGAACGCCGAGGCGGTGGCCGAAACCCTGGTCGACGACGGTCTGCTCCGGAAGCGTCCGAGCGGCTATTTCCCCGCCCCCGGGGTGGATCCGCATCCTGCCGTGGACATCCGCGGCTCCAGCGGCGGTCAGATCGCGATCCTTGAGGTCGACACCGGCAGGATGCTGGGCAGCACGGGCGCCGGACAGGCGGCGGCGTCGTTGCATCCCGGCGCGGTGTATCTGCACCAGGGTGAGACCTTTCTGGTCGACTCGCTGTCCTTCGAGGACGGGGTGGCGTTCGTGTATGCCGCCGATCCCGGCTACAGCACGTTCGCCAGGGAACTCACCGACATCGCGGTCACCGGCCCCGGTGAACGCAGGGCGTTCGGCCCGGTCACCGTGGGCCTGGTCCCCGTGTCGGTGACCAACACCGTGGTCGGTTACCTGCGCCGCCGGATCGACGGTGAGGTCATCGATTTCGTCGAGCTCGACATGCCACCCAGCACCCTGGACACCATGGCCGTGATGTGCACGATCACCCCGGAAGCGTTACAGGACAACGGTATCGATCTGCTGACCATGCCAGGGAGTCTGCATGCCGCCGAACACGCGGCGATCGGCCTGCTGCCGCTGGTGGCCAGTTGCGACCGCGGCGACATCGGCGGGGTCTCGACGGCCGTCGGGCCGGTGGACGGCCTGCCGTCGATCTTCGTCTACGACGGCTATCCCGGCGGGGCGGGTTTCGCCGACCGCGGATTCCGTAACCTGAGCACATGGTGGGGCGCGACGGCCGACGCGATCGAAGCTTGTGAGTGCCCGCAGGGTTGTCCCTCGTGCGTGCAGTCACCGAAATGCGGCACCGGGAACGACCCGTTGGACAAATCGGGCGCGATACAAGTGCTCCGCCTGGTGCTCGGCGCGCTGAGTACGTCCTCAGCGGACCCCCGACCGCGTTGACGACCGACCCCTCGACGGCCGACTACGCGGATCTACTACTGCGTGGCTGCATTCGGCCACGCCGAACACACAGACGGTGCGACGAACGGTCGGACAACGCGATCCGTTCCCAATCCCGGAGGCCGGGCGCAGTGGCAAATTACGTGAACTCACTCATGTTTGCAAGCCGACAGACCCGGCTTCGGGTATCCGCGACCGTAATCCGCAGTTTTCTCCTGCGGATCACGTCGTCGTCGCAGGCGTAATACAGCTACCAATACCTCGGTAAAATGCCGCGCATGACCCACGACTGGCTGCTCGTGGAGACACTGGGTAGCGAGCCTGCCGTGGTCGCGCGAGGTCTGCAGACGAAGAACCTCGTCCCGATCAGTGTGTTTCTACGACGAAATCCGCACCTGATGGCAATTCAGAGCGCCATCAGGGAAACCGTCCAGGCCGGCCAGGGCCTCAGCAGCATCACACCCAAGAACGACCGCGTAATCCGCACCGAAGTGGTGCGGATGTCCGACGGGCATATCCACGGCGTCCACGTCTGGATCGGGCCGACCGACGTCGAACCGCCCCAACGGCCGGTTCCCGGCCCGCTGGTCTGGGACCTGACCGCAGGCGTGGCCACCGATACGCCTGAATCGCTGCGTAACAGCGGAATGAACCCGGAAACCGAAGCCACCCACGACCGGACGTTCGCCGACGACCTGCCGGGTCGGGACCTCAACGGCAGCGAGGCCAAGGTGCTGGCCATGACCGTCAAGCCCGTGGTCGGCAACACCTTGTGCACCACCTGGGATGTCACCGACCATCGCGGGGAGATCATCACGGTGGGATTCGTCGCCCGGGTGACCCTGGAACCGCGCGACGACGGCGCCGACCGGATGGTCTGCCGGGCCATGAACTGGCGCAGCGAGCGCGACAGCCCGGTGACACCCGTCGACAACCTGGCCCAGCGCATCCTCAACGGACTGGCCCGCCCCGGTGTACACCGGGCCCTGGTCGGCCTCGACGACTGGAAGTTGTTGAAGTGGCTCGACGAACCCGCGCCGTTCTTCGACTGGCGTCACCGCGACGGCGGACCGGCCCGCATCCACCCGGCCGACGCCCGGCACATGGCCCGGATGACCTCGGATTTCACCGACGGTGTCACCACCGCGGTGCTGCGGATGCGTGCTGAAGACGGCGGCTGGCAGCCGGTGCACATGACGATCAACCGAATCGAACTCGACGACGACACCTTCGCCGGCCTGATCGCGCTGCGGCTGCCGACTGACGGCGAAGTCGCCGCCGCGGATCTCGACCGGCTCGACTAGGCCGCCTCGACTACGCAACGGCCTCCACCGGTCCGGCGCGCGCGGCCGCCCGAGCCGGGCCGACGCCCCATCGGCCGAGGCGCACCGGGACCGATACCTCGAGCACCACGTCGAGGCCGTCGATTCGGCAGGCGCCCACGGCCGAATGCAGCCGCGCGGCAATCTGGGTGGCCTGCGCGCACGCCGCGACCGGTCCGGAAACCACGGCACCGGCGCCACCCAGGGCCGCCAGATCCGCTGCGGCCTGGGCCCGGTGCCGGGCCGTGACGGCGGCACCGAGGTAGGCACCACCGGCCGCGAACGCGATCACCACCGCGATCATCGCCACGGCCAACAGCGTGGCCGAACCGCGCTCACCCGATTCCGGGTTCGGGCACCGCGGCTGCCTCGGCGGACACCGTGAACCCCGGCAGCGCCGTCGCTGCGCTGACCCGGGCCACCACCAGACCGCCGTCGCGGGCGAGATGCACCACCGCGCCGGACGGGGCGATACGCCGAGCGGCGGCCGTGGCCGTATCGCCCTCACCCCGGGCCGCCAGTCGGGCGGCTTCGCGCGCTGCGTCGATACACCGGATCTGCATGCCCACTGCGCCAAGGCCGCCGACACACAACACCAGGACGGCCACCAGCGATGCGATCGCAAAAGCCGCCTCGACGGTGACCGCACCCCGGTCGTCCAGCCAGTCATCTAGACGTTGGTGTTCAGCGCCCGGCTGATGATGTTGGTCAGCGCGCTCACGATCGAATCCCCCGTGACCACGGTGTACAGGATGGCCCCGAACGCCGCCGCGGCAATGGTGCCGATGGCGTACTCGACTGTGCTCATCCCTGATTCGTCGAGCATCAGCAGTGCCGCTCTGGCATTCGCCCGCTGAATCATGTTTCCCGCCATGATGTTTCCTCCCTCTGCGATGTGTACTCACAACAAACCTGAACCCAGCACGTCACCGGCCAGGCCGGCGACCACAGGAACCACTCCCAGGCACACGAACGCCGGCAGGTAACACAGACCCAACGGTCCGGCGACGAGTACCGAGGCCCGTTCTGCCACCGCGTCGGCCGCGGCAGTGGCATCGTGTCGAGCCTGGGCGGCCAGCTCGGCCACCCCGTCGGCCAGGGCGCTGCCCGAGGCGGCCGAGCGGCGGGCCAGCCGCAACAGGGCCTCGGCGTTCTTGTCTTGCGGCACGGCGTCATTGCCACCGGACCAGGCCGTGGCCGGATCCGCTCCGAGCGCCAGCAGCTCAGCCGCGCGCCGCAACATCGGCGCCAGTGACGGTGGCGCTGACGCGGTGGCGGCTGCGGCCGCGGTCGACACCGCCATCCCGGCGGCCAGACATGCCGAGAACAGGTCGAACGTCGAGGCCGCA
The DNA here is from genome assembly GCF_002102345.1 of Mycolicibacterium peregrinum. Lineage (GTDB taxonomy): Bacteria > Actinomycetota > Actinomycetes > Mycobacteriales > Mycobacteriaceae > Mycobacterium > Mycobacterium peregrinum. Next base: position 98,684 of record NZ_LQPP01000044.1, read on the forward strand.
GCGAGCGGATCATCGGTGCGGACCCGCCGGTGGCCCGCCCGCGGCCCCGATGCGGGCGCGACGCGAAACCGCACCCGCGCCGGATCGGCACCGGCCAGCAGTGCCAGAGCGAGAAACACTGCTGCCCAACTCATCCCAGTGCCCGTTCGGTGATCCGGTCCGACCACATCAGTCCGGCGCAGGCCAGCAGCACCCCGATCACCAGCAGCCAACCACCTGTCCCCGGTCCACACAGGAACGCCAGGGGCTGCGCTCCGATCAACTGCCCCAGTGCGATGCCGGCCACGGGCAGCCCGGCCAGCACCGTTGCCGTCGCCCGCGGGCCGGCCATCGCCGCTTCGACGTGAGAGGAAAACCGTTCGCGTTCGACGATGTCGCGCTGCGCGGTGCGCATCAGGGTGGCGATCGAGAGGCCGTACGCATGAGCCAGTCGCCAGCAGACCGCAAGCCGTTCCCAGTGCATCGGCAGTTGCGAAGTTGCCGCGACATCTTCAAGACCCGCCGCGACATCGGCGCCAAGACGGGCCCGGGCGGCGACGGCGGCCATGCCCCGGCGTACCGCCCCGGACACTTCGTCGGCCGCAGTACCGAAGGCGCTCACCGGCTGGACGCCGGTACGCAGCTCACCCACCAGCACGTCCAAGGCGGCCTGCAGTGACGCCGCTTCCTCCAGCTGCTGCCGACGGGCATGGCGACGCCGCCGGCGTACGACGACCGTCCCGCACACCAGTGCCATGGCCACCGCGACCGGCAGCGAAACCAGCCAGCCCAGAACAACTCCCAGCACCACGACCATGGGCGCTACCCGAACCCGCCGCCGAGGAGCCTCCGCCCGCCGCAGCGCTGCAGCGCGCCGGGGCATGACCGGCCACAGCAGAAGTGCGGCGGCCAAGGCCAGTGCACTGGCCGTCACGGCGATACCCGCCGGCCTACCAGAGCGTCGAGAATCTCTGCACCGCAGCCCAACCCGGTGTCGGCGTCCCATGCCGTCACCACCTCGAGCTCACCCCTGGCCGCGCGGCGCAGCACCGCGATCTCGGAGAGCCTGCGCCGCCCGGCGCCGTCCCGCCCGACGTGAAGCAACACCTGTACGGCTGCCGCCAGTTGGCTGACCAGCGCGGCACGGTCCAGTCCGCCGAGCGCGCCGAGCGCCTCCAACCGGGCCGGCACTTCCGCGGAGCTGTTGGCATGTACGGTGCCTGCTCCGCCGTCATGTCCGGTGTTGAGTGCGGCCAGGAGGTCCACCACCTCGGCACCGCGAACCTCACCGACGACGATCCGGTCCGGGCGCATCCGCAACGCCTGCCTGACCAGGTCGCGCACGGTCACCTCACCGACGCCCTCGACATTGGCGCACCGTGCCACCAGCCTGACCAGATGTGGATGCGGCGGGGCCAGTTCGGCCGCGTCCTCGACACAGACGATGCGTTCGTGAGCGGGGACGGCACCGAGCGCGGCGGCCAACAGCGTCGTCTTACCGCAGCCGGTGCCTCCGGATATGAGGAACGCCAACCGGGCCCGGATGACCGCGCGCAGCAGGTCGGCGGCCTGCTGCGGGATCGCCCCGGATTCGGTGAGGCTGTCGAGATTCTGGGTGGCCGGGCGCAACACCCGCAGCGACAGGCAGGTGCCCGCAGCCGCTACCGGAGGCAGCACCGCGTGTAGACGCACGGTGAACGGACCGATGCCGTTGAGCTGGCCGTCCACCCAGGGCTGCGCCTCATCGAGGCGGCGCCCGGCCAGCAGTGCCAACCGTTGCGCCAGCCGCCGGACCGCGCTCTCGTCGGGGAAACAGACTGCGCTGCGGTGCAATCCGTTGCCGTCATCCACCCACACCGCATCGGGGGCGGTGACGAGCACATCGGTGGTGGTCGGCGCACACAGCAGGGGTTCCAGGACGCCGGCACCGGTCAGTTCGGTCTCCAGCAGCCGCAGATTGCTGAGTACCTCGGTGTCTCCGAGCAGCCCGCCGGATTCGGCCCGAATGGCTGCGGCCACCACGCCGGGGTTGAGCGGGGAGGCTTCGGCCACCAGCCTTTCGCGTACCCGGTCGATCAGCGAGGCGCTCACGCCGACTCCTGCACAGGGTGTCCGGCCAGGACCGACAACACCCGACGCGCGGCCGAACCCAGCGGTGAACGTGGCCGCACTCTCAGGCCGCCACGCTCCAGCACTTCGGCGATGCCGGCCTGCGGTCGCATCGCGGCCAGCAGCGGCAGGTCCACGATGCGGGCCACCTCGGTCGCACGCAGCCCACCCGGTGACGGTCCCCGCACCACCACACCGGCATTGGGGTTACAGGCCAGCACCCACGGCCGTGCAGCGGTCGCGGCGGTACACGACCGCACGTCTGCCGGTGCCACCAGAACCACCAGATCGGCTGCGTTCAAAGCGGTTTCGGCGGCTTCGGTGGCGCGCCGGGGTACGTCGCACACCACCGTGACACCGCCGCGGCAGCCTGCTTCGATGACCGCCGCCACCGGCCCCGCCTCGATGTCGGCACCCGAGCGCCCGCTGGACAGCACACTGACCCCGTCCCGGCGAGGCAGCGCCTCGCGCAGCGCCGGATATCCCAACCGGCCGCCCTGCAGGGCCAGGTCCGGCCAGCGCAGGCCTGCCACATCCTCACTGCCCGCCACCAGGTCGATCCCCCCGCTCCAAGGATCGGCTTCGATCAGCAGCGCGGCCGACGCCGATTGGGCCAACGCCACCGCGAACACCGATGCCCCGGCACCGCCTCGAGCGCTGACCACGGCCACCGCCGGGCCGCGACCCCCGTCGTCGCGACAGTCCGCTTCGGACAGGACCGCCACGAGGGCAGCGTCCTGGGTGGGCAGTGTCATCACGTGCTGTGCGCCGACGGAGACTGCCGCCTGCCAGTCGTCCGGCTGCGGTTCCACGTGACCGACGAGGATCACCCGGGGGCGGCGCGGCAACCCGCGCCTGGCGCACCGCAGAGCGGCCGCGGCGTCGAGCAGGACGGCGGCGGCCGCCGTCCAAGCCTTGCGCCCGGAGGGGTCGTCGACGACGACGAGGCCGACGCCGGCGGCAGCGGCCACCCGCGACACATCCTCACGCAGCTGCGGGTCGCCGATCAGCGCAAGCACGGTGGCGGACGGGGTGATCGTCGTGTTCGGGATGGCCATGTGCCCACCCTGCGGGCAACAACGGGGCCGGCACCATCACCAAATCGCGGATTGTGGATGAACTACGCGCTGTGGATCAATCTCAGGCAGTGAACACGCCGGGCGACACGCTGAAAATACGGTTCCGCAACCACCGGGACTGGGCCGGCAAGCATTCTTCCCCCAGAAAAGGGACGACCCCCGCCAGGGGGGGAGGAGGCGGAGGTCGTCGTGTATCAGCCCCGGGGGGTCGGGCTGATACACCCTCGGCATAAGCCGAGTAATGCTCACTATACACACGGAACTGCCAAAACACGCAAGAGACACCGGTCCGGGCTACCGAGGCGATCCCGGAAGCACCGTCCGAAAGAATGTGTCTTGAACTGCCATTTTGTGTTCCCGTCCGTAATACCTGCCCCAGGTGCCTCTATGCTGACGCTTGTGACCGCATCCGATCGGGCTGCCGGGGAATTGATCGCACAGCAATCCGGGCCGCACAACGGTCGGCCGGTACGTACGGCGGCCTTCTTCGACCTCGACAAGACCGTCATCGCCAAGTCCAGCACGCTCGCTTTCAGCAAACCTTTCTTCAATCAAGGTCTGCTGAACCGGCGCACCGTTCTCAAGTCGACATATGCCCAGTTTCTGTTCCTGATGTCGGGCGCCGACCACGACCAGATGGACCGGATGCGCAGCTACATCACCAACATGTGCACCGGTTGGGATGTCGAGCAAGTCAAGTCGATCGTCGGCGAGACGTTGCACGACATCGTCGACCCCCTGGTCTTCGCCGAGGCCGCCGAGCTGATCGCCGACCACAAGCTGTGCGGCCGCGACGTCGTGGTGGTGTCGGCGTCGGGCGAGGAGATCGTCGCGCCGATCGCAAGGGCGCTGGGCGCCACCCACGCGATGGCCACCCGGATGGTGGTCGAAGAGGGGCGCTACACCGGCGACATCGCGTTCTACTGCTTCGGCGAGGGCAAGGTCGAGGCGATCCGCGCCCTGGCCGCACGCGAGGGCTATGTCCTCGATCACTGCTACGCCTACTCGGACTCCATCACCGACATCCCGATGCTGGAGTCCGTGGGCCACCCCACCGCCGTCAACCCGGACCGGGGACTGCGCAAAGAGGCCGCGTCGCGGGGATGGCCGGTGCTGACGTTCACCAAGCCGGTGTCGCTGCGGGACCGGCTTCCGGCGCCGTCGACGGCAGCCGTCGCCACCACCGCGGCCGTCGGGATCAGCGCTCTGGCGGCAGGCGCATTGACCTATTCGTTGTTGCGTCGCTTCACTTCCTGAGCTACCGCACGTAGTAGCTGAGACGACGGCGTAACGATCAGAACTCGGGTGCATTTCACCCTTGCTGTGACCGTGGTCACGTAGTACAAAGGAACCACGGAAGCTTGGATGAGGCCAAGGCTTAGCCGGAAGAGAAGGCTAAATCTCCCGAACCAGGCTCCCCAGCACGGGTCCCGGCACCCACGCGGAGCACATGCCGCGGAATAGGCAAAAGTGTTGCGGGCCTGCGTGATTGCGAAGAGCGGACGGCTACGACGGCCCTTTGGGTAGGGCTGCAGCCGAGGCGCATCGCGAGGACGCCGAGGCCACCCACGCAACCCACGTTGGCACGCTTGGTAACCGGTATCCGTGCTAGCGGGCGACGAGCCGAAACATCGTTTCGGACCGTCGCCCGCTTTCGTTTGCTGGAAGTACCCGGAGCGGCCGGTTCAGCCTGCCGCCGACTGGGCGATCTGCAGCGCTTCCCGCGCACCGCCCTTCAGCGCCTCACTACTGAGCAGCAGCCACGCGGTCAGCCCGTCGGCGGTACCGGAGGCGAATCCCCGTGCAGCAGCCCGGTACTCCCCCGTCTTCCGCATCCAGTGCACTTCGGGAACGCCCAGCCCGTGCGGATCGAGCCCGCTGGCGATGGTCACCAGGCGCGACACCGCGCGGGCCACCACCCCGTCGGCGGTGCCAAATGGAGCCAGGCTGAGCAGTTCGCCATGTGCCACCGCGGCCAGCACGGGGGCCGGGACCTTGGAGCCGCCGGCCAGGATTTCGGTCAGCAGCTCAAGACGGCGTCCGACGTCGGGGTCGGTACGGGGCCGGCCCAGGTGCTCATCGTCGGTGAGGTCGGCGGCGGCCAAGGCATGCAGCCGGGCCAGGGCCTGCATCGGGGCCCGCTGCCACACCCCGACCAGCGAGGTGGCGCCACCTTCCAGCGCTTCGGCGACGCGGATGGCACCCGCGGTCACCGGATCGGGTTCGCCGTCGGCGGACAGCTGGAGGGCCCCGCCGTCGAGCACTGCGGAGGCCCGCGCTGCGCGTAGGGCGGCCTCAGCTGCCGTCTGTGGCCAGCCGCGCAGATTGAACTTGTGTCGATGCGCCCGGCCCAGGGCCTCACGCGCCTCGTCGCTGGCCGCAGAAACACCGGGCAGGTCCAACAGCGGTGCGAGTGGATCGGTCATACGCGAAACGCTAGCCGACCGCTGAACTCCATCTCGCCGACCGTTGGGCGCATGAGTACCGCCGCCCGGCCGGCGTCTTGTGACGTCCCAACGCCGGTGCAACGTTTGGTGACTAGGCTCACATCCATGTCAAACGCGCCAGCGACGTCTACCGAAGTTCCGTCAGCCTATCCGCCGCCTGCCGATTTCGCGGCCAATGCCAACGCGACGGGCGAGTTGTACGCCGAGGCAGAAAAGGACCGGCTGGCGTTCTGGGCCGCCCAGGCCGACCGGCTGAGCTGGCAGACCCCGTTCAGCGAGGTGCTGGACTGGTCGGAGGCTCCGTTCGCGAAGTGGTTCGTCGGCGGCAAGCTCAACGTGGCCTACAACTGCGTGGACCGTCACGTCGAGGCAGGCAACGGCGACCGGGTCGCGATCCACTGGGAGGGTGAGCCCGTCGGCGACGCCCGCGACATCACTTACGCCCAACTCAAGGACGAGGTCAGTAAGGCTGCCAATGCGCTGACCGCACTCGGCCTGACCGCCGGCGACCGGGTCGCCATCTACATGCCGATGGTGCCCGAGGCGATCGTCGCGATGCTGGCGTGCGCGCGACTGGGCGCCATGCACAGCGTCGTGTTCGCCGGGTTCTCGGCATCGGCGCTGCGGGCCCGCGTCGAGGACGCCGAGGCCAAGCTCGTCATCACCACCGACGGCCAGTACCGGCGCGGCAAGGCCGCCTCGCTCAAGGACGCCGTAGATGAAGCCGTCTCGGATCAGCCGTCGGTCGAGCACGTGCTGGTGGTCCGCCGCACCGGCATCGACGTCAACTGGACCGAGGGTCGCGACCTGTGGTGGCACGAAACCGTCGCGACGGCCTCGACCGAGCACACTCCGGAGGCGTTCGACTCCGAGCAGCCGCTGTTCCTGCTGTACACGTCGGGCACCACCGGCAAGCCCAAGGGCATCGTGCACACGTCGGGCGGCTACCTCACCCAGGCCGCCTACACGCATTACAACGTCTTCGACCTCAAACCCGAGACCGACGTGTACTGGTGCACCGCCGACATCGGCTGGGTGACCGGGCACACCTACATCGTGTACGGCCCGCTGGCCAACGGCGCCACCCAGGTGGTCTACGAGGGCACCCCGACCTCGCCGACCGAGCACCGCCACTTCGAGATCATCGAAAAGTACGGCGTCACAATCTATTACACCGCGCCCACGCTGATCCGCAC
>NZ_LQPP01000045.1 GCF_002102345.1 Mycolicibacterium peregrinum
CCCATGCCGGCCAGCGCACCCTCGATGAGGCCAGCCTGGCCCGCGCCCAGTCACTGGTGGGCCTGAAGGGCTACGTCACCAACCTCGACTCCACCACGATGACCGCCACCGAGGTGATCGCCAAGTATCACGACCTCTGGCACGTCGAACGGTCATTCCGGATGTCCAAAACCGACCTGGCGGCCCGGCCGATGTTCCACCGCACCCGAGACGCCATCGAAGCCCACCTCACGATCGTGTTCACCGCCCTGGCCGTCGCGCACTGCATGCAGGAACGCAGCGGCTTGGCCATCGCCAACATCATCAAGCAACTGCGACCGCTGCGCTCGGCGACAATCGCGATCAACGGCGCCACCGAGACCTTCCCACCCGAAGTCCCGGCCGCTAAGCGCGACATCCTCACCAAGCTCGGAATCAACATGGCTTACTAAGCCAAATGTCCTAACTCAGGTAGGAACCTCCATCATCGGAAGACCTCGACCCCTACCCCGGCAACGACGCGCCAACCACCTCTACACCCTCAACTGCGAAGAGCCAGATAACGCAAAGCCCCCGGTGGATGGCGGGATGGCGCGGATAGATAAGCGTGGCGCCGCGAAATCATTCACGGCCTGGCATATGCGGTGTGATGCCGTAACAAGTGGCATCTCCGACGTCCAGAATGCTTTCACAAATGACTTTGCCCTCGTACGAGATGCGCACCGTCACCCACTTTGACGGTCCGGCATTGGGACGCCAATCCGCGCGCACCTGGCTCCCCTGGGGCGGCGCGTCACGCACCGCGCGGACCGTAGTGTCAATCCGCCATGGCAGCGCCATGTCCTGCAGAAATATACGCCCGCTCGTGTCCTGATATTCGATATTCGCCATCCCGATCTGGTCAGAGATCACTTCATACGTGACCAGATCATCGGCCCACGCAACGGCAGGGCTGGCAACGACTGATGAGCACAGGGTGATCCCGGCGACCATAAATCCTGCGAGACGCGGCATGTAATCTCCTTGCAAGCTGCGATGGTGTAATTGGCCACCACCGCGAAGCGGTCATCTCCCGTGGGGTCCCTTTGGCCCCGGGATTGTCATGGCCCCGTCAGGATGGCCACGGCGATGCTGTCGCCGGTATCCACATTGTGCTGAAGGCTTACGCCGAAGTCGGTATAAGCGCAATCGGGGATCGCCTTGTACCCCTCCAACAACACGCCCTTGATAGCATCAACGTCATTGTGATTGTGGCCAGCGCCCTGCAGTCGGACAGCCTTGCCCGCGCTGCTGCCAAGATCTTTCAGGATCGGCATGACGTCATCGACGGGGACATTCCGGGCCGTGTGGCTGATGTATTCGTCCGTCGAGCGATTCACGATTTCAGCCGCGTGTTCCGCGACCGGATCGTAGGTCAACGGGCCGCACGCAGAACCGCGTGCCGAAGCCACTGCATTCTGCAAATTCGGGTCAGGATCAGCTGCAGCCGGCGGAGCGAGCAGCATACCGGTACCAACAGTCGTAACCGACACCATGGCCGCAGTGGCTACCATCATTCGCATGCAGTGTCGGGCTGCCCCACCGACATCAGGAGTGCCTCTCACTACTTATCCTCCTCATCGAAGCGGGTTCTGCTGAACGCTTGTTCCGGTGGTTGACGCAATCAGTTGCGGTGCTCAGCGACAGACATGGGAGCGATCGATCTTGCTGCCCCAATGCTTCACCCGCTGAAACGACGGACCAGTGAACCAGTTCGGCTGGCGCACCCTGAGTCCGTTTCCAATGTTGGACAGCTGCTGCCACAGTCCGTAGAAGCTCTCGCCCTGGTAGAGCGGGAAATACACGTCCCCTGCGAAATCCTGACTTTGCGTCAGGGCCTGGGCTCGTGGAGTAAGGAACTCGACTGACTGGTCAATATTCGCTACGACGGCATCGACTTGCTGAGGAATGCCCTCGGCAGCGAAATTTCCGTTGCTACGGACGACACTGTTGTTGACCTTCTCAATCTGCAGCTTCAAACCACCGTATTGAGCATTGAACCACTGGCACATCTCACGTTCCGCATCGATATCTGCGGGTGTGACATTATTCCGCATTTCATCATACGGAAAAGGAAATTGCGGCGCCCAATTACTCGGGGTGGGAATGAATACTGGCAGTGGAGGAGCCGGCACATCGTCTGCGCGGTCTGCCCGCGGATCGGCCGCAGCAGAGCCAATGGCGACTCCAGGGAGCAAAAACAAGCCACAAACTATCGCGATACCACCTCGGTAAAGACCGCCTCTGCTGAAAACACCTCTAGTCGGCATATGCATCCCATTCCGTCCGACGCATCCGCTATCGTGAGCCCACAACGGCATCGATACCGCCCACATCGCTGATCTGCCAATCGTTATTGCTGTCGATCGTGACGCTGTACGTTGCAGTGGACTGCAGACCATCAGGGGCTTGCATCGTCTTGGTGAGCACGGTGACGAACGAGTCGACAATATAGGATCCCCCGGCGTCCGAGCGCACCTTCGCTACCAGTGGCCGCGCCTCGGAATTCCATTGAAGCGGCACAAGGATCTGCTCCATGGAGTTAGCCGCTTTGGTCAGCTTCTCCTTCAACTCTGGAGAAGTACCTTTCACGAGCTTCGCTTTCCAGCCGTTGACGTCCTTGTAGTCGATCACCGCGGCATTCACCGCATAGTCGAGAGCCGTCTGTTCGGCGCGCTCATAGTTGGCGGCCTGACGAGCTTTTGCGTCAAGCTCGGCACGAGCGCTGATCAACAACCACGACAGCACGCCAACTGCGATCGCCAGCATGATAATTGCGACTGTGAGCACCAATGATCGCAATGACATCGATATCCGCGCACGCGTTTTCTCGAGCCTCGGTGGGTCCTCCGCCGTCTCTGTCGCCTCCGTTTTCTCTGAGCCCGCCGCCTCCGCTTCGGTCTCGTCGTCGGACGCTCCAGATGCAGATGTCGCGTTCTCGGCCTGGTCATTGGTGACGGTCATTGCTTTCCTCCTCACTTAATTATCCGGGCGGCGCCCGAATCAACCTTCCGGAATGGCCACGTGCAGGGTTATTGCACCGTCCTCCGGATAGGCAGCCAACATATTTGTCAATATCTGCGCACTGTCAAAATTCATCAAAGCGCCCGAAATACCCTCAACCTTCGGCTGCAACGCTTCCGACAGAACTTTGATGTCAGAGCCCCGGTCGTCCAAAAAGTGTTGAATTCGGTCGAGCAGATATCCGGTCTGCTTGATAGTTTCCGGGTTATCCCAGATGGCCGCTCTTGCCAACATGTTATATGAATCGCGTAGACCCTCACCCAAGCCACGGAGCGGATGCTGCACATCTGCCAGCGCCGGGCCCACCCAGCCCGCGTTCTGCAGAAGGGTTTGGAAATTCCCCAGTACCTCTTGGCCCCGACCATGCATACCCTTTGCCGTGCTGTTGAGCAGCATGCTGGCCCGCGACAGATTGGGCTCCACCGCCACGGGATCGGGCAGTGCCGCGTCGGCCTCACCGAGGATCCGCTTGAGCTGCTCGGGGTCGAGCTGGTTGAGTACCCGGACCACACTGGTTGCCAACTGCGAGATCGAGGGAGGCAACGTTATCGACTCGGTGGCGATGCGCTGTCCGTCCTTCAACATCGGCCCATCGTTCGTCCGTGGACTCAGCCCGATATACGTCTCGCCCAAGGCGGACAGGTTCTCTATGCGAACGTCACTGTCAACCGGGATGTCATAGGCCGCATCGACATAGAAGTCAACGGTTGCATCCTCGGTTCCCGCTTTGATCCCGGTCACCTTCCCAATCGACACACCGCGCAACAGCACATTGGCACCCACGTTGAGGTCATTGGTGTCGGGGACCGCCATGGACAGGTGAGTACCGGCGGGTGGTCTTACCCGCAAACCAAATGACCCGAGATAGCCGATCGCGAAAACGATAATCACGCCAAAGGCTGCGAATGACAGCACATTTTTCATGGTCATGGTGTCGCTCCCAAGATCCGCAACACGTCCTGAACGCTCCCAGATAGTTCGCGCCCGTCGGGTCCGACTATCGACGTGATGTTTATTGCCGGGTACTTGTCCACCGGAAGGAAATTTTTCGTGAACAGCCTGTGCCAGGCTTCATATTCTTCGCCTTCGAACGCCCATTTGGTCTGCTGTACAGCACCCATCGCTTTGGCGGTCGAGGTCAGCATCGGCACCAACCAAAATCCACTGCTGTAGACGCTTCCGATGGACGGAAGCAGGGTGCCTACGTAAACGCCGACCTGTGTAGCACGGTCCCATCCCAGCATGCCGGTCGGCGTAACCCAGGAGCTGAACGAGGAAAGGTTGCGATGCATGGCATCTGCGGTCCCCGCGGCACCGTCGAGCCATTTATCTACCACATCGATATTGTTGGCTACATCCGAAAGATCGGTGGCAACACGCGTCACTATCTGACGGAGCTCACCACGATCCGGCGGAGTAACGCGATTGAGTCCGATAATCGTGTTTTGAACGCGCTGAATAGACCCGCTGCCGACAAAATTCGCCAGGTTCGCGATCGTGTCCTCAAGCTGGGGCGGAGAGGTTGTCTGCGCCATGGGAATTCTCCCTTGCGGGGCGACAGCGGCAACCACATCACCCGACCGGGGCCGTTCGAGTTCGACATAGGTGTCGCCAAGTACGGTCGCTTGCCGCATTGTCGCGTGAACGTTCGACGGCACCACCACTGCAGAATCGATCCGCGATGTGAGGTCGACGTGATCCCCGGTGAGATTGACGCCGGTAACGACCCCGATGGTGGTGCCGTCCATCACGACCTTTGCCCGGTCGGGCAGGTTGAGTGCGTTGGAAAATTCCATGACGATGTCATAGCCGTCGCTGTAGCTGCCACCGGGCTGGGGCAACGAATTGACGGTGATCGACGCACACGATGACAGCAGCATGACCCCAACCGCGGCACCGACCGACCGCAACCAGCGGCTCATCGGTTCGCCTGCGTGAGCACGTACTGAAGCAACGCGACATCCACCGCGTAGGGCTGACCATGAACGTCGGCGCAACTACCGGGCGTCGAGGCATTCATGAAGCCGCAGAGCGCAAGCCCGTTGTGTGTTGGAATCCGAAACATCGGCGGTCGATAGGCGATGTTGAAGGTATGGAATTGTCGCCGGTTGAAGTGATTGGCTGCGGTGTTGATCCACCACGGGACCGGGTTGAGCAAATCCGCAAACTTGTTGGCGTGGGGGCTCAGCTTTCTTACGGTGGCGCTCACGGTGTCCAGCGTCAGCTGGGTCTCCTCACCCAACTCCACCTCCAGGTCCTTAGTCATCACGAGGAACTCTGCAAGTGGCGAAGCGAGTCGGAAGGTACCCTCCAGCGCCGTCGACATGTCGGGGGTGGTCTTGACCGCATCGAGCAGAGCCTCTTTCATGGGGCTTCTGATGTCTTTCAGCGTCGTCGTCAGCTGCGCAAGATTATTCATGATCGAACCGATATCGCTGATCGCCTTATCGGGACTATCGAGCAGCGCTGAGGTGTTGGTGAGCAGCTGATTCGCAGGTGCACCGTTATTATGTGCCAATTGATCGATCCCACGAACAGTGTCACCGATATTCGTCGAGTCCTCGGGACTGATCGCATTCAGAAAATTGGTCGCCGATCCGATCACCTGAGACAAACTTTTCGGGGTCACGGAGCGGTCGAGGCCGATACAGCTGCCGGCAACGAGCCGCGGGCCTCCTTTGTAGTTGCCGACCAGTTCCAGCGCACGGTCGGCAAGGAGCGACGGCGATCGGGTAACGGCCTTGACATCGCCGGGAAGGGGCCGGTTCTGATCCACCGAAAATTCGACGCGCACATTCATTCGTTCGGGAGTGATCGAGGTGACTTTGCCAACCGGGTAGCCCATCTGGGTAACCGGGTTGTCTACGTACAAACCGACACTGTCCGGCATGATCGCGCAGTATCCAGCCTCCGCGGAATCCTTCGACGCGGTGCACGACGTTGCCCCGGCGATAGTTGCAACCGCGGTGAGCAGAGCAAAAGCAATGCGCAACTTGGGTCGAATGACTACTTCGGTCATCAGCACGGGCTCCCTGGCATCGGAATGCATAAATCGGTGGCGAGCAGCTCCGGTGGAGCGTTCTGCGCATCCAGCACACGCTCGATCTTGTCTCTGACACGACGCAACCTTGGGATGATCCTGCTGTTGTTGTCGGCCCATCTTCTGACAGTGTCCTGCCAATCGCGGACCCTCTGGAGGAACTCCTCCCGATTTCCCAAGTAAAGCTCTTCCACCGGACGTAGGAGCGCATCGCCCACGTCGCCCAGGCCGCTCAGCGAAGCGCCAAAACCCTTGCTGTACAAAACAAGCGTCTGTTCAAGGATGGCTATCTTCGAAACCATCTCCTGGAGTACGCCGCGGAAATCTTTCAGGGACTCGATATATTCGTCTGACAGGTCGAGAATCGCGGTGATCTGTCCCCGTTGCTTGCCTATCGTCGATGTCAGGGTGTTTCCGGCATCTATCACCGCCCTGAGCGAGTCCACGTTAGTTCCGGTAAGTCCCTGCTGGATCTCATCCAGCGATTCACGGATAGGCTTGGTGTCAATGTTGTCGGTGACATTTGTGGCGTCGGTCAGCGTTGTCACCAGGTTGTAGGGCATCGTCACGCGTTCCACCGGAATCGAACCTTTGCCCAGCGGCTTTTCGCCCAGCGGTACAAGATTCACATAGTAACCACCGACCACCGTGAGCATACGCACCTGAACCTGAGACCGATCACCAACAAATGCGTCTTTATCCACACTTGCCGTCACCTTGACCCGATCAGGTTCGATCGACAGCTTCTTCACCTTCCCAACCGTTATTCCGGCAATTCTCACGGCATCACCAGAGTGGACGGATGCCGCGTCGTCGGTGTAGAAGACAACCGCCTGGTATCCCGGGGGGGCGATATAGAGCACCGCTGCCGTTATCGCCACCACCGCAGTCATGACCAGCGCAGCGACGCCCCAGAACGTTGAGTTCCCGAAAATTTTCAGTGATTGCACAAGATCACCTTCTGCCCATTCAGCAGCACGTCCATGAACTCCGGCAACTGGGCCGGCCCATGCGAACACGGCAGCGGCACACCCGGCGGCGCAGGGGGCTGGATGTTGTCCCACATGACCGGAACCCGCTTGACCGCATCGGTCCAGTCATCGAACACGGTGACGGCGCGATCGAGTCCTGCGTCGAGATCAGCACCGGGTTTGAATCCCAGGTTGTGTAAGAGGTTGACAGCCGCAGACGTGAAGCCCGGACCATACAGCTCCGACTTCCGGAATTCGTCCAACACGGTAAGCGCACCGTCTATCGGCCGATTCAGCCAGTCCAGAATTTGGACAAACTGTTTGGAGTGCCCGCCGAGTTCGCCGGCCACGGCATCCAGATTGCGCATCAGAGTCGCGATGACCTGCTGACGATCGGATACGAAGCTGGTCAGCGTCCGGATGCTCTCCAGCATCGGCCCGAGGCCACTGCCATCGCCCGCAAGGTAGGCCGCGGCGTTCGCCGTGAATTTGTCGATATCGTCCGGGCTCAATGTCGCGAGAACGGGTTGCAGCCCATTGAACAGGGTCGTGACGTCGAACGACGGCTGTGTCATGTTCGTCGGCACCCGGGTCAAAGGCTGTGCATTCGCATCCTCGGACGGACTGACAACATCGATATAGCGTGCCCCGGTAAGCACCTGGTATTTGATGGCGAGCCGTGTCCCAGGCACCACGGCGAAACGCTTGTCCAGACTGAATTCGACCGCAGCGAGGCTCTGCCCTGCTTTGCGCTCGAGGGAGACCGATTGAACCTTCCCCACACGCACACCACGGACCCGTACGTCTGAGTCGAGATACAAACCCGCCACGTCGGTGAATTCGGCCGTATACGAACGCGTCGTCGCCGCAACCGGCTGCCGCAGGAGGTTCACGATCGCGATGAACACCAGAAGGGCGAGAACGCCACTCAACGCAAATCTCCACAACGCACCACTAGGCTTCATCACGGACCCCCCATCGCGTTGATCGGAGCCGCGACACCGGGAAGGTTATCGAGCACGATGTGTACCTGCAGTGCCCGCTGATCAGGCGATCCCGCATACAACTTTTCCAATCGAGTTCGCAATTCCACCAGGCTCGAGCCCACATTCTCCGGTGTCACCAGGCCCGGTATCACGTCGGTCAGGGTCTGAACCATACCGACCGCAGGAAGGAGATCTTCAGTATGTGACGACTCCAATTTTCCGATAGCGGCGAAAAACGACGATGAAACATAATCAAGCGTCGGTATCGCCCTGGTCCGCCAAAAATCCTCAGGAATGGTTGAACCGGCAGTGAATTCTGGGGGTACGTTCGGAACACCCGCGAGGCATTTTTCGGTGAACGTGCTCATGCACGAACGACGGCTGAAGTTGTCGCCCACGTCGGCCAGCGTCGCCATGAGCGACGGCATCACCACGGTCACGCCCGTCGTAGTCCTCAAGAGTTGCTCGGTACTCACCGTCTGCACCTTGGTGAGCGCATGGGCTGCGATCACCATTGTCTCGATCAGCGGATTGAGGACGTCTGTGTACCGAGTGGCTCTTTCGATCACGTGGATCAGCTGAGGCGTCACCACACCGTCGGTAATCTCACCCAGACGAGAGAGCATCGTAGGCAGCGTGAAGTTTCCGCGTGGCACCGTATCGATTTTTGCGCCATCTCGTAGAGCCTGCCCGCCTGCTCCTGGAACGAGATTGACACCGGTGACCCCGAAATAATTCGCCGGCCGAAAATCAAGGCTGAGTGTGTCGGTCAAGCCCGCAGCAGGTCCGGACTGCAGGTGCGCCCTGAGCTCAACGCCGCCACTGGGCAAGCTCGAAACACTGGTGACCTCCCCGACATTGACACCGTGCATCATCATCGCAGTTCCCGGCGTGACGCCCTGCCCCACATACGGCATATCCATCACGATCGAGATCCGGTCAGCTGTGCGGTCGCCGAACGGGTTGGCGACGATAAGCACGCATGCCAGCGCCAGGCACGACATCACTGCCACACCTATGATCGTGAGCCTGCGCGTCTCGGCTTCTGCCGACATCCGGAATAGCAACCTGTCCACCTACCCCTTGAACACGAAGACTGGTTTCACGCCCCACATGATTACGGTCAAGGCAAAATCCAGGACCATGATCACGACGAGGCTAGATCGGATTGCCCTACCGGAAGCTTCACCGACACCGACGGGTCCGCCCGAAGCAAAAAACCCGTAATAGCAATGAACCAACGTGACGGCGGTGCAAAATACAATACCTTTCACGAGGGAATACACGACGTCTGTCGTCGAAAGGAACATCGTGAAGTAGTGATCGTAGGTACCGCCCGGCTGGTTATAAAACAACCGGATCACAGTATTGGAAGCAAGGAAGCTGACCACCAAGGCAAACATAAAGCCTGGCACCACCGACAACATACCGCCCACCAGTCGGGTACCCACCACGAACGGAATTGGCCGCAGCCCCATTGCCTCGGTGGCGTCGATCTCATCGCCGATTCGCATTGAGCCGATCTCGGCGGTCATCCGGCAACCAGCCTGGGTTGCGTAGGCGATCCCGGCCACCAATGGCGCCATCTCCCGAACATTGGCAAATCCGCCGATAATTCCGGACAACGCGCCGAATCCGACCAGATTCAGGATCGCAAACGCTTCGATCGCCACCATGGCGCCGAGCATGAATCCGAGGATCAGCAGCACGCTGACCACACCACCGTCGACGATGATCGATCCACGACCCCACGCCAAACTATTCATCACCTTCAGCGTTTCCCGCCGATACCGGCGGACGGTGATGGGCAGCGTCCAGAAGGTCTGTGAAATGAACACCGCCCATTGACCTACGGTTCTGAATGTGCGGCTCAGATACCCGATTGGCATGCGGGCCAGTCTCAGATGGGCTGATGGCGCCGCCACAGCCTGCGACGGCAGCGCCATTACGCTACCTCCGTCGGGAAGAACATTGTCTGCACCTGGGTGATGGCGAGATTCACGATGACGATACCGACAACGTTGAGCACTACCGACGAATTCACCGCATCTGCCACGCCACGCGGGCCGCCCTTGGCTTCCATACCGCGAAGCGAAGAAATCACACCAACAATCGCAGCAAAAATAACTGCCTTGCCCATCGCAAACCACACGTCAACCATCTTCGCGAATGAGCCGAATGACATCCAGAAACTTCCGGGTGTGACATCCATGACCGTCACCCCCATGATGTACGAGGCTGCGACCGCCGATGCGACGACAATTACACACAGGATCGGCGAAATCAGAATGAGCGCAAGAAAACGCGGCACAACCAGCCGTCGTGCCGGATCGATCCCAAGCGTTCGTAATGCATCAAGCTCTTCGCGTATCGCGCGCGCCCCAAAATCCGAGGCGATCGCAGACGCCGCGGCACCACCCATCAACAAACCCGCCGTCATCGGAGCACCCTGCCGAATGATGCCAATCCCGGTGGCAGCTCCGATAAGCGAACTAGCCCCCATCTGATTGACGAGGCCCGCTGTCTGAACAGCCACCAATGCACCGATCGGTATCGCCATCAGCACTGCCGGCGTCGCCGTCACTTTGAGCAAGCTCCAAGCCTGAAGAATAAGCTCGCCCACAGGAAGCCGCAGCGTGAGTGTGTCAGTCACGGCGTATCGCAGCACCGAGGCCGCGAGGAGTACCCCGCGTCCTGTCGTTGCAGCGCTCCGCGCGGGAACGGCACCCACCCGCGATGCCGCCTTCGCGACGCCGAGCCGCAGCCGAGTCAAACCATCGCGCCGGACACTGGTGACGACGGTGTCTTCATCAGGGCGTGGCGAATCCACCCCCTCGTCCTGCTGACGGGCCTCTTCGCGCCTAGTCTGCAGTGGCATCTGGCACTCAACCCTCCGGTACGTCGTTAACCACTGTTGCCCCGGCACCCAGGGCAGCAGGTCTGTTCGTATGTGTCCACGCACTCTGCGACGAAGTCCGCGCGCAGGCCGGCATGGCGACATCGTGGGCGCTCAGCATTGCCGACCGACTCCCTTCGCTCGTCGCTTTCGACATCGATGTTCGAGCCCGCTTTGTGCGGGGTTTCAGCGGATGGCTGCTTCGACGTCGTTGCCGCAACGACGAGTAGTTCGGGCACGCGCGCTGTTGTGGGCCAGAGATGGGGTGGTCGATGAGTAGATCGCGCGACGGCGCGGAGTCGACTCGGAGATGTTGTGGTGCCGGCGTTGTCGGCTCGCAAAGCAAGTAGTCGCGGGGGTTGGGATCGGCAAGGGCGCCGCCGCCGAGATCCGGGCCGATCACTATCTCAAGCCGCGGGGGGTCGAGATTTTCGAGGTTGACAACGATCCCGACTTCGAAGGCAAGTTCTTCGATGTTGTTGGGCTGCATATGAATATGAAGGCGGGCCGCGCGGGAGCCGTGACCTATGGCGACAAGCGCAACGGCACAATCGACGTGTTCGCCGCGAGAAACGTTGTCAGCGACGAGGTTCTGCCCGATTTGCTCAAAGGCCACAACGTCTCGGCGCATTCCACCCCTGCGATCGCGAAATCGTTGGCGCACAGGGGTCGTCGCCGCCGGCGCCCCACCCCGGCGTCGAGTTCGTGGGTCGCCGAACTCTCCGAAGTCATCACCGCTGGTGCCCGACGCGGCAGAGCCGCTCTCCACCAGCTCTAAACGCAGACGGACCACCAGTCGCGCGCCGAACTCGTCGCGGATGGTCCGCGCACCGCGGGCAGCGAACGTGATCGTCGCGCCGGCACCGGCGATCACCACCACCGTCACGATCTGCCCCGTCTGGGTGACCGTGCCCATCGCCGCTCCGGTGCCGGAAAAGTCGGCAGCGGCAATCTCGACGAGCAGGACGTCGATGGTGAGCACGGTGACGGCCCTGACAACAGGATGGTCGGCATCAGCGCCACCCGCGCCACGCGCCAGGTCTGCAGGACGAACTCGCGCCAGGCCCACGGATGCCTGAACATCTGAACCAACGTGTCCAGTGTTATCGCGAAGAACTCTCCGATGCCGCGAACCAGCTTGGTGACAGATTGCGCACCAACCACCAGCACCACCTCCTGTCTTCGCCCAGATTGGCAAGATCGCTGAATCCTTCGCGCCTAAAGTTCGGAAACTACCGGGCGCTTGTGATCGGAGACACAAGCGCGTTGCGAGTGAACCGTACACCACAATTTTCCATACGAGCAACTGTTGCCTACTAGCGTGGGCGCCGACCACCGAGACCACCTAGTTTGATAGGTCAAATTTGCTGTGGAGTCATGTGTCGATTGGGCCGAACCGTCTCAGACTTGCAGCGGGTGCATGTGACAGCACAGTTTCGCCCGAAGTTCACAACAGCCCTACAACCTGCAGTTACGCCAGTTTTAGCTCCTGCGTTGACTCGATATCGGGCGCACTGGGTAACCGCTGTGACCTGTTGGACAGTACCCGGCCCGCCGTCTCACCTGCCGATTATCAGGAGCACAACGGTCTGTATAAATAGTTGCTGCGCTCTTCCGATACAAGCTGTAGTGCGCCCTACGGTACGAGTCGACAGCAAGGACATTTCCTTTTACTCGACCGTTGCTGTGAATGCATTTAACATCGACTAGATGTCCATTGATGCATTTCTTTGTTCAGACTGTGCTGCGCGCATTTTTCGCCAAAGTAGATGTCCACTTTCTGCCACCGTTCTTAGAACAACCACGCGATATACGTGTCAATGCGATTGGCCGGTTCAAATGGGAATTCGCCAGGCTCACAACCCCTGCCCTACCCCGCATCGCGCGGTCGAGGTACCGCCGCTCGGGTGCCCAACGCCGGATTTCGATGCCGCCGCGACTGCAACCGAGCAGCTGCGCACCGTCCAGTTCGTTGAGCCCGGCCGGCCGCACCGCAGTCGGCCCGATCTGGCACCGCCGCGATTGTCCGGTGGAGAAATGACTGCAGTTCCCCGCGTGGCGTGCACACCCATGAGCCTAGTCAATCATCTATCCATTTACCGGATTAAATATGTACCTATTTCATAGTCGCGACAGCTCCGCAGCCGACCCCTGCCATTCCCTGGCCTGCCCCACGTCGGATATCTATGGGTTGCTCACCCCAGGTATAACGACATCTACCCGACCCATTCACGCGGCATGTTCTTGCGGATTGGCGGTTTCGCCGGAGGGCCTTCGTGAGCTTGCACAGTCTCGGATCCCACGGTGTCCATCGTGTACGCACGGCCGCGATTCACAACTGAGACTGCGGATCCGGTTGTACCATCCGCACATGAGTCGGTGTCTCGCTGTCATTGTCAGCTGCTTCGCGACCACCCTCGCCGGCCTCAGCTTCGCGGTCACGGCGAGCGCCAACCCTGCGGGCGATGGCGGGGCCGAACCGTCCTGCAGCTACACCCTTTCCAAGCCGGAGGTGGTGCAGGTGTCGGAGACCACCATGGTCCGGGCGACACTGACCCCGTATCCGTGCACTGGAGCGATCAGCCCAAACTCCCTTACGGTCTGCTTGTCCCCGCAAGGGTCGTCGGCTCCGCCGGTATGCGGTTTCAGTGCCGTGCCGAGCAACGCGCAGGTCTTTGCCCCGTACAAACCCGGGACGACATACACCACCACGGGCAGGGGCTGCGGCTCGGTGTACACGACTCAGGGCTCAATCTGCACAACGCTAGGGCCAGTAGAGACCACGCTGTAGCCGTTCGGCGGCGCGAACGCGCCGGCCTGTCGAAACCACAGTCATCGGGCAAGCCTTACTCGGAGCGAATCACGAAGTGGCCGGTGCGGTCCAGATACGCGATGCCACCAGGGAACCCAGGATTCGGCGTCCCCTGGCGACATTCGCGAGATCGGTGACGTCACGGGTCGTCACACGCGAACTGCCATCGACCATGGGGCACCGCGAGCTTCCACGACGCCGCCTGACCACGTATGGTCATATATCACTAGGTGATCTATGTTACGTACAACCGCATTGTGAGGTCGATGATGAAGTGGGGACTCCCCTGGCCCGGGCGAGAGCTGGCAGCAAGTGCCGAAGCGGCCGGCGCCGCTGGCTTCTGTACCGGTGAATTCGCCGACCTGAGCGCCTATGTCAACGCCGCTGACATGGCCCGCGACACCGCGACCGCGATGGTGGGTCCCGGCATCGCATACGCCTTCGCGCGCTCACCCTTCATTCACGCCGCGGCCGTCCGCCACCTCTCCAGGCAGGCGCCCGGCAGGGTGTTTCTCGGCCTGGGATCGGGAACCCCTCGGATGAATCGCGACTGGTTCGGCGTCGACGCCGACCATCCCGCGCCGCGCATGGCCGAACTCATCGAAGCCATCCAGGCATTTCTCCATGCCGAGAACGGCGAGCCGATCCGGTACCAGGGCCGGTTCTACTCGATCGACGCCGACATCCGCGCACCAGTTTTCGGCCGGCTCGACGTACCGATCCTGGTCGGAGCGTTCAACAAGATCATGGTGCGCACCGCGGGCCGCGTCGCGGACGGCATCCTCGGCCACGGAGTGTTCACCGATCGCTGGTGGACTGAGCTGGTCGAGCCCGAGCTCGCCGGAGGTGCGGAGGCAAGCGGCCGCGATGTCGCCTCCTTGCGGCGCTGGGGTTGGCTGATCACCGCGATCGACGACGAAGACCCGCAGCGCGCGATCCGGGAGGCGCGGTTGCAGATCGCGTTCTACCTGACTGTCCGAACTTACGATTCCCTCGTCGAGTTGCACGGCTGGCAGGACGAAGTTGCGGCCATCCGTACGGCTTTTCGCAGTGGCCGGCCTGACACGATCGCAGATCACGTCAGCGATGAGATGCTGTGGTCGATCGCGATATGCGGGGATACCAAACAGGCGGCGGAGATGCTCGCGAATCGAAAGCGGCTGCCAGACCTGGCATTTGTATCGCCACCGAGCTTCCTGGTAGGACGTCGTCGCCGCGCCGCCTACGATGCAGCGGCCATCAGACTCATGCAGCAAGTCAAAGCATAGGGACTCGCCTACCCACGGCACACCACGCTGACATGGTTTACTGGGTGTGCTTCGTGAAACCGTCAGGAGGGTTGGATGCCTCGACAGGAACCCATCGCGCCGATGATCCCACCGGAATCCTCTACCGCGGTTCGCTCGCCGAAAACAGCAGAGCTGGTCGCGAACACGCTGCGGCGGATGATCGTCGACGGGCAACTCAAGGACGGCGACTTCTTGCCGTACGAGGCCGACCTGATGGCACACTTCAAGGTCAGTCGACCTTCGATACGAGAAGCCGTGCGGGTGCTGGAATCTGACCGCTTGGTGGAGGTCCGTCGCGGCTCACGTACCGGCGCCCGGGTCTGCGTACCAGGGCCCGAAGTCGTCGCGAGGCCCGCCGGACTGCTACTCGCGCTTTCGGGAACGACTCTTACCGACGTCATGACAGCACGGATCGGCATCGAGCCGTATGCAGCCGGACTGCTCGCCAAAGACGGGACCGCGAAGACACATCGAGATCTCAAACGCCTGATCGACGGGATCCCCACGGCGTGGGAAACGAGACAGCTGGCGACGGCCACGACCGAGCTACACCGAGGCTTGGTGGAACTGTCGGGTAACGCCACCCTGGCGATGATCGCCGGCATGCTCCATGAGATCTTCGAAAGGCACATGACAGCCGCTCTCAAGAGCGCGCAGAACGTTGTACCGAAAGCGCAGTACACCAAACTCATGCGCTCCTATGCCCGGCTCTACGATCTGGTCTCCGCGCGCAAAGTTGTTGAGACCGAGACACACTGGCGCAAACACATGGAGAACTCCGGCGCCGCCCTGCTCAAGGGCTACGAGAAAACTCAAGTCCGCGACATCATCTACTGAATCCTCGCCCTCGGTGCCGGCTGCCCCGACCATGCGCCGCCTGCCGCGGGTCATCTGACCCGTGTGCTCGCGCTCATACGCCCCCAAATTGTGTCCCAGGTCTCGCACTGGGGCTCCTTCACTGATACTATCTACCTAATTTCGTCGCAATAGTGAGACGATTGTCTGCATGAATCGCAGGTAGGAGGCAGAGTGACAACGAGTGAGCGGGCCGAGACCGTGCCGACCGCTACCTTCGACTACACGACAACCGAACCCGAGGGCACCTGGTTTCGTCGGTATGACGAGCTGCGTGCTCAGTTCCCTTGGTACCGAAATGAATTCGGCCCTGGGTTCTGGACTGTGTGCAACTACCAGGGAATCCTGGAGATCATGCAGAACCCGGACGTCTTCTCGAACAGTGTGGTGACCGCCCTGGATCCGGAACCTGCAATCAAGTGGATTCCGGAGATGCTGGACGGCGACGAACACAAGCAGTGGCGCCGCCAACTGGGACCGCTGTTCGCCCCGGGCGCGGTGGCACGAATGGAGTCGACAGTGCGGCAGCGCGCGATCGAGCTCATCGACGGCATCGCCGAGCGCGGATCGTGCGACTTCATGGCCGACTTCGCAACCCGCTTTCCGACCACCATCTTTCTTGATCTCATGGGCCTGCCAGTCGACGAACTCGACCAATACCTGGAGTGGGAGCACGACATCCTCCACGCCGG
Source organism: Mycolicibacterium peregrinum (assembly GCF_002102345.1). Lineage (GTDB taxonomy): Bacteria > Actinomycetota > Actinomycetes > Mycobacteriales > Mycobacteriaceae > Mycobacterium > Mycobacterium peregrinum. The sequence goes on from NZ_LQPP01000045.1 coordinate 16,584, forward strand.
CGGCAGTGACGAGGAGAAATTACAGAAGCAGATGACCGCGATGTTCGCGGTGATGGGCCGGTTCTCGACCGTCATTGCCGAGCGTCGCGAACAGCCACGCGACGACATCGTAAGTAAGGCACTGAACTACGAGATCGACGGAAAGCCGGTCACCGACCAGGATCTCCTGTCTTTCTGCCTGCTGATGTTCATGGCGGGCCTCGATACCGTCTCGGTCACGCTCGGCTGGGCGTTCCTTCACCTCGCCCGGAACGACGACGACCGGGAGCGGATTGTTACAGAACCCGCCACCATCCCGACCGCAGTCGAGGAGTTCGTCCGCGCCTACGCGATCGTCATTCCTGCCCGAAAGGTGATGGCCGATATCGAGATTCAAGGATGCCCGATGAAGGCCGGCGACATGGTGAACATTCCGCTGGCTGCCGCGACCCGCGACGACGCCGCCTTCCCCGATGCGACGTCGGTGGACATCACTCGTAAACCGAACAATCACATCGGTTTCGGTGCCGGTCCGCACCGGTGTCTCGGTTCGCACCTGGCCCGTCAAGAACTCCGGATCGCGCTTGAGGAATGGCACAAGCGGATACCGAACTATCGGGTGGCCCCAGACGCGCAAATGCTCGAGAGCGGCTCGCAGTTGGGGTTGGAGAGCCTGCCTCTGGTTTGGGACCTCTGATGCGCAAGCCGCTCAACGGAGTTCGTGTTCTCGAAGTGGCACAGTTCACCTACGTGCCGTCAGCCGGTGCGGTGCTGGCCGACTGGGGTGCCGAGGTGATCAAGATCGAACATCCGGTCACCGGTGATGCCCAGCGCGGGCTGGTCAAGGTGCTCGGCGCCGCGGCCTCGAAACCGGGATCATCGTTCGCGCCGATCATGGAGGCGCCCAATCGCGGCAAACGCAGCGTCGGTCTCGCCCTCGACAATGCCGACGGCCGACCGGTTTTCGACGAACTCGTCCGGCGCAGCGACGTGTTTCTCACCAACTATCTGCCATCTGCACGTGCGAAGCTGAACATCGATGTCGATGACGTTCGCCGCGTCAACCCCGACATCATCTACGTGGCGGGAAGCGGATTCGGCATGCACGGACCCGACAGTGATGCCGGCGCCTACGATGCGACCGCATTCTGGGCCCGCGGCGGCAGCGCCGACGGACTCAACGCCTCTGATGCCGACCACTCGGCATTCATGCCCGCCGGCGCTTACGGCGACAACATCGGCGGCATGACCATCGCAGGTGGCGTGGCAGCCGCGCTTTATGGACGGCATGTGACAGGCCAGCCGTCGGTGCTCGACGTGTCCCTACTCGCGGTGGGTGCCTGGACCACCCAGTTCAATGTCAACATGGCGATGCTGTGGGGCGGTCCGCTGCCGAAGATCGAACGCCGCACCCAAGCCCCGGGTAACCCGCTCACAGGCGCGTACCGCACCTCCGACGGGCGATTCGTGCAACTGTCGATGCTTCAGCCGACCCGGTATTGGCCGGAGTTCTGCCATCTGATGGGCCTCGACGAATACGCTGCCGATCCACGCTTCGCATCGCTACAGGCCATGGCGGAAAACGCGGACCTTGCCTATGGCATCGTTCACGACACGATCGCCAAGCTCAGCTTTGCCGAATGCAAAGAAATACTCGGTCGCGGCACCGGCCAGTGGGCGCCCGTACAAGACGCCTGGGAGATGGCCAATGACGAAGCACTCACCGCCAACGGCCGCATCGCCAGCATCGTTGACGCCGAAGGCAATCCGCAGCGCCTGGTGGCGAACCCGGTGAAATTCGACGACGACCCTGGCAACCTCGAACGCGCTCCGCAGTTCGCCGAACACACCGACGACGTACTACGCGAACTAGGAGTCGACGATGACCACCTCATCGAGCTCAAAGTCGCCGGTGCGATCACGTAGTCTGACCTCCGTGAACGCCGTCGACTTCCACTCACGTGACGACGGCACGGTTAAGGACCGGTTGATTCGCGCAGCCGATGAGGAGATCACGGCCCGCGGGATCAACGCAGTGCAGATGGAAGTGGTGGCCAAGATCGCCGGCGTCTCCCGCGCCACCGCTTTCCGCCAGCTCGGCAGTGTCTCGGAGATGCTCGTGCAGGTTGCCCTGTTGCGCGCCCGCAGGCACGTATTGCAGGTGGAAGCGATCATGGCGGCCAAGACCGGTGTGTTCGCCAAGATCGAGGCCGCGCTGGTGTACACCGCACAAGAGCTGCCGTCCGATCCATCCATCTCGGCTCTCATTGCCCAGCACTCCGCAACCGTCCACGATCCCCGCGTTCATCAGGTAGCCGTGGATGCGATGGGGCCTGTCCTGGTCGAGGGCCAGCAGAGCGGCGAGGTGCGTACTGATATCGAGATCGACGAGATGGTCGACTTCCTCGTCGAGCAGACCTACCTCGCCGCCGAGGAAATCGATCGTTCCGAAGACGAGGTCATACGACGCTTCCGCCACTTCATCATCCCCGGACTCGCCGCCTCAAATGGCTTCAGCGGCGAACGCATATCGCGCACCATGGAAGTCCAGGTTGCGGTCGGAGCCGCCCTCGACGCCCTGAACAATCTCGCGGATCAGCTGCGCCACGGCAAGCCATAGCCTGTTTCTTCCGGATTCAGTTCTCTAACCGCCACTTGCGAGAAGCTGCTGCATGCGGTCGATCTCCGCCTGCTGCTTAGCAACGATCTGCTTCGCGAGTCCGAGAGCATCGACGTTCTCGCCGTCGGCGATCTCGGCGTTGGCAATCTGGATCGCTCCCTGAGCGTGCGGAATCAACGTCTGAAGCCACAAGATGTCAAAGTCCTGGCTGCTCAATGCTTGCAGGTGACTCACGGTTTGTTCGTCGATGGAGCCCTGCGCGCTGGCCGGGGGCTGATCCGGCATCGACGAGGTGGTGGCATCCGCGTTCCACTGCACGAGGAGCGCCTTCATAAACTCGATTTCAGTCCGACGCGACGACACGATATCGGCTGCGAGTTCGACGAGGTCCGAGTTGGTCGTACGGTCCGGAACCAATTCTGCAACCTGCACAGCCTGAGCATGATTGGCGATCATGCTCACCGCGAAGGAAGAATCGCCAGCATTCGATCCCGCCGGCTCACCGTTGATCGCGGCCGTTTCCGATGTCGGCTGAGGCTTCTCATCCGGTGTCGTGCCGTCGCAGGACGCAAGGAACATCACCGCGGCCACAGCGCTCAATACAGCGAGCACACGGAAGGGAGTGGACCTCATCTCGCCAGCTTATCGATCACGCTACGCGCCAGCCCCAGCCGGTGACGTCTCGCTCGATCAGTTGCGTGCGATCACCATCGCAGCACTTCGATCGCGCCCTCGAATACCTCCAGAATATTAACGTCCCAGTAAGGTTTCGAGCCGGAGCGTCTCGCCCCTCTGTGACACCTATCGCGCGAACCCATACTCGCCGTACACCTGGATCACATCGCGGTCGTGTTTCCCGGAGACGAATTCGCGTGGTTCAGCATCAGCGGAGCTCGAAGTCGCCGGCGCAATGTCCTACTAGTAGTGGTCAGCACACCACCGCCCCCACGCCGCTACCGCAGCCGGAAGGAGATCACCGCGCGGTTCCGAATGGAACCGGCCAAGACGGCACGCTGCCGTGCGGCGGCGCCGAATTCAGGGACGGTCTCCGAGCGGCACGAGTTGCATGGCGGCTGGCCTGCCGCGTTATCTGATGCCTTCGAGGAGGTCGGACGCGCTGACGCCCAGCGCTTTGGCCAGGTCGCCGAGACGCTCGTAAAGAAGACCGCGCCTTCCTTGCTCTACGTCGATGAGGACGTTTCGGGAAATTCCCGACTTCGCGGAGAGTTCCACCTGCGTTAGCCCGCGCTCTGTTCGGAGTTGAACGACCCGAGCCCCGAGTGCGCGTCGCCGCCTCTCCCAAACCTTCACTCGTTTGGGGTCGTCCTGACTGGGGCGGGTCGGCACCTCCCTAAGTTAGCAGGCGTGCCTGCAGGTCAAGCGCACCAAAACTGCGCGCCAGATCACCACGGCGTGAATCCCCCACCGGCGAGGGCACCTCCTGCGCTACATCATGCCGTCGACAAGTTCGGCCCCGGTCACGTCGAGCGCATCCGCGATGTCGAGGAGACGCTCGAAGACAACCCCGCGACGTCCGCTCTCAATCTCTTCGAGCTCGTCGAGGGTGAGGCCGGCCAGATCCGCCAGCTGCTCGGAGGCATATCCCCGTTGTGCGCGCAGACGAGCGATGCGGGTACCGACGTACCGGCGGCGCTGCGCCGAAAGCTGCGCGCCGGCGTTTGAGCAGGATCGGTCCGACCCCTGTCCGCCATTTTCGTCCACCACTCAATCGTAGCCCTACTAGTAGGGCATTTCAGTTGAGGACCGTTTGCGGTTCCGCGCACCCCCAAGGTCGACATTGCCACAGCGCCCTACTAGTAGTACAGTGTGATGGCGGGTTCGGAAGTGGCTTATCGGAAGAGTCAGCGATGCGGGGCGAAAGCTGGCCACGCACGAAGCAACACTGTTGCCAATAGCCGTCCTCGGGTGCCCTTTCGGGCCCGCGCCTCTCATATCGCGACAACGCGGCATTTGGGACGGCGCCGTTGCGGATGACAGTTGCCGCTCATTCCTCCAACTCGGCCGAAGTTTTCGGGGCGCGGTCAGCGCGTCCACTGTGTCGCCTGACGGAGCGGTGGTGCAGCCTCTACGGCCTGTGCTGATGCCAGACGGTACAGAACTTTGCGCTCGTTGTATTCCTTGTCGAACGCGTACTGGTACTCAGCCCCGGTGTCGTTCGTCAGGTGCGAGCGAACCGCGTGCGCGATGGGTCGTGTCAGTCGCGCGGGTGCAGCGGCGGTCATGATGTGCTGCAGCAGTTTGCGAGATGTGGGGTCGCCGGCCCCATCCAGCACCGCCAAAGCTAGCGCGACACTCACGGCTGTGGTCGCAGCGTTCGGGTTCACAACGTCGTGTGGGGGGTCAGCGATCGCCCCGTCCATGAATCGCCGCGGCAGCTGCTCCGACGGCCTTCCACTCAACGCATGAAGTTCCTGTTGGAGGTGAACCTGGTCGACAGCCGACACCATCCAACGCGCCAGCACGGTGACGTCGTTGAGGACGTCGATCTCGCTCGGCTGGCTGGCCGGACCAGCGAGCCCAAACGCGAAGCCTGATCGAAGGCCGTCGACGCGTGCTTGGGCGCGCAGTACAGGGTGCTCGCCGTCTAGCAGCGCGCCGACCGGGGTAGTGAGGTCGGCACCGCATAACGGGGGGATACCGGGCCGTTGTTGAGTTGAGCAAGCGCAGTAGCCGGGTGCCGGCACCTCGCGACTGCGATGGGGGCGGCTTCTCAGTGGATGCCGACACGCAGGGCAGCTATCGATGAGCAGGCACCGATGCCTTACGCAGGCAAAGGAGAGGTTGTGTCGCCATACCAATTGCCAGCGGCCGTCGGTTTCGGCCAGGCACTGCGGGCAAGCACGGCTGTTGATGCGCCACTGCCAGCCGTTTCTGCGTCGACGGGACATCGGCATGCCTGCACAGCCGGGGATGAGTGTCATGGCCGACACGACTTCTGGCGCGACCCCGGCGACGTAGGCGATGGCCTCGATGACGGGCCCGACAGGAGAAAAAAGGGGCATTGCCTTGATGCCGGCTGCGGTGATGCCGCACTGGGCCAGCACGGCACCGAAAGTGGCCTTGTGCCGGGCGGCAATGGCTTCCAGCCACGAATCGATGGCTTCGCCAGGTACTGGCGTCACCCTCAGAGGCAGTGTGCGGACGTTGGGGGCTATGTAAGGCATGGCCGGCCTCATCTAGCGGAACGCAGAATGGGCTCGGTTCGCTGCTTGCGAACCATCAATTGTCGCGGAGTATCGACGCGCGAGGTTCTCCGCCCGATATAGATCCGCATCTACCGGCAAGTTTCCCCGCAGTGGATACCTCCGATCTGTGCAGCATCTGACAAATAATGTACTACTAGTAGGGCAGTAGCGTGTACGGATTCTTCCGCTACTTGAAGGGCCTCGACCCGGCCTAGTCAGACCGATCCAGAACGTGCCGCCGCGTGAGCGTACCGGCGTCAAATAGCGGGGCCACGCATCCAGGAGCTACGCCTGGAACATTGCCTGCTCCATGAAGCGTTGCCGATTCGTTCCGGTGTCACTCGCAATGCGCTGACTCAGGTCGAGGCTGGTCGGCGGGGCTTGCTCTTCGAGCGTCTCTACGACCTCGCTGATCCGCCCGAGCTGCCCGTGGCCCAACTACTGGTCGACGATGAAACCCGGTAGTGCACCCAGCTTGCCTGCGGCACTATTTCGCAGAGGCGGTGCGGCGTTTCGTTGCCAGCTGGCGCCGGCCAAGCTCAGCTGCGCTGTCGATCTCGAAAGTATCCAACAGTTTCTTGGTGATGCGTTCACTGCCGTCTTCGATCGCATACTGGCATCCCAGTCGGAGAAGTGTCATCAGTGATCCGATATGGCCGTCGCTGCGGTCGTGGAGGTAGGAACTCAAGTCCCCGACCAGCATGCCCGGGCGATTGTTCGCCAATACCAGGAGCTGCTCGATGGTCAGCAACAGATGGTGCCAGTCATTTTTTCCAGCAACGCTTCTCGTTTCATACTTCGAGAATTTGACCTTCTTCGTGAACCACAACAGTTGGTCCATCTCGTGGGATTCATAGGACCCCTGATCGTCGATCAGTGCGGCGCGCTCATCGAGTCCGATACCGATGAAAATAATGGTGACGCCCAAGTTCTCGGCGATGTACTTGAACTGGTTGCTCAGGTGGGTGACCTTCGGATACTGACCGCGAAGGAAGTGGAGGTCATCGATGATCAGCAGTTCAGTGTTGCACTCGCGCACCAGATCCTGCGCTTGAGCCAGGAAGTTGTCTGTTGTGCCTCGGCCGGGGTGAGCGTAGAAGTTCAGGAAAGCCCAGTTAAACTCTTTTACCCCGGTGATCCCTGTCATTCCGATTCGACAAGCCGGCCACCGCTCGGCACCGCTCGATGTGAACTCTCCATATCGGCTGATCCGCTGCCGGTGAAACTGCTTGGCGTAACTGTTGACAAGCTCGGTCTTGCCGAGCCCAGGTAGCCCGGTGAGGGCGAGTGCAGGTTTGAGTCTCGAGCGTTGCTGGTTGCTTTTCACGAACAAGCGGATCTCGCGGGTCGCAGCCCTGACGTTTGCCGTCTGGATGGAGCCGAAGTTGGCGTGCCAGACGCTACGGCGCTCGTTGTACTCCTCTGCAGCTTCAGGACTCAGGCTGCGGATTTGGCGCGTGCTCAACCGGTCAGGCTGCTCCTGTTGAGGAGCCTCGACGTATGCACGCCAGCCTTCTTTTCGGCTCAGCGTGAGGGGGTCGAGAAACTCAGCGGGATCCCGTGTCTCGCGCTGACCGTGCGGTGCTGATCGGCCTCCTCTTGCTCGTTGAGGTGTCGAGATCTGCTTGGCCCGTGCGCTACTCACTTCACGTCCAAGGCATCGGAGTAGTAATCGCCGTCGGCGCGTTCGCCCTCTTCGAGGAAGTCGTCGGTGTCGAAAGGTTCGTCTTCGTCGAGTTCATCGGCGACGTGGTCGTCCAGCTCGGTGACCGAGCATCGGTTTGCTGCCGATGCACCTTGCCTGTCGTCGTCGAATTCCTCGGCTTGAGCCATAGCTGCCTGAATGTCCCCGATCAAGGAGGACTGCTCCCGCGCCATCCGCAACACAATGCGCCGTTCGGCAACGGTGGTACCCAAGCCGAGTTTCCGGCGTTCCAGAAAGTGCGCAATCGCCATGGGCCCGTTGATGTACCGGTCCTCGGATAGGGCGAGAATCCGCTCGAACTTCATAGCATCTTGGCTGAACGGGAACTTCAGCGCCGCGGCGTCGTCCCAGGTGAGCGTCATCCAGCGACCGGTGTCAGGGTCCCGCATGTACACCGTCCGCACGTCGTCGGGGTTGTAGTGGACAGGCCACTTTCCGTCCTTATGCAGGTATGGGCTCTTGACCCCGACCCGCCGCGACAGGAACTCATGTTGGTAAAAGCGGTGCTCCCACTGGATTCCTTGTTTTTGGATGGTGCGCCATTCGACGGGAAGAAATTCCAACGGCAGGTATCGATCTCGCGGCAGTTCGACATATCCGCCGCGGGCAATTCCTTCGGCCCACTTTTCTGCTGGTGTTAACTTGAGCTTGCGCAGTTCGAGCCCCCGCAGTCCGCGATGGCCGGTGTTGTGGTACTCCTCCGCGATCCACCGGCGAATCTCTGCCTCCAATTCATCGATGTAAAACCACGCGTCTAGTTCAGGAGTTAGCCCGCGGGAGAATAGGTCGGCGCCTTTGTAACCCGGTAGGGTCTGGAGCAGACCCGTGCGAAGCGTGAGAAAGAATCGTTCGACCGGTCCCTTGTCTCGTCCGGTCCGTAGCCTCGCGGGCTGGATGGAGATTCCCATCCGCTGGCACACGCTGGTGAAGTGTTCGCTGATGAAAATGGATCCGTGGTCGACCACCACTGTCTCAGGCACAAGTGCTGGCGACGCAGCACAGGCACTCTTGGGGTCGAGCCTGCGTAGTTCCACCAATACATTTCGCGGCACGCCTACCGGTGGCCACACCGCCTCGGGCAGCCAATCAGGCCCGGCCGGTGGTGGACATATCGCCTGATACAGGGCGCATGCACCGTCGATCGATTTTGTCGACACCGGTGTTACACGAATACCGACGATCAGGCGTGTGAACCAGTCCATCACGACGGTGATCTCGCAATTGACCCACGTCATTGTGTGTGGATCCATCGCGTACACGTCGGAGCGCGTGGTGTCCATCAACAGGTACTCACCTGGTCGAGTCGGCTGCAGCTTGCCGTAGACCCCCTTCGGCCTGCCTGCAATGTCGCGATTGCGTTTCGTGCTGTGAACGAATAGCGGTTGTTGCTTCTCGAGCTCGCCCAGGATTTCGTAGCCAGTCGAGTCGCACGGAAGCTTCACCGCTTCGCCAAACCGTGCAGCACATCTGGCCTTGGCCGCCAAAAGCACATACGCCTTGTTCGGTTTCGACTCGTTGATACTCTCTGCCATGACCTCACGGAGGATCTCCACGAAGCGCGGATCAGTCCGGCTTGCGATCCCCGGGCGGACATCGCGTTGCGATACCAGCGCAGCGACTCCATGTTCCTTGAACTTCTTTACCGATTCCCGGAATGCGCTCGATGAGACGCCCAACTCCTTGCATTTGGCGTTGTAGCGCTGCATCATCGGGACATCTGGCCGATACGGGGCCCTCGGTTCACCCGGCAATGCTGTTTCCGCACTTCCCGATTGGAAGCCGGTCAACACTTCTTGGATGTGTCCTTCACGTTCGATGGCGCGGGCTCGGACAGGCTCCTCGATCGCCGATAGCGTGACACTTGCGACATCTTCGACGTCGTCGGATGTCGGCCCTGGCCCGGTGCTGATCATGTGCACCCGGTCCGAGGTCATCAACTCACTGAGAGTGAAGCGTCGAATCGCCTTCCGGCGCAAATCGAGGGTCTCGACCTCTACTGCCGTGCCTATGGATTCGATCTCAACGATCTTGCGAATTTCGGTGTGCTCACCGTCATATTCAAACTTTGTTCCGAGCCCTACAGGAACAGTCCCGCGATTCATCATTAGACCTCCGGGTAGCGTGCAACTCTCTTTCGACACTGTGTGATACGCGGGTATAGCAGGGCAAACCGCACGCCACGTGCAGCAGTTACCTCGGCTTCAAGCGCAGGACATCCTGGTATCGGTTGATCATCCAAAGGAGCGACGGTTCCCGAATGTTCAACTCACTGGCTATCGTTCATCTCCTCCGTGTATTTTCCCGCAGGATCCGGTAGATGCGTTCGAGTCTCGCCTTGTCACGTGTCGTCAGTAGCCACCGGGCGAGCCTGGCCTCGCCCGGTGATCCTGGGATTGCTTGTGCCAAAATCACACTAACGAACCTCGGGTCAACGAATACTGCCGAATGATCGGTTGAGAGCGTGCCGGGCTGGTTGGTTAGCGGTATGCGCGACTCGCTCATCCTGTGGTGGTTCATTTCGACTCCTCGAGGAGAGTTGATGGACCGAACTGTTCGTCCAAATCGATGCGAAAGTCCTGACACCACAGCGCATGAAGAAGTGCGCTGCGCACCAGCGGCTTGGGGTGTTTCGCTCCGAGGTACCTCTCAGCCTCATCGAAGCGCATGCCAACGAGATTGGCGGCCACTTCACGTATGGCACTCAGGGTCTCGCGGTCAACGACATCCTCGCGTCGATAGCCGGCCAGGCAGCGGAGATTGGCTAGGCGCATCGGCAGCGGTTCCGATATGACCTGATAGTCCCACGACAACGAATGTGTCACTCTGCGTGTCCACTCGCACAAACGCTGGATTTTTGGTTCTGCTAAACGCTTTTCGCGCACCACATCTACTACCACGGTGGCCTCCGACGTGCTCAGCAGGAAGTCCGGCACGTGGCGATTGACCCGGCCATCGATGGCCACAGCCATACGGAACGGCTGCGCTTTGATGCGCTGAACCGCTCGATCGAAGTCACAGAAGAGCAGCGCCGACAACTCTAAACGTGACTCATAGATCACGTGGTCCCGCTCAGTGACCGACCAGTAGATACCCGGGTAATTACGTTGTCCCACATACCAGGTGAATGTTCGTCGGGGCACTGCCGCCAACAATGTGCCGACGGGGACGTGTTGAGCAGCTACGACGCAGAGCTCCCCGATGGTCGGTCGATACTCGATCACAGCGGAAGCGAGATCGATTTCGAGATTGCCAGCCATAAGCCCACACTCCGAACGTTCTCACACGTACATGTCAGCGTGTCACGGTGAGGGCAGCAAATCAATGGTTCCACGGCAAAAATGCTCAGGGGGAACCACTACTCGTTCGGATTCCAAATCATAACAAGGTCAAGGTGATACATGGAACACAAATTTTCGGGCGCGAAGCGCAGCGAAGCGCAGCGATCACCAGATTCGACCCAGGTGCGACAGCCGTGGATAGCACATCGTTGAGAGCCGTCATATCTGCGCGCGCGTCGCCCTCGGTGCGCAATGCCAGCACCCCAAGCTGCCCTCGGGCACCGAGATCCGGCGATCCATCAGAGAGCCAATCCTGCACTGACTTCTAGAATTAACGCACCGATGGTCAGGTTGCGGACGCGCAGTTGCAGTGAACGAGGACCGATGGCCGGTTCATCGCCGACAGCAAGCGTCGCCGACCAGTCTGCACCCTTGCCGGTCTGATTAATCTCACCACGATCGCCGACCGCATAGCTCGACAAGGATTCCCGATCGGGTGCTGCGGCCTCGTGTATCAGTCGGCCCCCGCGTGGTCTGCGCTCTAATCTCTATTTGCGAATGCGCGGACCTACTGCTTGTCAGCGCTGCGCCCATAGTTCCACACGGTCCAGAACTATTTTCCTGGTTCTCGTTGGTACGCAACAAGTACCCTGCAGGGCAACGAAAGATATGACCTACTAGTGTTACATCCGACTGACATGATGATGCGCGCACCACTGCCCTGCATGAGCATCTAGACACAAGGAGGTTGTCCGCCCACGTGATGACGAATCCCCGAGCACGCGGCATTGCGACCACGAAACGGAGCAATCGCAGCGGGTCCGAAACCCGGCAACGAAACCACCACTGCAAGGTCCGGTTGCTGGATCCAGAAGCGGAATTCCTGGAGCAATTAGCATCCGAAGAGGGGTTGTCGCGTCAGCAACTGTTCCTACGAGAGTGGTTGTGGCCGAGGATGATCGCCGCTGGTATTGATGTCAGCGATGCTTCGTAGGAGCCTGTCGCGGCAGCCTTCTCGGAATGCTCGCAGGTGGATACACACGAGACCATCAAGCTCGAAACTTGGCCGCCGGCGTCAGCGTGGGGAAGCCACGCGACCGGTACGCGTTCCGAGCATCGACCCATCCATCACCAATGCAGGTCCACCCATAGTCGTTCAGCAGGCTGCCGCCATGTTGTGGAAATGCCCGCACCGCGGTCACCACTCTGCTGCCGATGCACGACCTAACGTCCGCGGTCGGCGAGCCTGCGATCCCCTACGACTGACGAGGGAGAGGCGATGAAGTACGACTCCGACGCACGCCGCGTCGAGCTCACAACCCGAAACCTACAGGCGCTCACCGACAAGTTGGACGATACTCGCAGCGCTCGCACCATCGGCTCCCCTTGCGGCTTGGTGCGGGTACGTGCGGTCGAAGGCACCGACCGGACAGCAGCGCAAGCCGACGCCGGGGCGGCCGAAGGCATGGTGCTCGTCACCCGCGGTGAGCTCGCCGCGATGCTGTCTGGGGAGACTGTGGTCGTCGGCGGGGTCGATGTTGTTCCGGTGCCCGACACCGCGCACTACACCCACCGCGCTGCGGGTGATGTGTTCATGCCAAGCGCCGGCGAGCTCCGCCGTGGTGTGTTCGTGATGTCACTCCGTCACATGTGCGAGGTGTGTGGTGTCGAGGAGGTGCTCACGCCGGATGAGGCATACGCGGCGGGGTGGGACTACCCGCCGAGGCAAGGGTGGTTCGGCGTCATCGGTCCGCGTGTCTGTCCCGGTTGCCCGTCGACCGCCACGGTCTGGTGGGCGCTCACGTGCGACGGCTACACGCAGGAGATGCTGTCGGACAGGCAACGTGACGTGATAGCGCGGATTCGCGCGGAGCCGACGTCGATCATGGTGGAGAAGCCGTGAACGAACCGGTCATTCCCCGCGATCGCCCAGGCTGGCAGGCCTGCATTGACCGACTTGTCGCCGAACTCGCCGAGGTGGAACCCGGCGCCGAGGTGCAGATGATCGACGCAACCATCCTGGGCCCGAAGACGATGTTCACTGCCAACACCGACGATGGCCGCGTGCTGGTCTGGGCCACGCTTGCGGAGTTGGCACACACCTGCGGCCAGTGCGGGACAGTCGAGCCCGAGCGGATCACCTGGTGCGCGAAATGCGCAGGAAAACAGCGATAAGCGATGGTTCGCGGACCGTCATCGCGACGAAACCGTGGCCTCCGGCCCGGAGCAGCACCTCGGCGCTTGTCACCGTCAAACGACGAGATATCCGAGTTTTGTTGCGGCACCGGCAATCCGCAGCGCCTGTGCGGGGCTGGGAGAATGCGGGGTGAGTTGGCATCGCTGCGCAAACTGGGGCGAAGAGGGCGATGCAGGGTTGGTCGGCGAATCTGCTGTTGTACCGCAGGCCGTCGAGATTGCCGAATGCCTCGGTGATACTGCGGGCCCACCGCTTGGCGATAACGTAGGTGCCGTCGTCGCAAATGGGCTGTGCGCCGCGGCTGTCGGTTGCCAGATCAAGAAGTTCGACGGGGCGGGAGAACCTGAGTGCGGTGAAGTACGGCCGCCGAACCGGTCAATGACGTGTGCGACTTGGAAGGCTTCACCAGGGCGGGTGTAGAACCTGAGGCGGGACACCAGATCCCGATGCCGGAGTGGGAGCGAGCAAGTGGCGGTTGCGTGTCGAATCTCAGGTGCGGGCCGCGTTCTCGGAACACGTCCACGCGCCAATACGTTGCTGCTTGGGGCGCGGTGAACGCACCACCACAATTCGCCGCAGGGACGACGCTGTAGTCGTCATCTCGGATACGCATTGCGCATAGCTCTGCGGCAGGTGGCAGCAGAGGGAGGCCGTGTTGTCACGCGGTGTACCAGTCGGTGTTGGCGGCCCCAGTGGCAGCTTGGTCGATGTCGCCGCCGTCGCGCAGCCACTCCACCGGAGTCATCGAGCGGTCACGGAAAAGGTCAGGCTGCGGAGTGCGGAGAAATCCAGCGATGGCGACGGAGTGGAGGCCGGCGGGCAGCGCCTTGAAGACATGGTCGAGGCCGCGAACCTGCCGGTGTGGGCGACCCTTGTCGTCAGCCTCGAACTGCACCCTGGGGAAAAGCCAGCCCTGGCCAGCGGGCATAGCCCACAGTTCGCTGGCCAATCGCTTGTGTCGTACTCGGGACGAGCTGATGCCCAGCCCGGCCGCCACTTGTTTACCGGTGAATGCACCGACGGTGAGGTGGGCGACGTGTCCGGCAAGCTCGGTGCCCGCGGCGAGGAAGGCGTCTCTGTCCTCGGGAAAGTCATGCCCGTCGAGGATCTTGGCTTCCTCCTCGGTGAGGGAAGTGGCCCAGGGACACACCGCGGGAAGCAGTTTCGATACAGCGACAAATTGGGCGCCGGTGATCCCTAATCGTTCTTGGAGGAACTGGGCCGCCTCCGGGTTTGGCTGCATGACACTCACCACCTCTAACGACTTCTAACACTCGACGGTATTCGTTAGGACCAAATGTATCGATCCGGCCGTGGAAGAAGGCAGCGGTCACGACATTGGACCCGGTTACAGAGTCGGCGGTCGGACTGCGGCGCGGATACTTTCATGCTCCTCAGCGCTGAGCAATCCGAGCTGGTGGGCCATGGTCACCTGGGACCAGGTTCCCCGGACAGAACCTTCGTGGGGAGCTGGGGCGTACTCACTGAACGTGTAGTCGTACGCGCGGAGGTCGCTGACGAGGACATCACGGGATGTGCCGTCGACGGTGGCGCGCAGGATGAGTTCCTCGGGAGTTGGGGCATCTCCAAGCGTCTCGGCACCGCGCAATAGCCGGCCCACACGTGGTTGCGAGGTGACGAGCAGCTCTGCGATTTCTCGTTGGCTCTTGCCAAGCTTGTCGAGCTCGTCTGCCGCGCGCATCTCTTCGATTCGATCGAGGCGTGCACGGGCGCGGCGGATCTGAGCAAGGTGTGTGATCCGTTCAATGGTGGTGGCCATGGTCAGCTCCCCTCGTTGATGTACACCGTATCGCGTTGCGATACGGCACGTATCATTCGAGGTCACGGTCTCTAAAGGCGATCCCCGTGCCCAATCATGCGTTAGATGTCGCTTGCCAGGGTGATGGGACCACCTGATTGCCAGGGGGATGGGACCACCGTGGCGCGTTATCGAGGATGCTCG
>NZ_LQPP01000046.1 GCF_002102345.1 Mycolicibacterium peregrinum
TGAGCTGCAGCAGGACCCCGAGTCGCCATGGCCCACAATAACAAACGAGACCGAATTAACGACTCGGGACACTAGCTCCTGTTCTGCACCTCGTGCAGCCGTTTGTACAGGCCGTCCTGGGCTATCAGCTCTTGATGGTCGCCGCTCTGTGAGATGCGGCCTTCCTCGAGCACGAGGATCCGGTCGGCCACCGCGGCAATGAAATCCAGATCGTGGCTGACCACCAGGCAGGTGCGCTGACTGGCGTAGCCGCGGATCACCCCGATCATGCGGGCCCGCTCGTCGGCGTCGAGATTCTCGGTCGGCTCGTCGAGCAGGAGCACCTCAGGACGACGCAGCAGACAGCGTGCGAGGGCGATCAGGCGTTTCTGCCCGCCGGAAGGGATCTGGACGTCGACCACGGTGTCGTAGCCGTCGTGCATCTTGGTTTCGATGACCGAATGGATGTGGGCCTCGGTGCAGGCTTCTTCGATCTCGGCGTCGGTGGCCTGCGGGCGGGCCAACCGGATGTTCTCCCGGATGGTGTCCTTGGTGAAGAACGGGAACTGAGCAAGTTTGGAGACCTGGTCCCGCAACGATACAAGCGTGACGGTCGAAATATCATGGCCGTCCAACAGGATCCGGCCGCGCTGCGGGTCGCGGAATCGCAGAAGCAGGTTGAAGACCGTCGACTTACCCGACCCGATTCCGCCGACCAGTCCCACCGTCTCGCCCTCAGCGACCGTGAACGACAAGCCCTCCAACACATTCTGACGAGGCGTGTAGCCGAAGGTCACGTCCTCGAACACCAGGTTGCCGTGCACTTCGCCCAGCGCCACCGCGTCCTCCGCTTCGCGCACCGACGGCTGGGTGTCGAGCAGTTCATAGGTGGACGTCACATTCGGCGCCAGCGACTGGTAGGTGGTGTACGCGCCTAGAACCCGTTGTGCAGCACTGAACATCACCGGAACCACACCCGCGAACACCAGGAGGCCCGCGAACGTCAGCCCGAAGTGCCCGCTGAACCCGACACCGACGAGCAGCACGACCACCGTGCTCAGCGCGACGAAGATCTGTGAGCCGTTGACGGTGGCCTGCATCCACACCACCGAGGCCGCCGATCCTTTTGCTGCTTCCTCGGACACTGCATGAAATCGCTTGCTGCGGAGCGGTTGCGCGTTGAACATCTGAATCTCTGCGATTCCGCTGATCGTCTGTTCTACCTCCGTGGCCATCGCCCGCTCGGCGTTCATCACCCGCCGCATCACCGCCTGCACGTGGCGGCCGGCGAATCGGAGGGTGAGCAGAGCCAGTGGTGTCAGCACCAGCGCGGCCACGGTCATCTGCCACGAAATGGCCAACAGGTAGCTGATCACCACCACCAGCACCACCGCGTCGATCAACGGGGGCAGCAGACAGTCGGTCAGAAGTCGCTGCACACCAGCAGATTCCGTCATCACCCGGTGCATCAACTCGCCGCTGCGCGACGTCAGGAAGAAGTCCAGGGACAGCGACTGTAGGTGGTCGTGGACTCGCTGGCGGATGTCGACCAGCAGCACCCGCTCGGCCCTCGCCCCGATCCAGGCGTTGACGAAGTACATGAGCTGGGTCAGCACCAGTGAGGCCGCCCAGACCACGAGTAGCACCGCGAACGGCACCGGCCCGGCCAGGGAGTGCAGCAGCCCATCCTGACGAGCCACCAGCGGTCCGCTCAAATCCCAAACCCCGCTGAGGTTTCCGCTGTTTCCAGCCTCGGAGATCACCTGGACCATAGGGCCGAAGGCGGCCACCGTGACGTAAGGCAGAGCCGAGGCGATCACGCCGATCACCAACAGCAGGGCCAGCACGCCCCGGACCGCACGCAGCATTCCCAGGCTGCGCCACACCAGGCGCAGCGACGAGGCCACAGTCACTGGCACCCCCTTTTATCCCGCGAAGGCTAACCCGCCGGTTCGTCGCTGTCGCGGGGAACATCCGGCATCGAAGGCCCGTCGTCCTCGAAGAACCGCCGGATCGCAAGGAATCCGCCGTGGCGGTAGGCCTCGTAGGCCCAGATCGCGGCAATGATCGGCAGGGGACCGAACGCCACCCACCAACGCGCCGAGGGCGGGACCAGTTCGGCGATCACCTGCGCGCTGGGTTGCCCGTCGACCTCGGCGGGCAGCCATTCGTGCAACAGGATGGTCAGCATCCGGGTGGCCTCGAATGGGCCGGCAATGGTGGACAGCACCCAGCTGAGTGAGGCGATGATCAGTGCCCACGGCCAGGCCAGCAGCAGCGACTGGTCATCGACGATGTCTGCGGCCGAGCGGATCGACTCGGCGATGAACGCAAAACCCAACGCCACCAACAGCACACCGATCTGTGCCGCCAGCAGGTCGTCGAGCACCGAGTTGGCCAGTTCGTCCGCGGTCCGCGTCGGTAGACCGAACGCCAACGACAGCAGGCCGGCCAGCAGGGCCAGCAGCATCAGCGCCGAGGTGGAGTCGTCGATGCGCATGAAGGAGTCGGTCAGGATGCGCATCACCAGTCGCGAGGACGACGCCGGCCGAGTCCGGTAGAGGATCATCACCACCAGCCCGGAGATGATGATCGAGATCAGCCAGGCCACCACGGCCGCACAGATGATCACCAGGGCCAGCGAGCCGATGACGGGGACCAGTTGCTCATTCGCGGTTTCCCCGTTGCGGACCACCAGGAGCGGCACCACACCGATGGCGACCACACCCAGGGCGCGCACCAGGATCGGCAAGGTGAAGCCGGCGATATCACCCGCGTCGAGGTCAGGGTCGCCGCGGCGGATCGCGCCGATCTCGGCGCTCATCACCGATCGTGCCCGGCGGAACGACATTCTGCGCGCCACGACGCGAATCTAAACGGCGTGCACACCGGTGATCGGCCGACACGCTCAGCGCAGGTACTGCTCGCCGCCTGTCGGGTAGCCGCCGCCCTTGGTGGTCAGGTGAACGTGGTCGTAGTGCCCGTAGCTGCCGGCTTTCGCGCCACCGTCGGGCGTGTAATAGGTGCCGCGCCAGATGGCGTCCTGCAGCGCGAACCGATCGGCGTTCTTCAGGGCATAGGCCACGATCCGGTTGCCGAGCGCGATGCCTTCAGAACTGCTCGGGTTGGGGATCATCACGTCGAGCGCCAGGCCGTTGGGGTGCCAGCGCAGCGCGTCCGGACGGACACCGCCGATCTCGTGGATCTGAGGGAAGTCAGCGTGGACGCTGCGGGCGGCCAGGATGGTCTTGACCTGCAGGCCCCGCTCGGGTGCGATGCCGACGGGCAACAACTGGGGAATGTTGAGGACGCGCCAGCGCGAGGCGGTGCCCGGCTGTGCCTGCGCCGCGCTCAACGAGAGCGTCTGCACCGAGGGAGCCGACGCGGACGCGGACGACGCGGCCACGATCTCCATACAGCACGGCGCAGACTCGGGGGCCGCGACGGGCTGGGCAACTTCCTTGACGGGATAGGGGTGCGCATCGCCGCCGGCGGCGAAGAATGCAGCGAGCGGCGCGATGATCGCAGCCGCTACCGCCGGAAGTTTGCGCTGGCGGGGGCTGGCTAATGCATGTCGGCCCACACGGGCACCATACGGGTACTTCTGCGACAACGCAGCAACCGCTCCCCGGATCTACGAGTTTCCTCAGAAACGTGTCAAGCATTTGCTCGGCGTGTTTTCGCAGGTCATTAGTCACAAATTGGTCACGGAATTAAGAGGTTTCTAAGACAACTTTGGTCGCCACGTACCGCGCTCCGATCGGTGCTTCAAGGCGAAAACACCCTCCCTCTCATCTCGGCATCGCTACGCTCCGAGCCGGATTGACGCAGCCGACAGCGCGCAGGAGGGACGCATGTGGCGATGAAACCGTGGACCGGCGATCGGCCCATGACCCGACGTGTCGTACTCGGTGAGCGGGCCGTCGCGACCCGCGGCTTGTCCATCCGGTACGCCACCGAGCAGATTCACGCGACGACCGATTGGTGCTGTTACGACGACGCCCGGCACCTGGTCTACGTCCACCGAGCCGGACAGCTGCGCTCGATGGAGACAGATCTCGATTGGGGCCCGTCGGGCCGGGCGCTGCCCAGCGTGGGCGACATCTGGGTGGTGCCCGCCGGCGACAAGTGCGCGTCACTGGTCGTAGGCGACACCGCGGCGTACTGCGAGATCGCCATCCCCGATCAGCTGCTCGGCGAGACGACGTTGATTCCGCGCGTGAAGCACCGCGACCCGCTGATCCATCAGATGGTGGAGCGCATCTACGAAGTTGCCGATCGCGGCGATGCGCTCGCACGGCTGCTCACCGACTCCGTGAGCGAAACCTTGAGGCTGTTGCTCACCGACATGTACACGGCGGATCCACCGCGCCGGGTTGAGCGGAGGCCCGACACCCTGGATGCCGCCACCCGCTCGAAGATCATCGAGTTTCTCGAGGACGGCATGGACTCGGAGATCACTCTCGAAATGCTTGCGCAGCAAGCGAAGATGTCAGTCGGCGGCTTCATCAAGGCATTCCGGGCCGCATTCCACACCACGCCCTACCAGTACCTGCTCGATCGGCGGATCGAACGGGCGAAATCGCTGCTGCTGCACACAACTCGGACCGTCACCGAGATCAGCGCGATGGTGGGGTTCTCGACACCGAATCACTTTGCGACAGCGTTCCGGCGTCGGGTCGGGACGACGCCCCGAAACTTCCGCGACTGCCGCTGATCAGGAAGGGTGACGGTAGGCACTGGGAGAGACTCCCACGCGCCGGCGGAACGCTGTGGCGAAATGGCTGGGCGTCGAAAACCCCACTGACGAAGCGATTTCGGCGACCGTCTGCTGCGTGGTCAAAAGTAGCGTTTTGGCGCGGTCGATGCGCAGGTCGAGTAGAAACTGATACGGCGTGGTGTGAAAGGCCCGACGAAAAGCGCCGATGAAGGCATGGACCGACATCCCGGTCAGTTGCGCCAGCGCATCCAGGTGGATATCCGAGTCCAGGCTGTCATTGAGGTAGTCCACCAACATCGTGCGAGTCTGGGTATCGAAGGTCCGGTGTTCACGCGACTTCGGCGGCGCCTCGGCATATTTGTCCCGGATCAACAGGCGCATGGTCTCGGCCACGGAGTCGGTGAGCAACCGTGCGATCGCATCATCACGGTCGGCGACGCTGTAGATCTCCTCGACCAGGTGATGCATCAGCGGGTCGCGGTATTTGATCCGGGGAAGCAGTGCCGTGTCGCCGATCGCCTGGCGTGGGAGGGCGATTTCGCAGTATCCGGCGATCTCACCCTGGACCAGGGCTGCGCACGGGACCCCGGCGGGTTTCCACCAGATGTCGCCCACGGTCGGCAGCATTCGCCCCGACGGCCCCCAATCGAGCGCGGTCTGCATCGAATGCATTGCGCCACCGCGATATACGTACACCAGGTGGTGCGTATCGCTGAAGCTGCACCAATCCGTCGGCTCTGATATCTGCTCAGTGCCGAAGGTGAATGCCAAGCCACGCGCCGCGACATCCTTCTGCTCCAACACGACGCGTGGGGTGAGCGGCCGGTCTCCATCCCACGGCTTCATCCCCATCCGCACAACCCCCAGCCATCACGATCACGAACGGCGTCAGAGTACGCCCGCTGACGGCCGTTCGGGCGGACTTGCCCATCTCAACATCCCTGGTCGGAATATTTCGAAAGGCAAAAAGAATGTGAATGCGCGTCTTCAGTTCAGTCCGTATTTTCGGCCGGTCAGCCACAGCTGATGCCTCGCCCGAACCAAAGGAGTCCGAGTTGAATCTCGCTCTACGTCCCTATGTGACCGCCGGTGTCGCCCCCTCGTCGGCGCCAGTGTCATTGCCGTCGCGCCCCTTTCCCTACCGCCGGCCGCGATTGACAGCGCCATGGCGAGAGTGTCTGCGGCGGCGGTAGATCTCACCGCTGCAGTCGACCCCATCACGGCTTGGACCGATTTGCTCACAAGAACGCCCGAGAGCATTTTGGCCCTGGGCAATCTGATAGCCGAGAATCCGGCACCGATCCTCGGGCAGATCGTCGCCAACTGGTCGGGCTATGGCCAAACGCTGGGAACGGCACTCCAAACGGCCGGGATAGGTCTCAGCAACTATCTCACGACCCAACTGCCGACGGCCCTTCAGACGTTCTCCAATCAGCTGATGTCCGGCGATATGCAGGGCGCCGCACAAACGTTCAGCGGCGCCATTTTCGGCCTGGCCTTCGGCATCGGGTTCCCGATGCTGAACGTCCTCAGTATCCCCGCCGACATCACACAGAACTTCGCAAATGCAGTTGCTACTCTCCCCGGGTTCGCAGGCCCTGTGATCAGTGCCGGCCTCAGCGCTCTCATGACCCTGACCGGAACCACCCTAGCGACGGGTGCTGGTGCCCAAGCGGTCGTAGACGCGTTCAAAAGCGGGGACCCCGTAGGGGCCGTCAACGCGCTCGCCGCCATGCCCGCCGTGATCGCAGACGCCCTCCTGAATGGCTATGAAAGTCCAGACGGCGGCCTCTCCCCCGGGCTTCTCACTGTCTCGCATCCCCGATCGCCTGACGCGGAGCCCTGGGATCCCTCGTGGCCTGACGGCCTTCCGGCAGCACTAGTGAAGAGCCGGCTCACAATTGCGAAAGCGCTGGGGTGGGAGGATCCCGCGGCAACTGGGGTTCTGTCGCGACTCGTCGCGCCCACCTCCGAACTGACGGCGCCGCCATCGGCTTCGTCTGTGCCGGATGCCACCGCAACCGCAGTAACTCTGTCTACGGATCCGACACCCTTCGAGCAGGAGGACAAGGCTGACCCGACGGCTGATGCGGTCGCAGATCCGACTGTCGGTGGCGCAACCGGCGCCTCGGGAGCCGAGCCCACCAATGAGAAAGCCGTTCCGCTCGTACGTAAGAGCCTCGTCGCGAAGCCGGGTCGGGACGTCGGTCTAGGCACCACGAGCAAGCCTGCAGCAAAAGTGGCCTCGGACGTCCGTCAAGGAATCTCGTCCACTGTCAACAAGATTGGCGAAGGAATCAACAAGGCATTCGCCAAGCCTGAGAAGAAGTCGACCAGTAAGGCCACCGACAAGGCCGGCAGCGCCGAATCAGGGGATACCAAGTAGCCGAGGCGTCGCCTCCGCCCGATCGAGGAGGCGACGCACCATCAACCATCCGACAACTATGCCGTCGCGGAACGACGACGAAACACACACTGATACAGCATGTTTTGTATCGTTCTACGGCGTGCACAATTGCGGCGTCGGGTGCGGGCCGACCCCTGGACTCCGACCCGTCTCAGCGTTGCCAGGGCGTTCGAGATGGACGCCGAATGCATGTTGTCATGAGATTTTGAATCGAAACCGACCTTCCACTCGACTCCTACCGTTACCCTGCTGCTCAGATTGACACAGCCGTTGATAACTCAGGAAGTTCACGCGTGGAGATGAAACCGTGGAACGAGATTCAGCCTCAGAAGCAACGCATGCTGTTGAGCGAGCGGCAAATCAACACGCGCGGCATGTCCATCAGGTTCGCCACCGAGCAGATCGATACTACGGCCGAATGGTGCTGTCTTGACAAGGACCACCACCTGTTGTTCCTGCACCGTGCCGGGAAAGTTAGATCCATAAAGACGGACCCGGAGTGGGGGCCCAGAGGGCGGGCGCTGCCAAAGGTCGGCGACATCTGGGTGGTGCCGGCGGGCGACGAATGCACCGCCCTGGTCTGCGGCGACACTGTCGAGTATTGCGAGATTGCCATCCCCGACCACGTCCTCGGCGCGCCGACGCTCGTTCCCCGCATCAAACACCGCAATTCGCTGATCCATCAATTGGTCGAGCACATCTACGCAATCGCCGACCGTGACGACACTGCCGCACGACTCCTCACCGACTCCGTGGGTGAAACCCTGCGACTGGTCATCGCCAAAACCTGCGCTGTGCACCGGCCGCCGCGCGTCGAACGCCGACCCGGCACGCTCGATGCCGCCGGCCGTTCAAAGGTCATCGAGTTGCTCAAAGACGGCATCGACTCGACGATCAGCCTCGAGACCCTTGCACACCAAGCCAACATGTCGGTACCCGTCTTCATCACTGCGTTTCGCGCCGCTTTCCACACCACCCCGTACCAATATCTGCTGGACTTACGGTTCGAACGCGCCAAGCATCTACTCCGGTACACCTCGCGAACAATTACCGAAATCAGTGCATTGGTGGGCTTTTCCCGGCCCAGCCACTTCTCCAGCGCCTTCCGACGTCGGGTCGGGGTGTCGCCCAAGGAATACCGGGACCGCACCTGACCGCCCGGGGCCTAGCGGCCATAGACGCCTGCCCGGAATATTTTGAAAGGCAAAAAGAATGTGAATGCGCGCCTCCGGTTCAGTCCGTATTTTAGGCCGGTCAGCGATAGCTGATGCCTCACGTGAACCGAAGGAGATCGAGTTGCACCTCGCTCTACGTCCCTACGTGACCGCTGGCGTCGCCCTTGTAGGCGCCGGCGTCATAGCCGTGACACCTGTAGCCTCGCCCACCCCCGCACTCCAAACACATGCGGTACAGCTCAGTGCAGCAGTACAAGATCCCGTCAGCCAGTGGGTAGGCATTGCCAACAGAACATTTACCCAATCTGGGGCTATCGTCCAGACGATCTTGGAGAACCCGGCTCCCATCCTTCAGCAGATTGCCGCTAATCAACTTGGTTACGCTCAGCAGATCGGCGCCGGATTACAGACTCTAGCAAATCTAGTTTCGACGAAGCTCGACCCCAACAATCCGTACGGCATCGTGCAAACACTGATCAGTGCAGGCAAACTAATTGAACAGGGTAACCCAGCTGCCGCCTCACAGATCATCTGGCAGCAAATGTTCCAATCGACGCTATTCTCCCTTTTTCCCCTTGCGGGCTTGACGCAGATCCCGGCGAAGATGGCTCAGAACTTCGCCAACGCAGTCACAGCGGTGGCCGGCATGCCCCTGACGTTCGGGGTATCCGCATTCGGCATGCTCCACGCCCCCTTCGTAGCGTTCGAAGAGACCGCCACCGATCTCTCAGCGGCGCTCGCCAACCAAGACACCGCTGGGGCAGCCCTCGCTCTCGCCAGTTTTCCGGGCAGAGTCATCGACTACACCATCAACGGAATCCCCTTCAACGGAGTCGGCTACCAAGGATTGATAGGGGCAGGCGGGCTCATCCCCAACCTCGTCGCGGCAGGAGAAACCATCGCCAAAGCAATCGCCCCTCAGCCAGCAGAGGAAGATCTGGCCACTCAGGCTACATCAGCAGACAAGACCGCCTACGCCGTAGAAGCCAACCGGACAACAGATCCTACCGGCGCAACACAAGAGGTCGACTCGGCGTCGGTCAATGCCGACACCTCACCCAACTCGGCACCGCCGTCGGCCGAACAGCAAGATACGCCGGAAACAGTGAGCGACACGTCGACTGGAGCGAGCAAACCTGTCGTCCGGAAGAACGTCGTGGCGACGCCCGGCACCACGACCACCACCAAACAGCCAGCCGTCAAAGCCGCCGCTGAAATTCGCGCCGGTATCTCGGCCACGGTCAACAAGCTTGGCGAAGGAGTAAAGAAGGCGTTCAACAAGCCGGATAAGACCGCGAAGCCTGACAACGTCAAATCCAGCGAGGGAAACAACAGCGCAGGGAAACACCGTGCCGGATCTGGCAAGTCGGGGGACGCCAAGTAGGCAAATGCGATCGACCCTCGCCCGGCCACCGGGCGAGGGTCGATTGCCGTGTACGCGACTCTATGGCGCCGTCATCACCGCGGTGAAGGTCATCCGGTCGCCCCGGTACAGGGAACGCCGTTGCTCGATCGGGATCCCGTCCTGGTCGTAGGACACTCGATTGAGCAGAAACATCGGGGTGCGGCTGTCCACGGTAAGCAACGCCGATTCGCGAGCATCGGGTAACGCGGTCTCGATGGTATCGACGGTCCGCTCGAAATGAACTCCTCGGCTGCGGATCTCGGCGTAGAGCGACTCGCGGTAGTCGAAGGTCTCGCGCAGCCCGGGGTAGCGTGTGGCGGGAAGCTTGGTGGTCTCCAGGCCCATCCGGATGCCGTCGGTGGTCAGGACGCGCTCGAGTTGCAGAATGGGTGCGCCGATGTCGATGGCGAGCTGCCCGGCCAGGATCTCATCGGCAATCAGGTCGCTCCAGCCGACCAGGATGCGCCCGCCGCTGCGGCCCTGTTCCTTGGCGGCCTCGGTGTAGGACCCCATCGACAAGGGCTGCAGGATCTTGGGCCGGGCGACGACGGTGGTGCGACCGCGGCGTTCAATACGACCGGCTAGCAACAACTCTCGCAAGGCTTGACGAACCGTTTCACGGGCGACATCGAATCGCTCGGCGATCTCACGCTCCGCCGGGAAGGGGTCGCCGACCTCGAGATCATCGAGCAATCGTTCCAGTTGCGCACGGACGACCTGATGCTTGAGAACCCTCGGTTCTGCGCTCGCGGCCACGCGCCAACAGTAGCAAGTTTTGGTATAGACCAAGACTTGCCGTGTTGTTAACCTGCTCGCCAACTTGGATGCACCCACTGGTATAGACCAACCCACAGGGTGTGGGGCAGGGCAGTTGCGCACCCCCGCTCGCGCACTGCCCGTCCGACGTCCCCCGCCCGAAAGGTCCTGCGCGCCATGAAGTTCCGTACCGCTCGCACCTCAGCCCGCATCGCTGTCGTGGCAACTGCCAGCGCCACCCTCGTCTTGTCCGGCTGTTCGAGCTCCGACAACTCCGACGCCAAGACTGCCCAGGGCTTCCCCGAAACCCTCACCCTGGCCGCGATCCCGGCCGAGAACTCCACCGACCTCAAGGCCAGCTATCAGCCGCTGATCAAGCTGCTGGAGAAGGAGACCGGCGCCAAGGTCGAGTTCGTGCAGGCCTCCGACTACGCCGGGGTGGTCGAGGGCATCATCGCCAACAACGTCGACCTCGCCTTCTTCGGACCGTTCGCCTACGTGGTCGCGGGCGTCAACGGCGCCAAGGTCACCCCGGTCGGCGCGGTGATCCAGGAGCAGGGCGCCAAGCCCGGCTATCAGTCCTACGGACTGGCCCGCGCCGACGAGGCGAACATCAACGGCCTCAAGGACTTCGCCGGTAAGAAGGTCTGCTTCGTGGACCCCAGCTCAACCTCCGGCTTCCTCTATCCCACGGCCGGGCTGATCGAGGCCGGGGTGATCAAATCCGGTTCCGAAGGTGACCTGTCTGCGGCGATGTCCCCCATCTTTGCCGGTGGCCATGACTCCTCGGCTTTGGCGATCGCCAACGGTGACTGCGACGCCGGCTTCGCCTTCGACACCATGGTCGACAAGACCATGATCGCCAAGGGCGACCTCAAGCCCGGACAGCTCAAGACGGTGTGGAAGTCCGAGACCATCGCCGGCTCGGTGTTCGCCGCCAACGATGCTCTGGGCAGCGACGCCATCGGCAAGCTCAAGACACTGTTCGCCGACAAGGTCAACGTCCCGAATCTGGAGGCAGAGGGCTTCTGCGAGGGCGACGCCTGCCGCATCACCGACGAACGCGCCTGGGGCTTTGTCCCCGTGGAGAATTCGGACTACAGCGGCGTACGCCATGTCTGTGATGTCACCGGCTCCGAGAAGTGTAAGGGCTGAAAAACCGTGAGCACCACCGGACCCCACCACTCCGTAGCCGGCGACGATCTCGTCGTCATCGCCCGCGACGTCACCAAACGCTTCGGTGACACTCTCGCCCTCGACCGAGTCAGCCTCGAGGTGCGGCGCAGCGAGATGCTGGTGCTGCTGGGCCTGTCCGGCTCCGGCAAGTCCACCCTCCTGCGCTGCCTCAACGGACTGCACCCGGTCACATCCGGCAGCGTGGAGGTCGGCGGCACCCACGTCGACACCGCCTCGCCGCGGCAACTGCGCGCCCTGCGCCGCAACGTGGGGTTCGTGTTCCAGCACTTCAACCTGGTCGGACGGCTCAGCTGCCTGGAGAACGTCCTGATCGGCGGGCTGGGACAGCTGCGGCTCCCCCGCTACGGCGCGCTCACCTATCCCAAGACGATGCGTGCCGAAGCCCTGGCCTACCTTGACCGCGTCGGCCTGGCCGACTACTCCGACCGCCGCGCCGACACCCTCTCAGGTGGCCAACAACAACGGGTCGCAATCGCCCGCACGCTGATGCAGAGACCCGGCCTGCTGCTGGCCGATGAACCCGTCGCCTCACTCGATCCCGAAAACGCCGGTGTGGTCATGGATCTGCTGTTCCGGGTGTGCATCGAGGAGAAGCTGACCGTGGTGTGCACGCTGCATCAGGTGGATCTCGCGCTGGGGTGGGCTCACCGGCTCGTCGGCTTGCGCAACGGCCAGAAGATCCTGGACCGCCCCGCCGTCGGGATGACCCGCGACGACGTAATGGAGATCTACCAGCGCGTCGATCCAGCAGCCCGTTCGGCGGCGCGACCGTCGTGAGTACCGACCTCACCGAACGCCCGACCCCTGCCGCGTCGCCGACACCCCAGCCCCGGCCTCTG
This sequence comes from Mycolicibacterium peregrinum, assembly GCF_002102345.1. Taxonomy (GTDB): domain Bacteria; phylum Actinomycetota; class Actinomycetes; order Mycobacteriales; family Mycobacteriaceae; genus Mycobacterium; species Mycobacterium peregrinum. The sequence goes on from NZ_LQPP01000046.1 coordinate 12,479, forward strand.
CCAAGCCTCCTGCACCTGGTGGCGGTCGCCGCGGTGCTGGCCACCGTCGTCGCGGCCTGGTATATCGACTTCGCCCCCGCGACAATGCTGAACGGGTTCGACGAAGTGATCGCATTGCTGCAGCGCATGATTCCGCCCCGGCTGGACGATCCAGGACGCATCGGCGGCCTCGCGGTGGAAACCCTGTTGATGGCGGTACTGGGGACCGTGCTGGCGGCGATCGCCTCTGTGCCCCTGGCGTTTTTGGCTGCCCGCAACACCACCCCGCACCCGGCCGTGCAGGCGGTGGCCCGGGGGATCATCACATTCTGCCGCGCTATGCCCGACCTGCTGTTCGCAGTGCTGTTCGTCCGAGCGCTCGGAATCGGTGTGCTCCCCGGCATCCTCGCGTTGGCGCTGCATTCCATCGGCATGCTCGGCAAGGTGTTCGCCGACGCCATCGAGCAGACCGACGCGGGACCGCGAGAGGCGGTGCGCAGCACCGGCGTCGGCTACTTCCGCGAGATGCTCAATGCCGTCGTCCCCCAGGCCATGCCGTCCTGGATCGCCATGTTCATCTACCGCATCGACATCAACCTGCGCATGTCGGTGGTGCTCGGCTTCGTCGGTGCGGGCGGCATCGGCTTCGCCCTCCAGGATGCGTTGCGGGGCCTGATTTATCCGCGGGCCCTTGGCATCGCCTGCATCATCCTGGCGATCATCGCCGCCATGGAGCTGCTGTCGATCGTGATCCGGCGGATGCTGCTCGATTCCGCGCAAGCGAACCCGGGCCGTGAGCGCGTCTCCCGGTTCTTCTTCGGCGGTGCGCTGGTCGCAACCTGCTTCGCGGCCCTTTTGGTGTTGAATATCAACCCCATGTCCCTGGTGACGTGGGTCGGTCCGGCCATCGAGGTGTTCGCCCGAATGATCCCGCCCGACTTCTCGGCGCTGGGCGGCGAATTGTTCACCGCGGCGGGTCAAACCGTAGCCATAGGTGTGGTGTCCACCGCCATCGGCGTCGTGCTGTCGATCCCGGTCGGCATCCTGGCCGCCCGCAACGTCACCCCGCACCCGATGGTCTACTGGACCGCACGCAGCTGGATCCTGATGGTGCGAGCTGTGCCCGAACTGATCCTGGCCGTGGTGTTCGTCGCGGCATTGGGACTCGGGCCCATTGCCGGCACCTGCGCGCTGGCCATCGGCTCGATCGGGTTCCTGGCCAAACTGGTCGCCGACGCGGTCGAGGAAATCGATCCCGGCCCACTGGAAGCGGTGCGTTCGGTCGGCGGAGGCTGGTGGAAGACGTTGTTCTCCGCGGTGATTCCACAAGCCATGCCTGCGATGGTCGGATCCAGCCTGTACCTGTTCGACGTCAACGTGCGGACCTCGACCATCCTGGGCATCGTCGGCGCGGGAGGTGTGGGCTACCTGCTGTTCGAGTCGATTCGCACCCTGAACTTCGATGTCGCCGGCGCGATCGTCCTCGTCATCTTCGTCATCGTCTATGCCATCGAAAGGTTGTCCGGATGGATCCGATCCCGCCTCGTATGACAACCGCCGCCGTCTGGACCGGCTCCGGTGTCGACGTGCGCGATGTCCCTGTTCCGGAACTCCACGCCGGAGAGGTGCTGGTTCGGGTGCGCCTGGCCACGGTGTGCGGCAGTGATCTGCACACCGTGATGGGCCGCCGTTCCGCGGCCTGCCCGTCGGTGCTCGGCCATGAGGCGGTCGGCGACGTCGTCGCCACCGGTCCTGACACGGACGCCCAAGTAGGGCAACGGGTTATCTGGTCGGTCACAGTGGCCTGCGGGTCGTGCAGCCGGTGCAGGTCCGGTCTGACCGCCAAATGTCTATCGGTGCGCAAGGTCGGCCACGAACCGTTCGACGGCGACTGGCCGCTGTCGGGTTCCTATGCCGCACACGTGGTTCTGCCGCGCGGTACCACCATCGCCGTGGTCCCCGACACGCTTTCCGATGCCGTCGCAGCGCCCGCGGCCTGCGCGACCGCGACGGTGATGGCCACCCTGGAAGCGGCAGGCGAACTGGGCGGCCGTCGGGTGCTGATCGGCGGGGCGGGCATGCTCGGCCTGACCGCGGTCGCGGCCTGTGCGGACGCCGGTGCCGATGTGCAGGTGGTCGACCGCAATGCCGACCGCCTGGCGTTGGCGACGCAGTTCGGCGGCCGCGCCTCCGATGGCGGGCCGGTCGATGTGGCGATCGACTACACGGGTTCCTCGGCCGCCGTGGCGGATGCGTTGGCGCGCCTCGACATCGGCGGCACCCTGGTGCTGGCCGGATCGGTCACCCCCGGACCGCCGTTGGCGCTGGATCCGGAAACCGTTGTGCGGCAATGGCTGACCATCACCGGCGTGCACAACTACGAGCCCCGACACCTACACCGGGCCGTGGATTTCCTCGACCGCACGCGCGAGCGTCATCCGTGGGACGCGCTCGTCGTCGCGCCGGTGCCGCTCAAGCAGATCGCATCGGCACTGCATTCGCCGCCGCCCGGCAAGCTCCGGACGGCAGTCTGCCCTTAGACGCGGTCCGGGTCGCCTTGCAGCGCCCGATGTCACGCTGGAGTGGCGCTCGGGTACGAGCGCCACTCCAGCGTGACAAAGCGAGGTACAGCGGGCGGAAGATCGAGAAGAAACTCAGCCCTGGAAGACGCGGATCCAGTCGACCAGCATCTCGGCCGGGTAGCTGCCACCGCTCGGATCGCGGCCACCGGAGCCGCCGACTGCGATGTTGAACACCGGCACCAAGGTGTAGCCCGGGTCATTGAAAGGCCAGTCTTCCAAGGAGTTTGCCGGGACCTCGAAGAAGGGGTCCATGCCCGGGGCATAGTCCTTCCAGAAGTACATGCCCTGCGGCGTCCACGACATCCGCCACGTGTGCCACCCGCTGTCGATGGGGTGCGGGTCGGTGGCGAAGGACTCGCCGTCCAGCCGGGCGTGCACCGTGGAGCCCGACGGCCAGTCACGGTTGCCGTACCACTCGACCAGGTCGACCTCGCCGCCACGGACGGGATCGTCGTTGAGGAGCCAGAACGCGGGCCAGGCGCCGTCGGTCAGGCAGTTGAGCTTGACCCGGGCCTCCCACGTGGTGCCGATGCCACCGCGCCAGTTTCCGACGACCTTGGCGCTGGCGTACTTCTCCTGGATGGTGGTGCCGGGGCCGCGCGTCGCGCGGATCACCAGGTTGCCCTTGCCGTCCTGGAAGGCGTGGTCCGTATCGGTGACGTAGCGGCCCATGTTGAACGGCTTGTCCCACTCGACCGGGTTCTTGATGGTCTCGCGCTCGGGCACCAGATGCCACCACGCCGGATCGGGCGGGGACCCGGCCGGACCGTTGAACTCATCCTGGAACAGGAACGTCGGTGACGCCGCGGTAGCGGCGGGTGGGGTGGGCGCTCCGGGCGCGGCGGGACCGGGTGCGGCTGGGTCGGCGTTGGCCGTCCCGGCCGGCAGCGCTGCCGCTGCCACCCCCAGACCCATCATGAACATCACACTGCGACGATCCATCTCAGGCACAGCAGAACCTTAACCGAACTCTTACCGAGATATTCGCCCCCTGCCCAAAGTTTCGTGGCGGCAAGCCCGTTTCCCCAGCTAGAGGCACTGGGCGGGCGCGTCGTCCCGCACCGGAGCGTCGGCGGGCAGCGTGTAGGTGACGACGACATCGGCGGCGGCGGCGCCCTCGTTGTTCACCCGGTGGGGCACCCCGGCGGGAATGACGACCGCCTGGCCCGCGGTGTACTCCGCGGGCACACAGTCGATCGCGGTCTGCACCACCACGGCGCCCTCGTTGATCACCGACTGCTCCGGTCCGGGGTGGGTGTGCCAACCGCTGCCGGCCCCGGGTTTGAGCACCAGGCCGTGCACATGCAGCGTGGTGGGCTGACCCGCGGTGAACACCCAGATCGGCGCGGTGGTGGTGCCTTTGCCGAGATCGGTGCGCACGGCGTCGCCCTCGGCCGGAGTTGCTGCAGCCGGGCCGATCGACACCATTGCGGCGATGACGGCCATGGCGCCTACGGCGACGGCATGAATGCGCTTCATCTTTCCTCCCGGTTTTGACCGAGAAGGTACAGCCGAACCACGCGGCCGGCAGCGTATTGCCCAACGACGCCATCAGCCGCTGCCCGAGGGCGACCTCTTCCCGCGCACCTGGCGCGGAACGTCACGCCGCCGTCAGCTCATTGTATTGACAATGAGCGCAACACTTTTCGATCCAAGCAACACCATCAGGGATAGGGCTGGAACGGATTCTGCGGCTGCTGCTGGTAGGGATACTGCGGCTGATACGGGTACTGGGGTTGCTGCGTCTCGCCACGGTTCGGCACCTGGATCGGAATGGGCACCGGGACGAACGGCACGGTGACATACGTCGTCGTCATCGGGTTCGTGGTCGTGGTGGTCGTGGTCGGCGTCGTCGTAGTGGTGGTGGTCGGCGGCGTCGTGGTTGTCGTCGTCGTGGTCGTGGTGGTCGTGACCGGCGGAGGCGTCGTCGTCTGCGTGACGACGTGCGTCTCCGTCACGGGCGGCGGCGGGGGCGCGACCGGACTCGGCGCCACCTCCTGCGGAGGCAACGGCTTGGGCTCGGGTGGCTTGACCTCCGAGCTCGGCGCGGTCCCCGTCGCACTGGTCAACGCATACGTGACGCCACCGATGGCGACCAGGACCAGCGCTGCGGCCACCGCGAAAACCGTCAGCGGCAACCGCTCCCACCCGCCACGCGGCTGCTCGATGGGACCCGTCGGCGCAACGTACTGCACCGCCGGACGCGCCGCGGTCTCGCTGCCGTAGGACTCCACCAGATCCGGGCCGGTGTAGGGCACCACGTCGTCGCCCGCGTCGTCTTCGGACCACGCCAGCGCCCGGAACGTCGACGATGCCTCAGAACCCCCTGTACCGGCAGGCATTTCGGCCAGCGGTGGCACCGCCGCCACGCCAAGGGTGGGAGCCACGCCCGTCTGCGCCTCGGCGTCTGCGGAGTAGGCAGCGGACAACGCGGCACCGATCGCGGCATCCAGCGCCGGCTGCGGCGTGGTCACCACCTGCGCCTGCGAGTGCTGCGAAAGCTGTTGGGTGACAAGCGGAATGCTGGCACCACCACCGATGGTCACCACTGCCGACACCGCCGGCCAGCTGATCCCGTTGCGCTCCAAGGCCTTTTCCAGCGCATCCAACGCGCCGGCGAGCGGAGCCTGCATCAGCCCCTCGAGTTCGGTGCGGGTGACCCGCACCGTGGCTGAATATCCGGGCAGCTCGACCACCAGGTCGGTGGCGGTCTCCGCCGACAAACGTTCCTTGGCCTGACGGCACTCCTCGCGCAGCCGGGCCAGGGAGCCGACCGCCGCGGTGCCGGCCGGGTCGATACCGCCGGCCTGCGCGACACCGTCGAGCACATGGGTCAGCAGCGCCTGATCGATCTGGTCACCCGAGAAATCGGAATAGCGGGTGGTCTCGTCGATCGGCTCGAAGGCCGCCGCGGCGTCAGCCAGCGTGATGCTGGTACCGCCGCCGCCGAAATCCAGCAGGGCCACCACGCCGTTGGACGGCAGGCCCGGATTGGCGCGCAGCGCCGCCAGCGAGGCGACGGCATCGGAGATGAGCCGGGCGGGCCGACCGTCACGCGACAAGCTGGGGTTGTGCCGTAGCGCGTTGCGCAGGGCTCGCAAGGTGGGCGCGCCCCAGTGCGCGGGCACCGCGATCGCCAGCTGGTCCGAGGGTCCGCCGACCAGCTCGACCATCGCATCGAGGGCCTCGACCAACAGGGTGTCGGCGGGATACGACGCGCCGTCGGGCGCCACCAGCGGAACCGGGTCGCCGACCCGCTCGACGAATCCGCCGAGCGTGACACCGGGACCGGATTCGGGCACGCCGACCCGCGGCGTCCGGTCTGTCGACAAGGTCAACACCGAACGCCGGCTGACAGGTTGATTGCCGACACGCGCCGCAACCAAGTTGGTGGTCCCGATCGACAACCCCAACGGGCCGCTCATAACGCACGCCACGATAGCCGCAGTGCCGGCCCGGGGCCCCTCGACACTCCGCAGCAGCCCGGCGAAGCCCGTTCCGCCGGTGCGGCTTTGACCGCTTCAGCAACGCTCATGCGGCACACAGGAACATAGATGGTTACTGCAGATGGTTGCCGGACGGGCTACCTGGCAACAATCGTCCAGACGGCTGTGACGATCGTGCAGCTTCTAGAGCCGGACATCGACTGCTCGTCGCGAAAGCCTGCGCACTCGCCACAGTGTCCGGGAAGACCGCACCTCACAGAGACCTCACCGAAGAAGCGAGCACTCTTTCACCCCTACACCCCAAAGTTGTTTCGCCTCAACGCTTTTAGCATCACCCAGGAACACCCCTCAACCTACGTTTGAGTTCCCCACCTGCGGGTACAGCCATATCCGTGACATCACTCTGGCTTGCCGACCGCCCCGAGCACCGGATCGTGCCCACTCTGGAGGAGGAATCCGCGCGGAGCGCGGACGTCGTCGTGGTCGGCGCCGGAATCACCGGCCTGGTCACCGCCGTCCTACTGGCACGGGCCGGGCGGGATGTGCTGGTCCTGGAGGGGCGCAGCGCGGGTGCCGGCGCGACCGGCAACACCACCGCGAAGATCAGCCTGCTGCAAGGCACCCGAATGACCGACATCGTGGGCAAGCATTCGCCCGAGGTGGCCCGGCAGTACGCCCAGGGCAACCTCGAAGGTCAGCAGTGGCTGATCGATTACTGCGAGCAGCGGCAGATCGGCCTGCAGCACGAGGATGCCTACACCTACGCGCAGTCACCCCGTGGGGTGGCGAAGGCCAAGGCCGAGCTGAAGGCCTGCCAGACCGCGGGCCTGGATGTCGAATGGGTCGACGACGCCGACGTGCCCTTTCCGTTCCACGGCGGAGTCCGGTTGGCCGACCAGGCTCAGTTCGATCCCATGCCGTTCCTGGACAGCCTGACCGCCGAACTACACGAACGCGAAGGGCGATTGGTCGAGGGCGCCAGGGTGCAACACGTAAGCCATGGGCGGGACGCCCGCCTCAAACTGCGGGTGCGGACGAATACCGGTACCGAACTCGACGTACTCGCCAATCGCTGCGTACTGGCCACCGGCGTCCCGATTCTGGACCGCGGTGGATTCTTCGCGCGACTGACTCCTCACCGCTCCTACTGCATGGCGTTCCAGGTTCCGGGCGACATCACCCGCGGCATGTTCATATCGACCGATTCCCCCACCCGCTCAATACGTTCGGCGCCGACTGCCGACGGAGAGCGGCTGATCGTCGGCGGTGCCGGCCACCCAGTCGGGCGCGGCAGCGACCCCGCTGCCGCCACCGACGAACTGGCGTCGTGGGCCAAGCAGCACTGGCCCGGGTCCCTCCAGACGCACTTCTGGTCCGCACAGGACTATTCACCCATCGACGCCCTCCCCTACGTCGGCCCGATCCTGCCGGGGCACGAAGAGATCTTGGTGGCAACGGGTTTCGACAAATGGGGCATGGCCAACGGGGTGGCCGCCGGACTGGCGCTGACGGGGCGCATCCTGGGCGGTCGGATGGACTGGGCCGAGGCCTTCGCAAGCTGGAGCCCGCACGAGCTGTCCGGCATCGCCACCGCGGTGCAGGCCAATCTGACCGTCGGGCTGAATATGGCCAAGGGCTGGATCGCTCCGGTCACCCGCATCGGTAAGCCCGCCACCGAGGACTGCGGAGTGGTCAGCGGGCCGCCGTGGCGTCTGGAAGCACGCAGCGTCGTCGACGGAGTCGAGCGCACTGTGTCGCCCGTGTGCCCCCACCTGGGCGGCATCGTGAATTGGAACGACGCCGACAAGTCCTGGGACTGCCCACTGCACGGGTCCCGGTTTGCCCCGGACGGCACCCTGATCGAAGGACCGGCCACCCGCGACCTCACGCCTTCGGCATAGCGTCACACCCGCCGTGGCCGGTGTGCTCCAATGTCGGGCATGGGTGACATCGACGACATCAAGCAAGTCAAATACCGGTACCTGCGTGCGCTCGACACCAAGCACTGGGACGAGTTCGCCGACACCCTCACCGAGGACGTCGCGGGCGACTACGGACAGTCCATGGGCAAGACGCTGCACTTCACCGAGCGCGACTCCCTGGTCGAGTACATGAAGGCCTCGTTGGGTCCCGAGGTCATCACCGAACACCGTGTCGCGCACCCCGAGATCGAGGTCAACGGAGACGACGCCACCGCCACCTGGTACCTCCAGGACCGCGTGATCGTGCCGAGCATGAACTTCATGCTGTTCGGCTCGGCGTTCTACCACGACACCTACCGTCGCACCGCCGACGGCTGGAAGATCAGCAGCACCGGCTACGACCGCACCTATGACGCCACGCTCTCGCTGGAGGGGCTCAACTTCAAGCTCGAACCCGGTGCCGCGCTCAATCTTTGAGCTATTGAGCGACGGCGATCACGGCGCCCGGCCGTAGCCACTGCATGATCTTGACGAGCATGGCGTCGTCGATCGCCACGCAACCTGCGGTCGGCCCGCCATCGGTGGTGTGCACGAAGAACGCGCCACCGTTGCCGGGCACCCGCGCCTTGTTGACGCCCATCACGATGGCGTGTTTATAGGCGGTGATGTCGAGGTTCTCGGTGCCGCTGGCCGGGTCGGTGTTGAACGGGCACTGCGCCTTCTTGCACACCTGCATGGTGTTGTAGGTCGGGCTCTTCATGTCCCCGTCCCACCAGTGATCGGGCGTCACCTGGACGTACTGCAGCCCGCCACCGGGATTGGGGGCCGTGCCGAACGCGAAGTCGAGGGTGAAGACGCCCATTGGGGTCTTCATCTCCCCGTCATGGGTCTGCGGGGCCATGCCATTGGAGCCGATGTTGGCCGAAATCCCGGCGGCCACCGGCTGCCAGCCTGCCGGCCCACGTTGCCAGACATCCATCTTCGCCTTCGAACCACCCACTCCGACAACGGAAATCACCTGGGTGGCGTTGCCCACCGACGGGGCGAACCAGGGCGGGTCGACGGCGCCGGCCGTGGGCGCGCATGCCAGGGCCAACACCCCGGCACACAGCATGGCGAGCAGTCGGCGCATCCGTCCATCGTCGTCGCTGTCCCTCTCGGCCCGGTAAAGCTTGGAGCACGATCCGGTCGCGACAGATACGTTGGCGGGATGGATGTGCGCGCGATCGGCAAAGGACTGGGCACCTTGGACCGTGAGGTCTTCGAGGCGGTGGCCGAGTCACCGAGCCCCCTACTGGACTCCGTGATGCCCGGCTTGACCAGGGCCGCAGACCACTCCAAGCTGTGGTTTGCCATCGCTGCTGCCATGGGCGCGCTGGGCGGCACATCGCTGCGGCGCGGCGCCGCGCGCGGAGTGGTCAGCCTGGCCGTGACGAGCCTGGTGACCAATCAGGTGGCCAAGCGAATCTGGCGACGACCACGACCGGACCGCAGCCTGATCCCGCTGGCCCGACGGACCCGACGTGTGCCCACCTCGCATTCCCTGCCGTCAGGACACTCCGCGAGCGCGGCGGCCTTCGCGGTGGCCGTCGGCCTGGAATCCCCGGCCGCCGGCCTGCCGCTGGCTCTGCTGGCCGGTCTGGTCGGCCTGTCCCGGGTGGCCACGGGTGCGCACTATCCCGGCGACGTCTTCGCCGGGTTCGGTATCGGCGCCGCCATCGCGGTCATCGGTGCCCGTATCGTCCCGACCATCCCGGCCGCCACCCTGCCCCGCTCCGAACCGCTGCGATACCGCACCGAGCCCCGACCGGACGGTGCCGGCGTGGCACTGGTGATCAACCCGGCCTCCGGCGACGGAACGGGCGCACGGATTGTCGACGACGTGCGTAAGGCCCTGCCCCGCACCGAGATCGTCGAACTCGGCGACGACGATGACATCGAGACGGTGTTGCGCGAGACCGCTGCCCGTGTCGACGTGCTCGCGGTGGGCGGCGGCGACGGCACGGTGGCGTGCGCGGCGGGCATCGCCGTCGAGGCGGGAGTCCCGCTCGCGGTGTTCCCCGGCGGGACGTTCAACCACTTCGCCAAGGACATCGGCTGCGACACGGTGGCCCGCACCGTGAGGGCGATCAAGGACGGCACCGCGGCCTACGTGGACCTGGTCTGCCTCAACGAGGAACGCATGGTGATCAACACCGCCAGCATCGGCGCCTACCCGAACTACGTGCGGATGCGCGAGAAGCTCGAGCACCGGATGGGCAAGCGGCTGGCCGGGATGTACGCGCTGTATCTGACGCTGCGCCGGGAAGCTCCGGTGCGGATCAGCTACGACGACAAAACCCTTGAGACGGAACTGTTCTTCCTCGGCAATTCGACGTACTTCCCGTCCGGATTCGCTCCATCACAGCGGCCGCGTCTCGACGACGGTCTGATCGACGTGCGGATCCTGGAGACCGGGCGGCGGTTCAGCCGGCTACGCATCGCCACGGCGGTCGCGTTGGGCCGGCTCGAACGAAGCCCGCTCTATCACGAACTTCAGGTGCCGGAGTTCCGCTTCGCCGCGGTCGACGGGCCCACCACACTGGCCCACGACGGCGAGGTGGGTGAGGCGCTCAGCGAGGCCAGCTTCACCGTGCGGTACCGGGCGCTACCGGTGTTTCGTCCACTGCCGTGACCGTCGACGGGTACGGCGGGTACAGCAGGAACACCGCCACGAACCAGACATAGCCCAACGCCCAGCCGGCCACCACATCCGAGGGATGGTGGACGTTGAGCACCACCCGGCCCACGCCGATCGCGACGATGACGAGCGCCCCGGCCACCGCCCACCAGGCCCGCAGCTCGGGGCGCAACGTCGGCCACGCCAGGGCCGACAGCGCGAGCACCGAGACCATCACACCCAGCGCATGCCCGGACGGGAACGAGGTGGACAGGGCGTGGACCAGCGCGGTGGACGGGCGCGGCCGGTCGACCAGGAACTTGGCCACCTCGGTCGTCACCGCGCTGAGCTCGATGGTCAACACCAGGTACCACGCGATGCGCCGCCGGCGACGCACCAGCGCGACGACGATCAGCACCAACGCCAGCAACCGGAAGGCGAACGGTCCGAGCACGGTGCAGAACACGTCCCACGCGGTCACCCAGCCCGGATGCGCCGAGCCGTACCGGTACGGACCTGCCAAACCCGCGGCGTCGACTTCGGCCAGCCAGGCCCACTGCATCGCGTAACCGATCCACAGCGCCGCATACACCACGGCGGCCGCCACCGCCGTCACGATCAGCCATCTGGCACGGGTTCCCACCAGATAATCTCTACCAGCTCCCATCGATTTGCCATGTTTGCGCGCTACCGTCGAAGCATGGCTCTGATCCTGCGAAAGCTGATGCACATCGGCGGACTGCCGGAAGGTCTGCGAGCAGAGGCAGAAGCTGAGGGCATCCTCTTCCTCGCCGAGTACATCCCGGTGACCAGGCGTTTCACCGGATCGATCCCGGGAACGCGATCGGCAGGGAGCGTCGCCAGCTACGCCGGTTCACTGGTTATCACCAACTACCGGGTACTGGCCACCATGTCCACCCTGCCCAAGCTCGCCGGCCGCAGCATCGACCAGCCGTGGTCGGCCCCGCAGGTCGGTGCGGTGCACGCCGAGCTCACCGAGACCGGGCTCACCCTGCAGGCCGACGTGGCCCAGATCGACCGGCGCGGTCACGGGAACCTCTCGCTGCACTACAAGACCGAGATCCCGGACGAGGTGCTGACGCGACTGCCGCGCCGGTCGCTGGCCTTCGACGTCGGCCCGGAATACGTGTTCCGCGCGGTGGGCGTGCCGTACCACCCGTAGCAAACTCCGCCACAAATCGGGTATTTACCGGGACCCAATGTCTCGGTAAATTGTCGCCATGGCTTCCACCTCGCCCGACGCCGCTCGCCTCGATGCGGACTACCGGGTTCTGTTGCAGACCCTGTCCGAAGGTTCCGTGCGCCGCCGCTTCGATCCCTATCTGGACATCGCGTGGGACTCCCCCGATCTGGCGATCGAGCTGGACGATCCGCGGTGGGTGCTGTCACCGAACGTCGACCCGCTCGGCGCCACCGCCTGGTACCAGAGCCAGCCGTTGGCCCGCCAGATCGAGATCGGCCGCTGGCGGACGCTCAACTCCGTCAAGGTCGGTGCGGCGTTCGAGAGCATCCTCATCCGCGGGTTGATGGCGTTCATCATGAAGCTGCCCAACAACTCGCCCGAGTTCCGTTACGCGTTGCACGAGATGACCGAGGAGTGCAACCACATCCAGATGTTCCAGGAGCTGGTCAACCGGTCAGGCGTCGACGTGCCCGGCATGCGGCCGCTCTTCCGCCGGTTGTCGCCCTACATCGGCCTGGTCGGCCAGTACTCGCCGACGGCGTTCATGGCGGGCATCCTCGCCGGCGAAGAGCCGATCGACCATTTCCAGAAAGGCCTGATCCGCGAGGGCGCCAACATTCCGCCCGCGGTGCTGCGCACCATGCAGATACACATCGCCGAAGAGGCCCGCCACATCTCCTGGGCGCACGAGTTCCTCAAAACCCATATGCCGGAACGCTCGTGGCGGATGAAGGCGTTCGCGTGTGTGGCATTTCCGTTGACGCTGCGCTGGCTGGCGCATGAGATCGTGGCGCCCCCGAAGTCGTTCGGCGAGGAGTTCGGGATTCCGCGGGCGGTGATCAAGGACGCGTTCTGGCGCAGCCCGCACTCACGCAAGATCCTGTCCGGCTACTTCGGTGAGATGCGTTCTCTCAGCGAGGAGCTCGGGCTGATGAACCGGGTCGGCCGGTGGGTGTGGAGGCGCTGCGGCATCGACGGCGAGGCCGCCCGCTACCGCGGCGTGCCGGACCGTGAAGCGGTTGCGCTCGGCTGATGCCGCACGTCATCACGCAGTCCTGCTGCAGCGACGCTTCGTGCGTCTACGCCTGCCCCGTCAACTGCATCCACCCCACGCCCGACGAACCCGACTTCCACACTGCCCAGATGCTCTACGTCGACCCGGTCGAGTGTGTCGATTGCGGCGCGTGCGTGTCGGCATGCCCAGTGGATGCGATCAAACCGCACACCAAGCTGACCGCCGCGGAGGATGTGTTCACCACTCTGAACGCCGATTCTTATGCCACACCCCGCCCCCGTCCGGTGCTGGCGCCGGTGGTGCCGCCGTTACAGGTGCGGGCGGGCGACCTGCGGGTGGCGATCGTCGGATCGGGCCCGGCCGCGATGTATGCCGCCGAAGAGGTGCTGACAATTCCCGGTGCCCGGGTGCGAATCTATGAAAAGCTCACGCAACCCTACGGTTTGGCCAGGTACGGGGTGGCACCCGATCACCAGCGCACCCGCGGGGTGACCCGGCAGTTCGACCAGATCACCGCCGACCCCCGCCTGTCGATGCGTCTCGGAGTCGAGGTCGGCAGCGATGTCACCCATGACGATCTGCTGAATGAGCACCACGGCGTCATCTACGCCGTCGGCGCCTCAACCGACCGTCGGCTCGACATCCCCGGCGTCGACCTGCCCGGCGTCACCTCGGCCACCGACTTCGTCGCCTGGTACAACGGCCATCCCGATCACGCCGGTCGTTCCTTCGACCTGTCTCATCGACGCGCTGTGGTGATCGGCAACGGCAATGTCGCACTCGACGTTGCACGTATCCTCACGATCGAACCGGACCTGCTGGCGGGTACGACCATCGCACCTGCAGCTCTGGAAGCGCTGCGCCACAGTGCAATCGAAGAAGTGGTCGTGGTCGGGCGGCGCGGGATCGAGCAGTCCGCGTTCACCGTCCCCGAGCTGGTCGGGCTGTGCTCCACGCCGGGTGTCGACGTCGTCGTGCGTGACGAGGACCTGCGGATGCTGCCCGGATCGGATCCCCGGTCCGCGATTCTGCGCGCCGCGCCACGCGGAGCGGGTCGTCGCCGGATCGCGCTCGAATATCTGCTGTCACCCACCGCGATCCGCGGCCGGTCCGCGGCCACCGGTGTGGAGTTCGTCCATAACGAGCTGATCGCCGCGGCTGACGGATCGGTGCGGGTGAAATCGAGTGGGCGCGAACGGGTTATCGACGCCGGCCTGGTGCTGACGTCCATCGGTTACCGAGGCCGGCCGGTGGCGGGCTTGCCGTTCGACGAGGACACTGCGACGGTCCCGCATGAGGGCGGCCGGGTCACGCGGGGCGTCTACGTCACCGGCTGGATCAAACGCGGGCCGACCGGCTTCATCGGGACCAACAAGTCCTGCGCCCAGGAAACTGTGCGGAGCCTGGTCGACGATTACAACGCCGGACTGCTCTAGCGCTTGGTCAGCGCGGCGATCACGGCCGTGAACTCGTCGTCGCGGTTGATCTCCAGGCCGCTGGCGCGGGCCGCGCCGTCCAGGACGTACCAGGCGAAGTCGGCCAGGTGTGTCACGACCTCTTCCCGTGACCGCTCCGGCGCCGCGCCGCGGATCCACGCCGACAGGGTGGCTTCCACCATCGTCACCACCGCGAACGGAACGGTCTTGAACGCGCTGTCGTCCACGCCGATGGTTTGGGCGATCGCGGCGATGACCTCCTCGGACTGCCTGGTCATCCGCAGCTTCAGCTCGCTGACCGCGTCGAGCGTGCCGTCGCCCTCGAACGTCGGACCGCGCCGGACGAAGTCATCGAGCCGCGGGTGATCGAGCATCCAATCGGCAACCGCCGCCACGGTGCGGGTCAGGATGTCGCGCAAGGAGCCGTTGGAGACATCGAGGTTGGTGTCGAGAACCGCGGCAAAATCGTCGAACACCCAGGACCGGACCCGCCGCTCAAGCTCGTCCTTGCCGGCGAACTGCCGGTACACCACCGACTTCGCCAGCCCGGCGCGCTCCGCGATGCGCACCATCGAGATTTCCGTGCCCGGCGGATTCTCCTCGACCAATGCCACCGCAGCCTGCAGGATCTGGGCACGCCGCTCGGTGTTGTGCTGCTCCCAGCGGGCCTCATAACCGCTGACCGCAGCGGGATCGGTGGCGGTCGGCATGGCTCCACCCTACCGACGGCGTCGCGCCCGATAAGCCGGATAAGCAGCTCTCGATGAGTCAAACGGTTGCGGGCGGCGCATTCAGGCTGTTCGGTCGTACGGTGGACGGAAAGGATGTGACGACGTGACGGAGCCGCAACGGCAGAACCTGCTGATCGTGCACTGGCATGATCTGGGGCGCTACCTCGGCGTATATGGTCACCGGGACGTGGCCAGCCCGCACCTCGACCGCCTTGCCGCCGAGGGGGTGCTGTTCACCCGCGCCCACGCCACCGCCCCGCTGTGCTCGCCGTCCCGGGGCTCGCTGTTCACCGGTCGCTACCCGCAGAGCAACGGCCTGGTGGGCCTGGCCCACCACGGCTGGGAGTACCGCACCGGGGTACGCACCCTCCCGCACCTACTTGCCGAATCAGGCTGGCACACAGCCCTGTTCGGGATGCAACACGAAACCTCGCAGCCGGCCAATCTGGGGTACGCCGAGTACGACGTGTCGAACTCGTTCTGCGAGTACGTCGTCGAGCAGGTCAACGCCTGGCTGACCACTCCGCCGCGGCAACCGTTCCTGCTCACCGCCGGATTCTTCGAAACGCACCGGCCGTACCCGCGCGAGCGATACGAACCGGCCGATCCGCGTTCCGTCGAGCCTCCCGACTATCTGCCCGACACCGCCGAGGTGCGCGACGACCTCGCGGAGTTCTACGGATCGATCGCGGTCGCCGACGCGAAGGTGGGCGAACTGCTCGCCACGTTGGCCACGACCGGTCTCGACGAGAGCACCTGGGTGGTGTTCATGACCGACCACGGGCCGGCGTTGCCCCGGGCCAAGTCGACGCTGTACGACGCCGGCACCGGCATCGCGTTGATCGTGCGCCCGCCGAAAGGCGCGCGCATAACTCCACGCCGCTACGACGAACTGTTCAGCGGGGTCGATCTGCTCCCCACCCTGCTCGACCTCCTCGGCGTCGAGATCCCCGACAAGGTCGAGGGCCTGTCACATGCCAGCAACCTCACGTCGACGCCTACGGAAACGGCTGAGGTCCGGTCCGAGGTGTACACCACAAAGACCTATCACGATTCTTTCGACCCGATCCGCGCCATTCGCACAAAGGAATACAGCTATATCGAAAATTACGCGGCGCGGCCATTGTTGGACCTGCCGTGGGATATCGCCGACAGCCCCTCGGGACGATCACTCGGCGATACCGTCCTGAGCCCCCGTCCCGGTCGCGAACTGTACGACCTCGTCGCGGACCCGACCGAGAGCAACAACCTGCTGGGACCGGACGCCACCGACAAGGCCGAGGCGATCGCCAACAACCTGGCACTGTTACTGAACGACTGGCGCGAGAAGACGCTCGATGTCATTCCCTCCGAATTCGCCGGCACCCGGATATCGGAGCGCTACACCGAGACGTATCTGCATATCCACGGCCGCCCGGCCAGCAGCAGATCGGCCATCGCCACAGACCGCGGCATCACCGATACCCACCAATAGTTTTCCTCACGGTGAACGAAAACTCTTGACGCTTACATAAATAGGCGCCGCAAACAAACCATGATTAGAGTCTCGCCCATGCCAGATCATCCGACGGCCTACCTGGTGCTCGCGTCCCAGCGCAGCGGCAGCACCTTGCTGGTGGAATCCCTGCGTGCCACCGGCATGGCCGGCGAGCCCCAGGAGTTCTTCCAGTACCTGCCGACCACGAGTATGTCGCCGCAGCCGCGGGAATGGTTCGCCGGTGTCGAGGACGAATCGATCCTGCGCCTGCTCGACCCCCTGGTCGAGGGCAAGCCGGACCTGGCCCCGGCCGAGATCTGGCGTGATTACATCCGCACCGTCGGCCGGACCCCCAACGGGGTGTGGGGCGGGAAACTGATGTGGAACCAGACGCCGCTGCTGCTGGACCGCGTCGAGGGTCTACCCGAACGATCCGGACCAGGTCTGCTCGCCGCGATCCGCGATGTCACCGGCAGCGACCCGGTGCTCGTCCACGTCTACCGTCCCGACGTTGTGTCGCAGGCAGTTTCGTTCTGGCGGGCGGTGCAGACCAGAGTGTGGCGCGGCCGGGCCGATCCGGTGCGCGATGCCCGTGCGGAGTACCACGCGGGTGCCATCGCCCACGTGATCCGGCTGCTGCAGGCCCAGGAGGAGGGTTGGCGCTCCTGGTTCGCCGAGGAGAACATCTCCCCCATCGACGTGTCGTACCCGTATCTGTGGCGCAACCTGACGACCGTGGTGGCCACGGTGCTGGAGGCGCTGGGCCTCGACCCGCGACTGGCGCCGCAGCCGGTTCTGGAACGTCAGGCCGATCAGCGGTCCGACGAATGGGTGGACCGCTACCGCCGCGATGCCGAGAAGGAGGGGTTGCCGGTATGACAGCTTCTGACACCGTGCATGTCGACGAGCTGCGACTGCTGGAAGCCGAGGCGGTGCACATCATCCGCGAGGTCGTCGCCGAACTGCAGCGGCCGGTGCTGCTGTTCTCGGCGGGCAAGGATTCCATCGTCCTTTTGCGGCTGGCCGAGAAGGCTTTTCGCCCCTCGCCGTTGCCGTTCCCGGTGCTGCATGTGGATACCGGGCACAACTTCGAGGAGGTCATCGAGTTCCGTGACCGCCGCACCACCGGGCTCGGGCACAAGCTGGTGGTGGCCTCGGTACAGGAGACCATCGACAGCGGTCGGGTGGCCGATCCGGGGCCGGGTGCCTCACGCAACCGCCAGCAGACACGCACGCTGCTCGACGCACTGGAGGCCGGTGGATTCGACGCGGCGTTCGGCGGCGCCCGCCGCGACGAAGAACGGGCCCGGGCCAAGGAACGCATCCTGAGCTTCCGCGACGAGTTCGGTCAGTGGGATCCGCGGGCCCAGCGCCCCGAGCCGTGGTCGCTCTACAACGGCCGGATCCGCAAGGGCGAGCAGGTGCGGGTGTTCCCGCTCTCCAACTGGACCGAACTCGACATCTGGCGCTACATCGAGCTGGAAAACCTTGAGCTGCCGTCGATCTACTTCGCCCACGAGCGCGAGGTGTTCGAGCGCGACGGCATCCTGCTCGCGGTGTCCGAGTACGCCGCACCCACCGGCGCCGAGAAGTCCGCGGTGGAGTGGGTGCGCTACCGCACCGTCGGCGACCTGACCATCACCGGAGCCGTGCGGTCGCGGGCCACCACCATCGACGGGGTGATCACCGAGATCTCGGCGGCCACCGTCTCCGAACGCGGCGAGACCCGCGCCGATGACCGAACGTCCGTTGCGGCGATGGAAGACCGGAAACGGGAGGGGTACTTCTGATGACGAGGCGAGCGGAGCGCAGCGGAGCGACGAGGAATCAGGCACGGCCGCGTCAACTGCTGCGCATCACCACCGCCGGTTCGGTGGACGACGGCAAGAGCACCCTGATCGGCCGCCTGCTGCACGACACCGACAGCCTGCCGCTGGACCACCTTGAGGCCGTCACCGATTCGGAAGGCGTGGCCGACCTCGCCGCGCTGTCCGATGGTCTGCGGGCCGAACGGGAGCAGGGCATCACCATCGATGTCGCCTACCGTTTCTTCTCCACCGCCACCCGCAGTTACATCCTGGCCGACACCCCGGGGCACGAGCGCTACACCCGCAACATGTTCACCGGTGCCTCCAATGCGCACGTGGCGATCCTGCTGGTCGATGCCCGGGCCGGAGTGCTGCGCCAGACCCGCCGCCACGCCCGCATCGCGAAGCTGTTGGGCATCACGCACTTCGTCGCCACGGTCAACAAGATCGACCTGGTCGACTTCGACAAGGGCCGGTTCGCCGAGGTCGAGCGGGAGCTGCAGCAGGTCGCAGACCGGCTCGGCGGGCTCGATCTGACGGTAATCCCGATCGCGGCCAAGCTCGGCGACAATGTGGTGCACCGCTCCGAGAACACGCCCTGGTACGACGGGCCGACCCTGCTCGAATACCTCGAAGAGGTCGAACTGTCTGCGCCGCATGCAGATCCGGCCAGCCTGCGACTCGCCGTCCAATGGGTGTCGCGGCCGACTGCCGAACAGCGTCGCCGCTACACCGGCCGTCTGTCCGCGGGCACACTGCAGGTCGGTGACCCCGTCGTGAGCCTGCCGGCTGGTACCCGCTCGGTCGTGACGGCCCTGGACACGCTCGACGATGACCGCACCGTCGGCGTTGCGCCACTGTCGGTTTCGATCGAGCTGGCCGACGACATCGATGTGGGCCGCGGCGACGTCCTCGTCAGTGGCCGCTCGGACCCGGCGCTGCCGGTGCTGGCCCGTGAGGTCGACGCGACGGTGTGCTGGTTCTTCGACGATCCGCTGCGCGCCGGCGACCGGCTGGCGCTCAAGCAGGGTGCCCGCACGGTGCGGGCCACGGTCCAGGAGTTGCACACCAAGCTGGACCCGGAAACCCTGGACGAGGTCGAGACCCCGGTTGAGCTGGCGCTCAACGACATCGGCTCGGTCACGCTGCGCACCAGCTCGGTGATCGTCGCCGACAACTACGCCGACAACCGCGACAACGGGGCGTTCATCCTCATCGACGAGGTGTCCAATGACACCGTCGGCGCCGGGATCATCCTGCAGGCCCGGGAGCTCAAGCCGAGCGGGCACAACCGCTCCGACATCAAATGGCACCCCTCGTCACTGGACCGCGACTACCGCTGGAACAGCACGGGACAACGCGGCGCCACGATCTGGTTCACCGGCCTGCCCGCATCCGGCAAGTCCACGCTGGCGGTGGCGGTTGAGCGCGCCCTGGTCGAAGCAGGTCAGGTGGCGTATCTGCTCGACGGCGACAACCTGCGTCACGGCCTGTCCGATGATCTCGGCTTCTCCGCCGGTGACCGGACCGAGAACATCCGACGCGTCGGACATCTGACCCGGCTGCTGGCCGATGCCGGCGTCGTGGCCCTGGCCTCGCTGGTCTCACCGCTGAAGTCGGACCGGGATACCGCACGGGCCCTCAACGACGCCGCCAAGCTGCCGTTCATCGAGGTGCATGTGGCGACCTCGCTGGCCGAGTGCGAGCGCCGGGACCCCAAGGGCCTCTATGCCCGGGCCCGCGCCGGCGAGCTCTCCGGGCTCACCGGCGTCGACGCCCCCTACGAGGCCCCGGAGAACCCCGATCTGGTGCTCGACACGACCGGCGCCGTCATCGACGACCTGGTCCAGCAGGTGATCGATCTGCTCGACACCCGCCGCTAACCAGTGATTTCGGTGCATCCAGTAACGCCTGGCGTTACTGAATGCACCGAAATCGCGTCGATGATGCGGTCGGCGTGGGTGAGGTACAGCCCGTGGGCGGCACCCGGGATCTCGACGAGCTCCGCGTTTGGCAGCAGTGCGGCCGTGCGTCGTCCGGTGAGCTCGATGGGCGTCGACGCGTCGGCGTCACCGTGGAGCAGCAGCACCGGAAGATCGAGTTCGGCGAGCTCGGCACGGTAGTCGGTGTGCGCGCCCATCCGCTGCGTGGCGAGCAGGGTCTCGACGGGCACCGCAGCGATCTGGTCCACGGTCCAGTCGACGATCTCGGGTGCCACCGGGTGGGCCCCGTAGAAGGGTGGGGCATTGTCGATACACCATTGCCGCACATCGCGTTCCAGCTCGACCAGCATGGCGTCGAGCATCGCCTCGGGGACGCCGTCAGGGTTGTCCGCGGTCTGGACCACCAGCGGGAGTTGCCCGGCCACCAGCACCGCGCGATTCACCCGCCCGCTCCCGTGCCGACTGAGGTACCGCACGATCTCGCCGCACCCGAGCGAATGCCCCACGAGCATCACATCGTCGAGATCCAGGTGGTCGAGCACTCGGGCCAGGTCGTCGGCCGGCAGATCCACGGTCCACTCACCGTCATAGGCGCCCGAGCCTCCGTGCCCGCGCCGGTCATAGGCGACACAGCGAAAACCCTTGTCCACGAGGCGGTCGATCACCTGATTCCACTGGCCCGAGTTGAGTCCCCACGAGTGGGTGAACACCAGCACCGGCCCGGATCCGGTGTCGGTGTAGTGGATGTCGGTTCGGTCGGTGGTCTCCAACGTAGGCATGCGTCGATGGTCGGCCGCGCAGGTACGTCTGTCGATTACGTCGTAGGTAATGGCTACCGCGCGACTTGCGCCACCACGAAAACGCGACGGAACGGGAAGAACGTCGTGCCATCAGCGCGCTGAGGGTAGGCCTCGGCCAGCATCGGGATGATGGCCTGGCGGTATTGCTCCCACATCTGCTCGCTCAGCCGACCCTTGACCTGCGTCAGAGCCGTCCCGGTGATCCAGTCCAGAACCGGTGTCTCACCGGTCAATTGGTGGACGTACGTGGTCTCCCAGGCGTCCACCACACACCCCGCATCGGTCACCAGCGCGGCGTATTCGACAGGTGTGTCGACCTGGCCGACATCGCGCCACGGCATATCGCGCAGCGGCTCGATGAACGGTTCACGACGGGCCAGTTCCCGCACTGCATGGTGGGACGGAGCATCGAAATTGCCCGGCACCTGGAAGGCGATCCAGGATCCCGGCGCCAACTGTCCGGCCCAGCGCACCAGGAGTTCGCGATGGGTGGGCACCCACTGCAGTGCCGCGTTGGTGACCACCACATCGGTGTCGGGTTGCGGCGTCCACTCCTCGATCGCCCCGACGTGTGCTTCGAGCCCGCGGGACTGCGCTGCCGCGACCATCTCCGGGGAGCTGTCCCACGCCTCCAGCGTCGCACCCGGCCAGCGCTGCGCGAGCGTCTCGGTGAGGTTGCCCGGCCCGCAACCCAGGTCGACCACCCGGCGTGGTGACTCCGCCGCGACCCGCGTGAGCAGGTCGTAGAACGGCCGGCCCCGATGGTCGGCGAAGGCGAGGTACGTGTCCGGATTCCACATGCCCCGATCATGCCCGGAACCCGGGTCGATATCGTCGGACGCGATGGATGAATCGGAGAAGGTGCGGAAGATCTGGACGGAGCTGGGGCTTCCCGGCATCGTTGACGTGCACACGCACTTCATGCCCAAGAACGTCATGGACAAGGTGTGGCAGTACTTCGACAGCCAGGGCCCGATGATCGGCCGAGAATGGCCCATCACCTACCGCGCCGACGAGGCCGAGCGGGTCGCCACGCTGCGGGAGTTCGGGGTCCGCAGGTTCTCCTCACTGATCTACGCGCACAAGCCCGAGATGGCTGCCTGGCTCAACCAGTGGGCGGTCGGCTTCGCCGAGGACACCCCGGATTGCCTGCACACCGCCACGTTCTTCCCGGAACCCGAAGCCCCCAAGTACGTCGCGGAGGCCATCACCGCAGGCACCCAGGTGTTCAAGGCGCACATCCAGGTGGGCAACTACGACCCGAACGATCCCCTGCTCGACGAGGTCTGGGGGCTGATCGAGGACGCCGGCGTGCCGGTGGTCATCCACTGCGGTTCCGGACCGGTGCCGGGTCAGTTCACCGGCCCAGACCCCATCGCCAAGCTGTTGGGCCGCTATCCGCGGCTGGTGCTGATCGTCGCGCACATGGGGATGCCCGAGTACTCCGCCTTCCTGAATCTCGCCGAGCAGTTCGAGCAGGTGAGGCTGGACACCACAATGGCGTTCACCCCGTTCGTCGAAGAGACGATGCCTTTTCCCACCTCGGAGACAGACCGGCTGAAAGCGCTCGGTGAGCACATTCTGTTCGGCAGCGACTTCCCGAACATCCCCTACGGCTACGCCGAGGCCATCCACCACCTGATCGACCTGCCGGGCGTCGACGACGCCTGGCGCCGCAACGTCCTACACGACAACGCCGCGAAGTTGTTCGGGCTGAGCTGAGCGGTTGGCTAGCATCGGGAAGCGTGGAGCCGTCCAGCGCAGATCCGATCGAACCCCCGATCCCTGTTCCCGACGTCCCCGGCGGTGAAGCCGGTGCGCGCGGCCTGCCCCAGCGCGCCGATCTGACGCTGAAGCAGCGGGCCATCGTGGACGCCTCGGCGATCGCCGACATCGCGTTGCGCACCGGGGTCGCCTCGATCGTGGCCACGTCGATGGTGCCGACGACGCTGGCGTCCATGCTGCACCCCGCCGAGTCGCGGGCCGAGCACGACCACATGCGGTTCTACGCGGATCTGGCCGCCGCACAGGATCCCGCGGTGTCGTTCCCGGCGCCCACCCGGCCACCCCGGGTATCGACCCGCCAGGCCAACGCGGTGGCCGAACTGATCGCCCACGGCCGGGTCGAGAACATCCGGTTCCAGAGCGGCTTCACCGCGGTCAACCCGGCACTGCGTGAGATGTGCGGCGGATTCATGCGCAACAACGTTGTGCGGGCCCAACATTGGCGCCATGACGACGGCCCGCACCCGACGTTGTGTGTGATCCACGGTTTCATGGGATCGCCGTACCTGGCCAACGGGCTGTTCCTGTCGTTGCCGTGGTTCTACCGCTCCGGATACGACGTGTTGTTGTACACGTTGCCGTTTCACGGTCAACGCGCTGAACGGTTCTCACCGTTCAGCGGCTACGGATACTTCGCCCACGGGTACGCCGGCTTCTCCGAGGCCATGGCCCAGGCTGTGCACGACTTCCGGTCGGTGATCGACTATCTGGAGTCGACCGGTGTCGACCGGATCGCCCTGACCGGCATTTCACTGGGTGGGTTCACCTCGGCGCTCCTGGCCAGTGTGGACGACCGGATTCAGGCCGTGGTGCCGAATGTTCCTGTGGTGACGCCGGATCGCACGGTCGACGAGTGGTTCCCGGCCAACAAGCTGGTGGCCCTGCAACGGCGTGTGGCCCGAACCGATCCCGCTTTGATCGAAGCGGCGGCGCGATACACCTCGCCGCTGAATTACCGTCCGCTGGTGCCCAAGGACCGACGGATGATCATCGCCGGCCTGGGCGACCGGCTGGCTCCGCCGCAGCAGGCCGAGATACTGTGGGAACACTGGGATCGCTGCGCGTTCCACTGGTTCCCGGGCAACCACCTGCTACATGTGAGCCAGCCGGACTACCTACGCCGGATGACCCGCTTCCTGCGGGATTTCATGTTCGACTGACCGCTGCAGCAGCGCCTGCGGCGTCGCGGCCGGGTTGCCCTCCAGCCGGTCCGAGGACAACGGGTTCAACGCAGCCAACGCCGGCCGGTGCCGCCCACCCGCCGGTTTCAGGCCGGCCAGCGGCGCCTTGCGTGCGGGCCGGTCCGGCGTGCGGATCGCCGCGCCCACCGTCAGCTGCGGCTGGGACGGAGATCCGGTGAATTCCAGTGCCGTCCAGGTTTCCTGGGCCGGCAGAGCGCCGATCCCGGCGAGTACTGCGTCCAGCTTGTCGCTGACGCTGACGCGGTAGGCCGCCACGAATCCTGAGTCGTCCTTCACGCCGCGCCAGGTTTCCTTGCCCGGGTCGGGCAGCGGGGAGTCCACTCCGTCGACGAGCGTGACGGTCCAGCCCTTCTCGCGCAGGTGGTCGGCGAGCCGACGCCCGACGATTTCGGTGGTGTCCCGCAACGGAATCTGCGACGAACGGGCGCGCAGCGCAGCGAGATTGTCCGCTGCCGCCACGGTCAGGCTGATCCAGCTGCGGCGGGTGCCACCGGCGTCACGGTGGGTGACCCGGACCTTGTCGCAGCGAATGCCGTAGCGGTCCAGGTAGCGCACCACCACCGGCAACTGGGCCGGGTCCGCGGGATCGACCCGCAACGTGACGGTCTCCGCGCCCGGTTTGTCAGCCGGCCGGCTCTTGGCGAGGTTGCGCCGCAGCACGGCGGTGTGCCGGGCGATCCGCGTGGTCAGGAACAGCCCGCCCCACCAGGCGAGCAACAGCACCACAGCCGCGACGGAAACTCCGAGCACCCACCGTTCGGTATTGGTCTGCCATGGCCGGGCCAGGACGGCTGCGACGATGAACAGCGACGCCAGCGCGAGTCGGGCGGTCATGTGGTGGGGTCCTTCCGTCGGTATGCGCTGAACGCAACGGCAATGGCCGCCAGCGCAAGTGCTCCGGTGCCGGCGAAAGCGACGATTCGGCCGGTGTTGTCACGCGGGGCTGGTTCTTGTGGTGCGGCAATGGGTTTGCCTGCAGGAGCCGCCGGTCCGTCCAGCGGCATGTCCGCGACATCCCAGGTGAGAGCGGCCACCGGATCGACACCCCCGGCGCCGATGACGTTCGACGGCGAGCGGGCGGCGCCCTGCGCGGTCGTGGTCAACCGGTGCACCACCTGGCGGGCGTTCAGATCGGGAAACTTGCTGCGCACCAAGGCCGCAACGCCGGACACGTAGGCCGTGGCGTAGCTGGTACCGCTGAGCGGAATCAGCTTGCCCTGATCGGTGGGCAGCGCGTTGGCCAACCCTCCGCCGGGTGCATTGCTCACCGAGGAGATGTTCTCGCCCGGCGCCGAGATTCCGACCCAAGGCCCGGCCATGGTGAATCCGGAGGGTTGCCCGGTGGCGTTGAGCGCGCCGACCGACAACACGTAGGGCTGCCACCACGACGGGATCGACACCGAGGAGACGCCGCCCCAGTTGCGGGGGTCACCCGGAGTTCCGGACAGCGGATTGGACGCGCACGCGGTCCCGGTGGTGACCCCACCCTGGGTGTTGCCCGCGGCCGCGATGATGACCGCGTCCTTCTCGACCGCCGCATAACGCAGTGCCGCACCGAGTTCGGTCTGGTCGACATGTTTGTCGGCGGGAAGGCACGTCACCACCGAGATGTTGATGACGCGCGCACCCATGTCGGCGGCACGCACCACGGCCCGGGCCAGGCTCGCCACGTCCGCGACGGCGCGGGCCTCGGCGGCGTCGGCGCTGGGGGTACGCGGCGCGAAGCGCGGCGAGTTCTGCCGGATCGAGATCAACCGGGCCTCCGGCGCCACGCCGGAGAACCCGTCGGACCCGGGTTGGCCGGCGATGAGACCGGCGACCGCGGTGCCATGGCCGTCACAATCGGTCAGTCCGTCAGTGGATTCGATGAAGTCTCCACCACCGTCGACGTGGGGCAACCGGGGTCCCGGCTGCACTCCGGTGTCGATGACCGCAACGGTCTGACCCTGCCCACGGCTCTGCTTCCAGGCACCGGACAGGTTGAGCGCCAACTGATTCGGGTTGACCGCACCAGGATCGGTACCCGGCCTCGCCTCGGTGGCGACGCACGCCGAACGCTGCGCCATCGCCTCCACCGGGCCGGCGCTGCCGGCCGGTGGGGCGATCTGCGGGTCGACCTCGGGCGGGCTGACCGCACCCGCCGACGGGGAGCCGACCAACAGCACCAGACCGGCTGTGGTCAGAACACCCAGACTTTTGTGGATCACCGATTCATCACCTGTCGAGAACGAGGCTGAACAGCCCGACGAGGAAGGCCATCACCGGAATCAGCGAAGCATCGAGCCCGGTCGCCAGGAAGCCCACCAGGCGCCGCATCGGCAGGGAGTAGGCATCCGGCGACGCCGCCCGCGGATTCAGCGCGGCGAAAACCCACACCATGACGAGCGCGGCGAGCACCGCCAGAGCCACCCAGGCGGCCTGGTACCGGCCGTCGATCGTGAAGGCCACCAACAGGGCAACGGACAGCAGGTAGGGATGGGCCAGCAGCCAGGACTTGCAGGAGGCGGAATCCCAGACGCGCGCCCGCAGCACGGCACCGAGCGCGGCTGCGGCGACCACGTACCAGGCCCACGGCGACGCGGTCGACGAAGCGACCAGGGCCACCGATCCCGCGACACCGAGCAGCACACCCGCGGCGATCACGCCGGTCTGGTGCGACTGGCTCACCTGGACCCGTCGCGGCAGGTCGGCCAGCACCGAAAGCGGTTGTGCCGACGGGGACGGATCACCCGGCGCCGGGATGACCGGCAGCGGGAAGCGGGCCCACATCGCGGACAGTTGGGCGGCCTGGACCGTGACCACCAGGGCGATCAGGATCAGGGCACACCCGATCACGGTCGCGTTGAGCTCCCACAGCGAGGCCGCACCGGCCACCAGCAGCACGCCGGCTCCGGCCACCGTGGCCGCGGTGAACACCGCGATACCCCGGTCGTCGGGCGAGCTGGCCATGCTGATCAACGACCATGCCGCTACTCCGGCCGCGGCGAGCAGGATGCTGGGCGCACCGAAACCGCCTGGCACACCGAGAGCGAACGCCGCGCCGACGGGGATGAGCCCGGTGACGGCCAACGCGGTGGCCAGAGCTCCCGACCGGCTCCTGGTCGACAGAGAGGCGAGCACGGTGGCGATGGCGATGCCACCGACCACGAACAGCCCGAGTAGTTCACCGGTCAGCACGCGATGGGCGACGGCCAGGCCGGTGCCCACCAGGATCAGCCCGATCACGGCCAGCGCCGCACCCCGCGCAATGTGCGCGGCGCCCCACGGGCGGCGGCGGGCTGCCGAGAAGATCACGGCGGCGTCGGCGATGTCCTCGACGATGCGCGGGGCGGCCGGGCCTGCGGGGACGGCCTGCAGCGCAAGCAGATCCCCGTCCACCACACCGACCGTGTCGAGGGTGGCGTCCAGGCTGTACGGCGCACCTCCCACCGGGGCCAGGCTGAGCCGCACCGGGTCCGGGGCGCTCGCGCCGTCATCGCCGCCGGCGTTGGGGGGCAGCACGATGCGCTGGACCGCGGGCAGAATCTCGCGCAGCGGCAGCTCGGACGGCAGGGCCATCTCGGTCAGCCGGCCACCGTCGTCTCCAGCGGCCAGCACGGCCACCCGGACGATCGGCATCACAGTGTTGTCGGACATTCCTATGCTTTCTGGGTTCTTCTCATGGAGCGTGGATCTCGGTGGGGTACATCGTTATTGGATCTATCAGAGAAAATGTCGTCGGCGGCTTCGCCGTCGAAGTCGCGGATGAGCGGTTGGTCCGGGAACCACGAACCGCTCGGTAGGGAGGCGGTGAGCCGTTCGATCGCCATCGCGATCGCGTCGGCACTGCCCGCCGTGAAGGTCGAGATCCACTCCCCGTCGAAGGCTTTCGACGGGGAGACCAGAATTCGGCCTCCGGGTGTGTCGATGATGCTGACCCCCACCTCGGTGGTCACCCGGTGGCCGTCACGATGCTCACCGGCCACGATCTCCACATATGTGCGGCGCCCCTCGAACACCGCCTCCACGATCGGGCGGGCCGAGGCCGGGACCCCGAGGAATCCCAGCACCTCGGTCAACGGGGTGCCGTTGCGGATCTGCTCGTCGGCGCGAGCGCCGGCCGCGGCAGGCAGCGCGAACTCCTCGAACCGGGCCGGTTTGCGCTGTGACAGCCCGGCCGTGAGCACCGGGCCCAGGGCGTGCGGGTGGGCGATGTCCATCTCGGTGAATGTCACCAACTGCGCGTTGCGCAACACGACAACAGTCCGGCCTTCCGACCGCGCCACGATGCCTCGCAACAGATCCCCGGGCCCGGAGACAAACCGCAGGTCCAGCCACTGGGTCGCCCGGCAGGCCAGCCGAACCCATTGCGCCACCCGCGGATTGACTCCGCCACCGGCGTCGAGCACGCCCATCCTGGTCAGTTCAGCAGCCTGTCCGGCGACGAAGCCGGCCCGCTGTGCCGGTTCGCTGTAGGGCGGCGTGATGGCCAGCACCCACGGGTACGCCCCGGCGCCCAGTACCTCGGCGAGATACCAGGCCTGGTCGGTGGTCAGCTCGACGGCGTTGGCCCTGGTGCTCAAGGCAGAGCCACCGGCATCAGCCCCACTTGGCGCCTTCAGCGGCATCGCGGGCACTCATCGACATGGTGTTCATCTCGTGAGTGGACGCCATCGCGCGGTAGGCGCGGGTCAGCTCTTCCATCGCCTGGTTCCACTGGGCCTGCCACGCCTGGTAGGTCGTACCGGTGTCACCCTGCCAGGCGCTGCTCAGCGCGGCCTGCTCACTGGCGATGTCGGCACCGACGGCGTGCAGCGCAGCCGAGTAGGTGTTCATTTCTCCGGCGTGAGCCAGCATTGCCGGGTAGTTGTACATGATCTGAGACATGAAAACTCCTGTATCCGGGGGTGATTCGGTTAGACCGAGGTGTAGGTGCTGGCGGCGGCGGCATCCTGGGCGACGTAGGTGCCCGCGGCGTCGCCGAGGTTGAGCTGCGCGATGTCGAGCAGCGCGTTGACCTTGGCCGACACCTCGACGAACCGGGCGTGGGCGGCCTGGAACGCCGCGGAGGCCTCACCCATGTGGAAGGCCTGCGACGACATCGCGGCCTGCTCGGCTTGCGCGATGGTGCTGCGCATCAGTGCGGCCTTGGCGCCGAAGGCGGCCTCGGAGGCGATCAGCTGGGGAATGTGAGCATCCAACAGACTCATGGATTTTCCTTTCGGGTCGTAGATATTTGGCGGTGCGTCGAACGTGATGGAAATGATCTGGTCAGCTGCGGGTACCCCCTTGCGAATCGCCGGGTTCCCAGGAACCGGGCAGCATCGGCGAGACGGGACTCTCGTCGTAGCTCTCGCCGGCAAGCGTGGTCAGCCCGGCCGCAGTGGTATCGGACTTCGTTTCGGTGCCGGTGAATCCCATGGTTCCGGCGCCGCTTTCGGATGCCCGCACCCGCGGTTCCGGCTTCGGCGCCGGGTCCGGGTCCGGTTGCTCGTAGTCCATATAGGCGTCCGCGTAGGCGTGGTCTTCCAATGCCGCACCGCGCTTGCGACGTCGCTTGCGCCGTGCCGCCAGCGACGCGGCCACACCGGATGCCGCCGCGGGGATGCCGGAAGCCGGTGCCGAGGCACTGGACTTGCCGCCCACGGTCGGGCTGAAACCCTCATCGGGGTCGCTGCCGAGCACTGCATACGGCGCGAAGGCCGCCGCTGCGACGGGCGCTGGTGCGGGAGCACCTGCGGGGGCAGGGGCAGCGGCGGGCGCAGCGCCCGCGCTGACTCCGCCGCCGAAACCGGCCGGGGACAGGCCTGCCATGGGCAGTCCCTGATCGGCGCGCGCCGGTCCCGCAGGAACATCGGCATCGGCGGGGGCCTCGGCCGGTGCCACATCGTCGGTGGGAAGCAGATCGAGGAAACCCAGTGCGGCAAGGCCCATGCCGAGCAGCGGCGCCAGGAACGGTGACAGCGCGACACCGATCCACGTGCCCCAGCCCACCGGCTGGAAGATCAGCTGATAGATGACACCGAACAGGAACGGACCCCAGGTGGTCAGGAAGCCGGACGGGTTGGTCATCAGGTCCGTCAGCATGCTCTGGATGGTTCCGAGCGGATCGTTGAGGAACCTCAGCAGCTCCTTGCCGCCGATCATCGAGTCGTTACCGAGGTAGTCGACCAGCCACTGCGGCAGATTGGGGTACTCGTTGTCGGCCGTCACATCGGCGTTGGTCAGGGCCGAACCCGAATCCGTCGCTGTAGCCTGCGCCATCATCTGCTGTGCGTTGGCCGAGGCGGCACCGGCTTCCCCGGCGCCCGGCTTGAGCAGCATCGGCGACGGCGTGCTGGTCGGTGCCGCCATCACGGCGGCCCCCGAGACAGCCTGGTAGGTGGCCATCGTGGTGGCCGCCTGGATCCACATCCGGACGTAGTCGGCCTCGTTGACCGCGATCGGAATCATGTTGATGCCGAAGAAGTTCGTCGCGAGCAGGACACCGTGCACCACGTGGTTGAGCGCCAGCTCGGGCATGGTCGGCATGGCCGCGACAGCCGTTGTGTGCGCAGCGGCCGCGGTCTCGTGCTGCACGGCCACCGCAGCGCTGTTCGCGCTCTGCTGCGCCAGCCAGGTCAGGTACGGCCCGTGCGCGGTGATGTACTGCTCCGAACTCGGCCCTTCCCAGGACCCAGCCTGCACCGAGCCCAGCACGCTGGTGAGTTCTGCTGCCGCCGACGCGTATTCGGTGCTCAGCGATTGCCAGGCCCCCGCGGCAGCCAGCAACGACCCGGCGCCCGGACCGCTGGAGAGCAGCGTCGAGTGCACCTCGGGTGGTAAGGCCATCCAAATGGGGGCAGTCATCTCAGATGCCGCGCGCAGTCATGTAGGACGAAGCCGCCATCGCGTCACCGGTGATGTAGCTGGCACCGGACTCACCGACACCGACGCCGGAACGTCCGAGCTCCTCGACACCTTGCGCCGCCAGCGCCGAGTGCTGGGCGCCGTGGGCGCTGAAGCCGGTCG
Organism: Mycolicibacterium peregrinum; assembly: GCF_002102345.1. Taxonomy (GTDB): domain Bacteria; phylum Actinomycetota; class Actinomycetes; order Mycobacteriales; family Mycobacteriaceae; genus Mycobacterium; species Mycobacterium peregrinum. Next base: position 43,458 of record NZ_LQPP01000046.1, read on the forward strand.
CGGTCTGCAGCGAAACCGCGTCGGCCGCAGGCGGAATCACCGCCGATACCAGGGGTGCGGCTGCAGCGTGTGCGGCGGCCAGGCGCGCGGTGAGCGCCTCAACGGCCGCGCTGGCGGCGGTCAATCCTTCTGGAACTACCCGCAATGTCATCAGAATTCCTTTCGCCCGTTGTTCACGGAAAGTGCCGTGTCATCGATGAGTGGGTTGACGAGCTGGACGAACTCGGGTGTGTCGCTGTCCCCGAGCAACATGCCGCGCCCCGCCGGGAACCGGGCGAACCGGTGTCCACGGAGCTTGCCGCTGTCGGCCGGATTGCCCGACAGCATGAGCGTGGTCGCCTGCAGATCGTTGAGGCGACGCAGCAACGGTGCCGTCATCACGGCGTGCGCCGACCCGGTGGCCCGGGCCGTCACGATGACGCGGAGACCCAGATCGGCGGCCTCGGCCAACAATCCGACGATGTTGGTCCACGGACGCTGTCCGGCGAACGGACCGCTGACCGCGGGGCCGTCGGGGATCTGGTCCACGTCATCGATGATCAGGTAGTGCGTGTGGCCGTCCTGCCCTGACCGCTGATTCCACGCGCTGAGCTCCTGCGGGCTCAAACCGGCCGGCGGACGGCGCTTCTCGATGAGTGCCGACAGCCCCAGCATCGCGGGCAACACGCGGTCGATGTTGGCCGTGTACTCGTTGTCCGGGAACAACGGCTCCTCGACCAGGTGCAGCCGCCGGTCGATGACGGTGAAGGCCACCTCGTCCGGCCGGGAGTTTTCCCGGATGGTCCGGATGATGTGACGCAGCAGCGTGGTCTTGCCCGACTTCGTATCGCCGAACACCGCGAGTAGCGGATTGTTCTTGAAGTCCAGCACCACCGGCGCCAGATCCTCTTCACGCTGCCCGATGACCACCTGTTCGGCGGCCGGATACAGCGGGGCCAGCGCGGCGGGAGCCAGCGCGGTGGGCAGCAGCCGCACCGGCGGTGCACTCTGGCCCGGGTATCGGGCGTTGATGACGGCGATGTCGCTCAGCTGCGGCTCGGCGAACAGGAAGTGTTCGGCGGCCATGGTCAGGCCGCGGCCCGGCTGATTGGCGGGCACCGACTCGGCCGGCCGGCGCAGGGCACCCACCACCCGCACGATGCTGTCGTGGCTGTCGTGCAGCTTGAGCTCCAGGCGCAGGCCGAGTCCGTCACGCATCGCCAGCGGCACCTCCAGCCAGTTCGGCGTGGTGATCACGACGTGGATGCCGTAAGACAGGCCGGTGTTGGCCAGCTCGGTCACCTTGGCCAGCAACGGGTTACGCGTGTTGAAGGTGTCGGTGTTGTCCCGGCTGAACGCGTACAGGTTGTCGATGACCAGGAAGACCTCGCTGTACCCGTCGGCATAACTACCCACCCGGCTCACCGCACCCTGCCGCTGGCGGGCCTGCAGCAGCTGCTCGAGCTCGCCGAAGGTGCGGCGAATGCGCTCGGGCTCCAGCGGGGTGGCGACGCTGCCGACGTGGGCCAGGTCCTCCAGGCCGGCGAGCTGTCCGCCGCCGTAGTCCAGGCAGTAGAAGCTGACTTCGCTCGGCGAGTGCAGCGCCGCGGCGGACAGGACGAAGGTCTGCAGCGCGGTCGACTTACCCGAGCGCGGACCGCCGTGGATCAGCACGTTGGCTGCCGACGAGTTGGCGTCGAACACCAGGGTGTCGCGGCGCATCTCGAACGGCTTGTCGATTTCACCCAGCGGCCAACGCAGTTGACCGGGTTCGATGTCGGTGCCGGCAAGCACGTCGTCGAGGGCGATCGCGTCGTCGAGCGGCGGCAGCCACAGCTTCGGCGCCTGGGGACCGTAGGTGGCCAGCTGGTCGCCGATGGTGGCGATCAGCTTGCGCGGCGGCGCGATGTCGAATTCAGGCTCGTTGGTGACGATCACGGTGTCGGGCTCGGGCTCGACGCGCGACGCAGTGAACAGCTGCGGCTGCGGAAGGGCCCGGACCACAATCGACTTCTCCGCGCGCGGCGGGTCGTAGATGCCGTCGACGTAGGTGCTGCGGAACTTGACCGGCACCGCACCCGGAGCGGGCACCAGGAAGCCTTCGCCTTTGTGCTCGCGACCCGATTCGATGTGATAGGCGTCCTCGACCCCGATGATCTGGCGAGAGATGCTGGGGCTGGCCACCTTCAGGCCGATCCGGTACGACGTGTTCTTGTCGATGTCCTTGATGCGGCCCACGTCCAGGGTCTGCGACGCGAACAGGATGTGGATCCGGAACGAGCGGCCCTTGCGCGCAACGTAATCGAACAGATCCGCGTACTCGGGATGCTCGGCGAGCATCAGTGTGAACTCGTCTGCGACCACGAACAGCGTCGGCATCGGGGGCAGGTCGTGCCCGGCGGCGATCGCGGCCTCGTACTCGGTCACCGAGTTGAAGGCGCTGCCCTGCACCCGTCGGCCGGCCTCCTTGAGCATCTGCTCACGGCGGGCCACCTCGCCGCGCAGGGTGTCGGCGAACCGGTCGGCCAGCGAACGCTTCTCGGCCATGTTCGAGATGACCGCGACGACCTGGGGGAAGTTGCGGAAGATGTCGGCTCCGGCCTCACCCTTGAAGTCGGCGTAGATCACGATGAGCCGGTCGGCGGAGTGAGTGGTCAACAGCGACAACAGGATCGACATCAGGGTCTGAGACTTGCCCGAACCCGTCATACCGATCATCAGACCGTGCGGGCCCATGCCGCCCTCGGCCTCGTCCTTGAGGTCGAAGTACAGCGGTTCACCGGTGGCGGTGACGCCGATCGGCACCCGCAGCTCGTCGTCGCGGTTACGCGGGGCCCACAGGCTCGCCACGTCCAGGGCCGAGGCATCCGGGATGTCGAGCAGCGTGCCGAAGGTGGCGCCGCCGGTGGCGGTGGAGCGCACGTAACCGGGGTTGGAGTCCCAACGCGACAGCCGCCGTGCGATGTGGGCGGCCTCGGCGGCCGACATCGTGTCGGCCTGCCCGATGTAGGGCTGCCAGCCGCTGCTCTGCCACCGCTCGATCCGGCCTTCGGTGACCCGCAGGATGGGCCGCTCGGGATCCGGGTACTGCTCACGGTTGGGCAGTTTGTCGCTGCGGTGGATCACGGTCACGCCGGTCAGCCCGGGCTTCCGCGCGATGTCATCGGGATCGGCCTCGGGGTCGTCGAGGACGACCAGCAGGTGCTTGAGCACCTGGTCCGCCTCGGCCGGGAATGCGGGCCGGCCGGCCAGGGCCGAATCGAGGTGCTCGCGCAGCTCGGGGACACCGGTGGTCAGGTACCGGGCCGGCCCGACACCATCGGCCTGCGACGGGATATCCACGTGCGGAAGCCATTTCAGCCACGACCAGGCGTCGGAATCGACGTCGGGAGAGGCCAGGGCCACCCCGAGCATGGTCGGATCGTGCCAGGTGACGGCCTGGGCGATCCAGGCCCGCAACGCATCCCGGACCTCGTCGGCCTCACCGATCACGGTGATCCGGGCGAGCTTGGTGACGTCGATGCCGGTCGGGGCATCACGCACGGTGCGCTGCACGTCGAGCAGACCGCGAAGGGTGCTGTGCGACACCGGCTCCAGGTCGATCTCGTCGGCGGTGTCCTTGACCTTGAGCGCGGCATCCAGCGGCACATCGTGCAGCCCGGCACGCAGCACCAGGAAGTCACGGTCACGCGGATCGCGTTCCCATTGCCGACGGGTGCCCGGTACGGAGGCCAACGCCTCAGGCTCCGGGTGTGACCACTCCAGTGCCTTGCGCTGCTCGGCGGCATGGGCACGGACGTTGTCGCGCACCACCGACAGGTAGCGCAGGTAGTCGGCGCGTTCGGCGTCGACCTCCTCGGTGCGCATCTTGTTGCCGCCGCGGTAGAGCGCGGTGGCGGCCAGCAGCAGCACGAACGGGAAGAACAGCATCGTCGGCGAGATCATCCGCATGCCGGTGGCGAACAGGGCCACGATCATGCCCACGATCAGGATGACGATCAGGTAAGGCAGCACCCGGCGCAGCAGTGACGGCGGGACCATCCGCTCCAACTGGGGCGGCGGCTCGATCGTGATGGTGCCCTTGCGGGTGGTCGGCGGAGCCAGCCTGCGCTGGTGCTCGAAGATCAGCCGGCTCATCTCGTTGCCTCCAGGCGTGCAGCATTTGCGTTGGGCGACAGCGCATCGTGTGCGGTCAGGGCGTCGCCTCGGGACAGGGTCGGACCGGCCGCGAACTGCGTCAGGATCGACCACGGAATGGGCAGGGCCGGGGAGGTGAGGCCAAGCGCCGCAACAACTTTGTCGTCACCGGCGGTGTCGATGCCGTAGCGGACACCGGTGTCGCTGACCCAGAACAACGAGCCCGCGGTCGGCGAGCCGGGCTCGGCCCCGACAGTCTGGACGAAGTAGCCGCTGCCCGGGGTGAGCGCGACGCGGTTGGCGGCGCCGTTACTTCCCGCTCCGACCAGGTCGACGGTGTGTAGGCCGTCCGGCACCGGCAGTGCCGCACCGGAGAGGACCGAAAGCTTGCTCTCGGTGGCACCCGTCGGCTTGATCCACTGGGCACAGGTCACCGGGGCGGTCGACGGCGCGACCAGCTTGACCGGAGCCTCCGGGTAAACGGCGGTGTCGATGGCGTGCGACACGGGCATCCGTGACACCTCGTCGGGCCCGATCCGCGGCGCCTGGTCCAGGCCGTAAGAGTTGGTGTTGCGCAGGATTGCGGCCAGGACCGGCGAGACCGGCTGCAGACCGTCGTTCAGCACCGCGTAGTAGCGGGCGGTGTTGTCGGCGTCGTAGGCCGCCACCACGCCACCGACGGGCACCGGGGTCGACAGCTCGTAGCTCGTCGGCGCACCGGCGTCGGCGATGTGCGGAGCCGCCAGCGCCGGGGCTTCGGGGATCGCGTTGAACAGGCCGGCCGCGATGGGCCGCGGCGTGGGGATCTGCCCGCCGAGACCGAGGGCGTCGGTGACGGCGCGGTTGGCCAGATCGACCGGGCTGCGTTTGCCGTCCCACAGCAGCCAGTCGCCCGGGGTCGGGCCCTCGTTGTTGTGCACCAGGACGGCCTGGTCGGACGTCAGCGTCAGGGCACGCTCACCGCCCGACGCGAGGGTGCCGGCAATGACCGTCACACCGGCATTGGCACCTGAAACCGCGTCGCACACAGTCCACTCCGCGTCGGTACTGGTGCTCTGCACCATCCGCTCCGGCGCACCGGCGATGCCCAGCAGGTTGCCGCGCGGGAACTTGTCGATCTCACTGGTCTTGACGGTGCTCGGGTTGTCCGACTTGCCGGTGATCAACCGCGCCGAGGTCAGGTTGAGAACGGGATGCAGCTGCTCCCCCACCCGCACGTACAGCGCGGCCGTGGACCGATCGGCGAGAACGGCATCATTTCCGGCTGCGCCGCCCGGACGGAACAACGAGAACAGGAAACAGCCGACCAGGCCGGTGATCATGATCAATGCACCGGTCAGTACCGCGCGGCTCTGCGTACGCAGCGGGTCGACCAGCATGCGGGTGTCGTGCAGCGCCACGCCAGAAGCGATGCGGCGCATGACGAATCGCCAGCCGGTGACCTGGTTCTTGGTGACGAAGCCACGCCGGTACTGCACCCCGTCAGGGTTCTCGTTGTTGGGCGTGCGGGAGCTGAAGGAACGACGCTCGTCCGATCCGGGCGCGGTCATGCGGGCACCGTCAGCCCCAGGCCACGCAGCAGCGGGCCGGCCGAACTGTTCACGTCACCGGCGGTGATCGTCATCATTTCCTCGTCGGTGAAGTCGTCGTGGTCGGAATGATCGAGGCGGTACTCGCGCTCCTCCTCGGAACGCTCGACCAGGTTGCGCACGAAGCGGCCGTTGCCCGCGATGTCCAGGCTGCGCCGCGGCACACCTTGGGCGTCGGGCGTGGTGGCCTCGGCCAGGTAGCCGAACAGCCGCTCCATCTCGTCGTGCGCGGTCTTCTCGAACGTGCTGTCCCGCTTCTCGGCCATCCGCTCGGCGATCTCGACGAGTTCGGACGAGGAGTAGGACGGGAAGTCGATGCTGCGGGTGAAGCGCGAGCGCAGACCTTCGTTGGTGTCGAGGAACATGTCGAGGTCCTTGCGGTACCCCGCGACGATCACGACCAAGCGGTCACGGTCGTTCTCCATGCGCGCCAGCAGTGTGTCGATGGCGACCAGACCGAAGTCGTTCTTGGCGCCGGTGGACACCAGGGCATAGGCCTCGTCGAGGAACAGCACGCCGTCGAGCGCGCTGTCGATGATGGCGTTGGTCTTCGCCTCGGTCTCACCGATGTGCTGGCCGATCAGGTCGGCACGGTGCACCTCGCGGACCGTCTCCTTCTTGAGAAGCCCCAGGCCGCAGTAGATCTTGGCAACGACCCGGGCGATGGTGGTCTTACCCGTTCCGGGCGGGCCGGCGAACACGAGGTGGTTGGTGCGCTGCGCGACAGCCAGCCCGCGCTCCTGCCGACGGATCGACATGGCGACCGAGCTCTTCAGCCGCGCCACCTGGAACTTCACTTCTTCCAGGCCGATGAACTCGGCAAGCTCGGCTTCGGCTTCGACGAGCAGGTGTGCCTTGCGTTCCTTGGCACCCGGGTCGACGAAGTCCGACTCCGACGGTTCGGTCTCCGGGTCCCACGGATCGGTGCGCGCGTCGATGCGGGCGGCATTGGTGATGAGCAGCCCGAAAGTCGGATCGGACAGGGCCTCTTCAACCTGCTTGTTCTCCGGGTGGGCGGCGAAGAGGTCCTGCAGCACCTCGCTCGCGTCTTCGTCCTCACCCTGCCCGCGCAGGGTCAGCGCCTTGGCCAGCGCGCCGTCGAGCGCGGCCACCGTGATCGGACCGGACGGGTCCTCCAGGTACGACAGCGCGGGCGCCAGCATGCCGAGCCGGGCCAGCGCGATACCCAGAGTGACGCGGGCGGCGTGTGCAGTGACCTCGTCGAGCGACGGGTTGGTGACCACCGGGGTGAGCAGTCGCACCACATCGTTCCAGCGCAGGGCCCGGTGGTTGATCGCCACCCGCAGCCAGGTGGCGTTCAGCCAACCCGGCCGGCGGGCAAGGAGATCGCCCACGAGCGCGTCCGCCTCGGCGAGCTCACCCTGGGCGGCGCGCCGCGCCGCGTAGGCCAGCTGGAAGTCGTCCACGTCACTGGCGCGGAACTGTAGATACAGCCCACTGTCGTAGGTGAAACCGAGGTCACCGGCAGCCAGGTCGATCTCGCGCTGGAGCAGACCGGCGCTGGCCCGGGTGCGCCACACCGCGTCGATCACCGCACCGGACACGTCGCCCGCGGCGGCCAGGCCCGTCCAGGCGTCACAGTGGTCGTGTGCGATGTGTGCCAATCCAGCAAAGCCGGACCGGGCTGCGGTGAGGTCGGCCGGCCGCTGCCGGTCGTTCACCGTCAAGCCCAGCGCACGACAACATGTGGCGAAACGGCTGATCACATCGCGATCGAGCCGGGGCGCTCCCTGAGGCGGAGCCGCAAGCGTGTCACTACCCATATGCGTGCACGGGAGCGACTAAGCCCCCGAATCTCTCCCTTATGTATGGCTAAGCTAACTTTTGCTGAAGTTAGCATTGCATAACTTAACTGTCGAGAGGCACGTACTCGGGCTAGCTCGTGAACTGCCTCACCTTTTGGTCGCAGCCACCAAGGTGATAGTTCCCGTCATCAGGCCTGCTTCGGAGTCTGGAGCAGGCACAGGCCGGCCGGCACAGGTCAGATACTCATGCAGCGGGGTCTCAGCGGCTTCCCAGCCACGCTCACCGAACCACTGCTGCGCGGGTGCGTGCTGCTGGTTGTACACGAGAGTGAAGAACGCGTTCTCCTCTCCGGAGGACACCGCTTCGGCGCGCTTGGCCTGGAATGCCTCGTCCGGCATCGGGATCGCTTCCTCGATCCCGACGAAGCTGCCCGGGGCGGCCAGCGCATCAATCCCAGCAAACAACCGTTCCTGTGCTGTGGCAGGCAGATAGATCAACAGTCCCTCGGCGATCCAGGCCGACGGCCGCGACGGGTCGAAGCCGCTCTCCTGCAGCGCGCGCGGCCAGTCGTCGCGCAGATCGATCGCCACCTCGCGCCGCTCGGCCGTCGGCGCCTCACCCAGCCGCTCGATGGTGTCGCGCTTGAACTCGAGCACCCGTGGCTGATCCAACTCGTAGATCACCGTGCCGTCGGCCCACGGCAGGCGGTAGGCCCGTGAGTCCAGGCCGGCCGCCAGCAGCACGACCTGCTTGACCCCGGCCTCGATGGCCCGGGTGAAGTACTCGTCGAAGAACTTGGTGCGGGCACCCTGGAAGTTGACGAAGCTCTCGCCGAATTCGGTCTGCAGCGGATGCTCCGGGTCGGTACCCTCGACCGCCGTTGTCCATTCGCCACCGACCGCGCGACAGAACACCTCTGCATACTTGTCGACGGCAAGCGGATCGGGCTTCTGCGCCTCCAATGCTCTTGAGGCAGCGACGAATAACGCTGTCGAACCTACGCTCGTGGTGATATCCCAGTTGTCTGTGTCTGTTCGTCCGGTACTCACCGCCGCGAGGGTACGCCGCGAGCCTGACAGCTACACCAACGGACGGCCGGTGCGGATCCGCCAGTCGAGGTCTTTGAGCAGCACATTGAACGGGAACTGCCGCAGGACCGAGGGCAGCAGGTCGTTGATCGTGCGGAGCACTTTGATCAGCTGGTCGAACCGCTTCTGACTCTTGGCATCCCACGGCAAACGCATCTCCTCACGGAACCGCTGCGGCAGGAATCCCGTGGTGATCAGCAGGGCCACTGCATCGAGCCGACGCTGCACGAAGCGGGGCAGCACCGGGTTCTTGGGCCGGCCCGCCGCGATCGGATACAGATAGCCGCGCACGGTGTCGTCGATGTGCAGCTTTTCCAGGGATTCCTCCCAGTACCGGTCGAACGCAGCCCGGTCGGCCGGCCACATCGACTCGGGCACCTGCAGTGTGGTGCCCATCGTGACGCTGTCGCGGTAGTGCTGGTCGGCGGTCTCGTCGTCCAGCTCGCCGATGAACATCCGGAACACGTCGACGCCACCTTTGTAAAGACAGGCGGCGACCCACAACTGCAGGTTCTTGTCGAACGCGCTGTACTTCACCGGGCTGTCCTCGGTGGAGTACACCTGCGCGTGCGCCTTGTTGACCGCGCGCCGGTATGCCGCCTTCTGCGCGTCGCTGCCGCGGGTGGCGACGGCCAGGTAGGTGAAGGTGGTCCTGGCCCGCTTGATCGGGTGCAGGTCGGTGCGGCCGCTCTCGACGCGGCTCTCTACCACGCCGTAGCCGACGCCGGGGTTGGCCAGCTGCATGATCACGTTGGCCGGGCCGGCCAGCAGCGCCACGCCCATCAGCCCGTCGTCGAAGCTGGCGCCGCGCCGGCGCTTGGGCGCGGCGCCAGGCCGCGGCGACTCGTTCATCGGCCGCTCGACGTGCGGGATCGGTTCGCTGACCGTCATGGCCACCCCTTCTTGAAACTGAGAACCTACGTTTCCTGATACTGGCCCGCCGGAGTGACAGGTGTCAAGATGTGAGGGTGAAGCAGGTCCGCCCGTACCGCGGCGTCGAAGCGGCCGACCGACTGGCGCAGCGTCGCAGCCAGCTGCTGGAGGCCGGGCTGGATCTGCTGGGAGCCGAAGACGCCGAGGTCACCGTGCGGGCGGTGTGCCGCACAGCCGGCTTGGCCGCGCGATATTTCTACGAGAGCTTCACCGACAAGAACGACTTCATCGCCGCGGTCTATGACTGGGTGATCGCCGATATCGCGACCTCGACGCAGGCGGCCGTAGCGGCCGTTCCGCTGGCCGATCAGACCACCGCCGGGATGACCAACATCGTGCATCTGATCGCCAAAGACCCGCGGATCGGCCGGCTGCTGTTCAGCGTCAAACTGTCCAACGATGTTCTGGCACGTAAGCGCGCCGAGTCCACCGCGCTCTTCGCCACCCTGCTCGGTCAGCACGCCGGCGATGCCCTGCAGCTGCGCGCGAACGACTACCTGCGGGCCACCTCTCATTTCGCCGTCGGCGGGGTCACCCAGACCATCAGCGCATGGTTGTCCGGCGAGATCACCTACTCCCCCGAACAACTCATCGACCAGCTGCGTTCGATGCTCGACGCACTGGCCGGAATGCAGCAGCCGGGGGGTTGAGGTGGCCGGCCCGGTATTGCTACGTCCGAGCCCACCGCTGGCCACCCACGTTCAGTTCTTCGGATATTGGCACAACGCGCAGGCCGCGACCCATCGCAGCCGGGCCCTCCCCCGCGGCGCCGCCACCGTGATCATCGATCTCGGTTCCCGCGAGCGGGTCGATTTCTTCGCCGCCGATGGCACCACCCGCCTCGACGTCGGGACCGCTTTCATCGCCGGCGCCGGTGTGACCTCCTACGTCACCCAGATCGATCCGTCGCAAACCGTGCTGACCATCCATTTCCGTCCCGGTGGCGCGTCGGCGTTCCTGCCGGCGCCACAGGGCGACCTGGAGGACCGCTGTGTGGACCTGGAAACGATCTGGGGTCGCGACGCATCGATCCTGCGCGCCCGACTGATCGAAATGCCCTCGGCGCGGTCGCGAGTGGCACTGGTGGAGTCATTTCTGCTGGCGCGCATGAGCTCCCGCGATCCCACAGTCGGTGCGGTCTTGCTCGCGGCCGAACGCCAACCCTCGCTGCGGGTGGCCGAGGCGTCGGCCCTGACCGGGCTGTCGGCCCGACGGCTGATCGCGTCCTTCCGCGCCGAGGTGGGCCTGACACCCAAGACCTATCTGCGGGTGCGCCGGTTCCAGGCGGCAATGAGGCTGCTGGACGCCGGCGACGCCAGCGGCGCCCGAATCGCGGCCGATCTGGGCTATTTCGACCAGGCGCATCTTGTCCGCGAGTTCCGATCGTTCACCGCGATGACGCCCACGGAATACACCCAGCGCCGCACCCTGTTGCCGAGTCACATCGGGATCAACCCACACCGGTGAATCGGCGCGTCACCGACGGCTCCCAACCCGGATCTCCGGTGGTGGCGTAACGGACCCACGCATCGTGCATCTCGGCGGCCAACTCAACCGGCGGTTCGGCAGGTCCGAGTAGTGCGCCCGGGCCACGCAACGAATCCACACCGATGCGGTCGAACACGAACGGCAGCTCCATCGCGTGGGCTGCCCCCAACGCGCCGTCCACCGCTTCTGAGCGCCAACTGAATTCGTAACGGTGGGTGGCGGAGCCCGCCAGCTGCTCGTGGGCCCGAGCCGTGCGGTCACTGCCCGTGCCGAACAATGCGTCGCCCAGGATTGCCGAGCGCAGCTGACCCCAGCCCGCCCGGGGGAAGCGGGAGCGGTACCGCTGGACCACGGCGGCCGGGTCGGTATCGACCTGCGCGGCGAGCCGCTCGACGTCGTCGCGGGTCGAGGAATCGAAGTTCCCTTGCGGAACCAGGTACAGGTTGCCCTCTTCGGTGTTGGTCCCGATCAACAGGTCCACGTCCGGATTGAGCTGCCGTGCAGGCTGTTCGGCCAACACCAGGCTGAACGGACTCAACCCCAGCAGCGGGTCGAATCGTCCTTCGGTGCGCAGATCCAACCCGGCCAGCTCGGGGATCGCCTCGACCAGCTGTTCATCGGAGAGGGGGTCGAATCCGGTGACCGTGGCCTCGACATCGAGAACCTTGGCTGCCGCCCGGCTGACCCGTTCGGCCTGCTCCGGATGGAACGCACCGAAGCCGTTGCCGCTCTGCATGATTGCGCGACGGATCAGCTTGTCCGCGCCGGGTGCGGCCAGAGCTCCGGCGGTGATGGTCGCACCGGCGGACTGGCCGAACAGAGTGACGTTGGCAGGATCACCGCCAAAGGCCTCGATGTTGGCCTGCACCCACTCCAGCGCGGCCAGCACGTCGAGCAGGCCGCGGTTGGGCGCCGCGCCGGGCAGGTCGAGAAATCCGGTGATGCCCAGCCGATAGGTGACCGTCACCAGCACCACGCCGTCGCGGGCGAACGCAGTGCCGTCGTACAGCGGTGACTGAGTCGAGCCCGCCACGAAACCGCCGCCGTGGACGAACACCATAACCGGGCGCCCTCGTGCGTCCGGTGGAGCCCAGAGGTTGACCGTGAGGTAGTCGGCGCCACGTACCCACCCCGGCCCGAAGAACGGTGACATATCCAAGCGCCCGAAGCTGTTTCGTGGTGGCTGCGGCGCCGTCGGCCCGAATCGGGTCGCATCGCGCACGCCACGCCACGGCTCGTGTGCTGCCGGAGCCGCGAAGCGGCCGGTGATGCCGGGCGGTGCGGCGTACGGGATCCCGAGGAAGACCGAGCCATGGGCGGTACGGATTCCCCGCACCGTCCCGGTGGCGGTGTCGACGGTGGGGTCGATCATGCTGTCACCCGCTCGAACCCTGCCCATTCCTTGACCGCGAACCGGTCCCCGTCCCGCATCACCTCGGCTGCGCCGTGACCGCCGAAATGAGCTGGTATCACCAGCGTGTTGGTATCGGCGGCATGGCCGAGTACTCGCCGCCGCGATGCCCGCGCCTGTTCCCGATCCTCGCAGTAGCAGCTGTTGACATCAGGTTCAGCGATCTGCAGCGCGGTGTGCATCATGTCGCCGACGAACACCGCACGGTCACCGCCGGACTGCAGCCGGACCACCGCCGAGCCTGGGGTATGTCCGGGGGCCGGCTCCAGGGTGAGGTTGCCGTCGATGCGAAAGCCGTTCTCCCACAATGTGGCCTGACCGGCCTTGTGGACCGGCGCGACACTGTCGAGGAAGACGTTGTCACGTCCCACGACGGGGCCGTTGCGGTTGGCCGGGTTGAAGAAATCGAAGTCGGCCCGCGGCATCAGGTAGGTGGCGTTGGGGAACGTCGGGATCCAGTTTCCGTCGTCGAGGTAGGTGTTCCAGCCCACGTGGTCGATGTGCAGGTGGGTGTTGATCACCACGTCGACGTCTTCGGGTGCCACCCCGGCCCGGGCCAGGTTGCCCAGAAAATCAGTGTCCAGGCGATGCCACACCGGGGCGTGCGGCCGCTCCTTGTGGTTGCCCACCCCGGTGTCGACCAGGATGGTGCGGCCCTCGCTGCGCAGCACCCAGGTCTGGATGGCCGATACGCAGTCGTCGTGGCCGGGATCGTAGAAATCCGGGGCCAGCCAATCCTCGTTGCGCCGCCACATGTCGTCGGTGCTCTCCGGGAAGAACTCCTGCGGCGACAGCCGCACCGAGCCGTAGTACTCCGTGACCCGGGTCACCGTGACGTCGCCCAACGCAATCTCGTTCATGTCCCCAGCCTGGCGACGCCCTGACCGGCCAACCAGTCCCGTTCGTGCCTACCACTGGCAGGGATAGGCACGGCTCTCGCGCCGGAGGCATAGTGGGCTGATGAGCACCGGACAACTCGGCGAGTTTCTGCGGGCCCGGCGCGGGCGGCTGCATCCGGAGGATGTGGGCCTGGCCCGGTACGGCGAACGACGACGCGTGGCCGGTCTGCGGCGCGAAGAGGTCGCCCAGTTGGCCGGGGTCAGCGTTTCCTACTACACGCGGTTGGAGCAGGGGCAGTCGGTGAATGCCTCGGAGGCGATCCTCGACGCGCTGGCCCGGGCTCTGCAGCTCGATGTTCACGAGCAGGCGCATCTGCGGGAGTTGGCGTCCCAGCGCGTACAGCCGCCCCGCCGGCCTCCCGCCGAACGCGTCAGCACCTTTACCCGCGATCTGTTGCGCTCCCTGGACCACCTACCGGTGCTGGTGATCGGCCGGCGCACCGACGTGCTGGCCTGGAACGCGCTGGGCCACGCCCTGCTGGCCGGCCATCTGGATTTCACCTCGGTTGACCACCCGGCGACCCGGCCCAACCTGGCCAGGCTCCTGTTCCTCGATCCGCACACCCGCGACCTCTACGCGGACTGGGGCCGCAAGGTGCGCACGGTGGTCGGCAGCCTGCGCCGCGCCGCGGGGCGATATCCCGACGATGCACTGCTGTCTGCCCTGATCGGTGAATTGTCGGTCAAGAGCCCGGAATTCGTCGCGCTGTGGGCCGATCACCGGGTCAAGCCGTGCGAAGCCGACTCCTATGACATGCGTCATCCGCTGGCCGGATCACTCACCGTCACCATGCAGAACCTGGCAATTACCCGGGACATCGACCAATCGCTGTGTGTCGTCACGACCGCGGAAGGTTCGAGTTCGGCGGACGCGCTGCAGCTCCTCGCGCAGTCGATCCAGGACAAAAATATCCAAGCCCCCGCCTCAGCCGCACGCGCATGATGGCGGCATGACTAACTCTGGACCGACCCCAGGTCAGGCTGTCGCCGATACCGGCACCCTGGTGGCGGCCATCCGCGCCGAGGAAACCCGCCGCCCAGACCGGCTTTTCGACGATCCGTTCGCCGAACGGTTGGCCGGGGAATCAGGGCGGCGGATGCTCGCCGAATCGGTGGCCGCCACCGGCGACAAATCGACATTGCAGATCGTGGTGCGCACTCGGTTCTGGGACGAGGCGCTGTTGAATGCCGTGCCTCCGGTGCAGCAGGTGGTGATCCTCGCCGCGGGCCTGGATGCGCGGGCCTTCCGGCTGCCCTGGCCCGACGGCACCACGGTCTTCGAGCTCGACCAGCCCGCCGTGATCGCGGCAAAGGCCGATCTACTGACCGGCGACGAGCCGCGCTGCCGGCGGGTGGCCATCGGCGTCGACCTCACCACGGACTGGAGCGATGCCCTGCGGTCCAACGGTTTTGACCCGACGACGCCGTCCGTGTGGTTGATCGAAGGCCTGCTGCAGTACCTCGACGAGGACGCGGTGCACACGGTGTTCGAACGCGTGGACGCGTTGTCGGCAGCCGGATCGGTCCTGCTCTACGATATCGTCGGTAAGACGCTGCTGGACAACGTGATGCTCGCAGCGGTTCGCGAACAGATGGAGCGCAACGGCGCGCCGTGGCTGTTCGGGACCGACTCCCCGGAGCAATTGTGCGAACCGCTGGGCTGGACCGCGGTGGTCACCGACATCGCTGAGCCCGGGAACAAGTGGAACCGGTGGTTCGCCCCGGCGGTGCCACTGGACGTCCCCGGGGTACCGCGCGGCTATTTCGTCACCGCCACCAAGCCTTGACGCACTGGCGCCGGGGGGCGGTTGTGGCGCCCTTGTGGCCCGTTGCCCGTTGCCGCGGGCCGTTGTGGCCCGTTGCCCGTTGCCGCGGGCCGTTGTGGCCCGTTTGTCACGCTGGAGTGGCTGTCGGGTTCGACGGCCACTCTGGCGTGACAATGTCTGCGGCCAACTCGGCCGACGCATGCCCATTGTCACGCTGGAGTGGCGCTCGACGGCGACAGCCACTCTGGCGTGACAATGGCGACGTCGGGCGGGCGGAGCTAACTACCCGCCGTCACGGGCGGACGACGATCGGTGGCTGTCTTGGGCGGCGTCTGTGCATCGTTGTCCGTGAATTCCTTGGTCCAGCAGGCGAATTCCAGCGTGATGCCGTCCGGGTCGAGGAAGTAGAACGACCGGACGTAGACCCCTGGGTGCAGGGTCGCCGACGCCTGCATCGGGCTGTCGTCGTGGTTGAGCACCGGTCCGACGCGAACGCCCTTGGCCTTGAGCTTCTGCCGGTACTCGTCAAACTTCTCGGCGGGCACATGTAGGGCGATGTGGTTCAGCGAGCCGGTGGCGCTGACGAATTCGCCGATGCCGGGAATGGCGGCCGGCGCCGAGATCCCCGGCACGCCGTCGGGAGCGTCGCGGAACCAGAAGAACGCGATGCAATCCCCGTTGCCGGCGTCGAAGAAGAAGTGCTGCCCCATGTCGCCCGGTAGGTCGAGCGATTTGATCAGGGGCATGCCGAGCACGTTGGTGTAGAAGTCAACCGTGCGTGCCATGTCCGCGCACACCAGGGCCACATGGTTGATTCCGCCGAACTCGAACTCCGAGTTGGGATTGTTGGGCTTGATCACGTCGACACACCTCCGGGGCGAACGCGCCAAGGACTGGCGCTGCAGCGAATCTGAATCTAACATCAGATTCAGATGTGATCAATGATCGGGCGAGTTTCCCCAGCCCGCCGGTAGTGAGGAAATCCGTGACCGTCAGTCCCCGCACCCCGTTGCCGACCGCGCGCGGCCGCCAGACCCAGGCGGCGATCGACAACGCGGCCCGTGTGGTGATCGCCCGCAAGGGCATCCTGGCCACGACGATCACCGACATCGCCTCGGAGGCGGGCCGCTCGGCCGCCTCGTTCTACAACTATTACGCCTCGAAAGAGGCCATGGTTCGCGAATGGGCTCTGCGATTCCGCAACGAGGCCCGCGAGCGGGCACTGCCCGCGACCGCGCCGAATCTGACCAACTGGGAACGCTGCCACCAGGCGGCCTCCGCACACTGGATGACCTACCGGCACCGCCTGGCCGAGATCATCAGCGTCTCCCAGATGGCCATGATCGACGACGACTTCGCCGAATACTGGGACGAGATCTGCCAGCTGCCGATCGCCATGATCACCGAGATGGTCAAACACGCACAGCAGCAAGGGTTCTGCCCCGATGACGATGCTCACCTGACCGCCGTCGCGCTGGTGTCGATGCTCAACCAGTTCTGCTACGCGCAACTGTCCGGCGGCCGTGACGCCGGCGCCGACGACACCGCCTGCATCACCACCCTGGCCAACGTGTTCTACCGGACCATCTACCACGAGGAGACCCCGCGTTCATGAGTACAGCGTCACCGGAGGTGGTCCGCGAGTTCATCGGGCTGGAATCCCCGACCGCCCAGCGCGCCGGCGCCGGCGGGTACCCATGCCAGGGCCTCTACTACCGCGGCGCGGGACACAAACCCAAGGTGGCCGTGATCGCCACGCACTATCAGATCGACTTTTCCGAGCACTACATCGCGGACTTCCTGGCCCGCAGGGGCGTCGGCTTCCTCGGCTGGAACACTCGTTTCCGCGGCTTCGAGAGTAGCTTCCTCTTGGACCACGCACTGGTCGACATCGGAGTGGCCGTGCGCTGGCTCCGCGAACAACAGAACATCGAAACCGTTGTCCTGCTCGGCAACTCAGGTGGCGGATCGCTGATGGCCGCCTACCAGTCCCAGGCAGTCGACCCCAACGTGCTGCCGCTGGAGGGCATGCGACCGGCAACCGGCCTGGCAGACCTCCCACCCGCCGACGGCTATGTGGCCAGCGCGGCCCACCCGGGGCGCCCAGATGTGTTGACCGCCTGGATGGATGCCTCCGTCGTCGACGAGAACGACGCCGTCGCCAGCGACCCCGAGCTGGACTTGTTCGACGAGCGCAACCCGGCGCCCTTCTCGGCCGAGTTCGTGGCCCGGTACCGCGCGGCACAGGTGGCCCGCAACGAGAAGATCACCGACTGGGCCGAGGCAGAGCTCAAACAGATTCAGGCAGCAGGCCATTCGGATCGTCCGTTCACAGTGATGCGTACCTGGGCCGACCCCAGGATGGTCGATCCGGCCATCGAGCCGACCAACCGGCAAGCCAATCTCTGCTACGCCGGAACACCGATCAAGGCCAACCGGTCGGCTCGCGGCATCGCCGCGGCCACCACAGTGCGGAACTGGATCGGCATGTGGAGCCTTCGGCACGCCCAGACCCGAGCCGAGCCGCACCTGGCCCGGATCACCTGTCCGGCGCTGGTGATCAACGCCGACCAGGACACCGGGGTGTACCCGTCGGACGCCAAACGCATCTTCGACGCCCTGGCGAGCACGGATAAATCCCAGTGCTCGATCGACACAGATCATTACTTCACCACTGCCGGCGCACGCGACGAGCAGGCCGATACCATCGCCGGATGGATCGCGAAGCGGTGGCGGTGAGCCCCGGCCGGATCAAGGTCCTGGCCCACTTCACTCCCGGCGACAAGGTGCTGGATTTCCTTGCGCCTCATCAGGACTGGCTCGACGTGACGTTCTGCGCCGAGGACGACGACACCACGTTCTACCGGGCGTTGCCGTCCGCCGAGGTGCTCTGGCACGTGTTGCGCCCGGTCTCCGGCGACGATCTTCAGCGGGGCCTACGGCTGCGGCTGGTGCACAAGCTCGGCGCCGGGGTTAACACCATCGACGTCGACACCGCCAGTCGACTGGGCATCCTGGTCGCCAACATGCCCGGGGCCAATGCCCCTTCGGTGGCCGAGGGCACCGTGCTGCTGATGCTGGCGGCATTGCGCCGGTTGCCTGAGCTCGACCGCGCCACTCGGGACGGCAGGGGCTGGCCGTCGGATCACAGCCTGGGCGAAACCGTCCGCGACATCAGCGGGTGCACGCTGGGGCTGATCGGCTATGGCAACGTCGCGAAGCGGGTCGAGAAGATCGTCATCGCCATGGGTGCCGAGCCGGCACAGGTGCTGCACACCAGCACGCGGGATACCGGACACCCACGATGGCGCAGTCTGCCAGACCTGTTGGTCGCCAGCGATATCGTCTCGCTGCATCTCCCGTTGACGGAGGCCACCCGGGGCCTGCTCGACAAGGCGGCCCTGGCGTCGATGAAGCCCGGTGCCGTCGTCGTCAACACCGCGCGTGGGCCGATCATCGATGAGCCCGCTTTGGTGGAGGCGCTGGGTACCGGACACCTGGCCGCGGCCGGCCTCGATGTGTTCGCCGAGGAACCGGTACCGCCCGGCAACCCCCTGCTGGAGCTGCCCAATGTGGTGTTGACACCGCATGTCACCTGGTACACGGCGGACACCATGCGGCGGTATCTGACCATGGCGGTGGACAACTGCCGGCGCATTCACGACGGCGAACCATTGGTCCACGTAGTTAACGGGGTGAGATGAAGTCTCCGCCACCTGAAGGAGGCGGTTTCCCTACTGGCTACCGCTGTTAAGCGGCGGTTTTCGGGTTTTGACGTTTCACAGCCTGCCTGATGGCGTTGGGCTCCACGTCCTGCAAGGCCACTTCCTGGCCCCGGTGATTGATCACGATCGCGGCGTTGGTGTCAGCGTTGCCGGTCCACCCGCATGCTGGGTTTGCACATCGGAACACCGCTTGGCTTTCGCGTTGTCCCTCTGCGGTGGACCCGCATCGGTGACACGTCTGCGACGTGCCGTGTGGCCGGACCCGGATGACCCGTGCCCCTGCTTGATCGGCCTTGTATGTGAGCAGTGTCAGAATCTGGTTCCATCCTTGATTGAGGATGGACCGGTTCAACCCGGACTTTTGTTTGACGTTGATCCCCGGTGCTTCGACGGTGCCTCTAGCACTGCGGGTCATGTTCTTCACCCGCAGGTCCTCCACCACCAGGTTGGCCATCCCGGTGGCGACCAGTGCGGTCGTGGCTTGGTGGGCGAAGTCGTAGCGGCGTCGGGCCTGGCGGGCTTTCAAGCTCGCGATCTGAGCGTAGGTCCGCAGCAGTCTACGGCTTGCTTTGTGGCCGCGGAGTGTCCCTGCCCGCTGCCGCGCGGCTTGGCGTTCAAGACGGTAAAGACGTTTCTTCTCACCTGCAGCGAGGGTGGCTGCTTGGTCGATGAACGACCCGTCCGACAGTGCCAGAGTATGGATCACGCCACGGTCGATACCGACGCTGCCCCGTTGCACTCGCCGCTGGCGGGGTTTCACGACCTGGTTTTCACCACGCACCACCAACATCCAGCCAGTCGACTCCCGCACCACCCGCGCACCGGTGACCCGTTCAGGTATGTCGCGGTGCAACCGGAGCTTGACCTTCCCGACTTTCGGAATGGACACGGTCGCCCACTTGCGATTGAGCCGGGTGAAGTTGAGGTCGCGAGCTTGGGGCACATCGACCGCGTGGCGTGCTCGACGCGTTCTCCAGGTAGGCCGGCCATGGGTGCCGTTCCAATAATTCAACCAGGCCTGCTGGTAGGCCTTGAGCACTTGCTGTGCAGCCTGTGCCGGCAGGATCGCGAGCCAGTCAATGTCCTTGCGGGCCTGCCGGATCGCCGCGTCCGAGTCCGACCACGACGGCCACCGTCTCGACGCCTCATAAAACGTGTGGTGCGCGTGGATGAGATTCCACAACGCCCGAGCAGCGCCAGCCTGACGAGCCAACACCTCCGACTGCGCCGCAGACGGTGCCAGCGGGTACTTCACGCACCGCTTGACCACCATCAACTCGCTCACAGCAGCAGTATCGTCCACACCCCGGACATGACCGTTGGCGTATGTCACCACGATGGCAACGAAACGAGGATGCACCCCCAGGGAGACATGTCGTCTACAACCCCTCGCGTCCGAAAATACCTGTGGGGCCGACACTTCTGGTCCATCTCCTACTCCGCGCGCCCATTCGGCGGAGCGACCGAGAACCAGCAACGTCCCGTCTGACAGACACGACCTCGCTCTGCCCGCACAAGGTACAGATAGACCCCCGGAGTGGCGCCCGTCACGCCGGGGTACCCTCGGCCCAACCGACCGGTTAATAGATGTACGCCCCGGATGGAGGAACCGCATGCCTATTGCGATCACGTCTGAGCACAGCGACCTGGCCGATTCGGTCCGGTCTCTGGTGGCGAGAGTGGCGCCCTCGGAGGTGCTTCACGAAGCGCTGGAGACCCCGATCCCCACTCCCCCGCCGTACTGGAAAGCCACGGCCGAGCAGGGGCTGTTGGGCGTCCATCTCTCGGAATCCGTTGGCGGACAAGGGTTCGGCATCCTTGAACTGGCCATCACACTGGCCGAGTTCGGCTACGGCGCGGTCCCGGGGCCCTTCGTGCCATCGGCGGTCGCCAGCGCACTGATCTCGGCCGGCAACCCCGAGGCGAAGGTCCTGAGCGGCCTGGCCTCGGGCGAGACCATCGCGGCCTACGCCATCGACTCCGGTCTGACCGCGACCCGCCACGGTGACGGCCTGGTGATCCGCGGCGAGGCCCGGGCGGTGCCCTCCGCAGCGCAGGCATCGATCCTGGTGCTCCCGGTCGCGATCGAGTCCGGCGTCCAGTGGGTCGTGCTGGACACCGCCCAGCTCGAGATCGAACCGGTGCGCAGCGTCGATCCGTTGCGTCCGTTGGCCCACGTCCGGGCCAATGCCGTCGAGGTCGACGCCGACCGGGTGTTGACCAGCCTGAGCACCGCCCATGCCCGCGCACTGATCACCACACTGCTGTCGGCCGAGGCGATCGGTGTCGCGCGCTGGGCCACCGACACCGCCACGGCATACGCCAAGATCCGCGAACAGTTCGGCAGGCCGATCGGGCAGTTCCAGGCGATCAAGCACAAGTGCGCCGGGATGATCGCCGAGACCGAACGGGCGACGGCCGCGGTCTGGGACGCTGCCCGGGCGCTCGACGACGCGCAGGAAGATCCTTCTGCGGAAACTCATTACGAGTTCGCCGCCGCAGTGGCCGCCACCCTGGCACCCGCCGCCGCACAGCACACCGCCCAGGACTGCATCCAGGTGCACGGCGGGATCGGCTTCACCTGGGAACACGACACCAACGTCTACTACCGGCGCGCACTCGTGCTGGCTGCCTGCTTCGGCCGGGCCTCGGACTACCCGCAACTGGTGGTCGACACCGCGACGGCGAGCGGGATGCGGCCGGTCGACATCGACCTCGATCCGGACACCGAGAAGCTGCGTGACGAGATCCGGGCGGAAGTCGCTGGGCTGAAAGCTATTCCGAGCGGCGCCGAACGCAACACCGCGATCGCCGAGGGTGGTTGGGTGCAGCCGCACCTGCCCAAACCGTGGGGCCGCGCGTCGGAGCCGATCGAGCAGATCATCATCGCCCAGGAATTCAGCACCGGCCGCGTGCGGCGCCCACAAATGGGTATCGCCGCCTGGATCATCCCGTCGATTGTGGCCTTCGGCACCGAGGAACAACAGCAGCGGTTCCTGCCGCCGACGTTCCGCGGCGAGATGATCTGGTGCCAGCTGTTTTCTGAGCCGGGTGCCGGTTCGGACCTGGCCAGCCTGACCACCAAGGCCACCAAGGTCGACGGCGGCTGGCGAATCACCGGGCAGAAGATCTGGACGACGGGTGCGCAGTTCTCGGAGTGGGGGGCCCTGCTGGCGAGAACGGAGCCAAGCGCTCCAAAACACAATGGCATCACGTACTTCCTGCTGGATATGAAGTCACCGGGCGTCGAGGTGAAGCCGCTGCGCGAGCTGACCGGCAACGCGATGTTCAACACCGTGTTCATCGACGACGTGTTCGTACCCGACGACATGGTGCTCGGCGAGGTCAACCGCGGCTGGGAGGTCAGCCGCAACACCCTGACCAATGAGCGGGTGTCGATCGGCAGCAGTGAGCCGCCGTTCCTGGCCAACCTCGACCAGTTCGTGGCCTTCTTACGTGACGGGCAGTTCGACCAGATCGAGCAGAACCGTGCGGGCCAGTTGATCGCCGAAGGCCACGCCGCCAAGGTGTTGAACCTGCGTTCCACACTGCTGACACTGGCCGGCGGGGACGCCATGCCTGCGGCTGCGATCTCCAAACTGCTGTCGATGAAGACCGGCCAGGGGTACGCCGAGTTCGCGGTGGCCTCCTTCGGCACCGACGGCGCCGTCGGGGACCCCGAGCAGGAATTCGGCCGCTGGGCCGAGTACCTGTTGGCCAGCCGCGCCACCACGATCTACGGCGGCACCACCGAGGTTCAGCTCAACATCATCGCCGAACGCCTGCTGGGCCTGCCCCGCGATCCGTAACCCCGTTTGGCCGACGCGACGTAGAACTGCCTCTTTTTCCCTGGAAAAGGGGCAGTTTTGCGTGTGCTCGGCGAGTGACTCGAGTGCTACCGTCGAAATAGACGGCTACCAGAAACGGTTGGCACTCAACGATGAGAACGTCAGTACAGCGCATCCTGCGCCCGGTGGCAGTAGGCGCAGCGGCAGTCGCGGTGGTCATCGCGCCGACTGCCGTATCGGGTCAGGTCTCTACGGGACCTGCCGAGATTCAGGCTGAGCCATGTGTAAACGGGGTCATCCCGTGGAATCCGTACGTCGTGAACTGCAATCTGCAACCCAGACCGCCGCGGGTGCGTGGGTCGGCTCCCGATGCCGGCGCCATCATCGCGTGCCGCGGCCGGCCGGGTTGCCTGGCCTGGTACATCAACGGGCCGCCGTGATGGATGTGAGCCGAAGATATGGGCAGCGATGAAGACGATGTCGAAAAGCGTTGGCACAACCCGGAAATGTTCCGGTCCGCGGTGGGCTACGTGGTCGCCGTCGTTGTCGTGGCGGGCTTGGCGCTGACGTTCTACGCCTTTGATCACTCCGTATTGTCCGCCGCGCTGGTTCCCACGATCACCTTCGTCGGCGGGGTCGGAGCTTTCTTCCGGACCTATCAGGTGTGGAAAGCCGAGGGCACCTGGCCGATCTGGCAGGGCGCAGGGTGGTTCCTGCTGGCGTTGTCGTTGGTATGCCTGGCCGTGCCCGGCACCGCGATGCTCTCTTAATGCCCCTTGTTGAGCTCCGCTTGCACAGCCCGGTTACGGTCGAGCGCCGTTTTCGCGAGGCGCAACGACAGCCGCGGTGACAGCCGCTCCAGATACCAGAACAACTTCCACCACGCGGGCACGATGATCATCGCGTCGCCCCGCATCACAGCCCGCACCACACGCTTGGCGAAAACGTCAGGATCCATGGGCCGCAACGGCTCCCACACCTTCTTGACGAAGTCTTCGTCGGTGACGCCGGGGCCCTTGAGCCGGCCGTACTTGCCACCGCTGAGAATCGGGGTCCGGATGACTCCGGGGCACAGCGCCGAAACCAGCACGTTGTGACGCTCGGCCTCGACGCGCAAGGTCCGCGAGATGGCCACGACCGCATGCTTGGTGGCGGAGTAGCTCGCCTGGCCTGCGCCGGTCATGAGCCCGGCCATGGAGGCGGTGTTCACGATGTGGCCGCTGTGCTGCTGGATCATGACGGGATACACCGCCTGGATGCCGTGCACGACACCACGCAGGTTCACGTCGAAGACTTCGTTCCAGTCGTCCAGCGTGTAGGAGTCGATCTCGCCGCCGACCCCGATTCCCGCATTGTTGAACAGGTAGTCGATGCGGCCCGACCGCTCCACGATCGTGGCGATCGCGCGCTCGAATGAGGCGAAGTCGCGCACGTCGAGCTCGATGGCGTGTGCTGTTCCGTCACTGGCGCCGAGCTTGTCGGCGAGGTCCTGCGCGACGTCCTTCTGTCGATCGGCAATCCACACCTCAGCGCCTTGGCCGGCCAGCCTTGCCGCGAGCGCCGCACCGATACCGGATGCACCACCGGTGATCACGGCGACTTTTCCCGATACGCTCTGCGCCCCCATGGCGGCAGAATACGTTCGATCTCGAGGCACCGCCGGAGGTTGACCGTCAGGGCAGGATCGAGTCGACGTAACCGCCGTCGACGCGGAGCGCCCCGCCTGTGGTCGCCGAGGCCAGGGGCGACGCCAGATACGTCACCATGTTGGCGATCTCCTCCGGCTCGATCAGGCGCTGGATCAGCGACTGCGGCCGATGCTTGATCATGAACTCCCGCTGCGCCTCGTCCCACGGCAGCGACTTGTCGACGAGCTGGTAGACGAAATCCTCGACGCCCGCGGTATGGGTCGGCCCGGCGATCACCGAGTTCACGGTCACGCCGCTGCCCGCAGCTTCCTTGGCGAAACCACGCGACACCGCGAGCAGAGCAGTCTTGGACACGCCGTAATGAATCATCTCCGCCGGGGTGACAATCGCGGAGTCACTGGCGATCTGGATCGCGCGGCCCCAGCCGCGCTCGGTCATGCCCGGCAGGTAGCTACGGATAAGCCGCACGGCCGCAAGCACATTCACGTCGAAGTAGGCGCGCCACTGCTCGTCGGTGATCTCCATCGGCGGAACCGCCCCGAAGATGCCGAGGTTGTTCACCAGGATGTCGACGTCGGGCAACTGACGCAGCAGCTCGGCAGTTCCCTCCTCCGTCGAGACGTCGGCGGCAACACCCAGGACGTCGAACTCGCCCAGTTTGGCGACGGCCTCATCGACGCGGGCCGACGTACGACCGTTGACGGCGACGCGGGCACCGCTACGTGCAAGTTGCTCGGCGATGGCCAGCCCGATGCCCTGCGTCGAGCCCGTGACGAGTGCGGTCTTTCCGGTCAGTTCGATGTTCACAAGGCTGTACTACCACCGATCAGAGCAAACTATTCCAGGTTGCGGAGTTCCCGCTTGAGGATCTTGCCGGTCGGGTTGCGCGGCAACTCGTCGAGGAACACCACCTCACGCGGCACCTTGTAGCGCGCCAGATGCTCTTTGACGTAGGACTTGATCGAGTCCTCGTCGAGGCTGGCTCCTTCGGCCTTCACCACGAAGGCCTTGAGCCGCGCACCCCATTCCTTGTCCTCGACACCGAGCGCGGTGGCCTCGATGACGTCGGGGTGTCCGCTGATCAGATCCTCGACCTCGGCAGGGAACACGTTCTCGCCACCGGAGACGATCATCTCGTCGTCGCGACCGCTGACGTAGAGCAGGCCGTGCTCGTCGAAGTATCCGACGTCGCCCGACGACAGCATGCCGTCGATGATCTCCTTGCCCCCGCCACCGGTATATCCCTTGAACGGGAAGGTGTTTCGCACGAAGATGCGCCCCACCTGCCCCGTCGGCAACTCGTTGCCGTTGTCATCGATGATCTTGACGGTGATGCCCTTGACCACCGGTCCGACCGTCGACGGATTGATCGACAGATCCTTGGGGCGCGCGATGCTGGCGAAAGCGATCTCGGTCGATCCGTAGAGGTTGTAGATGACCGGCCCGAGCTCTTTGAGGGCACGGGATGCCAGTTCCGCGCCGAGTTGGGAGCCGGAGACGAACACGATCCGCAACGACGACAGGTTGGGTTTGGGCTGCATCTGATCGAGATGGTCGAGCATGCGCGAGAGCATCACCGGCACCACCACCATGCCGGTGACTCCGTGCTTCTCGACGTCTTCGAACACGGTGGCCGGCTTGAACCGGCGACGGAGCACCAGCGTGGAGCCCAGCATCATCGCGACGGTGGCGTGCAGGAACCCGAGCGCATGGAACATCGGCGCGGGCAGTGCGGTCACCTCACCGGCCTTGAACGGGACGTGGGACAGCACTCCCCCGATCGGCGCCAGTGACGGCGGAGCGGCCCGGTTGGCGCCCTTGGGAGTGCCGGTGGTGCCGCTGGTCAGGATGATGATCGCAGGATGCTTGGTGGCCCTGGGTGCGGGACGGCCGTTGCTGCGTGCGATGACGTCGGCCAGCGTTTCATCGGTGCTGCCTGACGGCTCTTCGGAATCGGGGTTGACGCCCAGCGCCCGCAGTTTGCCCAGAGCCGGTTCGGCGTGTGCCACGGCAGCGGTGTACTCGTCGTCGTAGATGATCACCTTCGCGCCCTCGCGCTCGGAGACCTCTTTGATCTGCGGCCCCGAGAACTCGGAGTTCAGCATGATGATCCGGGCCCCGACCCGGGCCGCGCCGTATTGGGCGATCAGGAACCAACGGTGATTGCGGGACAGGATGGCCACCCCGTCACCGCCGCGCACACCCATGGTGAGCAGTTCGTTGGCCACCGCGTGCGCGGCGGCGTCGAGCTCACCGAACGTCAACTCGCCTTCGTCGTCGATCACCGCGACACGGTTGGGGTGCCGACGCGCGTTGAGCGCGGGGATCATCCCGATCTCGCCCCAGGTCCGAATGTCGTTCAGCATGGCCACGATGTGCTGCGGGGGCTCCAGCCGCAGCGCGCCTGCCTCGAACATCTTGCGCGCGTAGTGCAATTCGGCCGCGCCTCGCTCCGCGTACTGCTTGGCTTTCGCGGTCAGGTTCGCCGGCAGATCAGACAGACTTGGCATGTCGCCACAATAAGTGACATCTATCGCACCGCGGGCGGTAACTACCATGTGGTCATGGCCGGTGCAGAGTCGCTGGAGATCGACGGCCTCGAGGTGGCCGTCAGCAACCCCGACAAGGTGGTTTTCCCTGACGCGCATGTCACCAAGCTGGACCTGATCAATTACTACCGATCAGTCGCCGACGGTGCGCTGCGTGGTGTTTATGAACGCCCGATGATCCTCAAACGGTTCGTCAAGGGCATCGCCACCGAAGCCATCTTCCAGAAGCGGGCACCGGAGAAACGGCCGGACTATGTGGACGTCGCCGAGCTCAAGTACCGGTCCGGCACGTCGGCCAAGGAAGCGGTGCTGCGCAACACCGCGGGACTGGCCTGGGCGGTGAACCTCGGGTGCGTCGATTTCAACCCCCACCCGGTGCGCGCCGACGATCTCGACCACCCCGACGAATTACGCGTCGACCTCGACCCGATGCCCGGGGTCGACTGGTCGCAGATCGTCGATGTCGCGCAGGTGGCCCGCGAGGTGCTGGAGGAACACGGCCTGACCGCGTGGCCCAAGACGTCGGGCTCGCGCGGCTTCCACATCTATGCGCGCATCCACCCGCGGTGGCCGTTCACCAAGGTGCGGCTGGCCGCCGAGACGGTGGCTCGTGAGGTCGAGCGACGCGTCCCGGACCTGGCGACCGCGCGCTGGTGGAAGGAAGAGCGGGGCTCCCGGGTCTTCGTCGACTTCAACCAGAACGCCAAGGACCGCACGGTGGCCTCGGCTTATTCCGTACGGGCCACCCCCGATGCCCGGGTGTCCACGCCGTTGCGCTGGGACGAGGTCGACGGCTGCCGCCCCGAAGCGTTCACGGTGGCCACCGTGCCTTCCCGGTTCGCCGAGATCGGCGACCCGTGGGAAGGCATGGATCTAGCGGTCGGCGAGCTGGACGCGTTGCTCGCGCTCGCCAAGGAGCTCGGCCCGGCGGAGAAGGCCCCCAAGGGCGCGTCCCACGATGGGCGACGACAGTCGAGCATGCCGCTGATCGAGATCGCCAGGACCAAAACCAAAGACGAGGCCATGGCGGCGCTGGATGTGTGGCGCGAGCGCCATCCCGCGGTCGCCGAGCGGCTCGAACCCGTCGACGTCCTGCTCGACGGTATGCGCGGTCCGAGCTCGATCTGGTACCGGGTGCGGATCAACCTGCAGCACGTACCCGAGGCCGAGCGCCCACCGCAGGAAGAGCTGCTCGCCGACTACAACCCGTGGGAGCACTACCGCGGCGCGCAGTGGAAGCACTGAGCCGCACCGCAGGGCTGGGATACTGCCGTGATGGTCGAATCCAACGCGGTTCAGGTCATTTCCGTCGACTCGCCTGATCTCGTACCACCGCTGACCGGCCCCATCGCGGCACTCCTGCAGCACCTGGTGGCCGGGGGCGCTGCGTTGGGCTGGGTCGATCCACCGGCCGAGGCCGAAGTTGCCGAACTGCTGGGCGAGACGGCCGATGCGGTGGTGGCCGGCGACGCCGCGTTGCTCGTAGCGGAAGTGGACGGACAGCCGGCCGGATTCGCTTACTGGCGCCGGTATACGCGTCCGACGCACCGACCCCACGCGGACGTGGAGAAGGTGGCAGTCGACCCACGGTGGCAAGGCCTGGGCATCGGCCGGCGTTTGATGCAGGGGCTGATCCGGGCCGCCTCCGAATCACACGTCGAGGTGCTGACCCTGGATCTTCGGGGCGACAACGCGCGCGCCGCCGGGCTCTACGAATCACTGGGCTTTCAGCGGTACGGGGTGCTTGAGAGATTCGTCGCGGTGGGTGACCGGCGATACGACAAGTTGTTCTACGCCTTGGATCTACGTCAGCGTTCCACCGACGGCTGAGTCGCCTGGATCAGCAGTTCAGCAGTGCCTTCTGGTGATTCGACGTGGAAGTGGTGGCTGCCCAGATCCACGGGCACGATGTCGATCCGGTCGCGGTAGCGTTCGATGGCTTCCTGCCGGATGAGTGAGCGCACCGCGAACAGTGTCACCGGCTTTCGAACGTCGCCGAGCGCGGCGTCCATGTCCCAGTCCACCAGGCCCTCGACAGCGCGCAGACCGGCGGGCTGGCGTACAGCCGCCATCTTCGTGAAGTAGGCGTTCGTACGCGCCGGGTCGGTGCCCTCGGGAGATCCTCCCTCGACCATGTCCCGCGTCGCCGCTTCGAAATCGTCGTAGAAGGGCTGCAGCACCGCCCGGGCCTGCCGTGCATCCTGGGGCGGATACAGCGACAGGTAGTGCAGGCCGTCCAGCGCAACGACGTGCGAAACCGCGTCGGGCAGCAACCGTGCGGTTTCGACCGCCACCGCACCGCCGAGGGAATGTCCGACCACGACGACGCTCTGTGCAGCCTCGGCGGTCAGGACTGCCACCACGTCACGGGCGAACTCCTCGATCGTCCAGACCCCGCGCGCCGACCGAGATTCGCCGTGTTCGGCGAGATCGATCGCGATGATGCGGTACCGGTCCGACAGGAAGCCGGTGACGGCGTCGTAATCTGTTCTGTCACAACCCCACCCGTGAATGAAGGTGAGCGTCGGCCCGTCGGTCTGGCCGGTGACCGCGTACCGGATCTTGGTGTCGTATGGACGCTGAACCTCGCGGACCACAGGTGCAGCCTCGCCCGTTGCCGACATACTGGCCTTTCACTCTCCGACCGCGTTCCGCGGCCACGCCGAACAACACCCGCCCGCGGTTACGGATTCCCGGCATATTGTGGATACGTCACGGTTTAGGAGTGTGCATGCGAATCGCCCTGTTCGCGACCTGCCTGGCGGATGCGATGTTCCCACCTGCGGCGATCGCCACGGTGCAGTTGCTCGAGCGCCTGGGTCACGAGGTGGTCTTTCCTGCCGGCCAAACCTGTTGCGGCCAAATGCATGTCAACACCGGCTATCTGCAGGAGGCCACCGCGTTGGTGCGCAATCACGTCGAGGCCTTTGAGTCCGCGAACTGCGATGCCATCGTCGCGCCGTCGGGATCGTGCGTGGGTTCGGTCCGTCACCAACACGCGATGGTGGCCCGCCGCGCCGGCGACGAGAACCTGGCCACCCGTGCCGAGCGCCTGGCCGAAAAGACCTATGAGTTGTCCGAACTGCTGATCGACGTGCTCGGGGTCGACGACGTCGGCGCGTACTACCCGCACCGCGTCACCTATCACCCGACTTGCCACTCACTGCGCATGCTCGGGGTGGGCGACAAGCCACTGCGGCTGCTGCGTCATGTGCAGGGACTCACTCTCGTGGAGCTGCCGGAGGCCGAATCCTGTTGCGGATTCGGCGGAACCTTCGCGATCAAGAATGCCGACACGTCCACGGCGATGCTGGCCGACAAGATGGCCCACATCCTCGAGACCGAGGCCGAGGTGTGCAGCGCCGGAGACTCCTCATGCCTGATGCACATCGGTGGCGGGCTCAGTCGGCTGCGGTCCGGGGTGCGCACCGTGCACCTTGCCGAGATCCTGGCGGCCAAAGCATGACCACGTTCCTGGGCACCCCCGGCGTCGGAAACCTCCGCGGCGACGAGTCCTTTCCGAAAGCCGCCCGCACCGCACTGGCCGACTCCCAGCTGCGCCGCAACATCGGCCACGCCACTCACACCATCCGGACCAAACGACTGGCCGCCGTGGCCGAATGCGACGACTGGGAACAGTTGCGCGCCGCGGGCAGCGCGCTCAAGCAGGACGTGATGGCGCGGTTGCCCGAGTTGCTCGAGCAACTGGAGTCCAACGTCACCCGCCGCGGCGGCGTGGTGCACTGGGCGCGCGACGGCGAGGAGGCCAACCGCATCGTGGCCGACCTCATCCGGGCCACAGGCTCAGGCGAGGTGGTCAAGGTCAAGTCGATGGCCACTCAGGAGATCGGCCTCAACGAGTACCTGGAAGCCAACGGCATCGCCGCGTTCGAAACCGACCTGGCCGAGCTGATCGTGCAGCTCGGCCACGACAAGCCCAGCCACATCCTGGTGCCGGCCATCCACCGCAACCGGGCCGAGATCCGCGAGATCTTCGACCGGGAGATGCCCGACGCGGGTGAGCTGACCGACGAGCCCCGCGTGCTGGCCATGGCGGCCCGGGCCCATCTTCGACGCAAGTTCCTCACTGCGAAGGTCGCGGTCAGCGGGGCGAACTTCGGCGTCGCCGAGACGGGCACGCTGGCCGTGGTGGAGTCCGAGGGCAACGGACGGATGTGCCTGACACTGCCGCAGACGCTGATCACCGTGATGGGTATCGAGAAGGTGGTGCCGTCGTTCACCGATCTCGAGGTCTTCATGCAGTTGCTGCCGCGTTCCTCGACCGCGGAACGGATGAACCCGTACACCTCGATGTGGACCGGCGTGCATCCCGGCGACGGGCCGCAGGAATTCCATCTGGTGCTGCTGGACAACGGACGCAC
This sequence comes from Mycolicibacterium peregrinum, assembly GCF_002102345.1. Classification (GTDB taxonomy): domain Bacteria; phylum Actinomycetota; class Actinomycetes; order Mycobacteriales; family Mycobacteriaceae; genus Mycobacterium; species Mycobacterium peregrinum. The sequence continues at coordinate 74,608 of NZ_LQPP01000046.1, forward strand.
CCGGGTGCTGGCCGATGAGGTGGGGCGCCCGGCGCTGCACTGCATCCGGTGCAGTGCGTGCCTGAACGTGTGCCCGGTCTACGAACGCACGGGCGGGCACGCCTACGGCTCGGTGTATCCCGGACCGATCGGGGCGATCCTGAGCCCTCAGCTCACCGGCACCACCGGCCACAATGACCCCAACGCCAGCCTGCCGTTCGCGTCGTCGTTGTGCGGAGCGTGCTTCGAAGCCTGCCCGGTGCGGATCGACATCCCGACGATCCTGGTCCACCTGCGCGCGCAGCAGGTGGACCAGGAAAGGACAGGGCGCGGGGTCCTTTTCTCCGGGCAGGATCTGGCGATGAAGGCAGCAGGCTGGGCGATGGCCGGGGCGGGCCGGTTCGCACTGGCGGAGAAGGCGCTGGGCGCCGGACGTCTGATCGCCGGGCGCGATCACCGGATCTCCGCACTGCCCTGGCCCGCGTCCAAGTGGACCGCCAGCCGTGACATTCCCGAGCCGCCCGCCGAGACGTTCCGGCAGTGGTGGAACCGGACCCACGAAGGAGGCCGAGGGTGACCACCCCGGCGCCCGACGAGGCCCGGGCCGCGGTGCTCGGCCGGATCCGCGGTGCCCTGGCCGCGGCACCACCGCCGTCGGTCGCGGTCCCGCGGGACTACCACCGTGAGCCCCTGACCGGCGACGGCGACGTCGAGCGCTTCGCCGAGGCCGTCGCGGAGTACCGCGCGCGGGTCCATCGGATCGGGGCCGACGCGATCGCCTCGACCGTCCTCCAGCTCGTGGGGCCGCACGCCACTGTGGTCATCCCGGCCGATCTTCCGCCCGAGTGGGTGACCGGGCTGACGACAGTCCCCGACGAGCCGACGCTGAGTGTCGAGCAACTCGATCGGGCCGATGCCGTGCTGACCGGATGCACGCTGGGAATCGCCGCGACTGGGACGATCGTGCTAGATGCCGGCCCTGGGCAGGGGCGGCGGGCGTTGACCCTCGTGCCCGACCACCACATCTGCGTGGTGCGGGTCGATCAGATCGTCGACACCGTGCCGCAGGCATTCGCCGAGCTGACGCCGACGCGACCGCTGACCTTCATCTCCGGCCCCAGCGCCACCAGCGACATCGAACTACAGCGGGTAGAGGGCGTCCACGGACCGCGGACACTCGACGTACTGATCGTGGCCGACCTTACCGACGGGTAGGTCCCGAATGTTCTTAGCAAAGCATTAACGCTGGCACCCAGCAGCCTTATTTTGCCCACTTAGCGTTATGAACAGGTTGACGCGACGGAGCTCAGCCAGAGCTCAGGAAAGACGGCGGGAGGCTGATCATGACGTTCACGAACAACACCCCGGCAATGGATCGACACTTTCGGTACGGGAACTCGGCAGTCATCTGCGAGGGCGCATCGATGCGCGCACAGTGCCGCCAGCTGGCGACAGTGGTCACCGTAAAGGGAGACATCGACACCAACAACATCGACCAGATCGCGTCGTATGTGAATCGATTCATCCTTGCGGAGAAGCCGCTGGCACTCGATTTGAGTGGCGTGAACAGCTTTACGCCGCAGGCGATCTCATTGTTCTACGACATCGACGAGAAGTGCGGCGCACTGGGCGTGGACTGGTCGGTCATCGCCAGCCAGCCGGTCGCCGCCGAGATCCACCACCAGGAAGTGGGCGTACCGCTCAGCTCCTCGGTGCCAGAAGCCCTGCATCACTTCGCCGAAGGCAATACGGCACGCCGCCGGTTGCTGCCACTGCTTACCAAGAGCGCCTGAGAGAAAGGCCAACGCAATGTTGATCGATGTCCGCTGGTTGACCCGCCTGCTTCGTCATCGTCACCGGGCGGTGCACATCTAACCCAACCACACCACACGACTTTCGAGGTGGCTGCCGGACCTGGTCCGGCAGCCACCTCGTTTTTGTCGGGTCTAGGTGTAGGCGACGTGTACGCGGTGAATACGACCTTCGAAGGGGAACGGCGCGCGCTCGCGGTAATCAAGCGATACCGGTGAGCCGAGGCAGGTACCGATGTCGAGGCAGTCGTTGGCGGTGAACAACAGCGGTGCACTGATCGGAACCTGGCCACTGGTGAGCGTTTCGCCGTTGCGCACAACGGTGATGTCCAGCGGGCCGGCCGGGCGTGGATCCGCGTACTGCGTGGTCACCGTGAGGGTGGCGCGTCCCGGCGGGACCTTGCCCTCTGATCGGATCTTTGTGCGCTGCAAAATGAACAGGTTGTACTCGTAGCAGAGCTGCCCTTCGTCCAGATACAGGGTCAGCCCGCCTGCCCCGGCGCCGAGCGCGTACAGCACCCCGTTCGCGTTGGCGGGGATGTCGACGTCGATGGTGACGACGTTGTTCTTGTTTCCGAGCGCCGGTGCACAGAACTCCGGCATCCGGATGGTGTCGCCCGAGAACTCCCACTCCCGGTACGGCGGCGCGATGCGCAGCTCGGGGTGATAGACCGGCACCCACAACCCACCGCCGACCGGCAGCACCTCGTTGCGGGCCGCCTCGACCATGAACATCTCCCGCATCTGCGCCAGCTTCTCGGGCTGTTCAGCAGCAAGATCATGGGCCTGGGACCAGTCTTCGTCGAGGTGGTAGAGCTCCCAGGTGTCGTTGTCGGGGGTCCAGGTGGCGATCCCGGGCGGCTGGCCCGGCACCCACGGCAACCGCGGTCCGCGCGCCGAGGCCATCCAGCCATCGTGGTAGATGCCGCGGCTGCCCATGATCTCGAAGTACTGGGTCTTCTTGCCGCCAGGCGCATTTCGGTCTCCCAGCGTGCGGGCAAAACTTGCTCCTGCCAGCGGCATCTGAGGTTCACCGTTGACAGTGTGCGGCGGCACGATACCCACGACGTCGTAGATGGTGGGCACGATGTCGTTGCAGTGCAGGAACACGTCCCGCGGGGCGCTCTCCGGGGTGATCTTGGCCGGCCAGCGCACCGCCATCGGGTTGCGCGTCCCGCCCAGATGCGACGCGAGCAGCTTCATTCCCTTGTACGGCGTGCTGCCGGCCCAGGCCCACGCCGCGTGATATTGGTTGTCGACCAGCGGTGAGCCCAGCACGTCGAGGCCGCCGAGCTCGTCGAGAGCATCGATGTGCTGACGGACAGTGGTGGGAATCCCGTTCTGCGCCAAGAGTTCGGCGATGGTGCCGTTCTGCCCCTCGCCCGACGAGCCGTTGTCACCCCAGATGTAGAGGAACAGGGTGTTCTCGGCGTAGCCGAGCGATTCGAGCTCATCGGCGATCCGGCCGACCTGGACGTCGACGTGCTCGCCGAACCCGGCGGCGACCTCCATCAAGCGGCGCTGGAATGGTTTCTCGTCCTCGGGGATGTCATCCCAGGCGGCGAGCTGCTCGTCGCGTTCGGTCAGTTCGCAGTCCTGCGGGATCCAGCCCTTGTCCTTCGCGCGCGCGAACACCCGCTGCCGGTAGGCATCCCAGCCGTCGTCGAACTTGCCCGCGTACTTGTCCGCCCATTCCTTCATGATGTGGTGCGGGCCGTGGATTGCGCCGCTGGCCCAGTACATGAAGAACGGCTTGTCGGCGTTGAACGCCTTGTGCCGGCGGAGCCACGAGATGGCGTCGTCGGCCAGATCCTCCGACAGGTGGTAGCCCTTCTCCGGCGTTCTGGGCGGCGGGACGACAGTGGTGTTGCGCACCAGATTCGGTTCGTACTGCGACGCCTCTCCGGCCAGGAAGCCGTAGAAGTACTCGAAACCCAAACCGGTGGGCCAGTTCTCGAACGGCCCCGCCGCGGTGGTCTCTTCCGCGGGAGTGTTGTGCCACTTCCCGAAGGCCGATGTCGCGTAGCCGTACTGCTTGAGCACTTCGGCCACGGTGGCGCTGGACCGCGGGATCTTGCCGGCGTACCCATCCCAGTCATTGGCAAGCTCGGCGATCTGGCCGTTGCCGATCTCGTGGTGGTTGCGGCCCGTGAGCAGCGAGGCCCGCGTCGGCGAGCACATCGCCGTGGTGTGAAAACGGTTGTACGACACCCCTTCAGCGCAGATCCGGTCGAGGGTCGCGGTCGTCACCTCGCCACCGAACGTCGAGGGCAGACCCGGTCCGGCATCGTCGATGAGCACGATGACGATGTTCGGCGAGTCATCATGTAGTCGCTTCGGAACTGACCGCGGGTTGTACGTGGACTCCTGCAACGTGCGGCCCGCGATGCTGCCCGACGGGACCGGCGGGAACGGCAAAACGCCGCCGTCCGGTAGAGCTGCTGCCACCAACTGGTCACCCCGCACGTCAGACACCACGCCCCTCTTCTCCATGAGGACTGGGCTGTGCAGCCGACCACTGGTGGGGCAAGCCGCGCAGCCGATTCACCCCGACCCGGGCATCCACTGTGCAGCAAACCGCCAGCTTCTGTCTTGACATTCCAGGACAAATCTTTGACATTGTGGGACATGGCCGTGATCCGGGGCACGGCACTCACGAATTTTCACCAGCTGGTCACCGAACTGGGTGGGGATAGTCGCGCTCTGGTCGATGCCGCCCACATTCCCTACGACGATGTCGGCCGCCACGACCGCTTCATCTCCCTGCCCAACGGGGCACAGATGCTCGAAGACAGCGCCGCCGCACTCGAAACCCCGGACTTCGGGCGGCGTTTGGCGCTCCGCCAAGGTATCGACATTCTCGGCCCGGTCGGGCTGGCGGGTCGTAACGCCGCCACCGTTGCCGAAGCCTTCCTGATCTTCGACAAGTTCATGGCGGCCTACAGCCCATCGATCACCGCGCGGGTGACCACCCATCTCGACCCGAATCTGCGCCGCTTCGAATTCGAGTACGCCCTGAGCCCGGCACCTCCGCAAGCGCAGGCCATCGAGCTGTCGCTGGGAGTCACACTGCAGGTACTGCGGCTGTTCCTCGGTGCCGACTATCGGCCCGTCGCCGTGCACCTACCCCATCCCGCCCTGACGCCCACCGACGACTATCAGAGCTACTTCGGCTGTCCGCCCAGTTTTTTCGAACCGGTCGCCGGCTTCACCCTGCGCACCACCGACCTGCAGCGCCCGCTGCCCACCGATCGACTTGCCCACCAGACCGCGGTCGACTATCTGGCCCAGGTGATGGGTGAATCCAACCCCACCACCAGCCAGTTGGTCCGCAGCCTGGTGCGCCAACTCCTGCCCACCGGGGTTGTCGGCCTGACCGATATCGCCCGTCACATCGGTCTTCATCCGAAGGCCCTGCAACGGCGCCTGCTCGCCGAGAACGCCACGTTCGCCGACCTCGTCGACCAGACGCGTCGCGAGTCCGCTCAACGTCTGCTGCTCGACACCGACCTCAGCCTCGACCAGCTCTGCCACCAACTCGGCTATGCCGAGCAAAGTGTCCTCACCCGCTCCTGCAAACGCTGGTTCGGCACCACCCCGACGGCGTATCGCAATGGCCGCACCCCGGGACCGCCGCGGCCCTAAAGGCCGACACGCCAAGACAAGCCACGTCCTTGCCGAGCGAAGGATTCGTCGCACACACCCACTCCCACCTGCTAAAGTTCGGCCCGCCGGGCGATGCAATCGGCACCTGCCCACCTCGGGAAGGAGTCCCGCTGTGTCCCGCACACCGACCACCGTGCGCTACGGAATGGTGCCGGCGTTCGCCGCCGGTGCAGTCGGGGTTGCCGTCGGCCTGTTCGGCCCCATGACAGCAGCCGCCGAACCGCCGCCACCCAATTGCACGGCCGCCGACCTCGCCGGCATCGCCTCCGGAGTCGCCGCCGCAACCTCCACGTATTTGTGGACCCATCCGGACGTCAACGACTTCTACACAAATCTGCACGGCCGCCCACAGGAAGAAGTGCAGGGCGACACCAAGGCCTTCTTCGACGCCAACCCGCAGGCCCATGCCGACCTGGTCGGGATCCGTCAGCCGCTGACCGACTTCCGTGCCCGTTGCGGGATCAAGCCACCTGATCAGCCCCTAGGACAACGATGAACACCCCAACGCCTCGATCATCATGGCTCCGCGCGGCCACGGTCGCGCTCGCCTTCACCGCGCTGCCCGGCGCCATCGTCCTGGCCGCCCCAGCCGGGACCGCCAACGCCGACGTGTGCGCCAGCGCCGGACGCCGCATTTCGGTCGGCGGTTGTGTCAACATCGCCGACGCCGTCGCCCCCTACGTTCCGCCGCCGGCCTACTACGCGCCGCTCCCTGAGGATGCGCCACCGCCACCGCCCCCACCGGGTTCCAACGTCAGCGGCTGCATCGGCTACAACGGCCGGTGGGTCCACGCGGGTGGTTGCAACTAGCTCGGGCAATTGCGCGTGCGCCGGCGCTTCGTTGCGCCGGTGCCGCCGTGGGCGTGCGTTTCACCGATTTGGACATAGGGGTCGTTGCCGCGGGCAATGAGCAGCCCTGGTGCAGAAAACGACGCCACGGCGCCGCAGCAGACCCGCCAACCAGCTCAGGCGATCGCGCCCGCGTCCTTGAGCTCTTCGATCCGGTCCCAGTCGAGGCCGAGCTCCATCAGCACGATCTCGGTGTGCTCAGAGGCCTGGGGCGCCCGGCTGGTCTCCAGCGGTTCGTGGTTGAACTGCACCGGCCCGCGCACCACCTTGAACGGCTTGCCGCCGTCACTGGCATCCACCTCGACGATCATGTCGTTGGCGACGGCCTGGTCGTCCGAAGCGAGATCGACCAGGCTCTGGAACGGCGCCCACTGGCCCTTCATGGTCTTGAGGTGCTGACGCCAGTACTCGAACGGCTTGCTGCCGATCGCCTTCGCGATGAGTTCGACACCTTCCGAGGCGTTCTCGATCAGCGGCAGCACATCGGAGAACCGTGGATCGTCGGCAAGCTCGGGCAGACCGAGATGTTCGAAGGCATCGCGGATGTAGCCGGTGGGGCTGACGATGCACAGATTGATGGTGCCGCCATCGGACGTCCGGTAGTTGGCCATGAACGGGTTCACCGAAGTGGCGTCGTCGGGCATCAGCGAGCGCATCGTCTCACCGGTCTCCATGCCCTGCGTGACGCTGGCTCCGGCCGCCCACCACGCAGTGCTCAGCAATGAGACGTCGATCTCGGCCGTTTCTCCGGTCCGCTCGCGGTGGAACAACGCCGCCGAGATGCCGCCGGCGATGTTCATGCCGCCGATCGAATCGCCGAAGGCCGGAATGCCCTGGGACAGTGCACCGTTGATCGCCTCCGGGGTGAGTGCATGGCCGACGCCGCTGCGGGTCCAGAAGGCGGTGCCGTCGAAGCCGCCGGTATCGCGCTCCGGACCCTTGTCGCCGTATGCGCTGCCGCGGGCGTAGATGATGTTCGGGTTCGCCGCCCGAATGTGCTCGACGTCGAACTTGTTCTTCTGCCGTTGCGCGGGAAGGTAATTGGTCAGGAAGACGTCTGCCGTCTTCGCGATCTCGTACAGCACCTCCTGCCCGCCGGGGGTCGAGACGTCGATGCCGACGCTGCGCTTACCGCGGTTGGGGTGCTCGATGAGCGGGTGCCGGTTCGGGTCGAGTTGGAACCCGCCCATGTTGATGAATCCACGCTGGGTGTCGCCGCGCACCGGGTGCTCGACTTTGATGACGTCGGCGCCCCAGTCGGCGAGGATGGCTCCCGCCGCCGGCACGAAGGTGAATTGCGCGACCTCGAGCACTCGCACGCCCTGCATGACCTTGATCAACGCGGCTCCTAACCGTTGGACTTACGGTAAGTGTAGCGAGACCTGTGTCACACCTGAATCTGCCCGCCGTCGACCGCGAGCTCCGCCCCGGTCATGAAGTTGCTCTGCTCCGAGGCCAGGAACAGCACCGCAGAGGCGACCTCCTCTGGGCGGCCGAGCCGCTTCATCGGCACCTGCGAGGCCAAACCGTCCAGCAGACCCTCCTTCTGATCGGCCGGCGCCAGCCCGGTCAGCCCCGGAGTTTCGATCGGTCCGGGCACCACAGTGTTGACGCGGATCTTGCGGTCGGCCAGTTCAGCGGCCCAGGTGCGGCCGAGCGAACGAATCGCGGCCTTGGATGCCGCGTAGAGGCCGAACGCGGCCACGCCCTCTGAGGCGGCGGTGGAACCGGCGAGGACGATCGAGGCACCCTCGTTCAGCAATGGCAGCACCTTCTGCACGGTGAACACCGTGCCGGCCACGTTGCGATCGAAGTTGTCCCGGTAGTGCTCTGGGGTGACCTCGGCGAGGATGGCGAAGTCACCGCCACCTGCGTTGGCAAAGACGACGTCGAGCCCCTTGCCGTGCTTGCCGATCTCCTCGGCGAGGGTGTCGAGATCCTCGATCTTGCTGATGTCGCTCTGGATTCCGTGCGCGCCGATGGAGGCGACGGCCGCATCCAGGCGGGTGCGGTCGCGGCCGGTGACGAAGACATAGGCGCCTTCGTCGGCGAGCCGCCGGGCGGTGGCCAGGCCGATTCCCGAGGTTCCTCCGGTGACGAGTGCCGTCTTGCCGTCGAGCTGTCCCATGATCGAACTCCGTTCGTATGCGGTTCGTGCGTTCCGCCCGCTACAACATAGGTGACGTATCACCTATTCCGGCGCGTTCAGGACCGTCCACATCCGAACGATTCGCTCGCCCGATATCTCGGCTACGTCAAAGCCCGACGCCACGGGGTCGTCGTCCGGGGTACGCACTTCCCAGGCCAGAAATCCCAGCCCGCGCGTCTGCCGGACCGGGCTCGCCTTCGCGAAATGCAATCCCGACAGCTTTTCCTGCAGCTCAGCCACCTTGGCCTCGAATTCGACGCGCCCGGTGGCGACACCTTCGTCGTCAATCCACTCCACATCATCCGCGTAGGTGGTCGCGATGGCTGCAGCCCGGAGTTGCGGGTCGCGCTGGCCGAACACGTCCAGAAGGTTGGCCTCCATCAGGCGGGTGATCTCTTCACTCATTTCGACTCCTGACATTTAGGTGATACTTCACCTAAATGCTAGCTCGGTGCAGGAGGCAGCGAGCTGTTGTGGTCGAGGTTGACGTGGATGTGCTCCAGCGCTGCCGTGAATGGTGCGAGCAGGTTTTCGGGCAGGGGATCGAAGAACAGTCTTCGCACCAGATCGACATGACCAGGCGCGGCCTCCTCGATGGCCTGCTGGCCCATCTCGGTGAGGATGACGTTGGTGGTGCGACCATCCTCGACGCTGGCGCGGCGTTCGGTCAGGCCGCGTTGCTCCATGCGACGCAACTGATGTGACAACCGACTGCGTTCCCAGCCGATCTGCGCGGCGAGGTCGCTGACACGCATGCCGTCGTCACCCACGTTGCTCAACGCCACCAGCACGTCGTAGTCGGCGAGCGACAAACAAGAATCGGCCTGCAGCTGGCGATTCATTTCGTAGCTCATCCGCAATTGCACGCGCATATAGGCGACCCAGGCGCGCTGCTGCTTGGGTGTCAGCCAACCCTGCTTCGGTGATGTGTCCCGCACTTTTCTCGGCGCCACTTCGTCAGTATGACGGTCGACGTCTCAGTTGAACCCAGCCGCGCCTGGAGATCCGGCGATCCTGGTGTGGGTCCCTATGCTGGCCGGATGAGGCTCCTCGGCGCGGTGGCCGGCAGTCCGTATGTCTATCGGCTGATGCTCAAGTGGCACCGGCTGGTCCCCCCGGTCGAGCGCCTACTGCGCCGGGTCAGTCGCGGCAGGCTCGGCGTGCTCGAGCTGGCCGGGTTGCCGTCGCTGGAGCTGACGGTGGCCGGACGCCGATCCGGCATCCCGCGGACGGACACGGTTCAATATGTCCGCGACGGCGGTTCGCTGTTGTTGGTGGGCTCCAATTGGGGCCTCCCGACCCACCCCGACTGGGCCCACAATCTGCGGGCCACCGACCGCGCGCGGATCACTCGCGACGGCACCACCGAGAACGTCGCCGTCGAGCTGCTCACCGGTGCGGAACGTCAGCGCGCGTGGCGCACCATTCTCGACTCCTGGCCCAACTTTGCGCTGGCCCAAGAGCGTGCCGACAGCCGCTCTTTTCAGATATTCGCTTTACGGCCGACCAGCGACGGAGCGTGAGCAGGGCCGTTTGCGGGTATGCCACCAGCGAACGGACGTATGGAGGCCGGCGATGACCGCTACCGGAGAAGTCAACGAACGACAAGCCAGGCAGGTCGCCGAAGATGCGCGGGAAGCGCGGTGGGACCAGCCCAGTTTCGGCAAAGAACTGTTTCTCGGCAGGCTGCGGTTGGACCTGGTCCACCCGCACCCGCGCGGTTCGGCCGAGACCACGGAGCGGGGCGAGGCCTTCCTGGCCGAGCTGCGGGAGTTCTGCGAGACGCAGATCGACCCCGCGGTCATCGAACGCGACGCACAGATCCCTGACAAGGTCATCCAGGGTTTGAAGGGACTCGGCGCGTTCGGCATGAAGATCGGCGTCGACTACCAGGGGCTCGGCCTGTCGCAGGTGTACTACAACAAGGCCCTCGCCCTGGTTGGCTCGGTGCACCCTGCGCTAGGCGCATTGCTGTCCGCGCATCAGTCGATCGGCGTGCCGCAGCCGGTGTCGATGTTCGGGACCGCCGAGCAGAAGCAGACCTGGCTGCCGCGGTGCACGCGGGAGATCAGCGCCTTCCTGCTCACCGAACCCGACGTCGGCAGTGACCCGGCCAGGTTGCACGCCACCGCGACCCCCGACGGCGACGACTACCTGCTCAACGGCGTCAAACTGTGGACCACCAACGGGGTCATCGCCGATCTGCTGGTGGTGATGGCCCAGGTGCCGCCGGGCGAGGGGCACAAAGGCGGCATCACCGCCTTCGTCGTCGAAGCGGTCACCCCCGGCATCGTCGTCACCAACCGCAACGCATTCATGGGGTTACGCGGAATCGAGAACGGTCTGACCAAGCTGACCGACGTGCGGGTGCCCGCGGCGAACCGCATCGGCCGCGAGGGTGAAGGCCTCAAGATAGCGCTGACCACGCTCAACGTCGGGCGGCTTTCGCTGCCGGCGGTGTGCACCGGAACGGCGAAGTGGTGCGTGAAGATCGCCAGGGAGTGGTCGAAGGAACGCGTGCAGTGGGGTCGTCCGGTCGGCGAGCACGACGCAGTGGCCGGCAAGGTGGCGTTCATCGCGGCCACCGCTTACGGAATCGAGTCGATGGTCGAGCTTGCCAGTGAACTCGCCGACGCCGGCCGCACCGACATCCGGATCGAGGCCGCACTGGCCAAGCTCTATGGCTCGGAGATGACCTGGCTGGTCGCCGACGAGCTGGTGCAGATCCGTGGCGGCCGGGGCTTCGAGACCGCCGAATCGCTGGCAGCTCGCGGCGAGCGGGGGGTGCCCGTCGAGCAGGTACTTCGCGACATGCGGATCAACCGCATCTTCGAGGGTTCCACCGAGATCATGCATCTGATGCTGGCCCGCGAGGCCGTCGATGCCCATCTTTCGGTGGCGGGCGACATCATCGACCCCGACGCCGACCTCAAACACAAGGCGAAGGCCGCCGCGCAGGCCGGCAAGTTCTATGCGCGTTGGCTACCCACCCTGGTCACCGGGAAAGGGCAACTACCAACGTCATTCACCGAGTTCGGACCGCTCGGCGAACACCTGCGCTATGTCGAACGGGCCAGCCGCAAGCTCGCCCGCAGCACGTTCTATGCGATGTCCCGGTGGCAGGGCAAGTTGGAATACCGGCAGCGCTTCCTCGGCCGGATCGTCGACATCGGAGCGGAACTGTTCGCGATGACCGCGGCCTGCGTCCGGGCCCGCAGCGACACCCCCGACTCCGCGGTGGAACTCGCCGACGCGTTCTGCCGCCAATCCCGGGTGCGGGCCGAGCGACTGTTCACCGAACTCTGGGACAACAGCGACGACTCCGACCGGTCGCTCGCGCACAACGTACTCGACGGTCGGTACACGTGGCTCGAGGCCGGGATCATCGATCCGTCGATCGACGGACCATGGATCGCCCAGGAAGGCGGCGAGGTGACCGAGGACGTGCACCGTGTCATCGGCTGAACAAAGTACTTGCGCACGTGAACAACTCACGTCCGCAGGGTTCCTGACAGCCCGGTACGCTCGTAGACTCGATAGGTTATGACGACCCCGTCGAACGCGCACGGCGGCTGGGCACAGTGGCCGCATTCGGTCGATGCCCTCGATCACCGTCTCACCCGCAGACAGGCACGTCAGATGAGTCGGCGATTCGACCGGGTCGGCGTGGGCATCGCCGCAGCCCGCCTTCGTGAAATCTCGTCCGGAGCCCCTGCCGCCGACGCCGAGCTGGAACGCGTCCAATTCGCCTTCGTCGCAGACGAACTCATGCACGACGAGCGGATAGCGAAGCTGGCACGCGGCAAGCAACGCTGCGCGTCGTGGTTCGTGGTCGTCATCATGGGGCTGATCATGTTCAGCTCACTGCTGTGCATGGTCGTGCTGATGTTGAGCCTGATGCAACACTCGGCGCCGTTCTGAGCCGACCGGTCAGTCGAAGGCCACGCTGAAGTACTGCGTCTCCTGGAACTCCTCCAGGCCGACACGTGCGCCTTCGCGGCCGAGACCGCTCTGCTTCATCCCGCCGAACGGGGTCGACGGATCGGACACGACGCCCCGGTTGATGCCGACCATGCCGGCGTCGAGGGATTCGGCGAGCCGCACCGCATCTTGCAGCCGGCCGGCGTAAACGTAGGCGGCCAAACCGTATTCGGTGTCATTGGCCCAACGCAGCAGGTCTTGCTCGTCGTCCCACACCACCACCGGGGCGACAGGTCCGAAGATCTCGTCGGCGAGGACGGCGGCATCCGGGGCAACTCCGGTCAACAGTGTGGGCGCGACGAACCAGCCTTCGGACGGCGCCTCGGCCTGCGCGGCGATCACCGCGCCGCCGGCCACTGCGGCATCGATCGTGGCAGCCACCCGCTGCGCTGCGCGCTCGCTCACCAGGGGGCCGATCTGCGATGCCGGATCGGATGCCGGACCCACGCGCAGCGCGGCGACCTCGGCGCCGAGTCCGGCGACGAACTCCTCGACGACCGAGGCGTGCACATAGAACCGGTTGGCCGCGGTGCAGGCCTGACCACCGCCACGGAACTTGGCCACCATCGCACCGGCGATCGCCGCCTCGACGTCGGCGTCGGCAGTGACGATGAACGGCGCGTTTCCGCCGAGTTCCATGCTTGCGTTGACGATCCGGTCCGCTGCCTGCTTGAGCAGCACCCGGCCGACGCCGGTGGAACCGGTGAACGACACCTTGCGGACCCGGTCATCGCTCAACCAGTTCTCGACCACGGCGGCGGCATCGGTGGTGGGCACCATGTTGACCACACCGTCGGGCACGCCTGCGGCAGAAAGTATTCCGGCGATCGCCAGTGCCGTCAGGGGCGTCTCGGCGGCCGGTTTGAGGACCACGGTGCATCCAGCGGCCAGCGCGGGGGCGATCTTGCGGGTCGCCATCGCGGCCGGGAAGTTCCAGGGCGTCACCAGCGCGGCGACCCCGACCGGCTTGTGCGTGACCAGGGTCCGGGTACCACCGGCGGGGCTGACGCCGTAGGCGCCGTCCGTACGCACCGCTTCCTCGGAGAACCAGCGGAAGAACTCGGCGGCATAGCCCACCTCGGCCCGGGCGTCGGCCTGCGATTTACCGTTCTCCGCGCAGATCAGGGCTGCCAGGCGCTCGGTGTCGGCGACCATCAGGTCGAACACCCGGCGCAGGATGTCGCTGCGCTGCCGCGGGCTCGTCGCGGCCCAGCCGGCAAAGGCCCGGTGCGCGGCGTCGACGGCCGAGCGGGCGTCGGCCACGGTGCCGTCGGCCACCTCGGCGATGGGCAGGCCGGTGGCCGGGTCATGCACCTCGAACGTGGTGGCAGCACCGCGGTTCTGCCCGTCGATGAGGATGCCGTGCTTGGTGTCGAGCCCGGCGATCGCGTTCTGTGTGTTCACTCAAATCTCCAGGGATCGAGCCGGCCAGGGCTCAGCGGGTCTCGGCGAAGATGGCGGCCAGGATGTCCAGCCCCTCCTCGAGCAGGTGGTCGGGCATCGACAGCGGCGGCAGGAAACGCAGCACGTTGCCGTAGGTTCCGCAGGTCAGGACCACCAGGCCCTGGGCGTGGGCGGCGGCCGAGACCTGCTTGGCCAGGTCGGCGTCGGGCTCGGTGGTGCCGGCCTTGACCAGTTCGAGGGCGATCATGGCGCCGCGGCCGCGGACCTCTCCGATCCGGGAGTCCACGGCGGCGATCGCGTTGAGTCGGCCGATCATGGTCTTCTCGATCTCCACGGCACGGGCGAGCAGTCCCTCACGCTCGATGGTGTCGATGACCGCGAGCGCGGCGGCGCAGGCGATCGGGTTGCCGCCGTAGGTACCGCCGAGCCCGCCGGCATGCGGTGCGTCCATGATCTCGGCACGACCGGTGACCGCGGACAGCGGCAGGCCACCGGCGATGCCCTTGGCGGTGACGATCAGATCCGGCACGACATCGTCGTGCTCGACGGCGAACATCGCGCCGGTGCGGGCGAAGCCCGACTGCACCTCGTCGGCGACGAACACCGCGCCGGCCTCGGTGCACCAGTCCTGCAGTGCGCGCAGGAATCCGGGTGCGGGAACGATGAATCCGCCCTCACCCTGGATGGGCTCGATCACGATGGCGGCGACGTTCTCGGCCCCGACCTGCTTGTCGATCAGGTCCAGAGCACGCGCGGCCGCAGCGGCACCGTCGGTCTCGCCGTCACGGAACGGGAAGGACGTCGGCACGCGATACACCTCACCGGCGAACGGCCCGAAGCCGTTCTTGTACGGCTGGTTCTTGGCGGTCATCGCCATGGTCAGGTTGGTACGGCCGTGGTAGGCGTGGTCGAACACCACGACGGCCTGCCGACGCGTGTAGGCCCGCGCGATCTTGACGGCGTTCTCGACTGCTTCGGCGCCGGAGTTGAACAGCACGCTGCGCTTGTCGTGGTCGCCGGGGGTGAGCCGGTTGAGCTCCTCGGCCACCCGCACGTATCCCTCGTACGGGGTGACCATGAAGCAGGTGTGGGTGAACGCCGCGACCTGCTCGGTGACGGCCTCGACGACGGCCGGTGCGCTGTTGCCCACGGTGGTCACGGCGATGCCGGAGCCGAAGTCGATGAGCTGGTTGCCGTCGGCGTCGACGAGGATTCCGCCGCGGGCGGCGACCACGTAAACGGGCAATGTGGTGCCGATGCCGCCTGCGACCGCAGCAGTCTTCCGTGCCTGCATCTGCTGCGAGACGGGGCCCGGAATGGCGGTGACGATCCGGCGTTCCTGGGTGACGGCCGCACCCGCGATCTCGGCGATGCTCACGTGTTCCTCCTGCTGCTGGCGGTTGTCTGCCCTCACGCTAGGCAACGGTCTCCGCGCGCGGGAGGTCACGAATGCACATTCCGCCGCAGATAATTGTGCAAAACTGGCAGCATGGTCCTGGTCGGCGATCTCCTTGACGAACGCGTACTCGGACTGAGTGCCGTCCAGGTCGGTCGCCCGGACGCAGCGGTCCGCTGGGTGGCCACGAGTGAGCTCGCCGACCCTGGGCCGTTCCTGGAAGGCGGCGAGATCCTGCTGACCACCGGCTTGGAGACCGGCGACTGGCACGGACAGTGGGACGGCTACGTGCGCAGGCTCGCCGACGCCGGTGTGGCAGGCATCGGATTCGCCGTCGGACTCACCCACGCCGAAACGCCAACCGAACTCGCCGACGCCTGCCGAAGACACCAGGTGAATCTGTTCGAGGTACCGCGCCCGACCACGTTCGTCGCGATCAGCCGATACGTCGCGCACCTTCTGGAGGAACAGGAGTCCACCGCCACCCGCGAGTCACTCAAGACGCAGCGCAAGCTCATCTCGGCGGCGGCCAAACCGGAACCCGCCGTTGCGGTCATCACGGCCCTGGCCGCGGCGCTCGACGGCGCGACCTGCCTGATGAATCCCGACGGCCGAGTCATCACCGGCCCGGTCGGCGCCCGCCGCGGCGAGTTCCCGCTCGACGAGGTCGCCGACGACGTCATGCGACTCCAGGCACACGGATTGCGTTCGGCCGCGGCACAGTCCAATCCGACCACCTCGGTGTCGGTGCACCCCATCGGTTTGCGCGGGCGGGCGTCGGCCTATCTGGCCGCCTTGATGCCGGCCAGGGCATCGGAAGAACAACGTCAGGCCGTGACGACCGCCGTGGCCCTGTTGGGCCTCATCGACGAACAGGATCGCAGCCGTGCCACCACCCGTCGGCATCTGCGAGGCCGGGCAATCGAGCTTCTCGCCGAAAGCGATGTCCGCACTGCCCAATTGGTGTTGGAGGTGGACCAGGCGGCGACCGTGCTGCCGAAGCGCATTCGCTTCTTGCGGGCCACCGGAGACGAGTCCGCCATCGAGAACGCGGCGGCCGCCCTGGAGCGGCGCGGCATCCTTGCCGGGGTCTACGCGGGCGAGCTGTGCGCGATCACCGAACCGTCCCGGGCCGGGTCGACGGCGTCACGGTTGGCCGAGGACGCGCTGCTCGTCGGGGTGGGAAATTCAGTCGCGCCCAGCGATGGCGAGACCGGTTACCGCACCGCGGGACTGGCGCTGGGCCAGGCCACCGACGGCTCCGGTCCGGTGGTCTGGGACCGGGTGATCGACAACGGACCCCTCGGTCTGATCGATCCCGACAAGGCCGCCGCCTTCGCCGAATCCTGGTTGCACGGGCTCGATTCCGAGCAGCTGGAAACGCTACGTTGTTTCCTGCGCCATCACGGGTCAAGACTCAAGGTCGCCGAGGAACTCGGTCTGCATCGCAACACTGTGCGTAATCGTCTGGCGGCCATCGAGAAGGTGCTGCCCGGCAAGCTCGACGATCCACAGACTCGGGTGAGCGCCTGGATCGCCCTGCAGTCGGTCCCCGAGGACCTCAGGCCTTGAAATACACGAACTGGTGGCTGGTGGCCAGCAACGTACCGCCTCGTCCGAACAGGCGGGCACTCTGATCGAAGTAGCCGCCGGAATAGCGGTGCGCCCGTGCCGTTCCCAGCACGAAGTCATCCCCCTGAGCCGCGAGCTGCTCGTCGTCGGCGTGGAAATACACCGAGATCGATACCGTCCCAGCTGGAACGAAGTGCCCGCGCCGCAGGAACACCCGCGGGTAGAAGATATCGCTCACCGCGGTCAACGCGGCGAAATCCATTGGCCTGGACGGCTTGTTGCGCACCCACAGGGTCGTCGTCGAACTCGCCGATTCGGTCGGTTCGCCGGCGGGGTCCGGCATACCCCCGTCGACGAACCGCATGTCGAAGTTGTCGAACCACACCACACCGACCGGCGGCACCGACGGCTCGATGTCCTCGGGCGCCTGAGCCTGCGGCCACTCGATCTCGGTGTCCGACCAGCCCTCCCGGCGCAGCCCGAATACCGCGGTGGCGGTGGTCTTGACCTCACCGTCCTGACTGAGTTCGACGATCCAGTGCTGATTGGACCGGTTGGTCTTGACCAGCCTTGTCACGAGCTCGAACACACCGTCAGCGATGGGCGCCACATAGTTGACGGTCAGCGCGATCGGCTGGCCGTGCCGCTGCGGGTGCAGCTCCACCGCACGCAGCAGGGTGGCCGCGGTGATGCCGCCGAACGGGCCCACCATGTTGGCCCACTCCGGCAGCGTCCGCCCGCGCCAGCGGTCGTCACCTGCGGATTCGAGCTCAAGGGCGTTGTCCAAGGGATGCACCCGGCCACAGTACCGAGGTTGCCTCCGCAGGTTGCCGCGCGCCCGCGGGCTGCACCGGCAATCTCACCGCCGGCCGCGGCGGCTCACTTCGCGGGCGAGTAGTTCGGCCGGCCCAGGCCCAGCGCCTGCTGGGCGATCATGTTGCGGAACACCTCGAGGGTCCCGCCATAGATCCCGGTCGGACCGGCCAGCCGGAAGATGTACTCGGCGGCACCGTCGTCGACGGCCCCCGGCGTACCGACGCACAAGGCGCCGGCCGATCCGACGATATCCATCAGGTCCGGCGACACCTCCCGCATGGTCTGGGCGATCGCGACACGGCCGTACATGTCGGGACTGCTCAGGGCGGCTTCCAACCGCGCGACGCCCCGGCCCAACCGGTAACGAGACGCCGCGTCGTCGGGGGCCACGGCAGCGACGCGGTCCACAGCCTCTGCCATCAAGGTGATGTGCTCGGTCATCGTGGCGAGCTTCTGCAAGCCACGGGTCTCGCGTTCGAAGGTGCCGTGTTCGAGTTCGAGCGCGCCACGCAGCACCGTCCAGCCGCCGTTGACCTCGCCGACGCGGTACCGGTCGCTCACCCGGACGTCGCTGTAATAGGTGATGTTGGTGCGGTCGCCGTCGACGGTGCGGATCGGCTGGATCTCGACACCCTCAGAATCCAGCGGCACCAGGAACATCGTGAGGCTCTTGTGTTTGGGAGCGGCGGGGTCGGTGTTGGTCAGCAGGAACACGTATTGGGCGTTGTGCGCATTCGAGGTGAACATCTTGGACCCGTTGATAATCCAGCTGTCGCCATCCCGGACGGCACGGGTCTTGCACGTGGCTACGTCGGACCCGCCTTCGGGTTCGGTGTAGCCCAGGCACAGCCGCAGGCGCCCGTCCAAGACACCGGGCAGCACCTCGTCGAGAAGCTCGCGTGAGGCGAACTTCTCGATCGAATGCGCGACCATCGCGGTCGTACCCCAGTGGAACCAGGGGGTGTGCGCCCGGCCCACTTCCAGCTCCCAGATGCGGCGCCGGACCGCGCTGAACCCGCCGTCGGCCTCGGCCTGGTAGTCACCTGCCAGGTATCCGGCCTTGCCCAGGGCCAGATGCACTGCCTCGTCGAAGTTCTCGCCGGTCTCGCGGTCACGCTGGATTACCTCGTCGGTGACCACCTCGGCCAGGAAGGCCCGCAGCTCATCCCGGAACGTCCGGTCTTCCTCAGAGAGCTCGACGTGGGAGAAGTCCATCAGGACACCGTGACACTTTTATCGTCATTTGTAAATATGGCCGGTCGGCGGCGCAGCAGTAGCAGAAGGCCGCCTCCGACGAATGCGGCGACTCCCGCCAACACCAGGAACCCGTCGAAGCTGTTGGTGGCAACCAAGATACGACTGAGCACCACGGCCCCCACCGCCGACGAAACGCCGATCACCGCGGACAGGATGCTGAGGACGGTGCTGTACACGCCCAGGCTGAAGTGGCGCGCCACCAGGTACGCGATGACATCGCCTTCGGCTCCCCAGGCCGCACCGAGACAGCAGGCGGCCACGGTGAGGACACCGATGCCCTCCCACGGCGACGCGATGAGCAGGCAGCCGAGACCCGGCAGCGCCATCGCCACTGCGGCGACCACCTGCGCGGGCAGCCGATCGAGCGCCACGCCGCACACGAAGCGACCGACGATGACGGCGGTCGCGAACACCGTGATGAGCGCCGCGACATCGGCGCCGGCCCCGGCGTCACCGAGCATGATCCCGAGCTGGGTGGTGGTGACCGAGTGGTACAGGTTGCACAACAGGACACCGCTCAACAGAATCCAGAAGACCCTGCTGCGCCCGATGGCGCGGTAATCCTTGCCGGCCTTACGTTCTCCCGCGATCGGCGCCGGCTCACCGTTGCGTCCGGGCACGAGCACCAGGGCGATGACGCCGATGAGCGCAATGGTGGCCGCGATGGCCAGACACCCGACCCGCCAACCAAAGGTGCGGTTGACGACATCGAGCGCCGGAGCGCCGATGGCGCCCAGCAGCGGCGGGCCGGAGATCGCGATGGCCAGGGCCAGACCCCGGGCTGCCTGAAAACGTGTCGCGACCAGCCTGCTGTAGATCGCCGGCGTCGTGGTCACCCCGAGCGCGATGAGGGCGACGTTGATCGCGAAATACTGCCAGATGGGTCCGGACATCATCGCGTACGCGATCCAGCACGCAGGCAGTCCGACGACGCCGACCGCAGCAATCCGCCGCACCCCGAACAGATCGGCGAGGCGGCCGTAGAACGGCAGGAACACGAACGTCAGCAACGTGATCGCACCGGTAAGGGCGAAATCCGAGCGACTCCACCCGAACGCCGCGAGGAACTGCGGCCCCATCGCGGCATTGGTGTAGGCGCTCAGGCTCAGACCGGCGCTGAGTCCGGCGGTGGCGGCAGCGAGCGGCTGCCAGTGGGTCCGCAGCTCGCCGAAGTAGCTCATGGGCCCCTCCCTTCCGCCGAAATGGCATTCCAGCAGGCCCTTACTCGCACTTCTCCTGCCGGAATGCAGTTTCGGCGAACGCTAGCTGCTGGACACCGGAATGGCCGCAGTGTCCTCATCGTCGGCGCGGGGCGGACGCGGTGGCGCCGGCTTGCGGAAGTGGTTGTCCCCGCGGGGATACACCACTTGCGGCCACCAGAACCACCTGCCAAGCAGGGTGGCGATGGACGGCATCAGCAGTGATCGCACGATGAAGGTGTCGATCAGCAGGCCGATCGCGATGGTCGAGCCCATCTGGGCCAGCACAATCAGGTTGCTCGCCATCATGCCGGCCATCGTGGCCGCGAACACCAGCCCGGCCGAGGTGACCACGCCGCCGGTGCCGGCCATGGACCGGATGATGCCGGTCTTCAGGCCCGCGTGGATCTCGTCCTGGAACCGGGATACCAGCAGCAGGTTGTAGTCGGATCCGACCGCCAGCAGGATGATCACCGACATCAGCATGACCAGCCAGTGCACTGGCATCCCGAACAGGTCCTGCCACAACAACACCGAGATGCCGAACGACGCGGCGATCGAACTACCGGCCGTCAGCACGATGACCAACGCGGCCACCGCACTGCGCGTCAGGATGAGCATGATCATGAAAATCAGCGTCAGCGCCGACACCACCGCGATCATCAGGTCGTAGCGAGCGCCGTCGGACATGTCCTTGTAGGTCGCCGCGACACCGCCGAGATAGATCTTCGCGTCCGACAGCGACGACATCTTCAGAGCCTCCTGCGCGGCCTTGCGCTCGGACTCGACCCGTGCGATCCCGTCCACCGTCGCCGGGTCGGTCTGGTGGGTGATGAACATGCGGGCGGACTTACCGTCCGGCGACAGGAACATCTTGAGGCCGCGCTCGAAATCGGGGTTCGCGAACGCTTCCGGGGGCAGATAGAACAGGTCGTCGTTCTTGGCGTCATCGAAGGCCGCACCCATTGACAGCGCGGTGTCGTTCATCGCCTGCATCTGGTCGATCAGGGCCTTCTGCGAGTTGTACGACGCCAGCGAGAGGTCTCGGCTGGTCTCCATCGACGCGATCGTCTGCGGGAGCAACGCTGTCAGCTTCGGTGCCAGGTCCGCCAGTTGATCGGTGTTGACCTGCACCGACGAGGTCTTGTCGGTCAGCTCGTCGATCCCGTCGAGTGCGTCGAAGACCGACCGGGCCGCGGAGCACATCGGGATGTCGAAGCAGTGCGGTTCCCAGTAGAAGTAGTTGCGCATGGGCCGGAACTGGTCGTCGAAGTTCGCGATGTTGTCGCGCATCTTCTTGGTGACCTCCAGCAGCTCCTGCGACTTTGCCGCGGAGTCCTGGGTGAGGCGGGTCTGTTCGAGCGAGAGCTGGTATTGCCTCTTCATGATGTCGATCGAGGTGTTGGTCGCGTCGATCATCCGAAGCTGGTCGTCGAGTTGCTTGCGCTGGAACGGCAGGTTCATATTGCTGGTCTGCCCCGAGATGCTGGTCTGGAACGGAATCGAGCTGTGCTGGATGGGGATTCCCAGTGGCCGGGTGATGCTCTGCACCATCGCAATGCCTTCGGCGTGCATCACGTTGCTCGAAATCTTGTTCAGCACAAGCATGTCGGCGGGATTGCGCATGTCATGGGTGGACTCGACCATCAGGATGTCAGGGTTCATCCTGGCCTGGGAGAAGTGCCGGTCGGCTGCGGCGAAACCGACGTTCACCGGGGCGTCCTCGGGAAGGTAGTACCGGTCGTTGTAGGCCGGCTTGTATCCGGGGATGGCCACCACCCCGATCAGCACGACGAACAGACTGGTCACGAAAATCGGTGCGGGCCAACGCACCACCGCGGTGCCGACCTTGCGCCAGAACTTGCTCTGCGGGGGCCGCTTGGACTCGTACAGCCCGACACGGCTACCGAGGTAGAGCACCGCCGGGCCGAGCGTGACCGAGATGACCACGACCACGACCATGCCGATCGCGACGGGGGCACCCATGGTGGAGAAGTAGGGCAGTCGCGCGAAGCTGAGGCAGTAGGTCGCTCCGGCAATGGTCAGACCCGAACCCACGATGACGGGCGCGACCGATTTGAAGGTCGCGTAGTAGGAGTCATCCCGGTCCAGGCCCATGCCGCGGTCTTCGCGGTACCGGCCGAAGATGAAGATGCCGTAGTCGGTGGCCGCGGCGATCGCCAGCATGGTCAGGATGTTGCCCGCGAAGGTGGTCAACCCGAATACGTCGTGCATCGCCAGCACGGACACCACGCCGCGGGCGGTCAGCAGCGCCAGGAACGTCAGGAACAACTGGATCAGCGTGGTCCTGATCGACCGATAGACCACCAGCAGCATGGCTGCGATGGCGACGAGGGTGATCAGGGTGATCTCGGCCAGGCTCGCGTTGCCGATGACGTGCATGTCGTTGGTCAGTGCGGCGGGGCCGGCGACGTGTGCCTGTACCCCGGGCGGAGCCTTCGTCTCCTCGATGACCTTGCGGACGGCTTCGACGCCCTCGTTGGCGAGCGTCATGCCTTGTTCGCCGGCGAGGTTGATCATCACGTACGACGCTTTGCCGTCGGCGCTCTGCGCACCGGCCGCGGTCAGGGTGTCACCCCAGAAGTCCTGGATGTGCTGGATGTGCTCGGGATCCTGCTGCAGTTTGTGGATGATCTCGTCGTAGTACTGGTGCGCGTCCGGACCCAGCGGCTCCTGGCCCTCGATGACGATCATGATCGTGCTGTTGGAGTTGAACTCCTTGAAGTTGGCACCCATCAACTTCATCGCCTGCATCGACGGGGCGTCCTCGGGCGCCATCGGTGCGGCGTGCAATTCGCCGACGACCTCCAATTGGGGCGCGATCACATTCACGACGACCGCGATCGCGATCCAGATCAGGATGATCGGCCACGCCAGAATGCGGAGCAGGTGTGGGAAGGCAGGCCGCTTGGGCTTACCGGTGGACTCGGGCGAGGTGACGGATGTGGTCATGCGGACTTCACCAGGCAGTAGGTCTGGGCGTTGACGCCATTGGCGGATTGCTCCTCGCGGACAGTGCCGTTGACGGTGACACGGCACCCGATGTGGTCGCCGCTGCTTTCACTGTCGCTGCGCGCCATCAGGTTCGCGCTGACGGTCGGCAACGTGGTGGACAAGGTGACGGACCAGGGCAGCTGGGCGGTGACCGAGTGCACCTTGGCGTCCGGATCGAAATAGCTGATCTCGGCGGAAGTTCCGGGCGGTCCGTACACCTCGTACAAGACCACCTTGGGGTTGAACTGGACGATCTCGATGCCTGCGCCCGCGTTCGCGTTCAGATCCTCCGAGCCGAACATCCGGTGTAGTCGTGAGACCACCAGGCCCGATACGGCCAGTACGACGATCAGAACCACTGGAATCCATGCGTGTTTCAACACACGACGAGCACCCCGACCAGGACTCACCGGTACCTCCAGACGATTACCCGAACCCGCCGATAGCGATGAGGCTTCGGCGCTCGGCGAATTAGTTCGAATAACTATGTACAGCGCGGGAAACTTTACACCCGCCGACAACCCCCCGCAGCAGCAGCCCATTCCCGCGAAGCGCCCAAACGTCCGCAATACGGCGCCGTTGCGGCCACCCACCACGCGATTGACGTCTGATGAGGGCCCGCCGGCCGATTACCACCTCGCTACCTAGATGGGCTATTATTATGCATAGGTTTTCTATGCATAATCGGGAGGTGTTCCTCAATTGACCATCGATGTGGATTCACCCGCCGATCGACATGACAACAACCACTTCGTCGACACCGTGATGCCCTGCATCGAGCAGATCCGACGTCGCGCACAACGGCTCACCGCCAGTGGCTACGACGCGGATGATCTGCTGCAGGAGACATTACTCAAGGCCTACAGCGGCTTTCACACCTTCGAGCCGGGCTCCAACGCGCGCGCGTGGCTGTTCCGGATCATGTACAACAACTGGGTCACCACCTATCGCATGCGCCAACGTGGGGTGTCCAAGCAACTGTGCGAGGACTTCTCCGACTGGCAGCTGTCCGCCGAGGCGCGCCACACCTCCGCGGGCCTGCGGTCCGCCGAGGTGGAGGCGATAGAGGCGATGCGCGACGACGAGATCGCCGATGCGCTCAGTGCGATTCCCGCAGTCAATCGCGTGACGGTGTACCTCGCCGACGTCGAGGGCTACCCCTATCGCGAAATCGCCTGTCTCATGGGAACTCCCATCGGGACCGTGATGTCGAGACTGGCAAGGGGGCGAAAACGCCTGCGGGAGCTGCTCAGTGAGGTGGCAAAGGATCGAGGTCTGCTTCGTACCCAAGCAGCCGGTCCAATTCCTCGACCGCAATAGATCCGGTAGCCAGTGCCAACTCCCGCACGTCACCCCGGCCGTCCAGCACGGCGGACACAACCTCACTGGCGCGCCGGTAACCGAGCAGTGGGATCAGTGCGGTGACGATGCCGGCATTACGCGCCGTCACCGCCCTCAGGTGTTCCCGGTTGACCTCGATCCCGTCAACACAGTGGGTGCGCAGCGCGTCGAACGCCCGGCGCATCCACCCGATCGACTGCAGCAGACCATGACAGATGATCGGTTCGAAGGCGTTGAGCTGAAGCTGTCCCGCCTCAGCGGCGATCGTGATCGTGACGTCGGTGCCGATCACCGTGAACGCGACCTGGTTGACCACTTCCGGGATGACCGGGTTGACCTTACCCGGCATCAGGCTGGATCCTGCTTGCCTTGCCGGCAGCCGTAATTCACCCAAACCGGCTTGCGGTCCCGAGCACAGCAGCCGTAAGTCGTTGCAGATCTTGGACACCTTGACCGCGGTGCGTTTGAGCACTCCGGAGAGGTTGAGGAAGGAGCCGGTGTCCGACGTGGCCTCCACGAGGTCGGTCGCGGTCGTGACCGGCACGCCAGTGATGGCCCGCAGATGACGGATCACCGCTTGCGGATAACCGGGGGCACTCGTGATACCCGTCCCGATGGCTGTTGCTCCCAAGTTGACCTCGCAGAGCAGTTTCCGGGCATCGGCCATTCGCGCGAGTTCCTCGGCCAGGGTCGATCGCCAGGCACCGAACTCCTGTCCCACGGTCATCGGAACGGCATCCTGCAGTTGCGTACGTCCGATCTTCTGGACATCCGCGAACTCGAGGGCCTTGGTGCCGAACGCGTCTGCCAACCCACCGACAGCTGCGGACAACCCATCGAGCGACGTCACCAATGCCAATTTGACCGCCGTCGGGTACACGTCGTTGGTCGACTGCCCGCGGTTGACGTGATCGTTCGGGTGTAGACGGTCGTAACTGCCCAGCGGAGAGCCGAGCAGTTCCAGCGCCCGGTTGGCGATGACCTCGTTGGCGTTCATATTCGTCGAGGTACCGGCCCCGCCTTGTACCACGTCGACGACGAACTCATGGTCCAGGCGTCCCTCGATCACCTCCTGACAGGCCCGGTCGATGGCGTCCGACCGTTCGGCGTCGAGCACTCCGAGTTCGAGGTTTGCGCGTACGGCCGCCTGCTTGACGGCGCCCAAGGCCGCGATCAGCGGCCGGTGGTCCGCCAGTGTGATGCCGCTGACTTGGAAATTCTCGACGGCCCGGGCGGTGTGCACACCCCAGTACGCGCCGGCCGGAATACTGTGGGCGCCTAAGAGATCATGCTCTGTCCGCACGTCGGGTTTCATCGGCCTGACCGTTCGCCGAAGAGATCGAGCGCGGTCCAGGCGAGCGCGATGGCGCCGTCGTGGATCGCGCGCTCAGCCTGGCGCCCGACGCAGTGGTCGGCGAACTCCCGCTGGTGGTTCAGCGCGGGCAGCGAACCGATCCCGATGTAGGGATGGATCGCCGGGACCACCTGCGAGACGTTTCCCATGTCGGTCGACGCACGGTTCATCCGGCCGGCCTGTTCGCCGGAGTCGAAGCTGCGCCCCAGCGCCTCGGCGTTGCGCCGGTAGGCCGCCAAAGCTCCTTCATCGGTGCGGAACTCGGCATACGGCTTGCTTTCCGGCCGCACCGCCACCTCGCATCCACTGGCCAGCGCCCCCGCTTCGAAACAGCGCCATATCCGCGGCTCCAGGTCGGCAAGCTCGGCCAGCGACCCGGCCCGGATATACCACCGGCCGCGGGTCCGCTCGGGAATCGCGTTGGGTGCCTCTCCGCCGTCGGTCATCACTCCGTGCACCCGAACCGTTTCCGGGAGCTGTTGACGCAGCAGCCCCAGGGCCACCTGCGCAATGGTGAAGGCATCGGCGGCATTACGGCCCTGTTCGGGATAGGCAGCGGCATGTGCGGCCTTGCCGGTGAAGGTGATCTCGGAGTGAGAAACGGCGAATGGGCGCGCCTCTGCCACGTCGACTGGCGCCGGGTGGGCCATCATCGCCAGATCGAGACCGTGGAACGCCCCCCGCTCCAGCATCTCGATCTTGCCACCGCCGCCCTCCTCGGCCGGGGTACCGAACACCTCGACCGTCAGCCCCGCCTCGTCCGCGACGCTGGCCAAGGCCAGCGCGGCACCGACGGACATCGCTGCGATCAGGTTGTGCCCGCAGGCATGCCCGAGGCTCGGTAGGGCGTCGTATTCAGCACACAGTCCGACGCGAACCGGCCCGTCACCGTAATGGGCGTGGAAGGCGGTGTCCAATCCCAGAAACGGCGTCGTCACCTCGAAACCGTCTTCGGCGAGATACCCGCTCACCCAGGCGACAGCTTGGTGTTCGTTCCAGGCTGTCTCAGGATTGGCATGCAATTTCTCCGACAGCGCGACCAGCGACGGAAAGGCCGCCTCCACTACGGACTTCGCGCGGATCTTGTGGTCATTCGTCACCCGGAACTCCGTATGACGGCGCCAGGTCGGGCCTGCGGGCCCGCAGAGTGTAGTCCTCGGCTTGTGGTTGCCACACCTGCCAGACCTCGGCAAGCCGGGTAATCGGGTCATCGGCCCAATCCACCCGCAGGTCGATCAGCGGCCACTCGGCGTCGGCGACCACCAGCAGGCCGCAGGAATGCACCGGCCCCTCCTCACCTCCGGCCTCCTCACCGGCCCGGAGCCCGGCAAGCAGCCGGTCGGCGAGGTGCAGGCCCGGGTCGGCTTCGAACGCCTCGATCATCGCCTGGGGAACCTTCTCCGAGCTCAGCAGGTTGCCCGCGGCCACCGCATCAACACCGGTCGCAACGACATGGGTTCCCAATGTGCTTGTCCCGGAGTACGAGGCGACTTCACCGGCGGCGTCGACGACGGTGAGCTGCCGGAACTCCGGGTACGCCGCGTGGGCCACTACGTGGTCCATTGCGGCCTGCGCCGGCAGGCCATCCGCGAGTTGGTCCAACAGCTTCGGGCCCAGCGTGGGGTCGGTGACATTCTGGGTGCAGGCCACTCCGACACCTGATCGCGCCCACACGCAACGGGACGCCACAGCGGGGCTCGAGGAGGTGACCACCGCACCGAACATCCCGGTCCGGGCACACCGTCCCGCCAGCGAGAATGTCACGGAATCACCGCCGTCGCAGTCACTTCCACGACCCATTCCGGTCGTGCCAGGGCGTCGACGACCAACCCCGTAGAGGCATAGAACACGCCCTTGAGGCGCTCACCGAGAACCCGGTAGACATCTTCGCGGTAGCGCACGTCGGTGAGATAGACGTCGCACGAGACGATGTGCTCGAGTGAGGCACCTGCCTCTGACAGCAGCAACTCGATGTTGTCGACGGTCTTGTGCGCCTGGCCCGCTGGATCACCCACTGCCACGCATTCGCGAGTCTCAAGATCCTGGGCGACCTGACCGCGCAGGTACACGGTGTTCCCGGCCACCACGGCCTGACACAGGTCGTTCGACAGTTTCTGTTCGGGGTAGGTGTCAGCGGTGTTGAACGGCCGGATGCGGCGATGTCCGCCTGCCACAATGGATTCTGTCATCGGTTTCTCCCGTCGATTGTCTTGATGCCGGCCGACTGGCACATGAGTTCGGTGGCCGGTTCGAAGTCGTAGTTGTTGTAGACCGCCAGCAGGTGCGAGAACGGCGGTGACTGCGCGAACAGCTGGAAGGTCAGCCGATGATTGGCGTAGTCGGAGTTGAGCAGGTCGCGCCCGTAGGCCAGCAGCTTGCGGCGTTCCTCGGCCTCGACGTCGCCTACTGCGAAGTACTTCGCCAGCCACCCCGCCGTCTCCTCGTTGCCGAAGGTGGCCGCGCTCGGGGTCAGGCTGATCTGGCAGCCGGCGAGATCACGAACCAGGTGCACGATCCTGGGCAGATTGCTGCATGCGAACACGCGGCCCGCATACATCGTCGCCTGATGCGGCATGAGCAGACCACTCGGGCTGGGCTCCGCGAGTTCGATTGCCGCGGTGAGGAATGCGTTGATTCCCTCGCGGTAGGCCGCCACCTCCGCGATCTTCTCTCGCACTCCCTGGTGCATCTTGACCCCCGTCTGCCGGGCACTGGCGTGCGCGAAGCCCAGCAAAAGATCGGCCCACCGCAGGTGACGCTGCACGAACGGGAAGATGCTGTACCGGTGCAGCGTGGCGCGGATGAAGCCGGCCGCCTCGGTGTGCCGGTAGAAGAACACGTCGTCCCACGGGATCTCCACGTCGTCGAAGACGATCATGGTGTCGATCTCGTCCACCCGGTTGGTGAGCGGGTAGTCCTCGGCCGATCGCATCCCCCGGAACCCGGACCGGCAGATGTGCTTGATGTTCGGATTCCCCATGTCGGCGAGAAAGCCGACGGCGTACTCCGAGTGGGTCTGGCTGTTCCAGTCACCGATGGTCGGCTTGACGAAGGCCTGGTTGGAATACGCCGCCGCGGTTTCGAACTTCGCTCCGCGCACCACGATTCCACGGTCGTTCTCGCTCACGACGCGCAGCAGTACGTCGGGATCCTGTTCCTGGGGCCACTTTGACCGGTCGCCCTTGGGGTCGGTGTTCGCCGAGACGTGGAACGGGTCGGTCAACGTGGCATTCCGAACGTGCCTGACGATGTTCTCGGAGAATGCCGGGTTGATCTTGTCCAGCACATCCTGGCCGTCGGCCAATGACCACATCTCCCCGACTGTTTCGTCGCCGACACGGGTCACCACGCCGCCCGCATAGTCCAGAATCGTGTCGACGCCCCGCCGCTTGGCATGCCAGTCCTCTTTGGTCAACGGGGGTTTGGATCCGATCGCGCAGACCTCGCCGCTCTGGTCGTCGACGTATGTCATGGTGTCCCTGGTCAACTCGTCGTGACCGAGGTCGTAGATGCGAGCGCGGATGTCGACGATCGGCTGGAACGCGGGATGGGTGGTCACGTCGTCGACGCGTTCCCCGTCGATCCAGACGTTGCGTCCGTCGCGGATCGACTCCCGGTAGTCCTCTCCGGTTCTGATCATTGCTGTTCCTTCTTTTCGTGAGCGCCGTCAGGCGCCGATGTTGGGTCCGATGGCCGGTTGGGAGCCGCGTGCAGCGCGGGCGCGATAAGCGAGCAGGATCACCCCGAAAGCGATGAGGCTCAACAACAGTTGCGACCGGGTTTCCTCGATCACCGCCATGAGTCCGAGAACGACGACCATCCAGGCGATCGAGAACCAGGACAGATACGGGAAGCACCACATCTTCATGCGCAGCGCGCCGGGATCGGTGGCCTCGAGCCGGCGCCGTAACCGGATCTCCGCACCGACCAGAATGATGTAGTAGATGAGTTGGATCGCCCCGGATGAATTGATGAGGAAGATGAAGACCTGTTCGGGAAAGAAGTAGTTCGCGACCACCGCGGCGTAGCCCATCGACGTCCCGGCCAGGATCGCCCGCACCGGTACTCCCCGGCTGTTGATCTTCACCAGTGACTTGGGCGCATCACCTTTCTCGGCAAGCGCGAACAGCATTCGCGAGGTGATGTAGAGGCAGGAGTTCAGTGAACTCAGCACGGCGGTGAGAACGATGGCCTCCATCACCACCGACATCCCGGGGATGCCGATGTGTTCGAGCACCACGGCGAACGGGCTGCGGATACTTTCACCGGTGAACGGGGTGTCCCACGGCACGGCCGCCACGATCAGCAGGATCGACAGCACGTAGAAGACGAAAACCCGGGCCATCACCTGTTTGGTGGCCTTGGCGGCGTACTCGACCGGCTTCTTCGATTCGGCCGCGGCAATCGTGGCGATCTCGGCACCGCCCATCGAGAACAGCACCGTGACGCTGCCCACCAGCGCGGCCACGACGCCGTACGGGAACATTCCCCCGTGCGAGAAGAGGTTGGTCAGCCCAGGGCTTTCCGGCTTGCCGACCAATCCGAGGAGGAACAGCCCGGTGACACAGATGAAAAAGATGATCGCGATGACTTTGATCGAGGCGAACCAGAATTCGGCTTCCCCGTAGGCCTTGACCGAAAGCAGATTGATTGCCGTCAGCACGAGCACCAGGCCGAGACACAACAGCCACGCGGGCACACCGGGTAGGTAGTTGGAAAGGATCCCCGCTCCGGCCACCGCCTCGATCGCCGCGACGACCACCCAGAAGTACCAGTACAGCCAGCCGACGCTGAACCCCGCCCAGTTCCCCAGCCCGTCGCGGGAGAAGTTGGCCACCGAACCGGAAGACGGTCGTGCTACTGCCATTTCGCCGATCGCGCGGATGACCAGGATCATCAGCACCCCGGAGAGGGCGTAACTCAGCACCGCGGCGGGCCCGGTCCGGTTGATCACCGCACCGCTGCCGACGAACAGCCCGGCCCCGATGATGCCGCCCAGCGCGATCATCACGATGTGCCGGTTCTCCAGGCTGCGCCGCAGCCCGCTCTGCGGCGCGACGCCTGCGTCGGCGTCGGGCACTGAGACCGGCGCCGTCGACTGTGGCGCCGCTCCACCGTGCTGGTTCATGGGAACTCCTGCCGTCTGGATCAGTTGTCCCGTCGACTATGACGCCCATCACCTACCCTGAACAGTCGAACTATTTGAAGCTAGCGATCGGTTTTTCTGATGTCTGATGCCACGCTCCGACAGCTCGAGTACTTCATCGCAGCGGTCGAGGAGGGTTCGGTGACCGCAGCAGCACAGCGCCTGCACCTGTCGCAGTCCGCGCTGTCGATGGCGCTCGGCGAATTGGAGCGCGCACTCGGGGTGCAGGTACTTGTTCGGCATCGCCGGGGCGTGCGGCCGACGAGGATCGGGGAACAGGTGCTGGTGGACGCGCGCCGGCTCCTGGTCGACCTCGAAGACCTGCAGACCTCGGCGCGTGAGAGTCAGTACGGGCTGACCGGGAAGCTCATGGTGGGGTGTTACAGCACCCTTTCCCCGATGGTGCTGCCGCCGGTCCTCAGCGAATACGTGGTGCGCTTCCCCGGGGTAGATCTCACGTTCACCGAGGGACCGCACGACGTTCTGATCGAGAATCTGCGCAACGGGACCCTCGATCTTGCGCTGCTCTACGACTACGGATCGGACATGACGGCACACCGTGATGACCTACAGACCGAAACAATCGTTGCCGCACCGCCGTACGTATTACTGCCAGAGGATCATCCGCTCGGCCAACACGATGCGGTGGCGCTGAGACAACTGGTCGATCACCCGATGATCCTGTTCAGCCTCCCGCCCGGTGGAGACTACTTCCTGTCCCTGTTCAAGTCCGAGGGGCTCGAACCACGAGTGAGATACCGCGCCACCAATTTTGA
Organism: Mycolicibacterium peregrinum; assembly: GCF_002102345.1. GTDB lineage: Bacteria > Actinomycetota > Actinomycetes > Mycobacteriales > Mycobacteriaceae > Mycobacterium > Mycobacterium peregrinum. The sequence continues at coordinate 106,319 of NZ_LQPP01000046.1, forward strand.
GCTGGTCCGCTCGCTGGTCGCCCGCCGCCTCGGCTACTCCATCCTCAGCCAACGCACCAGGATCTCAATGAGCTATGAGGGCCGCGGATTCATCACGCGGCCACTGCAAGGCGACCATCCCGGACTCGCGATCAATGCCGTTACGCCGGCGGGCGCAAAGCTCACCCGGCCGGCGGCGGCGTTCATCGAAACGTTCCGAGCGGTGAACTGAACCGAGCAGTGGTTAGCAATCACGCTGCGCTGCAGGGTAATCGCGTCCCCGATCGGTATCGTCGCGCCACCCCGACATCGGTCAGGAGTTCGCGCAGATTGCGCCGACCCCGGTGCAACCGCGACATCACCGTTCCCACTGGAATCTGCATGATCTCGGCGATTTCCTTGTAGCGGAAGCCCGCAACGTCGGCGTAGTACACCACGATGCTCTGCAGTTCGGGGAGGGCACGCATGGCGTCACGCACCTCCTCGTCACCCATCGACTCCAGGGCCGCCAACTCAGCGGAAGCCACGCCCAAGGGTGACCGCTGGGCCGCCTCGGCGAGTTGTGCGTCCGAAAGCATCTCGGGGAACACTTCCTGCGGTCGGCGCTGAGCGGTGCGGTAGGTGTTGATCCATGTGTTACTGAGGATCCGGAACATCCAGGCCCGGATGTTCGAACCGTCCTGATAGGTGTGAAAACTGCTGTACGCCTTCAGCATTGTCTCTTGAACCAGATCTTCTGCATCGGCCGAGTTGCGTGTGTACCGACGCGCGGCCGCGTACAACTGATCCACCAGAGGAAGCGCATCGCGCTCGAACCGCTCCGCCCGGCAAGCGTCAACGTCCGCCTGCATACTCGTGCTCACTGGCATGCCCCCGCTCGTGCCACTACTCATATCGCCGGCCTCGGACACCTCGTCATCCGAAGCTAGTCCGCGACTCCGGCCGCTCCCAGGGGGATAACCCCCGAGTTCGCGGCGGTTTTCCACACCGCCGCACAAGCCATGTCGCACTGTCATGAACGCAGCATGGCACCTCAACCCAAGTTGAGGTCAAGCGAATTTCCGACAGGACCGTCGCAGGGCGAAACCTCGCCCATGGCGAATGTCCAGGACGTGGGGCCGGCGTCAATATCCTTGCGGCTGTTGCTCATACCGATGCGCCGACAGCCGTGCCCGATCGCCGGCTCCCGGACCGACGGCCGTGACGAAGTTTCGGCCGCGACCGTGCGAGCCGACGTTCGTCGCAAATATCCGAGCCGCTCCTCGGCCATACGTCAGGAAACCGGGCCGCTCCCGCCTTAGGCTCATCGGTTATGAATCGACTCGATCGCTTCTTCGAGATCTCGGCTCGCGGCTCGACGGCCCTCTCCGAGATCCGCGGAGGCCTGGTCACCTTCATCGCGATGGCCTACATCATCGTGCTGAACCCCGTCGTACTCTCCGGCTCCGCCGACGTCGCGGGCAACAAGCTGGAATTCGCCCAGGTCTCGGCCACCACCTGCCTGGCCGCGGGGGTGATGACGATCCTGTTCGGGATCATCGCGCGGCTGCCCTTCGCGTTCGCCGCGGGTCTGGGCATCAACTCGTTTCTGGCCACGACCGTGGTGGGCACGGTCACCTGGCCCGAGGCCATGGGCCTGGTCGTCATCGACGGCCTGATCATCGTGGCGCTGGCCGCCAGCGGGTTCCGCCGCATGGTGTTCGACGCGGTACCCATGCAGCTGAAACTGGCGATCACCGCGGGCATCGGTCTGTTCATCTTGTTCATCGGACTGGTCGACGCCGGATTCGTCGGCTCGACCGGCCTACCCTCTCCCCCGGTCGGGCTCGGCACCGGCGGCGTCGGCTCGATCAACACCGTGCCAACCGTCGTCTTCGTGTTCACCCTGCTGGTCACCGGAATCCTCGTGGCCCGGAAGGTCCGCGGCGGCATCCTGATCGGCCTCGTCACCGGCACCGTGGTCGCCGTGATCGTCGAGGCCATCTGGCACCTCGGGTCGGCGCAGGACAAACCGGGCGGATGGGGGCTTTCGGTGCCGACCCTGTCCGGCTCACCGTTCGCGCTCCCCGACCTGTCACTCGTCGGCGATGTCAGCCTCGGTGCCTTCAGCCGGATCGGCGCCCTGGCGGCCATCATGCTGGTGTTCACGCTGGTGTTCGCAAACTTCTTCGACGCCATGGGCACGATGACCGGGCTGTCGCGCGAGGCCGGTCTCTCCGACCCGCAGGGCAACTTCCCGCGGCTGAAGTCAGCGCTGATCGTCGAGGGCGCCGGTGCCGTCGTCGGCGGATCTTCCTCGGCGTCGTCGAACACCGTGTTCATCGAATCCGGCGCGGGCATCGAGGAGGGCTCCCGCACCGGGTTCGCCAACCTCATCACCGGTGCCCTGTTCCTCGCGGCCATGTTCGTCGCCCCGCTGGCCTCGATCGTGCCCACCGAGGTCGCGGCCGCGGCCCTGGTGATCGTCGGCGCCATGATGGTGTCCCAGCTCCGCCACATCGACCTCTCCGAGTTCTCGGTGGCCCTGCCCGTGGTGCTCACCGTGGCCACCATGGCCTTCAGCTACTCGATCGCCAACGGCATCGGCGTCGGCTTCGTGGCGTGGGCGGTGTTGCGGTCGGCCGCCGGCAAGGCCCGTGAGGTCAGCCCGCTGCTGTGGGTCGTGGCCGCCGGCTTCATCCTGTACTTCGCCCGCGGCTGGATCGAGTCGCTCATCGGCATGTAGCGGCCGGTAGCCTTCTCGGTCATGGGGATGACACCGATGAGCCGCTTGCGCGAAGAGCGACGACTCCAGTGAGCGCCGGCCTGTTCGGTTTGCTCGACGACATTGCCGCCCTGGCGCGGCTGGCGGCGGCTTCGATCGACGACATCGGTGCGGCCACCGGCAAGGCGACCGCCAAGGCAGCCGGCGTGGTGATCGACGACACCGCGGTGACGCCACAGTACGTGCACGGCATCAGCGCCGACCGTGAACTGCCGGTCATCAAGCGCATCGCGATCGGCTCGCTGCGCAACAAGATCCTGTTCATCCTGCCCGCGGCCTTGCTGCTCAGCCAGTTCGCACCGTGGTTGCTGACCCCGATCCTGATGCTGGGCGCCACCTACCTCTGTTTCGAGGGCGCCGAGAAAGTCTGGGGTCGGTTCACCGGCCACGGCGGACACGACACCCACGGCGAGCCCACCACGGCCGTCGGCGGCGACGCCGAGAAGTACATGATCACCGGGGCGATCCGGACCGACTTCATCCTGTCCGCCGAGATCATGGTGATCGCCCTCAACGAGGTGGCCAACCAGACTTTCTGGCCGCGGCTGATCATCCTGGTGATCGTCGCCCTGGTGATCACCGCCGCCGTCTACGGCGTGGTGGCCGGCATCGTCAAGATGGACGACATCGGCCTGCTGATGGCCCAGCGCTCATCGAAGGTGGCTCAGAAAATCGGCCGTGGCCTGGTCGCCGGGATGCCCAAGCTGCTGTCGGCACTGTCGACCATCGGCACCGTCGCGATGTTGTGGGTCGGTGGGCACATCCTGCTGGCGGGCACCAACACGCTGGGCTGGCGCACCATCTACGACGTGGTTCACCATGCCGAGGAGGCGGTGCACCAAGCGGTAGGCGACCCGTTCGGCGGAGTGCTGGCCTGGCTGACCAACACGGCCGCATCGGCAGTCATCGGACTGGTGGTCGGCACCGTGGTCGTGGGGATCGTCCATGTTCTGCCGTTCGGCAAGAAAGAGGATCGCGACGCCTCTGCCTGACCGTCAAACGGGTCGAAACTATTCCACCGAACGGCATTTGAGCCCCAACTGCAGCAAAACCGATTGGCGCAAAGGCAAATACTTTTAGGCGCGCCACCCATCGACGTGTCATACTCGTCCTGGACGTTTTTGGTACGTCCAGTTTTACGATGAGAGAAGTAAAAATATGACACAGGGAACTGTGAAATGGTTCAACGGCGAAAAGGGCTTCGGCTTCATCGCTCCTGACGGCGGCGCCCCGGACGTCTTCGTCCACTACTCCGAGATCAGCGGTGGTGGATTCCGGTCGCTCGAAGAGAACCAGCGCGTCGAGTTCGAGATCACCCAGGGTGCCAAGGGCCCCCAGGCGGTGGGAGTCACCGCGATCTGATCGCCCCCAAGACCTGAGATGGGCTGGTACGGATGCTTCCGTACCAGCCCATTTTCATGTCACACCGGCGTCTCGGCCTGCAGATGCCCCAACCATCGCACGGATTCGACCCGGGCCACACCCAGCACCCGATCTGCGGTATCGAACATCGGGGTGCGCCGCACCGCTTCCTCCACGGGCATCGCTGCGGCACAACGCATCACCAACCCGCCCAGGGAGACGGATGTCTTGCACGGGACGACAAGGAGTTTCACACACGCGTCACGGCCCGCCACCATCATCAAACGAGGCCGACTGAGCTTCACCCCGTTGGGTACCCGAGTGCCGGTCACGATCGAGTCGAGGTCGAGCTGCCCCTGCGCGGCCGACCAATTGACGCGAATATCAACAACTTCGCCCAGTGATCGGTGCAGCGCCTCGACCAGTTCGGGCAGTTCGCTTGCCACCGAGGCGGTGTGCGGCCACCACGCTCCGTCGATATCGGCGCCCAACTCCCTCGCGAGAGTGAGGCGGACAGGACTGGCGAGTCGCCGAGCCCCGTTGAGGCCGTTCACGACGACTGCGCATCTGCACGAGCCTGTGGCCTGGGCCGATCCGAGAAAACCAGATCCGACGGCGAAGCATGCGAGCTCTCGACCGCAGGCACAGGTTCTTGCTGCTCGGGATGTGAAAACAGTTCGGACGATTCCATCAGAGTGTCCTTGAAAGGTGCGGGACTACCGCACGGGGTTTGGAGGCGAGCGATGGTTAATCACCGGGCCTGACTACAAACTTACACCCGATGACCGCGACGGCGCGGTGCCGGGGGCACCACGGGCCACCATCGTCATCGGCCGCGGACGGCCGGCAGGATCAAGGTGTCGATGACATCGCGGACATACTTCGAGTCGACGCTCTGACCGTTCACCACCCGCATCAGGCCCATTCCGGTCAGCACATCGGCCACCAACGACCAGTCCCGATCGGCAGCGACCTCGCCGCGGGCAACGGCCTGTGCCAGGATCGTCGTCATCACCCGCCGGCCCTTGAGCAGCATCAGATCTTCGAGCGCCGAGCCGAGGTGCGGGTCATGGGTGGCCTCCACCGCCACCCTCAGCACCAGGTCGTACGAGAAGAGGTCGTTGTCACTGCGCGCGGTACGCCGCACGATTTCGTCGAAATCGCCTTCCAGGCTCCCGGTGTCGGGCGCGTCGTCCTCCATCAGGTCCGGCTTCCAGTACACCAGCGCATCGGTGATCAACGCGGCCTTCGAGGACCAGCGCCGGTAGATGGCTGCCTTGCCGACACCGGCGCGTGCGGCGATGTCGTTCATATTGGTGTTGACGTAACCGTTTTCGGCCAACGCTGCCAACGCCGCATCGAGAATGGCCGGGTCCCGCGAGCGGTCAAGTCGGCCGACCGTACGCTGACGCAGTTTCGGCTCTGCGTCAGGCGTATCAGCCGGGTCGGTCATGATCGTCATACCGTCGTTGTCGGTATCGGCGCGGTGTTGTCGTCGGTCTCGCCTCCGGCTGTCTTGCGGGCACGCTCCTCGCGACCACGCCTGGTGATCTCAAAAGTGTTGAGCGGCCACCAGAACCAGCGACCCAGCGCCGCCGCGATGGACGGTGTCATGAACGAGCGCACGATCAGTGTGTCCACTACCAGGCCGATGCCGATCGTCATACCGAGTTGGCCGACCACCCGCAGATCACTCACGATCATCGACATCATGGTGAAGGCGAACACCAGGCCGGCCGCGGTGACGACACGTCCGGTGGCCCCGATGCCGCGGATGATCCCGGTATTGAGCCCGGCGTGTATCTCTTCCCTGAAGCGCGAGACCACCAACAGGTTGTAGTCCGAACCCACCGCCAGCAGGATCACCATCGACAGCGGGATCACGATCCACTGGACGCCCAGGCCCAGGATGTCCTGCCAGAGCAACACCGACAAGCCACACGCCGTTCCCAGAGAAGCGGCCACGGTGCCCACGATCACCATGGCGGCCACCACACTTCGGGTGATGATCAGCATGATGCTGAAAATGAGGACCATCGCCGCGATCACGACGATCATGAGATCGGTTACCACGCCATCCTGCATGTCGCTGTACATCGATGCGGTACCGGCGAGCGAAACCTTCGCACTGGCCAGCGGGGTGCCCTTGAGCGCATCGGCGACAACACCTTTGAGGTCGCGGACATGTTCGATACCGTCCACCGAGGCCGGGTCGCCCTGGTGGGTGATGATCATTCGGACCGCCTTGCCATCGGGCGACATGAACATCTTGACCGCACGGTTGAAGTCAGGGTTCTCGAACACATCCGGAGGCAGGTAGAACATGTCGTCGTTCTTGGCCTGATCGAAGTACAGGCCGATCTCCGTTGCGCCCTTCGCCGCCTCCTGTTGCGCGGCCTGGGTACCGGCCATGGTGCTGTGCGTCGCGATCATGAAGTCTCGCATCCGCTTCATCGTTCCGATGGTGTCCTGCAACACCGGCAACATCTGCGGCATCAGCTGATCCATGCGGTCCATGTCGACTGTCAGGCCCTGCATTTCATCGGTCAATTTGTCGATACCGTCGAGGGTGTCGAAGATCGACCGCATCGACTGGCACATCGGGATGTCGAAGCAGTGCGGCTCCCAGTACAGGTAGTTGCGCAGCGGCCGGAAGAAATCGTCGAAATTGGCCAGGTTGTCCCGCATCTCCTTGGTCGCTTCCACCATCTCGTGGGTCCGGCCCACCATGCTGTGGGTGGTTTCGGTGAGCTCCTTGGTGATGGCGTACATGCGTTCCATGCTGGCGACGGTCTTGCTCATCTCGTCGGCCTGTTCGAGCATCTGCGCCGAGTTGTCGTTGTTGAACTTCGCCGACTGCAGCGTGCTGGCATTCTGCGCGCCGAGCAGGAACGGGATCGAGCTGTGCTCGATCGGGGCACCCAACGGGCGGGTGATGGTCTGCACCCGTTCGATTCCCCGCATGTGCATCACGTTCTTGGCGACCTTTTCGATCACCAGCATGTCCGAGGGGGTGCGCAGGTCATGATCCGCTTCGAGCATCAGCAACTCGGGGTTCATCCGGGCTTGCGAGAAGTGCCGATCAGCAACGCCCATGGCCAGGTTCGCCGGCATGTCAGCGGGGGTGAACTGCTTGTCGTTGTATTGCGGCACATAGGTCATCAGGGCTGCGAAGCCGATGACGGCGATCAGGCTGGTGACGAAGACGATGGGGATCGGCCAGCGAACCACCGACGTGCCGACCTTGCGCCACCCCGGCGACGCGATCTTGTGCTTGGGATCGAGCAGGCCGAACTTCGACGCGATGGTCAGCACGGCAGGTGCCAACGTCAGTCCGGCGATGATGATCACCAGAACTGAGATGGCGCAGGGCAGACCCATGGTCTGGAAGTAGGGCAGCGTGGTCATGGTGAGACACAGGCAGGCCCCGACGATCGTCAAACCGGAGCCGAGGATGACGTGCGATACGCCGCTGTAGGCGACATAGAACGCATCCTCGCGGTCCAGGCCCTTCGATCTCTCCTCGTGATATCGGCCGAGGAGGAATATCACGTAATCGGTGCCTGCGGCCAGGGCCAGCATGGTCACCATGCTCACCGCGTACGGGGTCAGTCCGATGATGTTCAGGTAGCCGGCCGCAGCCGTAACACCCTGTGCGGCAAACAGTTCCAGAAGGATGACAACCATCGATACGAGCAGCGTCACGACGGAGCGGTACACCGCGAGCAGCATCACGATGATGACGCCGACCGACACCAACTCCATTTTCGCCATACTTTGATGGCCTGCCACGCTGGTATCAGCGTTGAGCACGCTGTTTCCGGCGACGTGGGCCGAGGTACCCGGCGGGGCGGGTACCGAGGCCACGATGTCACGCACCGCGGCCACGGACTCGTGGCTCTTGCTGGTGCCCTGGTCCCCGGCAAGGAAGATCTGGACATAGGCCGACTTACCGTCCACACTCTGCGAGCCCGCCGCGGTCATCGGGTCGCTCCAGAAGTCCTGAACGTTCTGGACGTGCGCGGTATCGGCCTTCAGTTTCGCGACGATCTCGTCGTAGTACTTGTGCGCGGCCGCACCGACCGGTTCGTCGCTCTCCAGCACCACCATCGCTGAGGAGTCCGAATCGTACTGCTGAAACACCTTGCCGATGTTCAGCATCGCCTTATAGGAGTCCGAGCTGGTGGGGCTCAGCGGTACCGACCGGGATGCGGCGACCTCGTCGAGTGACGGGACAAGAGATCCCAAGGCAACCGTGAGAAGTACCCAGAACACGATGATCGGCAGCGAGAAAATCCGGACCATGTGGCCCAGGAACGGGCGATGGGATTTCGAGTGCGCGTTGCTCATACGGATTTCACCAAGCAGTAGATGAACGGTTTGAAGGTGTCGGTACTCGTCCGGTCGTCGCGCACGTCGTCGTCGACAGTCACCCGGCACCCGAGGTCTGTGACGTCGCGTTCGCCCTGAGCCATGATGTTGGCCGACATGGACGGCAGCGTCGTCACGATCGTGAAAGACCAGGGCAGCGGCGCATTTTCGATGAGGTTCGGTTGACCGTATTCGTCGAGATAGTTGATGTTCGCCGTGCCTCCGGAGCCGGTGATCTCGTACTTGATGTGCTTCGGATTGAAGTTCTCGGTGATTCCGGAGCCTTCTGCCAAGTTCGGTCCCGGCTGCCCGCCATCCCGAATTCGAAGGATCGCATACGCGCCCAACGCGACGACCACCACCAGCACCAGCGGTATCCACGCTTTTTTGAGCAACCGGACCACAGTTGCGCCTCCCCGACCTGCTGTTCACTAATTGACCCAGACGGAACTCAAGTTCCGCCTAAGAGGATGCTGAGCACTGTACCCGAGTCAGGACCGGCCGACGACTCGACGCCTAATTCGCCAGAAACCGCTCGAGGCCGGCGATCACGATGTCGAGGTTGAAGTCGAAGTCCTGGGCTGCGGTCCCCGCGACGCCACGATCGGCGACGACACCACTGAGCAGCGGGAAGTCGCTCGACGGAAGGTCTTTCAACGCCCGAACCACCTCGGGCGTCTGATGGTGCAGCCGAGACCCTGCCGAACCCAGCACATCGTGCGCGGCCGACATCGCAAGCCCCGACACCAAGGTGAGCACGCGGCCGGCGTCGTCGGTTCCGAATCCCGCCGCGGTCAGTGTCCGCAGCACCTGCTCGGCCAGCGCCAGACTCGCGGCCCCACCGGTACCGCTCAACCGGAAGCTGGTCGCCGTCACACCGAGCTTGAGCACACCCTGGCGGATCGCGCTTCCGTAAGCCCGCAGAATCTCCTGCCAGCTCGCGTCTTCGGGCAACTCGATCGAGCGCAACTCGGCCTCGAACAGGTCGGCCACCACCAGCTCGAGCAGGCCGTCGCGGTCACCGACGTAGTAGTGCAGCGTCGTGCGGTCCACCCCGAGCGCATCGGCAACCGCCTGCATCGTCAACGCACCCGGCGGGATCGCACGCGCCGCGGCGACGATCTGCTGCTGATCGATCCGCGGTGGGCGGCCGCGCCCCCGGCGGGGCGCGTTTCCGGTGGTCACATGCGCAATTCTAGTTGCTCACGACGCCGGCAACGCACCACTCTTCCTTTTTTCTCACGGTCGTGGAAAACTTCCGGAAACCGAGCAAGGGAGCCGCTGCCGTGTCACAAACTTCGCCATACCGGGTCGTCCAGTGGACGACGGGAAACGTCGGGAAGAGTTCGGTGGCGGCCATCGCCCGCAACCCGAACCTGGAACTGGTGGGCTGCTACGCGTGGTCGCCGGACAAGTCCGGAAAAGACGTCGGCGACCTCGTCGGCATCGAGCCCCTCGGGGTCGCGGCCACCAATGACGTGCAGGCACTGCTGGCCCTCAAACCGGACGTCGTGGTCTACAACCCCATGTGGATCGACGTCGACGAACTCGTCGAAATCCTTTCCGCCGGAATCAATGTCGTGGCGACGGCCTCATTCATCACCGGACACAATCAGGGCGAGGGCCGCGACCGCATCGTCGAGGCCTGCCGCAAGGGCGGCTCGACGATGTTCGGATCGGGCATCAGCCCCGGCTATGTCAACCAGTTGGCCGTCGTGGCCGCCGGCATCTGCGACCGGGTGGACAAGGTCACGGTCAACGAGGCCGCCGACACCACCTTCTACGACTCACCGGAAACCGAGAAGCCGGTCGGGTTCGGCCAGCCCATCGACCATCCCGACCTGCAAGCCATGACCGCCCATGGCACCGGGGTCTTCGGCGAGGCGGTGCGGATGATCGGCGACGCACTCGGTATCGAGTTCGACGAAGTTCGTTGCGACGCCGAATACGCCCAGACCACAGAGGATCTCGACCTCGGCTCATGGACGATTCCGGCGGGCGGCGTCGCCGGTGTGTTCGTCAGCTGGAAGGGCATCATCGGCGATACCACCCGTGTCGAGCTCACCTTGCGCTGGCGCAAAGGCCAGACGTTGGAACCGGATTGGCAGATCGATCAGGACGGGTGGGTCATCGAGGTCGCGGGCCGACCGACCGTGACGATGAAGGTCGGCTTCCTGCCGCCACCGGATTTCGAGGCCACCACCCTGGAGGAATTCATGGTGCTCGGACACATCATGACCGCCACTCCCCCGATCAACGCGATTCCCGCGGTGGTCAACGCCGCACCCGGCATCGTCACCTACAACGATCTTCCGTTGATCCTGCCGCGCGGTGTGGTGCCGACGGGCTAGCCGAGTCAGGACGGGCCCGGCCGACACAGTGTAATGACGGGCCATATTTCACTGACACTTTGCAGCGCCTGAACGCGTGCTCCTCACCCCAGGATTGGTCCATCCGTCGAACGCAACCGACGGCATCGATCAACGACGATTGAGGAGACCCGAACCGTGGACTCGTTGCGCGCCAACCCCATTGCGCCCGATATGCAGGATCAGCAGGCCGGGGTTGTGGTACCCAGCCGGCTACTCGAAGCCAAGGCGCTCAACGATCTGATGGGCGATGCCGTCGAGGTGAATCTCGACTGGACCGACGACGGGGACGGGCGGCTGAACTTTGCACTCGCAGCCCTCGAGCCGGTGCCGCTGCGCCGGATGCTGCCCGCGCTGCAGAGCATGGACCTGGAGGTCCTGGAGGAACAGGCGGGTACCTGGACCAGGCCGGACGGGCGCGTCTGCCACGTCTACCACCTGCTCTTGCAGCCCGGTCCCGACGTCGTCGACGCGGTGGCCCAGCCGCAGGACGACACCGTCGACCGCATCCGCGAGACCTTCCGGGCGATGTGGGCGGGCCGCGTCGAATCGGACGGATTCAATGCGCTGCTACTGCGGGCTGCCCTGAGCTGGCGACAGGTGACCGTGCTGCGCAGCTACAGCCGCTACCTTCGGCAGCTGCCGATGCCCTACGGCCAGACGCGCATCCAACGGGTCCTGCTGGACAACCCGGCGGCCACGCGCGCACTGCTGGATCTGTTCGAGGCCCGCTTCGACCGCACCGAACAACCCGCCGACAGCCCCCACCGCATTTCCCGCATCGCAGCGGCCGAGCAGCAGCTGGCCACCGAGATCGATCAGGTGCTGCACATCGACGCCGACCGGATCCTGCGCGCGTACCACAATCTGATCAACGCCACGGTACGCACCAACGCGTTCGCGCCCGATGCCCTCACGGTCTGGGCGCCCTATCTGGTCCACAAACTCGATGCTCGGTCCGTCGACGAGCTGCCACAGCCACGTCCGTTTTCCGAAATCTTCGTGTACTCACCGGAATTCGAGGGCCTGCATCTCCGCTTCGGGCTGGTGGCACGCGGCGGGCTCCGTTGGTCCGACCGCCACGACGACTACCGCACCGAGGTCCTGGGACTGGTGAAGGCACAGGCCGTCAAGAACGCGATGATCGTTCCGGTCGGAGCCAAGGGCGTATTCGTCGTCAAGGCCCGCGCCGCGGCGGGCCAATCCCCTCGTGTTCAGGGGCTGCGGAGCTATCGGCAGTTCATCGCCGCACTGCTCGACGTGGTCGACAAGACCGCCCCGACGGATTCCGAAGATCGGCCCCGCTTCGGCGGAGTGGTGTGCCACGACGGGCCCGACCCCTACCTCGTTGTGGCCGCGGACAAGGGCACCGCCACATTCTCCGATTCCGCCAATGCGGTGGCGCTCGACCGCGGTTACTGGATGGGCGACGCCTTCGCCTCCGGCGGCTCGGCCGGCTACGACCACAAGGCGATGGGCATCACCGCTCGCGGCGCCTGGGTCAGCGGCGACACCCACCTGGCCGAACTCGGTATCGATTCGGCGACCGATGAGTTCACCGCTGTCGGCGTCGGCGACATGAGCGGGGACGTCTTCGGCAATGGCATGCTGCTGCGTCCCGGCTTGCGCCTGGTGGCCGCGTTCGATCACCGGCACATCTTCATCGACCCGCAGCCCGACACCGTGCCGGCCCGCAAAGAACGCCAACGGCTGTTCGAACTGTCCCAGTCGTCGTGGGATGACTATGACCGTGCTGTGATCAGCCCGGGCGGAGGGGTGTGGCCGCGGACCGCGAAAACCATTGCCACCACACCGCAGATGCGCGCCGCGCTCGGCATCGACGACGACCAGACCCGGGTGACTCCCAGCCAATTGATCAGCCATATCCTGCGCGCGCCGGTGGACTTGTTGTTCAACGGTGGAATCGGCACCTACATCAAGGCCCGCGACGAACAGCACTCCGACATCGCCGACAAGGTGAACGATCCGGTGCGGGTGGACGCCGAGGACGTCCGAGCCCAGGTGATCGTCGAGGGCGGCAACCTCGGGCTGTCCCAGCGCGCCCGAATCGCCTACGCACGGCGCGGCGGCCTGGTGAACACCGATGCCATCGACAACGCGGCCGGAGTGGACTGCTCGGATCACGAGGTCAACATCAAGATCCTGCTGGACTCCGCCACCCGGTCCGGCCTGATCACGGGTAGCGCACGCAATCGACTGCTCGCCGACATGACCGACGAAGTCGCGCAGCTCGTCCTGGCCAACAACCGGGCGCACAATCGTCTGCTCAGCGATGCCCGCTCCAACGCCACCCAGATGGTCGACGTGCACGCCCGGATGACGGCGGACCTGGAGGCCCGACGCGGGTTACACCGATCCCGCGAAAACATGCCCAGCCCAGAGGAATTCGCTGACCTGGCCAAGGACGGTCGTGGCCTTGCCGCGCCACAGCTGGCCACCTTGATGGCGCACGTGAAGCTCGACCTCAAGGCTGACCTGCTCGCCGGCGAGACGTTCGACGACCCATACTTCGTCGCGCTGCTGACCCGGTACTTCCCGCCGACATTGCGGCGCCAACTCGGCGAACCACTGCCCGAGCATCCGCTCCGTCGGGAGATCATCACCACCTCGATCGTCAACCGCGTGCTGGCCACCTCGGGGCTGACCTTCGCGTTCCGACTCTCCGAGGAAACCGGCGCGGCCCCAGCCGATATCGTGCGGGCTCATGCCGTGGCGTCCGAGGTTTTCGACCTCGACACACTCTGGTCCGACATCTATGCCGCCGACCTCTCGCCCGCGCTGACGAATGCGATGGTCATCGAAGGCCGGCGTCTCCTCGACCGGGCCGCCCGATGGTTCTTGCTCAACCGGCCGCAACCGCTCGAAATCGACACCGAGATCACCCGATTCAGCAACCAGCTGGCGATGCTGCACGGACAGCTCGGATCGATGTTGCGAGGCCAGGAGCGTGCCACCGTCTTGTCGGCACACGACGACCTGGTGGCTCGCGGCGTACCAGGCAACATCGCCCATCGGATCAGCGAATCCCTCTATGCGTTCAGCCTTCTGGACATCATCGAAGTCGCTCATGTCCACGGAGAGGACGCGACCCAACTGGCCAGGATCTACTTCGAACTGTCGGACCGGCTGGGAGTGGATCGGCTACTGCTGGCGGTGTCGTCGCTTCCGCGGGGCGGCCGCTGGCATGCCCAGGCCCGGCTGGCCCTTCGGGAAGACCTGTACCGCTCATTACGCGATCTCACGATCGAGGTCACCAAGCACGGGCTCGAGGGCGACAAGGCCGCATGCAGCATCCGCGACTTCGAGGCCTACAACCGGCCGCGCCTGGACCGGGCCAAACGCACGCTGGACGAGTTCCTCGACTCTGCCGAGCCCGACCTGGCGGTGTTGTCGGTGGCATCGGCCCAGCTGCGCCGGCTGCATCGATGAACTCGTAACCAACCCACCGAAAACCTCATCCGGCGGCCGATTCCGCGGTTAGCATCCAGCCAATCGCGGGATCGGCGCACCAGGGGAAACACGTGGCGTACTTAGGGTGGGTAGGCGCCGGTGTGCTGACCGCCGGAGTATCGGCGGCGCTGCTCGCCGGTGCCGGCACAGCCAACGCCGAGGCCGACTCTCCAGGCGATTCGCATTCCGGCCCGGCGAAGTCGTCGGCCAGCAGCGCAAAGCCGGACCGCTCCGCGCCCACAGGTAATCGACGTGTCGCACCGCATCTCAAGCGGGCCGATCATCCGGCACGTTCCGCGGCACCTCGTGTGCGTCGCACCGTCGAGCGGGAAGCCGTCGGGACGGACGCGATCGGGAAGGCAAAGGCAGCCATCAAGCAGACGCCGCTTCGCCCGCTGTCGACGCAGCGCAGTGCGGTACGCAGTCAGCTGCGTGACGCCCTGGCACCCCTGACGGCCGACCTCGCGCAACACGACAAGCCAGCCAATGACGTTCGCAATCCGCTGACCGTGATTTCTCAAGTGCCGAAAACGATTTCAGCGAGTGCACCGAGTGGCATCGGCGTGGCTGCGTCGTCGCCCGCACAACTCCCCGATCTGATCCAGTCCGGCTTGCAGTCGGTGGTCAACGCTGTCGGGTCCGCGTTGTTCGACGCGGTCGGCGGAGTGATCCAAGCCGTCGACGGACCGCCGATCGTGCCGCCCGGACTTCGGGATTCGGTCGAGGTGAGCAGCTCGACGCTGGTGGTCTCTCCGGGCAACGAGGTTCCCGCCGACTGGTACTTCCCGACGCACGGTCAGCCGGACCGGCTGATCTACCTCCAGCACGGATTCATCGCCACCGGACCGATGTACAGCTACACCGCGTCCTATCTGGCCGACCGCACCAACAGCGTCGTCGTGGTAACCACTGTGACGTCCAACCCGTTCACCCCCGGCGGCATGTGGCTCGGTGGGGACAGCATGCACAAGGCGGTTGCCGAGCTCTTTCTCGACCCGGATCGAAAAGCTTTGAACGCCAGTATGACTACCGCTTCGTTGAAGGCCGGCCAGGAGAGCTTTACCGTTCCAGAGCGATTTGTGCTCGTCGGCCATTCACTGGGCGGCGGCTTCGCGCCCGGGGTGGCCGGTTACTACGCCGAGGGTTTGGTCGCCCGCCGCGCCGAAGGTCAGGATGCCCCCAACGATCTTGCCGGCGTGGTGCTGCTGGACGGGGTTCCCCCCTCGGGCAGTCTGCCGGCTGCGATGGACCGCCTCCATCAGCTCGAGGCCAGCAACGGCAACGATCCTGCCGACTATGTGCCGGTCTATGAGATCGGTGCGCCGCTGAACGCGTTCAACTCCACCAGCAAGGTGAACGACGAGCTCTCGGCCGCCAGGCCTGGGACGTTCGTCGGGGTCGTGGTCAACGGTGGTGTCCATATGGATTCCATGCTGGGTGGTAACCCACTGATCCAGGCGGCGGCCTATCTGGTGGCAGGCGTTCCGCAGCCGCAGAACCCGCCCGCGGTGCAATGGTTGATGGCCGGATGGGTCAACGACATGTTCGAGGGCAACATCGATCCGGTCACGGGCCGGTGCCTGAGTGACTGCAACGGCACGTACGGCGACGCGGGTCAGACCGTCGACATCGACGCCGGGACAGGCAATGCCACCGCCGTCGTCATCGACTCGGGACCCCTGCCCGACGAATCCGACTGGAGTGCAGTCGGATTCGTCCCGGTCGACGCGTCGTTCATTCCCCGCTCTGTGCTGTCACAGTGGGTGTAGCGCTTACCGGAAAATTGACCGAGTTGGCGATGAAGCACATCCGGTGGGCTTCGTGATGGAGCTCGGTGGCCTCCCCGACCCGCTCCCCGTCGGTGATGGTGACGTGCGGCCGTAGCGTGACATCGGTGAAAACGCCACTTCCCTCGGCATTCTCGCTCATCGTGCCGTCCGGCCGGTCCCTGTAGGCAGTGACGACGATGCCCGCCTTGGCGCACAGCGCCAGGTACCACAGCATGTGGCACTGCGACAGACTGACCACGAGCAGCTCCTCGGGGTTCCAGCGCTGAGGGTCTCCCCGGAATGCCGGATCGGCGCTACCCAGGATCACCGGCTTGCCGGGCATCTCGACGCCGGCCACGTCGTGGTCACGCGCGTAGTCGCGGTAGCCGCTGGTGCCCGAACCGGTGTTGCCGGTCCAGGTCACCTCGACCTCGTATCGATGCGTCCGGTTGGCCATGAGCGCGACGCTACCAATCGTGTGCTTCAGGACGATTTCCGGTATTGACACATTGGCACAGATTGCTAGCCTTTGTGCCATGTCTATTGGCAGCGTGGCCGAACAGGACGTAGTGCGGCCGAACGTACTGGCAGATTTCCGCAGGCACTCGGGCAGCATCCTGGGAGGCGCCTTCGGTGCGGCGGCCTTCGACGAGGTGGCCCTGGTCCCGGTGGCCGCGGCCGTCGATCGCAGCGGCCGGTTCGAGCGCAACTTTCTCGACCGCGGGGTGCGCAGCGGATTTTCGGCCTTTCTGGCGATCTGGGGCGACGCGACAGATCGGGAGGCGGAGGGGCGCCGCCTGCAGACCATGCACCGCGACGTCCGTGGACACGGCAAGGACGACTTCGCCGAGGTGCGCTACAGCGCCCTGAACCCCCAGCTGTGGAACTGGATTGCCATCAGCGGCATCTTCGTGGTCCTGCATTCGTTCACCCCGGCAACCGGCATCACGATGAACCCCGCCGAGCAGGAGGCGGCCTACGGTCAACTGCTCGAGGCGTTCCGCTCCATCGAGCTGCCGGGCGCGTCGGCGAAACTGCCCGAAACCTATGCCGAGGCGACCCGGTACTACGACGATATGGTGGAGAACCAGTTGCAGGGCAACGCATTCCTGAGCAGAGTGACGGCCGGCCTGACCCAGCTACCGTTGCCGACGCTGTTGCTGCCCACCCCACTGCGACTGGCACTGACCCCGTCCTGGATGGCGGTGCGACCGATCGCCGGCCGGGTGATCAAGGTGTGCTCATTCGGCATCATGCATCCGGGAATCCGGGAGATGACGGGGTTCCGCTGGCAATCCCGCCATGAGCGGGAGTTCGCGGTCTACACCCGATTGCTTCAGCTGGCCTGGCGAGTGCTGCCCGACCGGCTCCTGCTGGTGCCCCTGGCTTACAACCGACTGCAGTACGAGAAGCTGGTGCGCCTGCACCGATCGGTGGCACTGGATTCGTTCGCGCCGCTGGGATGTCCGGCGGCAGGCTGACACACTGGTAGCGATGCCACGCAGCAACGCCAGCCAATCCGAACAGGAAGACGCCATCCTCAAGGCCACCGCCGAGGAGGTGGCGCTCGTCGGGCTCGGCCGGGCCAGCCTGGACGTCATCGCCAAGCAGGCCGGCGTCAGCCGCCGCACGCTTTACCGTCGCTTCCCCACCCGCGACGCTTTGATCACCGAGTTGGGGCGACGTACATTCGACGCGGCGATGCACCGGTTGCGCACCGTCGCAATCGATTCCGGTCCCAATGAGGCTGCGGTGGCGGCGTTCTGTGAAGGCATGCGGCTGTTGACCACCGAACCCGTGATGCGCCGGTTCCTGCGACTGGACACCGACTTCACCGCGGTGGCCGGTGCCTACGACCAGGCTCCGGCCTTTCTGCACCACGCGTCGTCGGCGATGGCCAAGGCCCTTCGCGCGGCGGGCGCGACCATGCCTGACGCCGAACTGCTGGCCGTTTCCGAGTTGCACATCCGGTTGGCGTGCTCGCTGGCCCAGATGCCGACCACGGCGTTGGACGTCAACGACGACGAAGCGGTGCGCGCCTACGCGCGAAAGCATCTGGCCCCACTGGTGCGGTAGCGGACCCTCAAGCCCGGGCCGGCCCGCGCAGACCGGTCGCCGCATCGCGAACCGCCGCCGTGACGGCGTCGACCATGGGGCTGTCGAGCTTCCAGCACTGCCAGTACAGCGGCACGTCCAGATACTGCTCGGTGATCCGGACGAAGTCGTCGTCCACCAGTTCCTCGGGGTACATCCCCCAGCCCAACCCGGCCCGCACGGCGGCGCCGAAACCCTCAGCGGTCGGGATGAAATGGATCGGTCTGACGACATCTTTTCGGAACACCTTGCGCACCAACTGATCCTGCAGTGCGTCATCGCGGTTCCAGGCCAGCGACGGGGCCGCCTGCGCGGCGTCGCTGGTGAATCCGTCCGGCAGGTAGCGCTGTACGTACCCCGCACCGGCCACCGGCACGTAGCGCATCGCCCCCAGGGCATACACCCGGCAGCCCGGCACCGGGCGCCGCTCGGTGGTGACCGCGCCCATCACCACTCCTTCACGCAGGAAGCGTGCCGACAGATCCTGGTCCTCGATCCGGATGTCGAACAGGAACTCCGATGCCCGGGCGAACACTCCGGTGAACCAGGTCGCCATCGAATCGGCGTTGACCGCCAACGCGATCCTGGTGCGGCGCCCGGCGCCGCCACCCATCTCCGCCAGCGTCTCAGATTCCAGCAGCGCCGTCTGCGCTGCCAACCTAAGCAAGGGAACTCCGGCAGGTGTTGCCGTGCACGGCTTTTCGCGAACCACCAGAACCTGACCGACACGTTGTTCCAGGGCCTTGATGCGCTGGCTGACCGCCGACGGCGTCACATGCAGACGCTGCGCGGCCGCGTCGAAACTTCCCAGCTCGACCACCGCGGCGAAGGCAGCGAGCTGCTGGCCGTCGATCTGCACGCCACGATCCTAATCGGGCAGACCCTCGTTACCGCGCAAACCGCTGCCGGTGAACCGGACCAGCTGGTCGACCCAGCCGCGGTCCAAGCCGCCGGGCCCCAACGGCCGGCCGTAGAGCGACAAGTCCGAGCTGGCCAGCGCGCCGATCATCCCGAGGATCGCAATTGTGCTGCGCTGCTGACCTTCTCTGGTCTGAATATCCGGCACCGCACGCCCTGCCGCGGCGAAGAACAACTCCGGCAGACTCGGTGTGCCCGCCAGCTGGTCGAGCCAGATCTGGTCTTCATCCAGGGCAAGCTGATTCATCACCTTGAGCCAGCGCAATCCGCCGACCGGATCCTCGTCGAGGAGCCTGACGTAGGGCGCGATGAGAGCTTCGACGACGTCAGAGACCTCGATCTCGTCGCCGCCCTCGGCCACCCGCACCAGCTCCTCGACAACGGCCTCGAACACGGTCGGCGCGCGCCGTCGCGCCACCTCCAGCACCAGGTCCCGCTTGGCCGGGAAGTGATAGGCCACCGCGCGACTGGCGACGCCCGCCTCGCGGGCCACCGCCCGCGCCGCCACCGCACCGATCGACATCTCCGCGAACATTCGCTCCGCGGTATCGACGATCAGAGTCCGGGTGTCGACATCACGCCGGGGGCCACGCCTACGGGTCGAACTCGAGGGCACAACAGGAGCCTAACCAGTTGCGGCCCCATCGTCCTGCGGTCGGTTCAGTTCTCCTACCACGGTCGTAGGTCAAGATCGGACACCAGCGCGATGTGGGCTGACCTGCATTCTTCGTAGCGTCGAGCCATGACACGAGCACAGCGTTCCCCAGCTATCTCGATAGCGAATTCGATGACCGGCGTCGCCCGTGGATGGACGGCGAAAGACGCCGTTTTCACTCCTCCGGCGACAGGTCCAGCGATCCCGAGCGACCACACCCGTCGGGAAGGTGGTTTCTGGCGGCGCACCCTGGCCGCGGTGCGCACAGCATTGGCGGCCGTCCCCCGACCCGATCCGAAACGGCCGTACTATCCGCCGCTGCGCGAAAAATTCGTCGAGGACTCGGCGATGGCGCGCGAGATGTGGCGACTCTGAGTGTTGAAATCCGAGCCCGGCAAATCCGGCCCCAAAAAATCCAACTGTAGTAGGACGTACGAAGACAAGCTCACCTTCTACGATCAGAACATGCTCGGCAGCATCGCCCGCGGCTTGCGCGCGCATGTACACCGGCGGGGATACGCCCTCCCGGTGGGCTACAACTGGGCCATCGTGTTGGCGTTCGACACCACGGTCATGGGTGCCGGCGTGGTCGCGATGTTGCAGCGGCCGACGGCCGACCTTCCGGCGGGTCTGCTCGCACTCGTCGTGTGTATCGCCCCCTTCGCGTTGTTCTATCTGTCCGGCGTCGATTTCAAGGCGCCGATCGTCTGGGCGACCTGGACGACCTCGACCGCGATCCTGCTGTTCGCGACCGCGACACCGGTTCCCAACGACTTCGCCCCGCTGATCGCGGTGCTGATGGTCGGTGAGGTGGCCTCGCTGTCCGGGGTGTGGGGCGGATTCCTCGCATCGCTGACCGCGGCCACCCTGCTGCTGACCGCCGCGGCGCAGCACCGCCTCGACGCCCTGCCGCTCTATCTCGGAATCCTCGGGATGGGCTGGCTCGTGGGCTATCTCGTTTACACGCAGCAGCAACTCATGCGACAGCAACAGGAGTCCCAGGCCGCGCAGGCCCGGCACGCCGCGGCCGATGAGCGGCGCCGGATCGCCCGCGAGGTCCACGACGTGATCGCGCATTCGCTGAGCGTGACCCTGCTGCATGTGACGGGCGCACGTCGCGGGTTGCAGCAGGACCGCGACGTCGACGACGCCGTGGAGGCGTTGGAGCAGGCTGAACGCCTGGGTCGTCAGGCCATGGCCGATATCCGCCGCACGGTCGGGCTACTCGACGGCGCCCCGATGAGCATGGCCCCCGAGCCGGGCGTGGACGACATCAGTTGTCTGGTAGACGATTTCGTGCGTGCCGGGCTCAATGTGCGGTGCGACGCCACCGGTCGCACCGATGTGGTCTCCGCGGCGGTGGGCTTGGCGTTGTATCGCATCGCCCAGGAGTCCCTGGCCAACATCGCCAAACACGCACCCGATGCGGAAGCGACAGTGTTGCTTAGAATCTCACGCACCTCGGCGACCTTGACGGTTGCCAACCGACTCCCGGTCCCGGCGTTGGCCGTGCGGAACGGTCACGATGTGGAAGGTCGGGGTGTGCGCGGGATGCGCCAGCGCGTCGAGCTCCTCGGCGGGATCATCAGCGTCGGCCCCGCCGACGATGGATGGTCGGTGCGCACGAACATTCCGTTGGACGACACCGACCGGGCACCCCGATGGTGCCCTGTGGTGTCATGACGGACCCCGTGAGCGAGGTCGCAGTCCTCCTCGTCGACGACCAGGATCTGGTGCGCTCCGGCCTGCGCCGCATCCTTCGGCGCAAGGACGGCTTCACGATCGTCGCCGAATGCGCCGACGGCGACGAGGTGCCTGACGCCATCAGCCGGTACCGACCCGACGTGGTGGTGATGGATCTGCGGATGAAACGGGTCGACGGGATCGAGGCCACCCGCCAGGTGAAAGCGGACAACGGACCGCCTGTGCTGGCGCTGACCACGTTCAACGACGACGAGTTGCTCTCGGGCGCCTTGCGCGCGGGAGCCAGCGGGTTCGTGCTCAAGGATTCCTCCGCCGAGGAACTGATCCGGGCGGTGCGCGCCGTGGCACTGGGCGACAGTTATCTCGACCCCGCGGTGACCTCACGCGTACTCACCACCTACCGCAAGTCCGCCGAACCGCGTCGCGCCGCCGCCGTCGGCGACCTCACGGCCCGTGAGCTCGATGTGCTGACACTTATCGCCAAGGGGCATTCGAACGCCGAGATCGCCGACGAACTGAGCATCTCCGGGCTCACCGTCAAGAGCCACATCGGCCACATCTTCATCAAGCTCGACCTGCGTGATCGCGCCGCCGCAATCATCCACGCCTACGACTCCGGGCTGGTCAGTCCCCGCTAACAGGGTCTTTGGGCCATGGGCTGAAGGACTTTCGGCAGGCGAATGCCTGCGGATGACCACTACCTAACGTTGTCCGAGCAGAGCCATCATGGGTTATGGCCGCAGCCGAAATCCACGAAACACACACCGGGATCGTCGCGTTGGTGGGCGAGAAGGCTTACAAGGTCAAAAAAGCCGTCACCACGGACTTTCTCGATTTCAGCTCGGTCGAGCAGCGCGAACAGGTGTGCCTGCGTGAGGTTCGCCTGAACCAGCGACTGGCACCCGACAGCTACCTCGGAGTCGCCCATTTCTCCGATCCCCAGGGTGGCCGCCCCGAACCGGTGATCGTCATGCGCAGGTACCCCGATTCTCGCCGGCTGACGTCGATCGTCGTCAACGGCGAACCCGTGGTGGAACATCTGTCGGCGATCGCGGAGGTGATCGCGCGGTTCCACGCCGGCGCGGAACGGTCGGAAGACATCGACCGCGCAGCAGCGGCGCCCGCGGTTGCCGGCCGTTGGCGCGACAACCTCACCGAATTGCGCAAGTACGCCGGAACAGTGGTGCCCGCGGAATCGCTGGCCGAGGTCGGCCGTCTGTATGACCAGTTCATCGCAGGACGCACCGCACTGTTCGACGGCCGCATCGCCGAGCGCCGCATCGTCGACGGCCACGCCGACCTGTTGACCGGCGACATCTTCTGCATGCCGGACGGGCCGGCCATTCTCGACTGTCTGGAGTTCGACGACGACCTACGCCATGTCGACTGCTGCGACGACGCCGCATTCCTGGCGATGGACCTGGAGTTCCTCGGCCGCCGAGACCTGGCGGACTACTTCATCGCCGAGTACCAGCGGCACTCCGGGGACACCCCGCCGCCGGGATTGGTGGACTTCTACATCGCCTACCGTGCCGTCGTCCGCGCCAAGGTCGACTGCATCAGGTTTGACCAGGGCAACGCGAGGGCCGCGGACGACGCCAGGCGCCATCTCGACATCGCCCTCGCTCATCTCCGCCGAGGTGCGGTGCGACTGGTCATCGTCGGCGGTGGCCCCGGTACCGGTAAGACCACGCTCGCGCACGGTCTCGCCGAACAGGTGGCTGCGCGGGTCATCTCCACCGACGACGTGCGCCGTGAGTTGCAAGAGCGTGGAGTCGTCGACGGCGCGGCCGGGATATTGAACGAGGGGCTCTACAGCACCGAGAACGTGGCCGCTGTTTATGAGGCCGTGCTGGAGAAGGCCCGCGAGACGTTGGCCATGGGGCAGTCGGTGATCCTCGACGGCACCTGGCGGGATCCGGATCTTCGCCGGCGAGCGCGGGAAATGGCAGCGGACCAGAGTTGCCCCACAGTGGAGCTGGCGTGCACGGTGCCTCTCGACGAAGCCAAGCAGCGCATCGTCCAGCGTCAGGTCACCAATTCAGATGCCACCCCGCAGATCGCAGAAGGTTTGGCTACCGGCGCCGATTGGTCTGACGCCCATCCGATCAACACGCGCCGCCCGCTTGCTGACACCGTCGCCGAAGCCCAGCGGATCTGTTGCTCGGCAATCTGACCCCCATTACGAAATGAGATTTCGGTGTAAACCCGGAGCCGTCGGCCGATAGATAGCCCTTGTAAAGTAAAACGGCGGCCTTCCTTTGGGCTGCGACCAGTAGAAACTTTCCGGGTCACCAGGTTCGGCACATCCACCAAGGGGGAAATATGAATGAAGTGCTGGCCCGTGCCGGCATCTTCCAAGGTGTGTCGCCAGACGCCGTGGCGGCGCTCGTCCGGCAGTTGGAGCCGGTGACCTTCCGTCGGACCGAGGTGGTGTTCTCCGAAGGCGAGCCCGGCGACACGCTCTTCATCATCACGGCAGGCAAGGTGAAGATCGGCCGCAAGTCCGTGGACGGTCGCGAGAGCCTGATCACGCTGATGGGCCCGTCCGACATGTTCGGCGAGCTCGCCATCTTCGATCCGGGGCCGCGGACCTCGACCGTGACGGCGCTGACCGAGGTGAAGGCCGTCGTGATGAGCCGCAGCGTGCTGCGGAGCTGGATCGCCGACCGTCCCGAGATCGCCGAACAGCTCCTGCGCGTGCTGGCCCGACGGTTGCGCCGCACCAACGACAACCTGTCCGACCTGATCTTCACCGATGTGCCCGGCCGGGTCGCCAAGCAACTGCTCTACCTGGCGCAACGGTTCGGCAGCCGCGATGGCACGGCGCTGCGTGTCGACCACGAGCTGACCCAGGAAGAGATCGCCCAACTCGTCGGCTCTTCGCGCGAGACGGTCAACAAGGCACTGTCGGACTTCGCGCAGCGCGGCTGGATTCGCGTTCAGGGCCGCAGCATCCTGATCGACAACGCCGAACGATTGGCCAAGCGCGCGCACTGACCGGGTGAGCATGTGACCGCCGAGACATTGTTAGTGCCCTAACTATTAGGGTACTTTCTAAGTATGACCGCAGTATCCGAAGCGTCTGCCGCACCCTCGGGGCAGCTCAGCGCCGACCCCCTGGCGCTTGAGCGGCAGGTCCGTTTCGCGTTGGCCGTCAGCAACCGCGCCGTGCTGGCCGTGTACCGGCCGCTGCTGGAGCCGCTGGGCCTCACCCATCCGCAGTACCTGGTGATGCTGGCGTTGTGGGATCACCAGCGGTCCGATTCCGGCGGCACGCCGCCGCTGTCGGTCAAAGAGATCGCCTCCGCGCTGCAGCTCGATTCGGCGACGCTCTCGCCGATGCTCAAACGGCTGGAAGCCCTCGGCCTGCTCACCCGCAGCCGCCGGGCCGGGGATGAACGTGCGACCGATGTCGAGCTCACCGAGGCCGGGATCGCCCTGCGTGAAAGGGCCCTGGCCATTCCGCCCGCGGTGGTGGAGCGCCTGGGTGTCGACATCGCCGAACTCGAAGAGCTGCATCGGGTGCTGACCCGCATCAACGTGGCTGCGCTGGCGGCCAATTCACTCACCGATTGACACCAGGAGCCCTCATGGCCGGCCAGAAGAACACCAAAGACCGTCCCAACTTCTTTCAGTACGTCGCCTACTGCTACGGCAAGCGGTTGCCCGATTCCATGCGCGAGTGGGTGGCTCACGATCTCGCCGACCATGGCGCCGTGCGGCGGCACTTGATCCGGATGGCGATCCCGCCGCTGTTCGTGCTGGCACCGCTCTGGCTCCTGCCCGCCTCGCTCTATGTGCACATCGAGATGACCGTGCCGATCTACATCTGGGCCATCTTGATGGCGCTCGCGCTCAACAAGATCTGGCGCCGGCACCGGTTGGCGCAGCACGGGCTCGACCCCAACCTGGTCGACGAGATCCAGTACAAGAAGGACCAGCGAAAGCACGAGGAGTACATCCGTCGGTTCGGCCCCCGCCCGGAAGCGTCCAAGCGTCAGGCCAACAGCAGCCCGTTCTAGCGTTTAACCTGGCCACACCCCTTGCATGCAAGCTTGCATGCAAGGGGTACAGTGGTCTTCCGTGGGCCAGGACGAGAAATCGAGCAACAGCCAGCGCGTCTACCGGATGACCAAGGACCAGATCCTCTCCGGTGAGTTTCGAGGCGGGCAGCTGCTCAGCGAGGTAGAGGTGGCGACGCAACTCGGCGTCAGCCGCACGCCGGTGCACGAGGCCTTTCTGCGCCTGGCCGCCGAGGACTTCCTGGATCTGATGCCGCGACGCGGCGCCGTCGTCGTCCCCGTGTCCGCTCAGGAGGCCACCGACCTGCTGGAGATGCGTCTCGCGCTGGAGACCGCAGCGGTGCGCCGGCTGTGCCGGTCATCGGAATCCATCGATACCCTGTTCGGTGAACTGAGCGAGTTGGTCGAACGGCAGCGCCATGGTGCCGCGATCGGCGACGCCGATCAGTTCGCCGCCGCCGACGACGCGTTTCACCGCAGGATTGTGCAGGTCGCCGGAAATTCGATCGCCGGCCGCTTCTACGGATCACTCAGTGATCGGCAGCGCCGCATGATGGCCGACGCCGCCCGATCGGACTCCGCCCGCCTCACCGAGCTGATCGGCGAACACGCGGATCTGGCCGACGCCATCGGCCGCCGTGACGTGGCCGGTTTCGAGGGAGCCCTGCTGTCCCACCTGGAAGCGACCTACCGGGTGGTGCTGGCATGACCGCTGTCGCAACGGAATTCGTCGAGGCGTCCATCCAGCGTCGGCGACGCATGCAGCCGTGGCTCGCCGTCGCCATCGCCGTTTTCTGTATCGGTTGGGGCGGAAACCAATTCACCCCGCTGCTGATCGCCTATGCCCAGCACTCCGGCTACACGCGGGTGGACGTCGACATCCTGTTGGGCGCCTACGTTCTCGGCCTGATTCCGGGGCTGCTGATCGCCTCGACGCTGTCGGACCGCCACGGTCGACGCAACGTGATGGCCGCCGGCGTGATCAGTGCGGCGCTGGGCAGTCTCATCCTGGCCGTCGGCGACTACTGGGGCTTCCCGGCCCTTTTCGTCGGCCGGTTGTTCAGCGGGGTCGCAGTCGGCATCGCGATGGCAGTCGGTTCGGCGTGGATCGCCGAACTGTCCAGGCCGCCCTTCGAAGACGATGCTTCCGTCGGGGCCGGAGCGCGCCGCGCCTCCATCTGCCTGTCCCTGGGCTTCGGCGTCGGGCCGCTGTGCGCCGGGCTGCTAACCGTGTACGCGCCGCTGCCGTTGGTGTTGACCTACCTGGTCCACGCTGCCCTGTGCGTGCCGGTGTTGTGGGCGGTGTGGAACCGGACCGTCGAGACCCGGTCCCGCACGACCTCAGGACCCTTTCTCGACGGGTTGAAAGTGCCAGCCGCCGGTCATCGTCGGTTCCTGCATGTCGTTGTTCCCATGGCGCCGTGGATCTTCGGCTCGGCCGCCATCGCGTACGCCGTGGTGCCTGCGCTGGTCGCCGACCAGCTCGGGTCCTGGGCGCTGCTGTACACCGTGGGGTTGACCGTGCTGACACTGGGCTGCGGCGTGGCGATCCAACCGGTCGCACGCCGGCTTGACGACGTGTCCAGCTCTCGCGCCGTGGTGGTGTCGATGGCGTTGATGGCACTGGGCATCTTCGCCGCGGTGGCCACCGCCGTCACACACTCTGCGCTCGTCGCGCCGCTGGTCGCGATGCTGCTCGGCAGTGCCTACGGCATCGCAATCGTGTCGGGTCTGCTTGAGATCCAACGCATTGCCCCACCCGACGAGCTCGCCGGCATCTCCGGGGTCTACTACTCGCTGGCTTATCTCGGGTTCCTGCTGCCCGCGGTACTCGCTGCGCTGGCTCACTGGTTCAGCTATCCGGAGATGCTGACTTTCGTTGGCGTACTGGCGATTGTCTGCACGGCCGTCTGCGCGTCGGGGTGGGCCAAGCATCTGGAGCCGCGGACGCATGCGTCGGGGTCGGCGTCGGCGTGACTCTGCGCTGAGCATGCCGAGTCTGCGCCCAGAGCGTGAAATCGCGTGAAATCGCACCCTGAGCGCAGGCTCGAAGCTCAGTCCACAGAGTCGAACCTACAACTCGGCAACACGCCCGTTGTCGACCAGCCACCGGCGGTCCAACCGAACGTTCTGCAGCATGCGGCGGTCATGCGTCACCAGTAACAACGCACCGTCATAAGCCTCAAGCGCCTGTTCGAGTTGTTCGATGGCGGGCAGGTCCAGGTGGTTCGTCGGCTCGTCGAGAACCAGCACATTGGTGCCACGTGCCTGCAGCAACGCCAGGCCGGCACGAGTTCGCTCCCCCGGCGACAGCTCGTCAACCGGGCGCTCGACATGATCGGCTCGCAACCCGAACTTGGCCAGCAGGGTGCGCACATCGGCCGTCGACCAGTCCGGCAGCTGCTGCTCGAAGCGGTCTACCAGTCGCGCGGTGCCGGTGAAAGCGGCACGGGCCTGGTCGATTTCGCCGATTGCGACACTGGCACCCAGGCCGGCGCGACCCTCATCGGGCTGTCGGCGTCCCAGCAGTAGCCGCAGCAATGTCGACTTCCCCGCCCCGTTTGCGCCGGTGATACCGATCCGTTCGCCCGCATCTATTTGCAGCGACACCGGACCCAGTACGAAATCGCCTTGCCGCACAACGGCATTGTCGAGGGTCGCGACGACAGAGCTCGACCGTGGCGCGGCACCGATGGTGAACTGCAGGGTCCATTCCTTCCGGGGTTCCTCGACCTCTTCGAGGCGGGCGATCCGGCTCTCCATCTGACGGACCTTCTGCGCCTGCTTCTCGCTGGACTCGGTGGCCGCGCGTCGACGGATCTTGTCGTTGTCCGGCGATTTGCGCATCGCGTTGCGGGTGCCCTGGCTCGACCACTCGCGCTGGGTGCGGGCGCGCGCCACCAGGTCGGCCTTCTTCTCGGCGAACTCCT
The DNA here is from genome assembly GCF_002102345.1 of Mycolicibacterium peregrinum. Lineage (GTDB taxonomy): Bacteria > Actinomycetota > Actinomycetes > Mycobacteriales > Mycobacteriaceae > Mycobacterium > Mycobacterium peregrinum. The sequence goes on from NZ_LQPP01000046.1 coordinate 134,730, forward strand.
CGTACTGCTCGCGCCGGTGCCGGCGACCGACCTCACGCTCCTCCAAATAGCTTTCGTACCCGCCGCCGAAAACGGTGGTGGTGTTCTGCGCCAGATCCAGCTCGAGTACGCGGGTCACACCGCGGGCGAGGAACTCCCGATCGTGGCTCACCAGCACCACACCCCCACGGAGTTCCCTGACGAACTGCTCGAGCCGGGCGAGGCCGTCGAGGTCCAGATCGTTGGTCGGCTCATCGAGGAGCACGATGTCGAACCGCGACAACAGCAGTGCCGCCAAACCCACCCGCGCCGCCTGCCCACCGGACAGCGCGGTCATCGGCGTCGAGTCCGGTCGCACGGCGTCGGTGTCGAGTCCGAGATCGGCCAGGACGGCCGGCAGCCGTTCTTCGAGGTCGGCCGCACCCGTGGCGAGCCAGTGATCCAGTGCGGCTGAGTAGGCAGCGGCCGGATCCTCCTCCCCGGGGACCGGCTCGGCGAGTGCCGCGGCCGCGGCATCCATGACCTGCGTGGCTTCGGTGCATCCCGTGCGGCGCGCGATGTAGGCCGCGACGGTCTCCCCCGGGATGCGCTCGTGTTCCTGCGGCAGCCATCCGACGAACGCATCCGCCGGCGCGACGGTGACAGTGCCTTCGAGCGGCTCGAGATTTCCGGCCAGAATCCGCAGCAATGTGCTCTTGCCGGCGCCGTTGACGCCGACAATCCCGATCACATCACCCGGCGCGACCGTCAGGTCGACCCCCTCGAAGAGGGTGCGATGGGCGAAACCGCCGGCCACATTCTTCGCGACAAGCGTTGCGGTCATGGCCCTATCGTCGCATCACCGGGGTCACGGCCCCCAGCCGCGCAGATACGTCAGCACCGCGCGTACCCTTCGGTGCTGTTCGCCGTCGATCGGCAGGCCGAGTTTGGCGAAGATACTGCTGATGTGCTTCTCCACCGCACCGGCGCTGACGACCAGGGTGCGGGCGATGTTCGCGTTGGACCTACCCTCGGCCATCAGCCCGAGTACTTCCTGTTCGCGCGCAGTCATCTGCCGCAGCGGGTCGTCGCGTCGGCGTCGGACCAGTAACTGGGCCACCACATCGGGGTCGAGCACCGTGCCACCGGACGCCACCCGTTGCACCGCATCGAGGAAGTCCGCGATTGCCACCACCCGGTCCTTGAGGAGGTAGCCGATCGCGCCGGCTCCGTCCGCCAGCAGGTCGTCGGCGTAGGACACCTCGACGTACTGGGACAGCACGAGAACTGGCGATCGGACCACCCGACGCCGGGCTTCCACCGCGGCACGCAGGCCCTCGTCGGTGTGAGACGGCGGCATCCGAACGTCGACCACCGAGACGTCCGGCCTGTGTTGTTCGATCGCCTGGACCAGCGACGGGCCATCGCCGACCGCGGCAACCACCTCGTGACCGTTCTCGGTCAGCAACCGGATGAGGCCCTCCCGCAGGAGGACCGCATCGTCGGCTACCACCACTCTCAACACAACAGCTCCACCCCGATCGTGGTTGGCCCGCCGGCGGGACTCACCACGCTCAGCGTGCCACCGCCGGCCCGAATCCGATCGGCCAGACCCGCCAGGCCGTGGCCCTTGGCCACGTGAGCACCGCCGTCACCGTCGTCGACGATCTCGACGCGCACACCGCCGGGTCCGTGTGCGACCGTGACCCAACAGTTCTGTGCACCACTGTGTTTGGCGACATTGGTCAGCGCTTCGGCAACCGCGAAGTAGGCGGTGGTCTCCACCGCGGCGTCGAGCCTTCCCGCGGGTTCCCCCAGAGCGGGGTCGACCGCGAGCTCGACCGGAATGGTGCACCGCGCCGCCAGTGCGGCCAGCGCGCTGGGCAGTCCACGGTCGGTGAGTACCGGCGGGGCGATGCCGCGGGACAGCGCACGCAACTCGTTCAGCGTGTCCTGCGTCTGACTGATCGCCTCGTCGAGGGTGTCGCGCAGCGGCCCGGGAGCACCATCCAGGTGCTGGCGCGCGCGCCCCAGGTCCATGGCGAGGCGGATGAGCCGCTGCTGGGGCCCGTCGTGAATGTCGCGTTCCAGCCGGCGCAGGGCGGTGGCCTCGGCGGAGGCGGCCGCGGCCTTCTGCTCCGTCAGCACGTTGATCGTCTGACGCAGCTCGGCCACACCGGTCAACAGGGCACGGCTGAAGCCCGCTTGGAGCACGGCGCACCCGCGCACCACTAACGGGAGGCTGATCAGACAGACCAGACCGATCGCGGTCTGGAAGGCGATCCGGGCGAAGGCGCTGTCGCCGAGCCCGATCAGCTGGGCAAGCGAGGTGTTGTCGGGGCCGCGCGGAATGGTCCAGTCCCACAGAACGGTCAACGTGCCGGCGATCGCCGACGCCCACCAGCTGATCACGATGGTGAACGTGACCACCGCGATCGGAAAGCACAGAATGCCGTACACGAGGTCAAGCCAGAACTGGCCCTGGGTGAGCGGGGCGAGGATCCGCTTCCAGACGCCCGCACCCGGCGGGGCCGCCCGGTAAACCGGCCGGCTGCGGGGCCTACGCAGCACGGCCGGAAAGCGAAGCCGCTCGATGTCGGCGAACAGGCGCGCCACGAACATGGTGCCGACGAGGATCAGCAGGCCGACACCGATGACCAGCGTACCGATCCCCGCGGACAGGCCGGTCACCAGCACGCTGAAACTCACTGTGGCGAGCGGAAATCCGAGCAGTACATACCCGCTGTCCACACCAAGCTGCCGAAGCAGGCCCGCTCTCTCGGGCTGCGCCGTGTCCCTCGCCAGGGTGCCGCTGGTCATGGGCTCGACGCTACGCATCTGTGGGTTCGACCCCCATCCGGGGCGCCTGCGTGTCAGGGGTAGGGCTGTCCCCACCCTCGCGGAGTAGGACATCAGGCTGTTTGCCCCGGCGCCGCGGTTCCTCCGAGGGCGGTGGGTCCGAAGGCCGACGTCTCTCAAACCCCAAACTCCTCGCACTGTCCACCGCCCGACTACCGTCGATCCGGTGGCAATGTCACGGTCGCGTCTTGCTCGGCTCTGCGCCGTCGGAGCCGTCGCGTTCACGATCGCGGCGGTCACATCGTGCGGGCCGGCGGCGCGGCCACCGGCGGCCAGTTCCACGTCGACGACGACTACGCCGGCACCCAGCGCCCGGCCACCCACGACGGCCGCCGTTGTTCCCACGGGTGACTTCACCCCGGTCGTCCAGCTCATCGACGACGCGATCGCGGCACCTCGAATGCCCGGAGCGGTCGTTCAGGTCGGGCACGGCGGAAACATCGTCTTCCGTCAGGCTTTCGGCTCACGCAAGCTGGCCGGCGAACCGGGGTTGGACGGCGCACCCGCCCCTGCCGAGCCGATGACCGAGGACACGATCTTCGATCTGGCCTCGCTGTCGAAGTGCCTCACGACGGCTGTTGGCATCCTGCAGCTCTACGAACAAGGCCAGGTTCAACTCGACGAACCCGTGCAGACCTACCTACCCGACTTCAACCCCGCCAACGACCCGCGCCGCGCGCGGGTCACGGTGCGCATGCTGCTCACCCATACGTCGGGTATCGCGGGAGATCTCAGCCTGGACGGGCCGTGGGGACTGGACAAGCCAGACAAGGCCGAAGGCATTCACCGTGCGCTCGGGGCGTGGGTGGTGTTCGAGCCCGGCGAGCGTTTTCACTACTCGGACATCGGCTTCATCCTCCTCGGTGCACTTCTGGAGAAGGTCACCGGCGAAACCGAGGACACCTACATCGAGAAGAACGTGTTCGCACCGCTCGGGATGGCAGACACCCGCTATCTGCCGGTCACCAAGGCATGTGGCCCACAACAGGTCCGGGGAACCGCCATCGCCCTCGATCCGAGCGCACCCAAAGTTGCCGACTGTCCGGCGGGTACGTGGAACACCGACCTTCTGGCGCGCGTCGCTCCCACGGCGCTCGACGAAGACACCCCGGGCCTCAATCCAGACTTCGGCCACCCGCTGCGCGGCACCGTGCACGATCCGACGGCCCGCCGCATGGGCGGAGTTGCGGGCAGCGCCGGGGTGTTCTCGACGGTGAACGATGTGGGCCGGTTCGCGCAGGCGCTCCTCGACCGCCTCGCCGGCCGACCGAGCGCGTTTCCACTGAAGCAATCCACGCTGGCATTGATGACGACCCCACAGCAGCCGGGACACAACCCGGCACAGGTCGAGGCCGCCAACAACGCCACCCGCGAGGCGGTCGAGAACACCCCTGACCCAACACATCCCCTGCTCGCACCGCACTATCCCGCCATCGCCGGCCAAGACCTCCGCGGATTCGGTTGGGACATCGACACGGAGCAGTCCCGCCCCAGGGGGATGGTGTTTCCGGTCGGCAGCTTCGGGCACACCGGCTTCACCGGAGTGACGTTGTGGATGGACCCGGGGTCGGACACTTACGTCGTGGTCCTCGGGAACGTGATCCACCAGCGCGGCGCCCCGCCCATGGCCGGACTGAGCGGTGAAGTGGCCACGCTGACTGGCCGGGCCCTTCATCTGTACGGGAACTAGCTTGCGCCTGGGAGCGTACGCAAGCGGCTGGAAGATTCAGATCTACGATGATTCGTCATCGAAATCGAGCTCGGCCATAAAGCCACTACCCACCACGTTTTCGGCCCAGGCTTCAAACATCGCGTCACTCTCCGTGGGAAACCACTTGGGCGCCAACGCTTCGCGACGATATCGCGCGCGCAGATCACGTTCCGTCAAGACCTCGCCGCTGAGATTATCTCGATAGAGCGTCACGGCTCATGTACCTCTCCGCACGGTCGTACAGCACTACCAGAAACGCAATCGTCCTGTCGGGTTGCGTTGACGCACCGATTCACGCCCACCGTGCACCTCCAAGACAAGCCGTTGCCGATAAACGTCCTACCTGCTCAGATGAGGCCGGCGCCGGTGACCACTTGCCAGAGCCCCACCACGGCGAAGAGCACCAGCAGCACCAGCTGCCGGTGGTGGCGAGTCCACTCGTGCAGTGGCTGCAATACAGCCTGTGTCCTGGCCGGGGCAATGGCGTAACTGAGCAGCGCGAGCTCGAACACCGCCAGCATCCCGAACACGAACGCGATGCTGATGACCACCTGCGCCCCGATCGGCGCACCCGAACCGACGACCATGGTGGCCACCATCAACACCAGTGGTGGCGGCGCGATGTAGCAGAGGCCGAACACCAGCGCGACCCACAACGCGCCGCCCTCCCAGGCGTCATGCGCACGCTCGATGAGCCGCCGGAGCCCGGCGCCCAGGTCGGACATGATGCGGCGGACGCGCCCCACCGCCGGCGCCGGGGCGGCCGGCTGATCCGGTTCCATGACCAGCACCGGTGAGTCGCCGACGTTCACCGATGCGGCCTGATTCACCCGCTTGCGCATCCTCATCCGCACGGCGAACAGGCCCGCGATCGCGACACAGACCAACCCCGAAACGAATTGGAACGGCTTGACGGTCGAGCCGGGTTCCGCGGTCACCAGATCCTGCGCCACCGAGCTGAACGACGGCACCGAGGCCAGTACCAGCGTCGTGATCACGAACGCCGGGATGTTCACGATCAAGCTTCCGGCCCAGAACGCGATGAGATTCTGCACCGGACGGGGCCGGGAGATCACCAACAGGATGAAGCCGAGAAGCACCGGATTGAGTGACACCAGAAATGCCATGCCCAAGATATCGCCCCACATTTGCGCCGTCCTAGAGCATTCCGAGCAGCTGCAGGTCCGTCACGTACTTCACGATGACCTCCGGCGTTACGTGTGGAATATCATTTGCCGCACCGACTTTCGCCCGGCGAACCGCGGCGCGGAACCGGTCGGCCGGCGCGAAGGAGCCCTGCGTGGGCTCCGGTGCCTGAAGAGCGCCGCCCTGCTGCTTCAGCAGCGTCAGCATCTGCAGGACCGAGTTCTGCCGCTGCCGTTCCGGCAGCGCCTTCAGGCCGGTCTCGAACCGCTGCAACCACTCTCCGAAGTCTGCGACGCGTTCGATCGGATAGCCGGCCTCGATCAGCCAGTCGATGTAGGTGTCGATCCCGATACCGTCGTCGTGCGGATTCATCACGTGGTAGGTCTCGAAGCCGGCCGATGCCGACCGGGCTACCTCCCAACCCAAAGTGGTGATGGCCTCCGCGACGAAGTTCACCGGCAGTCCGTCGAAGTGCGCGCGTTGACGTCGGCCGTCCTCGTCGAGTCGGTAGAACGACTCGGGCGCAACGCCGGTGGCCACGAGGCTCAACACCATCCGGCTCACGGTGTCGGCGACGTTCAGCTGTCCCGCATAGGTCGGGTCGGACATGATCATTCCGGAGCGGAACACCGCAATCGGCAAGCCGCAGAGGTCATGGGCCTCGCGTAGCAGAACCTCGCCGGCCCACTTGCTGTTGCCATAGCCGTTCGCGTACCCGGCGTCGACGGTGCGGATCGGGCTGCTCAACCGAATGTCGGCGTCCTCGGTGAACTTCGACGGCTCGATCTGGCGACCCACGTCGGACGTCGAGACGAAGTTGTAGGGCTTGAGCTTCGTGGTCAGCGCGAAACGAATCAACTCGGCAGTACCGACGACGTTGGGTCCGAACAACTCCCGGTAGGGCAACACGCTGTTGACGAAGGCCGCGGAATCGACGATCAGGTCGACGTGCTCGGCCAACTGCCGCCAGCGCTGCTCTTCCAGTCCGAGGTTGGGTTCCCCCTTGTCGCCGGCGATCACCTGGAGCCGGTCGGCCGCCAGCTCCCGGAAGTGCCGGAGCAGGACCGGGTCGGTGTCGAAGGTGGATTCCAGACGCCGGCGCGCCTCTTCGTCAGAGTTGGCCCGTACCAGGCAGATGACGGTGTCGTCGACCCGGCGCATTCGCTGGAGCCAGTCCAGCAGCAGATAACGCCCGAGAAATCCGGTGGCGCCGGTGAGCAGAACGGTCTGCACCTGCCCGGTCGGCCGCGGCAGGGCCCGCGCCGTCCTCAACGTGGCTGCGTCGATGAACTTGTCCAGGGTCAGGTCACGCGCGTACACCTCCCCGATCACGTCGCCGTGCACCGACAAGTAGCTGACACCCTTGGGTGCGGCCACCACATCCGATCCGGCGTCGCCGGTCAACTGCAGGCTCAAGGCGGCCACCGACGGCTGTTCGAACAGCGTGCGCACCGCGAGCTCGGCGTCGAATGCGGTGTTGATCGCTGCGATCGCCCGCATCGCGGAGATCGAATCGCCACCGAGATCGAAGAACGAATCATCGACGCCGACCCGGTCCAGGCCCAGTACCTGGGCGTAGATGCCGACGAGCGTCTGCTCGGCAGCGGTGGCCGGGGCGCGGTACCGCGCGGCGTCGCGGTACTCGGGAGCCGGCAGGGCACGGCGATCGAGCTTGCCGTTGACCGTCAGTGGCAGCACATCCAGGACAACGATTGCGACCGGCACCATATAGGCAGGGAGCCGCTCGCCGAGTTCCTTGCGCAACTGCGTCGGATCGGCGTTGCCGGTGATGTAGCCGACCAGGCGCTTGTCACCGGCGCGGTCCTCGCGCGCGACGACCGCGGCCTGAGTCACTCCGTCAAGTTCGGCGAGGGCGGCTTGGATCTCGCCGAGTTCGATGCGGTAGCCGCGGATCTTGACCTGCTCGTCGGCACGGCCCAGGTATTGCAGCTGTCCGTCTTCACCCCACTTGACCAGATCGCCGGTTCGGTACATGACCTGTCCGGGAGCGTCGGCGCCGCCGAACGGGCAGGCGACGAACCGTGATGCAGTCAGCCCCGATCGGTTGAGGTAGCCGACGCCGACTCCGCGGCCGGCGAGGTAGAGCTCGCCGACCACACCGGCGGACACCGGACGTAACCATTCATCCAGGACAAACGTGGCACCGGAGGGGACGGGTGACCCGATCGGAACGACACCACCGGCAGTACCTGCAATCAGGGGTGCGCTCATTGCACCGTAGATCGTGGCCTCGGTCGGTCCGTACGCGTTGATCATCACGCGGCCCGCCGCCCAGCGATCCACCACGTCGCTGGGGCAGGCTTCTCCGGCCACCACCAGAGCGGTGTTCGCCAGACCCTCCGGCGACAGCATCCCCACAGCGGACGGCGTCTGGTAGAGCACGCTGACCCCTTCGGCGACCAGCAGATCGTGTAGATCATTCGGCGAGCCGGCCACTGACTCCGGCACGATGACCAGCCTGGCCCCGTGCAGCAACGCGCCCCAGATCTCCCACACCGAGACGTCGAACACCAGTGAATGCCATTGCGACCAAACCTGTCCCGATCCCGCGGGCAGATCCGGGTGCAGATTCTCCAGCACCTGGGTCACGTTGCCGTGCGAGATGGCAACGCCCTTGGGAGTGCCGGTGGTTCCCGACGTGTAGATCAGGTACGCGATGTCATCGGCAGCGGGCGGGAGCAGGTCGACGGTGGGGTAGATCAGGCCGGCGGATTCCACAGCGGGATCGTCGACCTCGACGATCTGTATGTCCGTCCCCTCCAGCCGGGATCGCAGCTCACCGGTCGTAATCGCGATGATCGGTGCGGCGTCGGCCAGCATGAACTCCAGTCGGGTAGCCGGCACCGCCGGGTCGATCGGCAGGTAGGCCGCCCCGGTCTTGAGCACAGCCAAGATGGCCACGATCGCCAGGTCGGACCGCGGCGCCAGCAGCGCCACGGTTTCACCCGGGCCGGCTCCCATGAGCGCCAACAGGTTTGCCAGCCTACGGGCGTCTTCGTCGAGCTCGTCATAGGTCAGAGAGCGATCGCCGAAAGTCAGCGCCGGCGCACCAGGGTCACGTTCCACCTGTCGGCTGAACAGCTCCGGGATCGAGACCGGTGCACTCACCGGTCGGGTCAGGATCTCGCGATTGCTCCACGTGTCCAGCCGGTCGTGCTCGGCACTCTCAAGTACATCCATGGCCGAGAGCCTGCGAGCCGGATCGGCGACCATGTCCACCAGCAGCCGCTGGAACCGTTCGACCAGCGCTTCGATCTGACCGGCATCGAAGACGTCGCTGTCGAATTCGAGGCGCAGACCCAGTTCGTGCCCTGGCAAGGCCATCATCGACAGCGGGTAGTGGTTGTACTCGCGGTTGTTGAACTCGGTGACGGCCAGCTCCTGCACACCCATGAACGCAGTGGTGTCGATCGGGTAGCTCTCGTATAGGAACAAGGTGTCAAATAGTCGCTCGTGGCCGGCGAGGTGGTGAATCTCGGTGAGCGCCAGGTGTTCGTGCTCGAGGGTGTCGTTGTGGGCGCGTTGCAGCTGGTCCAGCAGCTCGGCCACCGTGGTGGCCGCGGTGGTGCGAGCGCGCACCGGGACGGTGTTGATAAGCAGGCCTACCATGGCATCCGCACCGGCCAGGTCCGTGGGGCGGCCGGATACCGCGGTACCGAACGTGACGTCGTGCTGGCCGGTCAGCCAGATGAGCAGTTGCGCCCAGGCGGCCTGCAGCACGGTGGCCACCGTGGTGTGCTGCGCGCGTGCGAGCTCACCGAGCGCCGCAGTCGTCTCTGCTGACACCCGATAGGTCTCGATACCTCTGGGGCCCGGCTCGGCCGGAGGCGCGACCAGGGTAGGAGTCTCGAAGCCGTCCAACAAGTTTCGCCACGCTTCTCGGGAGGCGTCAAGGTCCTGGCCGGCCAGCCAACTGACGTAGTTTCGGTAAGACGCCGGCGCGGGCAGCCGTTGCCCGAAGTAGCTGGCGAATACCTCCTTCAACAGGATCGGCAGCGACCAGCCGTCGATCACGATGTGGTGGAAGGTCAGGACGAAGCGGTGCTCATTTCCCGCGGTGCGGATGAGCGCGGCCCGGAACGTCGGCCGCTCGGAAAGGTCGCAGACCGCGGCCCGCTCGGCGTCGCAGAGCGCACTGACCTCCTCGTCGGCTGTCAGGTCATCCCCGCGAAGATCCAGATACCGCCACGCCATGACGGGTTCGGCAGGGATGACCTGCACGGGATCACCGAACTGCCCGCAGAATCGCGCCGCCAGATTCGGATGCCGAGCGACCACGGTGTGCAGAGCGTCCCGCAGCCGGTGCTGGTCGACGATCCCGGCGATAGTGATGTCGAGCTGCACCGCATAAACGTCATCGTGGGCGCCGCGGCCACGGGCGAACGTTGAATGGAACAGCAACCCCTGTTGCACCGGCGTCAGCGGCAGGACGTCGGCGACGGTGTATTCCCGTGCCAGCTCATCGATCTGACTCTGAGTCAGTTGTGCCGGAAGGACATCCGACGGGGTCAACCCGCCGCCACCGGAGTGCACGCGGGCGCAGATGCCCTTCAACGCCTCGAACCACAACTGGCTGAGCCGCTCCACCTGCTCCCGGCTGACGACCGACGGGGCCCATGTCCACGCGGCCTGCAGACTCGGGCCGGCGTCGGTGTCCGTGGTGCCGGCATTGAGTTCCACGGTGTGCATCAACGGCATCGGTACCTCTGACACAACACCGGTGGTTGACAACGCATCTTGGTCGATGCGCCACAGGTCCTCGCCGAGGTCGGCCATCCCAACGGCGAGGCGGCCCAGGTAATTGAACCCGATCGTCGGCTCCGGTCCGTCCAGTTCCACGTCGGGGTTGAGATAGCGGAGCATCCCGTAGGTCAGGTCGTCCGGAAGGGCGCGTAGTTGCTCCTTGGCGTCCTTGATGACCGGATCCAGTTCGACGTCGCCGGAAATCACTTGTGCCCAGGTAAGTTCCGGCGTTGCGAGCGCCACTGGATATTTGGTGGTGAACCAGCCCACCGTACGCGAGAGATCGACATCGGAGTCCGGGCCCGCTCCCCCGAGTTCCTCACGGCGGCCGTGTCCTTCGACGTCGAAACTGATCGGCAGGCTGCCGTTACCGAGGTATTCGGCCCACGCCAGTCCGAAGGCGATCAGCAGGATGTCCTGCACCCCGGCGTGATACGCCGCAGGAACCGCTCCCAGCAGCTGGCGGGTGGTCTCGACATCCAGCTCCACAGACAGCTGGCCGGCATTGGCGTAGGTGTCCACATCGGGCCGCACCGGCGGCAGAGGAGCCGGTACCTCAAGCACCTTGCGCCACGCGTCGGCATGCCGAACCACGTTCGCGTCGCCGGCATGCTCGGTCAGCAGATGCGACCAGCGAGCGAACGACGTCCCACCCTGCGGCAGCTGCACCGACTGCCCGCTGTGATGCTGCGCCCAGGCGATGTTCAAGTCTTCCAGCAAAATTCGCCAGGACACCCCGTCGACTGCCAGGTGATGGATCATCAGCACGAGCTGGCTGGTGACGGGCACCCACAGTGCGCGCAGCACCGACCCGCTTGCCGGATCCAACTGCGTCAACGCGGCCACCAGCGCCTCGTCGGACAGTTCCTCGACAACGGACGTGCGAGTGCGCGCGTCGACCGCGCCCTTGTCGGGCACGCTCAGCGACCACTCGCCGTCGGCACCGGTTTCGGCGAGCATTCTCAGGGTGGCATGCCGATCGAGCAGCTCCTGCACCATGACCACCACGTCGTCCTCGGTCACGCCGTCGGGCGCCTTCAGCACCACTGTCTGGTTGAACTGATCGACGGGGCCTTGCACGTCGCGCAACCAGCGCATGATCGGCGTCGCCGACACCGGACCGATGCCCTCGTCGATGACCGCATGTGCCGGATCGGCGAAGACCGCGACCTGGGCGACCGCGGCCACGGTCTGCTCGACGAAGATGTCCCGAGGCCGGCAGCGCACGCCGGCCGCCCGGGCCCTGGCCACCACCTGCATCGACAGGATGCTGTCCCCACCAAGGTCCAGAAATGAGTCGTCGACGCCGACGCGGTCCAGGCCCAGCACCTGGGCATAGATATCGGCGAGGATCTCCTCGACGGGGTTGCTCGGCGCGCGGTAACCCGCTCCGGCACTGCGATATTCGGGTGCCGGTAGCGCACGCTTGTCGAGCTTGCCGTTCACCGTCAGCGGGAACGCGTCGACCACCACCACCGCCGCGGGCACCATGTAGGCGGGCAGGCGCTTGGCCAGCGCCGAACGCATCTGAGCGGGATCCGCGGCCCCGGTTATGTAACCGACCAGCCGTTTGTCTCCCGGACGATCCTCGCGGGCGATCACCACGGCCTGGGTCACCCCGTCCAGCCCGGCAAGTGCGGCCTGCACCTCGCCCAATTCGATCCGGTAGCCGCGGATCTTGACCTGCTCGTCGGCACGGCCCAGGTATTGCAGCTGTCCGTCTTCACCCCACTTGACCAGATCGCCGGTTCGGTACATGACCTGTCCGGGAGCGTCGGCGCCGCCGAACGGGCAGGCGACGAACCGTGATGCGGTGAGCCCGGCCCGACGCGCATATCCAACTGCCACCCCGGCACCTGCCACGTACAGCTCACCGACCACGCCCTCCGGCGCCGGCCGGAGCCACTGGTCGAGCACGAACAACGCCGCTCCCGGAACCGGGGAGCCGATGGGCACGGTCGCACCGGCTGTTTCCGACGGCGTCAACGGGGCACTCATGGCGGCGTAAACGGTTGCCTCCGTTGGCCCGTACGCGTTGATCATGACCCGGCCCGGCGCCCACCTCTCCACCAATTCGGAGGGGCAGGCTTCGCCGGCGACCACCAGAGTGGTCGATTCCAGCCGCTCCGGCGACAGCATGCCCGCCGCCGACGGCGTCAGGCACAGCACGCTCACCTTCTCGGCTAGCAGCAGATTCTGCAGATCATCCGGTGAGCTCGCGGCAGCCTCCGGAATGATCACCAGTCGGCCGCCGTGCAGCAGGGCGCCCCAGATCTCCCACACCGAGACGTCGAACACCAGCGAATGCCATTGCGACCACGCCTGTCCCGGCTCCGAAGGCAGATCGGCATGCAAACGCTCCACCAACTGGGTCACGTTGCGGTGAGTCACCGCTACCGCTTTCGGCACACCGGTGGTGCCCGACGTGTAGGTCATGTAGGCCAGATCGTCCGGTTCCGGGCCCGGCAGCGCGGTGCACGGCTGACGCTCGACAGCGGCATCGTCGACGTCGACCACCGGTACTTCGCCGCCGTCCAGCCGGGTACGCAATTCCGCGGTGCTGACGGCGATGCCGGGGGCCGCATCAGCGAGCATGAAGCCGATCCGGTCATCGGGATGCGCGGGGTCGATCGGCAGGTAAGCGGCTCCGGTCTTGAGCACGGCCAGGATCGACACGATCGCCTCGGCGGACCGGGAAATCAGCAGCGCAACGGTTTCGCCCGGTCCGGCCCCGTGATCGGCCAGCAGGTTCGCCAGCCGATTCGACTGCTCATCGAGCTCGCGATAACTCCACGATCGGTCGCCGCTGACCAGGGCCACGGACTCCGGGCTGCGGGCCACCTGGGCGGCGAACAGGACGGGTACAGTCACCGGTTCCGACGACGGCCGGCTCAACGCCGACCGGTTGCCCCAGTCGTCGAGGCGGTTGTGCTCACCATCGTCGAGAAGGTCGAATGACAACAGCGTCCGGCTGGAACCGTTGCTCATGCCTGCTCCCTCGTATCTGCGGTCATGGCATCGAGTACCCGCCTGAACCGCGCGACCAACTTCCCAATTCGCACCGAATCAAAGGCATCAGAATCGAATTCGATGCGGAAGCCCAGTTCATGGCCTGGAACTGCCTGCACCGAAAGCGGATAATGGTTGTACTCGCGATTCGTGAAACCAGTGATCGTCAGGTCGCCGACCCCCGACAGCGCGGCGGTATCGATCGGGTAGTTCTCGTATACGAACATGCTGTCGAACAAATGGTCGTGACCGGCGACGCGATGAATCTCGTTCAGCGCCAAGTGCTGATGATCCAAGGTGTCGTTGTAAACGCCCTGCAGCTCTTCGAGCAAGCTGCCAACCGTGGTAGCCGGGGTGATCTTCGCGCGCACCGGCACCGTGTTGATCAGTAGCCCGACCATCGACTCGGCGCCGGCCAGATCTGCCGGCCGGCCGGACACCGCGGTGCCGAATGCGACGTCGTACTGGCCGGTCAGCCACGTCAGCAGCTGGGCCCAGGCGGCCTGTAGCACCGTGCTGACCGTCGTGTGGCAGCTGCGTGCCAGATCGCCGAGGGCCTGTGTGGTTTCGGCCGACAACTGGAAGGATTCGACGCCGCGTCGGCCGAGGGCTACCCGCCCCGGGGTGCTGACAAATGCGGGATTGTCAAACCCCTCAAAAACCTTGCCCCACACAGCCTGCGCGGCGCTGGTGTCCTGCTCGGCCAACCAGGTGACGAATCGCCGGTAGGGAACAGGGGCCGGTAGCCGGCCGCCGAGATAGCCGGCGAAGATCTCCCGCAACAGGATCGGCTTCGACCAGCCGTCCAGCACGATGTGGTGGTTGGTGAGCACGAACCGGTGCTGATCGTTTCCGGTCCGGAGCAATGCGGCCCGGAACGGCGGCTGGTCGCCCAACCCGGCGACGGCGGCGCGCTCTGCGGCGCTGAACTGCTGAATCCGCTGTTCGACAGCCTGTTCTGGGATGTCGCTGAGATCCAGGTACTGCCAGGCGAGCACCGGCTCCGCCGGGAGGATCTGCACTGGCACGCCGAAGTCCTCGTAGAAGCGCGCGACCACGTTGGGGCGCCTGGTGATCACGTCCTGCACAGCGGCACGGAGGCGGTCCTGGTCCAGCGGACCGGCCACCGCGATGTCCAGCTGTACCGCGTACAGATCGTCGCCGGCCTGCCCCTCTTCGGTGTGGAACAGCAGGCCCTGCTGCAACGGGGTCAGCGGCAACACGTCGGCGATCGCGTACTCGCCTTCCAGCTGATAGATCTGAGGCTGGGTCAGATTCGCCGGGGCGATGTCAGACGGGGTCAGCCCACCGCCGCCGTTCCTGACATGGGCACAGATGCCGGCCAGCGCCTCGAACCACAGCCGGCTCAACGTCTCGACCCGCTCGTGGTCCAACGCGGACGAAGCCCACGTCCACGTCGCATGCAGCCGAGGACCGCCATCGGTGCCGGCGTCCAGCGTGCCGGCGTTGAGCTCCAGGGTATGGCCCAGCGGGGTGTCCACCGCGGTGGCCGACGCGGTGATCGCCACCGCTTGCTGATCGATCCGCCATAGCTCGTCGGACAGCTCACCGGCGCCCGCCCCGAGCCGGCCGAGGTAGTTGAAGCCGAAGGCCGGATCCGGACCGTCCAGCTCCACATCGGGATTCAGGTAGCGCAGTAGTCCGTAGGTCAGGCCGTCGGGCAGGGCCCGCAACTGTTCCTTCGCGGCCTTGACGACCGCGCCCAGCGCGTCGTCACCCGAAGTCACCTCCTCCCAGGATAATTCGTCCAGGGTCAACGCCACCGGATACTTGCTGGTGAACCAGCCCACGGTGCGGGACAGGTCGACGCCATCGGTCAGGTCCTCGTCCCGGCCGTGGCCCTCGACATCGACGCCGATCGGTTCAGCACCGGTGTCCAGGAATTCCGCCGCCGCCAGCCCGAAGGCGATCAGCAGGATGTCCTGCACACCGGCGTGGAACGCGGCCGGGACCGCACCGAGTAGCTGGCCGGTGGTGTCGGCATCCAGCTCAACCGACAGTTGCCCGGCGGCGGCGTAGGTGTCCACCGCCGGTTGCACCGCCGGCAATGCGGCGGGGATAGCAGCCACCTGTTGCCAGGCCGGCGCCAGCTCGACCACCTCCGGACTCTGGGCGAGTTCGTTCAGCACCGACGACCAGCGGGCGAAGGACGTGCCAGGGGCAGGCAAATCCACAGCTTGACCGCTGCGGTGCTGAGCCCAGGCGATGTTCAAGTCTTCCAACAGGATTCGCCAGGACACCGCATCGACGGCCAGGTGATGAATCATCAACGCGAGGGTTGCGGTACCGGGCACCCACAGTGCCGTCAGCATCGCCCCGGCCTCGGGGTTCAATCGTGACCGCGCTGCACGCAGCGCCTCGTCGGACAACTCACCGACCACATGCACACAGGTGCCGGAGTTCACCGCGCCCGGTTCGGGCACGGTCAGTGACCACGCGCCGTGCGCAGCCGTCTCCACCCGCAGTCGCAACATGGCGTGCCGGTCCAGCAGAGCCTGCAGCACCAGCACCACGTCGTCCTCGGTGACGCCATCGGGCGCCTGCAGGACCACAGTCTGGTTGAACTCGTCTACCGGACCATCGATTTCGTGCAGCCACCGCATGATCGGGGTGGCAACCACGGGGCCGATGCCCTCGTCGGCCACCAAGGTCTGACCGTCCGCGGCTGCCACCACCTGGGCCAGCCGGGCCACGGTCTGTTCGACCAGCACGTCACGCGGGCGGCAGACCAGACCCGCGGCGCGGGCGCGGGCGACCACTTGCATCGAGGAGATGCTGTCCCCGCCGAGGTCGAAGAACGAATCGTCCACACCTACCCGTTCGACACCCAGCACCTGGGCGTAGATCCCGGCCAGAATCTGCTCGACCGCGTCGTGCGGTGCCCGGTACCGATCGGCATCCTGATACTCCGGCGCAGGCAGCGCCCGGGTATCGAGCTTTCCGTTCACCGTGAGCGGCAATGCGTCCAACACCACCACCGCGGTCGGAACCATGTACGCCGGAAGACGTTCGGCCAGCCGGGCTCGGGCCGTTGCCGGGTCGGCCGATCCGGTCACGTAGCCGACGAGACGCTTGTCACCGGGACGGTCCTCCCGGGCGATCACCGCCGCCTGCTGCACTCCGTCCACGCCGGCCAGCGCAGCCTGGACCTCACCGAGTTCGATGCGATAGCCGCGGATCTTCACCTGCTTGTCGGCGCGGCCCTCATAGCGCAACTGCCCGTCCGCGCCCCAGCGCACCAGGTCACCGGTGCGGTACATCCGTTGTCCGGGGGCTCCGAACGGGCACGCCACGAATCGCGTCGACGACAGATCCGGACGGCCCACATAGCCCGCGGCGAGACCGGCACCAGCCACGTACAACTCGCCGACCACGCCTACGGGGACCTGCCGCATCCACTCGTCGAGCACGAAGAAGGCCAGGTGCTCCAGCGGTACGCCGATCGGGCTGGAGTTGCCCTCGACGTCGGCATGGCCGATCTCACGGTACGAGGCGTGGACCGTGGTTTCGGTGATGCCGTACATGTTGATCATCCGGGGCAGCCCGGGGTGACTCCGCAGCCAGACCGAAAGACGTTGCGGCTCCAGCGCTTCACCACCGAACACCACGGTCTGCAACTCAAGTTCACGTCCTAGTTCGGGCGCCAGCGCATCGGCGGTCTGCAAAGCGTAGAACGCCGACGGAGTTTGGCTCAGCACGTTGACCTTCTCGCGGACGAGCAGCGCATGCAGATCTTCGGGTGAGCGGACCACCGAATCGGGCACGACCACCAACCGTCCGCCGGACAGCAGCGGGCCCCAGATCTCCCAGACGGAATAGTCGAACGCCATCGAATGGCACTGGCTCCAGACCCGGCCCACCGACAGTTCGGTGCCGAGGGCCTCGAGCAGTCTGGTGACGTTGCGATGCGTGACCGCCACGCCCTTCGGCGCGCCGGTGGTTCCCGATGTGTAGATGATGTAGGCCACGTCGTCGGGCACCACCGCGAGCGGTGAATCAGCAGATGTCGCGGGCGGTGAATCGGCAGTTGCGGCAGGCAGTTCAGCGCCGGGCGGAGAACCGTGGCTGTCGATTTCGAGCACGGGCACACCGGATGGCTCCAGCCGGTGGCGCAGCCCCGCCGTGGTGATCGCGACGACCGGGCCCGCGTCGGCGAGCATGAACTCGATACGCGCATCGGGATGCGCCGGGTCGATCGGCACATAGGCTGCACCGGTCTTCACCACGGCCAGGATCGCGACAACAGCCTCGGCATTGCGGGGCAGCAGCATCGCCACCCGGCTACCGGGACGCGCGCCACGGCTGGACAGCAACTCCGCCAACCGGTTTGACGAATCATCGAGCTCGCCGTAGGTCATCGAGCGGTCATCGCAGGTCAGCGCCGCCGCGGCCGGGTCACGGGCCACCTGCCCGGCGAACAGCTGCGGGATCGACACGGGGTCGGTTGCCGGCCGGGTTAGCACCGCGCGGTTGCCCCAGTTGTCGAGTTGGCCGTGCTCGTCGGCGTCGAGCAGATCGATCGAAGCCAGCGTCCGGGCCGGATCCGCGACCATGGTCTCCAGCACATGCCGCATCCGATTGGCCAGGGCCACAATGTCGTCCGTACCGAACACGCCACTGTCGAACTCGATCCGCAGGCCCAGCTCCTCCCCGGGCATCGCCACCATCGACAGCGGATAGTGGTTGTATTCGCGGCTGATGAAGTCGGCGATGCCCAGCTCCTGTGCGCCCAGCAGCGCCTGGGTGTCGATCGGGTAGTTCTCGTACACGAAGAGCGTGTCGAAGAGCCGGTCGTGTCCCGCCGCTCGATGTATCTCGGCCAGCGACAGGTGCTCATGCTCGACCGTGTCGTTGTGCACCCGCTGCAGCTGGTCCAGCAGATCGGCCACGGTGCTGGCCGCGTCGATGCCGGCCCGGACCGGCACCGTGTTGATCAGCAGGCCGACAATCGAATCGGCGCCCGGCAGATCGACCGGCCGTCCCGATACCGCGGTGCCGAAGACCACGTCACGCTGGCCGGTCAGTGCCATGAGCACCTGCGCCCAGGCCGCCTGCAGCACGGTGTTCACCGTGGTGTGCTGTGACCGGGCCAGCTCGGTGAGTGCCCGGGTGATCTCGGCCGGCAGGCGGTAGGACTGGGTGCCCCGAGGCCCTACCGGCGTCGGGGGCCCGACCAGGGTGGGAGTCTCGAACCCGGCCAGGACGTCGCGCCATACGACCTTTGCCGCAACGTCATCCTGACCTGCGAGCCAGCTGACGAAGCTGCGGTAGGAGGCGGGCGAGGGCAGCCGGTGCCCGAAGTACCCGGCGAAGATCTCCTGCAGAAGAATCGGCAGTGACCAGCCGTCGATCACGATGTGGTGAATGGTGAGGACCAGCTTGTGCTGCTCGTCGCCGGTGCGCATCAGCGCCGCCCGGAAGGTGGGCTGCTCGGCCAGATCGCAGACAGCGCGGCGTTCGGAAGCGCACAACTGCTCAAGCCGATCGTCGACATCACCTGCGGCGTCGGCCAGATCGGCGTACTGCCAGGCGGTGACCGGGTCGGCCTCCAGTACCTGTACCGGCTCGCCGAACTGGTCGTCGAACCGCGCTGCCAGGTTGGGATGGCGCGCGATGACCGCACTCACCGCCTGGCGTAGCCGTTGCGGGTCGAGCTCACCGGTGACGGTCACCGCCAGTTGCACCGCGTAGACGTCATCCCCGACGGCCCCGGCATCGTCGGCGACGCTGGACTGGAAGAGCAGTCCCTTCTGCAGCGGGGTCAGTGGAAGGACATCGGCGATCCGGTACCGCTCGGTCAGCTCGTCGACCTGTTCCTGGGTCAGCATCAGCGGGGCGACATCCGATGGGGTGAGCCCGCCACCGCCGGATCCCACGTGGGCGCAGATACCGGCCAGGGCCTCGAACCAGAGCCGGCTGAGCAGGTCGACCTGTTCACGACTCAGCACCGAAGGCGCCCACATCCAATTGGCCTGCAGCTGTGGGCCAGTGGGGCCGTCCAGTGTGCCGGCGTTGAGTTCCACGCTGTGGGCCAGTGCCATCGGAATCGCCGAAGCCACCTCGGTCATCGACAGGTTGTCGTGGCTGATCCGCCACAGGTCCTCGGAAAGGTCCACTCCGCCCGCACCCAGCCGGCCGAGGTAGTTGAATCCAACGGTTGGGTCGGATGCACCCAGGTCCACGTCCGGATTGAGGTAACGCAACAGCCCGTAGGTCAAGCCGTCGGGGAGGGCCCGCAGCTGTTCCTTCGCGGCTTTGATCACCGGACCGAGCGCCGCGGCACCGGCGGTCACGTGTGTCCAGGGCACCCGGCCCACAGACAGCGCCACTGGGTACTTGGCCGTGAACCAGCCCACGGTGCGGGACAGATCGACATTGGGCGCCAGATCTTCGGCGCGCCCGTGGCCTTCCACATCGATGCCCAGCGGCCCACTGCCGGCACCGGAGAACTCCGCCCAGGCCAGGCCGAAGGCGATCAACAGAATGTCCTGCACCCCTGCGTGGAATGCCGCAGGGACTTCTCCCAACAGCATCCGGGTGGTCGCTTCGTCCAAGGCCACCGTCAGCCGTCCGGCGCCGGCGAAGGTGTCCAACTCCGGCTGTACGGGTGGCAACGCAGCCGGGGTCGACGCGATTGTCCGCCAGGTATCGGCGTGCCGGACAACATCGGTGTCCCGCGCTCGTTCGGCCAGTAACTCGGACCAGCGGGCCAACGACGTGCCGCCGCTGGGCAATGCCACCGACTGCCCGTTGTGGTGCTGCGCCCAAGCGATGTTCAAGTCCTCCAACAGGATCCGCCAGGACACACCGTCGACAGCCAAATGGTGGATGATCAGGGCCAGTTGGTTGGTGTCCTGCGCCCACAAGGCACGCACCATCGCTCCATCGGCGGGGTTGAGTCGCGATCGCGCGACCCGCACCGCTTCGTCCGACAGCTGCGTGACCGCGGTCAGGCAGTCGCGGGCGCTGACGGTCCCCTTGTCCGGCACGGTCAGTGACCAGTCGCCGCCGTCGGTTCCGGTTCTGCCCGAGGTGTCTGTGACCTCGGCCCGCAGCCGCAGCGCGGCATGCCGGTCCAGCAGTGCCTGCAGGATGATCTCGGCATCGCGCTGGGTCACCCCCGCCGGGGCCTGGATCACCAAAGTCTGGTTGAACTGGTCGATGCGACCGGGCATGTCCTGAAGCCACTGCATGATCGGTGTCGGGTCGACCGCACCGATGCCCTCGTCGATGACGGCCTCGCCACCGGCGAGCTTGGCCACGCCGCCGAGCCGGGCAACGGTCTGCTCGACGAAGATGTCCCGCGGCCGGCACCACACTCCCGCCGCACGGGCCCGCGCCACCACCTGCATCGACAGGATGCTGTCGCCGCCCAGGTCGAAGAACGAATCGTCCACGCCGACCCGTTCCAGGCCGAGGACCTCGGCAAAGATGCCTGCCAGGATCTCCTCGACCGCATTGCCCGGAGCCCGGTATTCGGTGTTCCCACTTTGGTATTCGGGCGCGGGCAACGCGCGGGTGTCGAGTTTGTTGTTGGCCGTCAACGGCATCGCGGCCAGCACCACCACCGCAGCGGGCACCATATAGGGCGGAAGTTGGTCCGCCAGCTGGGCCCGGGCTTCCACGGGGTCGACGCTGCCGGTGACGTACCCGACGAGTCGTTTGTCGCCGACGCGGTCCTCTCGGGCGATCACGGCGGCATGTTCCACCCCGTCCACCCGAGCCAGAGCGGAACGCACCTCACCGAGTTCGATGCGATACCCGCGGATCTTGACCTGCTCATCCGTACGGCCCAGATATTGCAGCTGGCCGTCCTCGCCCCACCGCACCAGATCGCCGGTGCGGTACATCCGCTGCCCTGACACACCACCGAACGGGCACGCCACGAACCTCGAGGCCGTCAAATCCGGCCTGCCGAGATATCCGCATGCCACTCCGTCGCCGGCAACGTACAGTTCGCCGACCACGCCGGTCGGTACCGGCTGCATCCAGGTGTCCAACACGAACAGAGCGGCGCTGGGCACGGGTGAGCCGATGGGGACGACGGATTCGGCCGCTCCGGCCTGCAGCGGTGCGCTCATCGCCGCACAGATCGTGGTCTCGGTCGGGCCGTAGGCATCGAACATCACCCGACCGGCTGCCGCCCAGCGATCCACCAACTCGGTTGGGCAAGCCTCGCCTGCCACCACCAGCACTGCGGATTCCAGGCCCTGCGGGGACAGCATTGCCGCGGCGGACGGGGTCTGGGTGAAGACGCTGACCCCCTCCGCGACCAGCAGCCGATGGAAGTCCTCGGGAGAGCCGGCCACCGATTCGGGCACCACCACCAGGCGGCCGCCCCGCAGCAGGGCATGCCCGATCTCCCACACGGAGGCGTCGAAGCCCAGCGAGTGGCACAGCGGCCACACTGCTCGCCGCGGCAGGCTGGCGTCCAGCGATTTCATCAGCTGGGTCAGATTGTGGTGGGTAACCGCTACGCCCTTGGGCGTGCCGGTCGTGCCCGACGTGTAGATCACGTATGCGATGTCGGCAGGGGCGGGCGCCGGCACCGGGGTACCGGGCTGCGCCTCGATCGCCGGGTCGTCGATGTCGATCACGATGCCGCGGTAGCCGTCGAGCCGTGACCTCAGTTTCGCGGTGGTGACGGCGGCTACCGGTGCCGCGTCGGCCAGGATGAACTCCATCCGCGAGGCGGGCACGGCCGGGTCGATCGGCACGTACGCCGCACCGGTTTTGAGTATCGCCAGCATTCCGACGACGGCCCGGGCCGAACGGTTCGAGTACAGCGCGACCCGCTCACCCGGGCGGACGCCCTGGGCTATCAGCAGGTGCGCCAACCGATTTGCCGCTTCGTCGAGCTCGCGGTAGGTCAGCGTGCGGCCTTCGAAGGTCAGTGCGGCGGCATCCGGCGCGTTGGCCACCTGTTCGGCGAACAAGTCGGGTATCGAGACCGGCGCCGCCTTGGGCCGGGTGAGGACCGCCTGATTGCCGATCTCGGACAGCTGGGCACGTTCCTGCCCGGCCAGCAGGTCCAGTGAAGACAGTGTCCGTTCCGGATCGGCGGCCATCTCCACCAGCACGCGCTGGATGCGGTCGGCCAGATCAGAGACCTCGAAGTCCGCGAATGGCCGCCCGGTGCCCGCGGTGCTCAGGAAGAGCTGGTCACTCGCCCCGATGAAGAACAAGCCGAAGTGCCCCATCGGGCCGTGGTTCGTGTACGACACCGTGACGGGGGCGCCGGCCAGGTCCAGGGTGAGACGGGACGGGATGAAGTTGACCGCCACCCGGTTCGACGCCTGCCGGGACCCACCGTTGAGGGTGTGCACGGGAAAACGTTGATGCTGCAGCAGTTCTCGGATACGCGAATCGACGTGCTGGCAGAATTCACCGAGGGTCCAGTCCGGTGGCGCCTTCAGCACCAACGGCACCACCCCGGCAAGCATGGCCGGCAGGGTTTTCGACTCCGGCGTCACGCGCCTGCTGACCGGGAAGTCGAGCGCCACCTCTGAGGCGTTGGCCGTCCACGCCCGCACCAGAAGTGCGCACGCCGCGGTGGTTACTGAGTAGCGACGGACCCGCAGCCTCTTGGACAGTTCTTTTATGTGTCCCACGGCGATGCGGTCGACTTCGACCGAGGCCGAGGGCGCGTAGGCGTCCCGCCCGTCCCCCGTCGAGGGCAGTCCCTGGTCGACACCGCCTTCAGATGGAAGGTTGTCCTGCCAGTACGCCAGATCATCCTGAAAGCTCTGGGATTCTTGGTATTCCGTCTCGCAGTCGACGAAATCCTGCAGTGTGCCGAAGTATGCCGGCGGCACCGGCTCTCCCGAGACCAGCGCCGTGTAGATCGTGGCAATCCGTCGGCTGACCAGCGCCATGCCCAAGCCGTCGACAGATGCGTGATGTCCCAGCCCGAACAGGAAGTATTCGTCCTGCCGCGTCCGGAAGAGGGCGAACTTCACGAGCTGACCGGTCAGCGGCAAGGGCGTGTGCTGAATCGCCGACGCCATCTCCCGGGCTTTCTGCTCCGGATCGGCGGAGTCCCTGACGTCGTGGAACACCAACTCCAGATCGGAGTAGTCAACCGCTTTCTGGAAGACCTGGCCGTCGAACTCGATGAACGCAGCCCTGGCCGGCTCTGCCTCTTGGAGGGCCTGACGGATCGCCCGCTCGAGGAGGTCGCGCTGCACCGCGCCGTCAATTCGCCCTAAAAGGCCGAGTTGCCACTCGGTGCCGGCAAGTCCGCTCTCTTGGGAAAGCCAGATATCCAACTGCCCGCGAGAAAGAGGCAGCGTTCCACTATCAGGTTCCATATATTTTTCAACTTCCACTGACGACTAGCGCTGAATAGACCCGTCGCGCGCCAACCGCTCACGCAGGCTCTTGGGTCGGATATCCGTCCAATTCCGCTCAATGAACTCCAAGCAGTCAGAACGGTTCGCTTCGCCATAGACCGTCCGCCACCCTGCGGGCACTTCGGCAAAGCTCGGCCACAAGCTGTGCTGCTCCTCGTCATTGATCAAGACATAGAAGCTGCCGCTGTCGTCGTCGAACGGGTTATTGCTCACGTTTCTCCAGGTTGGTCGGTGACTTCGCAAAGATATCGCAAACATACGGGAGCTCGCATCGCGCGGTTCCCGGTTTCATTCAAGTCGACCTGGCACCGCGCCACAGCGAACTTTATCTAGCGCCACTAGCGAGTTAACTGCACTTTCAACATCATGTGCTTTTATGAGGTCATGATCTTTTGACGAAAGCGTCACGATATTGCGTATTCAGTCAGATTGTGAATTTTATGTGGCCGCGCCGGCCGCCGGGCCACCCTCAACCTCGAATTATCCCCGCAATAGCAATCACAGCAAATAAATAGGGCTTGTGGCGCAAACCGATAATCAGCCGCCACAAATTGAATTTATAATGGCAGCGGCGCGCACAGCGGTTAACTAAAACTCGATAGCCGCGAAGAAACGCCCAGCCCACGGGGCGGGCGCGAGGGGCGGTGCGCAATTGCCATCGACGCCGGGGCGGTGCGCGCAAACAGGCGCGCAGTAGCCGCGCCGCGCCGCGCACGCAAGGTGCGACGGGGCGGCGCAGCTATAGCAATACGGCGAAGGCTACTGATCGCCCTGCTGGGTGGGATCCTGGGACGACTGAAGCGCGGACGAGCCGGCAGGCACGACCATGACGAACACCGGCAGCTTCAGCTTGACGCCCCCGGCGACCGGCATTCGGATGGCCACCGAGACAACTTCGAGCTCAAGGCGCTTTCCACGCTGCGTCTCCATCTCGAGGTGACCGGGCAAGCGCTTGGGCGTCGCCAGCCAATCCAGGCCGCGTTCGATCGACTCGAGCAGACTCATGCACTCACCATACCTGCGAGCAAAGTCCAGAACCCGTGAACGGCCGCGCCGGATGTGCCGGCGGGCCGCTGATTACGAGGCTACGCACCATGATTCGATGGCGCTGCCGAGTTCTGGAAGCAGTACATCCGGTACTCGGAGGTTCCCCCCGGCCGCAGGCTTTCACATGCCTTACGAGCCGGCGAGAAGCGGCGCGTGAGACCACGCAGCGGCCGTGGTGCGACTTGGTCGATCACGTACTGCCACTGGTGCATGCTCCGTTCCATTCCCCGGACTACGTCGGCGCTGATGGTCCGCTGCGACACCAGCCGCAACGGCGCGTCCGCGAGCGCCTCCTCCCAGGCCGGAATGTCACCGAGGAGACGGGCATCCGTGTAGAGGAAGTACCCGCCCGGCCGCAGGACGCGACTGACCTCGGTGAGGAACCTCTCGAACTGCGGGTACAGATGCGAGGACTCGACGTTGATCAGCGCATCGAAGGTGTTGTCGGCAAAGGGAAGATCTTCTGCAGTGCCTTGAACGAAGTCGAGATCCTTTAATTTGTGCCGCTTTTGGCAAAACGCAATGGCTGACGGGTTCAGATCCAGTCCGGTGTAGGTCGCCGGATGCAATGTCCGCGCCAGGTACGAGGCACCGCCACCGTGGCCACAACCGACCTCGAGCACCCGTTTCCCCTGGATATCCACTTGCGTTGCGGTGGCGTGATATAGCTGGATGAAGTAGCGATTGCGTTCATCTGACTCCGCGAGCGGCACGCCCATGACCGGATCTTCTTCGTACCCGTAGTTGAGGAACACCACGTCCTCGGCCTCCAGCTTGCGGGTGGCGTACGGGTAGATGAACTTTTGCACATACTGCGCGAGCTTCTCGTTCTGGTTCTTGATCATCCGGTCACGAGACTCACGAACGCGATCTTTGAGGTCCATAAGCTAACTATCCCAAACTCAAAGGGCGGTAAGGTCAACTACGCGAGATATCGAGTGAAAGGCTAGGGCGGCATGAGATTTGCGCTGGCATGCTACGGAACTCGTGGCGACGTCGAACCCTCGGTCAGCGTCGGGCGCGAACTTCGGCGCAGGGGCCACGACGTCTCGCTGGCAGTGCCTCCGGACCTGGTCGAGTTCGTGCGAGCGGCCGGCCTCGAAACTGTTTCCTACGGGCCTAAATTGGCGGACTTCCTGCAGGATGACTTCCTGCGGGACTTTTGGACTCGGTTGCCACGCAATCCGATCGGCTCCCTGCGCGAACTCTGGGCACCCATCGCTCGCCATTGGCAGGAGACGAGTGCCACGCTGACGGAATTGGCGCGAGGAGCGGACCTGCTGTCCACGGGGCTGAACTATGAGCAGCCGGCGGCCAATGTCGCTGAGTACTACGACATCCCGCTGGTCGCGCTGCACCACTTCCCGATGCGACCCAACGGCCAGTTGATCCCCGCACTGCCCTCATCCGTGGTCCGCTCGGCAAGTGCGGTGTCCGAGTGGCTGATGTGGCGATCCACCAAGAAGGCAGAAGACGCGCAGCGCCGAGACCTCGGTCTGCCCGCAGCCTCGACGTCCTCACCGACGCGGATGGCGGAACAGGGAGCGCTGGAGATCCAGGCCTACGATGCGGTCAGTGTTCCCGGGCTGGCGGAAGAGTGGGCGAAGTTGAACGGCCGCAGGCCTTTTGTCGGTGCATTGACAATGGGGCTCGCGACGGACGCCGACGACGCCGTCGCGTCCTGGATCGCGGCCGGAACTCCGCCGATCTGTTTCGCCACGGGCAGCATCCCGGTTGAATCGCCCGCATCGACGATCGAGATGATCGGTTCCGCCTGCGCCGAGCTCGGTGAGCGGGCGTTGATCTGCGCGGGCGGCACCGACTTCGGCGGCATCCCCATCCCCGAGCATGTCAAGGTGGTCGGGCCGGTGAACTACGCGGAAGTGTTCGGCGCCTGCCGGGCAGTAGTGCACCACGGCGGCTCGGGGACCACGGCTGCCAGTCTGCGGGCCGGCGTACCCACGCTGATCCTCTGGAGCTCAGCCGATCAGCCGTACTGGGGAAACCAGATCAAACGCCTGAAAGTCGGCACCGCACGGAGGATCTCGGGTGCCAGCCGGGAAACGCTGGAAGCGGACCTGCGCCGTATCCTTAGCCCGGGCTACGCGTCCCGGGCCCGATCCCTCGCCGCGCAGATGACCAGTCCCGGTGACAGTGTCGGCAAAGCTGCCGACTTGTATGAGCAGGCCGTCAGCCGAAGCGCGCGCTGACCGCACCTGACCTCATCCTGGACGGCTGGATTCCGCGTGTTCGGCAGACAACGACGATGACCTGAGTTGCTCCGGCGGCTTGACAAGGAGTCCCTGGCCCGTGGGCAGCGCGCAAATCTGCACACCCAGTTCATGCGCCACTTCGTCCATGGCGATCCGCTGATCGTCCCGCCCGCGGTTGGCGTAATCGTCGAGCAGCACCAGGGCGCCTGGGGACAACCGTGACCAGAAGTACCGCAGCGTTGCGACTTCTGGTGGGGCACAGTTCATATCGATGTGCAGGAAAGCGATGGACTTCGCCTCTACCTGCTCGAGCGTCTCGGGCACCGCGCCGACGACGATGCGTTGGTTGCGCCACTGGGAGAAGTTGGCCCGGACGCTGTCCACCGAACTGCCATAGATACCGAAGTCCAGCGCCGCCTGGTTCTTGATCAGCGCGCCGGCCTCACGCTCGCCCGCCGTGACGAAGCGTGGGTCCATTCCGGCGAAGGTGTCCAGCAGATAGAACATCTTCCCCCGCTGATCCCAGTCCAGGTACTCCATCACCGCACTGCTCAGGAAGCCGTGACTGACGCCGCACTCGACGAAATCGCCCTCGATGGTGCTCGCGGTGGCGGCCGCCCACAGTCCGACGTGCACGCGCCAATGCCAATGGTGGATGTCCTTTCCACCGAGCGCGGCAACACCGCGTCGGTAGGCGCGCCGGAATGCCGGATCATCCATGAAGGCATGGCTGTTGAAGCAGATCAGGGCATCGTCGGAGTACACGTCGGGCAAGACCTTGCGCGGGATCCAGTACGCCGTGCGCAGCGCGGCCCACGCGATCCGGAACTTGAGCGGCCACTTGTTCGCCGCGCGTACGACCGGTGCCTGACCATTGCCGATGCCGGGGGCCACCTTGGCAGGCCGGTTGCCCGGCTCATCGCGCCGATCCGTCGGCCGTGGTGGTTTGATCAACAATCCCTGCCCGGTGGGCAGGGAACAGATCGAGACGCCCAGCTCAGCGGCCACCTCGTCCATCGCGATTCGCTGCTCATCGCGCCCGCGATTGGCGTAGTCGTCCAGCAGGACGAAGGCACCCGGGGCCAGCCTCGGCCAGAAATGCCGAAGCGCCGCCACTTCGGGCGGGGCACAGTTCATGTCGAGATGCAGGAAGGCCACCGTGTCCGAGTCGACCTGCGCGAGGGTTTCGGGCACCGCGCCGACGACGATGCGTTGGTTGCGCCACTGGGCGAAGTTGGCCCGGACGCTGTCCACCGAACTGCCGTACATTCCGTTACGGACGAGCTCTTCGCTCTTCTCCAGGGCGCCGGCCTCCCGCTCCTCAGCGCTGACGAACCGCGGGTCGAGTCCGGCGAAGGTGTCGAGCAGATAGAACGTCTTGCCGAGCTGATCCCAGTCGAGATGCTCCATCACCGCGCTGCTCAGGAAGCCGTAGCTGACGCCACATTCGACGAAGTCACCCTCGATCCTGCTGGCGTTTCCTGCGGCCCACAAACCTACGTGCACCCGCCAGTGCCACTGGTACCAGTCCATGTCGCCAAGTGCCCGCGCGCCCCGTTCGTAGGCCCGCTGGAACTCCGGATCATCCATGAACGCGTAGCTGTTGAAGCAGATCAACGCGTCGTTGCTGTAGACGTCGGGCAACAGATTGCGGGCCAGCCAGTATTCGGCGCGTACCGCCTTCAGCCACGCCCGCGTGCTGAGTTTGAGCCGTTCAGGCATGCGCACCACCCTGGCAGCGGCGGATAAGGGACCGGTGACTGTGCGTCCCGGCCCATCTGGACTCGAATGCTTCAAACATGTTGACTCACAGAGTGTTCAGGGAACTGGCTGGTTGGCAGTTCGCATCGGCGGTGTCTCGGGCTCAGGCCGAACACCTCTGGCGTGCATAGCTCTCGATCAGGTCGGCGGTCCGCGTCACGCTCTCGGCGGCCGGGACCATCCGGGCGGCAACGTCGCGCGCGCGGGCAGCGCACGCGGGGTCGAGGACCTTACCCAGATCCGCGACCAGCGTCTCCTTGGTGGTGCTGGAGAAGCTCCGTACTGCACCGACATTCAGCAGCTTGACGCGGGACGCCCACACCGGCTGCACGCCGTCGATCCACAGCACCAAGGTGGGTACGCCGGCGCGCAGGCTGGCCGCCAGCGTTCCGGCCCCGCCGTGGTGAACGGCCGCACGGCAGGCCGGAAAGACCGCGGCGTAGTTGACCGCGCCCACGACCTTCACATGGTCGTACCGCGGGACGTCGCTGTAATCACTCCATCCGGAACACACCAAGGCTCGCTGTCCTAGCTCAGCGCACGCCGACGCGATCATTTCGACTGTGGCTGCCGGAGATTCGACCGGCATGCTGCCGAAACCGAAGCATATCGGCGGCGTTCCCTCCGCGATCCACGACGCGATGTCCTGGTCCGCCTCGGTCGGCAGCTCCATGGTCAACGTGCCGACGAACGGCCGTTCACTCCGCCATTGCGCCCACTCCTCGGCCAACCCCGGGAAACACACCTCGTCGTAGGCCTGGACTTCGAGCGCTCCGCGGGCGGCGATGCGCCCCGACACCGGCCCCGTAGCCTTCGGCAGGCCGAGCTCGCGACGCTGGGCGTCCTCGACCTTCTTGTTCAGCCGCCACCCCAACCAGTCGTAGGCCCACATCGCTGCCCGCGCCAGCGGTCCCGGCAGCCTCGAGAGCAACTTGCCGTTGACCCGCACCGGGGTGTTGTGCAGGGTGGCGAACGGAATGTCGTGATACTCGGCCACATTGGCCGCCGGCTCCTGATAGCTCTGACCGGCGAACAGCAGGTCGGCGCCCGCGGCCAGGGGTGTCAGCGCCGTGCTCATCTGGGTCCACGAGCGGTCGCTGAGATCCCACATCTCGCGCCACAACCGTCTGAGTTCGCCGACCCGCCAGAACCGGTGGAAGAAGCACGTCCAGAAGTCGCGGTATACGCCCAGCCAGGTCTGGGTGTCCAGCCCGTACGGAACCGCGACCAGACCCGCGCTCTCGGCGAATCCGACCAGATCGGGCGGTACGGCCATCCGCACGTCATGCCCTCTGCGCATCAGTTCGCGGCCGGCAGCGACCGAGGGTTCGAGATCTCCGCGTGTTCCATAGGCGGCCAGGACAAGTTTCACTGCGAATCCCTGCCTTTCAGGTGCGATGGACTCATTCCTTGCGCCAGAGCACCCCGGTGCCGTCGATGTCGACTATCTCGGCGGAGATTCCGTGCCTGGCACGATAATCCGTCACCGCCTTCCGGCACCCTTCGATCGCGTGATAGTCGTCGATGATGCAGAAGCCACCCGGCGTGAGGCGCGAGTAGAGCCCGTCGAGCGCCTGGATGGTGGATTCGTAGAGGTCGCCATCGAGCCTCAACACCGCGATGCGTTCGATCGGCGCATCGTGCAAGGTGTCCTTGAACCAGCCGGGGAGAATGCGGACCTTGTCGTCCAGCAACCCGTAGCGGGCGAAGTTCGCCCTGACGTCCGTCTCCGACACCGCCAGGATGGGCGCCGCCAGATGCAGCCTGTCCCCTTTGTCCGCCTTGTAGTTGGCGGCATCCGGCGGCGGCACACCTTCGAACGAATCGGCGAGCCACACCGAACGGCTCTCATCGCCGTACGCCGCGAGCACCGCGCGCATCAGGATCGAGGCGCCACCGCGCCAGACCCCGCATTCGACGAGATCGCCCGGGATATCCTCGGCGATCACGGTCTCGACGCAGTGCTGCAAGCTCGTCAGCCGCTTCATACCGATCATCGTCAGCGCTTCCGCAGGCCAATCCAGACCCAGATCGCGTTTGTGGCGATCGAAGGGCCGCTTGCGGACAAGCATCAGATTGCCGATCTTGAAAACTGGGCGGTGCAACCAGTTCCAGCCCACCGGCACCAATTCGTCGACCCCGTATCTGGTGAGGTCCTGGCGGAGCAGGTCCAGGTATGCAGATCGGGTGTCGTGATCCGTCACGGTCAAAAAACTGCCCCCTTACTCGGTTGCTGGTCAGGCCATGAGCCTAGCCTCCCGACAGCCGCTCCAGTGCATTTCAGATAGGACCAATGTCCTTGTAAATCTGGCACTTTGGCAAATCGACAGACAGTTCGTCGAGGTGATGCAAAAGACGCGAATTCGAATGATCGGGGATTTCCGCCCACCATGTGGGGCGATGCCCGGATGCGGCCGAACTGGCAAACAAAACCACCTCCGAACTCGCGATCGCGCCTTGTCCTGAACACGCCGTGAGCCAGCCTCTTCAGCCCATCGTGACGGCGTTCGAGACCGCGGACTGCACCGCTGGAATCGGTTCGATGATCCGCACCGCAAATGCCGAAGCAAGCAGAGTCCGGCCGCCGAACGCGTCGGAGTAATTGACGCCGACGGCAGTCAGTTTCGAATATCAGGAGTTAGCTGTTCGCCGCCGGCGGTCGCTGAGATCGGCGAGGCTTGGGGCCTCACGCTCCGGCAAAGCGCTCGAGCAGATCTGCGGCTTTCGCCACGCTGTCGGACGGTGAGGTCATCAGTCCTGCCAGCTCACGCGCCCTTGCCGCATATTCCGGGGACAGGATGCGGCGTAGGTCGGCTACCAAAGATTCGCCTGTGGTTGTCGAAAACCGCCGTGCGGTACCGACTTTCAGTCTCTTCAACTGGTTTCCCCACACTGGCTGATCACCCACGGACCAGAGAATGAGGGTGGGAACGCCGGCGCGCAGGCTCGCGGCCGTCGTGCCCGAGCCGCCATGGTGCACGACGGCTCTGCTGAGCCGAAAGACATCCGCATAGTTCACCACGCCGACGACCTTCACCTGGTCTGACACCGGGATGCCGGTCAGGTCGGTGCCGCCGGCGCAGATCAGCCCCCGCTGCCCGAGTTCCGCACAGGCCGCGCTGATCATCGCCACCGTATCCACCGGGGACTCAACGGGAATGCTGCCGAATGCGAAACAGATCGGCGGCGGCCCGGCGGCCATCCACGCGGTCACCTCATCATCGGCACGAGTGGACAACTCCATCGTGAGCGCGCCCACGAACGGACGTCGTCCATTCAGCTTCGACCACTCGGCCGCCAGCCCGGGAACGCAGACCTCGTCGTATGCCTGGATCTCCAATGCACCCCGCTCGGCCATTCGCCGCGGCGATGGGCCGGTCGTCCTCGGCAGACCGAGTTCGCGCCGCTGTGCATCCTCGTGGTGCTTGGTCAGCCGCCAGGCCAGCCAGTCGTAGGCGGTCATCGCGGTGCGACTCACCGGCGGCGGCACGACCGGAAACAGCCGTCCGTTGGGCCGCCACGGCATGGTGTGCAGCGCGACCAGGGGAATCCCGTAGTACTCGGCGACGTTGGCCGCCGGCTGCTCGTAACCCACGGCGGTGGTCAGCACGTCGGCACCGTCGGCGAATGCCATGAGGGTCCGGCTCAGTTCGGCCCACTGCTCGGTGACCATCTTGAGGGCCTCCCGGCACAGCACCACCAGATCCTGAACCCGCCAGAAGTGTCGCGCCCACGTGGTCCACAAATCGCGGTAGCCGTCCAGCTGCGGCTCCACCTCCAACCCGTAGCCGACCGCCGGCAGCCCCGCGGCCTCGACGAAACCCACCAGGTCCGGGGGCACCGCCATCCGCACTTCGTGCCCGCGGCGCAGTAGCTCGCGTCCTACCGCCAGGGAGGGCTCGATGTCCCCGCGCGTTCCATAGCTCGACAGTGCAATTCTCATGACAATGCTGCGACCCCCACCGGTTGGACACTAGTAGACGCGCCGGGCGATCGGCGGCTTCATCGCCGAATAGTCCACGCCGTCAACGACTTTTAGGATAGTCGTCTGAAAAAACGTCATTCCGTATGACAAATTTCGCTAATCGGCGAACATCCGGCCCATGCGTCGTGGCGCGGAACATTCCCCGGCCATAATCGCACTGGCAAATTCTGCGGGACGACACCTACGCGGTTGCCGCTGCCACTTTGCCGCGCGCCGCACATTCAAGGGGGCTCGCGTTGACGGCCGGGGTGACCGGCGCGCGGACCCGCAGCTTCACCACCACGTCGTCGACATTGCGGGGTAGCCCAAGTTCATCGCAAACCATTTCGTCGCGATTGCTGGGCGGGCACGATATGGTGGCGCGTGTGTTGCCCGGTGACAATCCAGAAAACGTCGTCGCGGCAACCGATCTCGTCGAGTCCTTTGTTTCGAGGTGTAGGGGCACGCATGCGCGGAATTATTCTCGCCGGTGGTTCCGGCACACGACTGCATCCGATCACGATGGGTGTGAGCAAGCAGTTGCTTCCGGTATACGACAAACCACTCGTCTATTACCCGCTGTCCACGTTGATCATGGCCGGTATTCGCGACATCCTGGTGATCACCACGCCTGCCGACGCCTCGGCGTTCGAGCGGCTACTGGGCGACGGCTCGGCATTCGGAGTGAGCCTGACCTACGCCGTCCAGCGTGAGCCCGAGGGACTCGCGCAGGCGTTCAAGATCGGAGCCCAGCACATCGGCACCGACACCGTGGCGCTGGCCCTAGGCGACAACGTCTTCTACGGTCCGGGCCTGGGCACCAGCCTGCGCCGATTCCAGAACGTCACCGGCGGGGCCATTTTCGCGTACTGGGTTGCCAATCCGTCCGCATACGGCGTGGTCGAGTTCGGCGAGGGCGGCATCGCCCTTTCACTCGAGGAGAAGCCGACCACGCCGAAATCTCACTATGCGGTCCCCGGCTTGTATTTCTATGACAATGACGTCATCGAGATGGCCCGGTCTCTGCGCAAGTCGGCGCGTGGCGAATACGAGATCACCGAGATCAACCAGATCTATCTGAACCAGGGGCAGCTGTCGGTGGAGGTGTTGGCTCGCGGGACGGCCTGGCTCGATACCGGCACCTTCGACTCGCTACTCGACGCCAGCGATTTCGTTCGCACCATCGAACGCCGCCAGGGGCTGAAAATCGGTGTGCCCGAGGAGATCGCCTGGCGGGCCGGGTTCATCGACGACGATCAGCTGGCCGCCCGCGCCAAGGAACTCCCCAAGTCCGGCTATGGCGACTACTTGCTGGAACTTCTTCGGCGCAAGTAGAGGCGGTTCAGGCCCAGGTTCCCCGCCGCCCATGCACGAGGGCGACACCTTCGAACAACGGCTTGATGAAGGCCCTGGAGAACCGGTAGCGGCGGTTGAACTGACCCTGGAAATCCTCTATCGCCGTGCGGAATCCGTGCTCACTGGCCCGGAACCCGTCGAAAACTCGGTCCAAGGAGGATTCCTCCCACGGTTCGTCACGTGCCGCAGAGGCAAGGGCCCGGTAAGCCACGGACAACCAATCCGTCCCGAACGGTTCGATGATCGGGCCCCGCTGACGTTGGTGACGCATGTCTTTCGCCAGAAACGTTTCCACAGCGGCCCGGTCACCGGTATCCAGGTCCACGCCGAGTGTGTGGGAGATGCGTTTGATCTCCCGACTCCAGTCGTCGAGGAAGTTCGAGTAGTCGACGAATACCCGCGGCAGTCCACGGGTCTCACGCTCGGCCAACAGGTTGTACTTCAGCCACAGCGCGCTCGTCAGCTGCGGTGAGGCATCCATGAGCTTGGCCAGCGATCCGATGACTTCCTGTGGATCGCGCACGGCCAGCACCGCCGCGATGTCGTATCCGGCTTGATGGGCCGCGTCGAACCACATTCGCGCCAGAACCGAGATGTGCAGCACCTTCACCACCACGACCCGCGCGGCGGGCAACGTCTGCAGATAGTCCCGGATCTTCGCAGTGAAGTCCGCCACCTCTTCCGAACTCAACCCGCCTTCTTCTTGGAGACGCAGAGTCGGGTCGAAGTAGCTGCTGCCATGGCGGTACAGGAACTTCTCGTTCAGATAGAGTCCGGCCCGGGGCTCCCAATAGCCGCGCTCATTTCCGCTGTCGGCTCCCATCATCCCGCCGGGCAGAGCAGCCCCGCACAGAGAGAGAACCCGGGTCAGCGCCGATGTCCCCGACCGTCCCATGCCGAGCACGAACAGCACGACCGGGCGGCCAGGTTCCTGCGTGCGCTCATCCGGCGCTGTCACGAACACGCCTCCGAACTGAAACCCGAGAACGAATTACTTAACTCGAGCAACCACTTCGGCAATTCCTGCGCAGCAACGGCCATCATCTTCCCCCGTCTCTGAATCTTCCCGACCATACGTATCCGACCAAACGCGAAAGCTACTGCGGCACAGAGGTTAGCCCGGCTTTGATGTTGAATACAAGGTTTATCGGTGAGAATCGCTTTATTTAACTCGACTGCAAAATGCAAGCTCGGAACAGCCCTGCCAGCAATTCGACGGTACAGCGTATTCACATTTATTGGCTGGTCCGCGACCCGATCGGGATCACAAGTGGCCACCGTCGTGACCGCCCATCTCCAACCGTTTGCCATGCCAGGAAGACCGGGCGCGCACCCACACCCGGGTAGCAGCCTTTCCGCCTCGGAGATCGGATTTAACCTGCTGATTTCCATCGGCTTTGCGACACGGGGGTAATCCCGGCGGGCCGCATCGGCCGAATGCTCTGTTGCTCTCCGCTCGTCGGATGGCGACCCGACCCGACCGCGGTGGCCGTCGGGGAGCCAACATCCGGGATCGGTTGTGAAATCTTTTTCGCGCTGTTCCAGCAACCATGTCGAGAACTCTCCGACAGTGGCTGCGCTGGGAAAGAAGCAGTCTCCCAGACTCTCGGGAAATATTGCCGCAATACCATCCCGGAATGGGATGTAACACCGCGGAAGCCAGATCGGAAATTCGAGGTGGGCGTCCGGCATAAAGTTTGGTATTGATGAGTTGGTGGTAAATACCTCGACAAGGCCGCACGGCCCCGGATCGTCGCCTGACTACCGGAGTTTGAGCCACACTCACCAGGAGGGGAACCAATGAAGAAACGTCCACTTGCCGGGCTCGCGGTCGCCGTGGCCGGCGCCGGCCTGCTGCTCAGTGCGGGAGCCGGTCTCTCGTCGGCCGAGCCTGATCTCGGGCCGTTGGTCGACTCGCCCTGCACCTACGATCAGGCGATTGCGGCGGTGCACGCCGAGAATCCGATGGCCGCGCAGTACCTGGACCAGTCACCGCCCAACCTGCAGTTCATCCGGGTCTTCCTGAGCTCCCCGAAGGACGAGCGGGTGAATCTGCTGAATCAGATCAAGAACAACGAGGGTGCGGACCAGGCCCTGCCGGTGTTCAAACAGATGCTGACCAGCTGCGTCAAGTACTGACCGGAGCACAGCAGAGAGATTGGGCGCCGGCCATCAGCCGGCGCCCAATCTCGTTTCTGCGCAACATCTTTACGGGAAAGCTACTGCCCCGGTGACGATCTGGCCGACGGCGGCTAGTCAGATGTCCTGATCGGCTGTGTCACAGTGTCTCCGGGGAGATCCTGGCCCAGCAGTGAGCGGACCGCGGGACGTGGCCCGTGCGGACGCAGCATGGCACTTGCCGGCCGGGGACGCACCCGTTGCGGCCACCAGAACCACCGCCCCAGCAGGGCAGCGATCGATGGCGTCATGAACGACCGCACAATCATCGTGTCGAACAACAGACCGAGGCCGATGGTGGTGCCGATCTGGCCGATGATCTGCAGGTCGCTGACGGCCATCGCGGCCATCGTGCACGCGAATACGATGCCCGCGGTGGTCACGACCTTGCCGGTACCACCCATCGCCCGGATGATGCCGGTGTTGATGCCTGCACCGATCTCCTCTTTCATCCGTGACACGAGCAGCAGGTTGTAGTCCGAACCCACCGCCAAAAGGATGATCACCGACATCGCCAGCACCATCCAGTGCAAATGGATTCCCAAGATGTACTGCCACAGCAGTACGGACAGGCCGAACGAGGCGCCCAGTGACAGCACCACTGTCCCGACGATGACCAGAGCGGCGATGAAACTTCGGGTGATGAACAGCATGATGAGGAACACCAGGCAGATCGCGGCTATCCCGGCGATCCACAGGTCGTACTTGGATCCGTCCTGCCAGTCCTTCGCGGTCGCCGCGGCGCCGGCGATGTAGATCTTCCCGCTTGCCAGCGGCGTGCCCTTGAGCGCCTCTTCAGCCGCCGTGCGAATTTGATCGACGCGCTCGATGCCCTCCGGTGACTGCGGGTCACCGTTGTGGGAAATGATGAACCGAACCGATCGCCCGTCGGGGGAGATGAACGATTTCATCGCCTTCTGAAAGTCCGGGTTCTGGAACACTTCTGGTGGAAGGAAGAACGAGTCGTCGTTCTTCGCGGCGTCGAACGTCTGCCCCATGACGGCGGCGTCCTTGCTCGTCTCGTCCATCTGATTCATCAGACCCGACATGGTGGTGTGCATCGTCAAGGTGCTCACCCGCATTTTCTTCATGATCGCGATCATCTGCGGGAACTGGACCAGCAGCTTCGGCATGATCGAGTCCAGCTCGTCCATGTTCGCGACCATGATCTGCAAATTGTCGTCGAGCTTGTCCACACCGTCCATGGCGTCGAAGATCGACCTCAGCGACCAGCAGATCGGGATGTCGAAACAGTGCGGCTCCCAATAGAAGTAATTGCGGATCGGCCGGAACATGTCGTCGAAGATGGCAATGCTGCCGCGGAGGTCTCGAGCGACTTCGTAGACCTCGTGGGTTCGCGCGACCATGTTGTGCGTGGTGGCGGCCATCTGTCGCATCACGTCGTACGTGCGCTGCATGGTGTCGATCATCACCTGCATGTCAGCGGCCTGCTTGAGCATGTCGTTGATGCGGGTCTTCTGGAACTCCGTGGCCTGGACCTGGCCGGCGCTCTGCAAGCTGAGCATGAACGGGATGGAGGTGTGATCGATGGGGGTGCCCTCGGGCCGGGTGATGCCCTGGACGCGAGATATGCCGCGCACCTTGAAGATTGCCTTCGCCAACCGGTTCAGCACGATGAAATCGGCCGGGTTCCTTAGGTCCCGGTCGGTCTCGACCATCAGGACCTCCGGCGTCATCCGTGACTGGGAGAAGTGACGTTCCGCGGCAGTGAAACCCATGTTGGCGGGAATGTCCCCCGGAATGTAGCGCCGGTCGTTGTAGCTCGTCTCGTATCCGGGCAGGGCGAGGAGGCCGACCAGCGCGGCCGCCAGGGATCCGATCAGGATCGGGACCGGCCACCGGACGACCGCAGTGCCGATTCCACGCCAACGCCGAACCCGCAAGGTGCGTTTGGGCTCCAGCAGTCCGAACCGGCTGCTGATGGCGATCCCGGCGGGCACCAGCGTGATCGCCACCGCGACGGCCGCCGCCATACCGATCGCACACGGGATACCCATGGTCTCGAAGTACGGGAGCCGGGTGAACGTCAGACACAGGATCGCTCCGGCGATCGTCAGACCGGAAGCCAGGACCACCGGCGTGACGCCGCGATACATGCTGTAGTACGCCTGCTCCCGGTCCTCGCCGGCCTGACGCGCCTCCTGATATCGGCCGAAAAAGAAGATGCCGTAGTCGGTTCCGGCAGCGATGGCGAGGAATACGAGCATGTTCACGGCGAACGTGGAGAGCACGAAGACTTCGTTGGCGCCCAGGAACGCGACGATGGCCCGGGCCGCCGCCAACTCGATACCCACCATGATGAGCAGCAGGATCACGGTCACGACCGACCGATAGACCAGGAAGAGCAGGATGAAGATGATCACGACGGTTACCGCGGTGATCTTCAGGATCGACCGGTTTCCGCTGTGCTGCATATCGGAAGCCAGTGGCGCAGCGCCGGTTACGAAAACCTCCACGCCCGGCGGCGGAGTCGACCGGTCGACGATGTCGCGTACAGCGGCCACCGATTCATCGCCCTGAGGTGTGCCCTGGTCGCCTGCGAGGTTCAGCTGGACGTACGTGGCCTTGCCGTCGGGGCTTGTCACGCTCGACGCGGTCAGGCGATCGCCCCACAGATCCTGCACGTGCTCGACATGCTTCGGATCGCTTCTCAGCGCACCGATCAACTCGCCGTAGTAGCGATGCGCCTCATCGCCCAGGGGCTCGTGCCCCTCGAGCACGATCATCGCGGAGCTGTCCGAGTCGGATTCCCCGAAGTTATGGCCGATGCGTTTCATCGCCAGGGCCGAGGGCGCGTCCTTGGGCATCAGGGACACCGCGTTTTTCTCCGCGACCCGCTCGAGTGACGGGATCGCGGCCGACCAGTCGCCGCCGACCGATGCCAGCGTCAAGATCAAAGTGACCGCGAGCCAACCCACGATGATGAGCGGCGACAGCATCCGTACGGTCCGCGCGATAAACGGACGCCGAGTGTTCTCAGTCATGCAGCCGCCGCTAATCCCTCAACATCAAGTTGCGCACCAGCGGACGCGGACCCATCGGCCGCAGCATCGCACTGGCTGGACGCGGGCGCACCTGTTGGGGCCACCAGAACCAGCGGCCGAGCAGCGCGGCGATCGACGGGGTCATGAACGCGCGGACGATCAGCGTGTCGAACAGCAACCCGAGGCCGATCGTGGTGCCCACCTGACCGATGGTCAGCAGGTCACTGACGATCATCGACGCCATCGTGGCCGCGAACACCAGACCCGCAGCCGTCACGACCTTGCCGGTGCCTGCCATCGCCCGGATGATGCCGGTGTTGATGCCCGCGTGGATCTCCTCCTTCATCCGCGAGACCAGCAGAAGGTTGTAATCCGAACCCACTGCGAGCAGGACGATGACGGACATCGCCAGCACCACCCAGTTGATCTGGATACCGAGGATGTACTGCCACACCAGCACGGACAGGCCGAAGGATGCACCTAGCGAGAGCGCCACCGTGCCCACGATGACCAGTGCCGCGATAAAGCTGCGGGTCATCAGCACCATGATCAGGAAGATGAGGGCCAGGGCCGTCACGCCGGCGATCAAGAGGTCGATCTTCGACCCGTCCACCAGGTCCTTCACCCCCGCCGCGGTACCGGCCAGGTACAGCTTGGAACTCTCCAGCGGGGTTCCCTTGAGCGCCTCCTCGGCCGCGATCCGCAATGGTTCGACCCGGGAAATACCCTCAGGCGTCGCGGGGTCGCTGCGCTGGGTGATCAGCATGCGCGCAGCCTTCCCGTCCGGGGACAGGAAGATCTTCATGACGCGCTGGAAGTCCTTGTTCTCCAGGACATCCGGCGGCAGGTAGAACGAGTCGTCGTTGTTCGACGCGTCAAACGCCTTGCCCATGGCGGTGGCATTGTCGCTTGACTCATCCATCTGGGTGAAGAGTCCCGACATCGTGCTGTGCATCGTCAGCATCATCGTGCGCGTGCTCTGCATCGTGGCGATCATCTGCGGGAATTGCAGCAGCATCTGTGGCATCAGCAGGTCCAATTGGTCGAGTTCCTTGACCAATCCCTGCATTTTGTCGGTCACCTCATCGATACCGTCCAGCCCGTCGAATATGGATCTGATCGACCAGCACATCGGAATATCAAAGCAATGCGGCTCCCAATAGAGATAATTGCGCAGCGGCCGCCAGAAGTCGTCGAAATCCGCCATGTGGTCGCGCAATTCCCTCATGTCGGACTGAAGGTCATGGGTGGTACCGACCATGCGATGAGTCGTACCGACCATCTGTTGCATCAGTTCGTACATGCGCTGCATGAGGCTGATCGTCGCCGACATGTCGTCGGCCTGTTTGACCAGGTCCTCCATCCGCTCCTTCTGGAACGGCAGCGAGAGACGCTGGCTGGCATTGGACATACTCAGCATGAACGGAATCGAAGAATGTTCGATCTGAGTGCCCTCCGGCCGCGTTATGGATTGCACATTGGCAATTCCGGGTACCGCGAACACGGCCTTGGCCAGCTTGTTCAAGATCAGTAAATCGGTTGGATTGCGCATATCATGATTGGCCTCGACCAGTAACAGGTCGGGCGTCGTCATCTTCGATTCCGGGAAATGGCGGGAAGCTGCCGCGAACCCCTGATTGGCCGGAATGTCCTGCGGAATGTACTTCTGGTCGCTGTAGCTCGGGCTGTACCCCGGCAGCGTCAGCAACCCGATGAGTGCCACCGCCAGCGTGGCGAGCAGGATCGGGGCCGGCCACCGGACGACGGAGGTACCGATGCGACGCCACCGCCGGGTCACGACCGGACGCTTGGGATCGAAGACGCCGAACCGGCTGCCCGCGGCGATACAAGCCGGCACCAGAGTGAGCGCGACCGCCACAGCGACCAATATGCCCACCGCGCCGGGGATCCCGAGCGGCTGGAAGTACGGCAGCCGGGTGAAACTCAGGCAGGCGATCGCCCCCGCGATCGTCAGGCCGGAGGCCAGGACCACCTTGGCGACGCTTCGGTAGGCGGTGAAGTACGAAGACTCCCGGTCCTCCCCGGATTGCCGGGCCTCCTGATATCGCCCGGTGAAGAAGATTGCGTAATCGGTCCCGGCCGCGATGCCCACCGAGACGAGCAGATTCACCACGTACGTGGTGAGACCGACCAACTCGTGTACGCCGAGGAAGGCGACGAACCCGCGGGCCACCTGCAGTTCGATCCCGACCGTGAACAGCAGAATGATGACGGTGATGAACGATCGGTAGAGCAGGAGCAGCATCAGGAAGATCACCCCGACGCTCACCAGAGTGATGAGGATGACCGTCCGGTTACCGCTCTGCCCCATGTCGGCCACGATCGCCGCCGGGCCCGTGACGTACGTCGTGATACCGGGCGGTGCCTGCGTGTTCTTGACGACGTCCTGGACTGCCTGCACCGATTCGTTCGCTGCGGCCTGCCCGAAGCTCCCGTGCAGGTTCAACTGCACATACGCAGCTTTTCCGTCGGCGCTCTGCGCGGCACCCGCGGTGAGCGGATCGCCCCAGAAGTCCTGGACATGCTGGATGTGCTTGGGGTCTTGCTTCAGCTGGTCGACGAGGCTGTCGTAGTACTTGTGGGCGGCCTCGCCGAGAGGCTCCTCGCCCTCCAGGACGATGACGGCCACGCTTTCCGAATTGGATTCCTGGAACAGCTCACCCATGCGGGTCATGGCCTTGACCGACGGCGCATCCGGAGGGCTCAGCGACACCGAATGGTCACGCTCGACGACCTCCAGCGGAGGGACCGCCACGGTCACCAGCACCGTGATCGCCACCCACCCCAAGATGATCAGGGGCGAGAACCGGCGAATCATCGAAGCCAGTCGCGGCCTGCGTTGTTGGTCTGTATCCATGTTTTTATCGCTCATGCAGCCTTCAGCAGACATGAGGTGAAGGCATTTATCTGATTCGAGGACTTCTCGGCCTTGACCTCATTGTCGACGGTTATACGGCAGCCGATATTATTGCTGTCGCCTTGCGCCATGACGCTTCCGACAGCAGTGGTCTTTGTGATATCGAATTCCAGAATCCAGGGCAGGCTGACTTTCTTTATGAATTGCGGGTCGGCATTAACATCGAAATAGCTGATATTTGCCACCGTTCCCGGCGCCCCGAATACCTCGTACGTCAGCTTCTTGGGGTCGAACGGCTTCGTGTCATTGACCTGGGTGTCGGC
The DNA here is from genome assembly GCF_002102345.1 of Mycolicibacterium peregrinum. GTDB lineage: Bacteria > Actinomycetota > Actinomycetes > Mycobacteriales > Mycobacteriaceae > Mycobacterium > Mycobacterium peregrinum. The sequence goes on from NZ_LQPP01000046.1 coordinate 177,275, forward strand.
GTACGTAGCACGCTTGTCACTGCCAAAGATGGTGTGCAGGCGCGAAACGGTAAATCCCGCGGCGGAGATCACCACGACCGCGAGTAGCGGAATCCACAACCGCTTCAAAAACCGAAAAATCGTAGATCTCCTCCACTATCACCCCACCCGGTACAGGTGCAGCGAATACGCATGACGCCTCACGGAGTCAGCTTGGTCGTTGAAGAGTAAACCATGTCATGCGCCACCCCATCAGCCTGTTCCGCACAGCTTCACAGCGAAGTCCCATATACGTACGGCGGCGTAAATTACCGTCCAAATTCAATTCAAAATCGGCCACACGTTTCCCATTTTTGACCAATGTGAATTGGGCAAATTCGTGATTTCCTGCCGGCGCGGGCGACAACCGGTAAATAGTCCCCGCATGTCACGTTCTGGCTAACACAGACGCGTTGACCCACTAGTTGCTGCGACTGCACAGGCCCGGAGGGGCGGGCCTCCGGTACCCGCGACGCGAGGATGACCACCAGGCCCGGGTGACGCCGGTGAACAGCCGTCCCCGCGGACATCCGCGCTCCCCGCCAGGGCCGCCCGCGCGGGGTTGGCAGCGGACTGCTGCCGCCACAGCCGCCTTGCAGGCGACGTCTGCCAACTACTGAGCCTCATCTGCGGGAGCGTTCGCCGACGGAAGGTCCTGAATTACCGCCTATCCCAACTCGTTCCTCGCTTATGAAGCGGGTCGCCGTGTTGATTTGGGATAAGTGCGAGCCCGTAACCGCATAGACGGGACTTCTGCACGCCCAAGACTGATAGACAAAGCGCGCCGAGCGTTGCTCTAGGGCGTAAATAGGCAATTTCCGTGGGCATGTTCCGCAGGGAACTGCCAATGCGTACGCAGCCGACGGAGCACTATCTCATCGATCTCCGCGCAGGCGGGCTGCAGTCAGCAGGGTTGAAGCAAAGAAAGTAGGCGCGGTTGGTCGATTGCCGTACAGCACTGATTCACATGGCGTGGTTACACCTGTGATCTCCTAGGCGCCGGGGATGGTCAGCTCGCGTGCGGTCACTGGCCGCGCTCCGAATACGCGTCCTCTACGCCCTCTTTCAATGGGCGCCAC
>NZ_LQPP01000047.1 GCF_002102345.1 Mycolicibacterium peregrinum
GGCAATTCTGGGGGGTTCGGGTGGGGAGAACGCCCAAACTTGCCCAACTAAATGGAGCAAAGTGGGGGATCGTGGGGTAAAGTGGCGGCCAACGGGGAAAACGGAACCCCGTTCGGAGGGCAGAAGGGCCTGGATCTCACAAGCGACTCGGGATCCGAACTCCGGTGGCGGGAGGTGTCCAGATGTTTCTGGGTACCTACACGCCCAAGCTCGACGACAAGGGGCGGCTCACGCTGCCCGCCAAGTTCCGCGACGTACTGGCAGGAGGGTTGATGGTCACGAAGAGTCAAGATCACAGCCTGGCCGTGTACCCGCGGGACGAGTTCGAGGAACGTGCACGCAAAGCGGTCGAAGAGGCCAAGGCGCATCCGGAGCGTCGCGCGCAGTTGCGGGTTTTCGCCGCGGCCGCAGACGAACAGCGTCCGGATGGACAGGGTCGGATCACCCTTTCGGCGGATCACCGTCGCTACGCAAACCTGTCCAAGGAATGTGTGGTGATCGGGTCGGTCGACTACCTGGAGATCTGGGACGCCGACGCGTGGCAGGAGTACCAGCAGACCCACGAAGAAAACTTCTCCGCGGCCACTGATGACACTCGCGACGTTCTGTGATGGTGCCGCTGATTCAGCCGGTCAACCGGCGGCCGGTCTGGACATAGCCCGTGCAACGAGGCCTCTGCCCGAATTGGCCCTGGCGTACTTCCCCAACGCCAGGTCCGTGAATTCGGACAGAGACCCCGGTGCAGGGGCCATTCCGAGCGGAGGTGTTTCAGCGGTGCCAGATTCCCCAGATCAGTCCGACTCCGAGGGCCACGGTCACATCCCGGTTCTGCTCGACCGCTGCGTCGAGCTGCTGGCCCCCGCGCTCACCCGTCACCACGACGACGGCACGGGCGCTGTGCTGGTGGACGCCACGCTCGGCGCGGGCGGCCACTCCGAGCGCTTTCTCACCGACTTTCCGGGTCTGCAGGTGATCGGCCTGGACCGTGACCCCAACGCGCTCGGCATCGCCGGTGCCCGACTGGCCCCGTTCGGTGACCGGATGCGGCCCGTGCGGACCCGCTATGACGGAATCGCCGGGGCGATCGCGGATTCCGGCTTCACCCAGATCGACGGAGTGCTGTTCGACCTCGGTGTGTCGTCCATGCAGCTCGATCAGACCGAACGCGGCTTCTCGTACTCGGCGGATGCGCCGCTGGACATGCGGATGGATCCCGACGCCCCGTTGACGGCCGCGGACATCCTCAACACCTACGACGCCAAGTCGATCGCACGTATTCTGCGCGACTTCGGCGAGGAGCGCTTCGCCGGCCGGATAGCCGACAAGGTCGTCAAACGACGGGCGCAGCAACCATTTTCGACAACCGGCGAACTGGTGGAGCTCCTCTACGAAGCGATCCCGGCGCCGGCTCGTCGCACCGGGGGGCACCCGGGTAAGCGCACCTTCCAGGCGCTACGGGTGGCGGTCAACGGCGAACTGGATTCGCTGCGCGCCGCCCTGCCTGCTGCGCTCGCCGCGCTGACCGAAGGCGGACGGATCGTGGTGATGTCCTACCAGTCGCTCGAGGACCGGATCGTCAAGCAGGCGTTTGCCGCGGCCACCGCCTCGCGAACCCCTCCTGGCCTGCCCATCGAATTGCCCGGCCATGAACCTGAATTCGTCACGTTGACCCGCGGCGCCGAGAAGGCCCGCCAAGTCGAGATCGATCGCAATCCGCGTAGCGCTCCGGTGCGGCTGCGGGCACTGGAGAAGGTTGGGGAAGGGGGCAACTCATGAAGGTCAAGCGACCCGAGCAGCTGCGCGAGGCAGACCGCAGGCGTCCGGTGCGTCAACCCGCTCGAGGTGGCGGGCGGCGCACCGAGCAGGCCCCGCCGCGCAAGCGTCGGCCTGCTTCCGAACAGCGGCCGGCGCGTCCGGCGTCGAGTGCAGGCCCGATTCAGCGGCCGGGTACCCGTCCGGCCCGCCCCAAGAGCACCAGCCAGGCCAAGGCCCGGGCAAAGGCTCGTAAAGCCAAGGCTCCCAAGGTTGTCCGTCCGCCACTGCGGGTCCGCCTGCGGGAGCGTCTGCTGGTCCGGCTGGCCTCGATCGAGCTGAATCCACGTGTCCTGATCTCCCGGGTCCCGTTCGTCGTCCTGGTGATCGCGGCGCTGGGTCTGGGGCTCGCGGTCACGCTGTGGCTGTCGACCGGTTCGGCTGAGCGGTCCTACCAGTTGGGCCACGCCCGCCAGGTCAATCAGGGTCTGATGCAACAGAAAGAGGCGCTTGAGCGCGATGTGCTCGAGGCGCAGGCGGCGCCGGCGCTGGCCGAATCTGCCCGCAATCTGGGCATGATCCCATCGCGCGATACCGCACACCTGGTGCAGGATGCGGCAGGCAACTGGACCGTCGTCGGCACCCCCAAGCCTGCCGAAGGCGTGCCGCCGCCCCCGTTGAACACGCCGCTGCCCGAGGAGGCCCCACCGGCTCCGCCCGCGCCCCCGGCCCCGCGCGTCGTCGATCCGCGCGAGCTGACGGTGCGGGCACCGCGCCCGGGTGCTCTTGGCGTACCGGGTATTCCGGTGCCTCAGGCCGATGCGCCCCATGGTGCGCCGGGGGCCGTTCCTCCGGTGCCCGGGCCGGTCCTGCCGGTCGCGCCGGTCCCGCCGGGTGCGACAGTGCCGGCACCGGACGTGCTCGCCGCTCCGGCGCCTGCCCCGTTGGGTGCGCCCGCGCCGGTTGACCCCGCGCAGGTCGCACCGCAACAGGTCACCGAGCCGACGCATGTGCCCGGTGTGCCGACCGCACCCGGACCGGCCGCGCCGGCACTGGCCGCGCCCGCACCTGTTGCTCCCGCGCCTGTCGCGCAGGCACTGGCAGCTCCGGGCCCGGTCACCCCGGTGGAGCAGTTCAGTCCACCGGTGGCGCCGGCGGCACATGTCCCGGCTGCGGCCGTGAACGCCCAGGCCCCGGCCGCATGAGCCGCGGTCCGGGCCGCGGCGGCCAGACGCCCAAGCAGCAGCGGGCCAAGAAGGCCTCGCCCGGACCCGGGCACGAGGCGGGGGTTCGCCGCACCAGGGTTGCCGCTCCCGAAACCGGTTTGCGCAGCTCGTCTTTCGTGTTCCGGCACCGGGCCGGGAACCTGGTCATGCTGGCGGTGCTGGCGATCGCGGCGGTGCAGTTGTTCACGCTCCAGGTGCCGAGGGCGGCCGGTCTGCGCGCCGAGGCGGCCAGTCAGCTCAAGGTCACCGATGTGAACCCGGCGATGCGGGGCAGCATCGTCGACCGCAACGACGACAAGCTGGCGTTCACCATCGAGGCCAAGGCGCTGACGTTCCAGCCGGTCCGGGTCCGCAAGCAGCTCGCCGAGGCCAAGGCCAAATCCAGTGAGGCGCCGGATCCGGATCGTCGGCTCGTCGACATCGCCAAGGAGATCGCCGCCCGGCTCGACAACCGGCCCGATTTCAAGACCGTGCTCAAGAAGCTGCGGAGCAACGAGACCTTCGTCTACCTGGCTCGCGCGGTCGACCCCGCGATCGCGAGCGCGATCATGGACAAGTTCCCCGAGGTCGGCGCCGAGCGCCAGGACCTGCGCCAGTACCCGGGTGGGTCGCTGGCGGCCAACATCGTCGGCGGCATCGACTGGGACGGCCACGGCCTACTGGGACTTGAGGATTCGCTCGATGCGGTGCTGGCAGGTTCCGACGGTTCGGTCACCTATGACCGCGGCTCGGACGGCGTGGTGATCCCGGGCAGCTACCGCAACCGGCACGACGCGGTGAACGGGTCCACGGTGCAGCTGACCCTCGACGACGACATCCAGTACTACGTCCAGCAGCAGGTGCAGCAGGCCAAGGACGCCTCAGGTGCCAAGAATGTCTCGGCTGTCGTGCTCGACGCGAAGTCCGGTGAGGTACTGGCGATGTCGAACGACAACACCTTCGACCCGAGCCAGGATCTGGGGCGGCAGGACAGCCGGCAGATGGGCAACCTGCCGGTCTCCTCGCCGTTCGAGCCCGGCTCGGTGAACAAGATCATCACCGCCTCGGCGGCGATCGAGTACGGTCTGGCCAACCCGGACGAGGTGCTGCAGGTGCCCGGCTCGATCGACATGGGCGGGGTCACGGTCCGCGACGCGTGGAACCACGGCGTGATGCCGTACACGATGACCGGTGTGTTCGGGAAGTCGTCGAACGTCGGCACCCTGATGCTGGCCCAGCGCGTCGGTCCGGATCGGTTCTACGACATGGTGCGCCGGTTCGGGCTCGGGCAGCGCACCGGCGTCGGCCTGCCGGGTGAGAGCTCGGGGCTGGTGCCGCCCATCGATCAGTGGTCGGGCAGTTCGTTCTCCAACCTGCCCATCGGGCAGGGCCTTTCGATGACGCTGCTGCAGATGGCGGGGATGTATCAGACCATTGCCAACGACGGGGTCCGCATCCCGCCGCGGATCATCAAGTCCACGATTGCGCCGGATGGCACCCGGACCGATGAGCCACGGCCCGAAGGGGTTCGGGTGGTGGCGCCGGAGACTGCCCGCACGGTGCGCAACATGTTCCGTGCCATCGTGCAGCGCGATCCGATGGGGGCGCAGCAGGGGACCGGCCCGCAGGCCGCGGTCGAGGGCTACCAGATCGCGGGCAAGACCGGTACGGCTCAGCAGATCAACCCGGCGTGCGGCTGCTACTACGACGATGTCTACTGGATCACCTTCGCCGGCATGGCGCCGGCGGACGATCCTCGCTACGTCGTCGGCATCATGATGGACGCCCCACACCGCGCCGCGGACGGCTCACCGGGATCCTCGGCGGCGCCGCTGTTCCACAACATCGCCTCGTGGCTGCTGCAGCGTCACAACGTCCCGTTGTCGGCCGATCCGGGGCCGCGGTTGACGCTGCAGGCGACCTGACCGCGATAGTCGTGGGTGATGCGGTCGGCGGACCGCAGATGGGTACTGTGGCATGGCCATGAAGCTGCGTCCCAGCCGTCCCGCCGGCCAATACCTCGTTCCGCTCGCCGAACAGGTCCAGGCGGCATCCGCGACCGGAAATCCGTTACCCGAACTTCGGGTGACGGGAGTGACCCTGCGAGGCCAGGACGCCCGGCCCGGGGACCTGTTCGCGGCGCTGCCGGGTTCGGCGGTGCACGGCGCGCGCTATGCGGCCGACGCGGTTGCCGCCGGCGCGGTGGCGGTGCTCACCGACGCCGCGGGGGCCGCCGAACTGAAAGCGCTCGAGGTCCCGATCCTGGTTCATCCCGACCCTCGTTCGGTGCTCGGCGAGGTGGCCGCCGAGGTGTACGGGCGTCCGTCGGAGCGGCTGACCGTCATCGGGGTGACCGGCACCTCGGGCAAGACCACCACGACGTATCTGGCCGAGGCCGGGCTGCGGGCCGCCGGGCGGGTGGCCGGGCTGATCGGCACGGTGGGGGTGCGCATCGCCGGCCGTGATCTGCCGAGCGCGCTGACCACGCCCGAGGCGCCGGATCTGCAGGCGCTGCTGGCCCTGATGGTCGAAAGCGGGGTCGACACCGTGGTGATGGAGGTGTCGAGTCATGCGCTGACGCTGGGCCGCGTCGACGGAATCGTCTTCGCGCTCGGCGGGTTCACCAATCTGTCGCGTGACCACCTGGATTTCCATCCGACGATGCAGGACTACTTCGAGGCCAAGGCCGGCCTGTTCGACCCCGGGTCGCCCAACCATGCCCGCGCGGCAGTGGTCTGCGTCGACGACGACGCGGGTGTGGCGATGGCCCGTCGCGCCGAGAAGGTGACGACCGTCAGCGCCGCGGGCGCGGCTGCCGACTGGCAGGTGCGCGATGTCTCGGCGGCCGGCGCCGGGGCCCAGGAGTTCACGCTCGTCGACCCGGCTGGGGTGGCCCACCGGATGCGGATCGGGCTGACCGGTGCCTACAACATCGCCAATGCGGCTCTGGCGGTCGCGCTGCTGGACGGGGCCGGCGTGACGCCCGAGCAGGCGGCGCCGGGGCTGCGTGCGGCGACCGTGCCGGGGCGGCTGCAGCCGATCGACCGCGGACAGGAGTTCCTGGCGCTGGTCGATTACGCGCACAAGCCCGGTGCGCTGCAGGCGGTGCTGGAGACGCTGCGGGCGTCGGGGCCGGGTCGCATCGGGGTGGTGTTCGGGGCCGGCGGCAACCGGGATACGGGCAAGCGTGCGCCGATGGGACGAGTGGCGGCCGAACTGGCCGACCTCGTCGTCGTCACCGATGACAATCCGCGCGACGAGGACCCTGCGCTGATCCGGGCGGCGATCATGGCCGGCGCCGCCGAGGCGCAGACGTACGCGGAGGTCGTGGAGGTCGCCGACCGGCGAGCGGCGATCGAGCGTGCGGTGGCCTGGGCCGGGCCCGGCGACACCGTGCTGATCGCCGGTAAGGGCCACGAGAGCGGCCAGACCGGAGGCGGCCACACCAGGCCGTTCGACGATCGTGACGAGTTGGCGGCGGCGTTGGAGGCACTGAAGGAAGGGGAGTCGGGCACGTGATCGAGATGACCGTCGCCAGGATCGCCGAGATCGTCGGCGGTGAATTGGCCGACATCACCGCCGAAGAGGCGGCCGCCACCACGGTCACCGGCACCGTCGAGTTCGACTCCCGTGCGGTGGGTCCCGGCGGCTTGTTCCTGGCGTTGCCCGGTGCCCGCTCCGACGGCCATGACTTCGCGGCGGGGGCGGTGGCGGCCGGGGCCGTGGCCGTGCTGGCCGCGCGCCCGGTCGGGGTGCCCGCCATCGTCGTCGAGCCCGAGCCGGGCGCAGCCGACGCCGCTTCTGGCGCATTGGAATTCGACACCGACGGCTCCGGCGCGGCGGTGCTGGCAGCCCTGGCCAAACTCGCTGCGGCGGTGGCGGCCGAACTCGTCGCCGGTGGGCTGACGATCATCGGGGTGACGGGATCCTCGGGCAAGACCTCGACCAAGGATCTGCTGGTCGCGGTGTTGGACCCGCTGGGGCAGGTCATCGCGCCGCCGGGCTCGTTCAACAACGAGCTGGGCCATCCCTGGACCGTGTTGCGTGCCACGCCCGAGACCGATTACCTGATCCTGGAGATGTCGGCCCGCCATCCGGGCAACATCGCCGCTCTGGCCGCGATCGCCCCGCCACAGATCGCGGTGGTGCTCAACGTCGGCACCGCCCATCTCGGCGAGTTCGGTTCGCGCGAGGCCATCGCCAACACGAAAGCCGAGTTGCCGCAAGCTGTTCCGGCCTCGGGCGTGGTGATCCTCAACGTCGACGACACCGCGGTGGCGGCCATGGCGGGCAAGACGGCGGCCCGCGTGGTGCGGGTCTCGCGCGAGCCCGGTTCCGAGGTCGACGTGTGGGCCGGTCCGGTCGCCCTCGATGGTCTGGCCCGCCCGCGGTTCACGCTGCACGCCGGCGGCGGCCAAGTCGAGGTGGCGCTCGCGGTGCACGGCGATCACCAGGTCGGCAACGCGTTGTGCGCGGCCGCGGTCGCGCTGCAGTGCGGGGCCGGTCTGGATCAGGTGGCCACGGCGTTGGCGGGCGCCGGTCCCGTCTCGCGCAACCGGATGCAGGTCGGTAACCGCGCCGACGGTGTGACGGTGATCAACGACGCCTACAACGCCAATCCGGATTCGATGCGGGCCGGCCTGAAGGCGCTGGCCTGGATGGCCCGGGAGGGCACGGGTGAATCCGCCGGTGAGGCGGGTGGAAAGCGTCGCAGCTGGGCGGTGCTGGGCGAGATGGCCGAACTCGGTGACGACGCGATAACCGAGCACGACGCCATCGGACGGTTCGCGGTGCGCTTAGATGTGTCTCGGTTAATCGTCGTCGGAACCGGGAGGACTATGAACGCCATGCACCACGGCGCGGTGATGGAGGGTTCGTGGGGATCTGAGTCCACGATGGTCGACGACGCCGATGCTGCGCTGGCCTTACTGCAGGCTGAGTTGCAGCCCGGGGATGTGGTGCTGGTGAAGGCATCCAATTCGGTGGGGCTGGGTGCGCTGGCCGATGCGCTGGTTGCCGCTGAGGACGCAGACGATCGGAACGCCGACCGATGAAGCTCATCCTGATCGCCGTCGGTATCGCCCTGACGGTTTCGATCCTGCTCACCCCGGCACTGATCCGGCTGTTCACCAAGCGTGGGCTGGGACATGAGATCCGTGAGGACGGCCCGGCCAGCCATGCCAAGAAGCGCGGGACGCCGTCGATGGGCGGCGTGGCGATCGTGGCCGGTATCTGGGCGGGCTACCTGGGCACCCATCTGGTCGGGGTGGCCCTGGGCGGTGACGGTCCGTCGGCTTCGGGGCTGTTGGTGCTGGGGCTGGCCACGATGCTCGGCCTCGTCGGCTTCGTCGACGACCTGATCAAGCTGCGGCGCTCGCGCAACCTGGGCCTGAACAAGACCGCCAAGACCGTCGGCCAGTTGACCGCCGCGGTGCTGTTCGGCGTGCTGGCCCTGCAGTTCCGCAACGGTGACGGCCTGACCCCGGGCAGCCCTGAGCTGTCCTATGTCCGTGAGATCGCCACGGTGACGCTGGCGGGCTGGGTGTTCGTGTTGTTCTGCGTCGTGATCGTCAGCGCCTGGTCCAACGCGGTGAACTTCACCGACGGCCTGGACGGGTTGGCGGCAGGCGCGATGGCGATGGTGACCGCGGCCTACGTCTTGATCACGTTCTGGCAGTACCGCAATGCCTGCGCCACGGCGCCCGGTCTGGGCTGCTACAACGTGCGCGATCCGCTGGATCTGGCGATCATCGCGGCTGCGACCGCGGGCGCCTGTATCGGCTTCCTGTGGTGGAACGCCGCACCGGCCAAGATCTTCATGGGCGACACCGGCTCGCTGGCCCTGGGCGGCATCATCGCCGGGCTGTCGGTCACCAGCCGCACCGAGATCCTCGCGGTCGTTCTGGGTGCGCTGTTCGTGGCCGAGGTGACCTCCGTGGTGGTGCAGATCCTGGCGTTCCGCACGACGGGCCGCCGCGTGTTCCGGATGGCACCGTTCCACCACCATTTCGAGTTGGTGGGCTGGGCGGAGACCACGGTCATCATTCGGTTCTGGCTGCTGACGGCGATCGCCTGTGGTCTGGGTGTGGCCCTGTTCTACAGCGAGTGGCTCACCGCAGTCGGGGCCTGACGTGGCCGGCCCATCCGGCGGGCACGGCGGTGACGGCGATCTGTCGGTGCTGACCCCGGGTGCCCCGGTGCTGGTGACCGGTGCGGGGGTGACCGGACGTGCCGTGCTGGCGGCGTTGGCGCCGCTGAACGTGGCCGCGACGCTGTGCGACGACAATGCCGAGGCGCTGCGTGTGCTCGCCGAGCAGGGCACCGCCGTGATCGATCCGGCGGGGGCCATCGCGTCCATCGCCGACTACGTGCTGGTGGTGACCAGCCCCGGATTCCCGCCCACGGCTCCCGTCCTGGCTGCTGCCGCGGAGGCCGGGGTACCGATCTGGGGTGATGTGGAGCTGGCCTGGCGGTTGGACGCCGCAGGGCATTACGGTCCGCCGCGGCGTTGGTTGGTGGTCACCGGCACCAACGGCAAGACCACCACCACCTCGATGCTGCACGAGATGCTGCTGGCCGATGGGCGCCGAAGCCTGTTGTGCGGCAACATCGGTGACCCGGTCCTGGCAGTACTGGACCAGCCGGCGGAGTTGCTGGCGGTCGAGCTCTCCAGTTTTCAGCTGCACTGGGCGCCCTCGCTGCGCCCGGCCGCCGGTGTGGTGCTCAACGTGGCCGAGGATCACCTCGACTGGCACGGTTCGATGGCCGGCTATGCCGCCGACAAGGCCAGGGCACTGGCCGGGCGGGTGGCCGTGGTGGGTCTCGACGATCCGGTGGCCGCCGGTCTGCTGCCGTCCGCCGGTGCGCCCGTTCGGGCCGGGTTCCGGCTGGGCGAACCGGCAGCCGGTGAGCTCGGGGTCCGGGACGGCAAGCTCGTCGACCGTGCGTTCGGCGACGACGTCGAGTTGGCTGATGCCGCGACGATCCGGGTGGCGGGGCCGGTCGGTGTGCTCGATGCGCTGGCGGCCGCGGCCTTGGCGCGTGCCGTCGGGGTAGCACCGGCTTCGATTGCCACCGCGTTGGCGTTGTTCGAGGTCGGCAGGCATCGTGCCGAGCTGGTCGGGGAGGTCGACGGGGTGCGCTATGTCGACGATTCCAAGGCCACCAACCCCCATGCCGCGCAGGCCTCGATCACCGCGTTCGATCGGGTGGTGTGGATCGCCGGGGGCTTGCTGAAGGGCGCTTCGGTCGACGATTTGGTGCGTCACGTGGCGAATCGCCTGGTTGCTGTGGTGCTGATCGGGCGGGATCGGCGAATGGTTGCCGATGCGTTATCGCGACACGCCCCGGATGTCCCCGTCGTCGAGGTTGTGGCGGGGGAGGATTCTGGGGTGCTTGAGACAAATGAGTCTATTGGTGATCATGTGACTCGTGTGATCGACGTCGGGGACCGTCCGGTCTCCGATGCGGTCATGGCGGCGGTCGTGGATGCCGCCCGCGGGTTGGCCGGCGCGGGTGACACCGTGTTGCTGGCCCCGGCAGGCGCGTCCTTCGATCAGTTCAGCGGCTACGGCCAGCGTGGCGATGCATTCGCCGGCGCCGTCCGCGCCGCGATCGGGTAGGCGCGGTGGCCGGCATCCTGGCCCGGCTGCGCCGCCGTGACGGTGCCGCAGCCGGCGAACCCGCCGATTCAGCCGCCGGAACTTCCGAGGCTGCACCCAGCTCGAACGCCGCGGCCGGATCGTCGGCGGTCCCGCGGACCCGGTTCGGCGCGTGGCTGGGCCGTCCGATGACCTCGTTCCATCTGATCATCGCGGTCACCGCGCTGCTCACGACGCTCGGCCTGATCATGGTGCTCTCGGCGTCAGGCGTGTACTCCTATGACTTCGACGGATCGCCCTGGGCGGTGTTCGGCCGCCAGGTCATGTGGACGGGCGTCGGGCTGATCGCGTTCTACATCGCCCTGCGGATGCCGGTGCGCACCCTGCGCCGGATAGCCTTCCCCGGCTTCGCCTTCACGATCCTGCTGCTGATCCTGGTGCTCATCCCCGGAATCGGCAAGGTGGCCAACGGCTCTCGCGGCTGGTTCGTGGTCGCCGGGTTCTCGATGCAGCCATCGGAGCTGGCCAAGATCGCCTTCGCCATCTGGGGCGCGCACCTGCTGGCGGCCCGGCGCATGGAGCGGGCCTCGTTGCGCGAGATGCTGATCCCGCTGGTACCTGCCGCGGTGATCGCGCTGGCCTTGATCGTCGCCCAGCCCGACCTCGGGCAGACCGTCTCGCTGAGCATCATCCTGCTCGGTCTGCTGTGGTACGCCGGTCTGCCGCTGCGGGTGTTCCTGTCCTCGCTGCTGGCGGCGGTCGTGGCGGCCGCGGTGCTGGCAGTCTCGGCCGGCTACCGGTCCGACCGGGTGCAGTCCTGGCTCGACCCGGCCGCCGACGGCCAGGGCATCGGCTATCAGTCCCGCCAGGCCCGGTTCGCCCTGGCCAACGGAGGTATCTTCGGTGACGGCCTGGGCCAGGGCACGGCGAAGTGGAACTACCTGCCCAATGCCCACAACGACTTCATCTTCGCCATCATCGGCGAGGAGTTGGGATTCGTCGGTGCGCTGGGCCTGCTGGCGCTGTTCGGTCTGTTCGCCTACACCGGGATGCGCATCGCCCGCCGTTCGGCCGATCCGTTCCTGCGCCTGCTGACGGCCACCACCACGCTGTGGGTGGTCGGTCAGATGTTCATCAACGTCGGCTACGTGGTGGGCCTGCTGCCCGTCACCGGGCTGCAGCTGCCACTGATATCGGCCGGTGGATCATCGCAAGCCACAACACTTCTGATGATGGGCCTGGTAACGAATGCGGCCCGGCACGAGCCGGAGGCCGTGGCGGCACTGCGGGCCGGCCGCGACGACCGGGTGACCCGGCTGTTGCGGCTGCCGTTGCCCGAGCCCTATGTCCCCACCCGCCTGGAGGTCGCCCGCAACCGGCTGCACGATCGTCGGAAGCCGCCCTCACGCGGTGCGGGCAAGCCGGCAGGCAAGGCCGGTGCCAAGCCCGCAGGCAAGACGAGTGCCAAGACCTCCGGCAAGCAGGCGGGCAAGCAGACCCGGACCAGGCAGGCGGACGCCAGACAAGCGGCGCCACGTCGCACGCCGCGCGGCGCGGACCGGCCGGTGCGCCGGTCCGGGCGCGCTGCTGGTCAGCAGCCGGCGGGGGGCGGCGCGTCCTCGGTCCGATATCCTGCAGGCCAGCGGAAACAGGGTCATCGGGCCCGGACTTTGGAAGGTCAGCGTTACGGGTGAGTGAGGGTAAGACGGGCCGGCGGATATCTGGTCCTCGGGGCCAGGAGCGAAGCGACCGGGGGATATCCGTCGTTCTGGCCGGTGGTGGCACGGCAGGTCACGTCGAACCGGCGATGGCGGTGGCGGATGCGCTGCGGGAACTCGATCCGCAGGTCCGGATCACGGCCCTCGGAACCGCCCGCGGTCTGGAAACCCGCCTGGTGCCGCAGCGCGGCTACGACCTCGAGCTGATCACCCCGGTGCCGCTGCCCCGCAAGCCGTCGGGAGATCTGGTGCGGTTGCCGCTGCGCGTGCGGACCGCGATCCGTCAGACCCGTTCGGTATTGGCCGGCGTGGAGGCCGACGTGGTGATCGGGTTCGGCGGCTATGTCGCGCTGCCGGCCTACCTCGCGGCCCGCGGTGGCTTTGGTGTGCACGGGCGCCGGCGCGCCGTTCCGGTGGTGGTCCACGAGGCCAATGCCAGTGCCGGCCTGGCCAACCGGGTCGGCGCGGTCTCGGCCCGCCGGGTGCTCTCGGCGGTGCCAGAACCGGGGCTGCGCAAGGTCGAGGTGGTGGGCGTACCGGTGCGCGCGTCGATCACGTCACTGGACCGCGCGGCGCTACGCGCCGAGGCCAGGGCGTTCTTCGGTTTCGCGCCGGATGCCAAGGTGCTGTTGGTGTTCGGTGGTTCGCAGGGCGCACAGTCGCTCAACCGCGCGGTGTCCGCGGCTGCCGAAGCCCTTGGCGCTGCCGGTGTTTCGGTGCTGCATGCGCACGGGCCGAAGAACACCCTCGATCTGCCGCCGGCCGCGGCGGGGGCACCGCCGTACGTCGCGGTGCCGTATCTGGACCGGATGGACCTGGCCTATGCCGCAGCCGATCTGGCGATCTGCCGGTCCGGAGCGATGACGGTTGCCGAGGTGACCGCAGTGGGCCTGCCCGCGGTGTACGTACCGTTGCCGATCGGCAACGGCGAGCAGCGGCTCAACGCTCTGCCGGTGGTTTCGGCCGGTGGTGGCATCGTCGTCGACGATGCCCAGCTCGACGGGCGATTCGTGGCGGATACGGTCGCGGGCCTGATGACCGACGATTCCCGGTTGGCCTCGATGACGGCCGCCGCCTCGTTGTCGGGCCATCCCGACGCCGCTCGGCGGGTGGCGCAGGTCGCCCTCGATGTCGCCCGCGACCGACGAAAGAGGCTGCAGTGAACGTTAATTCACTTCCGGCTGAACTGCAGCGAGTGCACATGGTCGGGATCGGGGGCGCCGGGATGTCGGGCGTGGCCCGGATTCTGCTGGACCGCGGTGGCCTGGTGTCCGGATCTGACGCCAAGGAGTCGCGCGGTGTCGTGGCCCTGCGGGCCCGCGGCGCCGAGGTCAGAATCGGTCACGACGCGTCGTCGCTGGACCTGTTGCCCGGTGGGCCGACCGCGGTGGTGACCACCCACGCCGCCATTCCCAAGACCAATCCGGAACTGGTCGAGGCCAGGCGCCGCGGAATCCCGGTCATCCTGCGTCCGGTGGTGCTGGCCAAGCTCATGGCCGGCTACACCACGCTCATGGTGACGGGCACCCACGGCAAGACCACCACCACCTCGATGCTCATCGTGGCGTTGCAGCACAGCGGTTTCGACCCGTCGTTCGCGGTGGGCGGGGAACTGGGCGAGGCGGGCACCAACGCCCATCACGGCAGCGGGAAGTGCTTTGTCGCCGAGGCCGACGAGAGTGACGGCTCACTGCTGGAGTACACCCCGAATGTCGCGGTGGTCACCAACATCGAAGCCGACCACCTGGATTTCTTCGGTAGCGAGCAGGCCTACACCGCGGTGTTCTCCGCGTTCGTCGACCGCATCGCGCCGGGTGGCGCGCTCGTGGTGTGCACCGATGACCCGGGGGCGGCTGCGCTCGCCGAACACACCGACTTGCTGGGCATCCGGGTGCTGCGGTACGGCAGCACGCCCGCCGGCGATCTGGCCGGCACCCTGCTGAGCTGGGAACAGCAGGGGACCGGGGCGGTCGCACACATCCAGCTCGCCGGTGAGCCGCATCCGCGCGCGATCCGGCTCGCGGTGCCCGGGCGGCACATGGCGCTCAACGCACTCGCTGCGCTGCTGGCCGCCATCGAGGTGGGTGCGCCCGCCGAGGCCGTGCTCGACGGACTGGCCGGATTCGAGGGGGTTCGACGGCGTTTCGAGCTGGTCGGCTCATTGGGCGGCGTCCGGGTCTTCGACGACTATGCGCACCATCCCACCGAGGTCCGGGCCACTCTCGAGGCGGCCCGCACGGTTGTGGATCAGACCGGTGGCCGGGTCATCGTCGCGTTCCAGCCGCACTTGTACTCACGCACAGCGACTTTCGCCACACAGTTCGGTTCGGCCCTCAGCGCGGCCGACGAGGTCTTCGTGCTCGACGTGTATGGCGCCCGGGAGCAGCCGCTGCCCGGTATCAGCGGCGCCACCGTCGCCGAGCATGTCAGCGCGCCGGTCACCTACGTTCCCGACTTCTCGGCGGTCGCCGCGGCAGTCGCCGCCGCGGCGCAGGCGGGTGACGTGGTGCTCACCATGGGGGCCGGTGACGTGACCATGCTGGGCAGGGAAATCGTGACCGAGCTCGGGATCAAGGCGAATCGCACCGCGCCGGGCCGATCATCGACGGAATCGCCGTGACCGAAACGGGTCCCGGCGGTCCCGACGAGGCCGCCGAGGAAACCGCTCCGGTGGAATCCGGCCCGGTTCAAGAGGAATCCGGCCCCGGCGAGCCCGGCGACTCGCCCACGGCCGAGTCTGCCGAGCCCACGGCGGGATCCGATGTGCCGCCCGCGGCAGGATCCGATGTGCCGCCCGCGGCAGAACCCGACTATGAGGGCCCCCGCCGCCGCGCCCGCCGCGAACGCGAGGAGCGCCGGGCGGCGCGCGACCGGGCGGTGGCGATCGAGCATGCTCGCCGCGAGGCCAAGCGCAAGGTGAACGGGCAGCCGTCGGACAGCCCGAACACGGTGGCCCGCAGCACTATTCGCGGTCTGAAGGTGCTGCTCTGGTCGGCGTTGGTCAGCGTGATCGCGGTGGCGTTGGGCCTGGTTCTGTACTTCACGCCGGCAATGGCGGCGCGCAATGTGGTGGTCAGCGGTGCGGCGGCAATCCCGCAGGAGCAGGTGCTGGCAGCCGCTGCGGTGGCGCCCGGCACGCCGTTGCTGCAGATCAACACGGATGCGGTCGCCGAACGGGTGGCCACGATCCGTCGGGTTGCCACCGCGCGGGTGCAGCGCGAGTATCCGTCGACCCTGCGGATCACGGTGGTCGAGCGGGTGCCGGTGGTGGTCAAGGACTATCCCGACGGTCCCCATCTGTTCGACCGCGACGGAGTCGATTTCGCCACCGAACCGCCACCGCCGACATTGCCGTATCTGGACACCGACAATCCGGGTCCGGCGGATCCGGCCACCAAGGCCGCGCTCGAGGTGATGTTGGCGCTGCCACCGGATGTGGTCGCACAGGTGGGCCGGATCGCCGCCCCGTCGGTGGCCTCGATCGCGCTGACGCTGGCCGACGGCCGGGTTGTGGTGTGGGGGACCAACGATCGGACCGACGAGAAGGCGTTGAAGCTGGCCGCACTGCTGACCCAGCCGGGCCATACCTATGACGTCTCCAGCCCAGATCTGCCGACTGTCAAGTAGTTCGAGGCAAAATTGCCGCGCGGCGCGTCGGCGCGCCTGCCGCGATCACCGGCGTTGGCCCCCTACCGTTCTGTTTGCGCGGAACTACTTGACATAACTCTAAGCCTATGGTTGAGGTTGAGAGTTTGCCCAGGAGGATTCGGCGTCAGAAGCACTGTGAACACCCAACCTGGGAGGAAGACGATCCATGACCCCCCCGCATAACTACCTAGCGGTAATCAAGGTGGTTGGTATCGGCGGCGGCGGTGTCAACGCCGTCAACCGGATGATCGAACAGGGCCTCAAGGGCGTCGAGTTCATCGCCATCAACACCGACGCACAGGCACTGCTGATGAGCGACGCCGACGTCAAGCTCGACGTCGGCCGTGACTCGACCCGTGGGCTCGGCGCAGGCGCGGACCCCGAAGTGGGCCGCAAGGCTGCCGAGGATGCCAAGGACGACATCGAGGAGCTGCTGCGCGGCGCCGACATGGTGTTCGTCACCGCCGGTGAGGGCGGCGGCACCGGAACCGGTGGCGCACCCGTCGTCGCGTCGATCGCGCGCAAGCTGGGCGCGCTCACCGTCGGCGTCGTCACCCGGCCCTTCTCGTTCGAGGGCAAGCGCCGAAGCAACCAGGCCGAGAACGGCATTCAGACGCTGCGCGAGAGCTGCGACACCCTGATCGTGATCCCCAACGACAGGCTGCTGCAGATGGGCGACGCCGCGGTGTCGCTGATGGACGCGTTCCGCAGCGCCGATGAGGTACTGCTCAACGGCGTCCAGGGCATCACCGATCTGATCACCACGCCCGGTCTGATCAACGTCGACTTCGCCGACGTCAAGGGCGTGATGAGCGGTGCGGGCACGGCGTTGATGGGCATCGGCTCCGCCCGTGGCGACGGCCGGGCGCTCAAGGCCGCCGAGATCGCGATCAACTCGCCGCTGCTGGAAGCCTCGATGGAAGGCGCGCAGGGCGTGCTGCTGTCGGTGGCCGGCGGCAGTGATCTGGGCCTGTTCGAGATCAACGAGGCCGCCTCGCTAGTGCAGGACGCCGCCCATCCCGAAGCCAACATCATCTTCGGCACGGTGATCGACGACTCGCTCGGTGACGAGGTGCGGGTCACGGTTATCGCCGCCGGGTTCGATATGGCCGGGCCCAGTCGTAAACCCGTGGTCAGCCCGAGTTCGGCGCCGACCCAGCCGATCGCCTCGGCGCGTTCGGGCAAGGTGACCACGTCACTGTTCGAACCGACGGATGCGGTCAGCGTCCCGGCACACACCAATGGCGCCACCGTGAGTGTCGGTGGCGACGGAGACGGCGGGATCGCCGACGACGATGTCGACGTCCCACCGTTCATGCGGCACTGAGCGGGGCCCGGCGGCGGGTTCGGATACTGGGATTGTGAGTGTTCGTATTCGGCGGGTCACGACAACCCGCGCCGGCGGCGTCTCGGCACCGCCCTTCGATTCGTTCAACCTCGGCGACCATGTCGGCGACAATCCGGCCGCGGTGGCCCAGAACCGGCGTCGCTTGGCGGCAGCGGTTGGGGCCGACGCGCTGGTCTGGATGAATCAGGTGCACAGCGATCACGTCGTCACGGTGGACGGGCCGCGCGACACTGCGGTCGATAATGCCGACGCATTGGTGACGACGACCCCGGGTTTGGCATTGGTTGTGGTGACTGCCGATTGTGTCCCGGTATTAATGGGCGATGCCCGCGCCGGGGTGATCGCCGCCGTCCATGCCGGACGGGTCGGCGCACAAAAAGGCATCGTGGTCCGCACCGTGGAGGCGATGCTGGCCGCCGGGGCGCGGGTCGGGGACATCTCGGTGCTGCTCGGCCCGGCGGTCAGCGGCGCCAACTACGAGGTGCCCGAAGCGATGGCAGCCGAGGTCGAAGAGGTCTTGCCCGGCGCCCGCACGACAACCTCGCGCGGCACGCCCGGTTTGGACCTGCGGGCTGGAATCGCCCGGCAGTTAACGGGTTTGGGGGTCACCGCGATCGACGTGGATCCGCGGTGCACGGTCGCAGACCGGGCACTGTTCAGTCATCGCCGGGACGCGCCGACCGGACGGCTGGCGAGTGTGGTGTGGATGGAGCAACAGCCCGGATGAAGCCTGGAACCGGCCCCGAATGAGCCTGGAGTGAGAGTGAGATGAGCACCGTGCAGCGCGGGCGTGACGCCGATCGGACGGCCCAGTTGACCGCCGCACTCGGTGCCGCGCGGGCGCGTCTGGCGCGGGCCGCAGAATCGGTCGGGCGAAATGTCAATGAAATTGAATTGCTTCCGATCACGAAATACTTTCCGGCCTCCGATGTCATTATTCTCAATCAATTAGGGTGCCTCGCATTTGGTGAATCCCGCGAACAAGAGGCTGCGGATAAAGTCGATTCTGTTCGCGCGGAATTAACGGATGTTCCGATTCGCTGGCACATGGTGGGGCGCATCCAGCGGAAGAAGGCGCGGGCCGTCGCGGGCTGGGCGCACACCGCGCACTCGGTGGACAGTGTCCGTCTGCTGAGCGCACTGGACCGGGCCGTGGGCGAGGCCTTGGCCGCGGGCACGCGGACCGAGCCGCTGCGCGTGTACATCCAGATCAGTCTCGACGGGGACACCGAACGGGGCGGGGTCGATGTGGACGCCCCCGATCTCGTCGACGAAATCTGTGGGTCAGCGAACTCCGCCGAGGCGTTGGAGTTCGTCGGTCTGATGGGAATCCCGCCACTGGCGTGGGATCCCGACGACGCTTTTGCGCGGCTGGCCGCCGAGCGGGAGCGGGTGCAGCGCGACTACCAGCACCGGCTCGAGCTGTCGGCGGGAATGTCCGGAGATCTCGAAAGCGCCGTCAAACACGGATCGACGTGTGTGCGTGTCGGAACCGCGCTGATGGGGCAACGCCCGCTAACGTCACCGGAAGTAGTCACACCAGTCACATCTTCATCACAGACACCACCACCCCCATCGTCAGCAGAAGGGTCGCCGAGATGAGCACACTGCACAAGGTCAAGGCCTACTTCGGCATGGCGCCGATGGAGGACTATGACGACGAGTACTACGAGGACGACGATCGCGGTGCGGCCCGTAGCTACGCCCGGCGTCCCCGTGACGAGCGGTTCGAAGAGGACAGCTACGGCTACGAGGCTCCCGAGTATGACGAGGGCCCGGCCTACCGGGGCGGGTACCCCGGCGGTTTCCCCGACGAACAGCGGTTCGATGCCCGGATGCGCGCCCCCCGCGAATTCGACCGTGCCGCACCACGTCTGGGCGCGCTGTCCGGATCCACCCGGGGCGCCCTGGCGATGGATCCCCGCCGGATGGCCGAGCTGTTCGAAGCAGGCAGCCCGCTGGCGAAGATCACCACCCTGCGGCCCAAGGACTACAGCGAGGCACGCACCATCGGCGAGCGGTTCCGGGACGGCACCCCGGTGATCATGGACCTGGTGTCGATGGACAACGCCGACGCAAAGCGCCTGGTCGACTTCGCCGCCGGGCTGGCGTTCGCACTGCGCGGATCGTTCGACAAGGTGGCGACGAAGGTGTTCCTGCTGTCGCCGGCCGACGTCGACGTCAGCGCCGAGCAGCGGCGCAGGATCGCCGAGGCCGGCTTCTACGCCTATCAGTAGAGCCGCGGCGTGAGTCGCGGCGCTGTGGCGCCGCCGCGCATGCCTGAGGTCCGAAAGGGCCCCGGGTAGGCTGGCGGCGTCGCACTATCGGCTGACCACGTCATCTGTGTGAGATGTGTCCGGCCTACGGCGACCTGTATCCAATGTCACACATCCTGCTGTAGTGAGGTCGGCTCAGTTGTCGCTGTTCTTCGAAATTCTCGGTTTCGCGCTGTTCGTGTTCTGGCTGCTGCTCATCGCGCGCGTCGTCGTCGAGTTCATCCGGTCCTTCAGTCGCGACTGGCACCCCAAGGGGCTGACCGTCGTGATCCTGGAGCTCATCATGACCGTGACCGATCCGCCGGTGAAACTGCTGCGGCGGCTCATTCCCCAGCTCACGATAGGCGCCGTGCGCTTCGACCTGTCGATCATGGTGCTGCTTCTCGCGGCGTTCATCGGGATGCAATTGGCGTTCAATGCGTCGATGTAGAACGTCTGCGCGAGTGGGTGGAGAGACCCGCTCTCGGCGTTTGCCGAATGGTCCACAAATGCGTAAGAAGATTGAAATTCGTTCTTAAAAATAGGCCTCCACTGCAACCGCCGGGTCTGGTGTGACAGGATGGACTCCAGTTGCGATCAAGCAAGGCTTTACACTTTGAGATCGGTTGACGGTCCAAGACTTCAAGGGGGCAGACAATGCCGCTCACACCAGCGGACGTCCATAACGTCGCGTTCAGCAAGCCGCCCATCGGCAAACGTGGCTACAACGAGGACGAGGTCGATGCCTTTCTCGATCTGGTTGAGAACGAGCTGACTCGGCTCATCGAGGAGAACGCCGATCTCCGGCAGCGCGTGTCCGAGCTCGATTCTGAGCTGGCATCTGCGCGGTCCGGAGCGGGCGGCGCTCAGTCCACCCAGTCCATCCCGCTCTACGAGCCGGAGCCCGAGCCCACCCCGCCGCCCCAGCCGGTCTACGAGGCCCCGGCGGCGCCGGTCGCCCCTCCCGCTCCGCAGAGCGAGGACACCGCTGTTCGTGCTGCCCGGGTGCTCAGCCTGGCGCAGGACACCGCAGACCGCCTGACCTCCACGGCCAAGGCCGAGTCGGAGAAGCTGCTGTCGGACGCGCGGGCCCAGGCCGACGCCATGGTCAGCGATGCCCGCAAGACCGCCGAGACCACGGTCTCGGAGGCCCGGACCCGTGCCGACGCGATGCTGGCCGATGCGCAGACCCGCTCGGAGACCCAGCTGCGCCAGGCGCAGGAGAAGGCCGACGCGCTGCAGGCCGACGCCGAGCGCAAGCACTCCGAGATCATGGGGACGATCAATCAGCAGCGCACGGTCCTGGAGGGCCGCCTGGAGCAGCTGCGCACGTTCGAGCGTGAGTACCGGACCCGTCTGAAGACCTACCTGGAGTCTCAGCTGGAAGAGCTGGGCCAGCGCGGTTCGGCCGCTCCGGTGGACTCCAGCGCCAACAACGACTCGGCAGGTGGTTTCAGCCAGTTCAACCGCGGCAACAACTGACCGGCAAGCCCGACTTCCTCACACTGTCGTGAACCGGCCCCATCACGGGCCACCACACTTAGGGTTGAACGATGTTGATCATTGCGCTCGTGCTTGCCGTCATCGGCCTGGCCGCGCTGGTGACCGCGGTGGTCACCAGCAATGAGTTGATCGCCTGGGTCTGTATCGGCGCCAGCGTGATCGGCGTGCTGCTGCTGATCGTCGACGCATTGCGGGAACGCTCGCGCGGAACCAAGGCCGGTGCCGCCGAAGACGCTGACACCGCGGCGGCCGACGAGGCCAACGCCACCGAGACGACCGAGACCTTCGAAGCGGTCGACGAGCCGGTGGACTATCCCGACGAGCTGGTCGCCGAGCCGGAGTCGGATGTCGCCGTGGAGCCCGACGCTGCCGATGCGGACGTCGAGGTCGACGATTCCGCCGAGAAGTACAACAAGAGCTAGCCCTCGCCGGGCTGTGCCAGCAGGCGGCGTACCTCGTCGTCGCTGACCTGATGGAAGTCTGCGAACGCCTGGCCCACCGCTTCGAACTGGGGCGGGGTGCTGGTGCACACCAGCTCGTCGGCCTCCTCCATGAGTTGACCGCTAACCGTCGGTGGTCCGACCGGAACTGCCACCACGACCCGTCGCGCGGCCCGTACGGCACGGACCGCGGCCAGCATGGTGGCCCCGGTGGCGATACCGTCGTCCACCAGGATCACCGTCCGCCCGGTGAGGTCGGGGGGTGGCGCACCACCGCGATAGGCCTGCTCCCGACGCTCGATCTCGGCGGTCTCGTGCCGGATCGTCTCGGCGATGGTGTCGTCGTCGATGCCGAGGCGGTTCACCAGCTCATCGTTGAGCACCAGCCCGCCTCCCGAGGCCACCGCACCCATGGCGAGTTCCTGCCATTGCGGCACGCCCAGCTTGCGGACCACGAACACATCCAGCGGAGCATGCAGGTACGACGCGACTTCCCAGGCGATCGGCACTCCGCCCCGGGCCAGGCCGAGCACGAGTACCTCGGGTCGGTCTCGATAGGACACCAGCTGCTCGGCCAGGACCCGGCCCGCCTCGTGGCGGTCCTGGTAGGTGCGGTCCCTGCTCGCTCGAAGACTCCAGGTGTTCATCGGCACTGTGGCCGGCGCTGAAGGAGAGTTCCGCCGGCTCATGTCAGCCTACGTCGATGGCTGGTGCCGGACCACCCGGCTGAGGAAGCCCCGTACCAGGGTGCGTAGCCGGGATGCCGCGTCGTCGATGAATTCCGTTGTTTGCAAGCGCAATTCGTCGGGGCTACGGCCGATCTCGGCGACCGATCCGTCGCGGTCGTGGGCCAGCCAGATTTCCAACAGCCCGGAATCGACTTCCGGGTGGAACTGCAAGGCCAGCGCTGTGCCCAGCACGAAGGCCTGCGAGGCGTCGGGTGTGCGGGCGATCTCGGTGGCGTCCGGCGGCAGGGTCCAGCGGTCGAAATGCCACTGAAACCATGGGCCGCCCGGAACCAACTGCTCGTCGTCGGTGACCACGTCGTACCAGCCCACCTCGGGTGCCGGCGACCTGCTGACCGATCCGCCGAGGGCCTGGGCGACGAGCTGCCCGCCGAAGCACACCCCGAGTACACCGACTCCCGCCTCGACCGCCGCGCGCAGCATGGCCATCTCGGCTCCGACCCAGCTGTCGAGCAGGGACTCGTCGTAGACCGCCCAGCGGGCGCCCAGCGGAACGATCACGTCATAGTCCGTCGGATCGGGGAAGATCACCTCACCCGCGGGCGCGTCCTCCCGCTCGGGCGCAACGACCTGGAACGTGTGGATGTCGAACCCGCATTCGGCGAAGACATCGGCCAGCATGGCTTCGGTGGCCGTGTGGTCGTTTCGCAGGAACAGAACCTTCGATGTCACGCCGCCATTATGCGATGCAGTGGAATTTCAGGTCTAATTATTAGACCTTCAGGCTGCCTCGAAGTTCAGCGGCAGTGACGCGGGACCGGTGATACCCGTCATCGGTTTCCAGGGCGCACGTCCCTCGCACCGGGGGTTGCGCAGCTTGCGGGTGAGTACCCGCAATGCCTCGGTGAGCTCGACCCTGGCCAGATGGACACCCAGGCAGTAGTGCAAACCGCCGCCGAACGTCATCATGGCCGGGGGCCCGATGCGGTTGACGTCGAATCGTTCGGGTTCGTCGTACACCTGTGGGTCCCGGTTGGCCGCAGCGAAGTTCACCACCACCTGGGTACCGGCCGGGAAGGTGAGACCGCCCAGTACGGCATCCTCGCGGGCGATCCGCACACTGCTCAGGGCGATCGGTGTGTGGCGCAGCAGTTCATCGACGAAAAGTGGTGCCATATAAGGGTTCTCGGCGAGCATCAACCACTGGTCTGGATAGTCGCACAGCACTTGGACGGCCGCCGCGAGTTGATTACGGGTGGTATCGGTACCCGCCAGTATCACGCCACCGGCCAGCATCAGCAGTTCGGAATGCGTGAGGCGGTCACCGTCGACCTCCGCCCGGACCAGATCGGAGAGCAGATCGTCGGTGAGGCTGGAGTTCCGTCGCTCCACCATGGCATCGACGTAATCGTCGAGCTGTAACCAGGCCGCCTCGACCGTGTTGGCATGATCGCCGAGGTTCCAACTGAACATCTTGAAGATGTCATCGGCCCACTGGGAGAACAGATGCCAGTCCTGGCGCGGGGCGCCGAGCAGCGCGCAGATCACCGGGATCGGATACTGCACGGCGATGTCGGCAACCATGTCGCAGTGCCCCTCGGGAAGGCAGGGGTCCGTGAGTTCGGTGACGATGTCGACGCAGGTTTCGCGGAGCCGGTCGGCGCTGCGAGGTGCGAATGCCTTGGCGACGAGTCGGCGCAACCGGGTGTGCGATTCGGTATCGACACCCAGCAGGCTGCTGTTCGCACGGTCCCACAGCGGGCCGGACGTGATGCCCTGCGCAGCCAGGAACACGCCTTTGGGGATCTCGAAGCGCGCATCGCGCAGGGTCGTGCGGACCAGGTCGTAGCTCAACAGCTCCGGACCGTGGGACCCCATCGCGATCGGGGAGTGAGCGCGGGCCTGCGCGATCAGCCGGTGTACCGCCTCGGGATCGGTCTCGTGCTCGTAGTCGAGCGGGGGAAGGTCGGCATCGGTTACCAGCGTCATGACAGCCTCCGCGTGATCGGGGCAAGAACCTGCTGATAGTGATGCTGGTCTTCCCGACGCCGCGAGTCGTGAGTAGCGGGCTACCTCACTTCGCCCGGTAACGCCGTTCGGGCCTACCCGTTCCGTATTGCAACCGCAGTTCCAACGCCCCGGTGCTCAGGTAATGCTCCAGATATCGCCGGGCGCTCACGCGCGAAATCCCCACCAGTTCAGCGCATTCCATGGCTGATACCTCACCGGCGGTGCGTACCGCGCCCATGACGAGGCGACCGGTTTCCGCGCCGAGCCCTTTCGGCAGGACCACCGCCGAGCCGCCGAACAGCGCGTCGATGGTCGACTGATCGGCGCCTCCGCCGCCCGCGAGTGCCTCGGCGCGGGTGGCGAACGCCGCCAACTTCGTCTGCAACTGATCGAAGTCGAACGGTTTGACCAGGTAATCGGCGGCGCCGCCGTCCAGCGCGCCCCGGACGGTGTCGAGTTCGCGGGCCGCGGTGACCATGATGACGCCGACCCGGTTGCCCTCGGCGCGCAACCGCTGGAGCACCTCAAGCCCGGACATGTCGGGCAGATGGACGTCGAGCAGGATCAGGTCGGGATGCAGCTCGGCGGCCGCGGCCAGCGCGTCGGTCCCGGTCCGCGCCACGCCGACCGGGCGGAACCCGTCGACGCGTTCGACGAAGCGGCGGTGGATCTCGGCCACCATGAAGTCGTCGTCGACCACCAGTACGTCACGCATGCAGTCTCACCACGAACAGGGCGCCGCCACCTGGCGCGTCGGTGACCTCGACGGCACCCCCGTGCTGGGCCGTCACCAACCGGACCAGGGCCAGGCCGATCCCCCTCCCGCCGGGCACCTCGGCCTTGGAGGTGACGCCGCGGGAGAAGATGGACTCCCGAAGGTGTTCGGGCACGCCGGGTCCGGAGTCCGAGACCGCCAGCACCAGGCCGGCCGCGTCGTCGATGCGCACGTCCACCCGTGCGGCTGCCGAGCCCACCGATACGTCGACGGCGTTGTCGATGAGATTGCCCAGCAACGTGATCACGTCGGTGGCCAGCGCCGGGTCGAGTGCGTCGAGGTGGCTGTCGTCGGTCAGGCCGAGGGTGACCCCGCTCTCGGCGGCCAGTGACGTCTTGGCGATCAGGAGCGCGGCCACCGCTGGATCTGAGACATGTTGGGTGACAGCCTCGTTGATCTCGGCCCGGCGTCGGGTCAGGGTGCCGACCAGCGTGCGGACCGCGTCGAACTCGCCCAACTGGGTCAGCCCGGAGATGGTATGCAGCTGATTTGAGAACTCGTGGGTCTGGGCCCGCAGCGTGTCGGTCACGCTGCGGTGTGAGGACAGCTGAGCCTGCAGTGCGGCGAGCTCGGTGCTGTCACGCATGGTGGTCACCGTACCGATCCTCCTGCCCTGACTGCGGGCGGCGCGGCGGTTGAGTGCCAACACCCGGGACTTCGTGGTGATCACCACGTCGGATTCTTCGGCGTGAGTTCCCTCGCCGGACAACAGGAATGCCACCACTGCCGGTTCCAGGCCGACCGCATCGACGCGGCGGCCCACCGCGTCTGCACCGATTCCCAGCAGTTCGGATGCGCTGTCGTTGATCAGTGTGATGGCACCGTCGTTGCTCACCGCCACCACGCCCTCACGGATGCTGTGCAGCAGGGCTTCTCGGTGATCGGCCAGGGTGGCGATCTCGGCGATGTCCAGGCCACGGGTGTGACGGTTGATTCGTCGCGACAACAACCACGAGGCCAGCATCCCGAGCGCCGCACCCAGTCCGAGGTAGATGACCAGGCGCTCACCGGCTCCGCCCAACAACTCCCACAGCGACGGGTAGCGCTCGCTGACCGACACGATCGCCAGCACCGCGCCGTCGGCGGCCAGGATGGGGACCTGTCCCACCAGGCGGTGCGAGCCGTCGGCATTTCCGTCGCCGGACCAGGCTCGGCCCTCGTCGGCCCGGCTGCTGCTCAGGTCGAGCCGTCGGCCGATGCGGTCAGGATCGGACGACACCCGCACAGTCCCGGCGGGATCGGTGATCTCGGCCCGCTCGGCGCCGGACAGGGCCACGGCCCGCTCGACCTCGGGCGCCAGCACCGAAGCGGCGAACGGGTCGGCGTAGCGATCCCGGACGACGGGTGTCGACGCGACGTTCTCGGCGACCGCGATCATCCGCTGCCCGCGGACATCACGGAACTCCCGCGTGGACTGCGCCACCGACACCGCGGCCACCGCGACCAGTACCACCGCGACCACCAGAAGCTGGAACACCAGAAAGCGTGCGGCCAGGCTGCCATTGGGCAAGAACCGGGTGCGTGCGCGTGGTGTCCGCGAGGCTGGTGAACTCAACGAACAAAACTTCCTTTGCGTCCGAATGGGTGACCTGCGTCACGTCATGGGTCCAGTATTGCTGACCATGAGGTTTCGACGACTAGGTGTCGGTCTGATGGTGGCCGTGGTCGCGCTGATGCTGGTCACAGCCTGCGGAGTTACCCGCGGCGACGAATCCAGGGGACTGCATCGGCTGCGCATGATGGTGCCGAACAGTCCCGGAGGCGGTTATGACCTGACTGCCCGTACCGCGGTGAAGATCATGGAGGACACCGACATCACCGGCCGTATCGAGGTGTTCAACGTCATCGGCGCCGGCGGCACCGTGGCGATGGCACGGCTGATGAACGAGAAGGGCAACGACGACCTCATGATGATGATGGGGCTCGGCGTGGTGGGTGCGGTC
This sequence comes from Mycolicibacterium peregrinum, assembly GCF_002102345.1. Lineage (GTDB taxonomy): Bacteria > Actinomycetota > Actinomycetes > Mycobacteriales > Mycobacteriaceae > Mycobacterium > Mycobacterium peregrinum. Next base: position 26,885 of record NZ_LQPP01000047.1, read on the forward strand.
TACACCAACGGCTCCTCTGCTCGCGCCTCGGACGCCACCGCGCTGGCCAAGATGGTCGAGGAGCAGGAAGGCATTCTGGTGCCGGGGGATTCGCCGTTCCGCACCATCGGTGATCTCGTGGCGGCGTGGAAGGCCGACCCGGCCAAGGTCACGATCGGCGGCGGATCCTCACCGGGCGGGCCCGACCACCTGTTCCCGATGGAGACCGCACGAGCGGTCGGAGTCGACCCGCGGAAGGTCAACTACATCACCTACGACGGCGGCGGTGATCTGCTGACGGCCCTGCTGGGCAAGAAGATCGCGGCGGGCACCACCGGCCTCGGTGAGTTCGTCGACCAGATCGAGGCGGGGCAGGTCCGGGTGCTGGCGGTGTCGGGTGCCAAGCGGGTCGAGGGCATCGACGCGCCGACCCTGACCGAGGCGGGCATCGATCTGACATTCACGAACTGGCGCGGAATACTGGCGCCGCCAGGCATTTCCGGTGAGGCCAAGGATGCGATGGTGCGGGCGCTGACCGACCTGCACGGCACCGAGCAGTGGCGCGACGCGCTGGTCAAGAACGGCTGGAGTGACGCCTTCAGCACGGGAGCCGACTTCGAACAGTTCCTGCGTGATCAGGACAACCGCGTCTCGACGACGCTGAGCGAATTGGGGTTGTTGTGAAGGTCGACAAGGCGCAATATCTGGTCTGCCTGGTCCTGGTCGCCGTGGGCGCATTCCTGATCTACGACGCGCTCACGCTGACCGGCGGATTCGCCAAGGTCGATCCTGTTGGGCCGCGCGCCTTTCCGCTGGGGATCGGGATCATCCTGATCGCGCTCGCCCTGGTTCTGGCGGTTGCGATCCCACGTGGCTCGGTCGGTGAGGCCGACGCGGGTGAGGATGTCGAACCGAACATGCCGGGGGACTGGCGCACGGTGGGGCTGCTGGTCGGACTGTTCGTGTTGGTGATCCTCCTGGTCAAACCGCTGGGCTGGGCCATCACGGGGGCGCTGCTGTTTGCCGGGGCGGCAACGATTCTGGGCAATCGCCATTACGTCCGCAATCTTGCGATCGGCACGGTGCTGTCGGTGGCGAGCTTCTACGCGTTCTACTCCGGGCTCGGAATCCCGCTGCCCGCAGGCATTCTGGACGGGATTCTGTAGATGAACAACTTCGAATGGTTGCTTCAGGGATTCGCCGAGGCGGCGACCCCGATGAACCTCATGTACGCCGTGATCGGGGTGCTGCTGGGCACCGCCGTCGGTGTGCTCCCGGGCATCGGCCCGGCCATGACGGTGGCCCTGCTGCTGCCGGTGACCTACAACGTCAGCCCGAGCGCGGCGTTCATCATGTTCGCCGGGATCTTCTACGGCGGGATGTACGGCGGATCGACCACCTCGATCCTGCTGAACACCCCCGGTGAATCCTCGTCGGTGATCACGGCGATCGAGGGCAACAAGATGGCCAAGGCCGGCCGGGCCGCCCAGGCCCTGGCCACCGCCGCCATCGGCTCGTTCGTCGCCGGCGCCATCGGTACCGCGCTGTTGGCCGCGTTCGCGCCGCCCATCTCGCGGTTCGCGGTGACCCTCGGCGCCCCCTCGTACCTGGCGATCATGCTGTTCGCGCTGGTCGCGGTCACCGCGGTGCTGGGTTCATCCAAGCTGCGCGGTGCGATCTCGCTGTTCCTCGGCCTGGCGATCGGCGTCGTCGGCATCGACTTCCTGACCGGCCAGCCCCGTGCCACCTTCGGCCTGCCGCAGCTGTCCGACGGCATCGACATCGTGGTGATCGCGGTGGCGATCTTCGCTCTCGGCGAGGCACTCTGGGTGGCCGCGCACCTGCGCCGCCGGCCGGCGGACGTGATCCCGGTGGGGCGGCCGTGGATGAGCCGCCAGGATTTCGGGCGGTCGTGGAAACCGTGGCTGCGCGGCACCGCCTACGGATTCCCGTTCGGCGCGCTGCCCGCCGGCGGCGCCGAGTTGCCGACGTTCCTGTCCTACATCACCGAAAAGCGACTCTCCAAGCACCCCGAGGAGTTCGGCAAGGGTGCCATCGAGGGCGTCGCCGGTCCGGAGGCGGCCAACAACGCCTCGGCCGCGGGCACCCTGGTGCCGATGCTGTCGTTGGGCCTGCCCACCAATGCCACCGCCGCGGTGATGCTGACCGCGTTCGTGTCCTACGGGATTCAGCCCGGGCCAACGCTTTTCGAGAAGGAACCGTTGCTGATCTGGACATTGATCGCCAGCCTGTTCATCGGCAACTTCCTGCTGCTCGTGCTCAACCTGCCGCTGGCGCCGCTGTGGGCCAAGCTACTGCGCACCCCGCGTCCCTACCTGTACGCCGGCATCCTGTTCTTCGCCACGCTGGGAGCGCTCGCGGTCAACGTGCAACCGCTGGACCTGGCGCTGCTGCTGGTCTTCGGGCTGCTGGGTTTGATGATGCGCAGGTTCGGATTGCCGGTGCTGCCGTTGATCATCGGGGTGATCCTGGGTCCGCGCATCGAACGGCAACTGCGCCAGAGCCTGCAACTCGGCGGCGGTGACTGGACCAGCCTGTTCACCGAGCCGGTCGCGATCGTCACCTACGTGCTCATGGCGGTCCTGCTGTTGATGCCGTTGGTACTCAAGCTGATGCACCGCAGTGAGGAGACGTTGTTGATCGTCGAGGACGACGCGGATCAGCAGCAGAAGGCGGCCCAGCAATGATTGTCATCGGCTACACCGCGGACGCCTTCGGTATCGCCGCTGTCGATCACGGCATCGCCGAAGCCCAGTTGCGCGGCACCAGTGTGCTGGTGATCAACGCGACCTCGGGTGAGGCCTATGTGGATTCCCGGTTCGCCCGTTCGGGTCAGGTCCACGACGTGGAGGAACGGCTGCGGGAGAGCGGCTTGCCGTTCGAGTTACGCCAGCCGGTGGGGGTCGACGCGGTCACCGAACTGCTCGATGCGATGGACGCTGACGACGCCGAGTTGCTGGTGATCGGTATCCGGCACCGCAGTCCGGTGGGGAAGTTGTTGCTGGGCAGCGTGTCGCAACAACTGCTGCTGGAATGCCCCAAACCGGTTCTCGCAGTCAAGCCCGAGCCTCACTAATACGCTCTGAAATGGGGTTATTGCCCTCACAGGTGGCATCTGCGCGTGGTGAGGATCAGTTTTCGTGGGGATAACGTCGCCGGAAAGATCCGACAACACCTTCACCGCACGATGGGGGCATGGCGGACGACGCGGGACCGGGTTCGATCCCGGGCAAGACGCAGCGGACTGCGTGTTCGTACTGTGGCGTCGGCTGCGGTATCGAGGTCACCACCAGGGTCGATGACGGCCGAACGGTGATCGCCCGGGTCAGTGGCGACAAGCTGCATCCCACGAATTTCGGCCGGCTGTGCACCAAGGGGGCGATGCACGCCGAGCTGATGGCCGCCGACGAAGACCGGCTCACGTCTGCTTTGCTGCGGCCCTCCCGTTCGGATGAACTGCTGCCGACTCCGGTGGACGACGCGGTAGCCGAGGCGGGACGCCGACTGCGGGCCATCGTCGCCGAGCACGGTCCCGACGCCGTCGCCCTCTATGTGTCCGGCCAGATGACGCTGGAGGCGCAGTACCTGGCCACCAAGCTCGCCAAGGGCTTCCTGCGTACCGTGCACATCGAATCGAATTCCCGGTTGTGCATGGCCAGCGCGGGCACCGGGTTCAAACAATCGCTGGGCGCAGACGGGCCGCCGGGGTCCTACACCGACTTCGACCGCGCCGACCTGTTCTTCGTCACCGGTGCCAACATGGCCGATTGCCATCCGATCCTGTTCCTGCGCATGGCCGATCGGCTCAAGGCCGGCGCCAAGCTCATCGTGGTGGACCCCCGCCGGACCGCGACCGCCGAACGTGCCGATCTGTTCCTGCAGATCAAACCCGGAACCGATCTGGCCCTGCTCAACGGCCTGCTTCACCTGTTGGTGGCGAACGGCGACATCGACCAGGAGTTCATCGCCGAGCACACCGAAGGATGGGACGGACTGCTGGGGCTTCTGGCCGACTACCCACCGGAGCGGGTCGCCGAGATCACCGGGATCCCCGAAGCCGACATCCACACCGCCGCAACGATGATCGCCGAGGCCGGGGAGTGGATGAGCTGCTGGACCATGGGCCTCAACCAGAGCACGCACGGAACCTGGAACACCAACGCCATCTGCAACCTGCACCTGGCCACCGGCGCGATCTGCCGCCCGGGCAGTGGCCCGATGTCACTGACCGGTCAGCCCAATGCCATGGGCGGCCGGGAGATGGGCTACATGGGACCCGGTCTGCCCGGGCAACGCTCGGTGCTCGCCGCCGATGACAGGACATTCGTCGAGACGCAGTGGGGCGTCGACCCCGGCACCATCCGTTCCGAGGTGGGCCCGGGCACCATCGGGATGTTCGAGCAGATGGAGCAGGGCCTGATCAAGGCCTGCTGGATCATCTGCACCAATCCCGTTGCCAGCGTGGCCAACCGGAAGACCGTGATCAACGGCTTGGAAGCCGCCGAGCTGGTCGTCGTGCAGGACGCCTACCGGTCCACCGCCACCAATCATTACGCCGACATCCTGCTGCCCGCGGCGTTGTGGGCGGAATCCGAAGGCGTCATGGTCAACTCGGAACGCAACCTCACCCTGCTGTCCCCGTCGGTCGCCCCGCTGGGGCAGGCGCGGCCGGACTGGCAGCTGATCTGCCAGGTGGCTGCGCATCTTGGCTTCGCCGAACACTTCGATTATCAGTCGGCAGAGGAGATCTTCGCCGAGATCCGCGGGTTCGCGAACCCGAAGACCGGATACGACCTGCGGGGTGCGGGCTACGAGAGGTTGCGCCAGACCCCGCTGCAGTGGCCGGTTCCTCCGGTCGACGGGCCCGGCGGTGCGGCGGACCGGCACCCGATCCGCTACCTCAACGACGGCGTGAGCCAGGAACTGTTCGTCGACGCCGACGGTCACCGCCCCCGGCTGGCCTTCGCGACGCCGTCGCGGCGGGCCGTCTTTCACGCCCGTCCACACATGGATGCCGCGGAACTACCCGATGACGACTATCCGATGGTGCTCAACACCGGTCGGCTGCAACATCAATGGCACACCATGACCAAGACCGGCAAGGTGGACAAGCTGAACAAGCTCAATCCCGCGCCGTTCGTCGAAATCCACCCGCTGGACGCCTTGGAACTCGACATCGTGGAGGGGCAGCCGGTCGAATTGACATCCCGGCGTGGCCGCGCGGTACTCCCCGCGGTGCTGTCGGACCGGGTGCGGCCGGGCAACTGCTTCGCACCGTTTCACTGGAACGACGAACACGGCGAGTACCTGACGGTGAACGCCGTCACCAACGACGCCGTCGACCCGGACTCGTTGCAGCCGGAGTTCAAGGTGTGCGCGGTCAACCTGCGTCCGGTCCGGTCGGTCGACGGCAGCCCGGCAGTGCATCCGCTCGCCGCGGAGATGGGTTTGAGCGCGGCGCACAAGCCGGCCCTGAGTCAGGACGAGAAAATCTACCTGGCCGGGTTTTTCACCGGTCTGCCGGACGCGCCCGCGGGCGTTCCGGTGCTTCCGGCGGCGGCGCCGCTGAGCGCGAGGGTGCGGCTGTGGGTGGACGGAGTGCTGGCCGGGCGCTACTCACGGGCCGGAGACGGTGTGCCGGGCGAGCGATCGGCACCGGGTGGGCCGCTGGTGTTGTGGGCCTCGCAGACCGGCACCGCCGAGGAATTCGCAGCCGGGTTGGCGGGCCGTATCGACGGGGCGTCGTTGGTCAACATGGACGACCTCGCACTGGCCGACCTGGCCGCCGCTCGCGACATCCTGGTGGTCACCAGTACATTCGGTGACGGTGGCCCACCGGACAACGGTGCCGACTTCTGGAACCGGCTACAGGCCCCGGATGCGCCTCAGTTGCACGGGGTTCGCTATGCGGTGCTCGGCATCGGCGACAAGGCCTACGACAACTTCTGCGGACACGCCAAATCGCTCGACCGGCGGCTCGCCGATCTGGGTGCCACCAAGCTGCTCGAGCGCGCCGACTGCGAGTCCTACGATGACGAGCCGATGCGGCGCTGGGCCGATTCGGTCACGACGGCGCTCACCGGCGCGACGCCCGCCCCGGCGGTCGTCGGCGGCGGTATCCGCACCGTCATCCCCACCGAGCCCGACGAATTCACCAGGGCTAAACCGATTCTGGCTGCGCTGGCGCGCAACCAGCTGTTGACGACGCCGAGCGCGGCGAAAGAGGTGCGCCAGTTCGGCTTCGACATCTCCGAGTACGACGTGAGCTATTCGGTCGGTGACTCCCTGGGCGTCTACGCCAGTAACGATCCGGCCGTGGTCGACTCGTGGCTGGCGGCCACCGCGCTGAACCCCCACGCGGAGATCGAGGTCGACGGTGTCGGGCAGTCACTGCGGGATGCCCTCATCTCGTCGTATGACATCTGCCGCGTGACACCGGACTTGTTGCGGTTCGTTGCCGATTCCTGCCCGGACCGCTCCGCGGCCAAGGTTCTGCGCAGTTCCGGTGAGCGGCGCAGTAACTGGCTGCGTAACCGCAACGGTCTCGACATCGTGACCGAGTTCGCCGTGCACGCCGAACCCGAACAGTGGCAGGAGGTTCTGGTCCGGCTGACCCCACGCAACTACTCGATCTCGTCGAGTCCGCTGGTGAGTCCGCACGAGGTGCAGTTGACCGTGTCGATGGTGCGTTACCGCGGGCCGGGCGGCGCTGCCCGCGGCGGGGTGTGTTCCACCTTTCTCGCCGACCGGGCAGCTGCGGCGCCGGTGTTCCTCCAGCGCTCACCGCATTTCCGTCCGCCCGAGGACGCGGACACGCCGATGATCATGGTCGGCCCGGGTACCGGCGTGGCGCCGTTCCGGGGCTTCTTGCAGGAGCGCCGGGCGCTGGGGCACGGTGGTCGCAACTGGTTGTTCTTCGGCGATCAGCACCGCCGGGAGAACTTCTACTATCGGGATGACCTGGAGGACATGGTCAATGACGGCTTCTTGAGCCGGCTGGACCTGGCGTTCTCCCGCGATCAGGCCGACCGGGTGTATGTGCAGCACAAGATGCTGGACCGCGGGGCCGAGGTGTGGCGGTGGCTGGACGATGGTGCCCACTTCTACGTCTGTGGTGATGCCGCCCGGATGGCCAAGGATGTCGACGCCACGCTGACGACGATCTTGCGCACTCACGGCGGGATGACCGAAGATGCCGCGCGCGACTACAAGCGGGAACTGGTTGCCCAGAAGCGGTATGTGCGCGACGTCTACTGAGATCGACTATTGGGCTGGACTCATTTACCTAAGTCGTTCCACACGATCTTGGCGAGCTCGTCGCGGTCGGCGACCCCGAGCTTGATGCAGGCGCGGTAGATATGGCCCTCCACGGTGCGGACCGAGACGGTCAGTCGTTCGGCGATGTCGCGGTTCGACATTCCCTGCGCGACCAGACCGGCCACCTCGCGTTCGCGTCCGGTCACCGGCAGGGGCCGGGCCGCCGAGCGAATCGCCGGGGTGGCCGCACCGCCGCACTTGGATGCCAATTGCAGTGCGTGCGCGGCAGATTCGGTGCTGTTGCGACGGTGCCCGGCCTTGTCATGCAGGGGTACCGCCTGGGCCGCGGCATCCGCCGCCGACAGGAGCAGACCGGCCTCCTCGAACGCGGCGGCCACCTTGTCCAGCTCGGCGGCGTCGGCGGCGGCCACCGCGGCGGCATGCCGCGCGTAGAGGGCGGGCAGCGGGCCGTCGATCCGGTCCACGAGATCCTGCAGGCGACGGGTCACACTGCGGTCACCGAAGCGCGCCGCGCTGTGCAAGGCCTCCGCCTCGACTGCGAACTGGCCGGAGGAATGCGCCGCATCGGCGGCTGCCCGCGCCAGGTCGATCGCCGAGCGGTGCCCGCCCTTGGCGGCGGCCAGCCAGGCCTTGGCAATCATCCGGAGCGGCTCGTGCAGCGCCATGAACTCGCCCGAGTGTTCCTTGGCATCCTCGAGTACCCGTTCCGCGTCGGCGGGGTTACCCACCCCGGCGTAGGCGCGGGCCAGCAGTAGCCGGCCGGGCAGTTGCCAGGGCAGGGAGCTCTCGGCGTTGAGTGCAGCCAGGGCCTGCTCGATGGCCCGGATCGCATCGCGGAATCGGCCGCTGTGGGTCGCGGCCACGCCGTCCATGATCTTGGCGATGGCCCAGCCGGCGAATTGGCCGGCCGAGGAGAACTCGGTGTACTCGGTGGCGCGTTGCTGGGCCAGTTCGAGCTGACCGGTGTAGGCCAGGGCCAGCACCTCGCCGTAGAACACCATGATCCGGACCATGCCGTCGGTGGTCTTGCGTTGAGCGCGGCACCGCGACGCGATGGGCAGGAAATCGTTGCCCCGGCCCACCAGCGGCATCGACAGGCCTGCGGCGAACGCCGCGAAATCCACGGCCTGCCGGGGTGCCTCGGGGTTCGCCAGGACCCGTTCGGCGATCTCGAGGCCTTCGGGAATCTTGTTCTGGTGCACGGCCATACCGGCGCCGGTGGCGTCGACGATCAGTCGCAGGGTCGGGTGGGTGACCCGCTCCTGCAGGAGGGCCTGCACCTGAGCGGCGCGCGCCACGTCGCCCTGGGACCAGAACAGGTTGGACACCCGTGGAATGCCCCACTGCACGAGTTCCATCTCGTTGAGGTCTGCGGGTGAGAACTGCTCGAGGATGCTGTCGGCCTCTGCCGGATGGCCCTGCCACAACAATGCGCGGGACAGCAGTGCGGCCGCGCCAAGTCCGCCGCCGTGGTCGAAGGCGGCTCGGGCCAGTTTCTCCCCGAGCGGGAGGTTGGACAGGAAGACCGCGTCCTTGGCGGCGGTGATCAGCAGTTCGATGTCGGTGCCCTGGTCGCTCTCGATGGCCAACTCTGCCAACTTGATTCGGCTCGCCGGGGAATCGAGGTTGCGTTCGTGCAGGATCTTGGCGATGCGGCCCCGCAGCTTCCGGGCCGACGCGGTACCGACCCGGCGGCGCACCGCCTCGCCGAACAGCGGGTGGCTGAAGCGAACGTTGATCTGGCCGTCGTCGGCGACGATCCGGATCAGGCCGCGCATCTCGGCCGCATCCACGGCCTCCTCGCCGGCCAGTTCTGCCAGCGCATCGATGTCCAGTGGCTCGCACAGCGACAGCAGCTTCAGCGCGTGCAGGACATCCTCTCCGGCGTGCGCCAGCCGTTCGTCGAGCAGTTCGACGAGCCCGGAGGGAATGACGGTGGGTCCGCGGAACTGCCACACCCCGTTGACCTTGGTCAGGGTGCCGGCGTCGACCGCACCCTCGACCATGTTGCGCAGGAACAGCGGGTTGCCACCCGAGGTCTCCCACATCACGTCGGCGCTGAGCCCCTCCAACGTTCCGCCGAGGACGGTTTCGATGAGGGCGATGCTCTGCTGCTTGGTGAACGGGTTGAGTTCGAAGCGCTGGAGGTAGCCGTCCTTCCACAGTGAGGTGACCGCATCGGGTACCGGCTCACCGCTGCGCACGGTGGCCACCACGTGGCCCGAGCGCTCCACGGCGATCTGGTGCAACAGTGTGGCCGACAACTGGTCCAGCAGATGCGCGTCGTCGATCCCCACGATGGAGTCGCCGTCGGCCACAAGCGATTCGCGTGCCGACCCGATGAGGGCGATGGGGTCGCGTGACCCCGACGACGACACCCAGTGGGCGAACGCGCCGAGTGGGATGCTGCGAGACGATTCGGTGCACGCGGTCCAGTGCACCTTCCGGCTCAACGACGCGGTGACGGTGCGCGCCAAGGTCGTCTTGCCGACTCCTGCGGCTCCGACGAGCACGACTCCGCAGCTGTCCGTCCCGCTGAGGGCGGCCCGAATGGCCTCGTGCTCGGCGGGCCGGTCCAAAAGCTGCCACTGACCAGGCATGAATCCTGAGTCTAGGGCTACCGGGCCCGGATCGCTGCCGAACAGAGGGTCGACAGGGCGCCGGGTGTCGGCCGTAGGGGCGAATGTTCTTCCCATTGCAAGTATTTCCCGTTCGCTGGGGGGTCAATCCGGCAGTTCGGCGATGTCGAAGGGCTCATGCCGGTCGATGTGATTCATCTTGTGCCGGAAGTCGCTCGATGCCTCATACACCTTGCGCTTCAGCCGATTGATGGAGCCCAGTGGGCGATGTGCCTCGAGGCCGCGCCACGAGTTGAACGAGAGCACGTCGTCGCCGTAGGCGCGGCGCAGCGCGCTGTACGGGTTCTGCTGGGGAAACACCACCTTGGCCACCGGAAGGTACGGGGATTTCCATGGTTTCGTGGCGTCCTCGATCGGCATCTGTTTCTCGTCCAGGCACAGTTGCACGCTGAACGTGTACTCGGCGGAGTGCTTTTCGAAGAACGCCATGATCAGATCGCGGTGCTCGTCTTGTCCGGGATTGCGCGGAAGGGTCTGGTCGGCAAGCGCTTTCACCTCCGGCGAGGTCGGCTCGTACTTGAATCGTGCCACGTAGTCGCCGTACCGGATCGGGGCGGAGGAGTAGAAAGTCTCGCCCAGGATCGGACGGTTCGGGGCGATGAACACGGCCAGATTCGGCGGTATGGGCAGGCCGATCTTCTTGAGCGCGCTGAGCAGTTCGCTGCCTGCCCACAGCGCGCCGTCGGACAGGCGGGCGAGCAGGGTGGCGCTCAGCATCCCCAGCTTGCGGTAGGCGTGAGCATCGGCGAACAGGAATTCTTCGTGGGTGACGAGCACGAAGTCTTGCGTGACGTTCGGTTCGTCCTGCGGGTCCTTCATGGCGCGCTCACCTTGCACGCCGATGGCCTTGATGCCGAGTCCGCGCACGCCGCGGTTGCGGTCGCTGCGCAGTACCCCGGAGGTGGTGGAGATACGGGCGATCACCGGGTAGCTGCGTGCCTCGGCGAACATGCCCTGGGCGAGCACGTCCGGCAGATCCGGGTTGACGATGAGTTCGCCCCGCAGGATCGCGTGGCTCTTGGCATGTGCGTCACGCAGTCCGTGCTTGAACTTCTTGTAGGCCCGCTCGTTGTTCTTGTGCAGAGACCCGATGATCTTTTCGATATCCTCGGCCTCGTCCGCCCTGGGCTGCTCGAGATTCTCGCGGTAGGGAACCGGGCTCAGGCTTTCGACGATGCGACGTACGTCGGCGGCGGTCATGGCAGCGGTCATGCGGAGGCCTTTCTGATTCTGAACGGGACTGCGACGTTCCATGGGGCGAACGGGTTGGCCACACCGGCCAGGGCTGGGGAAAGTTCGGGGAAGTGGCGCAACAACACCGAGCGCATGTCGTTGTCCCGCACCCACTTCATGCCGGCGACGGTGTAGGTCTCCTCACGGAAGTCGGTGGTGAAGAAGCGGTCGCTTTCCAGCCGGCGGGTGGCCATCAGGATGAAAACCCGGAATGCGGTGTCGCTGAAGCCGAATCCGGGTGGTTTGGGCTCGGCGTACAGGCCGATCACCAGGTCAACGAGGTCCACGTCGTCGTCGTAGATCTCGCGCAGTTCGGCCGCCAGCGCGGTGTCGCCGGTCAGCTCCTCGAACGTCGTCACCGGCTTGAGCCGGAACAGTTTCCGGAACTCGTTGTACCGCGGCACGCCTCGTTCCCGGCAGCGGATCAGATCGATCGTGGCAAGGTCGATCAGGGTGCCGTCCACCCGGTGCATGTGCTGCAGGTGCCTGGGGAAGTTGTGCAGCGACAGCGCGCCCGGATGTGCGCGGCCGAAGGAGTAGAAGAGGTCGGACATCGGGGTTTCGGTCAGTCGGGCACGCACATTGAGCACCGACAGATCGGGTAGCTCGTGCCGGGCGGTGACATGGTCGTCGGCCAGTGCGCGGAACGTGAACTCGTCGGGGATCAACGGGTGCATCCGGTACACCGCCACGAATTCCTCGGTCAACGAGTACGGCACACCGTGATGGGTGGTGGGCGAGCCGGGGATGCCGTGCAGCAGGGGACTGCTGCTGACGCGTCCGAAGCTTCGCCTGAACCGTGGGCCCAGCTTCTCGCCCAGCAGTCCGAACCAGTTGACCCGCATGGCCGTCACCGTTGTCGGGTGCGCGATGATGGCCGGCGTCCAGTCCACGGTGTGGATCTTGGCCATCAATGCGGAATTGACGAGCCGCGCCTTGTCGTAGAGCTGTTGGCCGGTGAGGTACGGATACTTCTGCGCCAGGTGGTCGCAGATGGCGTTGTGCTCACGCATGAACAACGAGTGCAGCAGGGCCAGGCCCACCCAGAAGTTGCCCGCGGTACCGGTGAGATCGGCGGTGGCCTCGACCTCGGCGGGCGGTAGGCCGGACTCATCGATGCGCAGCTTGCCGCCGTCCGGTGCACGCAGGGCGCTGGCGAATGCCGGTGTGGTCCCGTAGATCTGGGAGGCGTCCCACCAGTGCGACTCCTGGGTGACGAACGTAGGTGGGCCGGCAGGACCGGGATGAGGGTCCGGCGGTGTGCGCTCGACGCGCATCGGCCGCTGTGGCCATGGATCGTCGTCGCGTAGCGGCACCACCCAGGGCCGGGTGGCGACCGAGCCGTGGGCGAACCAGTCGTGCACCTCGAACTGAATCCACGCGGCGGCCAGAAGGTTCAGCGTGGTCGCGGGCTGAAAACTGTCGCGGGTCAGCAGGGTGCGGCTGATCAGGCGGGGATTGGGGTCGAGCAGCCGTTGGTCGGATTCCGGATAGGAGTGTTCGGGCGGGACGTTGCGGCCGAACCGGCAGCCCACGGAGCCCATGCCCGGGTCTCCGAGGTCGTTGTAGGACCCGTCGCGGGTGCGGGCGCCCAGATAGTTGCCGGCCCCGGCAGGACCGCCGGGCGGGATCGGGCCCGGTTCGGCGGCATACAGATTCGACGTTCGCAGCTGATGACGCAGTCCGATCAGGACGGCCAGCCCGATCGCTTTGGGCAGTCGGGCCCAACCCACCGTCTGATCGATGTACTGGGCGACCCGGGCCGCGAGGGTGGCCGTCAGCGATCGCGACCGGGACCAGACAGCGGCGACGAACGCTGATGTCTGTCTCGCCGTGGTCACCATTCGTCGTTTCCCTCCGGCCGAAATGTCGAGCCTGTCCGCCTCGATTGTTGTTCACGGAAGCAGAAATGACATGAGTAGTCGGCTACTCGAACCCGTGCGCCGGACGGGGCGGCACGCGCGCAGTCACCTGCAGGTCACGGGGTGCTTCCCGGTTCAGGACGCCCCGAATACAGGTAGCGCTCCACTCGTGTGGTCGCGCGCCGCTCCGTCCTAGGTTCGGCGTTGGCACCGATCAAGTCCGGAACCGAAGGAGGGACGACGATGACATTCATACCGTGCACGATCAAGGGGTTGCCGGCCGAGAAAGTGGTCGCCTCCGCGGAGGCGGCCGTCGAGGTCAATCCGGCGAATGCGCCCAACATCACCGGGCTGTCCGCGGACGACCTACCGTCGCGCGAGCATCTGGCGGTCATGACCAACAAGCGCTGGAGCGCCGGTGGTGTCCGGCTCACGGTCGGCTTTCTCGACTCCCCGCCGGCCGACCTGCAGCGCCGAATTCTGGCCCACATGAACGCGTGGGGAGCCTGGGCCAACGTCAGGTTCGTGGCATCCGCCGTCGACCCTCAGGTGCGGATCGCGCGCGTTGCCGACGACGGCTACTGGTCGTACCTCGGTACCGACATCCTGCTTGCCGCGGCGAACGAGCAGACCATGAACCTCGAGGGCTTCACGATGAACACGCCCGAGTCGGAGTTTCACCGGGTGGTGCGGCACGAGACGGGCCACACCCTGGGCTTCCCGCATGAGCACCGGCGCAAGGCGATCGTCGACCGTATCGACCGCGAGAAGGCCATCACCCTGTTCATGGCGACCCAGGGGTGGTCACGTGAGGAGGTGATCGAGCAGGTACTGACTCCGTTCGACGTCTCGGCGTTGACCGCGACCAACGAGACCGACGAGAACTCGATCATGTGCTACGACCTGCCCGGGTCGATCATGACCGACGGGATCGCCGTGCCGGGCGGAACCGACATCGACAACCTGGACGCACAGTTCGCGGCCAGCCTGTACCCGGGCCCGGTTTCCCCGAGCTCGGTGTGGCCCAACGGCAAGTTGTACTTCTTCAACGGGTCGCAGTACGCGCGGTTCGACGACGCGACAGGCAAGACCGACCCCGGCTATCCGCTGCCGATCGCCGGATTCTGGACCGGTTTCCCGGCCGACTTCGCCGATGGCATCGACGCGGACGTCCTGTGGACCAACGGCAAGGCCTATTTCTTCAAGGGCAGTCGGTACCTCCGCTTCGATCTGCCGACCGACAAGGTGGATCCCGGCTATCCGATGGACATCTCGGCGAGCTGGCCGGGGGTGTGGCCGGATGGGTTCGACGCGGTCGTGGTGTGGCCCAACAGCAAGGCCTACTTCTTCAAGGGCTCGGAGTACCTGCGCTATGACATCGCCACCGACCAGGTGGATGCGGGCTATCCCAAGCCGATCAAGGACAACTGGGCGCCGAACCTGCCGATCCAGTATGAGAGCGGCATCGATCATGTGGTGATCAGGAACAACGGCAAGGCCTATTTCTTCAAGGGATCGCAGTACATCCGCTACGACATCGCAACCTCGCGGGTGGACAACGGCTATCCGAAGCAGGTGGCCGGCAACTGGCCGGGGTTGTGGGCCGACGGGGTCGGCCGGCCGGATTAGCGGCGCTCGATGAACCCGACGACGGGCACCGTGAATCCGCAGGTGCCCTTCACCACTCGGGCGCTCATGCTCGATCCGGCCGGGCTGAACCGGCGATTGAGCGAACTCGGATGCATCGGCGAACTGAGCCGTAGGCAACCGAAAACCATTGGCGCCGTGGCTCATCGCGCGCGCAGCGGTGTTCACAACCACTACGTCGACGGTATGCCCAGCCTCCTGCCGATGATGGTGGCATGGGCGCGCGGCGCGCGCGTGGCCGACCTCGACGGCAACGAGTTCATCGACCTCGACAACGGGCGTGGGGCCAACATCCTCGGCCATGCGGCCCCGGTGGTGACCGATGCGCTGCGGTCCGCTCTGGGCGACGGCCTGTCGTTCGCGGCGGGGCACGAGACGGAGACCGTCCTGATGAGCCTGCTCCTGGCCGCCGTGGGGTGGGCCGAAGGCGGATTCTTCAGCAGTTCGGGCACAGAAGCGACGATGCACGCGCTCAAGCTGGCCCGTACCTTCACCCGGCGCCCGCTGATCGCGATGTTCGACCAGTGCTATCACGGCCACCACACCGACGTTCTGGCCGCACGGTTGCCCGACGGGACGGTGACGCCGTCGATGCCCGGCGTCCCAGCGTCGGTGGCATCGTCGACGATCGTCCTGCCCTATGACCGCAGCGCATTCGACGTGATCGAGGCGCGGGCCGCCGAACTCGCCTGTGTGATCGTCGAGCCGATCCGCTCCGGCTGGCCGCAGTTGGACCGCGAGTTCCTGTCCGGGTTGCGTGAGGTGACATCACGACACGGTGTGCTGCTCGTGTTCGATGAGGTGCTGACCGGCTTCCGGTTCCGGTTCGGCAGCGTGCTCGATGCCCGGGGTCCCACGCCCGACCTGGCGAGTTTCGGCAAGATCATCGGCGGCGGCCTGCCCATCGGCGCCACCGTGGGGCGCGCCGACATCATCGAGATGGGTGTCACCACAGGGGAACACCTTCGCGACATGCGGACCCGGACCCGGATTCTCGGAACCTTCTGCGGCAACGTCCTGTCCTGCACGGCCGGCCTGGCTCAGCTCGCCTATCTGCGCGACCACGGTGACGCCGTGTACGCGACCACCCGGGCAGCGGCCGATCGATTCGCCAGGCACCTGCAGCGCCTCCGCGATGAAACGGGCTTTCCGATTGCGATCCGGCGTTACGAGACGCTCGTCCGTCCACTGTTCGGCACCATGGGGGCCGAGGAGTTCGTCGACCTGGTGCACCCGCAGCGCCATGCGGTGGCCGAATACATGTGGACCTACTATCTGCGCGCGGCCGGGGTGCATCTTCCCGAGTTCCTGTACCCGCTGTTCACCGCCGCGCACGACACCGAGGTGATGGATGCGGTCTGCGCGGCGATCACGCAATCCGTCGAGGGTCTACGGCGCGACGGGCTGTTCTGAACCGGCAAGCCCCCTTTGCTCACAGCAAGCCGCGGCGACGTAATGCGGTGAGATAGCCCTGGATGAGATCCGGTGTCAGATGGGGGACCGGCCACGGTGCGCCACTCGCCCGGAGTCCCTCGCGGAATCGCTGTGTGGGAAAGGCCGATCCCGCAACGGCTTCGGCGGGCTCGGCGAACGCCGCCATGAGCGGCAGCAGGCAGTGCCGACGTTGCCGGACGGGTAGCGCACGCATGGCCGTCTCGAACCGGGCCGCCCACTCCCGGTGGGATTCGATCCGAGTGATCGGGTGCCCCGCCTCGACCAGCCAGTCCACGATCTCATCGAGCGAGATGGCATCGTCGTGGTCGTTGACCACGTTGTAGGTCGCGAATCCGCCGACGGGTCCGGGCCCGGCCGCGAGTTCCACGATGGCTGCGGCGACGAAGTCGACCGGCAGGCCGTCGTAATGCGGGCGGTGGGCCGGCTGCCGGTAGAAGGACGGCGGTGCGATCCCGGTCGCGACCAGGCTCAACACCAGTCGGGTGAACACGTCGCTTGCATTGAGGTGGTCACTGAATCGGCTGTGCGCCAGGATCATTCCGGGGCGAAACACCGTCACAGATAGTCCGTGGGCGTCGTGGGCCCGGCGCAGCAGTACCTCTGCGGCCCACTTGCTGATCACATAGCCGTTCGCGGGTGCCGCGTCGCGGGTGCGGGCCGGGCAACCGACCCGGACATCGGCGTCTTCGGGAAGCGGCCGGCCGTCATCGGTGGTCCCCGCCGCCGCGGTGGAAACGAAGGCGAATCGCTTCGATTTGCCGGTGATCGCCAGGCGGATCAGGCCGGCGGTACCGACGACGTTGGGACCGAACAGTTCCGGGTAGGGCAGCAGGTGATTGACCAGGGCACCCGAATGCCCGATCAGGTCGACCGTGGCTGCCAGCCGCGACCATGTGGCACCGTCCAGTCCGAGGTGCTCGTCGGTGAGATCACCCGCGAGGACCTCCAGCCGGGATTCCGCGGGCGGGCCGAACTCGGCTTTCATCCGGCGGCGGGCGTCGGCGTTGTCGGCGCCCCGGACCAGGCAGATCACCGTGCCACCGATGGGTGCCAGCCGGCGTAACCACTCTGCGCAGAGTGGTTGTCCGAGAAAGCCGTTGGCGCCCGTCAGCAGGACCGTCCGGGGCGGTCCGAGGTTCGGGGCTAGGTGCCGGTCCCGGTCGATGGTGCGCGCCTCGATGAACCGGTCCAAGATCAGATCACGGGCGTACACGCGGTCGCCGCACTGGCCGTGAACACCGGCACAGGCCGGGCGGCCTGCGGCGTCGCGCCGCCCTTCGATCAGCGAGGCGATTCCGCTCAGGCTGCGGGTGGGATCGATGACGGCGGTCGCAGGCACCGGGCTACCGAACATCTCGGAAAGCAGAGTTGCCAATGTCAGTGCGGTCAGGGAATCGATGCCGATGTCACTCAGGACGGTGTCGGCATCGATGGTGGTGATCCCCAGGGCGGCGGCGGCGGCGCGGCGCACGGTCTCCAGCACCGGCCTGTCCGCGGCGCCCTGCCGAAGTCTGGCGAGTTCGGCGGCCTGGCGGTCGGCGATGTCGGCGTAGGTCTGTTCGAATTGCTCACGGTAATGAATATTCAGCGCCGGCCGGGCCGGCTTGGCGGTGGCGGTGAGCAGTCCGTTGTCGATGCTGAACGGCCGGGGATCGATCAGGATGTCGCGGGGCACCTCATAGGGACGCAGAGCGTTGTCACGGGCAATTGTCCGCAGCGATTCGAGGATGGTCGCCTTGGTGGGGGCGGGTCGACCGGGTGGCGTCTCGGGCACGACCACAGCCAGGACGAACGCGCGACGGCTGCTGCCGTACACGAAGATCTGCCGGATGTACGGACTGGCGACGAACACCGACTCCAGGTGCGACAGCGCGACGAACTCGCCTTGGGACAGCTTGACCACGTTGCTCCGGCGATCCACGAATTCCAGGTGATCCGGCCCGATCTCGGCCATGACGTCACCCGTACGGTAGTAGCCCTCGTCGTCGAAGGCCGTGTCCGTGGCGTCCGGGCGGTGGTAGTACCCGGGGCTGAGGACCTCGGATTTCACGAGTAGTTCGCCGCGGGGATACGGCCGGTCGGTGTTGAAGTACCCCAGCTCGGGGACGTCGACCAGCTTGTAGTCGATCACCGGGGGCCGAACCACCCGGCCGTCGTCGAGCACATTGCCGGTTTCGGTAGTGCCGTAACCGATTGTGAGGTGGATCCGCAGACACGTTTCGATGAACGCTGTGAGCTCCGCCGACAGCGGTGCGCTTCCGGAAGCCGCCAGAAGCAGGCGCCCGCCGAGCACGTTCTCGCGCAGGTGAGTCATCACCTGCGCGCTCAATGATGCGGGGTCCGAGGCCGGTGTCGAGCGCTGGTCGAATTCGTTCTGGTACCTGCTGAAGATCATCTCGGACACCCGGGGGATCAGCGGAAGCACCGTGGGTCGCACCGCCGCGATGTCTTCGAACAACCTCGACATGTCCGGTGCGGCAGCGAAATAGGCCGTGCCGCCACTGGCCAGCGTGGTCAGCACCAGCGCCTTGCCGCCGTAGTGGCTCATCGGCAGGTAGTTGTAGGAAATCACCGGTATGGCAACGGAATTGCGCCAGGTGCCGGCGACCATGCGTTCGGTGTACATCGCAGCCTTGGGAGTCCCTGTGCTGCCCGACGTGTAGGAGAGGCCGACGAGCCGGTCCGGGTCGGCAGGCGGCAGCGGTGGGCGTGGCGATGCTGCGTGGGGCAGGCGGAGGCCGCGCCGGATGACCTCGTCGAGTGTCTCGACCAGAATCGGGCGCGAGACTTTCGTCAACCGCACTTGAGCCTGTTCGAAAGTGTCACGAAAATCGTCGATGTCGGCTCGATGGTCGAAGACGATGAGGCGGCGCAGGCCCGGAGCGGTGAGTGCGGCCTCGACCGCGGCAGACAGTTGATCCGAGCTGACGGCGAGGGCCGATGCCCCGGTTTCCGCCAGCACTTCGCTCAGCTGCCCGGACTGCGCACCGTACTGGACCGGAACCGTCACGGCGCCGGTCAGGACACAGGCCAGGTCGACGGTGATGTAGTCGGGACTCGCGAAACCCAACGTGCAGACGAAGTCGCCCGCTGCGATCGGAAATCCTTGGTGAGCATGCCAATCCGTGGCGATCGCGTTGATCCGCTGCCAGAGATCCCGGTAGCTGATCGTGTGCGGCGCGGGACCCGTGCACCGGCCGAGTGCCGGCCGGTCGGCATAGCCGGTCATGACCGCCGCGATGATGCCGGCCAGTCCGAGGCCGTCCTCTCGAATCGCAGCGACCACCTCGGGAAGCGGAACGCAGCTGCGGAACTGCCGGTCGGCGACGTACAGTTCCGCAGCCCGCCCGGCCAGGTCCGCAGTCAGGTCCGTGCGCAGCGCGCGGCCGCGTACGGTGCGAGGGTCGGGCATATCGCAATGCCGAACGGTGCCGAAAGGACGAAAGGCGCAGGGTCGGCCGGATCGGGGCCGAACAACCCGAACCGTGAGAACCTGGCGATCTTCGTGACACCGTCGTCGTCGAATTTCTGGTCCGGGCCCGGTGTCATCCGCAACTCGTGCAGGTTGCGCCGGTCCACCGCTCCCTGCACCGGGAGGAACGGCCGCCCCGGCGGTCGCTGGACGTACCGGATCACCCGGGGCGGCAGCTGCTCGGTGGTCGGCGTGATCAACGCGGTGGGTCTGTCCCGAACGATCGGTGCCTGCTGCATGCGAAGCGAGAACGCCCGGATGCTGGGGGATTCGGACATGGGTGACTCCGTCTGTCAGAGGTGGTAAACGGGAGTGCGGCGCATCGGTGACATCGCGTCAGCCGATGCGCCGCAACAGGTTCAGAGCAGGCCGCCCAGGATTCCGATTCCGGTGGTGGCGACTTGCTCCCACGGGAAGTCGAATGAGGCTCCGACGCCCGCCTGGTTGGTGAATGCTGCGGCCCCTGCCGGTGTGCGATCGATCGGCGAAGCCTGGGGCGGCAGCATTTCATTTGCTGTACTCATGGATTTCTCCTTGTTTGTGGTGTGTTGATCTGACTGAAAAACTGATCTGCTGATTGAGTCTCGATCCGCTCCTTTCAGGGGTGAACGCGTTCAGTACTTGATCCCCTTCGATGCGTAGCACATCGAACGAGCCAGCCCCGGAAGGTCTCCGCAGCTGACCGAGGCCTGTACGGACCCTGTCCCGATGCCGCCGCGGGCATCGTCGTCCAGACGCGCGATGCCGGGTCTCTGCGGAGGCAACGCGGCCGCAGCGGTACGGCGAGTAGTGATCTTCATGTTTGCTAACCTCCTGATATCAGGTACTGATGGATGGGAGCCAGCTGCACCGGCCACGGGTCGCTGACGTCGACGGTGGCCTGATAGACCACCCGGGCCCGTCGTTCGTTCTCCGGTGAGAAGAATGTGATCTTGACGTCCCAGCAATCGCAGTCGAGCCGACCGAACGGGCTCTTGACCGCACTGATGCTCTCCAGCGAGTACAGGCTGGTGACATCGCCGTCGACCAACTCGCCGGCCAGCAGGCCCTTGGCCATCACGTCCGAGAAGATGAAAGCGTTGGTGGCGGTGTAATTGATCGCGCGATCCGCCGACGACGAACCGAGATTGCGAAGCTCGTAGTACACCTTGTCGAGCATCTGCCGCAGTTTGAGTTCGGTGCGGGATTCGGCCTTGGACCGGTCGATTCCGAGCTGGTTGGTCAGCTTGTCGAAGTCGATCGCGCCCAGCACCGCCTTGACGAGGTTGTTCTCGTTCCAGGTGTACAGCCCTCGGCGCTGCACGACGATCACCGGAAGACGTTGCCCGGCGAACGTTGTCACCGTGCGGTTGGTGAGGACGCCGGGAAGCGATACCCGAGAGACGAAGTCGTCGTCTTCCGCCGGGAGCACCTGGCAGCGCAGCGCATAGCGCAGCATTTCGTAGACGGCTTCGTGGTAGGTGACCTCGGCCTCGATCGCGTAGATCGGGGTCAGGTTCAGGTTCATCGTCCAGATGAGCTTGGTCGATTCCCACGGGTGTTTGTCGAGGTAGTCGGCGAGCTGGACCGCGTCGTACGGGTTGGGTTCGGTTACGATCGGTGTCTCGTCGGCGCTTTCGGCCGTCGGCATGAGTTGGCGGAAACCGTCGCGGCGGGCCTCGGTACCGAAGTCGAACCCGATGTTGCCCAGTGCGAACACGTTTGACACCGGTGTCGGGTGAGCTGACTGCGGCGGGGTGGGCGCCTCGTGCGCGGCCGATGCGGCCGTGGCCTCCTGGGATGCCGTGGACCCGCATGAGCAAGGGGCCCCACCGCAGGACGGTGCGACTCCGGTCGGCACCGGAACGGCATCGGGTGGTACCGGCTGCGGTCCGGGATACATCAGCCCGGACTCCGGTGGTGTCGCGTCGATTCCTGAACTCGCGACGTGGGGGATCGTTGTGGTAGCCATGTCGGTCACTTTGTCTCCTTGTGTGATCAGCGCGAGTGCGCCGTGAACGTTGAGAATTCCCGCGAGGCAGCGGGGGTCTGAATCTCGGGCACAGGCCAGCGCGCTGGCGATCACTGCCCGTCGCACCTCGGCAACGTCGGTGCTGCCGCCTCGCCGCCGCTGAGCGGAGAGGAGCAGCGCCGCCAGGGCGCTCACGATCGGGGTGGCGAAACTCGAACCGGTGAGTTCGGCGATCGCGCCGCCCGGGATGGCGCCGGGAATCGCCTCGCCCGGCGCCAGCACGCCGCCCCGCGCATACCGGTCACCGAAGTTGCTCGACGGCAATGCAATTCCGTTTCGTCCCAGTGCGCCGACGGCCAGCACGGTGGGCAGAGCGGCAGGTACGTGCAGGCAGTCACACCCGTCATTGCCCGCAGCGGCGACGATCAGCACGCCGTTGCGCTCGCACGTCTCGACGGTGCGGGCGAGCAGGGGATCTGCTTCTCCGAGCTCGACGAGTTCGCCTCCGCTGATGTTGATCACATCTGCCCCGCTCAGCATGGCGCGTTCGATGGCCCGGGCGAGGTCGAGTTGTGAGAGGTGTCCACTGGTGTCCTGGAAGATCGGGACCACCACGCCACGACAGCCGGCGGCCAGACCCAGAGCTCCGGTGGCCGGTTTCCCGAACACGATGCTGGCCACGTGAGTGCCGTGGCCCGACATCGCGCCGGCGCCGGCCTCGTCGAGGACGAGCGAATCCGCACGGGTGATCCGAGCGTCGGCAAAGCACGGGTGGGCAAGGTCGACCGGCCCGTCCAGAATCGCGATGCACACCTCTGGGTCGGGAATTACGCTGTCCCGCAGGGACTTCAGCTCGCCCAGGATGAAGTCGGTGTCGGCCCCCCGCAGGGTCTGCGGTGGCTCGGTAGCCTGCACCTGGTTCATAGCGCAATCGTGCGCGGCAGCGGGGCGTCCCACAATTGGCCTTCGGATGGATCTTGACCGTGCCCCCTGTGGGGGTGGCGGATGTACCCACCGGCCAACTCGGCCTATATCTTTCGGTCGATTTCTCGTCGCCGGCGTTGACATTGCCGACGGCGCAGCAGTAGCACGAAAGACATGGCATCGAAGCGGAGCAAGAGAAGCATCGAGCAGATGCGTCAGGATCTGTTCGCGGTCAAGGAACGTCAGGACGGACTGCGGGTCGAGCATCGCAGGCTGATTCGCGAGCTCGACCTCAACTCGGGTGGCGAGTCGGCAATCCTTCGAGAGCAGCGCCGGTGGAATACCTGCCCGCCTCCGTTGCGCCCATATGTCCGGCCCGCGCCGGCGCAGACTCCCTGATTCTCGGCTCGTCCGCACCGTGGCCGAGCTTGCGGGCCACGTAGGCCCGGCGCCGCACGCCGAGTTTGCAGATCACGTTGTGAACATGGCTTTTCACCGTGCCGGGGGAGATGTGCAGGTGGTCGGCGATCTCCTTGTTGGTCAGCCCGTGTGCCAACAGCCGGGCCACTTCCTGCTCCCGCTCGGTGAGGCAGCTGCTCTGCCCGCCCCCGCGTCGGCCGCCGTTGGCCTCGATGCCGCGAAGTAGGGCCCCGGAGATCTCGTCCGAGCAGTGCGCCGCACCCCGGGACACATTGACCAGGGCATGACACAGCTGGTCAACGGAGGCGTTGCGTCCGACCAGTCCTGCCGCGCCTGCGCTTGCCCACGCCATCGCCTGACCGGGATCGTCATCGAGTGCGACGGCGATCAGTTTTCGCGGCGGGTCGCAGCGGCGTAGCGCTGCTGCGGACTCCAGCGCCAGGCGGGTGCTGACCTCGATCACCACGATGTCGACGGGGGATTCGATCCGCGCCAAGTCGCCCAGTGCGGCTGTGGCATCGGTCGCGGTACCCACCATTTCGAACCCTGGGATGCGGTGGATCCATTCGGAGAGCAGTTCGGTCCAGGCTCTTACCGCGACGATGGCGAAGACGTGGTGTCGCATGATGTATTCGCCGGGTCAGATCTGCTTGGACGACAGGATGCTCGGGGCCACTTGAAAATTCGACTCAAGCGTATTCATGGCACTTCCCCTACTGCCCCGGGTGACTGGCGTGTCAACCGATGGTAGGGAACCCCCTGAGCCGCGGTATCGAGTAATCGACTACGTGAGTTTTCCGATGTGCGACCGCGACGGAACCGACGCGCGTACGCAGTGGATGCGCCCCGATTCCGGGGGCCGGTCGAAGAAGGGATGCCATGACCGATTCGGGTAGTCGGCTACTCGTGCCGCGCGGCCGGAATCGAGCCAGGATCGTCAGCATGTCGATTTGGCGCACGATCGCCTCCGCAATGCCCGATCCTGTGTTGAATACCTTCTACAGGATCGAGCACAGTTCCGAGGTGTCGTGGTGAGTCCTTCTGACAGTGAACTTTGGGCCGATCGGGTGCAGTGCGCCCTGTCGGACCTGGCGGCCAAGGAGATCGACGCCAGTCCGCAGAAGCTGCTTGAGGCGGTGGCCGCCAGGTTCGCTTCGCGGTTCGACCCCGATGATCGCCTCGGCGTAGACGGGGCACCCCGGTGGCATCGCAGTGTCGACGCTGCCGTCGATCAACTGGTGCACCAGAAGCTGGCGACGCGGCGTAGGCCGGCGAAGAAGGCGGGCGCTGGTGCGGCGCAGCCGATCGTGCGGTTGACCCCGGCCGGTCGCGCGGCCGCCGAGCAGGCGTGCTCACAGGCGATGACGCCCCCCGAGCGGCCCCGCACTGTGGCACCGGCCCCGACCGAGCAGCCGCCGCACCGCGACCTGTTGGTCGCTGGGGTGATCACCCCGCCGCTGCGGGAGAAGTTCGTGGTAGGTCCCGACGAGGATCCGGAGCAGGCTCGGGAAACGTTGTGGCCGATCATGATCGAGCTGAACCTGCGCTACGCCGAAGGCGTCGCGGCAGCGGTGGCCCGGGTGCGTGAGCTGTGGCGACTGTTGGACGGACCAGGCGAACCGCTCGAGGTGGCCGACCAGTTCATGGTCGGCGAGTTGACGACCAGGCAGATCGAGGGTCTGGTATCGGCGGATTCTGTCCCGCAGACCTGGCCCGAACGGGCGGTGTACCGGATCTGGCCAGACTTCGATGCCCACCCCCAGATCGATGCGTCCGGCAACACCGTCAAGGCGGTTCCGGCGCAGCGTGCCTTCGCCTGCTATGGGTCGGGAATCGTCTGGGCGGTGGTCGATTCCGGAATCGACGAGACGCATCCGCACTTCACCGACCACGCCACCGTGAGCGATCCCACGGTGCACGACCTGCACCGGGATTTCACCGTCTCCGGTGGCGAGAAGGCATTCGCGCCGAGCGCCCTGCAGGATGCCGACGGGCACGGATCCCACGTTGCGGGCATCATCGCCGGAGGACTGGTCGGCAAGACCGCCGACGCTGTGTACGTGGCCGAGAAGCGCTTCAATGTCGGTGCACCCGAAGGTGATATACCCATACTGCAGAAGCGGGTGGTCAGCGATCCCAGTCGGCTGGCGGGGATGGCTCCGGAGGCCAAGCTGGTCAGTCTGAAGGTGTTGGGGCCCGGCGAGAAGGCCTCCCGGGTGAGCCGGGTGATGCGCGCCCTCGCCTATGTCCGGGAAGTCAACGCGGCGAGCGAGCGGATGCCCCGAATCCACGGTGTGAACCTGAGCCTGGGATACGAGTTCGCGGCGGAATGGTTCGCGTGCGGGCAGAGTCCGCTGTGCATCGAGGTCGACAAGACCGTGCGGTCGGGGGTGGTCGTGGTCGCCGCGGCGGGCAACAGCGGATACGTGTCGCTCAATCCGCTGTTCACCACCGACGTCACGAAATTCAGCGCGGGCATGACGATCAACGACCCCGGCAACGCCCAGCGGGCGATCACCGTGGGGTCGACGCATCGCGACGCCCCCCACACCTCCGGAGTCTCCTACTTCTCGTCCAAGGGGCCGACCGGCGATGGTCGGTGCAAACCCGATCTGTTGGCTCCCGGTGAGCGCATCACGTCGGTCGCGGCAGGCAAATTCCGCAGCGATGTGCTGCGGCAGACCGACGCTCCGCCGCAGAGCGCGGCGATCTACATCGAGGCCACCGGGACGAGCATGGCCGCACCGCACGTATCCGGTGCGGTTGCGGCGTTTCTGTCCGTCCAGCGCGAACTCATCGGGAACCCCGAGGAGATCAAGCGCATCTTCACCGAATCGGCCACCTCACTCGGCCGGGACCCGGCATTCCAGGGCGGCGGCCTGCTGGATCTGATGCGAGCGTTGCAGTCCGTCTGACGAGTTCATTCCCGAGTCTCAAGGAGTCGACATGACCGAATCCATCAAAGGCAGGCCGTTGTGGCGGTTGGTGTTCGACGCCGACGGTGATGTTGATGAGGCAACGCTGGCCGAGCTGCGGGATGGCATCGGTCCGGAGGGGATCACCGATCTGGTGCTCTTTTCGCACGGCTGGAACAACGACGAGGCGGCGGCGTCGTCGTTGTATGCCCGCTGGTTCGGGCTGCTGGCCGACCAGCTCGATCCGGACCGCAAGGTCGGTTTCGTCGGTATCCGCTGGCCGTCGCAGCTGTGGCGCGATGAACCGATTCCGGACTTCGACGATGCGCCAGCCGCGGACGGCGGCGGCGCAGCGGCGCTGGACGAGCGGGCGGTGACGGTGGCCGGGCCGGCCACCATCGATCCCGCCGAGCTGAGGGATCTCAAGGACATGTTCCCCGACGGCAGCGAACATCTGGATGCCATCGCTGCCTTGTTGGAACAACCGCCAACCGCTGAGCGGGCCGGAAAGATGTTCGAGGAGTTACGGAAGTTCAACGCGGCCACGAAAACCGGTTTCGACGACGGCGAGGCGGACAAGCCGGTGCAGGTCCCGGGCATGCTCGACGCACAGCGCCCGCCGGTCGACGTCTTCAACAAATTCGCCGACCGGTTGGCCGACGGCGGCGTGCAGTTCGGTGATGGCGGGGGCGGTGAGGCCGGTCTCGGCGATCTGGGCAGCAAGATCTGGCACGGTGCCAAGGAAGTCCTGCGCCAGCTGAGCTACTGGAAGATGAAGAACCGTGCCGGTGTCGTCGGCAAAAAGGGGCTGGGCCCGGCAATCGATGACGTGGTCGGCGCCCACCCGAATCTGCGGATTCATCTGGTCGGCCACAGCTTCGGTGCCCGGCTGGTGTCGTTCGCGCTCGACGGGATCGCCGATCGGACACCGTCACCGGTTAAATCGGTGACTCTGCTTCAGGGTGCGTTCTCCCGGTTCACCTTCACCAAGGGGCTGCCGTTCCGGGACGGGGACGGCGCCCTGGTCGGTCGGTTGGCCCGGATCGACGGTCCGATGGCTGTCTGCTTCTCCAGCCATGACAAGGCATTGGGGACGTTCTATCCGCTGGCTTCACTGACGGCCGGCGAGGATGCGGCCGGCATCGAGGATCCCCTGGCACGCTGGCGGGCCATGGGTGCGCTCGGGGCGTTTCGCACCGACATACTGCCCCTGGACGATGAGGGCGCGACGTACCCGTTCCAGCCCGGTCAGATCCTGAGTCTCGATTCGTCGGACGTGGTGGCCAAGGAGGACGGCCCATCGGGCGCACACAGCGACATCTTCCACAAGGAACTCAGTTGGGTTGCCGCGACTGCCGGGAAGATGAACTCGGCGTGAGCTCACCCTCTGCTAAGTGCGCCTATGCGGCAATCAGCTTGAGCGGCAGGCGTTCATGACGACGGATGATGTTGTTGACCGCCCATTTGGGCGTGCCCGCTAGCTCGATCCGGTCCACGCGCTCGAGCAGCGCTCGCAACATCGCGGTTGTTTCCAAGCGCGCCAGGCCCTGACCGGCGCAAGCGTGGGCACCGTGTCCGAAACCGACGTGACGGCCGGCGTCACGTCGGATGTCGAAGACCGCTGGCTTCTCCCACTCGCGTTCGTCGCGGTTGGCCGAGGCATAGATCACCAGGACTCTCGCGCCCCAGGGGATTTGCACTCCGGCGATTTCAGTCTGCTTCGCCGTGCACCGCGCAAAGGCGCGCAGCGGTGGCTCGTAGCGGATGGTTTCGTTGACGGCGTTTGGCAAGAGGTCGGGTTCGTCCTTGAGCAGTTGCCACTGATCGGGATGGTTGGCGAAGAGATTCAGTGCATTGGCGATAGCGCTCATGGTGGTATCGATCGACGGGGCGATGTAGTCGACCAGCAACGGCGGGCACTCGTGGTGTGCCAGTTTGCCTTCGTCCGCGGCGGCAAGCAGCTCATCCGCCATGCTGCCCTCGATGACGTTGCGCTCGCGAACCACGCGCCGGGCGAACCGCAGCATGCGCAGTGTTTTGGGTACCGCCTTGATCGCCTGCCAGTTGAGCGGACCGAGTACGTCGAATGTTGCTCCGGCCCAGGCAACCAGGTGTTCGCGTTGATCGCGGGGCCAACCGATGAGGTCAGGCACCACGGCCAGCGGCAGCGCGGCCGCGAGGTCATTGACACCGTCGATCTCGCCCTTGCTGAGCGCTGTTTCGACGACGCTACGGGCCGTGTCGTCGACGGTGTCGCTGATAGCGCGCAGAGCACGTGGCAGCATGCGGTGCGCGACGCGCTTGCGGCGCTGTTTGTGCTCGACACCATCGCTGTTCAGCGTGGTGCCGTGCGACATTCGGTTGGTGATCGGATTCAGTGCCACACCGTGACCCGAGAGAAAGGTCTTGTCGTCGCGTAGCGCCGATTTGCACTCGGCATAACGCGGCACCGCATACGCCCGTT
Organism: Mycolicibacterium peregrinum; assembly: GCF_002102345.1. Lineage (GTDB taxonomy): Bacteria > Actinomycetota > Actinomycetes > Mycobacteriales > Mycobacteriaceae > Mycobacterium > Mycobacterium peregrinum. Next base: position 55,145 of record NZ_LQPP01000047.1, read on the forward strand.
GTTTCGCCAGCCACACCACCGGACCGAGATCACGCATTCGCTGGTAGTGGGGGTAGGGGTCGGTGATGGCGTCGACAGAGTAGATGTCGGCTTCGTAGATGGGGAGGCCGGCGGGTGGGCGTCGCATTGATGTTCCTCTCATGACGTTGGCGGTGGGCGATTACGCGTGGGGCGTGGACGGCATGAACCCCCGTATGGCCGCGCACAGGTTCCACACGTCACGGCCCGAAGACATGACCGTGCGATCAGGCCGGATAACGGCCGCGATGGCGTGCCCGTCGCGTAGCCAGCGTTCCAGCTCACCCCCGGGTCGGGCGACGTGCACGACGATGCCGTGTTCTTCGAGCATCGCCCACTGGAACGCGAGGGGGCGCGTCGTGGTGACGAGCGCGAAGCCGTTGCCCAACAACGCGTCCAGCCGCTGTCCATCGGCCAGAGCCGGGTTGGGGCAGAGGGTGCCGGCAAGGCGGTGGGGTCTTCGGCTTTTGGCGACCAATGCCGACGCGTGCAGCCGAGGGGTGACGCCGTCGGTGAGCTTGTCGCGAAGGCCGGGTATCAATCGCAGCCGGGGTGCGACGGTGCGTCGCACCATGTTTCCGACACGACCACCGGATGTCATGGCCCAACCCATGGCCAATGCCAGGCCGATCATGCTGCGCGCGTGGGGTTTCCGCTCCTGTTCGTAGGTATCCAGAAGTTCCTCCGGTAGATCCCCGTTGATCACGCCGGCGACCTTCCACGCCACGTTCATCGCGTCGCGCAGGCCCGCGCCCATGCCTTGCCCGATGAAAGGCGGTGTGAGGTGGGCGGCGTCGCCGAGGAGTAGCACATTGCGGTCCCGCCAGCTGTCGGCGATTTGTGCGCGAAAGGTGTACTCGGTGACGCGCACGAGCTCGAGTTCATCGTGGGCGAGATCGCCGACCCATGGGGCGATCAGGGGCCGCAGAGTCACCTTCGTGCTGAAGTCGGCCGCAGTTTCCGAAGGCAGCAGCCGAAATTCCCAGCGGTAGCGGTCCGGCCCGATCCGCATGTAGGTGGCAGCCCGAACGGGATCGCATACCTGATGCACACCATCCCACTGGTCGAGCTCGGCCTCGGTGACCATGTCGGCGACCAGCCAGTGTTGCTCGAAGCGCAGGTCTTCCATGGCGCTACCGATGGCGGCTCGCACGATGCTGTTGGCGCCGTCGCAGCCCAGCACGTAGCAGGTTTCGACGGCGTGCTCTGTTCCGGTGGCACGGTCGGCGTAGGTCACCCGCACGCGGCCCGGCTCGTTCTGGGTGATGCCGGTGACCTCGGAATTGCCGCGCAGCTCCACATTCGGGCGCTTGGCCATGTTGGCGCGCAGCAGCTCCTCCAGCTCGGGTTGGTCGAACATGTTGGCCTGAGGAAAACCATGCCTGCTGCGGGCGGGGTCGCGGTCGAACTGTGCCAGCGTGCGGTGGTTCTGGTCGAGCAGGCGCAACCCGAGCGCCGGTCGGGATATCCCGGCGAACTCTTCGGCCACGCCGAGGCGGGCGAGGATGCGATGAATCTCGTCATCGAGGTGCACCGCGCGCGGCTGGGGATAGACCGATTCCCAGCGGTCGAGAACCAGCGTCGGCACGCCGTAGTCCGCGAGCAATGTCGCCGCGGTGATGCCGATCGGCCCCGCTCCGACAACCACGACGGGCACGGATTCCGTTACAGGGTTAGGTATTTCGGTCTTCGGCTCGGCCACAGCAGGTCCGCGTTCACGCGTATCGCACCGAGGTGCGCTGAGTGCCGAGGTCGATGGCACCGTCGTCGGTAGCCACCGACAGTTCCACGACGTCCCCGTGCTGCAGATACTTGGGATTGCGGGCTTGGCGCGAGAAGAATGCCTTCCATTTCATGGCCGGCGGCAGCAGCGATCCGATGATCTCGACAGGCTTGGGCGGCGCGCTCAAGGCCGTACCCGCGGGCGTGCCGGTCAAGACAAGGTCACCGGGACTGAGGTGCTGGAACCGGGCCAAGGACTGTAGGGCCTGCAGAGGCTTGTAGATCATGTCCGCGTCGACCAGCATGTTCTGTCGAACCTCGCCGCTCACCCGCAGTTCCAGGCGCAGGTCTCCGAACCGCTTGAGCTCGGCAGCGGTCAACAAGACCAGCATCGGGCCGGCCGGCGTGAAAGTCGGGTACGACTTCGCTTCATAGAACTGCGTTTGCGGCAGCTGAATATCCCGGGCGGACACATCGTTGGTGACGACCAGGCCGGCGACATAGTCGGCGAGGTTCGCCTCGGTGACCTCGGTGCCGACCGGAAGCTCGCGTCCGATGACCAGACCGATTTCGACCTCATAGTCGAGAAACTTGACGTGCGGCGGCTTGACGATGTCGTCGAACGGCCCACTGACCGAACCGGACGTTTTCCGAAAAAAGGTGAGCGGGACGGTCTTCGGGTCCATACCGGCGTCTTTGACGTGCGAGGCGAAGTTGGTCATCTGGGCGACCACGCGGCAGGGAGCGGTCACGGGGGAGAGCAGATCGAGGCTGTCGACGGGCACCGTGGCGCTGTCGGAGCCGGCGGCCTCGATGGCCGCGCGGTCGGCCAGCAGCGCGCCGGTCGTCGTGGCGTCGGTGGCGATCTTGGCGGCACCGGTGGCGGTCTGGACCCACCAGGCGTCGGCGGTGCGCAGGATCGAGATGGTCATGAGTTCGCTACTTTCAGCAGGCCGAAGAGGCGGTTGATATCGAATTCGTTGTCGCCTCGCAGGGCTGCGAAGATCGACTGCGCTTCGTGCGGTAGGGATTTCGGGTTGGTGCCGAGGAAGTCCTTGCTCGCCGGTGGGCCCCACTGGGCCAGGCCCGAGGCGGTGAACGGTGCCCAACCCGGTTCAAGAGTCGAGTCGAACAGGTCGCCATCGGTGAAGTGCTCGACCATGAAGCCATCAGGATCACGCCAATAGTCGAAGAGCTGACTACCCTGGATGTGACGCCCGATTCCCCAGGACCGGAAATAGCCTCGCTCCGCGAGGTATTCGCCGCCGGCGGCAAGCGCATCGAGATCGCACACCTGGTATGCCGAGTGCACATAGCGGTTCTGTGGTCCGAGGGCCAGCGCCAGCGTGTGGTGATCAGCGGGCGTCGCACCTCGGTCGCAGCGGATGAAGCTCATGGTCGGTCCCCGGCTGCGCTGACCCGGGAAGTGCAGGAAATCGCTGACGATCATGCCGAGGGTGTCGAGATACCAGTTCAATGTCTCGAGGTATTTCGTCGACTGCATGACGAGGTGACCGAGCCGCTGCACCGTGGTCGGTTCCCGACGCGGGCGTTGGGTGACGTTGATGCGGTGAATCTCGTGCCCCATGTTGTAGCGGTGCGGAGTCTGCGACGGCAACGGGTCGAGGGAGTGCATGCCCGACACCACGTGCACCGGCACACCGCTCGGGTCGATCAGATCGACCGCCATGCCGCCGATGGCTGCGGGGAGCGGCCGGGTTCGTGTACCGGTCGCGGTGGCCAGCCGCAGTAGGTCCGCTTCGTCGGCGGCGGCGAACGCGACCCCGAGGAACCTGCTCCGGGTGCCGCGGCGCACGATCACGCACGGCGCGGTCGAATCGCTGCCGCGTAGATGCAGTTCCTCGTCGGTTCGTAGCGACGTGGCGAAACCGAATGCGGCCGCGAACGCCTCGGCCCGCTGAAGGTCCGGTTTCTCGAATTCCAGCCAGGCGATGTCAGCCACCTTGATCACGGGGTTGCGGGAGCGCCCGCAATGCTCGCCTTTCCTGGCGCCCTGCTCGCTGTGGAGCTCGTTGTGCGCGCCGACCAGGTCGTTCATCCCTGACACCTTTCGTTCTGACGAAATCGTCACATACGACGTGACACTCAGTCAATAGGTTCTGACGAAATCCTCAAAACTGATCGACGCTGCTATTCTGAGCCGGTGAGCGCAGTGCAGGATGGGCCGGTCAACCGCCTGGAACGGCGGAAACAGCGCACCCGCGCGGCCCTCATCCAGGCGGCGCAGGCGCTGATCGCCGAGGGCAGACTCAACGTTCCGATCCTCGAAATCACGCAGGCAGCCGACGTCGGAATGGGTTCGTTCTACAACCACTTCGACAGCAAGGAAGCGCTGTTCGAGGCGGCCGTGGCCGATGTGCTCGACAACCACGGCGCGCTGCTCGATCAACTCACCGAGTCGATCGACGACCCGGCCGAAAAATTTGCCTGTAGCTTTCGGATGACCGGTCGACTGTTTCGGCGCCGCCCGCAGGAGAGCCAGATCCTGCTGGTCAACGGCCTCAGTCTCTTGGGTTCAGACCGCGGTCTGGGCCCACGCGCCGTACGGGACATCGCGGCCGGCGTCGCCGCCGGCCGATTCACCGTTGACGATCCCAAATTGGCCCTGGCCGTCGCTGCCGGGGCACTTCTTGGGCTGGGCAAACTCCTGCAACTAGAGCCCGAACGCGACGACGCGGCGGCCGCAGATCGGGTTACCGAAGACGTATTACGACTGTTCGGACTGCCTGCCGAGGAAGCACGTCAGATCTGTCAGCGGCCGCTTCCTGGCCTTGATAGCAGTAAAGAATCTCCTCACCGCGATGGCCGGACCGATCTGTAGTGGGGGCCGGGGGCAGGCACAGCGACGGAATCTGGTGTGGCCGTTGATCGTTTGACAGCTGCATCGCGCCGGCGTACTCCGCTCAACGCAACCCATTGGCCATGAAAAGAGGCGAGCGATTCACCTCGCTCGCCTCACGCTGTGTCCGAGGGGGGACTTGGCCACTTACGACACGGGTTCTGACCTGGCGAATCGGTACCTGATCGTCATCCATGCCGGGGTCGACCCACCTCTGACGTCGAGCGGTCGGATTAGGGGTCGAGTTGGGCGGGGGCGAGTCGGCACCCGGCGGCTTGGGCTCCGGCGTGCAGGCGTCGGTCCCAAACGGCGACGATCAGGCCGGGTTCGCCGACTGCCAACGCGCTGGCCAGATGGACAGCGTCGGCTTCGCGCAAGGCATGGGCGCGGGCGAGGCGGCCGGCGTGCTGTTCAACCGTGGCGGTGAGTTCGATTGGGCGGGTGGCGGCCCAGAAGTCCTCCCAGTCACGCTCGGCGTCGGCGAGCTCGGATTCGGTTAGGTCGTGATTGCGGGCTGCTGCAGCGAGTGCGGCGCGGACTTCGGGGTAGGCCAGGCGGCTGGACAATGCGGCGTCGCAGCCGTCCCACAGCGCGGATGCCAGCGAGCTTCCTGTCTCGGTGGTGAGAAGTTTAACGAAGGCGCTGGCGTCGAAGTAGACGAGCGGCACCGGTCAGCGCCGCTGGTCGCTGACCTGGTCAGACACCGGCCGCCGCGGTCGGGGCCGGGACCGTCCCGCAGCGACGGGCCGCTGCGCGGTGGCCCTGGCAATCACGCCTTCGGCCGTGAGACGCTCCAAGGTGCCTGCGCTGTCCAGCGCAGCGAGTCGCGCGACCGGAATCCCGCGGTCGGTGATGACGACCTCATCACCAGCCCGAACTCGATCGAGCCAATCGCTAAGGTGCGCGCGCAACTCGGTCACGGATACCTCCACACCGTGAACTGTACACTCGCTGAACCGTGATTTGTACATGTCACTTCTGAGTGTGGCAACGACGACCTGAGAGATTGACCCGCGCAAGCCGGAGGCGAGGTGGCAACGGGCCGGTACACCGATTCGTCCGCGGTGCTGGCGACGCCGAGACGGTCGATATTATGGTGGCTGGTGGCCTTCCGTCCAAGCTGCATCCGAAGGTGTTGCGGCGGAAGGTGTTTGCCGTCCCCGGTGGGACTTCGGCGCGGCTGGCGTTCGTGGTCAGCTGTATGAAGACGGCAGCGCCTCGGTGTCGGACGCCGGGTCTAGCTTGCAGCAGCGGGCTCTTGAATTCTCTGCGTGAGGTGCTGTGTGCGGTGACTGCCGACGATCGCCTTCATTGGCGTTCTGTTGCCAGCGACCCGATTGAACGACTCTCCCAGTAGTAACAGTTGGCCTGAGTCGCGAAGAACCTCGACATCCCTTGGATCGTATTCGTATGACGGAGCGTGCTTCAAGCTGGTGTAGGCGTCCCAGAACAGTTGGCTCCACATGTCCAGTTGGTGGCATTACCCCGAGACCGTGGCTAAGAGACCGAAATCACAACTACCCGTTTGAAATTCAATAGCCCACAACTGACTAGGAACATAAGGGGTAACCGAGCTTCAACTTGGGTGCGATTGCTGAACAACCGTTTTTACTCAATCGTCACGTCGAGGGGCTCGCCCATCGGGCGGCCAGGAGTCGGTACCCGACTCAAGCGGAATATTCAAGGATCGAAGCAGGATCGAAAAGAGCCGCCAATTGGCGATCGCTCCGACAAGTTCGACCAAAACCGCGTGATCGCCATTGAATGCCTTGTGGCACGCGGCCCAGTTTTCCTCGGCAATGACCCCGTCACGTACCACATCATCGGTCGCCGCCAGGACCGCACGCTCGGCATGGCCCAGACGATTGGAACTCTGCCAGTCACGCACCGCCAGAAGGTCATCCGAAGCCACACCGAGCAGCGTCGCGATTCGCCAATGCTGTGTCCACTCATATACCGACCCCGTTACCCAGCCGATGCGCATGATGATCAATTCGCGTAGCCGGGCGTCGAGCACACCGTTAAATAGCAGCGCCTCAAGCATTCCGTACAGGGCCACTGCGAGGCTCGGCTGGTGAAGTGCCACGCGAAATACTGACAGTTCTGCCATCTCTGCGGGCAGCCCACACTCGGCAGCCCGCAGCCGGGCCTGCTCAAGGTCGAGCATCGGTACGCGTTCCGTTCTCGTCACGTGTGACCTTCCTCTGTTGAAGCTCCGCATGCTGTGAGGGCGTGGGCACGAAGACGTTGTGCAGGGCCGCACTCGATTTGGCATTTTCATCTGCAAGCGAACTGAGCAGCGGCGCGAGACCAGCGAATCCGGTTGATTCTCTTGTGATCCGGTCGAACGGCCAGCGGCGCGTGGCCAGAATCTCGAGGGCTGCCCGGTAGGCGGGATACTCCACGCCGAGTGCACCGGCGATGTGTAATTCCTTATACACCAGCGTGTCTGGTTCAAAGCCGGGCGCGCCGCCTCCGCCGCGGGTGCCAGCAACCACGACCCTGCCGCCAGGCCTGGCAAGGGCGACGGCGTCGGCGAACGCGGAGGGTGCTTTGGCGGTGACATCGATGACCACGTCGGCAAGCTGTCCGCCTGTCTCACGCTGGAGCGCTGTCACTGCATCGTCCTGCGATACGTCGATGGGCAGGTCGACACCGAATGATCTGGCTATGGCCAGTCGCTGATCGTCGCGTGGACCGATGCCGGTCATCGCGACGAAAGCGGCTCCCGCCTCTTTCGCCGCCACCGCCGCGCAGATCCCGCGGATGCCCGGTCCCAGTATCGCTACGATACCCCCCGCCTTGGTGTCGGGAAGAGTTTTCCCCCATTGGATACCGGCCCCGAGAGGGTTGAACAACGTGGCGAGAACGGGGTCCATGTCTTCGGCAATCGGGAGTAGCATCGCGTCCCACGGAAGCTCCACATGGGTGGCGTATCCGCCCCATAACCCGGCGCCGATCTCCACGTCGACGAACCCGAACATGGTGGCGATGCCGTTCACCGCACATCGCCGGTATTCGCCGCGGCGACACTCCGGGCAGTCTCGGCAGGACCGGAACACCTCGACGGCCACGCGCTGGCCGGCCCGGACGCACCAGCGTTCGCTGGCCGCATTGCCGACATGTTCGACGATGCCGACGATTTCGTGACCTGGAACGAATGAGAAGCCGGCAGGCAGGTGTCCGGTGAATTGTTCGTGATCTGTACCGCATAGACCACATGCTTCAACTCGCAGGATCGCACCGCGGTCACCGACGTCGGGGATGGTCATCTGGCGCCGCTCCAGATTCCGCGGTCCGGTCAACACCATGGCCTCGGCGATCATGGAAGCTCGAATCCCGTGGACGACCCTGTGTTTCGGAGGCAAACCGTTCTGCCAACGTACATCTCGCCCGCCATCGCCTCGGCAATCTGCGGATCGTCGCTGCGTGCGACGACTCTTCGCCCGTCGGACAGGTGCGCGATGGTCGGTGTCCATCGAGGTCGCCCGTCTCGGTCGTATTCGACCGTGTACCCGTCCACTGTCGCGCGACCGGTCGCCTCGTCGACGCCTGCGACGGCCAGCCGCGATGAATCGATCGGAGTTTGTTCGTCTGCCGTGTCGATCAGTCGCCACCCGGTTGGTGGAGGGGTGGCCGACCACACACCGACCGAATGTTTCGTCGAATACCAACCGAGGCCGGTGACGACGTCGTCCCCGCGATGGGTGACTTCGCCTACGCCGACCGCCACCGGAGTACGCGCTTCTACCGACAATCGATCACTCGCTCAGGGCCACGGGCTGTTGTGAGACACGAATGCGATGGTGTCATATCTGCAGTCAAGCCACAATGGTGTGCGCCCGCGGCATACTGGCTGTTGTGTCGACGAAGTTGGTGCGATGGGGTGCCGCCGCGCCGTCAGATCGTGATTCCGCTCGCGACCGATTGCTAGATGCTGCCGAGCGGTGCCTAGAGAGTTGCGGCGTGGTAGGCACGACCATGGAGGACATCGGCAGAACAGCGGGTGTCTCCAGGGCAACGGTGTATCGCTACTTCCCTAATCGGGAGGCGGTGATGTCGGGCGTCATCATTCGCGCCGCCGAGCGCTATCTCGATCGCATCAACCCCCGGATCGCGGAGCACACCGATCTGGGCTCCGCTCTCGTCGATTTCGTGGAATACACAGTTGAGGCCGCGCGCCGCGAAGAGATCATCGGATTGTTGTTCGGCAGCGACGAGGAACTCGCCGGCGTTGGCCTCGCGGCGGGGACCTCGACGTCACTCTTCGAACTCGTCACCGAGTTTCTCCGTCCCATCTTCAGGAGACACTGGAGTTACGTAGAACCGGGCGTCTCCGTCGACGACGCCGCCGAGTGGGTTCTCCGCACGATACTGAGCCTGCTGACTGTTCGAGGACCGCGGGAGCGCAGTCGTGACGGGCTCCGGACATTTCTTTCAAGGTTTCTCCTTCCCGCAATCCTGGCGAGCGACCATTGTCGACCGATGTGACAGACAAGGCGTAATGTCTCAACCACAGCTGAGGTAGGAGGCCGGACATGTCTGTGCAGTTCACCGCGTTCAACCAGCAGGTCGCTGAACAACTGCAGAGCGCAGCAGAAACCACGGGCGGGCTGGCCGGTTACCTCGGCTTCCGGCACACTGAATTCACTGCTGGACGGCTCGTCGCGGAGATGGACGCACGCGACGACCTGAAGACGCCTTTCGGCAACTTGCATGGCGGCTGCTTGTCGGCCATGGTCGACCATTGCCTTGGAGTGGTGTTTTATCCCGTGATTCCGATGGGATCCTGGGTCGCGACGACGGAGTTCAAACTGAATTTGCTTCGTCCAGTCTCCAGCGGAACCTGTGTAGCCACGGCTGAGATCATCTCGCTGGGCAGAACCAGCGGTGTGGCACGTATCGACATCTGCAACGACGGCAGAGCGGTGTGTGCGGCGCAGGGCACCGTCACCGTCGTCGCACCGAAGGCCATCTCTTGATGTCTGCAAACAGAGCACATGATTCGTCCGCTCCTGTCGTCGAGCGCGTGCCCACGGTGGATGGGCTCTCGCTGGCGGTCGACTTCTACCGCTGTGACGGACCGCGGGCGGTCGTGTTGCTCCTTCACGGCGGTGGTCAGAGCCGGCACGCCTGGGATGTCACCGCCCAACGATTGCATCAGCGGGGCTACACCGTTGCCGCCTACGACGCAAGGGGACATGGTGACAGCGACTGGGATCCAGACGGACGCTATGACATCGAACGGCTGGGGTCCGACCTGTTGGCCGTGCGCGCGTACGCCGGCTCCGCCCGCCCAGTTGCCGCGATCGGGGCATCGTTGGGCGGTTTGACCATCCTCGGCACGCACTTGCTCGCCCCATCGGAGCTATGGCAGGCCGTCGTCCTGGTTGACATCACTCCGCGAATGCAGATGCACGGCGCCCGCCGAGTCCTATCGTTCATGTCGGCCCATCCCGAAGGTTTCGACAGCCTAGAGTCGGCCGCTGACGTGATCGCCGCCTACAACCCGCACCGCCCTCGCCCCGAAAACGTCGACGGCCTTCAAAAAGTCCTCCGCCGACGTGGAGACGGTCGCTGGGCCTGGCGATGGGATCCGGCGTTTGCGACGTCGAATTTTCAGTTCCTGCAGAGTGATTCAGACGACGGCGCAGAGGAGTTCGAGATGATGAGCGCATTCCTTGTCGATGGCGCGCGACAGGTGTCCGCGCCGGCGCTGCTGGTCCGCGGCCTGCTGTCGGACATAGTCTCCGAAGAGACAGTGAAGGATTTCCTCACCTTGGTTCCCCACGCGCAAACCGTTGACGTGTCGGGCGCGGGCCACATGGTTGCTGGCGACAACAACGACGCATTCTCGACGGCGGTCGTCGACTTTCTCGACCGTACCGTTTGACGCCAGTCGTCGGGCTGCGCGGGAGATCCCAGTTCGCCACCTATTCTGCTCGTATGCCAACTGATTCGGCGCGGATGTCGTTTCGCCGACATATCCGCGAGCAGGTCTTGAGGGCGACACGGGAACTCACCATTGAGAAGGGCTGGGAACAAGTCCGAGTGAGTGAGGTCGCCGAACTTGTCGGCGTCTCCCGACCGACGCTATACAAGGAGTTCGGCGATAAGCAGGGACTTGGTGACGCGCTCGTGGTGGCCGAGGGTCAGCGCTTCCTGGAGGGTATCCACGCCATCCTCGCCGAACACACCGGCGACGTTCAGGGCGGCATCACCGCAGCGGTGCGGTTCACCCTGCGTGAAGCAGAAGCCAGTCCGCTCCTGAAGTCGGTGCTGACGTCCAGCCACTCAGGGGATGATCGCGCCGGTGCGCCGACGACGGGCGTTCTTCCTCTCCTGCCGACATCGGCGTCCCTGCTCCAGCTCTCCTCCGCGGCTTTGGTCGCGTGGTTTCACGACCACTTCGCCGATCTCGACTCCGAAGACGTCGAGGAGGTCGCAGACGTTCTGGTGCGGCTCACCGTGAGTCACGTCGTCCTTCCCTCCGCGGACATCGCCACCACGGGTGCGCGGATCTCGCGGGTGGCGCTCCGCTACCTCGGCGTTGGCTATAGATAGCTGTGACTTGAGCGGTCTTAGCCTCGATCCACTGACAATGGACTGTTTGTCGGGGTGTCGGGATAAGGAAAGTGCGTTCTGAGCTGGGAAGATTGATATTGTTCAGGCAACAATCGGTCCAGTTCGAGAACGGCACTTCCGGCGCGAGTGTCCCACACGTTCACCCCGCGGTCCGATGTGTTCGATGAGGACATCTGGTGTCGTGCGCGGGCCTGGTGCCGGTGATGGCGCTGGCTGAGCAGGCAGGCCTATCGGAGTTGTTGGCCAACAAGATTCACATCGCAGCTCCCAGGGTCAAGTCGAGGTCGGCCAATCCGGCTCCGAAACTGGCCACCCTGATCGCGAGCATGTACGCGGGCGCGGATTACATCGATGATGTCGACCTGGTCCGCGCGGCGATGTCCCAGGAGCGGTGTAAAAGAGGCGTCACGTAGGCTCCCTGTTTTGCGTTGGTGATTTTATGCGATCGCTGACGAATTGGATGCCGCCACGGCGAGCATGTCTTGGTCTTACTTAGATCGCCTCAATGCTCACTGACGCCGGTTTCGGATCGCTGTTCGAATCCGTTGCAGCAGTTGGAAGTCCCGTCGGTGGCAAGTCGACCGTTGTGTCCGACAGACCGTGCATCCGATCACCCCGGCGCGATGGAAAGGAATCACCGGAATCATCGAGGTTTTAACCCTGTGCTGCTGATGGCTCGTGAATAGATACTCGATCGGACCGCCCACTCCTCGAACGGGAGGACATCTTTGACCACGACCGTGCCCCAAGGCCGTCAACTGCACCTCGCTGGGTTTTTCTCGGCTGGCAACGTGACCCACGCCCACGGTGCGTGGCGTCACGTGGGCGCTACGAATGGCTTTCTCAGCGGCGAGTATTACAAGCGGATCGCTCGGACCTTGGAACGCGGGAAGTTCGATTTGTTGTTTTTGCCGGACGGTTTGGCGATCGAAGACAGTTACGGTGGGGATCTTCAGACCGGCGTCGGCCTGGGCGGTCAAGGCGCGATCGCCCTGGAACCGACCAGTGTTGTTGCAACAATGGCCGCGGCGACCGACAGATTGGGTTTGGGCGCGACGGTTTCCACGACGTACTACCCGCCCTACCACGTCGCGCGGATCTTCGCGACGCTGGACCATCTGTCGGATGGCCGCGTGTCCTGGAATGTCGTGACGTCGCTTAACGACTCGGAGGCACGCAATTTCGGGGTCGACAAGCACCTAGAACACGATATCCGCTACGACCGTGCCGACGAGTTCCTTGAGGTCGTGAAGAAGCTGTGGAACTCCTGGGGCGACGATGCTCTGCTGTTGGACAAGGCGGGCGGGCGGTTTGCCGACCCGAAAAAGGTCCAATACGTTGGGCACCAGGGCAAATGGTTGTCGGTTCGCGGCCCGTTGCAGGTCCCCAGGTCACCGCAGGGCGAGCCGGTTATCCTGCAGGCGGGATTATCACCGCGCGGTCGGCGCTTCGCCGGGCGGTGGGCCGAAGCGGTGTTTAGTATCTCGCCAAATCTGGACATCATGCGTGCGACCTATCAGGACCTCAAGGCGAATGTGGCCGCCGCTGGCCGCGATCCGGACCAGACAAAGGTTTTCACGGCGATCATGCCGGTCCTCGGCGAGACCGCAGCCATCGCCCGAGACCGGCTGGAATACATCAACTCCTTAGTGCACCCCGAGGTCGGTCTGTCGACCCTGTCGAGTCATAGCGGGATTGATCTCTCGGCGTATCCGTTGGACACCAAGTACGCCGATATCGTGGCCGACCTTGGTGACCGGCATGTGCCGACCATGTTGCAGATGTTCTCCGCGACCGCTGGCGGCAGCGACTTGTCGCTCGGGGAACTGGGACGGCGATACGGGACCAACGTCGGGTTCGTGCCGCAGTGGGCGGGAACAGCCGAGCACATCGCCGAGCAACTCGTCAGCCATTTCGAGGCTGGTGCCGCAGACGGGTTCATCATCTCTGCGGCCTATCTGCCCGGCGTCTACGACGAGTTCGTTGATCAGGTGGTGCCGTTGCTGCAGGAGCGCGGAGTGTTCCGCACCGAGTACGAGGGAACTACCTTGCGCGAGCATCTCGGGTTGAGCCGCCCCACCGGTAGGAGCGTGCAATGACCACGACTCCGGTCGAGCGTGATGTCCTGGCCTACAGTAACTGCCCGGTTCCCAATGCGCTGCTGACCGCCTTGGAAGCGGGTTTGTTGGCGCAGGAGGGTATCGCCCTGGAGGTGCTGAGCGGCGCCCAGGGCGCTTTACACTTCACCTACGACCATCCCGCCTACACCAGGTTCGGTGGGGAGATCCCGCCGTTAGTCAGCGAGGGGCTGCGGGCACCCAGGCGTACCCGCCTGCTGGGCGTCACCCGCTTCGCCGGGCCTCAGGGCTTTTACGTGTGCGCGGACAGTCCGGTGCGGTCGCCCGCCGAGTTGGCGGGCCGCCGGGTCGGGGTCTCGGCGGCGGCGATTCGCATCTTGCGCCGCGAGCTGGGTGACTATCGCCAGCTCGACCCGTGGCGGCAGACATTGATCGCCCTGGGCACCTGGGAGGCTCGTGGCCTGCTGTCCACGCTGGAGCGCGGCGGTGTGAAACTGGGCGATGTCGACCTGGTCGCCATCGAGACTCCCGGCGTGGATCTGCCCGCGGACCGGTTGAACACCGCCACCAGCGTCAAGGGCGCCGATCTGTTCCCCGCGGTGGCCCACCACCAAGCCGGCGTCCTCGACGCCGGCACAGTCGACGCGCTGTTCAGCTGGTTGCCGTGGGCTGCCGAACTGGAAGACCTCTACGGCGCTCGTGTACTGGCCGACCTCAGCGGCGACCAACGCAACCTATACGCCAGCGTCTGGACGGTCAGCGCGCAGATAGTCGAGACCCACCCCGATCTGGTGCAGCGGCTCGTCGACGCCGCGGTGCGCGCTGGCCAGTGGTCCCGTCACCACCACGACGAGGTGGTGACAATCCATGCCGCCAACCTCGGCGTGGCGCCCGCGGCGATCGACCGAGGATTCGGCCCCGACTTCGCTGAGCACCTCGTGCCACGCCTGGACGAATCCGCCATCAACCTGCTGGACCAGACACAGCGGTTCCTCCTCGACAACGACCTGATCGATCACCCGGTCGATCTTGAGCAATGGGCCGCACCGGAGTTCTTAGCCGCAAGCCTGAACCGATCGACACCAGGAAACGGATCATGACACTGACGACCAACACCGCGAAGCCCCGGCCAGCCGACCTCGCCGACCCCGTTGCCGTAGCGCGTGATCTGGCCCGGACATGGCAGGACGGCCTCATCGAGCGCGACCGTGCCGGCGGATCGGCCACCACCGAACGCGAGGACCTGCGCGCCAGCGGCCTACTGTCGCTGGCAGTTCCGCAACGGTTCGGGGGATGGGGTGCTGACTGGCCCACCATCTTCGAGGTGATCCGCGAGATCGCCAAAGTAGACGGCTCCTTGGGTCATCTGTTCGGGTACCACACCGTGTGCATCGCGTTCATCGAGCTCTTGGGGTCGAGCGAACAGACGGAGCACGTCTACCGCCAGGTGGCGCAACACAACTGGTGGGCCGGCAACGCATCCAGCGAGAACAACAGCCACGTGCTGGACTGGAAGGTCCGTGCCACACCCCACGAAGACGGAAGCTACCGATTTGAGGGCACCAAGCACTTCACCAGCGGCGCCACGGATTCAGACCTGCTGCTCGTCTTTGGAGTAGTTCAAGACGCGTCAGCGCTGCAGGGATCGATCATCACCGCGGTGATCCCGACCGACCGAGCCGGCGTCACAGTCAACGACGACTGGGACGCCCTGGGCATGCGTCGCACCGACAGTGGCACCGTGGAGTTTCACGACGTGGAGGTGCGCGCTGACGAGGTTCTCGGGGGCCCCAACGCCATCATCAATGACTTCTTCCAGTTCCAGCCCGCCAGCCTGTTCGGGCCACTGGTCCAGCTGAGCTTCGCCAACGTCTACCTTGGGATCGCGCAGGGGGCGCTCGACGCCGCGCGCGACTACACCCGAACCCAAGCCCGCCCGTGGACACCAGCCGGTGTCACACAGGCGGTCGAGGATCCCTACGTCGTGCGCGCCTACGGCGAAATGGGCATTGCCTACCAAGGCGCGGACGCCGCCGCGCGAGACGCCGCGCGACTGTTGCAAACCGTCTGGGACAAAGGCCGACAACTGACCGCCGAGGATCGCGGTGAGCTCATGGTCTGCGTGTCCGGCGTTAAGGCGTTGACCTCACAGGTCGCCCTCGACATCACCAGCCGCATCTTCGAGGTCATCGGAGCCCGCGGCACACACCCCCGGTACGGATTCGACCGATTCTGGAGAAACATCCGCACCCATACCCTGCACGACCCGGTCTCCTACAAGATCGCCGAAGTCGGCAACTACATACTCAACGGCCGCTACCCGGTGCCCGGCTTCACGTCATAGCCACGCTCGGGTGGGGAGAAGTCTCGCTCCCCACCCGAAACGAATTGTCGGCCTGTGACAATCGATTCTATGCGGTGGCAGCTGAATCGGTTGGCGCCACGCCGGTTTCGGCGTGAACTCCCGAATTCCGTTGCGGCAGTTTGGCAAGTGGGTCATGCAGCGACCTGCGCAGGTTGGCCAGCAGCCGCAGCCCGGCCGGTGTCATGGTGAACCCTCGCCACCCGGCCGAGGCGCGATCGAGCACCGCCCACACCAGCTTCAGACAGGAAACCTCGCCGGGCAGCCGACCGATGACCTTGACCCGGCGGCGGGTCTCACCGAACGTCCGCTCGATGAAATTGGAGTGCCGCACCCGGGTCCAGTGCTCACGCGGGAACCGCAGGTAGGCCGTCAGCGAGTCACGGTCGCTGAGCAGACACCGCACCGCTGCCGGATAGGAGTCGCGCCAACGCTTTTCGAACACGTCGAGCCGCTTCTGCACATACCCGACCGCGTCGGGGCCGGGCTCGATCGTGTCGGGCACCTCGAAGATCGACCAGTAGTCGGCCTTGACCTCCGCTTGGGCGTTCTTGGGCACCTTGGCCAACACGTTTCTGGCGCGATGCACCAGACACCGCTGCCGCAGCGCCGCGCCCATGGTGCGCTCGACCGCGCCGATCAACCCGGCCGCACCGTCGCTGACCACCAGCAGCGGACACGCCAACCCACGCTCACCGAGCCTGGTCAAGAACCCCTCCCATGCGTCACCGGACTCGCTTGAAGCGGCCTCCAGCCCGACGAACACCGGTTTGCCGTCGGTGTCGATACCCCACGCGGCCAGCACCGGGTCGGCCGACGCGTTGGCGTGGTATTTGAAGTGGCTGCCGTCGAGGAACAGGTAATCCAGCTCGATGTCGTCGAGCCGGCGAGCGCTCCAGGCCTCGAACTGGTCGCGGATGTCTTCGCAGATGCGCGACACCGTCGATTTCGACACCGCGGCGGTCTCGCCGAGCGCCTCGGTCAAGGTGGCCTGCACATCGCGTGTCGACAGTCCGCGCACGAACCCGGCGATCACCAGCGACTCCAGCGCGTTGGTCTTGGTCACCCCCTTACCGAACAACTGGGAGGCGAAGCGCTCGGCGGTGCCGCGCACCTTCGGCCGCTCCAGCGTCACCGGGCCGGCGGTGGTTTTCACCGTGGTCGGGCAGTACCCGTTGCGCATCCCGGCGCGGGCGCCCGCACTGCCTGCGGCCCGCTCATAGCGGTCCCGGCCCAAAAACGCGGTCACCTCGGCCTCGATCGCGGCCTGCAACAGCAACCGGGCGCCGAGCACCGCGACCTGCTCGATCGCACCCGCCAGATCCTCGCCGCCGGCGAACACCTCATCAATTTCTGTCTGCAACCGCTGCGCAGGCGATATCCTCTTCGACACGGACGTGGGTTCCTTCCTTCAGACTTGCTGGTCTTCGAGGGAACCTACGTCCGAACCCTTTTACACCGCTGGAGGGACACAACCGTCCGCGCTGGCGGCATAAAAACCCTTTTTCCGCCGGGTGTATCCCCCGTCAACGATGGGAACGCTGTTGCGGGAGTTCACTTTCGGTTATGCCCGCCAATTGGATTCGGTGCTGGCCGAGCATCTGGCCGGCTTGTGTGACCGGGTGAATCTGCTGCCCGGCGCGCAGGCTCGGGCCTTCATCGAACACCCGGGGAGAGGCGACGCTGCAGAAAGACGCCGCAAAGGTCGGGATCTCCGGACCCGCCGGGACAGCTCAATGTGGTGAGAGCCGAAACTCGCTCGGAGAGCGGCCGGTCCATCGCTTGAAGGCGTGTGAGAAGTTGGCGAGGTCGCTGTATCCGAGATCCGTGGCGATCTCACTCACCGATAGGGATCGGTCGAGTAGCTGCAGCATCGCGCGCTCGCGCAGGAATGCTTGGCGCAACTCGCGAAAGGTGGTCTCCTCTTCGGAGAGGCGCCGCTTGAGTGTGCTGGTGGACATCGACAGCTCATGTGCGAACCAATGTTTACTTCGGCGTCCGGGCTCCTTCTGCAGCAGCCGTCTCACCTTCTCCGAGAACGACGTGGTTTCGCTCCGCTGGTCGAGAGTTCGCTGCAGATCGACGATGGCGAGTCGGTATGCGACGGGATCGGAGAACCGGCACACCTCGTTGAGCGTGTCCGCGGGAACATGGAGGAAGGACATCGGAGCGTCGAAGAACAGGCGCCCGGCGGTAAGGTCGTCCTCGCGATCTTTCAAGGCGGCGGGCGCTGGCCAACTCAAGTGGAGTGTGAGGGTCGGCGCCGCACGGACGAGCATGTCCAGCAGTCGCAACAACGCCAACCCGGCGTACGTGACGGCGAGGCAGTCCAGGGCACGATCGCTGGTGTGTCCCCAGAGCCCGACGGTGAGGCCTTGGTCATCTGGATGAAACTGTGCTTTGACAGCCGTCGTGATCAACGGCAGATAAGTCAGCAGCTCTACGATCTCGGCCACTGAGCCCGCGCTGACCAGCGGAACACTCAGCGGGCCGAAGGACGTCAACTGTGCCTGTTCGGCTAACGCAAATCCGAGCAGCGTTGCCTGATCGATGTCTAGACCGGGGTACGCCTCACGAAACCACCGTAACGGGGCCTGGATATCACGCTGAATCAGCGTCGCCTCGTCGGTTCCTTCGCGAGCCATGATGTTGCGAAGCCGCGCGACGGCGTCTGGGTCAAACGCCGGGCTCTCGAGCATTTGCACGAATGCGAGTGGGGGCACACCCGCGTCATTGGGGTTCACTGACCATGGCCCCTTTGAGCCGAAATCACAAGTTTCTGACTCCGGCGAACATAGCCGCAGCGCTCATCTGGCGCAAGACTTGTGTCAAGTAACTGAGGACACGCAAGGAGCCTGGCTATGGCAGTTGTCACATTTGTCTCCCACGGCGGCGAGAAGTATGAGGCGCCTCTCGAGGAAGGTCAGTCACTGATGCGGGTCGCGACCAACAATGCGGTGCCCGGCATCGACGGCGACTGCGGAGGCGAAGCCGCGTGCGGCACCTGCCATGTGATCGTCGATCCGCAATGGTCCGATCGGGTCGGCCTCTCCGGGGCCAATGAAGAGGAGATGCTCGCGATGAACCCCGAGCGTCAGCCGACCTCCCGGCTGTCCTGCCAGATGCAGGTCTCTGAGGCGTGGGACGGTTTGATCGTCCATCTGCCCGAGTTCCAACTGTGATGACGAAAGAGAGGTGAGACGTGAGCAATATTCGCGAGGCAGTCACTGCCAAGGCTCAGGCAACAATTCCGATGGACCGAATAATCCAGGGCGCCCACCTCTACGACAGAACGCGGCGCTGGGTCACCGGCACCAACGGTGAAAAAATCTTCATCGAGCGACCGATCCCGCCGGCTGACGAGGTTGAACTGACCGACATCGACCTTAGCAATCCTTTCCTCTATCGTCAGGGTCGCTGGAAGTCCTATTACGAGCGCCTACGCAACGAGGCTCCCGTGCACTATCAGGCCCACAGCGCGTTCGGCCCGTTCTGGTCGGTGACGCGGCATGCCGACATCGTGGCCGTCGACAAGAACCACGAGGTCTTCTCCTCCGAGCCGTTCATCGTCATCGGGAGCCCGCCGCGCTTCCTCGACATTGCGATGTTCATCGCGATGGACCCCCCAAAACACGACCGGCAACGGCAGGCTGTCCAGGGTGTGGTCGCACCGAAGAACCTGCGTGAGATGGAGGGCCTCATCCGCGAGCGGGTGGTAGACGTGCTCGACGCTCTGCCGCTTGGCGAACCGTTCAACTGGGTGCAGCACGTCTCGATCGAGCTAACCGCGCGCATGCTGGCCACGCTGCTGGACTTCCCGTTCGAGCAGCGGCGCAAGCTCGTCCAATGGTCCGATCTCGCCACCTCCATGGAGCAAGCCAACGGTGGGCCCTCGGACAACGACGAGATATTTCGCGGCATGGTCGATATGGCTAGAGGTCTCAGCGCTCACTGGCGGGACAAGGCAGCCCGGACAGCTGCCGGAGAGCTGCCCGGCTTCGATCTGATCACCATGTTGCAGAGCGACGAGAGCACCAAGGACCTGATCGATCGCCCGATGGAGTTCTTGGGCAACTTGGTATTGCTGATCGTGGGTGGCAACGATACGACCCGCAATTCCATGAGCGGTGGTGTTCTGGCGCTGAACGAGTTCCCTGACCAGTTTGAGAAGCTGAAGGCGAACCCCGAGCTGATCCCCAACATGGTCTCGGAGATCATCCGGTGGCAAACCCCGCTCGCGCATATGCGCCGGATCGCCAAGGCCGACACTGTGCTCAACGGGCAGTTCATCCGCAAGGGCGACAAGGTCCTGATGTGGTACGCCTCGGGCAACCGCGACGAGCGCGTGTTCGATCGGCCCGATGACCTGATTATCGATCGGGCCAACGCCCGTAACCACATCTCCTTCGGTTTCGGCGTGCACCGCTGTATGGGTAACCGGCTGGCCGAGATGCAGTTGCGGATCCTGTGGGAGGAGCTGCTTCCGCGGTTCGAGAACATCGAGGTCGTCGGTGAGCCCGAGTACGTGCAGTCCAACTTCGTGAGGGGGATCAGTAAGCTGATGGTCCGCCTCACCCCGAAAGGTGGCGCATGACCGTGCAGCGAGCGGTCATCGCGGGGGCCAGCCACGCGGGCACCCAGCTCGCCGCCAGTCTTCGCCGAGAAGGGTGGGACGGCGAAATCGTCCTCGTCGGCGATGAGTCGGCGTTGCCCTACCAGCGGCCCCCGCTGTCCAAGTCGTACCTGGCCGACAAATGCGAACTGGCCGAACTCGCGATCCGCAACTCGGATTTCTACGCCAAGCAGCGGATCCGACTCCTGGATGCGACGGTGGCGGCGGTCGACCGCTCGGCTGGTCATGTCGTGCTGAGTACCGGCGACGCACTGCCCTACGACAAGCTCGCGCTGTGCACTGGCGCCCGGCCTCGTCGGCTCCCCACCCCGGGAGCGGACCTGGCCGGAGTCTTCTACCTACGCACCGCCGCGGACGGCGAGATGATCCGAGAGGCCGCCGGCCCCGGGCGTCGGGCGGTGATCGTCGGCGGCGGCTACATCGGACTGGAGACAGCCGCCTCGTTGCGTGCACTGGGTCTGGAGGTCACCCTGCTCGAGGCGACCGGGCGCGTCCTTGAACGGGTCACCGCCCCGGAGGTATCGGAGTTCTTCGACCGGATCCACCGGGAGGAGGGCGTCAACATCCGGACGGGCACGCTGGTCGAGGCTCTGTCCGGCGACGGCAGGGTCCGCGAAGTAATCCTGGCCGGTGGCGAATCAATTCCCGCCGACCTCGTCATTGTCGGCATCGGCGTGGAGCCGAACACCGAGCTCGCCGCCACCGCGGGCCTGGTCGTCGACAACGGCGTCGTGATCGACGATCAGGCCCGGACTAGCGACCCCGACATCGTGGCCGCCGGGGACTGCGCCAGCCACGACATGGCCCGTTACGGCCGTCGCATCCGCCTGGAGTCCGTGCCGAGCGCGGCCGAGCAGGCCAAGGTCGCCGCCGCGACCGTCTGTGGGAAGTCCAAGAAGATAGCGGCCCTTCCATGGTTCTGGTCAGATCAATACGACCTCAAGCTCCAGATCGCCGGTCTCAACACCGGGTACGACGAGGTCGTCCTCAGCGGCGACCCGACCCGGGAGCGCGACTTCACCTGCTTCTACCTCCGTGCCGGCGAGCTTCTTGCCGCCGACTGCATCAACCGTCCCCGCGACTTCATGTTCAGCAAGCGGGTCATCACGCAGCAAGTCGCCGTCGAACGGGCCGAACTGGTGCTCGCCGGCTCGGACTGAGGTGCCGGCGGTGCGTAGGCGGTGGGAACGACGACGGCGGATGCGACGCGTGTCTTGGAGAGGTACTTCAGTGACAATTGCCATCCAGCCCCGCTGGCAAAGGAACGCTAGCGGCTGCCCGGCGGTCGCCTTGGCGCAGCGCATCAGGACCTAGTGGGGTTTCCCAACGAGCATGACGATTCTTTCCGGAGGAGCAGCGTCAGAAGTCGGTGCCTGTTCTGTTCTGTTCTGTTCTGACAATGAGGTTAGTTGAGGTTGACGGTGGCGGTATTTAGGGACGAGGACGAGGTCTATGCCTTCCTGGGCGGGATCTTTCGGCGGGGTTTGGAGAAGGAGGGTCTGGCGGACAAGCTCGCGAATTCGGGTGTGGTGTTGCGGGTGCATTACACAGATCCGGATGCGGTTGTGACGGTGGACATGCCGAACAAGGTGGTGGAGACCGGAGCGGCCAGTACCGCGGTGCCCAACGTGGAGTTGTTCATGTCGGCAGACACGGGGAACAAGTTCTGGTTGGGGAAGGTGAACTTGACGATGGCGATGGCCAAGGGAACGGTACGTGCGAAAGGTCCGGTGCCGAAGTTGATCAAGTTGATCCCGCAGGCCAAGAACCTGTTCCCCGAGTACCGGTTGATGCTGGAGAGCCAGAATCGGCAGGACCTCATCGATGCGTGACCCTCGCCTCACCGCGGGCTGTAGGGCGGGTGTGCGATGAGGAGCACGATGCAGGACGTTGCGTTGACTGTGCCCGCGATCGTGGCCCATGCTTCGGCAGTCCATGGCGATCGCGAGGTGCTGACTGCGCGCGGACCCCGGCAGATCTCTGGGGTGTCCTATCGCGAGGTGGGTGAGCGTGCGGCACGGTTGGCAAATGCTTTGCGCCAGATCGGCATCCGTGGAGATGAGCGTGTCGCGACGCTGCAATGGAGCAACCAGGAGCATCTGGACTGTTACGCGGCGGTGCCGTCGATGGGCGCGGTGCTGCATACGTTGAACCTGCGGCTGCCGCCGGAACAGCTGACGTGGATCGCCAATCATGCCGAGGATCGGGTGATCATCGTCGACAGTACGGTGCTTGCCCTTTTGGCGGCGGCGTTGCCGTCGATGACCTCGGTGCGCACGGTGCTAGTGACCGGAACCGGCGATCTTGCCGCGGTCGAGGGGTGCGGAAAGGACGTCCTACGGTACGACGATGTGGTGGCCGCCCAGTCGAGTACGTTCGAGTGGCCCGATGTCGATGAGCGGTCGGCTGCAGCGATGTGCTATACGAGCGGTACCACCGGGCACCCGAAAGGTGTTGTCTACAGCCATCGTTCGACGTGGTTGCACTCTCAGGCGGCGTGCACCTCGAATGCCTTGGGCATCGGTCATGACGACACGGTGTTGGCGATCGTTCCGATGTTCCACGCCAACGCGTGGGGGTTGCCGTATGCGGCGATGATGGCCGGCGCGCAGCTTCTGCTGCCTGACCGTTTCCTGCAGGCGGGGCCTTTGGTGGAGATGATCGAGGCGGTGCGGCCGACGATGGCGGGGGCGGTGCCGACAATCTGGACCGATGTTCTGCATTACTTGCGCGACAATCCTGGCCATGACGTGAGTTCGCTGAAGATGGTGGCCTGCGGTGGTTCGGCGGTTCCGCGGTCGTTGATGACCGCCTATGACGAGCTGGGCATCCGCATTGTGCAGGCTTGGGGGATGACTGAGACTTCCCCGCTGGCCTCGGTCGCTCTGCCGCGGAGTTCTGATACCCCGGAGAGGTCGCTTCACCTGCGCGCAACCCAAGGCCGGGTGGTGGCCGGTGTGCAGGCCCGCATCGTCGATGACAGCGGTGCAGAACAACCGTGGGACGGAAAATCGGTGGGGGAGATTCAAGTCCGCGGCCCGTGGATCACTCAGTCGTATTACGAGAATGACAGTCCGGCGGCGTCGCCGGACGGGTGGTTGCGTACCGGGGACGTCGGGACGATCAGCGCGGACGCGCTCATCGCGCTGACCGACCGCTCCAAGGATGTCATCAAGTCCGGGGGCGAATGGATCTCCTCGGTGGAATTGGAGAACGAGTTGGCCGCTCACCCTGCGGTGCGCACCGCCACGGTGATTGGAGTGCCCGACGACAAGTGGCAGGAACGGCCGCTGGCGGTGGTCGTCCTGGCTGCCGACCGCACCGCCACCGCGGCGGAGCTGACCGAATTTCTGCGTGCGCGGGTGGCCAAGTGGTGGCTACCGGAACGGTGGGCGTTCGTCACCGACATTCCGCTGACTTCCACTGGCAAGTTCGACAAGAAGAAGCTGCGCCGCCAGTTCGCCGACGGTGACCTCATCATCGAGACGCTGGCGTGAATCATCAATCCACTGCGACCGAAACACTGACGTTAAGGAGACACACATGAAGACACGTGCTGCAGTGCTGTGGGGCCTAGGAGAAAAGTGGGAAGTCGAGGACATCGAGTTGGATCCTCCCGGCCCCGATGAAGTGCTCGTCCAGCTGACCGCGACCGGGTTGTGCCATTCCGACGAACACCTCGTGACCGGCGACCTGCCCATTCCGCTGCCCGTCGTCGGTGGCCACGAGGGTGCCGGCACCGTGGTCGAAGTGGGTGCGGGTGTCGAGAACGTCGCCGAGGGCGATTCGGTGATCCTGACGTTCCTGCCGTCGTGCGGGCACTGTTCCTATTGCGCGCGGGGGATGGGGAACATGTGCGACTTGGGTGCCGCGCTCATGATGGGACCCCAGATCGACGGCACTTACCGTTTCCATGCCAGGGGTGAGGACGTCGGCCAGATGTGCCTGCTGGGCACGTTCTCGGAATACACCGTGGTCCCCAAGGCGTCTCTGGTCAAAATCGACCAGGGGACACCGCTGGACAAGGCGGCGTTGATCGGGTGTGGTGTGACGACCGGGTACGGGTCGGCGGTGCGCACCGGTGAGGTGCGTGCCGGGGATACCGTGGCGGTGATCGGAGCCGGTGGCATCGGCATGAATGCGATTCAGGGTGCCCGCATCGCGGGCGCGTTGAACATCGTGGCTGTCGATCCGGTGGCGTTCAAGCGTGAACAAGCCGGCGGTTTCGGTGCGACGCATGCCGTTGCCACGATCGACGAGGCCTGGTCACTGATCAGTGACATCACCCGCGGCAAACTCGCCGATGTCTGCGTCTTGACCACCGATGTCGCCGAAGGGTCCTACATCGGCGAGGCGCTGTCCTTGGTCGGTAAACGCGGCCGTGTGGTCGTTACCGCGATCGGGCACCCCGAAGACACCTCGATGTCGGGTTCACTGCTGGAATTGACGCTGTATGAAAAGCAGATCCGCGGCGCTCTGTACGGTTCTTCGAACGCCGCCCACGACATCCCGCGGCTCGTCGAGCTCTACAACGCCGGACACCTCAAGCTGGATGAGCTGATCACCCGTGAGTACACCCTCGATCAGATCAACGAAGGCTACGCGGATATGCGATCGGGCCGCAACATCCGAGGACTCATCCGATTCTGATAAAGCAGCCGAAGCGCGGGAGCGCGACCACGGGAGCAAGCGAGCTGAGTACAACGGTTGAGTGCTGCGCGTCTGTGGCTCTTACCGTTGACGTGTTGATGCAGGACTAGCGATCGAAAGTCAATGTGCCCCATCGCCATAGGCTGTCGAGATGCGCGGCTGAGGTTGGCTGCGGTCACGCGTGTTGGTGTTGGCACCTACTGTCAGCCGGGAAGCCGTGATGAAACGTAGCTTTTGACGAGTCTCAACAGTGCTACTGACAAGGAAGGAAGCGGCGATGACGAGGATTCAAGTTCCCTATCCCCATAGGAGGGGAGGGCACTGTGGTTCCGGTGCGCTTCGTGACCTTACTGAATGGGCCCAACTCGGATGGGGGACAGAAGCACTCAGTGAAGGATTGGTCTTCACCCTCGGCGGAGTCTTGGACTTCTCGTACGTCCGCTCTACGCAGTTGTTCCCCCAGGTGTACCTGGTAGGACGAGGAAGCGACCTGGAACAGGATTACCTCTCCCGGGTTGGCGCAAAGTTCGTCGTGCGATCGACCGATGACCCGGACGTGGGATGGGCATTTGTGACCGACGAAATCGACAAAGGTCGACCCGTCATGGTCTGGGCTGACATCGGCGAACTTCCTTACCTGCGCGTCCGATTGCACATGAGCCGTCACGACATTGTCATCACCGGATACGATGACGAACAACGGGTCGCCTATGTGGTCGATAATGACCGCGAGACAACCCAGACGGTGGCCTACGACGACCTACGCCGGGCGCGGTCCTCGGTCGGGTTTCCCACACCTACCCGGCACACCACATATCACGTCGACTGGCCAGAGCGAGTGCCAGACCTTGGGCCGATCGCGGCCGCTGCACTCGCCGCGAGCGCAGCGTTCATGCGCGGCGGTGCCGTAGGTGCGCCGCTACTGCGCATCGAGGCAGCTGAAGTCGAATCTTCCGGTTTGAAGGGTGTGCAGGACTTCGCCGATGACGTAGGGCATTGGCCAACGCTGTTCGATGACGATGCCCTGACCGCGGCATTGTTCGGGCTCGGGGCGTTCATCGAGAAAGCCGGTACCGGCGGCGGGCTCTTTCGTACGCTGCAGGCAGACGGTTGCCAGAACATCGCCGATCTCCTAGATGACGCCGCCACTGCCGAAGCGGCTGCCGCGGCCCGACATGCTTCCAAAGCGTGGTCTACGCTTGCGGCCGCAGCCACGGATGCCGGCACATCGCTACGGAGTCGTAGTCTAGCTGCGGCCAAAGTCGCCGCGACGATCCCGGACGCCGAAACGCGCCTCGTCGAAGCCCTCGAAACGGCCAGTCGATCCGTTGGCACTGTCGATACCGGCATCGAAGCTCATCTGAAAGGCTATCTGTGAGTGGCACTTCAAATCAATCGAGTTTCCTGAAGACTACTGGTTTCTCGATTGGCAGCATGACGATGTTCAGCGCTTCGCCCAGAACGCGGTCGGTGACGTTCGTGACCCTTGTGCAGAAGGCGAGGTTGACCGTCACCGCTGTGGGGGACAGGATTTGGTATGACCCCTATAGCACCGACGACGACCCCGAGCATTATCGGGCGAGCTATGCGGCGACAGCGTCGAGGGCGTATTGCGGGGCAGGACCAAATGGCTGATAGTGACGGAACTGGAAGGTGTACCGCAGCGATGATCTCGGCGGGCTAACGAGTCCTTTACATACTGTCTTCGGGCGATCAGCCCAGCCGACGTCGGCGCAGTTCTTCAGTCGCATGGTGGTCCATGCACTGCGTGGTCCTATTTAGGAGGATTTCGTCATCGACGAGCAAGCGGAAGAAGATTCGGCCATCGCGTGGTGGCATAACTTTCAGAATCGTGTTATCGCCGCCGACGGCGACTACCTCGATGCGCACCATCCGTGGTGCCTTGGTTGCGGCACAGACAATCCGCACGGTCATCGCCTGCGAGCGCGTCGGCGTGGCGACGGGGTGGGCGCCAGGCATATCTTCGACGGCCGACATCGCGGCGCACCCGGGATCGCACATGGCGGCGCAGTCATGACGGTTCTTGACGACACGGTGGGCATGCTGCTCTACGTCGTCGGTGAGATGGCCGTCACCCGTAAGCTCGACACCGAGTTCTTCGCGCCGGTATTGCTGGGGGTTCCCTACGAGGTCAGCGCGGAGCTCGTGTCCAGAACCGGCCGGAAACTCGAAGTGCGGACAGAATTGCGCGAGGAAGCCACCGGCCAGCTGGTCGCGTCCGCGTCCGGGTTATTCGTCGTCGTCACGCTGGATCACTTCACTAGCTCCATACAGAAGGCGTCGTCAATACGCTGCACTGCGCGACCACCCTGGGAAGGATGACTCAACCCGTAAATCTGCTCATTTTTCAACCGGCGCAGGCTGCTCAGGATTGAACCGGGGCCGACAGGGGGTTTGCTAAGCAAACGCGTACTCGACCACATCGTGGTGTACCAGCCTTCGGTAGCGTGACGCCGCAGCGTGTCGGCGAAAATACCGCCGGTCTCATCTGTTGTGGCCCGCCGGGGAGTTGATATCGACCTGGATGTGCGAAGCGGCCGGGTCAGGTTTCTGGCCGAGGGTATACAGGCCAAGACTGCCGAGAAAACCCGCACAATGCTCGATAAGCACTTCGGTCGATAGGTTTAGTTGTCCGTCTATCCAGCGACGGAGAATCTCGAACAGGCCCCCGACACCGTAGGTAGCGGCGAGATCTGCGACCTGAATCACCTCGCTGGGTATATCGAGATGCAGGCGGGCCTCTCTGAGGACGAGCTCCGCAAATTCGGACATCAGTTCGCTTCGCAGCTGCCGAAGCAGGGGTTCAGCGCCCGATTCGACAAACAATATGCGGGCCATGCTGGGATCGTTCTCGATCATCTGAACCAGGGCCTTTATCGGAGCGTAAGCGAGTTCTTGAGGAGCAACGGTGTCATCCGGTATCGCCTTGGTGATCACGGCTTGGAAGGTGGTGGAGATCTTGGTGAACATCGCACGCAGGAGCGCGTCTCTGTCGCGAAACTGCTGGTAGAAGTACCGGCTCGTCACTCCTGACTCCGTACACACAGCGGTCACGGTGCACGCGGCGGCTCCCTGCTTGCCCATGAGCGCGACCGCGGCGTCAATCAGCAGTGCGCGGCGCTGCGCATCGCGTTGAGTTGCGGACAGCCCGCCATAAACACGTGCTGGACTCATGCCCTACATTCTGGCAGTCTCATGTGACAAGGCCTAAAGTCAGATCACGCAACGGAGGAAGGACCCCGTCAAGATGCCGGAAGATCGAGCCTCGACCAAGAGCCGTGTATTGCCAAAACCCCGGCGCGTTCGTTTCCCCATGCCCACCTCCACGAAGCGGCGACACTTCGTGGATGGCGACCTGGTGATGAGCCATTTCATCTCGGTGCTTTCTGCGACCTTCCCGGAAGGGGAAGACTTCTTCATCCGCTCGGTCAAGTATTTCCAGAGTTCCATCGACGATCCCCAATTGCTGACAGCGGTCAAGGGTTTCATCGGGCAAGAGGCCACACACCGACACCAGCATCGGCTCCTCAACGAACGGCTCCAGGCCATGGGTTATCCGACCGCGCGGATCGACCGCCACGTCGCACGCCTGATCAAGCGATTGGAGCGGCGCTTTTCGCCAGAAATGCGGCTGTCGATGACCTCTGCATTGGAGCACTACACCGCGACGCTCGCTGAAATCATTCTCACCAGCGATGACGCGCAGAAGCTCATCGGACAGACAGAGGTTCGACCGATTCTGCTGTGGCATGCGTTCGAGGAGTCGGAGCACAAAGCCGTCGCCTTCGACGCCTATCGGCTGATTGGAGGCACCGAGCGCACCCGCGTACGGGGCATGCGGATCGCCTCTGCAATTCTGTTCGGCGAACTCATTCTGCAGACTGCGCTGTCGATGGCCTCTGACAAGGCCTCGTATAACCCGGTCACGTTGGTGCGTAGCCTACGTCGCTTCAGTCGCACCCCGATGTTCACCGCCGATGCGCTGCAGCGATTCCGTTCGTACAACCGCCCCGGCTTCCACCCTGATGATTGGGACAGCACCGCGGTCCTGGAGCGATGGAGCAAGGAACTGTTCGACCAAGACGGCTCACAGAAGGTCATCGCTCAGCCGGGGTAGCAAAAGTGCGTGAGGAGGGCGACGCAGAAAGACACTGTTTCTGCGTCGTTCCTCCAAACAATCGACAGCGCGCCTGTCGTCACGGATTGGATGCCCGGTGGCGGGTCAAGGCGACAGTCATACAGACAAGTGCAGTCGGCCTCGAAACTCACGGAAAGGTTAAGCCTCAGCCGCTGACGACGTAGCGTTGAGCCAAGGTTTCAGCCAGTCGGCTCGTGTGCGCGACCACTTCCTTTTCGGTCACCGCGAGCAAACCGGAGTGCCAGGCCGTGATGACTTCGACGAACCCCCCCACCGCAACCAAAGTGTCCATACGAAGGGCCGTCTCGTCGGCGTCTTCTCTGAGATGTGGCCGGCTTGCCTCGACGACCAACTGCGTTGCCTCCTGCAGCGCCACAGCGCGGCGATCTTGCAGCGGTGAGCTACCTACATGCTGAGCGAGGAGGATGTGCGCCCGGCCAGGATCGCGTGCGATCCGGTCGACCACGATGGCGATCGCCGCGGTGATGGTTTCGATCGGCGGCCGATCCACACGCTCGTCGAAGAGCGCGGAAACCTCGCCGAGCATGTCATTGCGAACGCCATCCCACGCTGCGACGAGAAGATCCTCGCGCGTCTTGAAGTCCTCGTAGAAGTATCGATCGTTGAGCCCTGTCCGGGCGCACACGCCGCGCATAGTCACTGCGGCCCAACCGCTCTCACTCCAAATCTCGGTCGCAGCCTCGATCAATTGCTGCCGTCGCTCTGCTCGACGCTCAGCACCGGTCCGACCACCCCAGCGCGTGTTTCTCGACCGCACATCAAACATCTTGACAAAACGTCGGGCTCACGACCAAACTGGTGGCATGCGACACCAATGGTGGCTGATGCCCCCAAATCAATGGTCTCCCGCACCGGAAATCAGTGTCGCGATCCGAAAGGCAAGCAGATGAGGTTCTTGCCGTTCGGTAGTTCACCAGGTAGAACCCACCGCGCCCACGCAGTAGTCACAGGCGCAGGGAGCGGTATCGGCCGCGCGTTCGCCGTTGAGCTTGCACGCCGAGGTGGACGTGTTGTGTGTGCGGACAAAGACCCCATCACTGCGAAAGAGTCGGCCGAGTTGGTGAGGCAGGCCGGCGGCGAGGGTTTCGACGTCGTATGCGACGTCACCGACCTTGAGCAGGTCCGTAACCTCGCTGATGCCAGTGAAGACTGGTTTGGCAAGGCGGCGAGCCTGGTGATCAACAACGCCGGAATCGGTGCGGGCGGCAATCGCATCGGCGCTACGTCGGTCGAGGACTGGAACGCTGCGATTTCTGTCAACCTTTGGGGTGTTATCTACGGGTGCGAGACTTTCGTTCCCCGGCTCCGGAGCAACGGCCGTGGCGGAGTGATCAATGTGGCGTCCGCCGCGAGTTTCGGCTCGGCGCCCCGAATGGGGGCATACAACGTGAGTAAGGCCGGAGTGCTCGCTCTGTCCGAGACCTTGGCGGCCGAACTGAGCGGTACTAACGTCAATGTCACAGTGCTTTGCCCCACCTTCGTCAAGACGAACATCGCCAAAAATCCTCAGATTGAGGAGTCGGCGGCGAAACTCGCGACCAACCTGATGAGGTGGACCGGCATTTCGCCGGATCAAGTGGCTCGAACGACCTTGAACGCGCACGATCGCGGACAAATCTATGTAGTGCCCCAACTGGACGCGAAAATTTTGTGGCAACTGAAAAGAGCTTTACCCGGTCAGTTTACGCGGGCGTTGGGGCTGGTGGAGCGCGTGGCCTCATGGAACGATCCAGCCGAACAGAGGGAGCAGTGAAATGGCGTTCGCATATAGCGACATGCTCGAGACGATCAAGAACAAGCAATGGGCTCTCGCCGATATCGATTGGGGCGCCCCTGGTGCGGAGTTGATCACCGACGAACAGCGTCCCAAACTCAAGCAATTCATGTCCGACGTGGTGTGGATTGAGCATGTCGGAGCGCGCGCCTTTGCTGCGATGGCCCCGAAGGCGCCCTTCGAAGCGCTCGGAGACATTTACCGTTACTTTCACGCCGAGGAGCAGCGTCACGCCAACGCCGAACTTGCTCTGATGCGTCGCTGGGGCATGATCGAGGAAGGCGAAAAGCCTGTACCGAATAAGAACATCCGTCTCGTGATCGAGTGGCTAGATCGGTACGCTGAGGCTCTTCCTCTGACTGTCATCGGCGCCGCGATTCCCGCACTGGAGACCGCGCTGGACGGGGCCCTGCTGAAATTTCTCCTTGATGAGGTCGACGACCCAATTTGCGGGGAAGTATTCAATAAGGTCAACAGCGACGAATCGCGGCACCTTGCAGTAGGTTTTCAAGTCCTGAATGACCTCGGCGCCAGTCCCATGCGAATCCATGCAATCCAAACGGTCGGCGCTGTGATGGACCCCCGTATTCTCACTGGCGCGTTGCTGTATATACCGCTTCTCACGCGCATGTTGATGAATCTCAACGCGATGGGGCTATCCGAAGAGAAGCTGTACAACGCGGTGACGCGATATGGCAATGTCGGGGACCGCAGTGAGCACACGCGGAGGGTGCCTGGATATCACATCTTGAAGGCCCACATGTCCTCCTCGATCAAGCGGTCCCAACCCCTTCACTTCGTTTCCCAGCGCTTAGGCAATGCGATCGACATCTTCCCCGTGCAAGTACTCGGGCGACCGCCTTCATGGACGGATGAACTGACCTATGAACCGGTCGCTAAATGACGGACACGGTAACGACTTTGATCGTCGGCGCCGGCTTCGCGGGTATCGGTACGGCGATGAGAATGCTTCAAGCGGGCGTTAACGACTTTGTCATCTTGGAGCGATCACATCGCGTCGGGGGCACCTGGCGTGACAACACTTACCCCGGCGCCGCCTGCGACATTCCGTCATTGCTGTACTCCTACTCGTTCGAGCCGAACCCAGGCTGGACTCGCGCATACTCGGGGAGCGCAGAGATCCTCGCCTATATCGACGCGATTGTCGCGAAATACGATCTTGGGAGGTTCATTCATTTCGGTGCGGACGTGAGTGCACTGGAATTCGACGAGGATGCCGGAGAGTGGGTTGTCGACACGACCGGCGGCAGGCGGTATCGGGGCCGTTCAGTCGTGATGGCTAGCGGACCACTTGCTGACGCCAGTTTCCCGGATATTCGTGGCATCGAGTCGTACGAGGGGAAAAAGATTCACAGTGCTCGGTGGGACCACTCCTATGACATGAGCGGTAAGAGGGTGGCGGTTATCGGGACCGGGGCGAGCGCTGTGCAGATCGTTCCCGAATTGGTCCAGTTGGCGGCGTCGGTCAAGGTGTTTCAGAGGACGCCCGGCTGGGTCCTACCGAGGGTGAATTTCCGGCATCCGGCCTGGGCGCGTTCGACTTTCAAGCGCATGCCGGCAACCGAACAGGCCCTACGAGGTGCGTGGTTTTGGGCGCATGAGGTCATGGCCGTGGGCATGGTTTGGGATACCGCTGCCACATCTGTCATCCAAGCGGCCGCGAAGGCGAATCTGCGTCGGCAGGTGAAGGATACCTGGTTGAGACGTCAGCTAACACCGCAGTTCAGACCTGGGTGCAAACGCATGCTTATGACTAACGACTATTACCCTGCTCTCCAGGCCGATAACTGCAAACTCGTCAGCTGGCCGATCGCCACACTGGCTCCGAACGGAATTCGAACCGCCGACGGCATCGAGCATGAGGTGGACTGCATAGTATTCGCGACAGGCTTCGATGTGTGTAAACGCGGTACGCCATTTCCGATCCTGGGGCGCGACGGGCGAAAACTCGAAGACGCGTGGTCTGAGGGGAGATTTGCCTACAAGAGCGTGAGTGTGGCCGGGTATCCGAATTTGTTCTTCACTTTCGGGCCTAATTCCGGTCCTGGCCACAACTCCGCTCTTCTATATATGGAGGCGGCAATCGATTACATCGTAAAAGCGATCGAGCTCTTGCGCGACCAAGGTAACGGAGTCCATACCCTGGATGTGAAAGAGAATAGCCAAAACGCGTACCACTCCAATATTCAGCGGCGGTTACGACGCACGACATGGAACTCGGGTTGCAGCAGCTGGTATTTAACAGAGGATGGCTATAACGGCACGATGTATCCGGGCTTTGCGACTCAGTTCACCAGGGAACTGTCCCGTCTGGATATGCGGGATTACGATATCACTCGGCGTGACGATGCTGACCTGAAGTTGACACAAACACGCTGAACTGCAGCAGCGGATAGGGTAAACATCAAAGCGCACGTGAGGAAGTAATGGGTTCTGAGTCTGGGCAGCACTACGAAATTGTAATAGTCGGAGCCGGGTTTTCTGGGATTGGTACAGCGATCAGCCTGTTGAAGGCCGGATTTGCGGACTTTCTTATAGTCGATGACGCCGATGGCGTCGGCGGTACATGGCACTGGAATACGTATCCGGGAATAGCGGTCGATATTCCGTCCTATAGTTACCAGTTCTCTTATGAGATGCGAACATCCTGGTCACGTACTTACGCTCACGGGGATGAGTTGAAGGCTTATGCAGAGCGGTGTGTAGAAAAATACGGACTCCAAAATTACATCCGGTTCAACACGACTGTGGACGAAGCCTGTTTCGACGAAGGCGCCGCACTATGGCGGCTGAGCTGCTCCTCTGGTCAGAATCTGACCGCGCGTTTTGTGATAAATTGCTCTGGCGTTCTCAGTCGGCCGAAGTGGCCTGATATTCCAGGAGTGCGCGACTTCGCCGGCGTGACGCTGCATACGGCCAGATGGGACCATACGAAAGATCTCACCGGTAAGCGGGTGGCGGTGATCGGGACTGGGGCATCTGCGGTGCAGCTGATTCCCGAAGTCGCGAAGATCGCATCAAGTCTGACGGTCTTCCAGCGAACGCCGATTTACTGCTTGCCGAAGCCGGATTTCTCCATACCGAGCTGGGCCGCGACAGTGATGCGGTTGGTGCCAGGGGCACAACTGATGACGCGCACTGCGAGTCAGGCGTTCGTCGAGTTCACATTTCCCATCGCAGCTCATTTTCACTCGTTGATCCCTGTGTCGGACCTCATGGAAGAGGCGGCGAAACGCTATATGCGTCGGGCGGTCGACGATCCGGTGACTCGAGACCAACTCATTCCTCGCTATTCGTTGGGTTGTAAGCGACCGAGTTTCCACAATTCCTATCTCGCAACGTACAACCGTCGCAATGTTTCGCTCGAGACCAGCGGCATCACCCATGTCGACCATGCCTCGGTTCACACTGAAGATGGCAAGAGTTATCCGATCGATGTCATGGTCTTGGCCACCGGGTTCAAAGTGATGGAGTCGGGCAATATGCCGACTTATGTGCTGAAGGGACGCGGTGGAGTGGAGCAGTCTGCCTGGTGGGATGAGCACCGCCTCCAAGCCTTCGAGGGTGTGAGCGTCCCAGGGTTCCCGAATCACTTCAATATCTTCGGTCCCTATGGTTACAACGGCTCCTCGTACTTCACACTCATCGAGGCGCAAAGTCGGCATATCGTCCGCTGTCTTCGTCGTGCGCGCACGCTGAAGGCTGATTACGTAGAGGTCAGACAGCAGGCGAACGATCGCTACTTCGGTGACATGGTTAGCCGCCGACATCGACAGGTTTTCTGGCAGCCGAGCTGTTCCAATGCCAACAGTTACTATTTCGACAAACACGGCGATGTTCCGTTGCGTCCGTCAACTACCCTGGAGACTTACTGGCGTAGCCGCACCTTCCGGCTCTCCGATTACCGATTTGAACGTCGCGCAGAATCCGTTGGCGCACGGTGACCAACACTGATGCGGCGGACCGGCGCCCCAGTCTTGCAAGTCATTTCGTGGCAATGACTTCGCGAAACACACTGCGTCCGCTGTCGCAACTCATCCCGTCGAGCGCCCACGGCCTCGCGGTGATGGATCGCGTACTCCGGATGGCGCTTGTGGGATCGCGGCCCCGCCGAAGCGTGGCGGTTCGCACAATAGATACCGAGTTCGCCGGGAATCAGATACGCGGGGATTGGATCACTTCTCCTGCAGTCGATCCACACGCGGTTCCGTTGCTCTACATTCATGGCGGCGCCTACTCCATGTGCTCACCGGCTACCCACCGCGGCCTGCTCGGTGAACTTGCCTCCGCGAGCGGTCGGCCCATCTTTGCGGTGAGGTATCGGCTAGCTCCACGCTATCCCTTTCCCGCTGCCGCCGACGATGCACTGAACGCATACCGCTGGCTCGTCACAGGGCAGCCTTCGGCTTCCGGCGAACGCGGTGTTGCGGTGGCCGGGGACTCGGCGGGCGGCCAGCTCACGATGGCCACCGCCCTTGGCGCACGTAGTGACGGACTGCCGCTGCCGGATTCGATGCTTCTCATGTCTCCGGTCCTGGATCTGACATGTGAACTCGCGAGGGCACGCGAACTTCGCCGCCGTGATCCTTTCGCCTCTGCTCGGTCCGCGGCCCGCGCTCTTGACCTGTACGTGGCTGGTGCAGATCACCGCAATGAGCGAATCAGCGTGCTCGACGCAGACCTCAGGTCCATGCCACCGATCCTGATTCAGGTAGGCGGAAGAGAAATGTTGATCGATGACTCGAGGCATCTTGCCGACCGCCTCCGATCGGCCGGATCAAGCGTTGAGATACAGGTGTACCGGGGACAGATCCACGTGTTCCAAGCCATGTTCCGAATCCTGCCCGAGGCTCGTGAGGCGATCCACCGCGCTGGAAACTTCCTGAAAGCTTCGGCCCACCGGTGAAAGTGTTGGGACCGTGGATGCTCCACTGCCACCGCGCCATCAACTGCTTCTTAGCTGTCTCATGACAGGCGGCTTTGCGAGGGATCCTCGAGGACACGATCCGTCGATAGTGATCATCGGGGCCGGCGTCGCGGGTATCGCCATGGCCCATCAGCTGAAGAGGGACGGATTCACCAACTTCACCATGGTGGAAAAGGCTGCAGACATCGGCGGCGTCTGGCGCGACAACACCTATCCAGGAGCGGCTTGCGACGTGCCGTCAGCGTTGTACTCACTCTCGGACAAGCCCAACACTCGTTGGTCGAGACGTTATGCAGAACAGCCCGAGATACTCCAATATCTTCGCCGACTCGTCCTGGCCGACGGAATGGACCTGCATTTGCGCACGCGGACCGAAGTCGTCGAGATGACCTTCGATGAACAGGCCGGCCGTTGGCGTTTGGTGACCGGATCCAGCGAGACGATCTGGTGCGATGTCGTGATTTCGGCCGTGGGGCAGCTCTCGCGACCTCATACGCCGAATATTGCCGGCGAAGACACCTTCGAGGGGCCGCGTTTTCATTCGGCGCGTTGGGACCATTCGGTATCGCTGCGCGGCAAGGAAGTAGCCGTCATCGGGACAGGCGCAAGCGCGATACAGTTTGTGCCACGGATCGCACACGAGGCACAGCGCGTAACGCTGTATCAGCGCACGGCGCCTTGGATTTTGCCGAAGTGGGACAGCAGGTACGGACGTCTTCACCAACAGCTGATTAAGGTTCTGCCGCTGTGGCTGCGTCTTGAGCGTTTCGCGGTATGGCTGATTTTTGAAGTGCTCGCAGTGACGTTGGTCGACGCGAAGCCCTTGTCACGCATTCTCGGCGCGGTCGCCCGCTACCACCTCCATCGGCAGGTTGCCGATCCAATGCTGCGCCGGCAACTCACGCCATCAGATGCGCCGGGGTGCAAGCGGGTGTTGTTCTCGAATGATTACTACCCCGCGATTGCCAACGGTGAAGTCTCGTTGGTGACCAACGCGGTTGCGAAGCTTTGCGACAAGGGAGTCGTGACCGACGATGGCGTACTCCATCGCGCGGATGTCGTCATTTACGGAACAGGTTTCCGCGCTACCGACTTCCTCGCCCCGATGCGTGTTCGCGGCTGGGGCGGAGTGACTCTGGACGAGGTGTGGGGGACGCAGGCGCACGCATACCTGGGCATTACAGTCCCGATGTTCCCGAATCTCTTTCTCCTCTATGGCCCGAACACGAATGTCGGTTCCGGGTCGATCATTTACATGATCGAGTCTCAGGTCCGCTATGTCGGTGCCCTCATCAAGATTTTGGCGAGTGACCCAGGGCGTACGGTCGACGTCAGGCCAGACATCGAGCAAAGCTACAACACACGATTGAGCCGGCGGCTGCGAAGGTCGGTGTGGGCGCTTTGCGCGAGCTGGTACACGACCTCGAGTGGCGCGATCCCGACGAACTGGCCTGGGCCTACATTTGCCTACCGGATCCTCACCCGCAAACCACGCAGTCACGATTATCTATTCAGGCACGTTGAACGCCTTCAGTTAGACGGCCCGAGTGAGAACCGCGCGAGGCTGCGCAGATGATCCGGGTCGCAGGCGGTGTCTAACATTTCACTGTTAACTGTTCGAATATTGACATTCAGCACATCTATGTAAACTATTACCAGATACCCGTGCAGCAGAGCGCCCAGGAGGCATCGTGGCTAATCAGCTTCTCGCAATCACGCGTCACCCCAAGGAGCGGTTGACGTCTGTCCTGTTGGCGCCCGCCCCCCGCGTCGTCGATGACAAATGGCGACAGTGGAGTCGGGACTGGAGAGTCCGGGAACTTGCGCCGGCCCCCGCCGGATCTGGGCTGAGAGCCGTCCTAGGGGACGCTGGACTCCCGTTGCTGGGGCACACTGTCGACTACATCCGATTTGGTTCAGAATTCAGTCGGGAGCGTTACGAACGTTTGGGCTCGGTGTCGTGGATGGGCGCATTCGGTACCAAAATGGTGGTCATCGCCGGTCCAGACGCAACGCGTGAGGCGTTCACAAGCGAAGCCAAGGCCTTTTCTCAAGATGGCTGGTCCTTCCTGATCGATGCTTTCTTCCATCGCGGGTTGATGCTCATGAGCTTCGACGAACATTTGATGCACCGGCGCATCATGCAGGAGGCGTTCACGCGTCCTCGCCTGACCGGATATGTCGGGCAGGTGGCCCCGTGCGTTCGCGCAGCCGTGCCCGCGTGGCCGACCGGTCCGTCGGTCCGGATCTACCCGTTGTTGAAGAATCTCACCCTCGATATTGCCACGGATGTCTTCATGGGTGGCCGCGGCAAGGACGAGAGCGCTGCTGTCAACGAGGCGTTCGTGTCCACTGTTCGCGCGGCGAGTTCCTTTGTGCGAGTTCCACTCCCGGGCACCAGGTTCCGCGCCGGCGTGCATGGGCGGCGCGTGTTGGAGGACTACTTCTCCCGACACCTGCCGGCCGCGCGTGCAGGCGAGACCGACGATCTATTCGCCGCCCTCTGCCAGGCGACCACAGAAGACGGTGAACGGTTCTCCGACGAGGATGTGATCAACCACATGATCTTTCTCATGATGGCCGCCCATGACACCTCCACGATCACCACCACTGCTGTCACCTACTTCCTCGCTAAACATCCTGAGTGGCAGGAGAAGGCAGCGGCGGAGGCGCGGTCCTTCGGTCACGATTCGCCAGATATCGACGAACTGGAGCGGATGACGGTCCTCGATCTGATCCTCAAAGAAGCTCTGCGTCTGCTGGCGCCCGTTCCGCTGGTGATGCGCAAGACCGTCCGCGATGTCGCCATCGACGGCTATCACATCCCCCGTGAAACCTTGTGCGCAATCACACCCGCCGTAAATCACTTCGACCGCAGAATATGGAGCGACCCGGACCGTTTCGATCCGTCGCGCTTCGATGAGCCCCGGCGCGAGGACCAACAGCACCGATTCGCCTGGGTGCCGTTCGGCGGGGGGGCGCACAAATGCATTGGGATGCAGTTCGGCACACTCGAGGTGAAGGCAATCCTGCACCAGATGTTGCGTACCTACACTTGGACGGTCCCAAACGACTATCACGTGCGTTGGGACAACACCTCGCTGCCCATTCCCGTGGACGGACTGCCTGTGACGTTGCGGCACCGATGAGCGGTGAGAACTCGCCTTACCTGGAGCCCACGGAGTTCCTCGATTGGC
Source organism: Mycolicibacterium peregrinum (assembly GCF_002102345.1). GTDB lineage: Bacteria > Actinomycetota > Actinomycetes > Mycobacteriales > Mycobacteriaceae > Mycobacterium > Mycobacterium peregrinum. The sequence continues at coordinate 94,152 of NZ_LQPP01000047.1, forward strand.
AACATGAATCGGTACGCGACTTCGTTGCATCGGCGACCCGCGGCGCGGTCGACGACACCACGAAGGCCATAGCCATCTTCACTGCGGTCCGCGACTCGATTTGGTATGACCCCTACACCGTGACCGATGACCCGCATGCGTATCGCGCCAGCACCATCGCAACTGCAGACCGCGCTTACTGCGTCCCGAAGGCGGTGCTCTTGACGGCGGCCTGCCGAGCAGCAGGCATCCCAGCGCGGCTGGGGTTCGCCGATGTCCGAAACCACCTTCAGACCGAGACATTGCGTGAGCGGATGGGCGGTACCGACGTCTTCGTCTACCACGGATACAGCCTCATGCATCTCTGCGGTGTCTGGGTCAAGGCAACTCCGGCGTTCAATCGCGAGCTATGCGCACGGTTCGGCGTCCCGCCAATTGATTTCGACGGGCGCACAGACGCCCTGCTGCACGGGTTCGCCGGTGACGGCACACAACACATGGAATATCTGAGGGATCGAGGCGCCTTCGACGATCTACCGCTGGCAGAGATCCTGCAAGCGCTCAGAACCCACTACGGGACGCTCATAGGCGATGCGAGTCGCCATCCAGACCTGTTCGCCTGAAGGGCCGATGCGTAATGCACAGCACGATGCAAGACGTCCAGCTCACAATCTCGGCAATTGTCCGCCATGCCGCCTCCATTCACGGAAACAGCGAGGTGATCACCCCCGACGGAATTGGATACCGAAGTATGTCCTACCGTAGCGTCCTGGGGCGAGCGGGCCGACTTGCCAATGCGTTGCGCGGGCTCGGAATAACGGCAGATCAACGGGTGGCCACTTTTCAGTGGAGTAACCAAGAACATCTCGAGGCCTACTGCGCGGTTCCCTCCATGGGCGCGGTGCTGCACACCCTCAACATTCGTTTGGCTCCAGAGCAACTCGCGTACATCGCCAACCATGCCAGCGATCAGATCATCCTGGTGGATGCGTCGGTTGCGCCATTGTTGGCTAGTGCGCTACCAGCGATGGAGTCGGTGCATACGGTCATCGCCACCGGGGGCGGCGACCTCGCTCCGCTGCAGCGATGCGGGAAGACGGTGTTGCGTTACGAGGAGATCCTGGCGCAGCAACCGGAGACTTTCGATTGGCCCGAGATCGATGAGCGTTCCGCCGCGGCCATGTGCTACACCAGCGGGACTACTGGAAATCCCAAAGGTGTTGTCTACAGCCACCGTTCGACCTACCTACATGCACTGACCGCCTGCACGTCGAACGCCCTGGCAGTGAGCGAGGCCGACCGTATCCTGGCCATTGTCCCGATGTTTCACGCCAATGCGTGGGGACTGATCTACGCGGCGTTGATGTCTGGTGCGGACTTGGTATTACCCGATCGCCATCTGCAAGCCGCGCCGCTGGTGTCGATCATCGAAGAGACTCAGCCGACTATCGCCGGTGCAGTGCCGACGATCTGGAACGATGTCGATCGATACCTGGAATCGAATCCCGCCCGGGACATCTCCTCACTTCGGCTGGTTGCCTGCGGGGGATCGGCAGTCCCCGTCTCGCTGATGCGGGCATTCGAAGACAAGTACAACGTGCCTATCGTGCAGGCATGGGGCATGACCGAAACCTCGCCGCTGGCTACCGTCGCACGCGCAGCGCACGGAGTAGGCGAGACCCGTGCGTGGGAGATGCGCGAAAGCCAGGGTCGGCCGATGTGCGGTGTCGAGATCCGGTTGCGTGACGACCACAAGAAGACAGTGCCGTGGGACGGTCGATCAGCGGGTGAAATACAGGCGCGAGGCCCGTGGATCACCGGCGCCTACTTCGGCGACGATGATCCGGACAAGTTCGACGGAGGGTGGCTGCGCACCGGCGACGTCGGCCGGATCGACCCGGACGGGTATCTCACGCTGACCGATCGTGCGAAGGACGTCATCAAGTCAGGTGGAGAATGGATCTCCTCAGTCGAGCTGGAAAACACGCTGATTGGTCACCCGGCGATCTACGAGGCTGCGGTGGTGGCAGTTCCCGACGACAAATGGCAGGAAAGACCGCTCGCCCTGGTCGTGGTTCACCGTGGAGCCGAGGTCGACATCGACCGACTGCGCGCGTTTCTGTTGGACAAGGTCGCCAAGTGGTGGATCCCGGAGCGGTGGAGCTTCGTGTCTGAGATTCCCCGAACAAGCGTCGGGAAATACGACAAGAAGGCCATACGCGCGCGTCACTCCGCCGGCGAGTATCAGATCGAAACGTCCTAAGAAATCAAACCCATTGATATTGAACAGCCGAGAGGGAATCCTGTGACAGCATCAATTTCTCCCTGGATGAGCGCCGAATTGCTCGAGCTTCGTGACCTTGCCGCGAAGTTCTTCTCGACCGAATTGGCCCCACATGCGCAACGTTTCGCAGACCAGCACCAAGTTGACCGAGAATTGTGGCACAAAGCCGGCGAACTAGGCCTGCTCTGCATGTCCATACCCGAAGAATACGGCGGGGGAGGCGGCACATTCGCGCACGAAGCCGTCGTACTCGAAGAGCAAGCCCGAGTCGGGGACAGCTCATGGGGCGCAGGGCTGCACAGCGGAATCGTCGCGCACTACATCCTCCAGTATGCGGCCGAAGAACTACGGAGGCAGTGGCTGCCCAAGATGGCCTCAGGCGAAATGATCGGTGCTATCGCCATGACGGAGCCAGGGACCGGTTCTGATCTGCAGAGTGTCAAGACCAAAGCAATTCTTGACGGTGACGAGTACGTGATCACCGGCGCAAAGACCTTCATCACCAACGGTCAGCAAGCCGACCTGATCATCGTCGTCGCCAAGACAGATCCAAGTCAGGGCGCCGCCGGCATCTCGCTGATCGTCGCCGAAGCCGATCGACCCGGATTCCGGCGCGGCAAGGTCCTCGACAAAATCGGCCAACGCGGACAAGACACCTCCGAGTTGTTCTTCGACGACGTAAGAGTGCCCCGCTCGCACCTCCTGGGCGAGACCGAGGGTCAGGGTTTCATTCAGCTGATGACGCAGCTACCTCAAGAGCGGCTCATCGTCGCGGTTGGGGCGGTCGCGGCGATGGAACTTGCCGTGGAGCAGACACTCAAATACACCCGTGAGCGGGAAGCGTTCGGACGGCCCGTCTTCGGCTTCCAGAACACGAAATTCATCTTGGCCGAAGCTGCAACCGAAACGCGCATCGCACGAGTATTTTTGGACTACTGCATCGACCTACACCTCGCGGGCCAACTCGACGTCCAGACCGTCGCCATGGCGAAATGGTGGACCACTGAGCGAGCGATGAAGGTGCTCGATGACTGTTTGCAGCTCCACGGCGGATATGGGTACATGACCGAGTACCCCATCTCGAGATTGTGGGTGGACCAGCGCGTGCAGAAAATCTACGCCGGCACAAATGAGGTGATGAAGGAAATCATCTCGCGTTCCCTATGACCCTGAACGATTAGCCACCTGCACATTACTCACCTGGGAGGATTGATGGCATCTACAGAGGTGCCATATCGCCACGAAATGGGTGGACATTGCGGATCGGGTGCCCTTCGGGAGTTGATACCAGATGCTCCTATCTTCAGGCAATGAGTTCTTCAGGCAATGAGTTCGTTGGTTCTTCTGCTGGGTTGGCGGAGGGCGTGGTAGATCTCGCGGGCGATGTACGCTTGATGCAGCGCATGATCTCGTTCTTGGTTTTGCCTTCGGCCAGGCGGTGAACGAAGTAGTCGCGGGTGGGCTGGTGACGGCGCATGCGCACCACCAGGATGACGTGCAGGGCACGGTTGGCGTCGCGATTGCCTCCCCAATTGAGCCGGTGGCGGATCGTTTTGCCGCTGGAGGCTTCCAGTGGGCTGACCCCGCAGAGTTTGGCGAAAGCGGCGTCGCTGCCGATCCGAGCGGGGTTGTCGCCGAGGGCGGTCAGCAGCGTGGCAGCGGTGTCGGGCCCGACGCTGTAGCTCGGGTGCGGCGGTGGCGGTGATGGTGTCGACGTGGCGTTCGAGTCGGGCGGCTGCGGTGTCGAGCTGGTGGCAACGTGCCGCCATCGACTTGATAGCAGTAAAGAAAGTTCTCACATCGCAGGCCAGCGGCGGTCAGGCGGGCGTTGGTCGCGCCTGCTGCCCGCGGCGTCTCGATGCGGCGAGGAGCGAGGACAGTCCTGGCTTGTCGTGGTGCCAGGATGCCGTGGCCGTTGAGATGTACAGCGCTCGTCGTCGTGTGCAAGCTTGTGTGGCGGCGGACGGAGGGCGAAGCGTAGCGAGCGGCGCGGACGGGAGCGCCAGCGGACGGGAGCAGAGGGAGTGTAGCGAAGCCCGCAGGTAGCCGCCGGTTCCTCGCGGGCTATGGCGGCCCGGGCTCCGCTGAGCATCAGTTGCGGGTCTGCGCCATGGCGATGGGACTCGTAGGATGGCGGTTGTGAGCGGGATGCTGGCGCAGCGTGCACGGCGAGAGGCCGAGACGCGACTGGTGGGGCAGCTGCGGCGGTTGGCGCATGTGCGGGGTGTCGCGACGACTGCCGAGCGGCTGAGTCGGCGGTTCGATGCCCAGACAGCGGACTCTTTGGTGGCAGCGGCGTGGCTGCACGATATCGGCTACGCACCGTCGTTGCGCCGGACCGGGTTTCATCCGCTCGATGGCGCAGAGTTTGCCCGGGCGGCGGGTTTTCGGGAGCTGGTCGCCTCCCTGGTGGCGTTCCATACTGGGGCGCACGCGGAAGCTGCCGAGCGCGGCTTGTCAGGTTTAGCGGCGTTCAGCGATCCGCCCAGCGATGTTCTGGATGTGTTGACCTTTTGCGATCTGACGACCGGGCCGGACGGGGCGCCGGTATCACCGCGAGATCGATTGATCGAGGTGTTGGGCCGCTATGGACCCGAGGACCCGGTGCACCGCGCGGTCGACGCGGGGCGCGACGAACTGTTGGCGGCGGTCCGACGGGTACGCGATTGGCTGTAAACCCAGCCGGTTAGCCGAGGTAGGGGCTGTCGCGGTGTTGCAGGTAGTGCTCGATGCGCAGTCGCATCGACGGGTGCATGTCCAGATTGGGGATGTCGTCGGGATCGGTCCAGGCGATGTCGGTGCTTTCGTGATCGATGGCCAGGGTACCGCCGAGAACCTTGGTGGTGAAGGACAGAGAGAACTGTTGGCGGACTTCGCCATCGGTGAACGCGACGACATGCTGCGGGTTGGTGTAGACACCGACAAGGCCGGTGACTTCAATGTCGAGCCCGGTTTCCTCTTTGACTTCCCGGACGGCGGTGTCGGCAATCGTTTCGCCGATGTCGTGTCCGCCGCCGGGTAGCGCCCACAGGGTGTTGTCGCGGCGTTTGATCAGCAGGATACGACCCTGTTCGTCGGTGACGATGGCCGAGGCTGACGGAACGACGCTGTTGGGCAGCGGGGCGTTGGGGTCGTTGTAGTAGTCGGTTCGCATAGGGTTCAGCCTTTCGCGCTGAGCGGTCTGGCGCGATCCCAGACCTGGGTGAAAGCGTCTTCGAGGGTGGCCCAGAGCCGTGGTTCGTGGTGGCGCGACAGCACAAGCACGGGGTTGTTGCGCCCGGGTGAGCCGTAGATGTGGAAGTTGACGATCATGGCGTCGTCGACCCGGAAGATCGACGTGTAGAGCGTGGTGTCGTGGGTGCGGATATCCAGCCCCGGGGTATCGGCATGCGGGGCGAGCAACTCCACGGACGTGCGGCAGCGGGCGATGACGGCCTCGCCGATGCCTTCCTCCTTGCCGCGCAGGATCGTGGTGGCAGTGTCAGGATCCCCGACGAGAAACCGCACCGCCACACCGCGGGCGGCGGCGTCGAGCAGAATGTCGAGGAAGCCGTCGAGGGTGTCAAACAGGAACGTGGCCGCCAGGACGAGGATGTCGATGCCGGTGGTGGCGTCGCCGAAATGCTGCTGCCACGTCGTGATCGGCAGCTGGGTGCGGCTGGCATACAGCGTCGCGGTGAACGGACCACCCAGCGACGTCGTCGCCAGCGCGCTCGCGGTAGGGGCAGGATACTGGTTGGGCCACAGGTTGTGCGGTGTGCAGCCAAGCAGCTTAGCGGCGCGGCGGGCGTTGTCCTCGCGGACGTTGTAGTCGATGTTGGCCAGCCAGCGGCGCACCGTCTTGATATCCACGCCCACCGCAGTGGCGAACCTCTGTGGGGAGAGTCCCTTGGCGTGCAGCCGTTGGGTGAGGCGATCGTTGGGGATCGTGGCGGCCTCGGCGTCGCCGTCCTGATCGCCCGTCGTCTCAGCGCACATCTTTCCGTGTCATCCCTGTCCATCCTCAGCGCGTGGTTCCTAGTTTGCCATGCGACTGCCGCCGCCCCGCGGCGGTGATGCCCGTCCGATGCCCACGGGCATGTCCCTGTCGTGTCCGAAATGTCTGCGGCAGTGTCGGCAATGCCTGCCAACGTCCCTCGCTACGTCCGCGATGTCCACGTGAACTGAGCCCAGCGCCGCAACGGGCGCAAACAGATCACGAAAGGAACAGCGGGACAATGCGTTTAAGAATCGACACATCAGGCACACGGTTCATCGTCACCCGAGCGGCCGAGCCGCGGCTGAACTTCGAGACCGGCAGCCCAAAAGTGGACACCGCCACCGGCGTGCCACTGTATGCCGCGCAGCTGTTGGCGTTGGATGACACCGGTGGTGAAGTGCTCAACGTCACCGTCGCCGGGGATCCGAAAGTGACAGTCACCCAACCTGTTTCAGTCGCGGGTCTGGTTGCTATCCCTTGGGCTCAAGGTGATCGCAGCGGCGTGGCGTTCCGTGCCGACGCCATCACCCCCACCAACCCCGCGGCTGCGCCGAGCGATCAAGCGTCCCGCGCGCAGAAATAACCCCATTTGCTGGGGCGCGGCGCTCGTGGGTGTCGCGCCCCAGCACGTGAGCTGCTATCGACCATTCACTCACCAGAGGGACGCCTGTCATGGCATCAAACTACAAAAACAGCAAGAACTCTCAATCCAACGACGACGACTGGATCACCGACCTCATCCTCTCACTGTTCAAAGCGGCCGGGTATCTGCTGTGGTGGGCGGTCCTGTTCCCGGCCATCAGCATCCCGATCATCGCCAGCGTGGCGATGGCCATTACCCATGGCTCACGCGCGGGTCTGATCATCGGTATTGCTTTCGCTGCCGCGTATGCGGGCTGGGCGTGGCTGGACCCGCGATCGTTTCACGGATGGGTCACCGAGCCGGTGCGGCGGCGCTGGTTGACCTGGTCGCGCTACACCCGCACCTGGCAATCGGTGTGCACCCTGCACGGCCTGACCGCCACACTTGGCGAACGCACCTTGGTGCCGACCTTGCAGTCGGTGCGCATCGGCAAGACGACCGACGTCCTGGCGCTGCGAGTGGTCACCGGCCACTCCCTGGCTGATTGGCACAAGCAATCCGAGGCGCTAGCCGCCGCCTGGCGTGCCGACCGGATCGCCATCCGCGCGACCGCGCCCGGAGAGCTACGCATCACCCTGATGCGCGGCGACGTGCTGGCCGACCCGATTGCCCTGCCCATGCCCACGACGGCGACTGCGGTGGATGTGGGGTCGGTGCGGGTCGGGATCACCGAAACCCGCCACTGGTGGCACCTACCTCTGCTTGGCCACCACCTGCTCGTGGCTGGCGCGACCGGCGCGGGGAAAGGTTCAGTGTTGTGGTCACTGATCGCTGGCCTCGCCCCCGCCGTGAAAACCGGACAAGTGCGGCTCTGCGTCATCGACCCGAAAGGCGGCATGGAACTGGGCGCCGGAGCACCCATGTTCACGGTGTTCACCCACGACGCCACTGGTACCACCCTGTACCTGCTGCGGCAACTAGTGGAGGTGATGCACGCCCGCGCCAATCGGTTACGGGGCAAGACGCGCATGCACACCCCGACTCCGACTGAGCCGTTATTCGTGGTGGTGATCGATGAGATCGCCGCGCTGACTGCGTATGTGACCGACCGCAAGGTGCGCAGCGAAATTGAACAGCTGTTGGGCCTGCTGCTCTCCCAAGGCCGGGCCGTCGGCATTTCGGTGGTGGCAGCGGTGCAAGATCCGGCCAAAGACACCCTGCCGGTGCGGCAGCTGTTTACCGTGCGAATCGGGTTGCGGTTGACCGAAGCCACCCAAACCACCATGGTTTTGGGCCAGGGCGCCCGCGACGCGGGGGCCGACTGCGATCACATCCCCGACACCACTCCCGGTGTGGGCTACATGATGATCGATGGCACGGCCCAACCGGTGCGGGTACGGGCATTTCACGTCGCCGACCACGACATCGCCACTCTGGCAGCACGATTCCGGCCACCTCGTGCCGCGACCCGAACCAACCAGTCCAACAGCGGGCGCACCGACACCGCCCGGGGTCAACGGTGACTACTGCAACGACAGCCCCCACGCTGGTGTTGCCCGGGGTTCCCGGCTCGATCGACACCAATGCGGTGGTGGATCAGATGGTGCGCCGCGCGTCCTCGACGGGGTTCGAATCGTGGTGGCGGCGCGCGGAATCTGTTGGCTTCTGCGCCCACCCCATCCAACTCAGAGGTACCGACGAGATAGGCCGCGATCGGGTGGTGTGGACACGGTGCAACAACCGCCGCGCACAGGTATGCCCATCGTGCTCAGACCTGTACGCCCGCGACACGTGGCAGCTCGTGCACGCTGGCACCGCCGGCGGCCACCACAACATCCCCGCAGCAGTGGCCGATCGTCCGCAGGTGTTCGTCACCCTCACCGCACCTAGCTACGGGCCTGTTCACGCCGCCGCGCGTGCAGGCGACAAGAAGCAGCGTGTGTGTCGCGACCACCACCACACTGGCGGCTACCGCCGATGCCCGCATGGAAAACCACTGTGGTGCAGCACAACCCACGGCGAAGGTGATATCTATGCGGGACAGCCGATCTGCGCGGACTGCTACGACTACACCGGGCATGTCCTGTTCACATGGCACCTGCCCGAACTGTGGCGACGCTTCACCATCACCCTGCGACGCACACTGCGCCGAGAGCTACGTGCTTCGGGCGCCGACCCGGATGCGGTGCAGGTCAGCTTCATCAAAGTCGTCGAACTGCAAGCCCGGCTCATCCCGCACATTCATGCCCTGATCCGCCTCGACCCGCCCGACAGCGATGACTCTGGCGGTCATGACTGGCATGCGCCCCTTGCGGCAACCGAACTGGCCACCATCATCCAACAGGCCGTTCGAACCGTGGCCGTGACGGTCACCGACTCATCCTCAAATACAGCGACACGGGTGATCAGGTTCGGCACACAAGTCGACACCCAACCCATCGACAACCGGCACGCCGGCACGGACGGCTCTGCTGTGCAGGAGGATTCACCACACGGCGGGGTTCTTCCAGGCCGCCGCGTAGCTCGCTACCTCGCGAAATACGTCACCAAATCCTTAGCTGACGTCGGGATCAGCGCGCGACGCATCTCCACCGAGGCCATCGCTGACCTCGATGTCTGCGACCACGTTCGGGCGATCCTGACCGCCATCAGCCAACTCGCCGATAAGGGACTGGCCGGTGTCGGTCGGTGGCTGCACACCCTGGGCTACCGGGGCCACATCACCAGCAAATCCCGCCGCTATTCCACCACGATGACCGCGCTGCGCGAACGTCGCGCGGCCTGGACCCGTGAACAACGTTTAAAAAGCACTGCGCACCAACATGATCTCGGCCTCGACTCCACCGATGGCGATGATCTGGTGGCATGGGAATTCGATCGTGCCGGCCCCACCAGCCTCGGCGACCGGACCCTCATCTACTCCGCGGCCGTCCAACACATCCACACCCGCCGCATCGGACTGATCGAAGTCCGTGGCCAAGCCCGCAATCAACAATGGGATCCGCCAGGGGGAAGCGATGGCTGACAGGTCCCGAGCAGCACGTGCTCGCTCCGGGTGTGACGCTCGTCCCGATGCGCCGACGGTGTCAGAGGGGGGTGTTGAAATTGTTGTGCCCAACCAATATCGACTTCCGTCCGAGGCCAACCGCGCGCTGGTACACGTGATAATGGCTGTGCGGGACCGGATGCTTGGATCAGGGAGGGGAGTGGCGTGAGCCTGAGGTTCGCCTTCTATGGCCGAGTGAGCACGGAGGACGCTCAAGACCCGGAGGCGAGCCGCAGCTGGCAGAAGCGGCGTGCCATGGACCTGATCACTCCGCACGGCGGATTCATCGCCGCCGACTACTTCGATGTGGGACAGAGCCGTTCACTGCCGTGGAAGCGCAGGCCAGAGGCGTCACGTCTGCTTGCTGATGTCGCTTGTCGGGACCGTAGCTTTGATGCCGTAGTGATTGGGGAACCCGCCCGTGCGTTCTACGGGCCGCAGTTCGCGCTCACCTTCCCTGTCCTCACGCACTACGGAGTTGGCCTGTGGGTACCCGAGGTCGGCGGAGCGGTCGATCCCGGCTCCGAGGCACACGACCTGGTGATGACTCTGTTCGGCGGCATGAGCAAGGGAGAGCGCGCTCGAATCCAGATGCGCGTCCGTACGGCGATGTCAGCACTCGCGCACGACACCGCCAGATATCTCGGTGGTCGACCACCCTACGGTTACCGGCTCGTCGATGCCGGCCCGCATCCAAACCCTGCCAAGGCCAATCTTGGGCAGCGGCTTCACCGCCTCGAACCCGACCCCGCGACATCTTCGGTCGTCGAGCGGATCTACCGCATGTACGCCGACGGAGCGGGCCTGCGCTATATCGCGCAACGGCTCACCGACGATGGTGTACCGTCACCGAGCCAGTACGACCCGGCACGGAATCGGCATCGTGACCCACGAGGATGGTCCCATTCGGCGATCCGCGCGATACTCGACAACCCGGCGTACCGCGGTATCCGTGTTTGGGGCAAGCAGGAGAAATACGAGGTTCTGGTCAACCCCGATGATGTCGCTGCGGGGTATGAGACTCGTATGCGGTGGCGTGATGAGGCCGACTGGATCGCACCAGAACGCCGCACGCATGAAGCGCTGATCCGTGACGAACTAGCGCAGGCTGTTCGTCTTCGGATGCAGGCGCGGCGGGGTCCCGGTCTTGTTTGCAGCAGAGAGTCAACAGTGCCATATGCACTGCGTGGGCTGCTGTTCTGTGCCGCATGTGGACGGCGGATGCAGGGCGCTGCCCGCGCCGGGAAGCGAACAACACGCATCCTCTACCGTTGTGAGCTCGGTAAGTCGCGTTCGGTACCCGCGGACCTGAGTGATCACCCGCGCACCGTCTACCTCCGTGAAGATGAGGTGACTGCGCGACTTGACGAATGGATCGCCACCCTGGCCGATCCGGCCGACTTGGCACGCGGGCAAGACGCGGACCCGGTAGCAGGGGCTGGCTACGCGGCCTTGCGGCGCCAGCTCAGCGAGGCGAATGCGAAGGTTGCTGCTCTGGTTACCGCCGTGGAGTCTGGTGTGGCCGTTGAGGATTTGACTGTTGCATTGCGCCGCCGCACCGCCGAGCGCGACGAGCTGAAGGTCCGTCTTGAGCAAGCGGAGCGACCTCGCGTCATGACTGCCGCACAAATCAGCGAGTTGGTTGAGGAATTGGGCGGGCTGTCAGCAGTGCTTGGTGAGGCAACCGGGGCGGAACGCGCTCAGGTATACGCAAGCCTGGGCCTGCGCCTCGACTACGACCCGCATCTTCAGCGAGTCACGGCGACTGCCGACTTAAGTCGTGTCGCCGGACGTGTCCGAGGGGGGACTTGAACCCCCACGCCCGTTAATAGGGCACTAGCACCTCAAGCTAGCGCGTCTGCCATTCCGCCACTCGGACTCGACCGACCACTCGGGGTCGGGCGCCTAAGGTTATCGGATTGAGTGCCGTAGACCCAAACCGGCGTCTCGGTGGTACGAATGTGACTGTGACGGTCCCCGCTTCCAGCGCGGACGAGGTAGTCGATCTCGTCAGTGCGCTCATCCGATTCGACACCTCCAACACCGGTGACCCGGCCACCACCAAGCCCGAAGCGGACTGTGCGGAATGGGTGGCCGACCGCCTTCGTGAGGTCGGTTACACGACCGAATACGTCGAGGCCGGGGCACCCGGCCGCGGCAACGTTTTTGCCCGGCTGCCCGGCGCCGACCGCTCGCGGGGTGCGCTGATGATCCACGGGCACCTCGACGTGGTTCCGGCCGAGCCCGCCGACTGGAGCGTGCATCCGTTCTCGGGTGCCGTGAAGGACGGCTATGTCTGGGGCCGCGGCGCGGTGGACATGAAGGACATGGTCGGGATGACCATCGCGGTGGCCCGGCATTTCAAACGGTCCGGCATCGTCCCGCCCCGCGACCTGGTGTTCGCGTTCGTCTCCGACGAGGAACACGGCGGCACCTACGGAGCCAACTGGCTGGTGGACAACCGGCCCGACCTGTTCGATGGCGTGACCGAGGCGATCGGCGAGGTGGGCGGCTTCTCCCTGACCGTGCCCCGCAAGGAAGGCGGGGAGCGTCGGCTGTACCTGATCGAGACCGCCGAAAAGGGACTGGCCTGGATGCGGCTGACCGCCCGCGGCCGGGCGGGTCACGGCTCGATGGTGCACGACGACAACGCCGTGACCGCCATCGCCGGCGCGGTGGACCGGTTGGGACGCCACCAGTTCCCGCTGGTGCTCAACCCGGCGGTGGAGGAATTCCTCACCGCGGTGGCCGAGGAGACCGGCTACGACTTCGACGTGAACTCGCCGGATCTGGAAGGAACCATCGCCAAACTGGGCGGGGTCGCCCGGATCGTGTCGGCCACGCTGCGCGACACCGCCAACCCGACCATGCTGAAGGCGGGCTACAAGGCCAACGTCATTCCCGCATCGGCGGAGGCCGTGATCGACTGCCGGGTCCTGCCGGGCCGCAAGGAGGCCTTCGAGCGTGAGGTCGACGAGTTGATCGGACCCGACGTCACGCGCAGCTGGGAGCGGGACCTGCCGTCGTACGAGACCACGTTCGACGGTGATCTGGTGGACGCGATGAACGCGGCGATCCTGGCGATGGATCCCGAGGCCCGCACCGTGCCCTACATGATGTCGGGTGGGACGGACGCGAAGTCCTTCCAGCGGTTGGGGATTCGCTGCTTCGGCTTCGCCCCGCTGCGGCTACCGCCGGACCTGGACTTCGCGGCGCTGTTCCACGGAGTCGACGAGCGGGTGCCGGTGGACGCGCTGCAGTTCGGCGCGGGCGTTCTGGAACACTTTTTGCGGAACTGCTGACCGCACGACGACACGAGCTACGACGAGAGGGAACCATGACCGCATCTCCGTACGACAACCTGCCGAAGCTGCCGACGTTCACCCTGACCTCCGAATCGGTCACCGACGGTCAGCCGCTGGCCAACGACCAGGTCAGCGGGATCATGGGAGCCGGCGGTGCAGACGTTTCGCCGCAGCTGAGCTGGTCGGGATTCCCGGCGGAGACCAAGAGCTTCGCCGTCACGGTGTACGACCCCGACGCGCCGACCGCCTCAGGCTTCTGGCACTGGGCGGTGGCCGATCTGCCCGCCACGGTGACCGAGCTGCCGGCCGGCGCCGGGGATGGGGGCGACCTGCCCGGTGGCGCCGTCACGCTCACCAATGACGCGAGCCTCAAGCGCTACCTGGGAGCGGCACCGCCCGCCGGTCACGGCCCGCACCGCTACTACATCGCGGTCCATGCGCTGCCGGTGGAGTCGTTGGAGCTGCCCGAGGGTGCCACGCCGGCCTACCTGGGCTTCAACCTCTTCGGTCAGGCCATCGCCCGTGCCGTCATCCACGGCACCTACGAGCAGAAGTAGTCCTGCGGGCGCGGCGGGGTCAGCGGGTAGCTGATCCCACCGCGTCGGCCAGCGAAGCGAACCCGCCGGCGTGCAACCGCTCGGCGACGCCGTCGTGGATCTGCTTGGCCCACAATCCGCCGCCGTAGATGAACCCCGTGTAGCCCTGGAGAAGCGTCGCCCCGGACGTGATCCGCTCCCACGCGTCGTCGGCGGTCTCGATGCCGCCGACGCTGATCAGCACGAGCTTGTCGCCCACCCGCCGGTACAACCGGTGCAGCACCTGCAGCGACCGGTGCGCCACGGGGCGTCCCGAGATTCCGCCGGTGCCCAGGTCGGCGACACCAGGCGTGGCCAGCCCGTCCCGCGAGATGGTGGTGTTGGTGGCGACAATCCCGGCGAGGCCCAATTCGACAGCCAGATCCGCAATTTCGTCGATGTCGGCATCGGAGAGGTCGGGGGCGATCTTGACCAGCACGGGCTTGTGTGTCTCGGCCTTGACCGCGGCAAGGATCGGCCGCAGCGATTCCACCGCCTGCAGGTCCCGCAGCCCGGGGGTGTTGGGGGAGCTGACGTTGACGACGACATAGGCGGCCAGTGCGCTCACCAGCCGGGTGCTCTCGGCGTAGTCGGCCACCGCGTCCTCGGGCGGCGTCACCTTGGTCTTGCCGATGTTCACCCCGATCGGCACGTCGGGGGTGTGCCGGGCCAGCCGGATCGCCAACGCCCCGGCGCCCTCGTTGTTGAAGCCCATCCGGTTGAGCAGCGCGTGGTCGTCGGGCAGCCGGAACAGCCGCGGTTCGGGGTTGCCCGGCTGTGGTTGCGCCGTCACGGTACCGACCTCGGCGTACCCGAAGCCCAGCGCGCCCCAGGTCTGCAGGCCGCGGCCGTCCTTGTCGAACCCGGCGGCCAGCCCCATCGGACCAGGGAACCGCACTCCGAACACCGTGCTGGCCAGTACGGGATCGGTGGGCGCCAACCGTCGCTCCAGCGCCCGACGCAGGACGGCGGGACCGGTGACGGTGCGCAGCAGGGTGAACACCCACAGGTGGATACGTTCCGGCGGCACCAGGAAGAGCGCCCGCCGCAGGGCCGCATAGATCACAGCGAAGGCGCCTGGGGTGTGCCCGGCATGGATGACGCGGATTTCTTGCGGCGCAACAGCACCCGTCGGCTCCCATCTGTGTAGGCCCGCACCCGGGTCAGTTCCCAGCCGCGGTACTCGGCCTCGATCGACAAGCGGATCGAGGCGCTGATCCTCGTGACATCCGGCGGCAGCCGCAGCGGAATCCAGTCGTATTCCTCGGAATGGTCCTCGGCGACGACCTTGTCCCATCCCGGGGGCATGCGGCCCTGCTGGATGGTGGTCATGGGCGACCCGACGCGCTACCGATCACCTGAACCCCCGCTCCCGACCCCGACACCACGTAGAGGGTGTCGGTCTTGTCGTCGTAGGCCAGGGAGTTCGGTTGCTGCACGGTTCGATAACGCACCTTTTCCACCGGTATGCCGGTGGAGAGATCGTAACCAATCACGTTATTGGTCGCGGTTTGCGACACCCAGGCCAGCTTGTCGGATCCGGCCAGGCCGTAGGGCGCGGCGGGCACCGGGTAACGCTGCCGCATGATCAGAGGATCTGCGCCGAACACCAGTAGCTCGTCGCCGCGGGTGTCGGCGACGAGAACCCGCCCGCGCGCGTCGGCGGCCAGGGTGGTGGCGCCTTCGCCGGCCCGCAGCGCCTGCGCGGCCTTGTTCCCGCTGGGGTTGACGGCCGTCACCGACGTCTGGCCGCGGTCCAGAACCACCGCGGTGTTTCCTTGTGTGACAAGCGAATCAACTCGCGCGAAGATCTTGAGCTTGGCAGCCACGGTGTGGTCGCTGCCCAAGGTGTAGACCGCTCCGTCGGCGCTGCCCAGGACCGGATTGCCGTCGGCGCGCAGTGCGATCGCCGTGAAGTCGACGCCCTGTGCGCCGTCGACGTCGATTTTGCTGGGCTTGGCGTCGGAAAGGCCGACCCGGAAGTATCCGCCCCGGGTGGAGGCCAGGACATCGCCCTTGCCGTCGACGCTGAGCGCGGTGGCCGCGGGCATCAGCGTCACCTCGCGCGCTGCCCGGCCGGCGGCCAGCAGGCTCAGGGTCGACTGACCTTCGGACGCGGGGGACAGAACGGCCAGTGTGCCGGTTGCTGGGTCGAACACCGCACTCACAGCATGCCCGCGTAATTGCCGGATCTGGCCGTCCGGTGCGGCGGTGACGGGAGGCGAAACCGCAGCTTGAGCGGGCTCGATGGTGGGCGGCGGGGCGTCGGCGGGGTTGGACGTGCAGCCCGCGGTGAGCAGCAGGGCCAGCGCAACGAGGCCGGCGCGAACTGGCTGACCTGCAAGGATTGGGCGCAACGGAGGGCTCTCGGTCGGAATCGGATGGTCGGTGACGTGCAGGAATCCAGTCTAGGCATGGCGCTGGATCTGAAGTGGTCGCGTCTGCAACCATCGCGGCATAAGTAGAGGTATGGTTCGACCATGACCCTCGCCGCAGACCGGGAACTGGGTAACCGAGAGTTTGCTATGGAGGACATTTCCACTGGTGTACACGCCAGTGGGTTTGGCCAAGTTGGCGATGGCCGGAGTTTTTCTTTCCACATCGAACGTCAGCAGCTCGTGATCGAGGTCTACCGTCCGCGGCTGTCCGGCCCCGTTCCGGTCGAGGACGATGTGGTGGCGATGGCCACCCGCAAACTGACCGACATCGACCTGTCTGACGAACGCAGCCTCTCGGCAACGGTCCGAGACGCGGTGGCCGACGCGCAACGGGTTTCGCGCGCCACTCGCTGACGCATCTCACTGCCCGCGTCACGGTACGGTCGTCGGCGTGACTGACGTCGGTGCCATGTCCTGGCTGCAAGTGGTTGTTTTGTCGATTGTCCAGGGGCTCACCGAGTTTCTGCCGGTCTCGTCCTCGGGACACCTCGCCATCACGTCCCGGGTGTTCTTCGACGACGACGCGGGCGCGTCGTTCACAGCGGTCACCCAGCTGGGCACCGAGCTGGCGGTGCTGGTGTACTTCGCCAGGGATATCGGCCGGATCATCAAGGCCTGGTTCGCGGGGCTGGCCAATGCGGCTTACCGGTCCTCCGACTACTGGCTGGGGTGGTGGGTGATCATCGGCAGCATTCCGATCGGAGTGTTCGGCCTGCTGTTCAAGGATGAAATCCGTACCGGCGCACGGAATCTGTGGCTGGTCGCCTCGGCGCTGATCGTGTTCTCGGCAGTGATCGCCGCGGCCGAGTATTACGGCAGGCAGGTTCGCCGCGTCGAGCAGCTGACCTGGCGTGACAGCATCATTGTCGGCCTGGCCCAGTGCCTGGCCCTGGTGCCGGGGGTCTCCCGCTCGGGCGCGACCATCAGCGCCGGGCTCTTCCTCGGCATGGAGCGCGAGCTGGCTGCCCGGTTCGGCTTCCTGCTCGCGATCCCCGCGGTGTTCGCCTCCGGCATCTTCTCGCTGCCCGATGCCTTCCACCCGGCCGGAGATGGAATGAGCGCCAGCGGCGCCCAACTACTGGTGGCCACCGTGATCGCGTTCGTCGTCGGCTTCGCGGCCATCGCCTGGTTCCTGAAATTCCTGGTGTCGCACAGCATGTACTGGTTCGTCGGCTACCGGGTGGTGCTGGGTGTGGTGGTGCTGGCCCTGCTGGGTACCGGGGTGGTCGCAGCGCAGTGATCCCGACCGTGCAAGCTGAACCGTGACCGACGAGCGCTGGCGCAAGGAGCCGATATGACCGTGATCCTGTTGAGGCACGGCCGCTCGACCTCGAACACCGCGCACACCCTGGCGGGGCGGAGCGAGGGCGTCGACCTCGACGAGCGCGGTACCGAACAGGCCGCCGGCCTCGTCGCGCGCATCGGGGAGCTGCCGGTGACCGCGATCGTGCACTCTCCGCTGCTGCGTTGCGTGCGCACCGTGGCGCCGCTGGCCGAGGCGCTGTCCCTGGAGCCCGTCGTCGACGAACGGCTGACCGAGGTGGACTACGGCAGCTGGACCGGGCGCGCCATCGGCGAACTGGTGAAGGAACCCCTGTGGTCGGTGGTCCAGCAGCAGCCCAGCGCGGCGGTGTTCCCCGAGGGTGAGGGGCTGGCCCAGGTTCAGGCCCGGGCCGTCGCCGCGGTGCGCGAACGCGACCGCGCGTTGGCCGAGAAGCACGGTGCCGACGTGCTGTGGCTGGCCTGCACGCACGGCGATGTGATCAAGGCGGTGCTTGCCGACGCGTTGGGTGTGCATCTGGACGGGTTCCAGCGCATCACCGCCGATCCGGCATCGATGAGCGTGATCCGCTACACCGAACTGCGCCCGTTCGTGATGCACATCAACCACACCGGCACGCAATTGAGCGCCGGGCTTGCCGCCAAACCTGCCACCGACGCCGTGGTGGGTGGGTCCACCAACTGACCCGCGGTACCGATACCGGTATTTTGGAAGGTGCCATGGCCCGCGCAATTCACGTCTTCCGTACTCCCGACCGTTTCGTGGCCGGGACCGTCGGCCAACCCGGTAACCGAACTTTCTACCTGCAAGCTGTTCACGACAAGCGGGTGATCTCGGTGATCTTGGAGAAGCAGCAGGTCGCGGTGCTGGCCGAACGCATCGCCGCCTTGTTGACCGAGATCAACCGCCGCTTCGGCACACCGATCCCGCCCGACACCGGTGAGGTCAGCGACCTGCTGCCCCTGGTCACTCCCGTCGACGCCGAGTTCCGGGTCGGCACGATGGGGCTGGGCTGGGATTCGGAAGCGCAGACCGTGGTCGTCGAGCTGCTGGCGGTCTCTGAAGGCGAGTTCGATGCCTCGGTGGTCCTCGACGATGCGGAGGACGGCCCCGACGCGGTGCGCGTGTTCCTCAGCCCGGAGTCGGCCCGGGAGTTCGCCACCCGATCCAACCGGGTGATCTCGGCCGGACGCCCGCCCTGCCCGCTGTGTGATGAGCCACTGGATCCCGACGGCCACATCTGTGTGCGTACCAACGGCTATCGACGCGGTGAGGTGGCCGGGTCCGAAGATGACGCAGATTCCTAGCCCCGATCTGGATCCCGACCCCGACGACGACGCGGTCCTGGCCGACGGTGAGTTGACGGTGATCGGCCGCATCCGGTCGGCCAGCAACGCCACCTTCCTGTGTGAGGCCAACCTGGGTGCGCGGCAGGTGCACTGCGTGTACAAGCCGATCCGCGGTGAAGCGCCGCTCTGGGATTTCCCCGATGGCACCTTGGCCGGCCGTGAGCTGGGCGCCTACCTGGTATCGGCCGCATTGGGTTGGAATGTCGTGCCCCGCACCATTATTCGTGACGGTCCGGCCGGTCCGGGCATGCTGCAGCTGTGGGTGGACCAGCCAGGCGATCAGGTGGGGGACGAGCCCGATTCCGGCCCGGACCTGGTGGACCTGTTGCCGGCCGGGCACCTGCCGCCGGGCTTCCTGCCCATCCTGCAGGCCTACGACTACGCCGGCGACGAGGTGACGCTGGTGCACGCAGACGATCCGCGACTGTTCCGGATGGCCGTGTTCGACGTGCTGATCAACAACGCCGACCGCAAGGGCGGCCACATCCTGGCCGGCCTCGACGGCGCGGTGTACGGCGTCGACCACGGGGTGAGCCTGCACGTCGAGGACAAGCTGCGGACCGTGCTGTGGGGCTGGGCCGGCAAGCCCGTCGACGACGAGACTCTGGCCGACGTCACCGCGCTGCGGGACGGGTTCGGCGACCTGGCAGAGCAGCTGTGCGCACACATCACCGACGCCGAGATCACCGCTCTGCGCTCCAGAATCGTTGGGCTACTGCGCAATCCGGTGATGCCGACACCGGATCGGCATCGCCCGATCCCGTGGCCGGCGTTCTAGCGCGCCGCTAGCGGGCGCGCCCGAACCCTTCGAACGGATTCCAGGACTGACTGCCGCGCACGACGTGCAGGTAGTAGGCGTAGTTCGCGGTGGACATCGCCAATGCCCCGACACCGATGCTGATGGCCCGGCCGATCGAGTCGCTGACGTCGAGCACGATCAGCACCGCCGCCACTGCGATGGTCAACCCCAGCAGCGCCAATCCCTTGCGCCACATACCTTTGACGAAGAAGTAGATCGGCCCGAACAGGAACGCCAGGATGTTCGACGTGAGCCGCAGCTTGGCCATGAAGCTGAGGTTGCGGTACGCGGCCTTGGCCTCGGGGCTCGAACTCGGCAGGCCGTAGGTGTGGAAGAAGTCGAACTTCCAACGCCACGAGTCGGACAGGTTATCGACGGGGGTCTGCTCGGTCATCGCCCGACCTTAACGGCACAACCGGCCCCGCCAGCACATCGACCTGGCATGCCACCGATACTGGTCGGATGCACTCGACCGATGCCGACCTGGCTGCCGCAGTGGCCAAGGAGGCCGGTGAGTTGCTGCTGGCCGTGCGTGAAGAGATCGGTTTCTACGACCCGTACTACCTCGGTGACGAGGGGGACCGGCGCTCCAACGCCCTGATCCTGGACCGGCTGGCCGAGGCCCGTCCCGGCGATTCCGTGCTCAGCGAGGAGGCGGTCGACGACCTGTCCCGCGTCGACGCCGACCGGGTCTGGATCGTCGATCCCGTCGACGGCACGCATGAGTTCTCCCTGCCCGGCCGCGAGGACTGGGCGGTGCACATCGCCCTGTGGCAGCGCTCCGTCGGCGTCGACGGAGGTCTGTCGGACGCTGTGGTGGCCCTGCCTGCCCGCGGTGAGGTGTACCGCAGTGACACGGTCAGCCCGCCCCGCCCGCGCCGTGACGGTCCGCTGTTGATCACCGCGAGCTCGAACCGGCCCCCGGCGGTGCTGTGGCGGATGCGCGAACAACTCGACTTCCGGATGGTGCGCATCGGCTCGGCCGGGGCGAAGGCCATGGCGGTGGTGCGTGGTGACGTCGACGCCTACATTCACGCCGGTGGGCAGTGGGAGTGGGATTCGGCGGCGCCTGCGGGTGTGGTGCTGGCCGCGGGCCTGCATGCCTCGCGTCTCGACGGCTCCGAGCTGCGCTACAACCGCGCCGACCCGTACCTGCCGGATTTCGTGATGTGCCGCAAAGAGCTGGCACCGATCCTGTTGGAGGCGATCGGGATGGCCCGATGAGAAATGCGCACCGCGATTCGGGAATGGAATGGGCCGCGGCGTTGTCTGACTTGCTGAACTGTGCGGGACCGACCGGCGGGAGGCCGTCCTGAGCGAGCACCTTAGAGTCGAAGCCATGCAATCGTGGTCGGCACCGTCAATTCCGGTGCTGGAAGGGCGTGGTCCGCAACTGCGGCTCTACGACAGCGCCGATCGGCAGGTACGTCCCGTCACGCCGGGACCGACGGCCACCATGTACGTGTGTGGCATCACTCCCTATGACGCCACCCACCTGGGCCACGCGGCGACCTACCTGACCTTCGACCTGGTGCACCGGCTGTGGCTGGACGCCGGGCACACCGTGCACTACGTCCAGAACGTCACCGACGTGGACGATCCGCTGTTCGAGCGGGCCGACCGCGACGGCATCGACTGGCGCGACCTCGGTGACCGCGAAACCCAGCTCTTCCGCGAGGACATGACGGCACTGCGCGTGCTGCCCCCGCACGATTACGTGGCCGCCACCGAGACCATCTCCGAGGTGGTCGAGCTGGTGGAGAAGATGCTGGCCTCCGGCGCGGCCTATGTCGTCGACGACGCCCAGTACCCCGACGTGTACTACCGCGCCGACGCCACCACGCAGTTCGGCTACGAGTCGGGCTACGACCGCGAGACCATGCTGCGGCTGTTCGGCGAGCGGGGCGGCGATCCCGACCGCCCGGGCAAGAGCGATGAACTCGACGCCCTGCTGTGGCGTGCCGAACGGCCCGGTGAGCCCAGCTGGCCGTCACCGTTCGGAGCGGGCCGGCCCGGCTGGCACGTGGAGTGCTCGGCGATCGCGCTCACCCGCATCGGCTCCGGGCTCGACATCCAGGGTGGCGGCAGCGACCTGATCTTCCCGCACCATGAGTTCTCCGCCGCACACGCCGAATCCGTCACGGGGGAGCGGCGATTCGCCCGCCACTACGTGCACGCCGGCATGATCGGCTGGGACGGGCACAAGATGAGCAAGAGTCGCGGCAACCTGGTGCTGGTGTCCCGGCTGCGTGCGCAGGGGGTGGACCCCTCGGCCATCCGGCTCGGGCTGTTCGCCGGACATTACCGTAGTGACCGGTTCTGGAGCGACGCCGTGCTCGACGAGGCCAACGCCCGCCTGAAGCAGTGGCGCACGGCCACGGCCCTGCCGGCCGGTCCGGATGCCACCGATGTGGTGGCCCGGGTGCGCCAGTATCTCGCCGACGACCTGGACACCCCGAAAGCGCTTGCCGCACTGGATGGTTGGTGTACCGATGCGCTGGCCTACGGTGGACATGACACCGCTGCGCCGCGACAGGTCGCCGCCACCGTGGATGCACTGCTGGGCGTCGAGCTCTAGACCTCGTCGGGCGCGCCCCGGTGGGGTACGTTGCGGCAATGGGTTCTGTGAACGGGAAAGTCGTCTTCATCACCGGCGGTGCACGCGGCATCGGCGCCGAGGTGGCCCGCCGACTGCGGCGCCGGGGCGCGAAGTTGGTGCTCACCGACCTCGATGAGGCGCCGTTGAGCGCACTGGCCGCCGAGCTCGGCGAGGAGCACGTGGTGACCGCGTTGGCCGACGTGCGTGACCTGGCCGCCATGCAGAAGGCCGCCGATGCCGCGGTCGAAAGGTTCGGTGGCATCGACATCGTGATGGCCAACGCCGGTATCGCCAGCTTCGGCTCGGTGATGCAGGTCGATCCCGAGGCGTTCAAACGGGTCGTCGACATCAACGTGACGGGTGTGTTCAACACCGTGCGGGCCACGCTGCCCTCCGTCGTCAAGCGCCGCGGGTATGTGCTGGTGGTGTCCTCGCTCGCGGCCTTCACCTCCGCCCCCGGGCTGGCCGCCTATCACGCTTCCAAGGCCGGTGCCGAGTACTTCGCCAACACGTTGCGCCTCGAGGTGGCCCACCTCGGCGTCGACGTCGGCTCGGCACACATGAGCTGGATCGACACCCCGCTGGTGCAGGACGCCAAGTCGGACCTGTCGGCCTTCCGGGAGATGCTCTCCAAGCTGCCGCCGCCGCTGAACCGGACGACCACCGTCGACGCCTGTGGCGCCGCCTTCGTCAAAGGCATCGAGGGCCGCAAGAAGCGGATCTACAGCCCGGAATGGGTCGGGGCGTTCCGGTGGATCCGGCCGTTCGTCACCACGCCACTGGCCGAGCGCGACATCCGCAAGTTCACCCCGACGCTGCTGCCGAAACTCGATGCCGAGGCCGCCGCACTCGGCCGCTCGACCAGCGCCCGTATCGAGGCCTTGGAAGACAAGTAACACCGCCCGCTCGGCCGGGTCAGCGCCCCCGGCGCCGCAGGTAGCGCTCGAACTCGGCCGCCAGCGCGTCGCCGTCGATCTTGCCGAGCGCCTCGTTCATGTCGACCTCGGCGTCGCCGCGCTGCTCCAGGGAGGCGACGTATTCGGCGATCTCCTCGTCCTCGGCGGTCATCTCGGTGACGGCCTGCTCCCACTCCTCGGCGGCAGCGGGCAGATCGGCCAACGGCACCTCGACGTCCAGGACGTCCTCGACCCGGCGCAGCAGGGCCACCGTGGCCTTGGGGCTGGGCGGCTGCGACACGTAGTGCGGAACCGCGGCCCAGAAGGTCACGGCCGGGATGCCGGCCTGCACGCAGGCGTCCTGGAACACTCCGGCGATCCCGGTGGGGCCTTCGTAACGGGTCTCTTCCAGGCCGAAGAATTTCGCCGACTCGGCCGAATACGCCGAGCCTGACACCGGCACCGGCCGGGTGTGCGGGGTGTCGGCCAGCAGCGCGCCCAGGATCACCACGGTCTGCACGTTGAGTTTGTCGGCGATGGCCAGCAACTCGGCACAGAAGGTGCGCCAGCGCATGTTGGGCTCGACGCCGTGCATCAACACCACGTCACGGTTGCTGCCGGGCGGGCGGCAGTGCGAGATCCGCATCGACGGCCACACCAGTTCCCGGGTGACGCCGTCGACCTGGCGGATCACCGGGCGGTTCACCTGATAGTCGTAGTACGACTCGTCGTCGATCTCGACGATCGGTTGGGCTTCCCAGATCGCATCCAGGTGGTCCAGCGCGTCACTGGCCGCGTCGCCGGCGTCATTCCAGCCCTCGAAAGCCGCCACGACGGTGGCGTCCTTCAATTCGGGCAGGTTCATACGCCGGCCGGCGTTCGGATACGACGGTGTCACACCTTCAGCCTAAGCCTTGGACGGTGCCGATGAGCCCGTTGTCCGCGCGGGTCGCGGCGGCACCGGACAGGTGTATTCGATAGACCGACTATCCTGTTTGTGTGGCTGCCGCTGACAAGTCTGCCCACGACGCTGATCTGCTCGACACCTTGTCGCAGCGCGTGGTGGTGGGTGTCGGCGCAGCCGAGACCAAATACGTTCGGCTGCAATCTGGTCAAGGCACGCGTCGTCAAGCGGGTCGGGTCGATCGCAGCGACGAGTTGGGCGTCCAGGCGTCGATCAGGTGACGACGTAGACTCTTCTGGTCGAGAGGCGTTGCAACGGCTATCTGGGGGGATTGGGTCTCCCTCGGTATCCGCCACGCTCGGCAGAGTCAAGGACGCCTTCCGTTACGGAAGGAGTGCACTGTGAACGCCCCCGAACCGAACAAGCTTGAGCCCAACATCCGCCCCGACTGCACCGAGGCACTGACGGACACCCTGCGCCGGCGGATCATGGTGATCGACGGCGCGATGGGCACGGCGATCCAGCGCGACCGGCCGGACGAGGCCGGCTACCGGGGCGAGCGGTTCAAGGACTGGCCGAGCGATCTTCAGGGCAACAACGACCTGCTCAACCTGACGCAGCCGCAGATCATCGAGGCGATCCACCGGGAGTACCTGGAGGCCGGCGCCGACATCCTGGAGACCAACACGTTCAACGCGAACGCGGTCTCGCTCTCCGACTACGACATGGCGGACCTGAGCTACGAGCTGAACTACGCCGGCGCTGCCCTGGCGCGGACGGCCTGCGACGAGTTCAGCACCCCGGACAAGCCGCGCTACGTTGCCGGGGCGCTCGGCCCGACGACAAGGACCGCGTCGATCTCGCCGGACGTCAACGATCCCGGAGCTCGCAACGTCTCCTACGACCAGCTGGCTGCCGCCTATCTCGAAGCCGCCAACGGGCTGATCGACGGCGGCGCGGACCTCATCATCATCGAGACGATCTTCGACACGCTGAACGCCAAGGCCGCGGTGTTCGCTCTCGAGACGCTGTTCGAGGACCGCGGACGCCGCTGGCCGGTGATCATCTCGGGCACCATCACCGATGCGTCCGGGCGCACGCTGTCCGGTCAGGTCACCGAGGCGTTCTGGAACTCGATCAGGCATGCCAACCCGATCGCGGTGGGACTGAACTGCGCCCTCGGCGCGCCGGAGATGAGGCCCTACATCGCCGAGATGTCGCGGATCGCGGACACCTTCGTCTCCTGCTACCCCAACGCCGGGCTGCCCAACGCCTTCGCCGAGTACGACGAGTCCCCGGAGAGCCAGGCTTCCTATATCGCCGAGTTCGCCGAGGCCGGCCTGATCAACCTGGCCGGTGGCTGCTGCGGAACGACGCCGGCGCACATCGCCAAGATCGCCAAGGTCGTCGAGGGCAAGCCGCCACGTGAGGTGCCGGAGATTCCGGTGGCCACCCGGCTTTCCGGCCTGGAGCCGCTCAACATCACCGAGGACTCCCTGTTCGTCAACATCGGTGAGCGCACCAACATCACGGGCTCCGCCCGGTTCCGGAACCTGATCAAGGCCGAGGATTACGACACCGCGTTGTCGGTCGCCCTGCAGCAGGTCGAGGTCGGTGCGCAGGTCATCGACATCAACATGGACGAGGGCATGATCGACGGCGTCGCCGCGATGGACCGGTTCACCAAGCTGATCGCCGCCGAGCCCGACATCAGCCGCGTCCCGGTGATGATCGATTCCTCCAAGTGGGAGGTCATCGAAACCGGCCTGAAGAACGTCCAGGGCAAGCCGATCGTCAACTCGATCTCCATGAAGGAGGGCGAGGAGAAGTTCGTCCGCGAGGCGCGGTTGTGCCGCAAGTACGGTGCCGCTGTCGTGGTGATGGCCTTCGACGAGCAGGGGCAGGCCGACAACCTGGAGCGCCGCAAGGAGATCTGCGGGCGCGCCTACCGGATCCTGACCGAAGAGGTCGGCTTCCCGGCCGAGGACATCATCTTCGACCCGAACTGCTTCGCGCTGGCGACCGGTATCGAGGAGCACGCGACCTACGGGATCGACTTCATCCAGGCCTGCGCCTGGATCAAGGAGAACCTTCCCGGGGTGCACATCTCCGGCGGTATCTCGAACGTGTCGTTCTCGTTCCGGGGCAACAACCCCGTCCGCGAGGCGATCCACGCGGTGTTCCTGTTCCACGCCATCAAGGCCGGCCTGGACATGGGCATCGTCAACGCCGGTGCGCTGGTGCCGTACGACTCGATCGATCCCGAGCTGCGGGACCGGATCGAGGACGTCGTCCTGAACCGCCGTGAGGATGCGGCCGAGCGGCTCCTGGAGATCGCCGAACGGTTCAACAAGTCGGAGAAATCCGAGGATCCGGCCGCGGCCGAGTGGCGCGGCCTCCCGGTGCGGGAGCGGATCACCCACGCCCTCGTCAAGGGCATCGACGCTCACGTCGACGCCGACACCGAGGAATTGCGGGCCGAGATCGCCGCCGCCGGTGGCCGTCCGATCGAGGTGATCGAGGGCCCGTTGATGGACGGTATGAACGTCGTCGGCGACCTCTTCGGTGCGGGCAAGATGTTCCTGCCCCAGGTGGTGAAGTCGGCCCGGGTGATGAAGAAGGCTGTCGCCTACCTGTTGCCGTACATCGAGGCGGAGAAGGCGGAGAACGGGACTGCCGATTCCAAGGACACCAACGGCACCATCGTGATGGCGACCGTGAAGGGCGACGTCCACGACATCGGCAAGAACATCGTCGGGGTCGTGCTGCAGTGCAACAACTTCGAGGTGATCGACCTCGGTGTGATGGTGCCTGCCCAGAAGATCCTGGACGCGGCGAACGAACACAACGCCGACATCATCGGGCTGTCCGGCCTGATCACCCCGTCCCTCGACGAGATGGTCAACTTCGCCGTCGAGATGGAACGCCAGGGGCTGGAGATCCCGCTGCTGATCGGTGGGGCGACCACCTCGCGCGCCCACACGGCCGTGAAGATATCGCCGCGTCGCAAGGGGCCGGTGGTCTGGGTCAAGGACGCATCCCGCTCGGTGCCGGTCGCCGCCGCGCTGCTCGACGACAAGCAACGGCCCGCCCTGCTTGAGTCCACCGAGGCCGACTATGCGTCACTGCGCGAACGGCACGCCCAGAAGAACGAGCGGCCGATGCTGACGCTGGAGAAGGCCCGCGCGAACCGGACGCCGATCGAGTGGGAGGGCTACACCCCGCCGGTGCCGGCTCAGGGTGTGGGAGTCCGGGATTTCCACGACTACGACCTGGCCGAGCTGCGTGAGTACATCGACTGGCAGCCGTTCTTCAACGCCTGGGAGATGAAGGGCCGCTTCCCCGACATCCTCAACAACCCGGCGTCGGGCGAGGCTGCCCGCAAGCTGTACGACGACGCCCAGGAGATGCTCGACACCCTGATCAAGGAGAAGTGGCTGCGCGCCAACGGCGTGATCGGGTTCTTCCCGGCGAACGCGGTCGGAGACGACATCGAGGTCTACACCGACGAGACCCGTACCGAGGTGCTGACCACGTTGCACAACCTGCGCCAGCAGGGCGAGCACCGCGACGGTATCCCGAACCGGTCACTGGGTGACTTCATCGCACCGAAGTCCACGGGTCTGGCCGACTACGTCGGCGCCTTCGCGGTCACCGCGGGCCTGGGCAGCCAGGAAAAGATCATGGAGTTCAAGGCAGCCATCGACGATTACAGCGCGATCCTGCTGGAGTCGCTGGCCGACCGGTTGGCGGAGGCGTTCGCCGAGCGGATGCACCAGCGGGTCCGTGAGGAGTTCTGGGGATACCAGCCCGACGAGCACCTGGACAACGAGGCGCTCATCGGCGAAAAGTACGTGGGCATCCGCCCGGCACCCGGCTACCCGGCCTGCCCGGAGCACACCGAGAAGGTGACGCTCTGGAAGTTGATGCAGGTCAAGGAACGGACCGGTATCGAGCTGACCGAGTCGATGGCGATGTGGCCCGGTGCTGCCGTCAGCGGCTGGTACTACTCACACCCGCAGTCGCAGTACTTCGTGGTCGGCCGGATGGCTCAGGACCAGGTCGCCGACTACGCGAAGCGCAAAGGTTGGACCCTCCAGGAAGCCGAGCGTTGGCTCAGCTCCAACCTGGCTTACAACCCGGAGGACTGAGCGAGCCGAAGCTGCTTGGGCCGGAACGATTCCTGTTCCGGCTCAGGCCTGAGGCGGCTAGGTGAACAGGCTCCGGTTGCGCGCCGCCCACTGCGCGATCGATTCGGCCGGCGTGCCTGTCAACAGCTCGACGTTGTCGTTGGCGGCCTGAGGTTCCAGTTCGCCGTCGAAGAGGTCGAGGTACCAACGCGCACCGTCGCCCATGACCGGGCGCAGCAGCGCTTCGGCCTCGGCGCGATTGCATTGCTGCGCTTCGACCGGCAAGCCGATGCCCGCACCTATCTGACGGGCAATGTCGGCGCGTGACAACGCGACCGGGCCGGTGAGTTCGTACATCGCGCTCAGATGCGCGTCCTGCGGGCCGGCCAACAGGTGTGCGGCCACCCGGGCGATGTCGTCCATCGACACCGGGGATTCGACGTGATCGGGGGCGACGTCGTGGACGGTGCCGGTCTTGATCTGCGGGGCCCACATCGCGAAGTTCTCGCAGAACTCGCCGGGTCCCAGCTGCGTGTGTGCCAGCCCTGAGCCGGTGATGGCCTCGGCATGCTCCGCCCAATGTGCACCGCCGGACAGCGCCACCACGTACTGCACACCCGCTTGCACCAGCATGTCCAGAGTGGGTCCGACGGTGGCGGGGAACGGCGCCAGATACACGCGCTCGACGCCCTCAAACGCGGCCGGCAGCGTCTCCGGTTTTCCCAGGTATCCGGTGATTGCTGTCACAGATTCCGGCAGCGCCGCCTTCGCCGGGTTTGCCGTCAATGCGCGGATGTCCCCGATGTCGCTGCCGCCCAAACGAATTAGTTCATCCACGACGCGCCTGCCGATGTTGCCTGTGGCTCCCGTCACCAATACGGTCATGCTCCCACGCTAACGACACCGCCCGACAATGCGAGAATGGCTGGCATGCGTGCGGTGCTCTGGGATATGGACGGCACGCTCGTCGACTCCGAAAAGTTGTGGGACATCGCCATGCACGCGCTGTATGCGCGGTCGGGCGCAGTGCTGACGCCCGAGGTCCGGGAATCGACCGTCGGCGGCTCGGCCGAGACTGTCATGCGCATCGTCTACGACGATCTCGGCCTTGACCCCGATCCTGCTGCCATGGCCGAATCGGCGGACTGGCTGCATGACTACACCGGTGAGCTGTTCGAGCAGGGATTGCCGTGGCGGCCCGGGGCCAAGGAGATGCTCGACGGTCTGACCTCCGCCGGGGTCCCGATGGCGCTCGTGACCAACACCCGTCGCGGGCTCACCGAGCGGGCCCTGAAAAGCATTGGCAGCCATTACTTCACGGTGAGCGTCTGCGGTGACGAAGTGGACCGGGCCAAGCCGGCGCCGGATCCCTACCTGCGCGCCGCGCACCTGCTCGGGGTGCCTGTGGAGCACTGTCTGGCCGTGGAGGATTCGGTCACCGGAACGGCGTCGGCCGAGGCCGCCGGTTGCCCGGTGTTGGTGATACCGAACGACGTCGAGGTTCCCGTGGGGGCGCGGCGCAGGCATGCCGAAACGCTCGGTGCGCTCGATGTCTCGGACCTGCGGGTGATACACGCCGAGCTGGCGGCGGTCACGGACGTGCGCAGCGCCTGACCCGCGTCGAATCCAGCTGCCGGATATGGCCCTAGCTGCCGGTCCGCTGTGCCAAGGTGATTGTGACCAGTCACGCAATGGTGCGGAGGGGACACGGTATGTCACACGGCCCGGTAGATGGCGGCGCTCCCGCGGTCCACGACGATGACTATTACTCATCCGGACGCAGCGCCGTGCGTATCGCCTCGGTCGCTGCGCTCGGCGGATTGTTGTTCGGCTATGACAGTGCGGTCATCAACGGTGCGGTGGACGCCATCCAGAAGCACTTCGACATCGACAACAAGATCCTGGGATTCGCAGTCGCCTCTGCGCTGCTCGGTGCGGCCGTCGGTGCGCTCACGGCAGGCCGGATAGCCGACCGGATCGGCCGGATCGCGGTGATGAAGATCGCCGCGGTGCTGTTCTTCATCAGCGCGATCGGCACTGGGCTGGCTCCGAGTGTGTGGGTGGTGGTGGTGTTCCGTGTCGTCGGCGGTATCGGCGTCGGTATCGCGTCGGTGATCGCCCCGGCCTACATCGCCGAGACCTCGCCACCGCGGATTCGCGGCCGGCTGGGGTCGCTGCAGCAGCTGGCGATCGTCTGCGGCATCTTCCTCGCCCTGAGTATCGACGCGCTGTTGGCCCACATCGCCGGGGAAGCAGGCAAGGAACTCTGGCTCAACATGGAGGCCTGGCGGTGGATGTTCCTGTTGATGACGGTGCCCGCCGTCCTGTACGGCCTGCTGACCTTCACCATTCCCGAATCGCCGCGGTATCTCGTTGCCACACACCGGATTCCCGAGGCACGCAAGGTGCTGTCGCGGCTGCTGGGGGAGAAGAACCTGGAGATCACCCTCGGCCGGATCCAGGACACCCTTCAGCAGGAGAAACCGGCGGCCTGGCGCGATCTGCGTAAGCCGACGGGCGGTGTCTACGGCATCGTGTGGGTGGGCCTCGGGCTGTCGGTGTTTCAGCAGTTCGTCGGCATCAACGTGATCTTCTACTACTCGAATGTGTTGTGGCAGGCCGTCGGTTTCGACGAGAGCTCTTCGTTCATCATCACGGTGATCACCTCGGTGACCAACATCGTGACCACGCTGATCGCGATCGCATTGATCGACAAGATCGGTCGTAAGCCGCTGTTGTTGATCGGTTCGGTGGGGATGGCGGTGACACTGGGCACGATGGCAGTCATCTTCGGGACTGCCCAGACGCACGAGGTGCTCAACAAGTCGACCGGTCTGATGGAGCTGCAACCGTACCTCGGCGGCATCACCGGGCCGATCGCCCTGGTCGCGGCCAACCTGTTCGTGGTGGCCTTCGGCATGTCCTGGGGTCCGGTGGTGTGGGTGCTGCTCGGCGAGATGTTCCCCAACCGCATCCGGGCGGCCGCGCTCGGCCTGGCCGCCGCCGGGCAGTGGGCAGCGAACTGGCTGATCACCGTGTCGTTCCCGGAACTGCGCAACGTCCTGGGTGCGGCGTACGGCTTCTATGCGCTGTGCGCGGTGCTGTCGTTCCTGTTCGTGTGGCGGTGGGTCGAGGAGACCAAGGGCAAGAACCTCGAAGACATGCACGCCAACGCGTTGAGCGCCTAGCGGTCAACCGGCGGGTCCCGGTCCGGCGGCAGCAGGGGTGGCTCGAAATCGTCGGCATACGGCGACCAGCCCACGCTGCCGGCGATCTCGACGGCAGCGTCGACGAGCTTCTCGGGCGGGCAACCCTGGTGCGCCAGATGGACCTCGCAGTGCCCGACGACCACCCAGACGCTGGACAAGTGTGGCTGCACCAGGGCGAACTCGGCGGGATCGGCGCGGTGTGCCTCGTAGGCTCCCTGGGCGGGATCCGCGCCGTAGCGCAGTTCCTCGACCTCGGCGGCGAAGTCCGGCACGGGATGAATCGACAGCGTCAGGGTTGCGGGTGAGGTCGGGTCAGTGCCCCAGGATGCCGACAGGCACTCAAGCGGCGGGATGGGGTTGGCGCGGCGATTGTTCTGGACCAGGTCCGCAACGGGCAGGTGTTTGGCCAGGATCGTGCGGATTGCCGAGACCCGGGCGGTGTAGGTCGGCAGCGCGTCGCCGACAGATTCGCTCACCCTTCTATGGAACCCCACAAATGGACCCCCTCCGAGCATGAAACAATTCATGCCTGTGAAGACCTTCGAGGCCCTGTTTGCCGAACTCAGCGACAAAGCGCGCACCAGACCTGCCGGTAGCGGCACGGTCGCCGCCCTTGACGCCGGCATCCATGGGCTCGGCAAGAAGATCCTGGAAGAGGCAGGCGAGGTATGGCTGGCCGCCGAACACGAGAGTGATGAATCGCTCGCCGAAGAGGTCAGCCAGTTGCTGTACTGGACCCAGGTGCTGATGCTCTCCCGGGGCCTGACCCTCGACGACATCTACCGGAAGTTGTGAGCCGTGGCCGATCAGATGTTGCGCGTCGCGGTGCCCAACAAGGGCTCGCTCAGCGAGGCAGCCGGTGAGATCCTCGCCGAGGCCGGATACCGTCGCCGGCGCGACCCCAAGGACCTGACCGTCGTCGACCCCGTCAACAACGTCGAGTTCTTCTTTCTTCGTCCCAAGGACATCGCGATCTACGTGGGTTCGGGTCAGCTCGATCTGGGCATCACCGGACGGGACCTGGCCGCCGACTCCGACGCCCCGGTCCGTGAGCGCCTGTCGCTCGGCTTCGGTAACTCCACCTTCCGGTACGCCGGACCCGCCGGCCGGGAGTGGAGCCCGAAGGACCTGGCGGGCAAGCGGATCGCCACTTCATTTCCGAATCTGGTTCGCAAGGACCTTGCGGCGCAGGGCATCGAGGCCTCGGTCATCCGGTTGGACGGTGCCGTGGAGATCTCGATCCAGCTCGGGGTCGCCGACGTGATCGCCGACGTGGTGGGTTCGGGCCGCACCCTGGGCCTGCACGATCTGGTGGCATTCGGTGCGCCGCTGTGCGAGTCGGAGGCGGTCCTGATCGAACGTGACGGGGCCGACGGTGACGACAATGCTTCGGCGCGCGATCAGCTGACGGCACGCGTGCAGGGTGTGGTGTTCGGGCAGCAGTACCTGATGTTGGATTACGACTGCCCGCGTGCGGTTTTGGAACAGGCCACCGCGGTGACGCCGGGACTGGAGTCACCGACCATCGCGCCGCTGGCGGATCCGGACTGGGTAGCCGTGCGGGCACTGGTGCCGCGCCGCGACGTCAACGCGATCATGGATGAGATCGCCGCGATCGGTGCCAAAGCGATACTCGCATCGGATATTCGGTTCTGCCGCTTCTGACCGGCACCCACCGCCGTCTCTGATCGGCGCGTGCCGCGACGTCTTGCGTGTTAGCGTCCGGGGGACAATTCCAGGCCTCGGAGGTTGCCGTGACGCATTTTCTGGTTCTGTTGTTGGCTCTGCTCATCGGCGTGGTGGCCGGATTGCGGGCGTTCACCGCACCGGCGGCGGTGGCCTGGGCCGCTGCACTGAGCTGGATCAACCTCGACGGCACCTGGGCCCAATGGGTGGCGCACCCGGTCACGGTCACCGTGCTGACCGTTCTCGCTGTGGTGGAGCTGGTGACCGACCAGCTCCCGCGCACGCCGAGTCGTAAGACGCCGGTGCAGTTCGTCGCTCGCCTGCTCACCGGCGCGTTCGCCGGTGCGGTGATCGGTACGGCGTGGGGGTACACGTTCGGTGGTCTGGGCGCGGGTCTCGTCGGTGCGGTGCTGGGAACCTTGGGCGGATACGAGGCGCGCAGCCGCCTGGTCGCCCGCAACGATGGGCATGATCTGCCGGTCGCGCTCGTCGAGGATGCGGTCGCCGTGCTCGGCGGTTTCGCGATCGCAGCCCTGACCGCGATCGTCTAACTGATGGCGCCCGCGCGGAGTTTCGACGCGATCGTCATCGGCGCGGGTCAGGCCGGGCCGCCGCTGGCGGGCCGGCTGACCGCAGCGGGCCAGACCGTCGCGGTGATCGAACGCAAGCTGGTCGGCGGCACGTGTGTCAACTACGGCTGCATCCCCACCAAAACCCTTGTGGCCAGCGCGCATGCCGCCCACCTGGCGCGTCGTGGAGCTGATTTCGGCATCGGCACAGGCGAAGTCGCCGTCGACATGGGCAAGGTCAAGGCGCGCAAGGATGCGATCATGCTGTCCGACCGGCACGGGGTCGAGGACTGGCTGCAGGGCATGGACGGTGCGGAGCTGATCCGCGGACATGCCCGTTTTGTGGACCCGCACACCGTCGACGTCGACGGCGAACTGCTGCGGGCCGATCGGATCTTCCTCAATGTCGGTGGCCGCGCGGTGGTTCCGGATTTCCCTGGCTTGGACGGTATCGACTACCTGACCAATGTCGGCATCCTGGACCTGGATGTTGTGCCGGAGCACCTCGTGATCGTGGGCGGCAGTTACATCGCTTTGGAGTTCGCGCAGATGTACCGGCGGTTCGGTGCCCGGGTCACGGTGATCGAGAAGGGGCCGCGGCTCACCTCCCGTGAGGACGAGGATGTCTCGGACACCATCGCCGAGGTCCTGCGGGCCGAGGGCATCGAGGTCGTGGTGAACGCCACCGGCATCCGGTTCGCCAAGCAGGACGGCGGTTTTGCGGTGACCCCGCGCGACGGCGCCGACCCGATCGTCGGGACGCACCTGCTGCTCGCGGTGGGGCGCACACCCAATACCGACGACCTCGGGTTGGAGCACGCCGGGGTGGACCTCGACGGTCGCGGCTACGTTGTGGTCGATGATCAGCTGCGCACCACGGCCGAGCACATCTGGGCAATGGGGGACTGCAACGGCAAGGGCGCGTTCACCCATACGTCCTACAACGATTTCGAGATCGTTGCCGCGAATCTTCTCGATGATGATCCGCGCCGGGTGAGCGATCGCATCACCACCTACGCGCTCTACATCGATCCGCCTTTGGGGCGGGCCGGCATGACCGTCGATCAGGTGCGGAAATCGGGCCGAAAAGCCTTGGTGGGCAAGCGCCCGATGACCAGGGTCGGCCGGGCAGTGGAGAAGGGTGAAACCCATGGTTTCATGAAGGTGGTGGTGGATGCCGAGACCGAAGAGATTCTGGGGGCAGCCATCTTCGGTGTCGGCGGTGACGAGGTGGTGCATTCCATTCTCGACGTGATGACCGCGAAACTGCCCTACACCGCGATATCGCGGACCATGCACATTCACCCCACCGTCAGCGAATTGGTTCCTACGATGCTGCAGGAACTGAAGCCGCTGGACTGAACGTGCGGCCGATGTTGAGCTGACGCGTCACCAGCGCGACCCGCTGCCCGAGGTGGTGGCAGGTGCGCACATCGGAGGGATGCACCTGATCGGGGTTGGCGTCCACGTTGGTCTGAGCGCCGGCGCCCAGGAAGAAGCCGAGCCGGTTGAGATCGTCCTCGCTACTGAACGAGTGGTTCCAGCCGGTTCTCAAACCCAGGTTCACCCAATGCATGTGGTGTTGGGCGGCGAAGACCACCAATGAACTGAGCGTGTTGAGCTTGTCGCCGCTCTTGCCTCCGGAGTTCGTGAAGCCGGCGGCCACCTTGTCGCGCCAGGTGCCGTCCATGCACCGCCGGCCGGTTTTCTCGGCGAATGCCTGAAATCCTGCCGAGACGTTGCCCATGTAGGTGGGGCAGCCGAAGATCATGGCGTCGACGTTGTCCAGCAGGTCCCAATGCTCGTCGGACATGGTCTCGACGTGGATCACGGTGACGTCGGCGCCGCCGTCTCGAGCGCCCGTCGCGACGGCATCGGCCAGGGTTGACGTGTGGCCGAATCCGGAGTGGTAGACCACCGCGATCGTGGGTGCGGCAATGTCAGTTCCATTGTGTGGCATGTTGTTTCCTTCTATCGGGTCCACTGGGTGCCGAAGTTCTTGGCGACGTCCTGATAGCGCCGGGACCAGTCGGGCAACGGCTGTCCGCCGAGATGCGCCTCGAGCCGGTCCAGATAGGCGTGAGTGCCCGGGTGGAAGCCCTGGCCGTCCGAGACCGTCAGGCCGCGGTGGCTGAACCGCAGCAGGGTGCCGTCGCCGTCGGGGGTCAGTTCGTAGCGCACGACACCGGGCTCGGGAGCAGACAGCACTGCCTGGCTCCATTCGTGCTCGAAAACCCTTGGCGGGTCCCACACCCGGATCCGTCCGCTCATCTTCTTCTGCTGTGACGGGATCGGAGGCGAATGGGGGATCATCTCGATCGTGCCGCCCTCACGGGCGTCGATCGTCGTTTCGCCCATCCATTGATTGCGCTGTTCGGGATCGGTGATGGCGGCCCACACCGTGTCGACGGGATAGGGGAGGCGCCGCTCGAAACTCAGTGCGGCCCGATCGCCGTCGACGGTGAGCTTTCCTTCACGGCGGGTCATTTCGTCTCCTTGTGGGTCGCTTTGAGATGACGCTCCAGGGCGTCGAGATGGTCGGACCAGTAGCGGCGGTACCGCTCGATCCACTCGTCGATCTGCATCAGGCCGTCGGGACGCAGCGCGTAGATGCGGCGCTGAGCGTCGGGCCGTACCTCGACCAGGCCGACCTCGCGCAGCACTCGCAGGTGGCGAGACACGGTGGGTTGGGTCAGCCCCGGGAGGGTGGCCACCAGCTCGCCCGCGGTGCGTTCACCGTCGACGAGGGCGTCGAGCAATGCGCGTCGGCTGGGTTCGGCGACTGCCTCGAACACGTCCATGAAGCGAGTATTGCACTTCATCTATATAGATACAAGAGAATATAGCGGGTGAAATCTCGGCGACGTCTCCTCGGGTCGGCCCGCGAAGACCTGACCGCAACCCGCTACTGCAGTGTCGCGTAGCCTCTCTGGGGATCAATCCGAGCACCTAACACAGCATTCAACGAAGGCCATCATGTCCGAGGATCAGAACGCAGACGTTCCACCGAATCACCTCTCCATCGACCCGCGGAGCGCCTTCTACGACGAAGAGGTGCTCCTGCGAGACGTGGGTATTCGGTTCAACGGTGTCGAGAAAACCAATGTTCACGAATACGACGTGGCCGAGGGGTGGGTGCGTGTTGAAGTGCCTACCGCCAAGGACCGCCGCGGAAATCCCATGGTCGTCAAGCTCAGTGGCACGGTTGAACCTTATTTCCGCTGAGCAAAATAGCTGACGCCTTTCGACGTCGGGCGCGGTTGTCGAGCGGCCCCGCTCAGCCGCGGATCAGCGCGCGGCTCGCAGCATCCGCAGCTGGCCGATTTCGGCGGCGTTCTTCGCCAGCTCGACGTTCAGCCACAACACCATGTCGGCCAGTGACCGGCCGGAGTCCGACCCCCACGGAAACGTCGCGGGGACAAGGAGATCCGTGTCGGTCAGCGAGTCCAGGAGGCCGCTCCAGCGGGCACTGAGCACCCGGATCCGCTGCACCGCGGCCTCAGGGCCCGGCCAGTCGATCTCGGTGCGGGGCGTTGGGGGCCGGCCGTCGACGTGGTCCAGGGCGGTCGACCACCAGAAGATCATGTGCCAGGTGAGCCACCCGATGGTCGGCACCGGAATCGGGTCGGGCTCCACGTCGGCGAAGTCCGGCCACCACCGACCCGACGCATCCTCGTGCACCGTCCACACCAAGGGGCCGGGCTCCCACAGGTGATCCTCGTCGGACAGGGCGGAGATGTGCAGGTCGGTCAGCGCCCAGGCCAGGTCGAACTGACGGCGCAGCTCGGTGATCACGGTGCCCGCATCACCAGCAGTGTCTGCGCCGAGGTTCCGATAAATCCTTTGCGGTCAAAGATTTCCGCGGTCGTCGCACCGACACCATCCGGTCCGATGGAGCCGCGGGCCCGCACCGCGAAGTCCGAGCCTTCGGGAAGCCGGTGCAGATGCACCGCGGTGTCGGTGTTCATGAAGACGAACTTCTCCGGATCCAACGCTGCACCAATGCCGTTGGCGGAATCGACCACGAGCGCCAGGCGCTGCAGGGCCGTCGTCTCCTCGTTGTCGACCACCGGTGTCAACGGACTCATCCATGCCACGGCGGCCTCGCCCTCGGCGGTGCGCTGCCTGCGCCAGGACACACTCTCCAGATAGCCCGGCGCCCCTTCCCAGTTGTGTGCGACGTCGGCCGCCTCACCTTCCACCAACGGGGCAAAGCGGTCGGTGGCCACGTCACTGGTGTCGCTGGGAGCCAGCAGCCACGCCGTCACCCGCGCCACCGCGCGCCACGTCCCGTCGGGCCGGGCCGCCTCCATCTCCGAGGCCACCATCGAGATGCGTGACCCGGGCCGGTCCACCCAAGCCCGGACCCGCACCGGCGCAACGGGAATGGCACCGAGGATGTCGAGAGTCAACCGTCCCACCCGCAGGCCGGAGCCCGCCGTCAGCTCCTCGATCGCCTTGGTCAGCAATGCCAGCGGCGGCGAGCCGTGCTGAATCGCCGGGTCCCAGTTGCTCCGGGTGTCGGCGGTGGATTCGAACAGCTGGTACTCACCATCGACGCCGCGCCGATGGTAGTGACACCCGATCATGCAGCTCCTGATTCTGGCCACCCGGGATACGGCGGCGGGGTGCCGCCGAACGCCGGACACAAACTCTGATGCGCACACCACGAGCACAACCGCGACGGGTTGGGCCGGAAGTCGCCGGTGGCCCCGGCCACCTGAATGGCCTTCCAGATCGCCATCAGCGTGCGCTCGAACCGCAACAGCTCATCGTGCGCGGGGGAGTAGTCGAGCACCTGCCCGTCGGCCAGGTACAGCAACCGAAGCCGCGACGGCATCACTCCACGCGAGCGCAGCAGCGCCACCGCGTAGAACTTCATCTGGAACATCGCCTTGAACTCGGCCTGCGCCCGTGCCTCGGGCGGGGCCTTGCCGGTCTTGTAATCGACGACGCGCAACTCACCCGAGGGAGCCACATCGATCCGGTCGACGAATCCGCGCAGCAGCGTTCCGTCGGCCAGTTCGACCTCGAGGCGGTGCTCGCAGCACTGCGGATCGAACCGGGTCGGATCTTCCAAGCGGTAGTAGCCGGACAGCAGAGCCCGGGCCTCGGCGAGCAACGTGGCCGGATACTCGGTGTCGGCCAGCTCGGGCTCGGCGGCCACCACCTGCTCCCACGCCGGCTCGACCAGCGTCAGCGCGGTGTCGTGCACCCGCTCGGCCGCGGGCAGCCCGTACAGCTGCTCCAACGCGGCGTGCACCAGCGATCCGCGCAGCTGCGCCGTGGACCGGGGTTCGGGGAGCCGGTCGATGGCGCGGAACCGGTAGAGCAGCGGGCACTGCTTGAAATCGCCGGCCCGCGACGGTGACAGCGCCGGGCGGCGCGGCGTCGGGGCCGGTTCTTCACTCACACCGGTAAGCCTAGGACCGGGCTCCGACAAAGTTGCACAACCCCGGGCACCCGGCCCGGTGCGGGTACTGGCAGGCTGGACGTCCGTGGCAGGGAAGAGACCGACCGGACCGTTTGCCGTTGGCGACCGGGTACAACTCACCGACGCCAAGGGCCGGCGCTACACGATGGTGCTCAACCCCGGCGGTGAGTTCCACACCCATCGCGGCATCATCGCCTTCGACAACGTGATCGGGCTGCCGGAAGGCAGCGTGATCAAGTCGACCAACGGCGATCAGTTCCTGGTGCTGCGGCCGCTGCTGGTCGACTACGTGATGTCGATGCCGCGCGGTGCGCAGGTGATCTATCCGAAGGACGCCGCGCAGATCGTCCACGAGGGGGACATCTTCCCGGGCGCCCGGGTGTTGGAGGCCGGTGCCGGATCTGGTGCGCTGACGTGCTCGCTGCTGCGGGCGGTGGGCCCCGAGGGCCGGGTGACGTCGTACGAGATCCGTGACGATCACGCGCCGACCGCCGAGAAGAATGTCATCACGTTTTTCGGTGAGCGCCCGGAGAACTGGGACCTGGTGGTCGCCGACCTCGCCGACTACGACGGCCCGGAGATGGACCGCGTGGTGTTGGACATGCTGGCGCCCTGGGAGGTGCTGCCCGCCGTCTCCAAGGCCCTGGTCGCCGGTGGCGTGCTGATGGTCTACGTCGCCACCGTCACCCAGCTGTCGCGGGTCGTGGAGGCGCTGCG
Source organism: Mycolicibacterium peregrinum (assembly GCF_002102345.1). GTDB lineage: Bacteria > Actinomycetota > Actinomycetes > Mycobacteriales > Mycobacteriaceae > Mycobacterium > Mycobacterium peregrinum. The sequence goes on from NZ_LQPP01000047.1 coordinate 133,915, forward strand.
CGAGCAGCAGTGCTGGACCGAACCGCGGGCCTGGGAGAGCATGCAGCGCGGCTGGCACGTGGTGGGCCTGGCGGTGCGCCCGGAACACAACATGCGCGGCCACACCGCGTTTCTGGTCAGTGCGCGCAAATTGGCGCCGGGCGCGGTGGCGCCGGTCCCGCTGCGCAAGAAGCGTCAACTCGCTGTCCAGGCCGCCGTCGACGCCGCGCTCGAGTCTGAGTCGGGCGCCTGACGGCGTATCGATCGCCGTCGTTTTCTGCATAGCGGTTGCTTCGCGGCGGCCACCACCGCCCTCAGGTCGAAAACGGCGCGCCTCGCGATCCCCGCGCTGACGGTCAGTCGTCGCTGTGGTGCAGGCCCCGCCGGGTGGAGAGCAGCTCGAGCTCGGGGCGGTCGGCCACCATCCGTTCGGCGGCGTCGAGCACGTCGACCACGTGGTGACGGTCGGCAGCGACGAGAGCGACGCCGATGCCGGCGCGGCGGTGCAGATCCTGGGTACCGGTTTCGGCCGCTGACACCGCGAGCTTGCGGTGCAGCTCGGCGATCACCGTTCGGATGACCGAGCGTTTCTGTTTGAGCGAATGCACGTCACCGAGCAACAGGTCGAACTCCAGCCAACCGATCCACATGGCTCAGCGGGGCGGCGTCGGGGCGGGCGGTGTGGATGCCTCGGCACCCGCGCCCATGACCAGCAACATGTCGGCGGTGTGTCTGGTCAATTGCCAGCCATCGCCGTGCGGGGTGAATTCCATCGGGAAGCTGAAGGTGCGGTCCGAATGCTCGCCGCCCGCGGTGGCCTTGACGGTTGCCACCACGTTCTTCGGCTCGGTCTGCGAGAAGGCCAGATCGGTGGCCTCGAAGGTGAGCGGCATGAAGCCGTTGTCGGCCAGTGCACGGCCGAACTTGTCCAGCGCCGCGGCGTCCTGGGCCGTGCCCTGTTCCACGAGGACTACCTTGTCGGCGCCGGGGACGTTGACGTCGGCCAACCGGTCCAACACCCCGGTCAGCGCCTCGGGGGCAGGCAGCGGTGCCGCGGGCGGTGCCGCCGGCATGGTCGTCGACACCGCGCTGGTGGTCGGGTGTGACCTCTTGGCCGGGTGCTCGTCACTACTGCACCCGCAGAGCCCAAGTGCCGCCACGATCGTGGCGGCACTCAGGACTGCGATACGGCTGTGGTTCAACTACCTACTCAGCCGACAGAGGACAGCAGGTTCAGGGCCGACCCCTTGGAGATCTGCCAGCCGGTCGGGCTCGGGCCCGCCACGAACTGGATGTTCTGGGTGGCGGTGCCGCCCGTCGCCGAGGTGGCGGTGACGTCGGCGTAAGCCACGCCGCCCTGGTCATCGATGTTGGCGATGTTGAAGGTCAGCGGGAACTTTCCTTCAGCGGCGGCCTTGCTGTACGCGCGGTCCGCGGCGATGCTCTCGATCCGGCCGATGCCACCCTGGATGTAGGGGGCCTTGCCGCTGAACGAGCCGCCGCTGGCGAGCGCCTGCAGGGTCTGCACCAGTGGCGACGCCAGGTCCGGTGCCGGGGTGGCCGGCAGGGGCGCGTCGAACACGACCGGCTGGATCGCCGGGGCCGACATGCCGCTGGATGCAATAGAAGTCACACCCGCCGCTGCTCCGCCCACCACGGCGGCGGCAGCAGCTGCGGTGATAAAGCCGGTAACGAGGGTTTTCAAGGCCACGATTGTCCTTTCGATCGGACCAACTGAACTAAGAGGCTAACAGTGGTGCTGGTGTGTCTCGTTCCTAGAGCACACACAATGGCTGAATCGCCGGTAGCGTTGAAGTTGTTACTGCACCAACTTACGGTGCGGGAGGGAGCGCAATATGAGTGAGTCAGAGCGTTCGGACGGCTCTGCCGAGAGTTTCTCGACGGGCCACCCGCAACCCATGTCCAGCGATGATGCCGCCGAGCTCGAATCGCTGCGCCGTGAGGCTGCGGTTCTGCGTGAGCAATTGGAGAATGCGGTAGGGCCCCAGAGTGGGCTGCGAAGTGCCCGTGACGTCCACCAGCTTGAAGCCCGGATCGACTCGCTCGCCTCGCGCAACGCCAAGCTCATGGACACCCTCAAGGAAGCCCGGCAGCAGCTGCTCGCCCTCCGCGAGGAGGTGGACCGGCTGGGCCAGCCGCCCAGTGGCTACGGCGTGCTGCTCGGCACCCACGACGATGACACCGTCGACGTGTTCACCTCCGGCCGCAAGATGCGACTCACCTGCTCGCCGAACATCGAGACCTCCTCGCTCAAGCAGGGCCAGACGGTCCGGCTCAACGAGGCGCTCACCGTGGTCGAGGCGGGCAACTTCGAGTCCGTCGGTGAGATCAGCACGTTGCGCGAGATCCTGGCCGACGGACACCGGGCCCTGGTGGTCGGGCATGCCGACGAGGAACGCATCGTCTGGTTGGCCGAGCCGCTCGTCGCGGCCGAGGACCTACCTGACCTTCCCGACGCGAGGCAGGACGACGACCGGCCCCGCAAACTGCGTCCGGGTGATTCGCTGCTGGTCGACACCAAGGCCGGATACGCCTTCGAGCGGATTCCCAAGGCCGAGGTCGAAGACCTGGTGCTCGAAGAGGTGCCCGACGTCAGCTACAACGACATCGGTGGTCTGGGCCGGCAGATCGAGCAGATCCGCGACGCCGTGGAGCTGCCCTTCCTGCACAAGGAGCTCTACCGGGAGTACTCGCTGCGGCCGCCGAAGGGTGTGCTTCTCTACGGTCCGCCCGGGTGCGGTAAGACGCTGATCGCCAAGGCCGTGGCGAACTCGCTGGCCAAGAAGATGGCCGAGGTTCGTGGCGACGACGCCCGCGAGGCGAAGAGCTACTTCCTCAACATCAAAGGCCCCGAGCTGCTGAACAAGTTCGTCGGTGAGACCGAACGTCACATCCGGCTGATCTTCCAGCGCGCCCGCGAGAAGGCATCCGAAGGCACACCGGTGATCGTGTTCTTCGACGAGATGGACTCGATCTTCCGTACCCGCGGCACGGGCGTCAGCTCTGACGTCGAGACAACCGTTGTGCCGCAGCTGCTTTCGGAGATCGACGGTGTGGAGGGGCTGGAGAACGTCATCGTCATCGGCGCCTCCAACCGCGAGGACATGATCGATCCGGCGATCCTGCGGCCCGGCCGCCTGGACGTCAAGATCAAGATCGAGCGGCCCGATGCCGAATCGGCGCAGGACATCTTCTCGAAGTACCTGACCGAGGCGCTGCCGGTGCATGCCGACGATCTCGCCGAGTTCGGTGGTGACCGGTCGCTGACGATCAAGACGATGATCGAGAAGGTCGTGGACCGGATGTACGCCGAGATCGACGACAACCGGTTCCTGGAGGTCACCTACGCCAACGGTGACAAGGAAGTCATGTACTTCAAGGACTTCAACTCCGGCGCCATGATCCAGAACGTCGTCGACCGGGCGAAGAAGAACGCCATCAAGAGCGTGCTGGAGACCGGTCAGCCCGGTCTGCGCATCCAGCACCTGTTGGATTCGATCGTCGACGAGTTCGCCGAGAACGAGGACCTGCCCAACACCACCAATCCCGATGACTGGGCCCGGATCTCGGGCAAGAAGGGCGAGCGGATCGTCTACATCCGTACGCTCGTCACCGGGAAGAGTTCGAGTGCGTCTCGGGCGATTGACACCGAGTCGAACCTGGGCCAGTACCTCTAGGTAGCACGGTCCGCCAGGCCGAGCCGGCCCGGGTCAGTCCCGGACCGGCTCGCCTGCGGGCAAGTCAGCCGGCTGTTGAGCTGATGTCCGCCGCGATCGCGCGCAGTTCTTCCAGCACTGCGTTCACCGCGGGCCGGGTGCTCGCCCCAGTGCGGGTGACCGCCTCCACCCGGCGCGCCACCGGGATGTCGGTGATCGGCAACCGCACCAGGTCGCGGGTCAGCCTCACGTAGCGGGGCATCAGGGCGATGCCGGTGCCCACCTGTACCAGCTCCTCGACCACCCGGAAGTCGTTGATCCGCTGCGTGATTAGTGGCTGGACACCGGACAGGGTCGCTATCGAGTTGAGGACGTCGTCGACCATCAGCCCGCCCTCCACCCCGATCCAGCGTTCGTCGGCCAGATCGGCCAGCCGCACCCGACCCCTGCCGGCGAGGCAGTGCCCGGCCGGCACCACGACATCCAACGGCTCGCGCAGCAGTTCTTCCGCCTCGAAGCGTGGACCCCAGGAGGCGGGGTCGCGCTCGTCGCGGTGGACCACAACGACATCGAAGTCGGCCAGCTGTGCCGGGGCCCGGGACGCCGGCACGTCGATGTCGCGCCCGAGCACCTGGACCCCGCGCTCGGCCGCCCGGATGACCAACGGGGCCAACAGCATTGCCGCACCGGAGGGGAAGAACGACACGCTGACCGTGCCGCGGGGGGTGCTGCGGTAGGCGTCCATCTCGCTGCGGGCGCGGTCCAGCGCTGCCAACACGGCGTCGGCGTGGCCCACCAGGACCTGTCCGGCATCGGTCAGACGCACTCGTCTGCCTTCGGGCTCGATCAGCGGTACGCCGGCCTCGCGTTGCAGGATCTTGAGTTGCTGTGAGACCGCCGAGGGCGTCATGGAGAGCACCTGGGCCACCGCGGCAACAGTGCCGTGGTCGGCGAGTTCACGCAGCATCCGCAGGCGTCCGGCATCCATGAAGCAATGCTACATATAAACAGTAGAAACATTAGCTTGACTGAACTATTGGTCAGGCGACACGCTGATCCGCATGACCCGTCGCACCGACCTCTGTTTGCTTGCCGTGGCGGCGGTGTGGGGCTCGAGTTACCTGGCCACCAAGGAAATCGCCACGGCACAAACAGTTTTCGTGCTTCTCGTGGTGCGGTTCGCGGTCGCGGCAACGGTGCTGGCCGCGGTCGTGTGCCGGCGGTTGCCGGGTCTGACCCGCACTGAGGTGGTTGCGGGTGTCATCGGCGGGGGACTGCTGGCTGCCGTCTGTGTCGCCGAAACGTATGGCGTGACAATGACCTCGGCCTCCAACGCGGGACTGATCATGGCGCTCACCATCGTGGCCACCCCGGCGATGCAGCGCCAGCGGGTGGGGCACCGCTTCTATCTCGCGGCGATGCTCGCTGTTATCGGTTGCGGGTTGCTCACCCAATCCGGCGGCCTGACCGTCCCGCGCACCGGGGACATCGTGATGGTGATGGCCGCCTTGTTGCGGGCGGTCCATGTGACCGTCATGGCACGCTTCTCCGAAGGTCGCGGGATCGATTCGGCACGAACCACTTTGGTCCAGCTGGTGACGGTTGCTGCGGTGGCGTCGGCGCTGTGCGCGGAGTCGGGGCAGTCCGTTGTGGCAACGACAGCTGCCTACGGACCGCCCGAATGGGCCCTCGTCGGTTACCTGGCGCTGGCGTGCACGGTGTTTGCGTTCCTGGTTCAGTTGCGGGCGCTGAGTACGTCCAGTCCGGCCAGGGTCAGCCTGCTGGTGGGTACCGAGCCATTGTGGGCCGCGATCCTCGGTGTCGCCCTTGCCGGCGATCCCGTCACCGGTGCCGGAATCGCCGGGGCCGTGCTGGTGGTGACCGGCGCCGGTTGGGGACGGATGGTGCTGGCCTACGGATCACGCGGTGTTGCCCGTACTGCGATGTGGCGACCGACACCTGGTCGCCGATTGCAGGGAAAACCGCCGACGCTATTCGGCTGGGAAATTATGGTGCGCCGCACCAGCGATTATTAGATTTCGATTGGAGTTTTTCCAATGAAATGTGGTCGGGAAATGGTTGCGGATGCGTCTGGTTCGCCTGTTCCCGTAGGACCGTCCGACTAGGCGGGGAGGGCCGCGCAGCCGAGCTGGTACCCCCGCCCAAATGTAACGATTAGATAACGGCGCTAACACTTTTCTGAGATTGACGAATGTCGAAGTTAGTGCAGGTCAAGAGCTGTCTCGATAGACGGATCTGCGCGCCCGGAGGAGTGTCGGCGCTTGATCCCGGCAGGGCGGTGTGCTTACGTCGATGGCACCGATGGCAAGAAACTGACGATGATCGCTGAGAAGTTCGGTGGTGACTTTTAACTCGATATGCACGTTTTAGAAAGCGTCCCGGGACGCCATTCCCGGGAAGAATTCCTGCGCCAACCACGGGGTACCGATGCGATTGGCATCCGTGACCTCGCGGAAGCTACCGGGGTGCTGGATCTGAATTCCACCTACGCCTATCTGTTGTTGGCCACTGATTTTGCTGCCACGTCAATAGTGGCCGAACGCGACGGTGACCTGCACGGATTCATCACGGGTTACCACCCGCCGCCGCGACCCGATGTCCTGTTCGTGTGGCAGGTGGCCGTGGCGCCATCGGCGCAGGGCGGGGGACTGGCCAGCACCATGCTCGACGCGCTCGTCCACCGCGTGCGGTCGCAGCGTGACGGGCGTCCGGTGACCGTGGAGGCCACGGTCGCCCCCGGCAACACCGCGTCACGCGCATTCTTCGGTGCCTTCGCGCGCCGCCACGGCGTCCGACTGGTCGAAGACCCGCACTTCGGGTCCGACCTGCTCGACGCGGGCGGAGCGCACGAGGATGAGCCCATCCTGCGGATGGGGCCGATCGCCACACCGATTTCACGCTGAAATCAGTTATCTGATAACCATTTTGATCCGAATTGGAAGGATTGTCCCTTGCTGCTCGCAACGACAGCTCCCCTGACCGAATCTGACCTGCCTGACGTCTTCAGCTCGGTCGAGTCCGAGGTCCGCAGTTATTGCCGTGGCTGGCCCACCGTGATGAACAGCGCCGCGGGTTCCTGGGTGACCGACACCTCGGGACGCACCTACATCGACTTCTTCGCGGGGGCCGGAGCGCTGAATTACGGGCACAACAACGCCGCCCTCAAGGAGCCGTTGCTCCAGTACCTCGCCTCCGACGGGATCGTTCATTCCTTGGATATGGCGACCGCGGCCAAGCAGCGTTTCCTCGAGAGCTTCGAACGGCTCATCCTGCGTCCGCGCGGGCTGGACTACAAGGTCCAGTTCCCCGGGCCGACCGGGGCCAACTCGGTGGAATCGGCACTCAAGCTGGCCAGGAAGGTGACCGGCCGCGAGTCGGTAATCAGCTTTACCAACGCATTTCACGGCATGACGCTGGGTGCGCTGTCGGTCACCGGCAACTCGATGAAGCGGGCCGGAGCGGGTATCCCGCTGGTGCACGCCACGCCGATGCCCTACGACAACTACTTCGGCGGGGTCACCGAGGACTTCCACTGGTTCGAGCGCGTGCTCGACGATTCGGGTAGTGGCCTCAACCGGCCCGCTGCGGTGATCGTCGAAACCGTCCAGGGTGAAGGCGGTCTCAACGTCGCGCGGATCGAATGGCTGCATGCGCTGGCCGAATTGTGCCGCAAGCGCGACATCCTGCTGATCGTCGACGACGTCCAGATGGGATGTGGCCGCACCGGGCCGTTCTTCAGCTTCGAGGCCGCGGGCATCGTGCCGGATATCGTCACGATATCCAAGTCGGTCAGCGGTTATGGGCTGCCGATGGCGCTCACGTTGTTCCGTCGCGATCTCGACGTGTGGACACCGGGGGAGCACAACGGCACCTTCCGTGGCCACAACCCCGCCTTCATCACCGCCACGGCGGCAATCGAGACATATTGGGAGAACGACGAATTCAGTGCCGAGACGGTCGCCAAGGGTGAGTTGACCCGGGCCCGGCTGGAGGAGATCGCCGCTGCCCACGACGGAGTGACCGCCCGCGGTCGCGGCATGGCTCAGGGCATCAAGTTCGAACAGGCGGACCTGGCCGGCCAGGTGTGCCGCGCCGCCTTCGACCGCGGCGCACTGATGGAGACCAGTGGCCCGTCCGACGAGGTGGTCAAACTGCTGCCGCCGCTGACGACTTCGGCCGCCGAACTGTCCGAGGGGCTCGACATTCTCGCCGAGTCCGTCGCCGTCACGCTGGCCTGAGGGAGGCTTGAAACATGATTGTTCGCACCACTGCTGAGATCACCGGGACCGACCGCGATGTGGCCGACGGTTCCTGGCGCTCCAAGCGCATCATTCTGGCCGGCGACGGTGTCGGCTTCTCGTTCCACGAGACCACCATCCAGGCCGGTTCGGTCAACGAGTTCCACTATCAGCACCACATCGAGGCGGTCTGGGTGGTCGAGGGCACCGGTACGCTGACCGACCTGGCGACGGGGCAGGAGTACCCGCTCGCCGACGGAACCATGTACGTGCTCAACAACAATGACCGCCACCGGGTCACCTGTGACGAGCAGCTGCGCATGCTGTGCGTGTTCAACCCTCCGGTGACCGGGCGGGAAGTGCACGACGAGAACGGTGTCTACCCGGCGCCGCAGTCGGTGGCATGACGGCAGTCCATCGAGAAGCCGAAAGCGGATCGCGCAACGGCCTGCCCAGCGAGGAACGGACGGATCACTACCCAACCCGGCTCGACCACGCCATCGAGCCGATACCGCGTCACGAGCCTGTGGTGTGGGGTGGCGCAGCGGACGGTCCGCTCAGCCAGCCCCACCTGGACGGTTTCTCGGAGTACGGCTATCTGGTGGCGCCGGAGACCGTGTCGGATGACTGGCTCCCGCTGCTCCGGCATGAATTAGACCGGATCGCAGCGGATCTGGATGCCGATGATCCACGGGTGATCCGGGAGCCGGGCGGCACCATCCGGTCGATCTTCGAACCGCATCTGTTGAGCGACCTGGTTGCCCAGGTGGTCCGGCTCGACACGGTGTTGCCGGTCGCGCAGCAACTGCTGGGCGGCGACGTCTACATCCATCAGGCCAGGATCAACCTCATGCCCGGGTTCACCGGGACCGGGTTCTATTGGCATTCGGACTTCGAGACCTGGCACGCCGAGGACGGCATGCCGGAGATCCGCGCGGTTTCGTGCTCGATCGCGCTGACCGAGAACTACCCGTACAACGGTTCGCTGATGGTGATCCCCGGATCGCACCAGACGTTCTATCCGTGCGTCGGCGCCACGCCTGAGGACAACCACGACACGTCGCTGGTCGCCCAGAACATCGGTGTGCCCGATCAGACGACGCTGACCAAGGCCGTCGACGAGCACGACATCCACCAGTTCACCGGTCCCCCCGGCACCGCGCTGTGGTTCGACGCGAATCTGCTGCACGGCTCGGGGTCCAACATCACGCCCCTGCCGCGCTCGAACGTGTTCCTGGTGTTCAACTCGGTGGACAACGCGCTGACCGACCCGTTCGCGGCCAAGCGGCCACGGCCCGAATACCTGGCGGCTCGGGACGCACAAGCCGTCACCTAGGCTGGCCCCATGCAACGGATCATCGGAACAGAGGTCGAATACGGCATCTCCTCGCCGTCCGATCCGACTGCCAATCCGATCCTGACCTCGACTCAGGCGGTGCTGGCGTACGCGGCCGCCGCCGGGATCCAGCGCGGCAAGCGCACCCGGTGGGACTACGAGGTGGAATCGCCATTGCGCGATGCCCGCGGATTCGACCTGTCCCGGGCCTCGGGACCGGCTCCGATCGTCGACGCCGACGAGGTCGGCGCTGCGAACATGATCCTCACCAACGGTGCCCGGCTGTATGTGGACCACGCCCACCCGGAGTACTCGGCGCCCGAGTGCACCGATCCGATGGACGCGGTGATCTGGGACAAGGCCGGTGAGCGGGTGATGGAGGCCGCCGCCCGCCACGTGGCCAGCGTGCCAGGCGCGGTCAAGCTGCAGCTGTACAAGAACAACGTGGACGGCAAGGGCGCCTCGTACGGGTCGCACGAGAACTACCTGATGAGCCGCCAGACCCCGTTTTCCGCCGTGATCGCGGGGTTCACCCCGTTCCTGGTGTCGCGGCAGGTGGTGACCGGCTCGGGCCGTGTCGGCATCGGGCCCTCGGGGGACGATCCCGGCTTCCAGTTGTCCCAGCGGGCCGATTACATCGAGGTCGAGGTCGGCCTGGAGACGACGCTCAAGCGCGGCATCATCAACACCCGCGACGAGCCTCACGCCGACGCCGACAAGTACCGCCGGCTGCACGTCATCATCGGTGACGCCAACCTGGCCGAGACGTCGACCTATTTGAAGGTCGGCACCAGCTCCCTGGTGCTCGACCTGATCGAGGAGGGCCCGCAGTTCGGGATCGACCTGTCCGATCTCGCGCTGGCCCGCCCGGTGCACGCCGTGCACGTGATCAGCCGCGATCCGTCGCTGCGGGCCACGGTGGCGCTGGCTGACGGCCGAGAGATGACCGCCTTGGCATTGCAGCGGGTCTACCTGGACCGGGTGGCCAAACTGGTGGACAGCCGGGACCCGGACCCACGAGCCGCGCATGTCGTGGAGACCTGGGCCCACGTGCTGGACCTGCTCGAGCGCGACCCGATGGAATGCGCCGAGATCCTGGACTGGCCGGCCAAGCTGCGGTTGCTGGAGGGCTTCCGAAACCGCGAGAACCTGGCCTGGTCGGCGCCGCGGCTGCACCTGGTCGATCTGCAGTACTCCGATGTCCGGCTGGACAAGGGCCTGTACAACCGATTGGTCGCCCGCGGTTCGATGAAACGCCTGGTCACCGAGCAGCAGGTGCTCGACGCCGTCGACAACCCTCCGACCGACACCCGCGCCTACTTCCGGGGCGAATGCCTCCGCCGATTCGGTGCGGACATCGCCGCGGCGAGCTGGGACTCGGTGATTTTCGATCTCGGCGGCGATTCGCTCGTCCGGATTCCGACGCTGGAGCCGCTGCGGGGGAGCAAGGCGCATGTCGGCGCTCTGCTGGATTCCGTGGACAGCGCGGCCGAACTCGTCGATCAACTCACGAACTGACCATCTGGACCGGTGAGCTATCCCCGGCAATCGGGGTGCCGACCGGTACTGTGGAAGAACCGGTTGGGCGGTTAGCCCAGCCGATGACAATTGCAGGAGGCAGCGATGGCTCAAGAGCAGACCAAGCGTGGCGGTGGCGGCGGCGAGGATGACGACCTCCCGGGTGCATCCGCTGCCGGCCAGGAGCGTCGCGAGAAGCTGGCTGAAGACACCGACGATCTGCTCGACGAGATCGACGATGTGCTGGAAGAGAACGCAGAAGACTTCGTGCGCGCATACGTCCAAAAGGGCGGCCAGTGACCTGGCGCGAAAACCTGTCTCTGCCCCGACCCACCCTCTCCGGTACCCAATCTGTAGCCATGGACCTGTCGTCTTTCTCTGAACTGCTGCGTCGGCAGGCCCCCGAACTGTTGCCGGTCAACCGGGTCGCCGACGGCACCATCAACCCCACCAACGCGGTGCCGCACGGGACCACCATCGTCGCGATCAAGTACCCAGGAGGGGTTCTGATCGCCGGTGACCGCCGCTCCACCCAGGGCAACATGATCGCCGGCCGTGACGTGCAGAAGGTGTACATCACCGACGACTACACCGCGACGGGTATTGCGGGCACCGCGGCCATCGCCGTGGAGTTCGCCCGGCTCTATGCGGTGGAACTCGAGCATTACGAGAAGCTCGAAGGCGTCGCCCTGACATTCCGCGGCAAGGTCAACCGCCTGGCCATCATGGTGCGCGGCAATCTCGGTGCGGCACTGCAGGGTTTCGTGGCCCTGCCGTTGCTGGTGGGTTTTGATGTTGATGCCAGCGATCCGCAAAGTGCGGGCCGGATCGTGTCCTTCGACGCGGCAGGTGGCTGGAACATCGAAGAAGAGGGCTACCAGTCCGTGGGGTCCGGGTCGATCTTCGCCAAGTCGTCGATCAAGAAGCTCTATCCCGGTGTGGTGGATGCGGATTCGGCTCTGCGGGTCGCCATCGAGGCCCTCTACGACGCCGCCGACGACGATTCCGCCACCGGCGGACCCGATCTGGTGCGCGGCATCTATCCGACCGCGGTGACCATCGGTGCCGAGGGAGCAGCGGAGATCACCGAGGAACGCATCGCCGAGCTGGCCCGCGACGTCATCGCGCGCCGGACCCGGACGGGCGGTGAGGGGTAAATGAGCTTCCCGTACTTCATCTCGCCCGAGCAGGCGATGCGTGAGCGCTCCGAACTGGCGCGCAAGGGCATTGCCCGCGGACGCAGCGTCGTGGCGCTGGCGTACGACAACGGTGTGCTGTTCGTGGCGGAGAACCCGTCGCGGTCGCTGCAGAAGGTCAGCGAGCTCTATGACCGGGTCGGGTTCGCCGCAGTCGGCCGGTTCAACGAGTTCGACAACCTGCGGCGCGGCGGAATCCAGTTCGCCGACACCCGGGGGTACGCCTACGACCGCCGCGACGTGACGGGTCGTCAGCTGGCCAACGTCTACGCGCAGACGCTCGGCACCATCTTCACCGAACAGGCCAAGCCCTACGAGGTCGAGCTGTGCGTCGCCGAGGTGGCGCACTACGGCGAGACGAAAGCCCCTGAGCTGTACCGCATCACCTATGACGGGTCGATCGCCGACGAGCCGCACTTCGTCGTGATGGGCGGCACCACGGAGCCGATCATCGCCGCGCTGAACGAGTCGTACAGCGAGAACCCCGACCTGGGTGCCGCGGTAAAGATCGCCGTGGAGGCATTGAGCGCGAGCGGCAACGGATCTGAGCCTCGGACGCTCGGTCCCGCGACGCTCGAGGTGGCCGTCCTCGATGCGACCCGGCCGCGACGGTGCTTCCGTCGGATCACCGGTGCTGCTCTGGAAGCGCTTCTGCCCGAGGCTGTTTCGGACAAGCCGGCGGCTGAAGAGCCGTCGGAGAAGCCGAAGAAGTCAGGAAAGTAGGTTGATCACCGCTTCGGCCTCGGTGCCGTCGCGGTAGAGACCCCACGCCTGTTCTGCCAGTTCGTCCGGATTTATCGTCGGCAGCTCGGCGTCAGCCGCCATCGCCCGGTGAATGTCACCGCGCTCGATGAGTCCGCCGATGGTGATGGTGCCGGCATAGACGCCGACGGGGCGGAGGGCGGCGTGCAGGGTGATCGCATAGTTGCGTAATGCCGCTGCCGCGAGTGCCAGGCCACCGAGTGGGGGCATTGGTACCACGCTGCTCAGCCCGCCGGCGAACAACAACCCGCCGCTGCCGCGTTGACGCATCTCGGGCAGGAGTTGACTCGCGAAGTCGACCGCGGGTACCACGCTGTTCAGCGCCGCCCGGGCGCCGTTGGCGTCGAGATCGGCGATGTCTTCGGTGGGTGCCGTTTCGAATGCGGCCGGACCGTAGTAGCCGACGTCGATGCGTCCGAAGCGCTCGCGCACCGCACCCAATGCCGCCGTGAGTTGTTCCGGATCGTTCGCATCGGCCACGTAGGCGGCGGCCTCGACGCCGTTGCCGGTCAGGGCTTCCAGGTAGCCGGGATGGCGCGTGGGGGAGCGCGAGATCAGGGCCACGCGGTGTCCGGCGGCGCCGAATCGCTGAGCAATCGACAACCCGAGGCCAGGTCCGACGCCGAGTACCGCCAGGACCGGGGAAGGATAAGTTGAGGCCATACTCAACTTACTAGCATAAGTTGAGTGACCCCTCAACTTCGCTATGCTGACGGCATGTCGGCGATGCGCGCAGATGCGATCCGCAATCGGGACCGTTTGGTGGCGGCCGCCGCCGAGCTCTTCACCGAACGGGGCGTCGATGTCCCCCTCGACGAGATCGCCCGTGCGGCCGGCGTCAGCATCGGCACGCTCTACAACCATTTCCCGAATCGCGGGGCACTCCTGGATGTGGTGCTGTCCGACCGGCTGGCCGTCATCGACCGGTTGGCGCGGCAGGCACTCGACGACGCCGACCCGTGGCGGGGATTCGCGGCATTCCTCGACGGACTGTTCTCGATGCAGGCGTCCGACCGCAGCATCAACGACGCGGTGGCCAGAAATCCGGTCGGTGCTGTCGACGTTGCGGGCGAATGTGGCCGCGCCGGTGGGCTTCTCGAAGCCGTGGTGGGCCGGGCCAGGGACGCCGGCGTGCTGCGCGCCGACTTCGGTGCCGATGACCTGGCCACGTTGATGTGGGCCATGTCGAAGGTGATCGCGATGGCCGACGGTGACGATGCCGTATGGCGACGCCACCTGGGATTCGTGCTGGACGGACTGAAGAGCCCGGGCGACTCACTGCCCGTCGGTGCTCTCCGGGCGCCAGCCGACGTAGGTGAACCACAACCCCATCGCGGTCAGTAGTAGGAAGAAGCACCGCGCGGCGATCAGCAGCCCGGGGCTGGTCACGGTGGCGTCGGCACCGGATTCGATGGCCGACGGGATGGCCATCATGGCGGCCCCGCGCAGCGCGACGAACCAGCCGAACAGGGAGATCAGCACCGCCGTCACGCTGTACCAGTACTGGTGGAAGGCGATCACGACCAGTCCCATCAGCAGCATGGCGGCGCCCAGGATCCAGGGCAGGGCGCCGCTGGTGAACAGGTCGCCGAGCAGGTTCTGAAGGGTGGGCAGCCGGATCGCGATGATCAAGGTGGCGACGGCGACGAACGGGCCGAGGACCCGGGCGAACGCGCGGGTTCGTTGCCGGGCCTGCGGTGTGGATTGCGGCATTGCGGCTCCTGATTGATAAACCGACTGACGGTCTATTTTTAGGCTAGGCTCGGACCGCGCCCACCGTCAACGCCCAAGATCAATGGAGGATTCGTGGCACGCCAGGTGAACCCCACTGAACACGCCGCCCGGCGTCGGGAGATCCTCGATGCGGCCTTGCAGTTGATGCACGACAAGGGCTACGAGGCCATGACCATCGAGGATCTGCTGGCCGAACTGCAGATCTCGAAAGGCGCGCTGTACCACTATTTCCGCTCGAAGCGGGCATTGCTCGAGGGCGTCATCGAGCAGATGGGCGAGACCGCCACCACGCGGTTGGCCGGCATCGTCGAGGACCCGCACCGCAGTGCACTCGAGAAGATGCACGCCTACTTCGACGCGTCGCGGGCCTGGAAATCGGAGAGTGCCACAGAGGTGGCAACGCTGATCCGGTTGTGGCACGACGAGAACAATGCGCTGTTGCGGCAGAAGATGACCCAGGGCTCGATGCGCACCACCGCACCCATGCTGGAATCGATCATCCGCCAGGGATGCGACGAAGGCGTCTTCGACACGGACTACCCGCACGAGGCGGCAGGCATCATCACCGGCATGGGGCTCCACCTGGCGGACGCGTTCATCGACGCCATCGAGGCAGACGGCGCCGTGGGTTCCGACATCAGCGGGCCGAATGCCCAAAAGGTGGTGGGTGCCTACCTGCAGGCGTTCGAGCGCATCCTCGGCGTAGCCGCCGGGGCACTGCATGGACCGGCGTCGTCAGCTCAGGGGGAAACGTAGCTTGGCGACCGCGGTCTGGTTCCAGATGTCGGCGGTGATCTCGTCGGGCCGGACGGCGTAGGCCGCACCGCCGTTGTCGAGCACCGTCACCGCGACTCGGGACAGGACGTCATAGCCGGAATCGTCGTAGTGCAACGCGCCGGTGGCGGCTTCGATCCGGCCCACCACATCGACGGTGAAGTTGTACACCAGTGTGTCCACCGCCCCGGCCGTCGCGGCCCGGGTGATATCGCCGAGATCGGTGGCCACCAGTCCCTTGCTGATGTCGTTGCCCAACTCGTCGACCCAGGCGCTGGCCTGCTCGGCGTTCAGGGCGGGCAGCGACTCCCGGATGGCGCCGTCGATCTGATCGGGCCGCAGCTGGTCCGCCGCACCGGGCACCGCCACGATCTGGCGCTTGTGGTCGAGGCCGCGGTACATGTCCAGTAGTGGATCGGTCGCGAACAGGTACAGCGGCCGCGTCGACGACGGATCGAGCTGCCCCAGTTCGCCGTCCACCGCATCGGCGACCCGCTTGGCGTACTGCTCCAGCAACAGCTTCTTGCCCTCGTCACCGACCAGGCGCCGCACATGCCCCCGGTCGCGCACGGTGGCACGGTTGGTCGCGTCGGCGACGTCGACCGCGTACTCGCCGGTGAGCTCCAACTCCTCGGCCCGCGTGCTGGCGGTCGCCTGCCACAGGTTCCAACCGTCGGCGGACAGCGTCAGCGCGTACGCCTCCTGCGGTGTGGTGACCGCCCGCACCAGCTGCCCGATGTCGAAGTAGCTGCCCACCTGCAGCTGGCTCTCCAGCGCGTTGGGCAGGACGTAGACCTCATGGAAGTCGTCGGCCATGAAGATGGCCACCGAACGAGACAGGCTCAGCCACAGTTCCGATTCGGCGATCTCGTTCCACCGCGATCGCAGCTGTTCCTCCACGGCGTGGCGCGCCCCGGACTCGCGGATTGTGCGCAGGGCCCGGTCCACCGCGCTCTTCGCCGTGAGCACGCTCTTGTCCCGCTCGTCCGGTCCCGGTGCGGTTTCCGCATAGACCGTGATGGCGTTCTCGTGAGGCTCGCCAAGGCGGATCAGGTCGGCAACATCGGGCAGTTCGTAGCGGGTCATCACCCCTCCTTTGCGCGGACTCCTTTCCGACCATCTTCCCGTGACTTGGACTGACCAGGGCCAAAAGTCCCAGATCGGTGGCGCCACGAACACAATGACGGTGCTTGCCCACCGTTACTGTGAACCACCCCGTAAGCTCGTTAGCGTGCAGCGACGAATCATGGGCATCGAGACGGAATTCGGTGTGACCTGCACGTTCCATGGCCATCGCCGGCTCAGCCCCGACGAGGTTGCCCGCTATCTGTTCCGGCGGGTCGTGTCGTGGGGCCGCAGTTCCAACGTCTTCCTCCGAAACGGCGCCCGGTTGTATCTCGACGTGGGTAGCCACCCCGAGTACGCGACCGCCGAGTGTGACAACCTGACGCAGCTGGTCACCCACGACCGCGCCGGTGAGCGTGTCCTGGAGGATCTGCTGATCGACGCCGAGCAGCGCCTGGCCGACGAGGGCATCGGCGGCGACATCTACCTGTTCAAGAACAACACCGACTCGGCGGGCAACTCCTACGGCTGCCACGAGAACTACCTGATCGTGCGGGCCGGTGAGTTCTCCCGGATCTCCGACGTGCTGCTGCCGTTCCTGGTCACGCGCCAGCTCATCTGCGGTGCGGGCAAGGTGTTGCAGACGCCCAAGGCCGCGACCTTCTGCCTGAGCCAGCGCGCCGAGCACATCTGGGAGGGCGTCTCCAGTGCGACGACGCGCTCCCGGCCGATCATCAACACCCGCGACGAGCCGCACGCCGATGCCGAGAAGTACCGCCGGCTGCATGTCATCGTCGGCGACTCCAACATGTGCGAGGCCACCACCATGCTCAAGGTGGGCACCGCCTCGCTGGTGCTGGAGATGATCGAGGCCGGCGTCCCGTTCCGGGATTTCTCCCTGGACAACCCGATCCGGGCCATCCGCGAGGTCAGCCACGACCTGACCGGTCGTCGTCCGGTGCGGCTGGCCGGGGGGCGCCAGGCCAGCGCCCTGGACATCCAGCGGGAGTACTACAGCCGAGCCGTGGAGTACCTGCAGACCCGCGAGCCCAGCACTCAGATCGAGCAGGTGGTCGATCTGTGGGGCCGCCAGCTCGACGCGGTCGAGAGCCAGGACTTCGCGAAGGTCGACACCGAGATCGACTGGGTGATCAAGCGCAAGCTGTTCCAGCGCTACCAGGATCGCTACAACATGGAGCTGTCCGACCCCAAGATCAGCCAGCTCGACCTCGCCTATCACGACATCAAGCGCGGTCGTGGGGTGTTCGATCTGTTGCAGCGCAAGGGGTTGGCGTCCCGGATCACCACCGACGAGGAGATCGACGCCGCGGTCAACACCCCGCCGCAGACCACGCGAGCCAAGTTGCGTGGCGAGTTCATCAGTGCGGCACAGGAAGCCGGACGGGACTTCACCGTGGACTGGGTGCACCTCAAGCTCAACGACCAGGCTCAGCGCACCGTGCTGTGCAAGGATCCGTTCCGATCGGTCGACGAGCGGGTCAAGCGCCTGATCGCCAGCATGTGAGCTTTAAGCTTTCATCCCGTGGCGGTATCCAAAGTCGAGCGGTTGATAAATCTTGTCATCGCCTTGTTGTCCAGTGATCGGTTCCTGCCTGCCGACAAGGTCCGCAAGATCGTTCAGGGCTACGAGGACAGTCCCACCGACGAGGCGTTCTCCCGCATGTTCGAGCGCGACAAGAACGAACTGCGCGACCTCGGGATCCCGTTGGAGACGGGGCGGGTCTCGAAGTTCGACTCGACCGAGGGCTACCGCATCAACCGCGAGGAATATGCGCTGCCCGCGGTCCAGCTGACGGGTGATGAGGTGGCGGCCGTCGCAGTGGCCACGCAGCTGTGGCAGTCGCCCGAGTTGATCACCGCGACGCAGGGGGCGCTGCTGAAGCTGCGTGCCGCCGGCGTGGACGTCGATGCCGACGGGGTCGGTGTCGCCATTGCGTCGACTGCGACGCTGCCCGGGCTGCGCGGTTCTGAAGAGGTATTGCGAATCCTGTTGGCGGCGATCGACTCCGGGCACGCGGTGCGGTTCCGGCACCGCGCCTCGCGCAACGCCGAACACACCAGCCGCAACGTCGAGCCCTGGGGCGTCGTGACCCATCGCGGCCGGTGGTACCTGGTGGGGCATGACCGCGACCGCGACGACACCCGTACTTTCCGTCTTTCCCGCATCGATCCCGACGTCACCACCGAGGGTCCGGCCGGGGCAGTGGCCAAGCCCGCGGGGGTGAACCTGCGCGACATCGTCGCCCGCGCGGTCGCCGAACTGCCGACCGGGGAGCAGGCCAGGGTGTGGATCGCCGGCGGACGTGCCACCGCGCTGCGCCGTCAGGCCATCGAGACCGTGCCGCGCACGCTGGGCGGGCGCGCAGGGGAGGAGATCACCGTCGACATCGGAATGTCGGACCGGCTGGCCCGTGAGATCGCCAGCTACGGCGTCGATGCCGTCGCGCTGGAACCACAGTCGTTGCGTGAGGATGTGGTGAGCAGGTTGCGGGCGCAGGTGGTGCAGGCATGAGGGTCAGCGAGGAGCCGGAGGCGGTGCGCGCATGAGGGTCAGCGAGGAGCCGGAGGCGGTGCGCGCATGAGGGTCAGCGAGGAGCCGGAGGCGGATCGCGCATGAGTCAGGTCTCGACCCGGCTGGTCCGGATGCTGAACATGGTGCCGTATTTCCAGGCCAACCCGAAGGTGACGCGTGACGAGGCAGCGGCCGCGCTGGGGGTCACCCGCAAGCAGCTTGATTCCGATCTCGAGCAGCTCTGGATGTGCGGGCTCCCCGGCTACAGTCCCGGCGATCTCATCGACTTCGACTTCGAAGGCGACACAGTCGAAGTCACGTTCAGCGCGGGTGTCGACCGCCCGTTGCGCCTGACGTCCACAGAAGCCACCGGCATCCTGGTGGCGCTGCGGTCGCTGGTCGACGTTCCCGGGATGGTGGATCCGGAGGCCGCGCGCAGCGCCATCGCCAAGATCGAATCCGCGGCGGGCACCCAGCGCGCAGCTCTCGAGGAATCCGGTTCCGAGGAGAGCGTGCCCCAGGAATCCGGGGCGGCCGCCGCGGTTCGCGCTGCCGTGCGGGACGCCCGAGCGCTGACACTGGAGTACTACTCGGCGTCGCGTGACTCGCTCACCACCCGCACGGTGGACCCGATCCGCGTGGTGCTGATCGGTGACAACAGTTATCTGGAGGCGTGGTGTCGTACCGCCGAGGCCGTCCGGATGTTCCGGTTCGACCGGATCGTCGCGGCCGAGCGTCTCGCCGATCCGTCGGCGCCACCATCGCCGGCGGTGCAGGCCGGCACCGACACATCGCTGTTCGATCCCGACACCGCGGACCCGTCATTGCCGTCGGCCACCCTGCTGATCGACTGCTCCGCCTCGTGGATGTTCGACTACTACCCGTTGCGGGTGGTCAATGAACTGCCCGACGGGGCGTGCGAGGCAGTGATGACGTACGCCTCGCTCGAGTGGATGGCGCGCTTCCTGCTCGGATTCGGTTCGGCCGTGCGGGTGTTGGATCCACCTGACCTCGCACAGCGGGTGCAGGAATCGGCCGGGGAGGCTCTACGTGTCTATGACGCGGTGGTGCCGCACACCTACGACGCCGACGACACACGCGCGTAGACTCAGCACAGACGTCTGGAGGTAACCAAATTGGGTGGTCTACAACCCTGGCACTGGATCATTGTCATCGCGGTGTTCGTGCTGCTTTTCGGCGCCAAGAAGCTGCCGGATGCGGCTCGGTCGCTCGGTAAGTCGATGCGGATCTTCAAGTCGGAGATCAAGGAGATGCAGTCGGATTCTTCCGGGTCGTCGGCCGATGCGC
Organism: Mycolicibacterium peregrinum; assembly: GCF_002102345.1. GTDB lineage: Bacteria > Actinomycetota > Actinomycetes > Mycobacteriales > Mycobacteriaceae > Mycobacterium > Mycobacterium peregrinum. The sequence continues at coordinate 154,056 of NZ_LQPP01000047.1, forward strand.
CGCAACCGGCGAAGCCGATCACATCCGAGCGGGTCGAGGCTCCCGCCCCGGAGCAGTCCCCGGACCGCCACACGGCCTGACCGGTCCGGCAATCGATCGCGGTCATCGCCCCGCGTTGCCGTGTCGCGTCTATGACCAGGCCTTTTAGAACACGCCCGTGACCTCCGGATTCATCAAGAAGCTCGATCCCCGCCGCCGCCGTTCGCGGGTCAACCCCGACGGCACGATGTCGTTGGTCGACCACCTGCACGAACTGCGCAACCGTCTGCTGATCGCGGTGGCCGCAGTACTGGTCACCACCGTCTTCGGATTCCTGTGGTACACCCACGGTTTCTTCGGCGTGCACAGCCTGGGCGAATGGCTGCGCGGTCCGTACTGTTCGCTGCCGGATTCGGCCCGGGCGACCATCGCCCCCGACGGTGAGTGCCGGCTGTTGGCGACCGGCCCGTTCGACCAGTTCATGCTGCGCCTCAAGGTGGCGTTGGCGGCCGGTCTGGTGATGGCCTGCCCGGTCTGGCTGTACCAGCTGTGGGCGTTCATCACCCCCGGCCTGTACAAGAAGGAACGCCGGTTCGCGATGGCGTTCGTCGGCGTCGGCGCGGTGTTGTTCATCACCGGCGCGGTCCTGGCCTACGTGGTGCTGGCCACGGCCCTCGGCTTCCTGCTGACCGTCGGCAGTGACGTACAGGTCACCGCGCTGTCAGGCGAGCAGTACTTCGGATTCCTGATCAACCTGCTGCTGGTGTTCGGTATCAGCTTCGAATTCCCGCTGCTGATCATCATGCTCAACCTCGTCGGCATGCTCAGCTACGAGCGGCTCAAGTCGTGGCGCCGCGGACTGATCTTCGGGTTGTTCGTGTTCGCGGCGTTCGCCACCCCCGGCTCGGACCCGTTCACCATGCTGGCACTGGCTTGCGCGCTGAGCCTGCTGCTGGAGTTCGCCATCCAGATCGCCCGGATCAACGACAGGCGTAAGGCCCGGCGCGAGGCTCTGGAGGTGCCGGAGGACGAGGCCGCGCCGATTCCCACGGTGGAACCCGTTCCGAGACCCGACCCGGTAACAGCGCCGGACTCGGGGGCACCGCGGATCGGCATCGACGACGATGCCACCTGAGTCGGGTGACCAGAACGGTGGCGAACTGACCAAGTTCACCGCCGAATACCCGTTCGCACTCGACGATTTCCAGCTCCGTGCCTGCCGCGCCCTGGAAAGCGGCCACGGCGTCCTGGTGTGCGCGCCCACCGGAGCGGGGAAGACCGTGGTCGGCGAGTTCGCCGTGCACCTGGCGCTGGCCGCCGGCGGCAAGTGTTTCTACACCACACCGATCAAGGCGCTCAGCAACCAGAAACACAACGACCTGGTGGCCCGCTACGGTGCGGACAAGATCGGACTACTCACCGGCGACCAGTCCATCAACGGGGACGCCGACGTCGTCGTGATGACCACCGAAGTGCTTCGCAACATGCTGTATGCGAATTCGCCTGCACTTCATGGCCTTTCCTACGTCGTGATGGACGAGGTGCACTTTCTGGCCGACCGGATGCGCGGGGCGGTGTGGGAGGAGGTGATCCTGCACCTGCCGGAGGAGGTGCTGCTGGTCAGCCTGTCGGCCACCGTCAGCAATGCCGAGGAGTTCGGTGGCTGGATCCAGACCGTCCGCGGCGACACCACCGTCGTCGTCGACGAACACCGGCCCGTCCCGCTCTCGCAGCACATGCTCGTCGGCCGGCGGTTGTTCGATCTGTTCGAGGGCACGAACAGCACGCTCGTCGACCCGGACCTGTTGCGCCACATCAGCCATCGGCGTGAGGCCGACCGACTGGCGGACTGGGAACCACGGGGCCGTGGCCGTGGCCGTGGTCGGGGCGGTGGTCGTCCCCAGCTGTACCGGCCGCCCAGCCGGCCCGACGTCATCGCCACCTTGGACGCCGCGGGACTGCTGCCCGCCATCACCTTCGTGTTCTCGCGGGCCGGCTGCGACGCGGCCGTCCAGCAGTGCCTGCGTGCCCCACTGCGGCTGACCACGGACGAGGAACGCGGCCGGATCTCCGAGATCGTCGACCGGCGCTGCGCCGACCTGGCCGAATCCGACCTGATCGTGCTCGATTACCACCAATGGCGGGAAGGCCTGCTGCGCGGCCTGGCCGCCCACCACGCCGGCATGCTGCCGGTGTTCCGACACACCGTGGAGGAACTGTTCACCGCGGGCCTGGTCAAGGCGGTGTTCGCCACCGAAACCCTGGCGCTGGGAATCAACATGCCCGCTCGCACCGTGGTGCTGGAGCGGCTGGTGAAGTTCAACGGGGAGCAGCACGTTCCGTTGACGCCAGGGGAGTACACCCAGCTGACCGGACGTGCCGGGCGCCGCGGCATCGACGTCGAGGGTCATGCCGTGGTGCTGTGGCGGCCCGACGACAGCAACGCCGAACCTGCCGAGGTCGCCGGCCTGGCTTCGACCCGAACCTTCCCGTTACGCAGCTCGTTCGCCCCGAGCTACAACATGACCATCAATCTGGTGCAGCAGATGGGACCCGAACAGGCCCACAAACTGCTGGAACGGTCGTTCGCCCAGTACCAGGCGGACCGGTCGGTGGTCGGGCTGGTGCGTGGAATCGCGCGCGGTGAGCGGATGATGGGCGAGCTGGCAGCCGAACTCGGCGGTAAAGACGCACCGATCCTCGACTACGTCCGGTTGCGGGCCAAGATCGGTGAGCGCGAACGTGCACAGTCGCGGGCCTCGCGCCTGCAGCGACGCAAAGCGGCCACTGACGCCTTGGCCGCGCTGCGCCGTGGCGACATCATCACCATCACCCAGGGGCGCCGCGGCGGGCTGGCCGTCGTGCTGGAGCCTGCCCAACGCGACAGCGACGACCCGAGACCGCTGGTGCTGACCGAACATCGTTGGGCCGGACGGATTTCGTCGGCCGACTATTCGGGCGCCTCGGCGCCGCTGGGCGCGATGACGCTACCGAAGCGGGTGGAGCACCGGCAGCCGCGCGTACGCCGGGACCTCGCGTCGGCATTGCGTTCGGCCGCGGCCGACCTGTCGCTGCCCTCGGTCCGGGCGGGCCGGCGCGCCGCTGCCCCCGAACGTGACGTCGACCCTGAACTCGCCGGCCTGCGAGAAGAATTGCGGGATCATCCGGCACATCAACAACCGGGCCGTGAGGCGCAGGCCCGGATCGCCGAACGCTATCTGCGCATCGAACGTGACAACGCGCAGATTCAGCAGAAGGTGAACGCGGCGACGAACTCACTGGCCCGCACCTTCGACCGGATCGTGGCGCTGCTCAGCGAACGTGGCTTCATCAAAGAGGACACCGACGGAGAACTCAAGCCGGATCTCAGGGTCACCGATGCCGGCCGGCTCCTGGCCCGGATCTACAGCGAGAGCGATCTTCTGGTCGCCGAATGCCTGCGCGGCGGTCAGTGGCAGGGCCTGCAGCCGGCGGAACTGGCCGCGGTGCTCTCGGCCGTCCTGTTCGAGTCGCGGGGGGACACCGCGGGCGGTGTGCTCGGTGTCGACATTCCCACCGCGGGCCTGCGCCGCGCGCTGGCCCAGACCCGGCGGATCTCGGCGGACCTGCGGGGCGACGAGCAGCGCCACCGGCTGGCCCCGAGCCGCGAACCCGACGAAGGATTCGTCACCGCCGTCTACCGCTGGGCCACCACCGGTGATCTGGCAGCCGCCCTGGCCGCCTCCGACGTCGGGTCGGGTTCGGCGCTTTCGGCGGGCGATTTCGTGCGGTGGTGCCGCCAGGTGCTCGATCTGCTCGACCAAGTCCGTAATGCCGCGCCGCAATCCGCCTTGCGCAATACCGCGAAACGCGCTGTCAACGATGTTCGGCGCGGCGTTGTAGCTGTTGATGCGGGGTAGGGTGTCTGGGGCGACACCGAACAGGATCAAGGAGAACCATGAGCGGACCGCAGGGACCTGACCAGGGACAACCATCGCCCGGTCAGCAGCCTGAGCCCGGGGCGGACCAGGCGGCCGGCGCCGAGGCGTGGCAGCCGCCGACTCCCGCCTCCGAGGACGCCTCGACCAACGCTCCGGCCTGGCAGCCCCCGGCGTACACGCCGCAGCAGTATCCGTCGTACCCGCCGCAGCAGGGTGTGCAGCAGCCGGACTATTCGCAGCCGCAACAGCCCCAGCAGCCGCAGTACCCCGGGCCTGAGCAGTACGCCCAGCAGCAGGCGTACCCGCAGCCCGGCCAGCAGCCCCAGTACGGCCAGGTGCCCGGTTACGGACAGCAACCCCCGTACGGACAGCCCGGACAGCCGGGTCAACCCGGACAGCCAGGTCAGTTCGGTCAGCCGGGACAGTTCGGTCAGCCAGGGCAATACGGTCAACCGGGCCAGTACGGTGCGCCCGGCCAGTTCGGTCAGTACGGCATCCCAGGTGCCGAGCAGGGCTCGAAGGCGTCCCTCGGGGTGATCGGTGGCGTCGTCGGCGGGGTTCTCGCCGTCATCGTGCTCGTGGTCTGCATCCTCGGTTTCTGGAAGCCGGGCTTTTTCGTCACGACCAAGCTCGACATCAACAAGGCCCAGAGCGGCGTCGAGCAGATTCTCACCGACAAGACCAACGGCTACGGCGCCACCAAGGTCACCGGCGTCAAGTGCAACGACGGCGAAAACCCGACGGTCGAGAAGGATTCGACCTTCGACTGCGAGGTCACCATCGACGGCACCAAGCGCAAGGTGACGGTGACGTTCAAAGACGACAAGGGCACCTACGAGGTCGGCCGGCCCAAGTAGCCGTACCGGCCCGGTAGCCCCTCCGGCGTCGTTTTCTACAGCAGGGTCGTTTCGCCGCGCTGCGAACGACCGTGAGGTAGAAAACGGCGCGGATCAGTGGCCGCGACCCCGCGCGATCAACCGGGCAGTCGGTCCAGAGCCGCCTGCAACCGGCTGATCGACGAGGTCACGCCGTATGCTTCGGCCAGTTCGGCGACCCGCGCCGGGTCACCGGCGGCCAGTGGCAACTCGTCGGTTGCATTGGATAGCGCGACCGGAGCGTCCGTGGCCACCCGCACCACCGGTTCGGCCGCGGCCACATAGTCGGCGGCGGCCAGCAGTTTGGCCCGATGTGCTTTGGACAGTGAGGATTTCGGGTCCTGAGCGGCTTCCTGGATGCCCATCAGCGAGCCATGCCGGGCCAGTAGCGTCGCGGCCGTCTTCTCGCCGATCCCAGGAACTCCGGGGAGACCGTCGGACGGGTCGCCCCGCAGCAGAGCCAGCTCCGCATAGGCCGGCCCCGCCCGGTCGATCGGAACCCCGTACTGCTCGGCCACTTCCAGCGGACCGAACTTCGTCGCCTTGGCCAGACCGCGGCCGATGTAGAGCACACGGACCTCGGGGGCCGGCTCGTCGCGCACGAGTTGCAGCAGGTCACGATCGCCGCTGACCACCACCACCGGATCATGCTGCTCGCGGGTGGCCAGCGTGCCGAGCACGTCGTCGGCCTCGAACCCCGGTGCTCCGGCGGTCGCGATGCCGAACGCGTCGAGCAGCCCCATGATCATGTCGACCTGCGGGGTGAGATCGTCGGGAACCTCTTCGACGTCAGGGATTCCGTCAGGCTGGGGCTCTTCGACCCGATGAGCCTTGTAGGACGGCACCAGGTCCACGCGCCACTGCGGCCGCCAGTCGTCGTCGCGGCACACCACCAGCCGGCGTGGCCGCTCCCGGGTCACCAGCGTGGCAATGGAATCGAAGAACCCGCGCACCGCATTCACCGGCCGGCCATCGGGCGCCTTGATCGACGACGGCACGCCGAAGTACGACCGGAACCACATGCTGGCGCCGTCGAGCAGCAGAACGGGGTCGCTCATCGGGTTTCCTCCATCCGACCGAAGACATAGGACGCGGCGGTGACGGCTTTGCCGTCGGCACCCTCATCGTGCAGGGTCGCCCGCACCGCGATGGTGCCCTCTGCCCCGGACAGCACCTGGGTGTCGACCCGGAACGGGCCGACTTTGCCGCGGGCCAGGAACATCACATGCGACGAAAGACCTTGCAGTGCCTCGGTCTTCGCCGCGCCCGCGGCGGCGTCGGCAGCTGCCACCTCCAGGATCACGAACTGCGGCCCGACGTGCAGCGCGGCGTCCGGCGAGGCGACCTCGACCGCAAGTTCCGGCAGCGCCCAGTGCCCATCGGTGCGTTTGGTCCCGCCGAACACCTGCGACAGCGGCGGCAGATCCGGACCGTCGACGATGTCGATCGGGTCCACCGGCATCTTCTCCAGGCCCTCCGGTGGCACGCCGATCGAGATGCCCTGCCCCTCGGTGAGCGCGATGACCCGGTCCGGATTGTCGGCGTCGACGATCACCGACCGGCTGTAGGCCAGTTGCCTGCCCTGCTTGAGCACCTCGGTGTCCACCCGGATGCGCTTCACATCACGTGCCGGGTCCAGCACCTGGCAGGAATGGATGACCGGATTGGGCACAGCCTCCAGATCGCTCACCCCGCCACTGTCCGGGGAGGAGATGCCGAGCACCGCGAGCAGCACTCCTCCGGTTGTGTTGCGCATGTCGCGGCGCAACGTCACCGTGTCGTCGACCGGGCCCAGATCCATCGAGGAATAGGAGCGCCCGAGGTAGCGGTAACTCAGCAGGCCGCCCCAGCGCCGGCGCAGCTCGGCAGCGTAGGCCTCGGGATCGTCGGTGAGATCACGGATATCACGCAACATTCCAGCGACAGTAGCCGGTGCGAGGTGGCGGCCCTGGACGGACACTCGGACGGACACCGGGGCGACGCAGCGATTAGCCTCGACCCCATGACCGTCAGCCGATTCAGCACCGATGTCTACGCCCACCGTCTTTCGGCGGCCGCGTCAGCCGCCGCGGATGCCGGCCTGGCCGGTCTGGTCATCACCCCGGGATATGACCTGCGGTACCTGGTCGGTTCACGGGCGCAGACCTTCGAGCGGCTGACCGCACTGGTCCTGCCTGCCACAGGCGATCCGACCATCGTGGTGCCGCGCCTCGAGCTGGCCGCGTTGCGGGAATCTGCGGTCACCGATCTCGGTGTGACGGTGCGTGATTGGGTGGACGGCCAGAATCCCTACCAGATGGTGGCCGAGGCACTCGGCGGAACCGGTGCGAAGACAGCGGTCACCGACTCGATGCCCGCGCTGCACCTGCTGCCCCTGGCTGATCTCCTCGGGGTCGTCCCGGTGCTGGCCACCGACGTGCTGCGGCGGCTGCGGATGATCAAGGACCCGGCCGAGATCGACGCGCTGCGCAAGGCCGGCGCGGCGATCGACCGCGTGCACGCCCGGGTGCCCGATTTCCTGGTGCCCGGCCGCACCGAGGCTGACGTGGCCGCTGACATCGCCGAAGCGATTGTGGCCGAAGGGCATTCAGAGGTGGCGTTCATCATCGTCGGCTCCGGCCCCAACGGCGCCGACCCGCACCACGAGTGCTCGGACCGCGAGCTGAGCGCCGGTGACGTCGTCGTCGTCGACATCGGCGGTCCGTACGAGCCCGGCTACAACTCCGACTCCACCCGCACCTACAGCATCGGCGAGCCCGATCCCGAGGTAGCGCGACGCTACGCGGTGCTGCAGCGCGCCCAGCAGGCGGCCGTCGCAGCGGTACGCCCCGGCGTGACCGCCGAACAGATCGATGCGGCCGCCCGCGATGTCCTGGCGGCAGAGGGCCTGGCCGAGGCGTTCGTCCACCGCACCGGACACGGCATCGGACTCTCGGTGCACGAAGAGCCCTACATCGTGGAGGGGAACGACCTCACGCTGGAAGCCGGGATGGCGTTCAGTGTGGAGCCCGGGGTGTACTTCCCGGGTCAGTGGGGCGCCCGCATCGAGGACATCGTGGTGGTCACCGAGGACGGCGCGGAGTCGGTCAACAACCAGCCGCACGATCTCGTCGTGGTGCCGGTGAACTAGCCGGGAACTAGCCCTCGCTGCGGTCCAGCAGCTCCGAGGAGCCCAGCACACGCTCGATCCGTACCTCGATCACCACGCGGCGAGGATTCACCCGCGGGGTGCGGTAACGCTGGGCATACCGAAGCTCGGCATCGCGGACCGCGTCGGGCTCGCTGCTCACCGTGGACTTGCCCTCCAACGACAGCCAGCGCGCACCGTCGACCTGGCTGAGGACTGCGATGCCCCGCTCGTGCGCGTTCACCGCCTTCTGCGAACCACCGTTGGTGATGACCCGCGCGATGTGGGTCTTCGGGTCGAAGGTGAAACCCACCGCCACGACGTGCGGGGAGTTGTCCGAGCGCAGCGTGGTGAGCATCGCCAGGTGACGTTCGGTGAGGAACGCCAACGCTTCGCTGGTGAGCTTGGTGGTTGCCCTGCCACGAGATGTAGCCATCGGGGTCCACGCTAGCGCAGGACATAATCGCTGCCATGGAGGACACGGCAGACACGGCCGGCACGGATCCCCGTGTCGTGGTGATTTTCGGGGGGCGCAGTGAGATCGGTGCCGAACTCGCCGTGCGGCTCGCGGGCGGTGCGGTCGTCGTGCTGGCCGCCCGCCGCGCCGATCAGCTCGGCGAGCAGGTTGCGGCGGTGCAGACGGCCGGTGCTTCGGCGATTCACACCGTCGAGTTCGATGCCGACGACGTCGCCGGTCACACCGGCGTGGTCGAGGCGATCGAGGCCGCACACGGGCCGATCGACACCGCGGTGCTGGCCTTCGGGGTGCTGGGAGATCAGGACCGCGCCGAGGCCGACCCGGCCCACGCCGTGGCCGTCGTACACACCGACTATGTGGCCCAGGTCGGCCTGCTGACCGTGCTCGCTCAGCGCATGCGCGCCAGGGACCGCGGCCGGCTGGTGGTGTTCTCCTCGATCGCCGGCGCCCGGGCTCGACGTGCCAACTACGTCTACGGTTCGGCAAAGGCCGGCCTCGACGCGTTCGCGAGCGGGCTGACCGATGCCCTGCACGGAACCGGCGTGCACCTGCTGATCGTGCGGCCCGGGTTCGTGATCGGCCGGATGACCGAGGGCATGGACCCGGCGCCGTTCTCCAGCACCCCGGCCCAGGTGGCCGACGCGGCGGCCAAGGCGCTGAACAAGGGCAAGCGCGCGGTGTGGGTGCCGTGGGTGATCCGGCCGATGATCTTCGTGACGCGGTTTGTGCCGCGGCCGATCTGGCGCAGGATGCCCCGATGAGCCGCTTGCGTGAAGAGAGAAGGCCCCGATGATGATCACCGTGGTCGGCATCGGGGCCGACGGGATGGCCGGGTTGTCGGCGACCTCGCGTGACGAGTTGGCGCGCGCCACCGTGGTGTACGGCTCACCCCGGCAACTGGAACTGCTCGATGACAGCGTGACGCCGGACCGGCGCGAGTGGCCGTCGCCGATGCTGCCCGCGCTGCCGACGCTATTCGGCGACGCGGATGTACATGTGGTGGCGAGCGGGGATCCGCTGCTGCACGGCATCGGCGCGACGCTGATCCGGTTGTTCGGCGCACAGCGGGTGCGGGTGCTGCCGCATGTGTCGAGTGTGACGCTGGCGTGCGCCCGGATGGGCTGGACGGTGCCTGACACCGAGGTGATCAGCCTGGTGACCGCCGCGCCGCACACCGCGGTGCGTCGTGGTGGCCGGGCGGTCGTGCTGTCGCGCGACGCGCAGACTCATGCCGTGCTGGCAGGACTGTTGAGCGAATCCGGCCGGGGGGATTCGGAATTGACCGTGCTGGAGCAACTGGGCGGGCCGGGTGAGCGTCGCCACGACGGCCTCGCCCGGGACTGGGCGACGACACCGCCGGCCGGAATCGACGATCTCAACGTGATCGCGGTGGCCTATCTCCCCGACGAGCGCCGGGCCCAGGCGCTGCCGGACGAGGCGTTCGCCCATGACGGCCAACTGACCAAGCAGTCCATTCGGGCCGTCACCCTGGCCGCACTGGGACCCCGGCCCGGGGAACTGCTGTGGGATGTCGGCTCGGGCTCGGGCAGCATCGCGATCGAATGGTCACGTAGCGCAGTGGGTTGCGCGGCGATCGCATTCGAGCGGGATGAGCAGCGGCGTGACCGGATCATGGGCAACGTCACGGCGTTCGGGGTCCGGGTGGAAGTGCGCGGTGGTGCGCCCGAGTCGCTCGATGGTGCACCCGATCCTGACGTGATCTTCATCGGCGGCGGCGTCACGCAGCCCGGGCTGCTGCAGGCATGCTTCGACCGGCTGCCCTCAGGTGGGCGGCTGGTGGTCAACGCAGTCACGCTGGAATCTGAAGTAGTTGTCGCGCAATGGTATTCGAAGGAAGGCGGCGAGTTGCGGCGTTATCAGCACTACCAGGGCGGTGCGATCGGCGGATTCACCGGCTGGCGTCCTGCGCTGCCGGTGACCCAGTGGGCGGCGGTCAAGCGATGACGGTGTACTTCATCGGCGCCGGCCCCGGCGCGGCCGACCTCATCACCGTGCGGGGCGCCAAGCTGCTCGGTAGCTGTCCGGTGTGTCTGTACGCCGGGTCGATCATGCCCGGCGATCTGCTGGCGCTGTGTCCGCCCGACGCCAAGGTGGTCGACACCGGTCCGCTGAACCTGGATCAGATCATCGACGAGTTGGTGGCCGCGGAGCGCGCGGGTGTCGACGTGGCCCGGCTGCACTCCGGCGATCCGTCCATCTACAGTGCGCTGGCCGAACAGTGTCGCAGGCTCGACGAACTGGGCATCGGCTACGAGATCGTGCCCGGTGTACCGGCATTCGCCGCGGTGGCCGCCGCCCTGGGGCGCGAACTCACCGTCCCCGGCGTGGCCCAGACCGTCACCTTGTCCCGGGTGGCCACCTTGTCCACGGCGATGCCCGAGGGTGAGGATCTGCGCACGCTGTCGGCCCCGGGTGCGACGTTGGTGCTGCACCTGGCCGCCGCCCAGATCGACAACATCGTCCCGCAACTCCTCGACGGTGGATACCGACCCGAAACACCCTGTGCGGTGGTGGCATTCGCCAGCTGGCCGCAGGAGATCGTGTTGCGCGGCACGCTCGCCGACATCGCCGAGAAGATGCATGCCGCGGCGGTGACCAAGACAGCGGTGATCGTCATCGGCGATGTCCTTGCCGCTGAAGGGTTCTCCGACAGTTACCTGTACTCGTCGGATCGGCGCCGCGGGGCCACCCACTGATGAAAGTCCTTCTGCTCGGTGGCACCGGCGAGGCCCGGGCCCTGGCCGCCGCACTGCATCCAGAGGTCGAGGTGATCAGCTCGCTGGCCGGGCGAGTCCCCGACCCGGCGCTGCCGGTCGGTCCGGTACGCATCGGCGGGTTCGGCGGTGTGGAGGGAATGCGGCGATGGCTGGTCGACGAGCGTGTCGACGTGGTGGTCGATGCCACCCATCCCTTTGCCGCCACGATCACCGCGCACGCGGCACAGGTGTGCGGCGAACTCGGCGTGCCGCATCTGGTCCTGGCCCGGCCGGCCTGGGCACCAGGATCGGCGATCGTGGTGGGATCGGACACCGAAGCCGCCGAAACCGTGACGGGTAACGGCTATTCACGCGTCTTTCTCACCACCGGCAGATCCGGCACCCTGGCGTTCAAGAGCGTCGACGCCTGGTTCCTGATCCGGGCCGTGACCCCGCCCGACTCCGACACGCTGCCTGCCGATCACGAACTGCTGCTGTCCCGCGGTCCGTATGACTACGACGGGGAACTGGCGCTGCTGCGGGAGCACCGCATCGATGCGTTGGTGACCAAGAACAGTGGCGGCGCGATGACCGAACCGAAACTGCGGGCGGCCGAGTCGGCGGGCGTGGCGGTGGTGATGGTGGACCGTCCGGCACTGCCGCCCGGCGTGCGGACGGTCGCCACGGTCGAGGAGGCTGCGGACTGGGTTAGGGCCAAAACCGCAGGCTGAGACACCTCGCAGCAGTAGGCTCCGAACGTGGCGGAGACGTCATACGCACCGTGCGGCGGTCTGAGTCTCGCCTACCAGGTATTCGGAGACGGGCCCGTCGACCTTGTCTACGCCGGTTCGTTCGTCAGCCATCTGGAGCTGTTCTGGACGATGCCCGAGTTCGAGGCCTTCATGGAGCGGATCTCGACGTTCTGCCGCGTCCTGCTGTACGACAAGGCCGGCGTCGGGCTGTCGGACCCCGTCCCGCAGGTACGCACGCTCGATGAACGGGCGGCCGAGATCGAGGCCGTGATGGATGCCGCGGGGTTCGGCCGTGCCGTGCTGTTCGGGTTGAGCGAGGGCGGGCCCGCGGCGATGCTGTTCGCGGCGACCCGGCCCGAACGCACCCAGGCCCTGATCCTCGCCGGCACCTTCGCGTACTTCGGGGTCACCGAGTGGGCTGACTTCGACCGTGACCCGTCCGAGCTGCACGCGCGGATCCTGACCGAGATGGGCGAGGAATACACACCCTCGACCCCGCAGCTGGCCACCTTTCAGGAATTCGGCCGCGCCAGCACCTCGCAATGGGGCACCGGTGCGGCACTCAAACTCCTGCTCCCGGACGCCGGTTCCGTGCGCCAGCTCGGGATGGTCGAGCGGATGAGTGCCAGCCCGGGAATGGCCCGGGCCACGCTGGGGGCACTGTTCCGGATCGATGTGCGGTCGGTCCTGTCCACGATCACGGCGCCGACTCTGGTCATCCATGCCACCGGTGATCTGGTCCCGATCCAGGGCGGGCGGTATATCGCGGCCCGCATACCGGGTGCGCGGCTGTTCGAGGTGGACGGCACCGACCATGCGCCCTGGATTGCCAATCCCGACGAGATCAGCAGCGAGATCGAAGGATTCCTGACCGGCAGCCATGCCGCACCGTCGCAGTCCCACCGGGCGCTGCGCACGGTGCTGTTCACCGACATGGTGGCCTCCACCGAACACGCCGCGGCCACCGGTGACGAGCGGTGGCGGGCAGTACTGCATCGGATGGGGGAGGTCACCGCTGACCTGACCGGTCGATTCGGTGGGGTCGTGGTGAAGAGCACCGGTGACGGACACCTCGCCACCTTCGACGGCCCCACACAGGCGATCCGCTGCGCCGAGGCGCTGCGCGATCAGACCGAGACCATGGGCATCGAGATTCGGGCCGGTATCCACACCGGCGAATGCGAGCTGCTGGACGGCGATATCGGGGGAATCGCCGTCCACATCGCGGCACGCATTCTCGGGTTGGCCGGTGCGGGGGAGATCCTGGTGTCGAGCACCGTCCGCGATCTCGTCGTGGGCTCGGGAACCGGCTTCCAGGACCGCGGCGACGTCCAGCTGCGGGGGGTGCCGGGCACCTGGCGGCTCCTGGCGGTCGATCGCCACGGTGCGCGGGCCGGAACGCCAGAAGCGGAGCTGTCCTCGGAGCCCACGCCTGGTCCGAGGCCCACGATGCGTAGATCGGACCAGGCCATGGCCGTGATGGCACGGCGGATGCCTCGGATCGTGCGGGGGATCGCCCGCGTCACCCCTGGCGCCCGGGTCACGGGACCGCCGGTCAGGCGTTGATCAGATCGAGCGTGCCGAGTTCGCGGATGGCCTGGCAGCCGCGCTGGGCCATCACCACCATCATGTCGTCGCCGCGCTCGGTGGAGCTGGCGAATGCGGTGCCCAGCACAGTGATCAGCGGTGCCTGTAGCATGCCCAAACGGTAATCCTGCCAACAGGTTTCGCGGTCGTATCCGGTGACACCGTGTGACAGCAGCCGGTCGTGGTAGGCGGTGACGAGGTCGGCTTCGGCGGCAGACCGGACGGTTGGATCCAAACTCGTCGCGGTGAAGTACGACAGGTCGCGAGCGGGCAGGCCCGAGCCGAGCGTCTGCCAGTCCACCACGGTGATCCGGATGCGGTCGGGGTCGAACAGCATGTTGTCCAGCCGGTAGTCGCCGTGCAGGATGGCGAACCGGTCCGGCTCGGCCAGCAGCCAGGGCGTCACGACCGACATCGCCGTACCCATGGTGTCCTGGTCCTCGGGGCTGAGCCGGTCGCCGATCTTGTCCAGGGTGATGTCGGCGGCCATCTTGGCGACATCACCAAATCCCTTGGCGGAGTCCGGCTCCGGCTTGGGCATCGCGATACCGGGGAAGTTCGCCCACTGCGGGTCGGCCCAGGTCGGCCCGTGCAGGTCGGCCAGGGCCAGCACCGCCAGGGCGGCCTCGGCGGGTGTGCAACCGGCGATCTGATCGCCTTGTTCGGCAGGTGCCATGTCTGCCAGGACCAGGACGAAATCGGCTCCGTCACCGGCGATCTCACAGTGATGGCAGTGGGGGACCGGGATCTGTACGTGGTCGGCCACCTTGGTGTAGAAGGCGTGCTCCGAGCGGTAGCCGATGGTGACGCGGTCCCGCACGGTCTCGTCCTGCGACGGCAGCTTGACCGCGAACGTCGCAGGCAGCTCGGAGCCGTCGCGGTAGGTGACCGAAACCCGGTAGGTGGCGCCGGTCTGTCCCGTGCCGATCGGCGCGGTCCGCACCGAATCCACCTCGGCGCCAAGGATTTGCGACAACCATCCGGAGGTCACCTCGCCGGGCGTGCTCGGGATGGACTTGGGGATCGAGCCCGCCGCGGTCACTGCACTGTCCCGTAGATCGAGCCCATCCACATTGCCTCAGCACCTTCCGATAGTTGTTGTCGCGACAGCGGTCCTCCCAGGACGAATCGTTCGACCAGTCGATCGTTGAACTCGATCAGCAGGCTCGCGAGTACCACCGGATCGGCGCCGTCGGGCGCACGGCCTGCGGCGCGTTCGGCGGTGATCACCGTTGAGACGGTGGGGACGAAGGACTCGCGCGCCTGGTCCCACAGGTCGCGAACCGCCCCGCTGGATCCCCGCGCCTCCAACATCGCTTGCACCAGGTAGCGATGATCCTCGGCTGTCCGCAGCACGGCTTCGATGGTGTCGTGGACGCGGTCGCGGGGTGGCCGGGTCGGGTCGGCCAGGATGTTGTTGGCGGCGAACAACGCGTCGTACATGGGCTCGACCAAGGCTGCGACGGCGGCTGCCTTGTTCTCGAAATAGAAATAGAACGCTGATCGACCCACCCCGGCCTGGCGCGCCACCTCGGCGATGTTCAGCGCGTCGAATCCGGTCTTCTGCAGGTGCTCGTTGAGCGCCGCCAAGATTGCGGTGCGGCGCTGGTCGCTGCGTTGGGGTTGCCGACGGTCGAGGAGTGACCGCGCGGGTGCGCCCTGTGGTGCCGTCGGCATGGTGGCCGGCCCTCCCATTTCTGACGGGTGTGACGCCGGACACTATCGGTCCTACTGACAGCTGTCAATGAATCTCGACGCGCGTCAGTCGATGAGGTCAGCCAGGGTACTGGCGCGGGGTGAACACCCGGTCCTCGGTCGTGTCACCGGCCGCCGAGCCGGTGTACCACTGCGTCTGCGACGAGCCGATGATCAACATGGTGCGCATGTCGACCTCGGCCGGATCCAGATCGGCGAGCCGTACCACGGACACCCGTTCGCCCGGGCCAGGCTCGGCGCCGGAAACGGCCCGTGCGACGACCACCGGGGTACTCGGATCGCGGTACTCCAGCAGCAACTCGCGCATGGCGCCCACCTGCCAGGTCCGCGTCTTGGAGGCGGGGTTGTAGATCGCCAGCGCCAGATCAGCCTTGGCCGCGGCGGTGAGACGCTCGGCGATCACGTCCCACGGCTTGAGCCGGTCGGACAGCGAGATCACCGCGTAGTCGTGGCCGAGGGGGGCGCCCACCCGGCTGGCGACCGCCTGCGCGGCCGTCATCGCGGGGATCACCCGGACCTCGACGCCGGGCCACTGCTTGGCCTCCTCGAGAACCGCGGTGGCCATGGCGAACACACCGGGATCGCCGGAGGACACGACCGCAACCGTGCGGCCTTCCTGGGCCAGCTTGCAGGCCAGCTGCGCGCGGGCCGGCTCGTCGGTGTTGTCGCTGGGGTGATGGTGCTGCCCGGCGCGGGCCCCGACACGATCGAGGTAGGGGCCGTAGCCGATCAGATCCGTTGCCGCGGCGAGCTCGCGGCGGCTCTGCGGGGTCATCCAGTCCGAGTCGCCGGGACCGAGACCGACGACCACCACGCTGCCCTGAGGCGAGCTGGACCGGGACCGGCCGGGAACCATGGCCAGGGAGAAGTACGGCACCTTGACGTCCGTACTGCCCTCGCCGCCCACCTCGCCCGCCGGCGACACCCGCTGCCGATCGGTACTGGCCCGCTCGACGTAGTACGCCTCGTCGAGTCGTCCGGTCGATTCCAGGGCTTCCCGCACCCGGGTGTACGAACGGCCCAGCTTCAGCACGACGGCGGCGTCGGTGTCGGCCAGGCGGCGCTCCAGCTCTGCGGTGGGCAGCGTGCCGGGCAGGATCGTCAACACGTCGTCACCCTGCACCAGCGGAGTGCCCGTGGCGGCCGAGGCCGCGCTCACCGAGGTGACGCCGGGAACGATGACGGCATGGAATCGCTCCGTCAGCCGGGTATGCATGTGCATGTAGGAGCTGTAGAACAGCGGATCGCCCTCGGCCAGCAGGGCCACGTCGCGGCCGGCCTCCAGGTGGGCGGCGATGCGCTCGGCCGCGGCGGCATAGAAATCTTCCATCGCGCCGACGTACCCGCCGGGATGCTCGGTGGTCTCCGTGGTGACGGGGTAGACCAGGTGTTCCTCCAGCTGACCTTCGCGCAGGTAGGGCTCGGCGATGCCCCTGGCGATGCTGTGACCGTGCTTGGCGCTGTGGTAGGCCACCACGTCCGCCACACCGATCAGGCGGGCCGCCTTGACCGTCACAAGTTCCGGGTCGCCCGGGCCCAGCCCGACGCCGTACAGGGTGCCCCGGGTTTCACGTTCTGACGCCGTTGTGCTCACTCGTGCTCACTCGCAATCGAATTGACGGCGGCCGCGGCCATGGCGCTGCCACCGCGCCGGCCGGTCACCACCAGATAGGACATGCCACGTGGGCGCTCGATCAGTTCCTGCTTGGACTGTGCCGACCCGACGAATCCGACAGGCCCGCCCAGCACCGCAGCCGGTACGGGCGCACCCTCGTCGAGCAGTTCCAACAGCCGGAACAGTGCCGTCGGCGCGTTGCCGATCGCCACCACCGCCCCGCCGAGGCGGTCGGCCCACAGGTCGACGGCGGCCGCCGACCGGGTGAATCCCAGCTTCACTGCCAGCTCCGGGGCGCGCGGATCGGCCACCAGTGAGACGACCTCGTTGTCGGCGGGCAGCCGCGAGCGGGTGATTCCCGCCGCGACCATCGACGAATCGCACAGCACCGGGGCGCCCGCGGCGAGGGCGGCATGTGCCCTGGTCACGACATCGTCGGTGTAGGAGACGTGATCGGCGACGTCGACCTGGCCGCAGGTGTGGATCAGCCGGACGACCACCCGTGACACATCGTCGGGGAAGCGCGACAGGTTCGCTTCGGCACGGATCGTCGCGAATGACTGCCGGTAGATCTCGGCGGCGTCACGGATGTAGTCGAGCACCCGCATACCCTACGGGGGCGCGATACGCAGCCGGTATCCGTCCTCAGTGGCGATCAGGACCTCGGCGGTGGTCGGGCTGCCACAGGCCCGCTCGCAGCCCACGAAATGCCGGTGCGACTCCGTGGGGGTGTCGACCGCCTGGGCCGCGTCGGCGCGCACGTCGGCGATCGACTTGGCGCATCCGGGGCTGCCGGTGCAGGCGCTGACCCGCAGCCACGGCGAGTTCTCGTCGAATATGAGTCCCAGCGGCGCGAGCACACGAAGCGACATGTCGGCTTCGCCTTCGCCGACGTCGCACACCAGCACCGAGCGCCACGGGGTGATCACCAGCGGCGACTCGATCGCGGCCAGGAAGTGGGCGGTCCGGGCCGGCAACACACCGAGGGGCAGTCCGGCGCCGAGGGCGATGCGGCCGTCGTCCTGCTGAATCCAGCCGACGGGTGGTTGGACTGTCGGCGGCCAGGTGGCGCCCGCCGGGGCGGTGACGGGCAGACCGTCCAACAGCGCCGAGTGGTCGTCGAGTTCGGCTATCCGCCAGGCCTTTCCGCGGATGTCGAGGAACCGTCTGGCCACCTCGATGAGGGTGGACGTGGCGTCACCGGTTTCGAGTCGCACCCCGGTGTCGCGCCCGGCCAGCAGGAGTGCGCACGTGCCGTCGTCCAGCGCGTGCACCCCGGTGTCGGCGTCGATCCCGGACACGTCGCCTCGGCCGTCGTCGAGGCTGAACCAGAACCTGCCGGGCAGTGCGGCCAGCGCCGGGTCGGCCTGGATGGCGTTGTCGAGTTCGGTGACCAGCGGGCGGACGTCGATGATGCCGCCCGAACGGCCGGACAGGGGCGAGGCGACGATGTTGCGGGCCCGCTCGTGTGTCGGCGACGGCAGCAGTCCGGCGTCGGCCAGTGCGGTGGCGGCTCCGTCGGTATCGGTCAATGCCCGGATCTGGATGTTGCCGCGAGAGGTGAGTTCCATTGCGGGCGAGCCGAACTGCTCGGCGACCTCGGCCAGCGCGGTCAGTTGGGCGGGGGTGATCATCCCGCCGGGGAGGCGAATCCGCACCAGGGCACCGTCGGCGGCCTGGTGCACCGTCAGTGCGCCGGGGCAGGCGTCGTTGTCGCGGGTCCTGGTCATCTCGCAGTCCATCCTACTTTCGGCCGGTGTTGTGACATCCGTCATAGGCGCGGAAACCTGTTCGGTCGCTTACAGATCGGCCATTTCCGACGCCGCCGGACGTACCGTTTAGAGGAATTTCCGGGACCACCGGTACCGGGAAGTTGAACAGCTTGACAGAGGCTCTGACGAAAGGAGCGATCCATGCTCGCCTTCGGTGCATTCGCCGTGCTCGTGCTGGTGCTCGTTGCGACGCCGGGCCGGCCGTACCGGCAGTCGTGGCACGACCGGTTCGGCGAAATCCAACCCTGAACGTTGCTGATCCGTACCGCACCGGCTGCCCCGATCAGGTAGCCGGTGCGGTACGAATGTGGGGTGTCCCACCCTTCTGACGCCGCCGCTTCGACCGCCGCAAACGATGCCACTACGCCCACCGTCCTGCTGCTGTCGACCTCGGACACCGATCTGATCACGGCCCGCGCCAGTGGGGCGCGGTACCGCTGGGCGAATCCGTCGCGGCTGGTCACCGGTGAGCTCGAGGAGCTCCTGGAGGGCGCCGACATCGCGGTGATCCGGATCCTCGGCGGGTACCGGGCCTGGCAGGACGGCATCGACACCGTGGTGTCGAGCGGCCTTCCGACCATCGTGGTGAGCGGTGAGCAGTCGCCCGACGCCGAGCTGATGGGGCATTCGACCGCCCCGCAGGGTGCGGCCCTGCAAACCCACATCTACCTGGCCCAGGGTGGTCTGGAAAACCTCGGGAACCTGCACTCTTTCCTGTCCGACACCTTGCTGATGACCGGATTCGGTTTCGCGGCGCCGGTGAGTACTCCGAGTTGGGGCCTGCTCGAGCGCGCCGCCACCGACGCCGCCGGCCCGGCCGTGGCCGTGCTGTATTACCGCGCCCAGCAACTCGCCGGAAACACCGGCTACGTCGAGGCACTGTGTGACGCCGTCGAGCAGGCCGGCGGCCGGGCACTGCCGGTGTTCTGCGCCTCCCTGCGCACCGCCGAACCCGAACTCCTCGAGTTGCTGGGCACCGCCGATGCGCTCGTCACCACAGTGCTCGCTGCCGGCGGCGCCACCCCGGCGACAGTCGGTGCGGGCGGTAACGACGATTCATGGAACGTCGCTCACCTTGCCGCACTGGATGTTCCGATCCTGCAGGGCCTGTGCCTGACCAGTTCACGCGATCAGTGGTCGGATAACGACGACGGGATGTCGCCGCTGGACGTGGCCACCCAGGTCGCCGTTCCCGAGTTCGACGGGCGCATCATCACGGTGCCGTTCTCCTTCAAGGAGATCGACTCCGAGGGGCTGATCTCCTATGTCGCCGATCCCGAGCGCTGCGCGCGGGTGGCGGGCCTGGCGGTACGGCACGCTCGGTTGCGTGCCATCCCGGCTGCGGAAAAGCGGGTGGCCGTGATGTTTTCGGCCTACCCCACCAAGCATGCCCGGATCGGCAATGCCGTCGGCCTGGACACCCCGGCCAGCGCGGTCGCACTGCTGCGCACCATGCGCGATGCCGGTTACGACATCGGTGAGGCCACCGCGCCTGGTGACCTTGCCACCATTGTCGACTCCGGCGATGGTGATGCCCTGATCCACTCGCTGATCGAGCGCGGGGGTCAGGACCCGGACTGGCTGACCGACGAGGCACTTGCCGCCAACCCGATCCGGGTCCCGGCCATGGATTATCGGGCCTGGTTCGCCACGCTGCCCGCCGAGCTTTCCGATGCGGTCGTCGAGCACTGGGGCCCGCCACCGGGCGAGCTGTTCGTCGACCGCAGTCACGATCCCGACGGAGAGATCGTCATCGCGGCCATCCAGGCCGGCAACGTGGTGCTGATCGTTCAGCCGCCGCGCGGCTTCGGGGAGAACCCCGTGGCCATTTACCACGACCCCGACCTGCCGCCCAGCCATCACTACCTGGCCGCCTACCGCTGGCTGGACAAGTCGTTCCCGGGTTCGTTCGGTGCGGACGCCGTTGTGCACCTGGGCAAGCACGGGAACCTGGAATGGCTGCCGGGCAAGACGCTGGGCATGAGCGCGGCCTGCGGCACCGATGCCGCACTCGGGGACCTACCGCTGATCTACCCGTTCCTGGTCAACGATCCGGGGGAGGGCACCCAGGCCAAGCGCCGGGCGCACGCCACCCTGATCGATCACCTCATCCCGCCGATGGCTCGTGCCGAAACGTACGGTGACATCGCCAAATTGGAGCAGCTGCTCGACGAGCACGCCACGGTCTCCGCGCTGGATCCCGGCAAGCTGCCGGCCATCCGGCAGCAGATCTGGACGTTGATGCGCGCCGCCAAGATGGACCATGACCTGGGGCTGGAGGACCGCCCCGACGAGGAATCCTTCGACGACATGCTGCTGCACGTCGACGGCTGGTTGTGCGAGATCAAGGATGTCCAGATCCGTGACGGCCTGCACGTGTTGGGGCAGGAGCCCACCGGTGAGGGCGAACTCGACCTGGTGTTGGCGATCCTGCGGGCGCGGCAGCTGTTCGGCGGTGAGCAGACGGTTCCCGGGTTGCGTCAGGCGCTGGGCCTGACCGAGGACGGCAGTGACGACCGCGCGGCCGTCGACGCCGCCGAGGCCGGTGCCCGCGGGTTGGTGGCCGCACTGCAGGAATCCGGTTGGGACGCTTCTGCGGTGGAGGAGATCACCGACAATCCCGAGGTGGCCCGCATCCTGCGGTTCGCCGCGACCGAGGTGGTGCCCCGGTTGGCCGGCACGGCCGGCGAGATCGACCAGGTCCTGCGCGCCCTGGCCGGCGGCTTCATCGCCTCCGGGCCGTCCGGCTCGCCATTGCGCGGCCTGGTGAACGTGTTGCCCACCGGCCGGAACTTCTACTCGGTGGACCCCAAGGCGGTTCCGTCGCGGCTGGCCTGGGAAACCGGTGTGGCGATGGCGGATTCACTTCTGGACCGCTACCGGACCGACTACGGCCGCTGGCCGCAATCGGTCGGGCTGTCGGTGTGGGGCACCTCGGCCATGCGCACCGCCGGCGACGACATCGCCGAAGTGCTCGCCCTGCTGGGAGTGCGGCCGGTGTGGGACGACGCGTCCCGCCGCGTGGTCAACCTGGAGCCGATCGACCTGGCAGAACTCGGCCGACCACGCATCGACGTCACGGTGCGGATCTCGGGGTTCTTCCGCGACGCCTTCCCCCACGTGGTCACCATGCTGGATGACGCCGTGGCATTGGTGGCCGGCCTCGACGAGTCAGCCGAAGACAACTACGTACGGGCCCACTCGCAGGTCGACCTGGCCGAGCACGGCGATCAAAGACGAGCCACCACAAGAATTTTCGGTTCCAAGCCCGGAACCTACGGGGCCGGTCTGTTGCAGCTGATCGACAGCCGCAACTGGCGCGACGACGCCGACCTGGCCGAGGTGTACACCGCCTGGGGCGGATTCGCCTACGGTCGCGGACTCGACGGTGCGCCCGCGGCCGACGACATGAACCGGGCCTACCGGCGAATCGCGGTGGCGGCCAAGAACACCGACACCCGCGAGCACGACATCGCCGATTCCGACGACTACTTCCAGTACCACGGCGGCATGGTCGCCACCGTGCGGGCGCTGACCGGACAGGCCCCGGCGGCCTACATCGGTGACAACACCCGGCCCGACGCGGTCCGCACCCGCACACTGTCGGAGGAGACCAACCGCGTCTTCCGGGCCCGGGTGGTCAACCCGCGCTGGATCACCGCGATGCGCCGGCACGGCTACAAGGGCGCCTTCGAGATGGCGGCCACCGTCGACTATCTGTTCGGCTACGACGCCACCGCGCATGTGATGGCCGACTGGATGTACGAACGGCTCTCGGCCGAATACGTACTCGACGACGAGAACCGCAAGTTCATGTCCGAATCCAATCCGTGGGCGCTGCACGGCATGGCCGAGCGCCTCCTGGAGGCTGCGGGCCGCGGCATGTGGGCCGAACCCGAGCCGGCCACCTTGGACGGGCTGCGTCAGGTGCTGCTGGAAACCGAGGGCGAGCTCGAGGGCTGACCGCACTGACTCTGCGCCCAGGGCGCACCGTCCTCGCACATTTGCGCCCTGTTCGCAGGGTCAACGCCCGCTGACCTGTTGGCTTAGATTGGGCAGCATGGCTCTCACCTTCGCCGATGTCGCCAAGGCCAACTACGTTCTGCTGACCACGTTCACCAAGGACGGGCGGCCCAAGCCGACCGCCATCTGGGCCGCGCCGTCACCGGACGGGCTGGTGGTGATCACGCAGGAAGCATCCTGGAAGGTCAAACGGATCCGCAACACGCCGCGGGTCACCGTGGCGGCCTGTGACGTGCGTGGCAATCCCAAGAGCGAGGCGGTGGAGGCCGTCGCGGAGATCCTGCCCAAATCGGCCAACGGCGCCACCTACGATGCGATCGGCAAGCGGTACGGCCTGCTGGGCAAGACGTTCAACGTCTTCTCCAAGCTGCGTGGCGGCATGCAGAACAACGTTTCGCTTCTGCTCAAACCGGTGAACTGAGTCTCATGGCACCTACCTTCGAGGACGTTTACCGCGAGAAGTACCTGCTGCTGACCACCTTCACCAAGGACGGCAAGCCCAAGCCGACCGCGGTGTGGGGAGTACCCGACGGCGACAGGCTGCTGATCATCACCGACGACGGGTCGTGGAAGACCAAGCGCATCAACAACACCCCACGGGTCACCATCGAGAAATGCGGTGTGCTCGGCGCCCCGAAGGGCGATCCGGTGGAGGCGGTGGCCCGCAACCTGCCGAAGTCCGAGACCCGCCGGGTGTTCGACGCCATCGTCAAGCGGTACTGGAACCACGCCTGGTACTTCGTGCCGCGGGCCCTGTTGCTCGGCGGCATCGACAAGGTGCACAGCGCGATCGAGGTGCGTGCCGTCGACGTCCCAGCACCCGGTTCGGAACCGAACCGCCCGCCCGATCGTTGACCTGGCATGGCAAAGCGGCTGTTTCTGATCTATCTCCTCGTAGAGATGGCGGTGATGGTCGCCCTGGTCGCGACCATCGGGTTCGGCTACACCGTGCTGTTGCTGCTGGCCTCGTTCGTGATCGGGCTGGTGTTGGCGGGTTCGCAGCTCAACCGGCACATCCGCCGGTTGCGCGCGGGTCTATCGGGTGGCCTGTCCGATCCCCAGGGGGCGGTGTCCGACAGCCTGCTGGTGGCGCTGGGCACCGTGTTGGTGGTGATTCCCGGACTGGCCAGCTCGGTCGCCGGCGCATTGTTGCTGTTACCGCCCACGCGGGCAGCCGCTCGGCCGGTGCTCACCGGCCTGGTCGCCCGGCGGGTGCCGCTGATCGTCGCCGCCCCGGCCGGTTTCGGCGCAGCGACCGGTGCCGCCGGTTTTCGGCGGGGGACAGGCGACTACATTGACGGCGAAGTAATCGACGTCAACGACGTCGATCCGTACCGTCTGCCTCCCCAGGCCTGACCGCCAGCCGAAACAGCTTGACCACTCTCCTGATCAACGGGCGAATCCACAGCCCCAGCTATCCCGACGCGACGGCATTCGCCGTGCGCGGCGGAGTAGTGGCGTGGCTGGGTACCGACGATGTCGGCCGGTCACAGTTTCCCGATGCCGAGGTCGTCGACCTCGACGGCGGGTTCGTCGCGCCGGCGTTCGTCGACAGCCACGTCCACCTGACCGCGACCGGGCTGAATCTGGGCGGCCTGGACCTGCGTGGGGCCACCTCGTTGGCACAGTGCCTGCAACTGGTCGGTGACTACGCCCGCCGGAATCCCGAGGGTCCGGTGTGGGGACACGGTTGGGACGAGTCGGGCTGGCCGGAACGCACGGGCCCGAGCACCGACGACCTCGACGGGGTACTGGGCGACCGGCCCGCCTATCTGGCTCGCGTCGATGTGCATTCGGCCGCCGCCAACACAGCGCTGCGCCGGGTGGTGCCCGCGCTGCCCGAGGCCGCCGGGTTCGATCCTCAGCGCCCGCTGAGCGCAGAGGCCCATCACCTGGTGCGCGCCGCCGCACGCGAACAGCTGACCGCCGACCAACGGCACGACGCCCGCGTCGCGGCGCTCGACCACGCCGCCGGGATGGGGATCGCCGCGGTCCACGAATGCGCGGGCCCGCAGATCGGCGGGCTGATGGACTGGCAGGAGCTGCGTGCGTTGGAGCACGGAGTAGAGGTCGTCGGATATTGGGGCGAGCCGGCCCGCGACGCCGAACATGCCCGCCACCTGATTGCCGAGACCGGCGCGCGGGGCCTGGCCGGGGACCTGTTCGTCGACGGCGCCCTCGGTTCACGCACCGCGTGGCTGCACGAGCCGTACCGCGACGCACCCCACACCTGCGGCAATTCCTATCTCGACGTCGGTGCCATCACCACGCATCTGCAGGCATGCTCGGAGGCTGGGATCCCGGCTGGGTTCCACGTGATCGGCGATGCCGCCGTCGCCGCGGTCGTCGAGGGATTCGAGGCTGTGGCGCACCGGCTGGGTGGCCCGGCCGTGGCCCGCTGCGGTCACCGCCTGGAGCATCTGGAGATGGTCAACGCCGAGCAGGCCGCCCGCTTGGGGGCGTGGGGCGTGATGGCCAGCATGCAACCCAACTTCGATGCCCTGTGGGGCGGCGAAGAGGGCATGTACGCCCAGCGTCTCGGGCTTGACCGAGTTCACCGGCTCAATCCGTTTGCGCTGTTAGCATCCGAAGGCGTGCCCCTTGCCTTCGGCTCAGACACCCCGGTCACCAGCATGAACCCCTGGCAGACCGTGCGTGCGGCGGTGTCACACCGCAGTGCGGGCAGCGCCATTTCGGCTCGTGCAGCGTTCGCTGCGGCCACCCGTGGAGGCTGGCGGGCCGGTGGGGTCCGCGACGGTGTCACCGGGACGCTGACACCCGGCGCCGCTGCCAGTTATGCGGTGTGGGATGCCGACGATCTGGAGGTCAGCGCACCGGCCAACGCCGTCCAACGTTGGTCCACCGATCCGCGGTCACGCGTTCCCGCGCTGCCGCGGCTGGCCGCCGACGCGGACCTGCCGCGCTGCCGTCAGACCGTCCACCGGGGTGTCGTCATTCATGGGCAGTGACCGTCCCAGAGACCGATCCGAGCGCTCCTGGGCGCCGCGGCCGGATGGGCTGGGCCGCCCGCGGCCCAACGAGACCACCGACGTTATCCCGGCCATCGAGGAAGACGAACTGGCCGAGCTCGACGAGCTCGACGACGAGTCCTTCGGTGAACTGGATGAGGACGTCACCGGCGATCCGGTGGCCGACATCGATCCCGATGACGAACCCGAGGACCGCGGATATCGCCTGACCGCGGCGGGCACGCCTGACCGCTGGTCCGCGGTGACCGTCCGGGCATCGCGGTTCGGCCGCGCCACCGCGGCACGGTGGGCGCAGTTGAGCGCCTCGGTGGGCGGCGGTCTCGGGTTGTGCCTGAGCTACCCACCCACCGGCTGGTGGTGGGCGGCCTTCATCGGGCTGGCGTTGATCGGCTGGGTGCTGACCCTCCGGTCCACCACCCTCGCCGGCGGCTTCGGCTACGGATTCCTGTTCGGGCTGGCCTTCTACATCCCGCTACTGCCGTGGATCAGCGGTCTGGTCGGCGCGGTGCCCTGGCTCGCACTGGCCGCCATGGAGGCCGTGTTCTGCGGGATCTTCGGTCTGTCGGCGGTCGTGGTCAGGCGATTGCCCGGCTGGCCGCTGTGGTTCGCGGCGCTGTGGAGTACCCAGGAGTGGCTCAAATCGACTGTGCCGTTCGGCGGATTTCCCTGGGGCGTGGTCGGATTCGGCCAGACCAACGGACCACTGCTCGCCATCGCGCGCTGGGGCGGCGCCCCGCTCCTGTCGTTCGCGGTAGCGCTCGTCGGCTTCAGCGCGACGCTGCTGGCACTGGAGATCGCACAGTGGTGGCGTCACGGGCACAAGCCGGGGTTCCCCGCGCCCGCGGTCATGTTGCCCGGTCTGAGCATCACCGTGGTGCTGCTGTTCACCGCACTGTTGTGGCCGCAGGTCCGTCATTCCGGGACCGGCGCGGGCGATGAGCAGACTGTCACCGTGGCCGCCGTACAGGGCAATGTGCCCAGGCTCGGGCTGGAGTTCAACGCCCAGCGCCGTGCGGTGCTCGACAACCACGTGAAAGAGACGCAGCGGCTGGCCGACGACGTCCGGGCGGGCCGGGCACCGCAGCCGATGTTCGTGGTCTGGCCCGAGAACGCCTCCGACATCGATCCGTTGGTCAACGCCGACGCCGCGGCACAGATCACCGCGGCCGCCGACGCCATCGGCGCGCCGATCCTCGTGGGAACCGTCACCAAAGCCGACGGGTACACCGCGGACAACCCGGTCGCCACCAACACCGTGATCGTCTGGGACCCGGAACACGGGCCGGGGGAGCGCCACGACAAGAAGATCGTGCAGCCGTTCGGCGAGTACCTGCCTTGGCGCAGCTTCTTCAAGCACCTGTCGTCGTATGCGGACCGGGCCGGCTACTTCGTGCCGGGTGAGGGCAACGGTGTCGTGCACGCCGCGGGAGTGCCGATCGGGGTGACCACCTGCTGGGAGGTGATCTTCGACCGGGCCGCGCGGGAATCGGTGCTCAGCGGCGCGCAGGTGCTGACGGTGCCCACCAACAATGCGACGTTCGACGAGAGCATGAGTGCGCAGCAGCTGGCGTTCGGCAAACTGCGGGCCGTCGAACACGACCGATACGTCGTGGTCGCCGGGACCACCGGGATCAGTGCGGTGATCGCGCCGGACGGACGTGAGCTGGCTCGCACCGAGTTCTTCCAGCCCGCCTATCTGGACAGCCAGGTCAGGCTGAAAACCGAGCTGACACCCGCCACCGAGTGGGGACCGGCTTTGCAGGTGGCGCTGGTCACGATTGGATTTGGGGCGTTGCTCGCCGCAATACTGCACAATGGAGGGTTCGTGCAAAGAATGAGGCGTCGCACCGGCGAAGGCCCGCGACGATGAAGGAGCCACATGACAGTCCCTGGTGACGGAGCGAAGCGGCCGGGGGAATCCAGCCCTCGCCGGGACGGTGAACGCCCGAGTCAGCGCACCCTGGTGATCATTCCCACCTATAACGAGCGGGAGAATCTGCCGCTGATCGTCGGGCGTGTGCACCACGCCAGCCCCGAGGTCCACATCTTGGTGGTCGACGACGGCAGCCCCGACGGCACCGGCAAGCTGGCCGATGAGTTGGCCCTGGCCGATCCGGATCGTGTACACGTGATGCACCGGACCAGCAAAGCGGGCCTTGGTGCGGCGTATCTGGCCGGGTTTGCCTGGGGGCTGGGTCGCGGGTACTCGGTCCTGGTCGAGATGGACGCCGACGGCAGTCACGCGCCGGAGGAATTGAGCCGGCTGCTGGATGCGGTCGATGCGGGTGCAGACCTGGCCATCGGTTCGCGCTATGTCTCCGGCGGCACGGTGCGCAACTGGCCCGTTCGGCGGCTGGTGCTGTCCAAGACCGCCAATACCTATTCCAGGTTGCTGCTGGGTGTCGGTATCCACGACATCACCGCCGGCTACCGCGCGTACCGGCGGGAGGTGCTGGAGAAGATCGACCTGTCTGCGGTGGACTCCAAGGGTTACTGCTTCCAGATCGACCTGACGTGGCGTGCGATCAACAACGGCTTCAAGGTGGTCGAGGTGCCCATCACGTTCACCGAACGTGAGCTCGGGGTCTCCAAGATGAGCGGCTCGAACATCCGCGAGGCGATGTTCAAGGTCGCCGAGTGGGGTATCCGCGGGCGTCTGGACCGCGCCAGGGGTGTGGTTCGCAGCTAGCCGGCGACGAAAAAACCGCGGCCATGCCCACGTGGGCATGGCCGCGGTTTTTTATCGGGTTCAGCTACCGCGACGCTTGGTCTTGATGAGGTCGAGGCGCTCCTTGAGCAGCTCTTCGAGCTCCTCGACGGAGCGGCGCTCCAGCAGCATGTCCCAGTGGGTACGCGGCGGCTTGACCTTCTTGGGCTCCGGCACGTCGCCGTCGATCAGGGTGCCCTCCATGCCGTTCTTGCAGGGCCAGGTGCCGGGAATCTCGGCGTCGTCGGCGAACGGGACGTCGAAAATCTCACCGTTCTCGGTGCGGTAGCGCGCGACCTGACGCGGCGCCAGGTCATGGTTGCGGTCGGTCTCGTAGCTCACGGCTCCGAGGCGACTGCCTCTCAGGACGCGATCAGCCATCGTCAACACTCCTTGTTCGGCGTTTGTCCGGATGTATCAACGCAGCATGGCGTTGCGAAGTTCCCGACTCGACCATCGATGATACGCGGGTCGCGGCGTCGGGCAGTCTACAGTCGGGACCCATGGCGCACCACCACCGAAAGAATCGTCCGCAACCCTGTCGGTGGTGTGGTCGTGAGGTCGCCGATGCGCAGATGGGCCGGCGGCGCCAGTATTGCAGGCAATCCTGCCGGCAGCGAGCCTACGAACAACGCGCGATGGTGAAAGGCACCTCGCTGGCCCCGGATTCGGTGGTGCTCTCCGCGGACGAGGCCGCCCAGCTGTCCGACCGGGTGTATCAGGTCCGGTGCGCGGCCGAGGATGTCGCGATCGCAGTCGACGAGGGTGCCGGAACCGACGAACTGCGACAGTTGTGCGACGCGTTGCTACAAGCCGCGAAGGCCGCCGACGGCTGGCGCTAGTCAGGTGGGCAGCTGAGCTGACGCCCGACGCCCACCGGCGGCGGGACCGGCTTGAGACAGCCCAGTGGTTCCACGCCCGACGAGTTCAGCAGCACCGCGGACTGGTGCGCGTAGTTGACGCACACCAGTGTGGTGTCGTCGGCGCGGCACCGGTAGTCGCCGAAGGCCAGTGACTTGCCCGCCTCCAGTTCCGCGCCGTCACCGTAGTTGAACCGGCCCGGATCTCCGTGCAGCGAGCCGATATCCACGGTCTCCCCGCCGAAATCCACCCAGCCGGGAATCCACTGGCCCTCGACATCCGAGGGCTTCGAGGGGAGGCCGCTGGCCTGGATGAGGCACGCCAGTTGTCCTTCGGCCATCTTGTCGGTGGCGCAGCGCGCCTTGCCCGAAGGAGCGACGAACGCGACATCGTCACCCAGATTGGTGGATTGTCCTTCGCGCGTCGCCGTATGGAAGCCCGACGGATCGGCCGGGGTGCCCGCCTCGACCCACTTGATCACCCGATTCATCGGGGTACCCGGATCCGGCGCCGTGGTGGGCAGCGGCGAGGTGGTGGTCGTGGTGGTTGTGGTGATCTTGGTGTGCGGGGCGCCGGCCGGCATCGACATCCGGGGCTGCGAGTTCGGCTGCGTCTCGTGCCCCCCTCCCGGTGAGCAGGCCGCCACGAGCGCCGCCAAAAGCGCAGCAGCCCCAACAGTCACAGCGATTCGCATACCCGCAAGGCTAGCGGTCGCCTGCCACGCCCACCGCCTGTCCGCCCCCAATGGTGTTGTTCGATACGGTCGGTCTATGCACGAGCGGACTGTCCGGGCAAAGATCAGTACCGGCATCGTCGAGGGGTTCACGCGTGACGGCGTACATCGTTGGCGTTCCATCCCTTACGCCAAACCGCCGGTCGGGCCGCTGCGTCTACGCGCACCCGAGCCCGCCGAGCCATGGCCGGGTGTGCGCTATTGCCACGGGTTCGGTTACTGCGCGCCCCAGCAACGCCGCTACACGCTCGTCGGTGTCGGCAAGCACCAGCCGATGAGCGAGGACTGCCTGACCCTCAACGTGGTGGCGCCGGAGAAACCGGACACGGACGGTCCGCTGCCGGTGATGTTCTTCGTCCACGGCGGTGGCTACATCATGGGCAGTTCGGCCACACCCGTCTATGACGGTGGAGCGCTGGCTCGGCGCGGTTGTGTGTTCGTCTCGGTCAACTACCGGCTAGGCATGCTCGGGTGCGTCGAACTGTCGTCGCTGGCGACGCCCGACCATCCGATCGACGACAACCTGTTCCTGCGTGATCTGGTGCTGGCCCTGCGTTGGGTCCGCGACAACGTGGCGGTGTTCGGCGGAGACCCCGACAACGTGACGATCTTCGGTGAGAGTGCGGGTGCTCACGCGGTCGCGACACTGCTCGCGGTGCCGGAGGCCGAAGGGCTGTTCGCTCAGGTGATCTCGGAGAGCCCGGCCAGCGGGATGGTCAGCTCCATGGATGCCGCGGCCCGGCTCGCGGATCAGCTCGGCGAACTGGTCAGACCCGATGGGGGATCGGCTGCCGCCGCGCTCATGTCTGCCCGTCCCGCGGACCTGGGCCGGGCCCTGGAAGCGCTGATCATGCGCGGACAGACGGACATGCCGGGCGCGTTTCCGGTCGGCCCGACGTTCGGCACGGAGTACCTGCCGATCGATCCGGTGACGGCGATGGCCGAGGGCAGTGCCCACCGGGTGCCGTTGATCGTCGGTAACAACGCCGACGAGGGCCGGCTGTTCACCCGGTTCCTCCCGCTGCTGCCGACCAACGAGCCGATGATCGAAAAGTTGTTCGCCCGTACCGATCCCGAGGACCGCCGTCGGATCGTCGCGGCCTACCCGGACTATCCGAGCAGCGCGGCCTGCGTGCGGCTCGGTGGTGATTTCGCATTCGCCTCGGCCACCTGGCAGATCGCCGAGGCACACAGCAGGCATGCGCCCACCTACGTGTACCGCTACGACTATGCGCCTCGCACCCTGCACTGGGCGGGGCTCGGTGCGACGCACGCGATGGAACTGCTGGCGGTGTTCGATACGTACCACACGACTTACGGCGCGCTGCTGACCGCGGTGGGTGACCGCACGTCGGCCCGGCGGGTCAGCCGAGACGTGCAGCGTCGGTGGCGCGAGTTCAGCCGGTCCGGCGAGCCGGGCCCGGGATGGCCGGCCTATGACAGCGATGACCGCGCGGTTTTCGTGTTCGACCGTAAACCCCGCGTCGAATACGACCCGCGGGCCGTGCGACGCCGGGCCTGGGAAGGGTTCACCCTCGCCGAGCGCTGAGTCCCTCTGATCCACTCTGAGCGATTCGCTGCACGGAATCCTCCGGTGTGGTTGCGTATTTGACGTGGATTACCCCTTGGATCCGCTGTCCGCCGACGAGTTTCGTGCGGTGGCGGCGATTTTGCGGCGTGAGCGCGGAGTGGGTGCGGGCTGGCGGGTTGCCTCGGTGGAACTCGTCGAGCCGTCCAAGGCCGAATTGGCCGCGTTCGACGGTGGTGGTGCTGCTCCGGCCCGGCGGGCGGCCGTGATCTGCCTGGAGCGGGCGGCCAACGCCACGTACAAGGGCGTGGTGTCGCTGACCGACGACCGGGTCGAAAACTTCGACCATGTGCCGGGCGTGCAAGCCAATTTCACCGTCGACGAGTTCGTCGAATGCGACGAGGTCCTGCGCCGGCACCCCGACGTGATCGCTGCGCTGGCCAGACGCGGCATCACCGACCTGGACAACGTCTTCATGGACACCTGGACCTACGGCGATGCCGTGGCGCCACCCGAATATCGGGACCGGCGGATCGGCTGGTCGGACACCTGGTACAAGCAGGCCGCCGGCGCCAATCCGTACGCGCACCCGGTCAGCGGTCTGCATTGCGTGATCGACATCAACAGCATGGAAGTGCTGCGGGTCGAAGATGACGGCAGCGCCGAAAAGCCGGACGTGATGGGTGAATACGTGCCGCACCACATCCCGGAACGGATCCGGGCGGCATCGCGCCGGGATCCACTCAAGCCGCTCGACATCACGCAGCCGGAGGGTCCCTCGTTCACCTTGGACGGCAACCTGCTGCGGTGGCAGAACTGGTCGCTTCGGATCGGGTTCAACCATCGCGAGGGCATGACCATGCACACCGTGCGGTACCGCGACGGTGATGTGGATCGTTCGGTCGCACACCGGATGTCGTTCGCCGAGATGGTGGTGCCGTACCGGGATTCTTCGGTCGATCACTACCGGCGCACGGCGTTCGACATCGGCGAGTGGGGTCTGGGATTCATGACCACCTCGCTGGAGCTCGGCTGCGACTGCCTCGGTGAGATCCGTTATCTGGACGCGGTGCTGCACAACAGCAGCGGTGAGCCGTACACCATCACCAACGCGATCTGCATCCACGAGGAAGACAACGCCGTGCTGTGGAAGCACGTCGATCACGACGCGGGTGCCGAGGTGCGCCGGATGCGCAGGCTCACACTGTCTTTCCACGTCACCGTCGCCAACTACGAATATCTGGTCTACTGGCGGCTGTACCAGGACGGCAACATCGAGTGCGAGGTCCGCGCCACCGGGATCATGGTCACCACACCGTTTCCGGGCGGGCCGACGCCGAAGAACGGCACGCTGGTCGACGAGCGCACCTACGCGCCGTTCCATCAGCATTTCCTGATCGCCCGGTTGGATCTGGATGTCGACGGCACCGACAACACGGTCTACATGACCGAGTCGTACGCAGAACCCATCGGCCCGGATAATCCGTACGGGCTGTCACTGGTGGTGCGCAATCAGGCGCTGCGCACCGAGCAGGAGGGCAAACAGGACGTCAACTTCGCCACCCAACGGGCCTGGAAAGTGGTCAATACCAACGTCGTGAACGGCCTGGGGACCCATCCGTCGTACAAGCTGGTTCCCACCGGGGCGATCCCGGCGATGTTCGACCCCGCCTCGCCGGTGATTCAGCGCGCCAATGTCATCGCCCACACGCTGTGGGTGACCCCGAACCAGCCGGACGAGCGCTGGCCGGCGGGGGAGTTCGTCAACCAGTCGGTGACCGATACCGGGTTGGGTGAGTGGACGAAGGCCGACCGGTCGATCGACAACACCGACGTGGTCCTGTGGTACGTGTTCGGTATCCACCACATCACCCGTCCGGAGGACTGGCCGGTGATGCCGGTGGACGTGGTCTCGTTCTGGCTCAAGCCGTTCGGGTTCTTCGACCGCAACCCGGCCCTGGACGTGGCGCCCACCCCGCCGGACGCCTGTGCCCATGGTCATGCCAAGGCGGCACACCATTAGTTGACACCTGTCATGTGTGATCCGGAACACTGCTAGGTTGCCTGTGTGCAACCGACTCAGACAGCCGTACTCGACCGCCCCGAAGACCTGACCTGCGACTGGCTGACCGCCGCCCTCGGTGCCGGCCAGGTCAGCGCATTCACTTTCGAGCGGATCGGCACCGGCCAGATGAGCGAGTGTTACCGCGTCGCGCTGAGCTACGCGGGTGACGCCGCCGGGCCCGCTTCGGTGGTACTCAAGGTGGCCGCCACTGACCCCAACAGCCGCCAGACCGGACTGTCCCTGGGGCTTTACGAGCGCGAGGTGCGGTTCTACACCGACATCGCGCCCGCCCTGGCGCCCGGGCCTGTGGCACCGTGCTACCACGCCGCGATCGACACCCAGACCGGTGCCTTCGATCTGCTGCTGGGCGATGCGGTTCCCGCCCTGGTGGGTGACGAGATCCGCGGCGCCACAGCCGAACAGGCCGCCGTGGCGCTCGCCGAGCTCGGTAGCGTGCACGGATCAAAGGCCGGCGCCGAGGCCCTGGACCAGGCTGAATGGCTCAAGCGTGAGGCGCCGGTCAACCAGGCGCTGATTTCGGGTCTGTACGCGGCCTTCGTCGACCGGTACGCGGGTCTGATCACGCCGGAGCAGCGCCATGTCTGCGAACGACTCGTCGAGAGTTTCGACGCCTACCTGGCCGACGAAGGCGCGTCCGATCGGCCGCAGGGCCTGGTGCACGGCGACTATCGACTCGACAACATGTTGTTCGGCGACGCGGGTGCGGAACGGGCCCTGACGGTGGTCGACTGGCAGACCGTCACCAAAGGCCCGGCGTTCACCGATGTCGCCTATTTCATCGGCTGCGCCCTGCCCGTCGAACAGCGCCGTGCGCACTACGACGAGCTGCTGGCGGCATATCACCAGGCGTTGGGTTCGGACTCGGCACTGACGCTCGACCAGGTGCGCGACGGCGTGCGCAGGCAGAGCTTCTTCGGCGTGATGATGGCGATCATCTCCTCGATGCTGGTGGAACGCACCGAACGCGGCGACCACATGTTCATGACGATGCTCGACCGGCACTGCGCTCATGTGCTGGACACCGGAGCGCTGGATATCCTTGCGCCACCGTCGGTTCCGGAGCCGCTGGTGCCCGCCGCCGAGGACGACTCTCCGCACCCGCCCACCGACGAAGAGCTGTGGAACGAGAGCTGGTACTTCGACTTCACCGATCCCGCCGCGGGTTTCGGCGGTTGGGTCCGCCTGGGCCTGATCCCCAACCAGCACACCGCGTGGATCAATGTGCTGTTCTGCGGTCCGGGCATGCCGACCGTGGCGCTCAACGACTTTCATGCCGTACCGGCCGAACCGGAGCTGATCAAGGGTGACGGGGTCGAGTTGAGCCTGCAACCGGTCGAACCGCTCAAGACCTACCGCGTCACGGCGTCGGGTACCGGGCAGTCTCACGATGATCCGGCGGCGCTGCTGCGCGGTGAGACCGGTCGGCCGGTTGACGTGACCATGGACCTGACCTGGACCACAGCCGGAACCCCGTACCAGTACCGGATCACGCCCCGCTATGAGATTCCCTGCACGGTCACGGGCACCGTGACGATCGGGGAGCAGACGTTCGACATCAAGGCCGTGCCGGGTCAGCGCGACCATTCGTGGGGTGTGCGGGACTGGTGGTCGATGAACTGGGTGTGGAGCGCGATCCATCTCGACGACGGCACCCACCTGCACGGCGTGGACATCCGGATCGCCGGAATGCCACCGATCGGTATCGGCTATTCGCAGCGCGACGGTGAACCGCTTGTCGAATTGCAGTCGGTGACAGCGCAATACATGGTCGGAGCCGACGATCTGCCGGTGTCGACGACGCTGACCCTGCAGCCCGGCGACATCGAGGCGACTGTCGACATCCAGGGGCACGCCCCCGTGCTGCTGGTGGCTGCGGACGGTCGCATCAGCCAATTCCCCCGCGCCTGGGCGAGGGTTCGCACCTCTGACGGGCGCACCGGCATCGGCTGGCTGGAGTGGAACCGCAACCTGGGCTGACGCAGGCCCATTAGCACCGCGTGCGTGCGTGCGTGTCTGCTGCCCGCCGCGCCGCCTTTGAGCGGTGTTCTGCGCACGCTCGCCGGCGCTCAGCTGACCCGAAAACGCTTGAGCCGCGCAGTCGCTCCGGAGATCAACTCCACGCGGCTGCGCGGCACACCCAGATGCTGGGCAAGCAATTTGGTGACGGCGTCATTGGCCTTGCCGTCGACGGCGCGTTCTGGCACGTAGATGGTGAGAGCGCCGTCATCGGCGACCTCGACCAGCGGGCCTTTACGGCTGCCGGGCTTGACGCGGACGACGACGGTTTCGCTCACACCTTCATGGTGACGCGAACGTGCGCAACGGGGATCACCGGGCGACGATCACCGAGGAGCCGTGGCCGAACAGGCCCTGGTTGGCGGTCACGCCGACCTTCGCGCCCTCGACCTGCCGGCCGGTGGCCTGACCCTTGAGCTGCCAGGTCAACTCGCACACCTGCGCGATGGCCTGGGCCGGAATGGCCTCGCCGAAGCAGGCCAGGCCGCCCGACGGGTTGACCGGCACACGCCCGCCGATGGTGGTGGCGCCCGAACGCAGCAGCTGCTCGCCTTCACCCTTGGCGCACAGGCCCAGGTGCTCGTACCAGTCCAGCTCGAGCGCGGTGGACAGGTCGTAGACCTCGGCGAGGCTGACGTCCTCGGGGCCGATGCCGGCCTCGGCGTAGGCCGCGTCGAGAATCTGGTCCTTGAACACCCGCTCCGGCGCCGCCACGACGGCGGTGGAATCGGTTGCGATGTCCGGCAATTCGGGCAGGTGCTGCGGGTAGCGCGGGGTCACCGTCGAGATCGCGCGTACCGACGGCACGCCCTCGAGCGAGCCGAGGTGCTTCTCGGCGAACGACTTCGAAGCGACGATCAGTGCGGCCGCGCCGTCGGAGGTGGCGCAGATGTCGAGCTGGCGCAGCGGGTCGGAGACCACCGGGCTGGCCAGCACGTCCTCGATCGCGGATTCCTTGCGGTAGCGGGCATTCGGGTTCTGCAGGCCGTGGCGGGAGTTCTTCACCTTCACCTGGGCGAAGTCCTCGGCGGTGGCGCCGTAGAGATCCATCCGGCGCCGCGCCAGCAGGGCGAAGTACACCGGGTTCATCGCGCCGAGCAGGTGGAAGCGCTGCCAGTCGGGATCGTTCTTGCGCTCGCCGCCGACGGGCGCGAACGCACCCTTGGGCGTGGTATCGGCACCGATCACCAGAGCGACATCGCAGAACCCGGCCAGGATCTGGGCGCGGGCGCTCTGCAGCGCCTGCGAGCCCGACGCGCACGCGGCGTACGAAGACGACACCGGCACGCCGTTCCAGCCCAGCTTCTGGGCGAACGTCGACCCGGCGATGAAGCCGGGGTAGCCGTTGCGGATGGTGTCCGCGCCGGCGATGAACTGGATCTGCTGCGCGTCCAGTCCGGCCTCGGCCAGCGCCGCGCGGGCGGCGACGACGCCGTACTCGGTGAAGTCGCGTCCCCACTTGCCCCACGGGTGCATTCCCGCGCCGAGGATGTACAGCGGTTCGGGTGCGCTCATCAGGCGATCCTCCAGGCGTGGGTGGTGCGCTCGACGCCCTCGTCGTCGGTGTAGAGCGTCATGGTGGTCAGCTCCATCTCCATGCCGACCTTGAGGTCGGCGGCGAGGGTGCCCTCGACGACCTTGCCGAGCACGATCAGGCCTTCGTCGGCCAGTTCCACCGCGGCGATCGCGAACGGCTCGAACGGGTCGGTCTTGGGATACGGCGACGGCGGGAGGTACCGGTTCTCGGTGTAGCTCCACACCTTTCCGCGGCGGGACAGTGGCACCAGGTCAAGGGTGTCGCTGGCGCAGGCCGGGTTGGGGCAGTTGTTCTCGCGCGGCGGGAACACGAAGGTGGCGCACTGAGTGCACTTGCCGCCGATCAGGTGGGTGGCACCGGCGTCGTCGGTGGCGAACCATCCGTCGATCGCGGGTTGCGAAGATGCTGCTGGCACGAGGCCAGCCTAAACGATCAAGACCGCAAAACTGAAACGTGTTGCAGTTTTGTCCCGCGCACCAGAATATTGGTTTGAGGTGTACGAAACAGTTTCGTACACTTCGAGCATGGCGCGAGGCATGGAGCGTGAACAGGCAGTGTTGGCTGCGACGGCCGACCTGTTGGCGGAGCGGGGATATCAGGCACTGACGATGGACGCCGTCGCCGCGCGGGCAGGTGCCAGCAAGGCCACCATCTACCGCCGGTGGCCGAACAAGGCTCAGCTGGTGCGCGCCACGCTGGACGCTGCGGATGCCGCCCGCAACGCCGCCATGCCGGATACCGGGCAGCTGCGCAGTGACCTGTTCGCCGTCATGGATGCGGTCGCCGCGGAGGTGGCCGACCCGTTGACGCGGGTGACCGCGGAGCTCGCGACGCTGATGCGGCACGACACACAACTGGCCGAGGCCATCCGCGAGCATCTCGCCAAGGAGGAGCTCTCGCCGTTCCACGACGCGCTGCAACGGGCCATCGCCCGGGGCGACATCGCCACCGACGCCGATGTCGAGCTCATCCACGACGTGGCCGAGGCGATGATTCTGCGGCAGATCCACCTGGACCTGCCGATCGACGCGGCGTTCAGCGCACGGCTGATCGATGATGTGCTGCTGGTCCTGTTGGGAGGTGTCGGTCGATGACGGTCGTGATCGCGGGCGCCGGACCGACCGGACTCACCTTGGCCATCGAACTGACCCGTCGAGGTGTGCCGACCCGGGTGCTGGACAAGGCGGCGACGTTGTTTCCCGGCTCGCGCGGCAAGGGGCTGCAGCCTCGCACGCTGGAGGTGTTCGACGACCTCGGGGTCATCGGTGCGGTTCTGGCCGCCGGTGAGTCTTTTCCGCCCATGCGGCTGTACCGCGGCGCCGACGTGGTCTGGGAGAAGCCGATCTACGAGCTCCTCGGGCTGCCCGAGCTGGAACCCACCCCGGCGGTGCCTTATCCGTACACCTGGCTGATCCCGCAGTGGCGCACCGACCAGATCCTGGCGGCACGGTTCGCCGAACTCGGCGGCACGATCGAATTCGACACCGAGGTAACGGGTTTCACGCAGCACGACGATGGCGTCACGGTGCACACCAACCGCGGGCAGATCCGCGCCGAATACCTGGTCGGTGCCGACGGCGGCCGCAGCACGGTACGCAAGGTGTCCGGGGTCGAGTTTCTCGGCGGTGCGCTGACCGAGGAACGCATCGTCGTCGGTGACGTGCGGACCGCCGGACTCGAAGGCCGGTGCTGTCACCTGCTGACCCGTGACGGTGATCAAGCCCGGCGGTTCTCGCTGTGGAACCTTCCCGGCAGCGAGCATTACCAGTTGGTGGTCACCATGGCGCCGGGCGAGGACCCACCCGCGCTGACCCTCGAGGGTATGCAGGAGGTGCTGGAACAACGGTCGGGCCGCCGCGACATCACACTGTCGGACCTGCGGTGGATCTCGCTGTACCGGGTGAATCTGCTCATGGCGCAACACTTCCGAATCGGTCGCGTGTTCCTTGCCGGGGATGCCGCCCACGTGCATTCACCTGCCGGAGGGCAGGGTGTCAACACCGGCGTGCAGGACGCCCACAACCTCGGTTGGAAACTGGCCGCGGTGATCGCCGGTGCACCCGCCGAACTGCTGGACAGCTATGAGGCCGAACGCCTGCCCGTTGCCGCCAAGGTACTGCAACTCAGCGGTGCGCTACACCGCCAGGGTTTCGGCGGGACAGGGCCGGCGCCGGCCGCGATCCACCAGTTGGACATCGGCTACCGGGGCGGTCCACTGGCGGCCGGCGACCCGCGCATGGGCACGCTGCAACCCGGCGACCGGGCACCGGACGGTCTGTTGCCCGATGGTCGTCGGTTGTTCGACGTGTTCCGCGGACCGCACTGGACTGTGCTGGAATTCGACTGCAAAACAGTCGATTTCGGTGTTCCCCAGGTGAGCCTACGACCCAGTCCGGACTACGACGTACCTGTCGGCGCCTACGTGTTGGTGCGTCCCGACGGTTATATCGGCGCAATCAGCACCCAGGCGAACGTCATCCGCGAGCGGCTGCACCGGTTGGGAGGCCGGCGGCGTCCCGCAGGATGCGCACCAGATCAGTGTGGTTGTCCCGCATGAGGTTGTGCGCCCCGTCGAGGGCATATGTCGTCCATCCGGGGTCGCTGCGGAGCCGCTCGTAGGTCGGCGCGAACGGCGATTCCGTCGGCCACCGTCGGGCGGAGACGTAGATCCGGCGAATGCCCGGCGGCTCGTCGCCGAGGCGGACCGGCTGCAACAGTGACGCCAGCGGGTGGGCCGTCGCGCGTTCGTCGAAGAATGGCCGCGGGGGTACGCCGTATCCGGTCGCGTCGACCCCGATATACCACTGGCGCTGCTCGTCGTTGGTCAGCGACCAGCAGGACTCGCCGTCGCGGGGGACGAACGCATCCAGATAGACCAGCGTGCGCACACGGTCCGGGATGCGGTCCGCGACCGCCGTGATCACCATGCCGCCGTAGCTGTGCCCGACCAGTACCGCATCGGTGACGCGGTGAGCGTGGAAATCGGACAGCACATCGGCGATGTGAGTGTCCAGATTGACCCCGGCGTGAGCCAGGTGGGCGCGTTCGGCGACCCCGGTCAGGGTCGGCGTCAGCACCCGGCGGCCGTCGGCCCGCAGCGCAGCGGCCAGGTCGTCGAAGCACCAGCCGCCGTGGCACGCACCGGGTACGAGTACATATGTGATCATCGGGAACTCCGGTCCGCCAGTGTGTTTCGTCGGTAGGTGGCGGTGACACGGTCCAGATCGCGCGGGTCACCGGCGTGCATCTCACGGTTGGCGTACACCACTGCCGTCGTCTCCGGGATGCGGCGGGCCTCGTAACCCGCGACGCCGCGGCCGGCGGCCAGTTCGTCGGCCAGGGCGGCGGCATCGAGGATGGCCTGGGACCCGCCGTTGGCTCCGACCGGGTACATCGGATGCGCAGCGTCGCCGAGCAGTGTGACGCGCTGAGTTCCCCAGTGCGGCAGTGGCTCCCGATCGACCATCGGGTACTCGAACACCGTGTCGGATCGGGCCACCAGCTCGGCGGTGTCCAGCCAGTCCAGGCTCCAGCCGGACATGTGGGCGGTCACGGCTGCGGGATCGGTCGGGGTGTTCCAGTTCGCGTCGCCGGGAAGGGGGCCGGGTTCGGCTTCGGGGACCAGCAGCACCCAGTTCACCATGTCACCGCCGATCGGATAGGTGACCAGCTCGACGCCGTGCGGGCCCTTGACGATGGCCATCGTGCGGCCGTCGAGGAACGGCCGAATCCGGCTGGCGCCGCGAAACATCTGTACTCCCGACCAGGCGAGTGGATCGGGGCTTGGGTGCAGCCTGCGCCGCACCCTCGAGTGCACCCCGTCGGCGCCGACAAACACGTCGGCCGTGAAATCGCCGGCACGGGTATGCACGCGCACCGCGTCGGCCGTTTCGGCGAACTCCACGACGCCGGCACCGGTCCGGACCGCCTTGGCGCCCAGCCGGGCCCGAACCGCGTCGAGCAGCACCATCTGCAACTTGCCGCGGTGCACCGAGCATTGCGGGTAGCCGTAGCCGCCTTCGATTCCGCGCGGCTCGCGGAACAGCAGTGTCCCGTCCGAGGAGTAGAAATCGATGACGGCCGGGGTGGCTGCGATGGCGCGGACCTCGTCGCCCAGACCGAGCTCGGTCAGCTCACGGACGGCGTGTGGAAGCAGGTTGATCCCGACTCCGAGCGCGGCGAGTTCGCGCGCCGATTCCACGACGGTGACGCCCATGCCCCGGGCGTGCAGTGCGAGTGCGGTGGTGAGGCCGCCGATACCGGCCCCTGCGATCACGATGTCCATGACTCAAGCCTGCGCGGAGCAGTATTTATAAGTCCAATACCGTCTCCGTACACAAACTATAATCAAGCGTTATGGAATTGCGGCAGCTCGAGTATTTCGTTGCCGTCACCGAGGAGGCCAACTTCACCCGGGCCGCGCAGCGTGTGCATGTCGCGCAGCCCGCAGTCAGTGCCCAGATCGCCCGGCTGGAGCGGGAATTGGGTCAGCCGCTGCTGGACCGGTCGCGGCGCGAGGTCCGGCTGACCGCGGCCGGCGCGGCGGTATTGCCCTATGCGCGTGCCGCCCTTGACGCGGTGCGGCACGCCAAGACCGCGGTCGACGAGCTGACCCAGCTGGTCCGCGGCTCGGTGACGGTGGGCACCGTGACGGCCCACAACGTCGACCTGCCGCAACTGCTGGCCGATTACCACCGGGCCCACCCGGCGGTGGAGATCACCTTGTCCACCGATACCTCGGATGCGCTGATCGACGGTGTCCGCAGCGGCAGGTTCGATGTGGTGATCACGTCGGTTGGTTCCGGCGAGGTGCCCGACGGCCTGGCGGTCGCCACCACGACCGACGAACCGATCGAGGCTGTGGTGAGCCGTTCCGACCCCTGGGTGAAGCGCCGGACAGTGAAACTGGCCGCGCTCGCGCAGCGCCCGCTCATCTCGCTTCCTGCCGGTGGCGGTATCCGTCGGCAGTTCGACCTGGCGTGCGCAGCGGCCGGCGTCGCGCCGCACGTGGTGTTCGAGGCCGCCACGCCCGACGCGCTCGCCGATCTCGCCGCGCGCGGGCTGGGCGTGGCGATCGTTCCGGGTTCGGTGGCACGTCAACGTACCGATGTCCACGCCATTTCGATCCGGCCCGAACTGCGTGGTCGGCTGGTGCTGGCCTGGCGCGCGAGCGGGCCGATCAGCCCGGCCGCGCGGGCGCTGATCGAGATGGCCGCCGAACTCGTCGGCGGCGGTGCATAGAGTTAGGGCCGTGACGGACGCGAAGCCCACACTGATGCTGCTCGACGGTAATTCCCTGGCTTTCCGCGCGTTTTACGCGCTGCCTGCGGAGAACTTCAAGACGCAGGGCGGGCTGACAACCAACGCTGTGTACGGCTTCACTGCGATGCTCATCAATCTGCTGCGTGATGAGCAGCCCAGTCATGTCGCCGCGGCCTTCGATGTGTCGCGTCAGACGTTCCGCAAGGAGAAGTACCCCGAGTACAAGGAAGGCCGATCGGCGACGCCCGACGAGTTCCGCGGCCAGATCGACATCACCAAGGAGGTGCTCGGCGCGCTGGGCATCACGGTGCTGGCCGAGCCCGGCTTCGAGGCCGACGACATCATCGCCACCCTCGCCACCCAGGCCGAGGACGCCGGCTACCGCGTGCTGGTGGTCACCGGCGATCGTGACTCGTTGCAGCTGGTCAGCAACGACGTGACCGTGCTCTACCCGCGCAAGGGGGTCAGTGAGCTCACCCGCTTCACGCCGGATGCGGTGGTGGAGAAGTACGGCCTGACGCCGACGCAGTACCCGGACTTCGCCGCGCTGCGCGGCGACCCGAGCGACAACCTGCCCGGCATCCCGGGTGTGGGGGAGAAGACCGCCACCAAGTGGATCGTCGAATACGGCTCGCTGCAATCCCTGGTCGACAACGTCGACAAGGTGAAAGGCAAGGTCGGCGAGTCGCTGCGGTCCAATCTGTCCAGCGTGGTGCTCAACCGCGAGCTGACCGAACTGGTCAAGGATGTGCCGCTGGCCCAGACCCCCGACACGTTGCGCCTGCTGCCGTGGGACCGCGACCAGATCCACCGGCTCTTCGACGATCTTGAGTTCCGGGTGCTTCGGGACCGGCTGTTCGACACGCTGGTGGCCGCCGAACCAGAGGTCGAGCACGGGTTCGACGTGCGCGGGCGCGCTCTGGAACCGGGCGAGCTCGCCGCGTGGCTGTCCGAACACAGCCTGGGCAACCGGTTCGGGATGGCGGTGGTCGGCACGCACCTGGCGTACGACGCCGACGCCACCGCCCTGGCCATCGTCTCCGCGGACGGCGACGGTCGCTACATCGACACCGCCACGCTGACCGCCGAAGACGAGGAAGCGTTGTCGTCCTGGCTGGCCGACCCGGGCCCACCCAAGGCCCTGCACGAGGCCAAGCTGGCCATGCACGACCTGGCCGGCC
Source organism: Mycolicibacterium peregrinum (assembly GCF_002102345.1). Lineage (GTDB taxonomy): Bacteria > Actinomycetota > Actinomycetes > Mycobacteriales > Mycobacteriaceae > Mycobacterium > Mycobacterium peregrinum. Next base: position 197,518 of record NZ_LQPP01000047.1, read on the forward strand.
GGGGCTGGACGCTGCGCGGGGTCACCTCCGACACTGCGCTTGCGGCATACCTGGTTCGGCCGGGGCAGCGCAGCTTCGCCCTCGACGATTTGTCGGTGCGGTACCTGAAGCGGGAACTTCGCGCCGAAAGCCCAGAGCAACAACAGCTTTCACTGCTCGATGACTCGGACGGCGTTGACGAGCAGGCGGTGCAGACCGTGATCCTGCGGGCCTGCGCAGTGCTGGACCTCGCCGATGCGCTCGACGAGGAGCTGGCCAAGATCGACTCGTCGTCTCTGCTGGGTCGCATGGAGTTGCCCGTGCAGCGGGTGCTCGCCCAGGTGGAGCACACCGGCATCGCCGTGGACAGCGACTACCTCACGGAGCTGCAGAGCGAGTTCGCCGATCAGATCCGCGACGCCGCCGAGGCCGCGTACGCGGTCATCGGCAAGCAGATCAATCTCGGCTCACCGAAGCAGCTGCAGGTCGTGTTGTTCGACGAGCTGGAGATGCCCAAGACCAAGCGCACCAAGACCGGCTACACCACCGACGCGGATGCGCTGCAATCGCTGTTCGACAAGACCGGGCACCCGTTCCTGCAGCATCTGCTCGCGCACCGGGACGCCACCCGGCTGAAGGTGACCGTCGACGGGCTGCTGGCCGCGGTCGCCACCGACGGCCGGATCCACACCACGTTCAACCAGACCATCGCGGCCACCGGTCGGCTCTCGTCCACCGAACCCAACTTGCAGAACATCCCGATCCGCACCGAGGCGGGCCGGCGCATCCGGGACGCCTTCGTGGTCGGCGACGGCTACTCCGAGCTGATGACGGCGGACTACAGCCAGATCGAGATGCGGATCATGGCGCACCTGTCCCGCGACGAAGGTCTCATCGAGGCGTTCAACACCGGCGAGGACCTGCACTCGTTCGTCGCGTCACGGGCCTTCGACGTGCCGATCGACGAGGTCACCCCGGAGCTGCGTCGGCGGGTCAAGGCGATGTCCTACGGCCTGGCCTACGGCTTGAGCGCGTATGGGTTGGCCAGCCAGCTCAAGATCTCCACTGAAGAAGCCAAGATCCAGATGGAGCAGTACTTCGCGCGCTTCGGCGGTATCCGCGACTACCTGCGCGACGTCGTCGATCAGGCCCGCAAGGACGGCTACACCTCGACGGTGTTCGGGCGCAGGCGCTACCTGCCCGAGCTCGACAGCAGCAACCGCAACGTCCGCGAGGCCGCCGAACGGGCCGCGCTCAACGCTCCCATCCAGGGCAGCGCCGCCGACATCATCAAGGTGGCAATGATCAACGTTGACGAGGCCATCAAGGAGGCCGGCCTCAAGTCACGCATGCTGCTGCAGGTGCACGACGAACTGCTCTTCGAGGTGGTGGAGGGGGAGCGGGACGCGCTGGAGGCGTTGGTGCGCGAGCACATGGGCAACGCGTATCCGTTGGATGTGCCGCTGGAGGTGTCGGTGGGCTACGGCCGCAGCTGGGACGCCGCGGCGCATTAGCGGCGCATGGGCCGGAGCCGGCGCACTAGCGTGCGTCGGCGCCCAGTCCGATGCCCAGCGCCACCAGCGCGGCCCCCATCACGCGTTCGATCCGGCGCCGGATGTGCGTGCGGTTCAGAACGTTGCGTGCGCGATGGGCGGCCATCACGACGCCGACGCACCACGCGGTGTCCACCACGAGCTGGATGAGCGCGAGTACCAGCAACGTCGGCACGACGGGGCCGCTGGTCGGCAGAAACTGAGGCAGCACCACGATGCCGAAGGCCGCCGCCTTCGGGTTGGCGGCGATGGACAGCAGTGCCGCACGAAACGCCGCGGCCGGGGTCCGGCCGCGCGGCGGTAGCGCCAGGTCCATGTGCTTGGCGCTGCGCCACGCGCTGATACCGAGCCAGACCAGGACCGCGGCTCCGATGATGTGCAGCGCGAGCGACAGCATGTGGTTGGCGGCCAGCAGGATCGACAGTCCGCCGCCGCCGGCCAGCGTCCAACCGCAGATGCCGATCTCGTTGCCCACGACCGCCGCCAGGCCCGCCGCACGGCCGTCCCGCACCGAGCGGTGCAGGAACAGCACCGTGGCCGGACCGGGCAACGCGGCGAGAATCACCGACGCGACCAGGAACGCCGGCAGGACGTCGAGAATGTGGGCGAGCATCCATGAAGTATGGCTGACCTGTGCAAATCAAGCCGCTCGGCCGGTGCGGCCGACTAGCTCTGCGGCAGCGATGTCGAGGCGGCGTGGTCGTGTGTCGGGACGATCCGGACTTGGTTTCTGACCGCGTGCAGCCGGTGCAGAGTGCGGAAGCTCGCGTCGCGATCATCATCGGCGAATACGCCTGGGTAACTGGGCTTTTGCCGGACGTGTTCCACCCCGAGACTGTGCCATGCGGCGTCGCCGGCCAGCAGCACCCATCCGCCGGCCGTGTTGAGCAGGAGGCCGATGCTGCCGGGAGTGTGGCCGGCGAGGTCGACGAGTTGCACCGCGCCGTCGCCGAATAGGTCGTGGCTTCGCTCGAACGTCAGGACCGGCGGGCCGTCGAGCGTGAACGTCGTGATCGTCCTGTGCTGCAGGGAATCCCGCACGCCGCCGGCCGGTGCGACCGGACCGGTGGTGGCCCAGTCGAGTTCTGGGTGGTGGACGTGCACGGGCATGGCGGGCAGATCGAGAAGCCCGCAGATGTGGTCCCAATGCAGGTGGGTCGGCAGCGCGAAGTCGACGTGATTCTCGCCGAGCTCCTCGGCCAGTGCCGCCGTGGTGGTGATCGCCTCGGCCGGCGGCTCGACAGCCGGACGCAGCACGGTAGGCAGCTGGCTGAGCACCCGGACTCCGACATCGGCGCACATGCCCGGATCCACCACGAAGCGGGCCCGCGGATGCTCGACGACAAACGCTGTCAGGGCGATGGGAATACGGCGCGGAGTGTGGGTTCCCTCGACAGTGCCTGCGGTGGGGACCCATTTGGGCATCTGGCGCAGTGCACGGACCCTGACGGTCTGCGTGGCGGGTGGCAGGCCGGCGTCGGACAGCTGTTGCAGGAAGTTCCGGTCGGCGCGTCGCGGCCGGACGAGCCCGACCGGTGCCTGGGCGAACGCCGAGCAGCAGGCCCACAGACTCGGTTGTCGAACCGGACTTTGGGCGGCAGTGGTAGTCATGTGTGCAAAGCTAAAACTTCAGGTCGACCTGAAGTCAAGGGAAGAACTCACATGGGCGATATGTACGCGGTCGGAGCTGCCGCCGCGGCGGTGGGCGTCGAGTCGCACGTGCTGCGGCACTGGGAAGACGTCGGAGTCCTGGTCCCGCTGCGGAGCGCATCAGGGCACCGACGCTACGACGACGAGCTGCTCGCCAGGGCCCGGCTGGTGCGCCTCTGCCAACAGGCCGGCCTGGCGTTGTCGGAGATCCGCGAATTGCGCGCCGCAGAGCGGGGTGTCCGAATCGACATGATCACCGCCACGCTGCAGCGGATCAGAGCTGACATTGCCCGGCTGGAGCGCGCAGAGCAGTTCCTCGCCCACGTCGTCGCGTGCGTGCATCCGATCGTTTCGGAGTGCCCCGACTGTGCAGAATTCGCACAGTCGGTGCGTTAGCGAGCGGGCGCGCGGTATCCCGCCAACCACTGCAGGATCGGTGCGGCCGAGCGGGCGGCCGCCACCGAATACACCTCTTCCTGCTGCAGCGCGTACACCTGGGCATCGCCGAAACCGCGGTCGATGCGGTCGCGGACGAAGGCCAGTTCGACGACGGCGGCCGCGAACGCCGCGACGGCCTTGCCCGCGGGGCGCCCGGCGGCCAGCGTCGCCTGCTGGATGGCGCCGTGGCGGGTCTTCAACGATCCGAGCCAGGTGGCCTCGTTGGGGGTGATTAGCCCGGCGGCGACCATGCCGGGCAGCTTGGCGGCCACCACGCGCTGTTCGCGGCGACGGCTGGTGACGGCGACCACGATCATGATGATGAAGATCGGCACCATCCACACGATGTAGACGATGAAGTAGGTTCCGGCACCGAGCAGTGACGAGCCGTTCCACAGCCCGTGCATGAGCACCGCGCCGAGGTAGCCGGCCAGGATGCACAGCGCCTTGGCGATGCCGCTGCGCCGCTGCAGTGCGAAGTACACGCCGATCGCGGTCATCGTGGTGAACAGCGAGTGGGCGAACGGTGCCATGATCAGTCGCAGCGCCGCGGTGAGCAGAGATCCCCCCAGGGAATCCGCGCTGGAGATGTACATGATGTCTTCCAGCCAGGCGAACCCGAGTCCGACCAGGCCGGCGTAGACCAGGCAGTCGGTGAGGGAGTTGAGCTCATTGCGGCGCTTGCCGGTCATCATGACCAGCAAGAACAGGCCCTTGGCGGCCTCTTCGATGAACGGCGCCCGGATCGCCACGGAGGCGAAACTGTGGGACGAGTCGACCCCGGGAGTCGCGAGTAGTGCATCGGCGAACAGGCTGAGTATCAGGGAGAGCACGACGGCGACCGCGGCACCCCAGCCGAACGCCAGCAGCAACAATCGGGGCGGCTCCGGCTCCCATCGGTCCAGCCACAGGTAGGCGAACACCGCCCCGGTCATCACGATGCTGGACAGTGTGAACCCGATGATCGCGCCGGCCGGGTTGAGTGCGGTGAACAGCAGCACCAGCGCACCGATGACGACACCGCAGGCGATGATCGCGGCCAGCGGGGCCCCGACCTTGCGTACCGGTCTCGGCATTGGTGCGGTGATCGGGAACCACGGCCGATGAGGGGGGCCGGGGGTCGGGGAGTACGCCACGTGCGAAGCGTAGCGGTGGGTAGCTGCCATCCCTGGCACAAATTGGGCTGCCATCCCCGGCGCTGTTTCGCGGACGCTCCGGCGGGCCGCCGGAACCACCCTCAGGGGAGCCGGTTTGTCCTGCGTGTGCCTGGTCGAGTACCCTCGTTACGTATCTGTGCGTACAGCTGGACATCTTCTGGTCGCCGTCACGGATCCGCACGAACGCAATACATGCAACACAATTGTCCCTACTAGTAAACCTGTCCGGAGCAACCCACCACATGCCCTCTCCCTCCGTCACCTCGCCGCAAGTAGCCGTCAACGACATCGGCTCGGCTGAGGACTTTCTCGCCGCCATCGACAAAACCATCAAATACTTCAACGATGGCGACATCGTCGAGGGAACCATCGTCAAGGTTGACCGTGACGAGGTCCTGCTCGACATCGGTTACAAGACCGAAGGTGTCATTCCTTCCCGCGAACTCTCCATCAAGCACGATGTCGACCCCAACGAGGTCGTTTCCGTGGGCGATGAGGTCGAGGCCCTCGTTCTCACCAAGGAGGACAAGGAAGGCCGCCTGATCCTGTCCAAGAAGCGCGCTCAGTACGAGCGTGCCTGGGGCACCATCGAGGAGCTCAAGGAGAAGGACGAGGCCGTCAAGGGCACCGTCATCGAGGTCGTCAAGGGCGGCCTGATCCTCGACATCGGTCTGCGTGGCTTCCTGCCCGCATCGCTGGTCGAGATGCGTCGTGTCCGCGATCTGCAGCCGTACATCGGCAAGGAGATCGAGGCCAAGATCATCGAGTTGGACAAGAACCGCAACAACGTGGTGCTGAGCCGCCGCGCCTGGCTGGAGCAGACCCAGTCCGAGGTGCGCAGCGAGTTCCTCAACCAGCTGCAGAAGGGTGCCATCCGCAAGGGTGTCGTGTCCTCGATCGTCAACTTCGGCGCCTTCGTCGATCTCGGCGGCGTCGACGGCCTGGTGCACGTCTCCGAGCTGTCCTGGAAGCACATCGATCACCCGTCCGAGGTGGTTCAGGTGGGCGACGAGGTCACCGTCGAGGTGCTCGACGTCGACATGGACCGCGAGCGGGTTTCGCTGTCGCTCAAGGCGACTCAGGAAGACCCGTGGCGCCACTTCGCCCGCACCCACGCGATCGGTCAGATCGTGCCGGGCAAGGTCACCAAGCTGGTGCCGTTCGGTGCGTTCGTCCGCGTCGAGGAGGGCATCGAGGGTCTGGTGCACATCTCGGAGCTGTCCGAGCGCCACGTCGAGGTCCCGGACCAGGTGGTCCAGGTCGGCGACGACGCGATGGTCAAGGTCATCGACATCGACCTGGAGCGTCGCCGGATCTCGCTGAGCCTCAAGCAGGCCAACGAGGACTACACCGAGGAGTTCGACCCGTCGAAGTACGGCATGGCCGACAGCTACGACGAGCAGGGCAACTACATCTTCCCCGAGGGCTTCGACGCCGAGACCAACGAATGGCTCGAAGGCTTCGACAAGCAGCGTGAGGAGTGGGAGGCCCGCTACGCCGAGGCCGAGCGTCGCCACAAGATGCACACCACGCAGATGGAGAAGTTCGCCGCGGCCGAGGCCGAGGAAGCTGCCCGTCCGACCTCGTCGTCGTCCAACGGCGCTGGTCGCGAGGAATCCACCGGTGGCACGCTGGCCAGCGACGCACAGCTGGCCGCTCTGCGCGAGAAGCTCGCAGGCAACGCGTGATCGCTAGGCGCTGACAAGTACGAACAACGGACGCCCCGGCCCTTTTGGGTCGGGGCGTTCGTCGTTGTGAGGGCCTGACACACTGTTGGGCGTGCTTCGTATCGGGTTAACCGGCGGTATCGGCGCCGGGAAGTCAACAGTGTCGGCCACATTCAGCGATCTCGGCGGCATCATCGTCGACGGTGACGTCATCGCGCGTGAGGTGGTCGAGCCCGGAACCGAGGGCCTGGCCAAGTTGGTCGAGGCGTTCGGCGACGGAATCCTGCTACCCGAAGGGGCGTTGAACCGTCCGGCGCTGGCGGCGGTCGCCTTCAGCGACGACGAGAAGCGCGCCACCCTGAACGGCATCGTGCATCCGTTGGTGGCGCACCGTCGTTCGGAGCTCATCGCGAGTGCCATCGAGGCCGAGAAAAACCCAGTGATCATCGAGGACATTCCACTGTTGGTGGAATCGCAGATGGCGCCGATGTTCCCGTTGGTGATCATCGTCAACGCCGACCCGGAACTGCGCGTCAAGCGCCTCATCGAATACCGCGGATTCACCGAGGAGGACGCCCGCGCCCGCATTGCCGCGCAGGCCACCGAGGAACAGCGTCGCGCGGTCGCCGATGTGTGGCTGGACAACTCGGGCAGCCCGGGCGCTGTCGTCGAGCAGGCTCGCGCCCTTTGGCACGAACGGATCCTGCCCTTCGCGCACAACCTGCAGATCCGCCGGCCGGCCCGCCGCGACCCTGTGGTGGTGCCCTATGACCCGACCTGGCCGGATCAGGCGCGCCGGATCCTGGCCCGGCTCAACACGGCCTGCGGGCACCGCGCGGTGCGCATCGACCACATCGGTTCGACCGCCGTGCCGGGGATGGACGCCAAGGACGTCATCGATGTGCAGGTGACGGTTGGGTCGTTGGAGATCGCCGACGAACTCGCCGAGGCACTGTTGACCGCCGGCTATCCCGTGGTGCCGGACATCACCACCGACACACCGCACGATGATGATCCGGCGTTGTGGCAGAAGCGTTTCCATGCCTCAGCTGATCCGGGCCGGCCGACCAATGTGCACATCCGGGTGGATGGCCGGCCCAATCAGAGGTTCGCCCTGATGTTCGTCGACTGGCTGCGGGCCAACCCCGGCGTGCAGGCCGACTATCTGGCGGCCAAGCGTGCCGCACTCGCGACGGCTGATTACGCCGTGGCCAAGGAGCCGTGGTTCCTGGATGCCTACCAACGCGCCTGGAAGTGGGCAGATACGACGGGCTGGCAGCCCTAGGTCGCTGGGCGGCACCAGGTTTCGCACGTGGGCACCCAGCGGTCCGGCTGTGTGGGCCGCCCATCAGCTGTGCGGTAGCGTTCGAAGCGTCCAAAGGGGGGACGAACGTGCCAACATCGAAGCCGGCCCTGGTGCCGGTCCGCCAGATCGCCGCACACGAGCTGGTCGTCGACCAGATGCGGCGGGCGCTGGAACGTGGTCAGTTCCGGCCCGGCGATCGGCTGCCCACCGAACGCGAGCTCTCGGACGTGCTCGACGTCTCTCGTACCACCGTGCGCGCTGCCGTGGCTGTGCTCGAGAAGGAGGGCCTGATCACCGTGCGGCGCGGTCGAGGCGGCGGGTTCACCGTCCAGGCGCCGCACTATGACGCGGCCGTGATGCGCCGGGAGATGCGCCGCAACAAGCGTGCGATCCGCGATGCCTTCGACTACCGCGTGATCGTCGAGACCGGGGCCACCCGGATGGCCGCCGAGCGGCGCCGCGCCACGGACGTGACCGAGCTGCGCAGGCTGCTCAAAGACATGGATTCCGCGCTGCAGACGGGGATGAACGATCAGTCGGCGCAGCACACCGCGGATTTTCAGACCCTTGACTCGGCGTTTCATCTCGCTATCGCCCAGGCTTCGCAGAACGATCGGCTGGCCGAGGCGGTCGCGGATGCCCGCCGGAGGATGTGGCTACCTGTCGGTGCGATCTTCGGACGCCTGGAGCCCAACGCGAACGACTATCACGAGTCGATCCTCGAAGCGATCGCGAACCGTGATCCGGAACTGGCCGCCACGCAGATGGAGGCCCACATCAACGACACCCGGCACACGGTCGAGTCCTGGCTGAAGCGCTGACGGCTACATTGCCGGCGGCTCGGCTTCTGCCGGTGGCGGGACTGCGGGGTCGGCCGGTGTGAGCTCGGCATCGGCGGCCGGCGGCGTGGTGTCGGCGATGGTGCCCGGTACCGGCGCGTTCAACGGGGCGCCGCAGGGCAGGCTGCCGTAGCTCGGATCGTCCTTGGGCCGGGTCAGTCGCGGGCCGACGAAGGTATCGGCCTGTGCGATGAGCTGGTCGTCCACCAGGATCTCGCAGTGCAGGTTCGCCGAGTACGGCCAGTCGATGCGGACCGCCATTCCGGCCGTCTCCGGATTGGACACCACACCGGTGGCTTCGAAGATCCGGCCCGGCAGCATGGACGGGTCGGCGGTGTTGATGTTGTCGTCGTCGATCTTGTAGGCAATGGTCGCGTTGCGCGAGACGCCGTCGATCCTGGCGCGGTAGGTGACGTTGTGTAGCTGCTGGTCGGGCAGCGGTTCCACCTGCGGCGGGGCCTCCGGATCGGCCTGTGCCGCGGCGGGGATCAACAGTGCGCCGGTGAGCAGTCCTGCCAGCGCGGGGAGGACTCCCCAGACGTACTTAGCTGAGCTCATGAATCCTGACCTTACGCTCCCCGCCACGTCAGGGCCATTCCGTTGCCGGACAGCCACTGATCCAGGTCATAGCCGCAGCTCGCCAGGCCCTCGATCGCGCTAGCCGCGGTTTGCACCGCCTGTTCGCCGACCTCGGGACTCAACAATCCATGGCGGACGGCGGTGAGCAGCTCGTCGACGTCGCACAGCTCGACGCCGCGCCCGGTGCGGATCACCAGGTCCAGGTAGTGGTCCTCGGAGTGCCAGGCCGCCGGGCCCGCGGTGTAGCTACCGATGTCGAGGTAGAAATCCTGGTCACGCTCGTAGCCGGGGCTGAAATGGAACACGCTGGCCCGCAGCCCGAGCGAGGGGAGCAACCAGGATTCCAGGTAGTGGAACTGGGCCCGGCCGGGCGTCGGCCGGGCCATGTAGAGGCCCCAGGGCTCGACCGTGAAGACGTCGACGGCCCGCACGATGCCCTTGGGGTCGGTGTTCGTGCGGGCCACCAGGTCGAATGTCTCGTGCTTGGGCGGGTGGATGGGCCAAGCCTACGCGGGGAGCGAACGCAGGCGGAAGTTGTCGGTGCACAGTTCTACGCTGGTGAGCATGGCCTTCGCGACCGAACATCCTGTGCTCGCGCATTCGGAGTACCGACCGGCTGCCGATGCCGTAACTGGTCTGGTCCGCACCGGTGCCCGATTCGAGGTCGTCAGTGAGTACGACCCGGCCGGTGACCAGCCGGCGGCGATCGACGAACTCGAGCGCCGGATCAAGGCCGGCGAACGTGATGTCGTGCTGCTCGGCGCCACCGGTACCGGAAAGTCGGCCACCACCGCCTGGCTGATCGAGCGGTTGCAGCGGCCCACCCTGGTGATGGCGCCGAACAAGACCCTGGCCGCCCAGCTCGCCAACGAATTGCGGGAGATGTTGCCGCACAACGCTGTTGAGTATTTCGTCTCGTACTACGACTATTACCAGCCCGAGGCGTACATCGCCCAGACCGATACGTACATCGAGAAGGACAGCTCGATCAACGACGATGTCGAGCGGTTGCGCCACTCGGCGACGTCGAGCCTGCTGTCCCGGCGCGATGTGGTCGTGGTGGCCTCGGTGTCGTGCATCTACGGCCTGGGTACGCCGCAGTCCTACCTCGACCGGTCGGTGGAGTTGGAGGTCGGTCAGGAGGTGCCGCGTGACGGGCTGCTGCGGCTGCTGGTCGACGTCCAGTACAACCGCAACGACATGGCGTTCACCCGGGGCACGTTCCGGGTGCGCGGTGACACGGTGGAGATCATCCCGTCGTACGAGGAGCTCGCCGTGCGGATCGAGTTCTTCGGCGACGAGATCGAGGCGCTGTACTACCTGCATCCGCTGACCGGGGACATCGTTCGTCAGGTCGATTCGTTGCGGATCTTCCCGGCCACCCACTATGTGGCCGGGCCGGAACGGATGGAGCATGCGATCTCCACCATCGAAGCCGAGCTCGAGGCGCGGCTGGCCGAGTTGGAGGGGCAGGGCAAGCTGCTGGAGGCCCAGCGGCTGCGGATGCGCACCAACTACGACGTCGAGATGATGAAGCAGGTCGGATTCTGCTCGGGCATCGAGAACTATTCGCGGCACATCGACGGCCGGCCGGCCGGCTCGGCACCCGCCACACTGTTGGACTATTTCCCCGAGGACTTCCTGCTCGTCATCGACGAGTCCCACGTGACCGTGCCCCAGATCGGCGGCATGTACGAGGGGGACATGTCGCGCAAGCGCAACCTGGTCGATTTCGGCTTCCGGCTGCCCTCGGCCGTCGACAACCGGCCGTTGACCTGGGAGGAATTCGCCGACCGGATCGGGCAGACGGTGTACCTGTCGGCCACGCCGGGCGCTTACGAGATCAGCCAGGCCGGCGGCGAATTCGTCGAACAGGTGATCCGCCCGACGGGTCTGGTCGACCCGAAGGTGGTGGTGAAGCCGACGAAGGGCCAGATCGACGACTTGATCGGCGAGATCCGTACCCGCACCGAGCGCGACGAGCGCGTGCTGGTCACCACGCTGACCAAGAAGATGGCCGAGGATCTCACCGACTACCTGCTGGAGCTCGGCATCAAGGTTCGCTATCTGCACTCGGAGGTCGACACCCTGCGACGGGTCGAGTTGCTCCGGCAGCTCCGCCTCGGCGAGTACGACGTGCTGGTCGGTATCAACCTGCTGCGTGAGGGGCTGGACCTTCCCGAGGTGTCGTTGGTGGCGATCCTCGACGCCGACAAGGAAGGGTTCCTGCGCTCCACGCGCAGCCTGATCCAGACCATCGGCCGCGCGGCGCGCAACGTGTCGGGCGAAGTGCACATGTACGCCGACAAGATCACCGACTCGATGCGTGAGGCGATCGACGAGACCGAACGCCGCCGCGCCAAGCAGGTCGCCTACAACGAGGCCAACGGGATCGACCCGCAGCCGCTGCGCAAGAAGATCGCCGACATTCTCGACCAGGTGTACCGCGAGGCGGACGACACCGAGTCCGTCGAGGTCGGCGGTTCGGGGCGCAACGCCTCGCGTGGCCGGCGCGCTCAGGGTGAACCCGGGCGGTCGGTCAGCGCCGGCATCGTGGAGGGACGCGACACCACCAACATGCCGCGGGCTGAATTGGCCGATCTGATCAAGGATCTGACCGAGCAGATGATGACTGCCGCTCGCGATCTGCAGTTCGAACTGGCGGCGCGCATCCGCGACGAGATCCAGGACCTGAAGAAGGAGCTGCGAGGGATGGACGCGGCCGGCCTGAAGTAATCGGAGTTGACCTCAACGGCGGTTCAGCTTCTAGCGTCATCGGTGTGACCGATACCGTGACGCCCGATACCGGGACCTGGCGGCAGTTGTTGGGTGCCCGCTATCTGGGCGCATCCACAGTTTTGGCCGGCGGCGTGCTGCTGTACGCGACCAACGAGTTCCTGACGATCAGCCTGCTGCCCAGTGCGGTGGACGACATCGGCGGGCAGCGGTTCTACGCCTGGGTGACGACGGTGTACCTCGTCGCGTCGGTGGTCGCGGCCACCACGGTTCACTCGCTGCTGATGCGGTTGGGCCCGCGGCACGCATACCTGTTGGGGCTCACGGTGTTCGGCGCAGGAAGCCTCGGCTGTGCCCTGGCCCCCAGCATGGAGGTCCTGCTTCTCGGGCGCACCGTGCAGGGCTTCGCGGGTGGACTGCTGGCCGGCCTGGGTTATGCGGTGATCAACACAGCGCTGCCGAATACGTTGTGGACCAAGGCATCTGCATTGGTGTCGGCGATGTGGGGCGTCGGCACCCTGATCGGTCCGGCGGCGGGCGGGCTGTTCGCGCAGTTCGGGCACTGGCGGTGGGCGTTCGGTGTGCTGGTGATCCTGACGGTCGCGATGGCCGTCCTGGTACCGGTCGCCCTGCCTGCCAGAGGGACGGCGTCGGCTCCGGCGCCCGGTATTCCGGTGTGGTCGCTGGCCCTGCTGGGTGCCGCAGCGATGTCGGTCAGCGTGGCGGGCATCCCGCACGACTGGCGGGGGACCGCAGCACTGCTCGGTGTTGGGCTGGCACTGGTGGCCGGGTTCCTGTTCGTCGATCGTCGCGCCCGGGCATCGGTGTTGCCGCCCAGCACCTTCCGGCCCGGCCCGCTCAAGTGGATCTACCTGAGCCTCGGTGTGCTGATGGCCGCCACCATGGTCGACATGTATGTGCCGCTGTTCGCTCAACGTCTGGGGCACCTGACTCCGGTGATGGCGGGATTCTTCGGCGCGGTGCTTTCGGTCGGCTGGACCACGGGGGAGATCGTCAGCGCGTCGCTGCAGAATCGGCGCGCGATCGGGCGGACGGTGGCGGTCGCGCCCCTGGTGATGGCGGCCGGTCTGGCCTTGGGTGCGGTGTTGATCCGGGACGGCATGACGCCGTGGTTGGTCGGGGCGTGGGCGGTGGCGCTCCTGGTCACCGGCGCCGGGATCGGTATCGCCTGGCCTCACCTGTCCGCCTGGGCCATGGGAAGCGTCGACGACCCCGCCGAGGGGCCGGCCGCGGCGGCGGCGATCAACACCGTGCAACTGATCTGCGGGGCATTCGGCGCGGGTCTGGCCGGTGTCGTCGTCAACCTCAGCGCTACCGCCGACGCGGCCGCAGCGCGCTGGCTTTTCGCCGCATTCGCAATGCTTGCCGCCGTTGGTGCCGTCGCGTCGTTCCGGTCCGGTCGCAGGGCGAACTAGCTCACACCTTCGTGCGCGATGAGTTTCGGCGGCACCGCGGGTCTCACTCGTATAGGACTAAAACGAGGAGTGATTCGATGCCGCTGACGCTGAATGCCTACCCAGATGTCGTCGCCCGGGACGAGTGGCTCGAGGCGCGCCGGAAGCTGCTGGCCCGCGAACGTGAGTCGACGCACCTGCGCGACGCGGTCAACGCCGAACGCCGCCGGCTGCCGATGGTGAAGGTGGAGAAGGACTACACGTTCGAGGGCCCCGACGGGGAAGTGACGCTCCTTGGCATGTTCGAGGGCCGCAGCCAGCTTTACATCCACCACTTCATGTGGATCGACGCGATCGACGCCGGATGTCCCAGTTGCACGGCCGCTGCCGACCTCACCTTCACCGAAGAGGATCGAGAGCTGTTGCACGGCAAGGACGTCACCTTCGCCTGTGTGTCCCGCGCGCCGTACGCGAGCATCGCGGCCTACCGCGACAGCCACGGCTGGACGTTCCCCTGGTACTCGTCGCGCGACGGTGACTTCACGTACGACTACCACGTGACGCTCGACCCGGCCCGTGCCCCAATCGAATACAACTACAAGTCCGCCGACGAGTTGCGCGCCGACGGTTTCAGTGACGACGACCTGCGCGGTGACTGGCCCGGGGCCAGTGTCTTCCTGCGCCGCGGCGACGAGGTGTTCCACACCTACTCGGCGTTCGCCCGCGGCCTCGACCACAGCGCCGTCGGATACCCGTTCCTCGACCTCACCCCGTACGGGCGGCAGGAACCGTGGGAGGACTCGCCGGCCGGGTGGCCGCAGGGCGGACCAGCGGTCGGCAGGCCGGTGGGGGACTGCCACTAGTTAGTGATCATTGAGATCGAAACTGTGGGCCCACGTCGAAGTGCCTGGCACAGTAACCAATCGATGCGGGTGTGTCTGAGCGGTTAGGAACCGGCCTGCAAAGCCGTTTACACGGGTTCGAATCCCGTCACTCGCTCGGATGAGAGCCCCCGCCCGCTAACGGGCGGGGGCTGCATCGAATAATGCTGCCGTGCCCATGTTGCCTCTTGCCGACATCCTCTCCACCCTCGAGCTGGTCGAGTCAGAGGACGGCACGTTCGTCGCCGAACAGCGGGACAACCCCACCCATCACATCGTGGGCGGTCACCTCACTGCCCAGGCGCTAATCGCGGCCGGTCGCACCGTGCCTGGCCGACTGCCGCACAGCCTGCACGTGTACCTGCTGCGGGCCGGTGACGCCCGGTATCCGGTGCAGATGGAGGTGAGCAACCTGCGCGACGGGGGCTCGCTGTCCACGCGTCAGGTCACCGCCCGCCAGGGTGGAGAGATATTGCTGGAGGCGATGATCTCGTTCAGCGTCCCGATGGATGCGGCGGACTACCATCGACGCGCGCCCGAGGTGCCCGGTCCCGAAACTCTTCCCCGGGTCGAGGAGCAGTTGCAGGCGTTCGCCGATGAGGCCGACGGGTTCTGGGTACGTCCGCAGTGGATCGAGCGACGCTACATCGACCCGCCTCCACGGCTGGCGATCGAGATGGCGGAGCCGCCGGAGCGCACCCGGATGTGGTGGCGTCCGGCCGAACCCGTGACCGACGATCCGATCATCAACAGTGCTCTGCTGACCTATTTCGCGGGTACCGCACTGCTCGACACCACGGTGACCATGCGGCGTGCCACTCATGTGACCACGTTTTCTGCGTTGATCGACATGGCGATCTGGTTTCACCGTCCTGCGGATTTGACGGATTGGGTGTTGTCCGACCAGCTTTCACCGAGCGGCATCAACGGGCGCGGTCTGGCCAGTGCGACCCTCTACAACCACGCCGGGCAACTCGTGTGTACGACGACGCAGGAGATGTACTTCGGCCGCCGTCGCGACTGACTCAGCGGGTGGACTTGACCACCTGGGCGAAGTTGAACTGCCAGCGTTCGACGATGTGGAAACCCATGCTTTCGGGCACCTGATAGGCCGGGGCCCGGTCCAGACGGGGCCCCGGCTTCAGTCCCGTACCGCTCTGTCGGCTCGGTACCGACGGATCGCGTTCGGACACCGTCCACAAGACGGTGCACCGGCGCACCTCGTCGGCCACACCCCAGATCCCGAGATGCGCGTCCCACAACCGATTTCGTTTCCAGGCCGGGGCGCCGCGACCGGGATCGACAAGGTCGGCGTATGCGTCCGGCCGGGCGGCGGTGAGCGGGCGGATCGGGCCCGGTTTCCATGAGGTGGTGTTGTCGAAGATCAGGCAGTCGCCGGGGGAGGAGTGCGCCGAGATGACATCGGCGACCTGGCTGAAGTCCATACCCTCCTTGGCGTACGGGCCGCGCTGCACCATCAGATAGTTGGGAGTTGCCGCGACGGCAAACACCGCCAGTACGGCCGTGATCCACTCCCTGCTGCGAGCCACCGCTACCACGCACACGGCGAGCAGCAGCGCCATCGCAGGCGTGGTGAAACTGAGGTAGCGAGGGTAGTAAAGCGGTTGGGCAACAGCCGAATACACCAGCAACACCGCGGTCGGGGCGACAACCCACACCGTGGCCACGAGTACGAGCCGCCGGACGCCGTCGTCGGTGGGCCGCAGCCTCCGGATCACCAGTGGTGCACCCAACACGGCGGCCGCCAGTACCGCGAACGCCACACTGTGGTCGAAATATTGCCTGACCAGGACTTCGGTAACTGAATGCAGGCCCGGGGGCGAGATCCACCCGACCTGGAAGCTCTGTGAGCGACACCACAGGACGAACGGAACCAGGACGAGAATCGCGGCGGCTGTCGCCGACGCCCACCTGATGCGGGTACGTCGACGGCTACAGAGGATCGCTACGGCCACGGCGTGTGGAAGCACCATCAGCACCACGAAGATGTTCAGCACGGCCGAAAACGCCAGCAGCGCACCGTATGACAGCCACAGCGAACGGCGGTCGCGCTGGATGGCGCAGATGAGCAGAACGGTCAGCCACACCGCGGCCAGGGTCGACCACGAGTAGGAGCGGGCCTCGATACCTGCCCACGTGATCCTGGGCAGCATCGCGAAAAGAATTCCCGCACAGACTGATAGCGTGCGGGTACCGAACTGCCGGCCGAGAACCACGACCCCGCCGGCGGCGCCGCCGATGGCCAGGCAGCTGGAGAACCTGGACCAGAACTCCGTCGCCGGGAAGATGCTGAACCAGCCGTGCATGCCGAGGTAATACAGTCCGTGTACGGCGTCGATATGGCCGAGCAGATCCCACAGTTGCGGCACCGATCGGGTTGCGGCCGAGATGGTGGCCGCCTCGTCGAACCACAGCGACGGACGGGCGGCTCCCGCCGCGCACAGCACGACGGCAAATGCCGCCACCGCCAGGGCGTCGAATCGGGTGTCTCGGCCGATCCGGCGGTCCGCGCCGTCGGCGCGCTCGTTCAGCGATAGATCCACGTCAGCGACGGTGTCACCCCCTCAAGTGATGGCAAACAATAACCTGAGGGGAGCCGACTCGCTTTATCCGACAGGGCTATTGCCGGGCGGTCCCGCCGGATGAGCTGGATCACTCCCGCGGTGAATCGTCCTGGCGACAACCCGGATTCGGGCGAGGTCGATTACGTCACGGTCGGCACCGAATTTGCGCCTCTGCGAGTTAATATCAGGGCCGGTTCGCCGGACCGGGATGCCAATAGTGGGTCCAGTTGTCGGCTGTCCGTGCGGGTGTCGTGATTCGCACCCCTGGTCAGTGGGCGACGGGTTACTGTCTCGGGTGGCGTTGCAACTGACAGTGGGAGGGTATTGATGAGCGCGTATCGAACCGTGGTGGTCGGCACGGACGGATCTGATTCGTCGTTGCGTGCAGTCGACCGCGCCGGTCAGATTGCCGCCGGCTCGAATGCCAAACTGATCGTGGCAACCGCGTACTTCCCCCAGAGTGAAGACCAGCGTGCCGCCGATGTGCTCAAAGAAGAGGGCTACAAGATGGCCGGCAACGCGCCCATCTACGCCATCCTCCGTGAGGCGACCGACCGCGCGAAGGCAGCCGGCGCCACCGAGATCGAGGAGCGGCCGGTTGTCGGCGCGCCGGTCGATGCGCTCGTCGAGCTGGCCGAGGACGTCCAGGCGGATCTGCTGGTGGTCGGCAACGTCGGCCTGAGCACGATTGCCGGCCGTCTGCTGGGCTCGGTGCCCGCGAACGTGGCACGCCGGTCCAAGACCGACGTGCTCATCGTCCACACCAGCTGAGCCGCTGCCCGACTCACCAACCGCGCTCGCGCCACTCCCCGAGATGGGGACGTTCGGTGCCGAGCGTGGTGTCGTCTCCGTGGCCGGGATACACCACTGTGCGGTCGTCGTAGACGTCGAACACCTTGGTGCTCACATCGCCCAGTAACCGCTCGAAGTCGCCGGGCTGCCAGGTCTTGCCGACCCCGCCTGGAAACAGGCAGTCGCCGGTGAAGAGGTGGGTCACTCCGTCGGGTGATTTCAGGGCCAGGGCAACCGAGCCCTCGGTGTGGCCCCGGAGATGGATCACGTCGAACGTCAGGTCGCCGATCGTGATCGTGTCGCCGTCGGCAAGGATCCGGTCGGGCGTCACGGGCAATGGTTCGGCGTCCAGGGAGTGGGCTGCCGTCGGCGCCCCGGTGACCTCTGCCACAGCTTCCAGCGCCTGCCAGTGGTCGAAGTGCTGGTGGCTGGTGACGATCAGCGACAGCTTCGGCGTCTGCTGCTTGATCACGTCCAGCAGCACCTCGGCGTCGTTGGCGGCGTCGATGAGCAGCGTTTCTCCGGTGGAATTGCAGGTCACCAGGTAGGCGTTGTTGTCCATCGGGCCCACCGACACCTTGATGATCGAGGCGTTCGGCAGGGTGCGCCTGGCCGCGGTCTGCGGCTCCTGGTGGCCGGTGTAGGTGTCGTCAACCGCGATGTGGGGGCTGGTCATAGCGCCACCGTATCCGGCTTGTCGGTGGGCGCACATAGCATGGGCGTGAAGTCTGTCGTGGGAAAGGAAACGCGTGGCTGACCGCCTGATCGTGAAGGGTGCGCGCGAGCACAATCTGCGGGGAGTCGACCTCGATCTACCGCGTGATGCGCTGATCGTGTTCACCGGCCTGTCCGGGTCCGGCAAGTCCTCGCTGGCCTTCGACACCATCTTCGCCGAGGGCCAGCGCCGCTATGTCGAGTCGCTGTCGGCCTACGCCCGGCAGTTCCTCGGCCAGATGG
Organism: Mycolicibacterium peregrinum; assembly: GCF_002102345.1. Classification (GTDB taxonomy): domain Bacteria; phylum Actinomycetota; class Actinomycetes; order Mycobacteriales; family Mycobacteriaceae; genus Mycobacterium; species Mycobacterium peregrinum. The sequence continues at coordinate 216,052 of NZ_LQPP01000047.1, forward strand.
ACAAGCCTGATGTCGACTTCATCGAGGGCCTCTCGCCTGCGGTGTCCATTGATCAGAAGTCGACCAACCGCAACCCCAGGTCGACCGTGGGCACCATCACCGAGGTCTACGACTACCTGCGTCTGCTGTACGCCCGCGCGGGCACCCCGCACTGCCCGGTGTGTGGTGAGCGCATCGCCCGGCAGACCCCGCAGCAGATCGTGGACCAGGTCCTGGCGATGGATGAAGGCCTGCGCTTCCAGGTGCTGGCCCCGGTGGTCCGCACCCGCAAGGGCGAGTTCGTCGACCTGTTCGAGAAGCTCAACACCCAGGGCTACAGCCGCGTGCGGGTGGACGGCGTGGTGCACCCGCTGACCGATCCGCCGAAGCTCAAGAAGCAGGAAAAGCACGACATCGAGGTGGTCGTCGACCGGCTCACGGTGAAGGCCAGCTCCAAGCAGCGGCTCACCGATTCGGTGGAGACGGCGCTGAACCTGGCCGACGGCATCGTGGTGCTGGAGTTCGTGGACCGCGAGGATGACCATCCGCACCGCGAGCAGCGCTTCTCCGAGAAGCTGGCCTGCCCCAACGGCCACCCACTGGCAGTGGATGATCTTGAACCCCGGTCGTTCTCGTTCAACTCGCCGTACGGCGCCTGCCCGGAGTGCACGGGCCTGGGTATCCGGAAAGAGGTCGACCCCGAACTGGTGGTGCCGGACCCTGAGCTGACCCTGGCCGGCGGCGCCATCGCGCCGTGGGCGGTGGGCCAAAGTGCCGAGTACTTCACCCGGATGCTGTCCGGGTTGGGTGATCAACTCGGTTTCGACATCGACACCCCGTGGAAGAAGCTGCCCGCCAAGGCACGTAAGGCGATTCTGGAGGGCTCGGATCACCAGGTCCACGTCCGGTACAAGAACCGCTACGGCCGCACGCGGTCCTACTACGCCGATTTCGAAGGCGTGATGGCCTTCCTGCAGCGCCGCATGGAACAGACCGACTCGGAGCAGATGAAGGAACGCTACGAGGGCTTCATGCGCGACATCCCGTGCCCCGAGTGCAATGGCACGCGGCTCAAGCCCGAGATTCTCGCGGTGACCATGACCGCCGGTGACCATGGCGCGAAGTCCATCGCCGAAGTGGCCGAGCTGTCCATCGCAGATTGTGCTGATTTCCTGAACGATCTGACGCTGGGCACACGTGAGCAGGCCATCGCCGGGCAGGTGCTCAAGGAGATCCAGTCGCGGCTCGGGTTCCTGCTCGACGTCGGGCTGGACTACCTGTCGCTGTCGCGGGCGGCCGCGACGCTGTCCGGCGGTGAGGCGCAGCGCATCCGGTTGGCCACGCAGATCGGCTCCGGGCTGGTCGGCGTCCTCTACGTGCTCGACGAGCCGTCCATCGGCCTGCACCAGCGGGACAACCGCAGGCTCATCGACACCCTGGTCCGCTTGCGGGATCTGGGCAACACCCTGATCGTCGTCGAACACGACCTGGACACCATCGCCCACGCCGACTGGGTCGTCGACATCGGCCCGGCGGCCGGTGAGCACGGCGGCCGGATCGTGCACAGCGGCACCTATCAGGACCTGCTGACCAATCCCGAATCCATCACGGGCGCTTACCTTTCCGGCAAGGAGAGCATCGAGGTCCCCGCGATTCGGCGGCCCACCGACAAGCGTCGACAGGTCACGGTGGTCGGGGCTCGGGAGAACAACCTCAAGGAGATCGACGTCGCCTTTCCGCTCGGCGTGCTCACCTCGGTCACCGGGGTGTCCGGTTCGGGCAAGTCGACGCTGGTCAACGACATCTTGGCCTCGGTGATGGCCAACAAGCTCAACGGTGCGCGGCAGGTGCCCGGCCGGCACACCCGGGTGAACGGGCTCGATCAGCTCGACAAGCTGGTGCGGGTCGACCAGTCACCGATCGGCCGCACGCCGCGGTCCAATCCGGCCACCTACACCGGGGTGTTCGACAAGATCCGGTCCCTGTTCGCCGCCACCACCGAGGCGAAGGTCCGCGGTTACCAGCCGGGCCGGTTCTCGTTCAACGTCAAGGGCGGCCGGTGTGAGGCCTGCTCGGGTGACGGCACCATCAAGATCGAGATGAACTTCCTGCCCGACGTCTATGTGCCGTGCGAGGTGTGCCAGGGCGCAAGGTACAACCGGGAAACCCTTGAGGTGCATTACAAGGGCAAGACCATCGCCGAGGTGCTGGACATGTCGATCGAGGAGGCGGCCGAGTTCTTCGAGCCGATCAGCTCGATCCACCGTTACCTCAAGACCCTCGTCGACGTGGGTCTGGGCTATGTGCGGTTGGGGCAGCCGGCGCCGACGTTGTCCGGCGGTGAGGCGCAACGCGTCAAGCTCGCTGCCGAATTGCAGAAGCGGTCCACTGGGCGCACGGTCTACATCCTCGACGAGCCGACCACCGGCCTGCACTTCGAGGACATCCGGAAGCTGCTGAAGGTGATCAACGGCCTTGTCGACAAGGGCAATACGGTGATCGTCATCGAACACAACCTCGACGTGATCAAGACCTCGGACTGGATCGTGGACATGGGTCCCGAGGGTGGCGCCGGGGGAGGCACGGTCGTCGCGCAGGGCACTCCCGAAGATGTGGCGGCCAACCCGGAAAGCTATACCGGGCAGTTCCTCGCCGAGCTGGTCGACGCGCCCGCGCCGAAGTCCAAGCGGCGCAAGGTCAGTGCCTGACCGTCAGTGCACGGTGTGGTGGCTCTGGAATGCGAACCAGTGCGGGCCAAGGCGTCTCACCGAGGCCATGACATAGTCGCCCGCCGTGTTGTGCACGGTCTGAGGCGCGCTGCCGTCGACGCTGTAGGTGAACCCGTCCGAGCCGTTCATGTCGTCGCGGCGCGAGAAGTCGATGAAGTTGTCCGTGCGGCGCGAGACGTGCTCGACGGTGTATCCGGCGATGCGGTGGGGCTGGTGTCCGAAGGTTTCATCGCTCTCGAATGCCGTAAGGGCCGCCTCGAATGCTGACTGCGCGACCCGCCAATGCAGTTGCAGTGGAACGTTTGTGCACGCCAGTCCGATGCCGACGACCACCAGTGCCGGGCTCGCCAGCATCATGGCCCGCTCCCGCCGGCCTGCCCGTCCTCGCAGCGCGATGCCCACGCCGCACCAGATGATGAACAACGGAACCAGCGCCAAGGCGCCGATATAGAACGCATCGGACGGTTCACCCGGAAAGCTCATGCCGTAGAGCAGGCCGAGGACCGCGCACCCGGACAGCGCCAACAGCACCCAACCGGCGACCCGCGTCATGAGCGCTTGGACAACGGCGACGGGAACCGGGGATTGGCACGTGCCCCGGCCAGCCAGTCCGTGAGCGCATCGGCGCGGTGTCGCAGCGCGCGAGTGCCGTCGCGGCCGATCTCCTCCAGCAGGTGCAGCTGGACGCGGCCGTCGGAGTCCTGGCCCCAGCCGCCCACGATCCGGCCGTTCCACCAGGCTGTGGGCCCGCCGTTGCCGTTGTTGTCGAACACCTCCGAGCGATGGTCGCCGACGTACCAGTCGCGGTCGAACCACCCCATCGTGGTGACGTCCAGACCAGGGAGCAGAGCCGCCCAGGGCTCAGCCTCTGGTTCGACGTCGAGGTCGTCGGGCAGCACGTAGCCCGTGGTGCCCTCCAGATCGACCTCGACCGCGCCGATATCGCGCAGGGCGTGGCGGGCCCAGGTCAGGGTGTTGCCGAACCACCACTTGATGTCGGTGACCGTGGCGGGGCCGAACGTACGCAACCAGGTGCGCACCAGCTCGGCGCGGGCATGGTCGGGCTCGGCTGTCGGCACTGTTGTCCCGAGCCAGTCGGAGGTGACCGCCCACCGTGGCCTCGAGTTGGTCCAGCCGCTGTCGTTGGGACCGCGGACGATCTCGCCGCGCACCCCGAGCACCGTCAAAACCCTTGGAGAAAGCGGAGTCTCACCGCCCCAGCGCTTTCCCGGTGCCGGGTCGAAACTGCCGGCGAGTTCGGGTAGTGCGATGCGAAGCTGGGATGCGGGGGTCGGCCCGTGCTCACGCAGATGGGCCAGGACTGCCTGGCACGCGGTGTGTAGCCACTGGGTGCCGTCGGCGGCCACCCCGGCTTTCTCCACGTCGCCGACGAGCTTGCGCTGTTCGCTGCCGGCGACCCGGTCACTGGCCCCGGCCTGCACCAGCGGCAGGTCCTCGGTACGCACGATCCACAGTGTGCGGCGCATCGCGAGGTGTTTGAGCAGCGTGCGCCGTTGGTACAGCTCGCCGTCGAGATCGTCGACGGCGAAGCCAGGTAGCCGCGCAAACAGGGACAGATAAGGGGTCGAGGGATCAGTCGCGTGCAGGCCGACGAAAGCGCGCGCGGTGTCGTCGACGGATGACGCCGGTTGGCTCAGGAAATGGCGCCGGGCCAGCCGGGCCCGCCGCTCGGCAAGAGTGAACGTGCGCACGGATCAGGTGTCGTCCTTGTGCATGGACTCTCGGATCTGCTGCAGGCGCTCGGCCGCCGCCTGCTGGCGCTTCTCGTACTGCTCCTCGATGGAGCGGCCCTCCGGAGTCTCGGCCGCCAGCTCCGCCGACCCGATCGCGGTGCCGTACCGGGTCTCGATCTTCTCCCGGACCGCGTCGAACGTCGGCACCCCGGCGGCGGTGTAGCCGGTGTCGGGCACCTCGACGGGTGCGGCCGGACCCGTGGCCGGCAACGGATCCGTAGCAGCAGGAACGATCTCACCCTCCACCGCGCCGGGCTCCTCGGTTTCGTCGGGCTGATCCGGTTGCTCTGGGTCCTTCGTCACGAAATCCACGTTACCTGCGGCAACCGACATTTCTTGGGATCGGTAGCAGTTGGGCCCGCCTTCACTTGAGCGCAGGACGGAGCCATCGGGGCAACGTGAGACGAAGGGGAAGACGGAATGAGCATGAATCGGGTTATCGCAGGCGCCATGGGACTGCTCGCGGCCGGTGCGGTGCTGGTGGGCTGCTCGGACGACAAGCCCGCCGACAAGCCCGCCGAATCGGCGAACCAGCCGGCCGGTGAAGCCAAGGTCAGCACCGGGGGCAACACCCAGGTCAAGGTCGACGGTTCGGACCTGGCCGGCCTCGACCTGAACTCGGTCAGCTGTGTGAAGCAGGGCGGCAAGATCAACGTGGCCAGCGCCGCGATCGGCGGCCAGCAGGGCCTCGGTGTGGTGATGACCGACGAGGCCACCCCGAAGGTCGAGTCGCTCGGCCTGGTTTTCGACGGAAGCGCACTGGCGGTCAGTGAGGCGATGGGTGTGAAAGTCGGGTCGGCGGATGTCAAGGTCGACGGGGACACCTACACCATCACCGGTGAGGCGTCGGGCGCCGACATGAAGAACCCGATGGCCGGGATGATCAGCAAGCCGTTCACCATCACGGTGTCCTGCAGCTGATCTCCCGACATGGCGGGCGTGCCCGGCGGACCACCTGCCGGGCACGCCCGCACCTTTTATATGGTGCAGAGGTGACCATCGCCGGCGATCTCGACCGCGCACGTCACCTGGCGCTGGCCGCCGACGAGGGTGCTGCCCACGACCTCCTGGTGTCGTTGCTACCCCGGATCGAGCAGGCCGACCGCGACGACTATGCCTTCGAGGTGTTCGCCCAGCTCGGCGAGATCTTCCTGGTACGGACCGCGTATGACGGTGTCGTGGAGAGCATTTCCCGGATCCGCGACACCCTGACGATCTACTTCTCGATCCGGTCGGGGCAACGGCCAGACCTTGCCGCGCAGACCACCATGTCCGACGCCGAGATCGATCACATGACCTGCCGCTACGCCCGCCGGCTGGAATTCCTCGAAGCCGGGCTGGCGGCCGCCCGCGGAGATCATGACGGTGCCGCCGCGCATCTGGAGGCCCTGATCGAAACCGTCGGAGACTTCGACGATTTACGGCGCGAGCATCGTAACCTGATCTGCCGCACCAGAATTCTTATCGCCAGCAGCTTGTGCGACGACGATCTGTATGCCGCATCGGTGCCGGTGTGGGCCGAGGTCCTCGAGGTACTGCAGCATCCGGGGCCCGACGCCGACGCCGACGATGCCGAGGCCGATCACCTGTTCGTCACCGGAGCGCTCGGCTACGGTCGGTTCTGCATCGAGTCCGGTCGCCTGGACGAGGCCGAGCCGTGGTTGCGCCGGGCCGGTGCCCGTGCGCAGGCCCGGGGCTGGAGACTCGCCACCGCCCGCGCCCAGCTCGAACGGGGGGCCGCCGCCTGGACAGCCGGTCAGTACGCCGAGACCCAAGACCTGGTGACCGAGGCCTACCCGGTGATCGCCGAGCATGCCCGCGCCCATGATGTGTCCCGGAGCTGGCTGTATTTCGGTCTGATCCGGGTGGGTCTGGGCAGGTTGCGCGAGGCCGACGAATGCTGGGACCATGCCGAGCGGCATTGGCGCGAGATCGAGCGGCCCTTGCACATCCACCGAATTCTGCTGCAGCGCAGTTGGATCGCCTTGTTCCGCGGTGCCTTCGACGAGGCGATCGCGATGGTGGAGGAAGCCAGGGCGCTGCTCGACGGGTCGCCGCGGCACAGCTGGTTGCAGTACGCCCGGCTGGATGCGCACCTGGGCAACATCTGGCGGGCCGACGCGCTGTCGGAGATGGGCTTCGACGGATTGGGCAAACCGGGGCAGAGCTGGGAGCAGGTCGAGGCTCGGCACGCCGCGGGGACCGGCACGTTCAACTGCCGCCCGGGTAGCCGCAAGTACCGCCGGGGGATGGTCAAGCTGGGCCGGGCCGCCGATCTGAAGGTGCCTGCGGCCCTCGCGGTCGATTCGGTGCGTTACACGATCACCGACGCCGGGGCCAGGGCCCGGTGGGCCGGCAGTGTCTCGGCGCCCTTGCTGGCGGGGGCATTCGCGGTGGCCTGGGAATCGGACAATACCGAGCTCACCTGTGAGCTGATCGAATATCACAGTGCACGAGGAACTTTCATCGCAGACAAAGCTGTCGAGGCAAAGCAGTCCGCCGAATGGGCGGAGACCGCGACGGCCGTCGTCCCGGTCGAGGCCGAACTCGCCCCGCAACTCGCCGTCGCGGCCGCGGCGGCACCGGTCGACGCCGAAGGCTCGTTGACGCGGCTCGGACCGTTGCCGCCGTTGCGGATCGACCCGAGTTCGGGCCCGATCCTGAGCCACTACCGGGAGCTGGCGCAGCAGCGGTATGGGCGGGACGTCACCGCACCGGGCGCGGATTGGACGACGTGGCCATGACCGACACGCTGGTGATGCGTTTCGCCGACGTCGGCGTCGCGACCTATGTCAGCCTGCGCGTGGTGGGAGCGCCGCAACGTTCGGTGACCTGGGTGATCGAGGAACCGCACATGGAGGCGGTGGAGGCGTTGTTCAACCCGGCGCTGCCGGATCCGATCGATACCGAAACGCCCGCCGAGGCGGTGGAACGGGCCGTGGTCACCGGCGCGTTCGCGACCCCGGAGACCGAATTCGAACTGGCCCGCGTCCTCGGTTCGAATCTGATCGGCATCGACGCCTGGCAACTGCTCGCTGACTGTGTCGCCGACATCCGTCCCGTGCTGTTCGTGACGCCGAGCCCGCGGTTGGGCCGGGTGCCCTGGGGCCAGCTGGCGATGCCAGGTCCGCACGGCTTCCGGCTGATGGAGTTGGTGGACGTGCTGATGGCGGTGCCGCCCAACATCGTTCATGCGCCCCGAAGTCCGGCCCGTTGGGCTGAACGCCGGGACCGTCCACCGGTGCTGGTCCTGGATCCCCGGATTCCCGGGCAGCGACCGGATTCGGCGCTGGGCTCGGTGCTGGGCCGCCCATCGCCGCAGACACCACTGTCGCAGCATTTCGATGAGCTGGTGAGCGACAAGGTCCTGCCGAACGTCGACGCGGCCGTCGAGCTGTTCCGGCGCACCGATACCGACCGCGGCTGGTTGGCCGACGCCTGCGCGCAGGACCCGAGCCGGCTGCTCTACGTCGGGCATGCCAGCGCCGCAGACGATGTCACCGGGCACGCCGATCGTGCAGCCCTGCACCTGGCCGAGGCCCGGCCGCTGACCGCGGGGGAGATGATCGCCACACAGCTGCCGATTCCACCCCGGGTGGCGTTGCTGGCGTGTGCATCTGGCGGTGACTACCGGTTCGACGAGGCCGCCGGATTGGTGGCCGCGATGATCCTGGGTGGTGCGCAACTGGTGACTGCGACCTTGTGGTCGCTGCCGACCACGGCCGGATTCCGCCAGTTCAGTCCGGAGGGTCCCGAGGCCGATCCGATGGCCGACACCATCGTCGGGGTGGATCTGGCTCATCGCGAGGACGACGCGGGCCTGGCGGTGAACCGCTGGCAGCGGGCGATGATGCGCCGGTGGCGTGACGGCGACCGGACCGCCAGCCCGTTGCACTGGGCCGCGCTGACCACCTTCACCGTCGACGGCGCCCGCTGAGTCAGGCCGGGGTGACGCAGAAGGCCACCGTGTTCTCATCGCCCGGCCGGTAGTACGCATCGATCACGTTGCCCGGTGACACCTTCGCCAGCGCCGACGCGGGGATCAGCGCGCGTTGACGCACCGGGAACTGGCCGCCGTCGTGCCGGCTGACCATCAGGTCGAGTTCGACCTCGCGGTAGTCCTCGCGGATGGTCCCGGTGGTCCGCATTCCGGTGATGATTCCGCGTGATCGAGTGCCGGTCCGGATCAACTCGACCTGCACCCGGGTCATGATTCCTTTGCGGATCAGCATGTGGTCGAACTCGGCCACCAGCTCGCCGAGGGTGACCAGACGCTCGTCGGCCTCGTCGGTGCGGCCAACACTCCGCACCCGGCGGGTGGCGCTCAGCGCGGCGCCGGCGCAGAACAGGCACAGGACGGCGATGAGCACGGTGTCGGTCATGTCCCCAAGGGTCCGGCCGAGCGGCCGCTACCGAACCCAACTTCGGCCTCTATCCTGGTGCCGGTGAGCATCGGGTCCGAAACGTCCGGGGCGCAGGCCGGCCCCGTTTCGGGTGCAGATGCTGCCCAGCCACGCCGTGCGGTGATCGATCGCGCCTGGCGCGCTCTGGGCCCCGGGGTCGAGGTGTTCAGCGGCGACGACGGCGGGCCGCTACGCCGGACGGTCAAACGGATCATCGACCCGCTGGTGCTCAGGCTGCGCAGTAACACCCACTATTCGGCGCCGGTGCTGGCGCCCGGGGTGGCGGCCGAACTGCACGCGCAGATGATCCGCAGCGGCCCGCAGCTGCGGGCCGCCGCAGCTTGGTTCACCGAGCTCAAACAGCAGCGCCGGCGACTGCGCATCACCACCGGAAACGCCCAGGAGCTCTATTTCCCGGTGTGTTTCGAGCTCGCGGTGACCCGAGGTGTCCCGGCCTCTGATCGGGCGGACGTCGCCGCAGAGGTGCTGGCCGATCTCCACCAGGGCCGTGATCGCACCGCCACCGAGGCTCTCAACCAGCACGTCGCCGATCCCCACGTCGTCGACCGGTTGCGTCGCCAACTCGACCGCAGCTGGCACGATGTCGTGGCCTCCGAGGCGATCACCGGTCCGTTCTTCGCAGGTCTTTCGACCGTGCTCGGCCCGGCCGACAGCCACCGGGCCGAGGCGGCCCGCCGGCGGGTGTGGTCGGCGCTGGTGGCCGACGCCACGCCGTACAACCTGGGCGCCGGGATGCGCCACGCGGACGCCGAACTGCCGTGGTCGATCGCCGACATCGGGCTGAGTTCAACTCTGCCGCAACAGCAGCCGACGATCGACGGCCCCGCCGCGGGGGATCGCCCACTGGACCGCACCGTGGTCGACCGGGTGCGAGCGACATTGCGCCGGGCCTTGGACCGCGACGAACTACCCGATATCCCGTTGCTGTGCGCCGAGGAGGTGGACCGGGCCTGCGCCCCGTGGGGTCTGCTGGCCGAGGACAAACAGGCCGGGCTGCTGGCGGGCATCGAGGTGGCCACCGACCTGCATCCGCTCGACGCGTCGGCCACCGGCCGCTACCAGCTGTCGGTACGCATCCAGGCCCGGCTGGCCAAGGAGGCCTACGTGCTACATGCCCGGCGCTATCTGGCGGACGGTGCCGCGGTGCACCCGCGTCAACGGCAGGTCATCGATGATCTTGCCGCCTTCTGCCGTCCCTATCTGAGCCGACTGTGGGCGCGGTTGCACGGCCGAGATGTCTGGCAGGAGTCCTGCGCCGATGTCGACGACCTGCGGTCCCTGCTGGAAGGTGTGGCCCGATCGGTCAGCCTCGATCACCGCCAGCGGATCAAGGCGATGCTGGAAGTGCAGGTGGCAGAGTGAGATTGGCTGCTGAGGGCGGGCTGTGGAGCACTGGTCCGCACACTGTCGACATTCCTGTGGTCGCGGTTCTCGAAATCAGCGGCGCCGTCCTGTCCTGGGTGGTGGATGGGGACGTCGGGGAACCACCGACCATCACCTTCACCGACCCCGAACGTGCGGACTGGCTGTGGCGGGTGGTCGGCGAGTCCGGTCATGTCGCGCTCCTGGACGCACTGCGCCACCGGGAGTCCGGCGAGCCGGTGGACCTGGCCGGGGTCGAGATGCTGCCCGGTACGACGGACACCTTGCGACGCTTGGCAATCGGGCACTGGCTGCGGCGGTGGTGGCCGGCGAGTGACCGGGACGGCATCGCGGCACTGGAACGCCCGGTGCTCGACGCTGAACTGGCACTGCTGACGGTGAGCGCCGAAGATTTCTTCACCGACGACACCCTCGACTCCGACGTTGCAGGCCTGTTGACGCCACATCTCGGCATGTTGAGTTCTTTTGCCGGCCAGCGTGATCCGAGGAGCATTGCGCTGGTCGAGGAATGCCGGGAGCTGGCCGGTGAGATCGGGCTCGACTGGCCGGATCCCGTCGAGGTCGCGCCGCAACGCGACGACTACGCCCTGGCGGCGGGTGCCGGCGAGGCTGCGGTTGCGGCAGGACTGATCGCCCGCGGCACCGGCACCGTCGCGTGGTCGGCGGTGCCGCCCGGTGTGTTCGACGCCGCCGAGGACACCATCGAATGGTCGGTTACGGCGGCCGGTGCGGGCGTTGTCGCGGAGGTGCAGGTGGCGCTTTCGGGGCTGGATTCGCCGCTGGGTATCGAGGTGGAGATACGGGGTAACGGTTGCGCCGCTTCCGGTTTCCTCGATGCCACGGGACGTGCGGTACTGGCGTTGCACGACCCGGACGGGCAGCCACTCACCGAAACCCAGGCCTGGAACCTGGACTGGCCCCACACCTCGGTGCGGGTCGGGGCTGCCGGCGTCGGCGAGTCCGCCTCCGACCGCGACCGGGTGCGGGCATTCGCGCGGGCCCGGCTGACCGTGCCAGGTACCGACGCCTTTCTGGCCGAGATTCGCGCGGCCGAATCCGACTACTGACCGCTATTTGGCGGCCGTCTGGATGAACGCTGCCGAGGGTGACGACTGCGGCAGTCCGACTGCGGGTGCCTGAGGCGTACCGATCGCGCCGGCCAGCCAGGGGAGAGCCGCGGTGAACGCGTGGCTGGCGAACGGCCAGTCATGGGTGCCCTGGTGGGTCACCACCGCGCACTCGATGCCGTGCTTCGACCCGAGCGCACACAGGGCGTTGGCGGCCTTGGCCTGGTCGTTGGCGCGGGCTGCGGGCTTGCCCGGCGTGGATGTGTCGTTGACGTCGAACCAGCCGGCCATCTGGTCGTATGGCCCGTGCCGGTTGATCACGGTGCTCGGGTCGAATGCGTCCCAGGCGGCGGCGCTGCCGCCGAACAACCGGTCGATGGTCTGCGCCTTGGTTCCCGAGTTCGGGCCGAGGTCACCGGCGATGTCGACGAAAGCGCTGAACAGCTCGGGGTGCATGACCGCGAGGTCCACGGCGCAGGTGCCGCCCATGGACCAGCCGACGATGCCCCATCCGGCCGCCGCCGGATTGACGCCGTAGTGGCTGTTCATATAGGGGACAACGTCTTTGGTGAGATGGTCGGCGGAGTTTCCGCGCTTGCCGTTGACGCATTCGGTGTCGTTGTTGAAGGTGCCGCCCGGGTCGACGAACGCGAGCACGGGCGCGTAACCGTGGTGGGCGGCGGCGAAGTCGTCCATCGTCTTGATCACGTTGCCGGCCCGCATCCAGTCGGCCGGAGTGTTGAACTCACCGCCGATCATCATCACGGTCGGCAACTTCGGCGCCGGATTGGCGGCGAACCACGCCGGCGGCAGGTACACGTACTCGCCGCGATGCCGGAAACCCGAGGCCGTGTTGGGGATTTCGACGGGCACCACACTGCCCTTGGCGGGGATGGTGCCCTGACGTTGCATGGCGGTCACCGTGACCTGATCGGTCTGGTCGGGCAGTGGGCCGGCGGTCAGCTGGTTCCACGCGGTCTGCACCCACGGGAAGTAGCCGACCCACAGGTTCAGCGCCAGTGCCGTGCACAGCAGCGTCAGCGGGACCGCCATGACAGCTGAGCCGCGCCGCCACCACTTGCTGCCTCGCCAGCCGGCCGCCAGAACCACGACCGCCACGCCGGTCAGCGCGATCCACACCCACAGGGACCGCGGCGCCGGATTGCCCGCCAGTCCCTCGGACTCGATGTACCAGTTGGTGCCCGCGACCAGGATGCCGCCGACCGCGGCGGCGAACGGCAGCCAGATGAGCGCCCAGCGGCGGGTACGCCAGCCGATTGCGGCGATCAACACCACGGCGGTGATGACTTGGATGCTGGTCGGAACCCAGCCGTGCATCAAGGACAGGTGGTGAGTGAAGGTCACAGCAATATCGTCGCCGCCCAATCTTGGGATCGGCTGTGAGGAACCTGCTAACGAGGTTTGGCCAGAGGAAACGGCAGCGTTTCACGGATGCTACGGCCAGTTATCAACATGACCACACGGTCCACGCCCATCCCGAGACCGCCGGTCGGCGGCATCGCGTACTCCATGGCCTGCAGGAAGTCCTCGTCGAGTTCCATCGCCTCGGGGTCACCACCCGCGGCCAGCAACGATTGCTCCTGCAGCCGGCGACGCTGTTCGACGGGGTCGGTGAGCTCGCTGTAGGCGGTGCCCAGTTCGACCCCCCAGGCGACCAGATCCCAGCGTTCGGCAACTCCAGGGATGCTGCGGTGCGGGCGGGTCAGCGGCGACACCGAGGTGGGGAAGTCCTTGTAGAACGTCGGCTCTTCGGTGCGGTCCTCCACGAGGTGCTCGTACATCTCCAACACCACCGCGCCGGCGGCCCAGTGGGTCAGATACGGGATGCGCGCCGCATCGCAGAGTCTGCGCAGGGTGGCCAGATCGGTCTCGACGGTGACATGCTCGCCGAGGGCTTCCGACACCGCGTCGTGCACGGTCTTGACCGCCCACCGACCCGAGATGTCGACCGGCTCGAGGACTCCGTCGGCGCGCGGCCGCTGGAAGACCTGGGCGCCGTTGGCGGCCTGAGCGGCATTCTGGATCAGCTCGCGGCAGCCGTCGATCCACACGTTGTAATCGGCATGTGCCTGATAGGCCTCCAGCAGGGTGAACTCCGGATTGTGGCTGAAGTCCACGCCCTCGTTGCGGAATGCGCGGCCCAGTTCGAAGACCCGCTCGACGCCGCCGACGCACAGCCGCTTGAGGTAGAGCTCGGGCGCGATCCGCAGATACAGGTCCAGGTCGTAGGCGTTGATGTGGGTCAGGAACGGCCGGGCGTTGGCTCCGCCGTGGATCTGTTGCAGGATCGGAGTTTCGACTTCGAGGAAACCCTTGGCGTACAACGTTTCCCGGATGGCATGCAGGGCGCCGCTGCGGGCCCGGATCAAGTCCCGCGCCTCGGTGTTGACGGCCAGGTCCACGTAGCGGGCCCGCACCCGAGCCTCTTGGTCGGTCAGCCCCTTCCACTTGTCCGGCAGCGGGCGGAGGCATTTGCCCGTCAAACGCCAGCTGTCGACGAGCAGTGAGGGGGTGCCGTTGCGGCTGTGGCCCATGGAACCGGTGACCTCGATCAGATCGCCCAGATCGATGGTTGCGGTGAAGTCGGCGGTCGTGGCCTCGGTCAGGCGGGCGTTGTCGAGCAGCAACTGGATTTCGCCCGACCAGTCGCGCAGCTGGGCGAACAGCACACCGCCGTAATCCCGGATGCGCAGGATGCGACCGGCGACGGTGAGCGTGTTCCCGTCGGCCGATTCCAGTGCGGCGGCAATGGTGTGGCTGGGGGCCTGGCCCACCGGATAGGCGTCCACGCCGGCGGCCTGCAACTGCCGCAACTTCGCCATCCGGACCCGCACCTGCTCGGGCAACCGCTGCTGCTCGTCGCCGTCGGCCGGGTCGATCGGCAGCCCGGACATGTCAGGTGCGCTGCCGTCGTGATGCAACCGGCCCGAACCCACCAGATCCGCCGGGGCCGCGACATGCTCGCCGGTGTGCTGCTTGTTGCGCCGGGAGAACGGCAACACCAGGAATCCCTCGGCGATCACCGACGCCACCCCGACGCGGGGGATCAGCCGGGCGTCCTCGTAGCAGGCGTACCGGGGCACCCACTCGGGCTGGTATTTCATGTTGGAGCGGTACAGCGTCTCCAGTTGCCACCACCGGGAGAAGAACACCAGCAGCGCCCGCCACAGCCGGGCCACCGGACCGGCGCCCAGTTGTGCGCCCTGCTGGAACGCCGACCGGAACATCGCGAAGTTCAGTGAGATCCGGCTGACCCCAATGCTTTCGGACTGCATGCACAGTTCGCTCACCATCAGCTCGATGGTGCCGTTGGGGGACTGCGGGGAGCGGCGCATCACGTCGAGCGAGACGCCGTTGGTGCCCCACGGCACCAGTGACAGCAGCGCGACCACCTCGGGTTCTGCGTTGCCGTCGCGCTGCTGGACCGCCTCGACGAGCAGGCAGTCACCGTCGGCCGGGTCGCCGAGCCGGCCCAGCGCCATCGAGAAGCCGCGTTCGGTCTCGGTGTCCCGCCACGCGTCGGCGCGCCGGATCACCTCGTCCATCTCGGTCCGGTCCAGCTCGCGGTGGCGCCGCATGCGCACCGTGGTGCCGGCGCGCCGGGCCCGGGTGACGGCCTGGCGCACCGCACGCATGTCAGGCCCGGACAGCCGGAAGTTGTCCGGATGCAGGATGGCTTCGTCGCCGAGTTGCAGAGCGTTCAGGCCGGCCGCCCGAAACGCCTCGGCCGCCGCGGAACTGGCGCCCATCACGCCCGGGGCCCAGCCGTAGGTCTGGCACAACTGCAGCCAGGCCGCGATCGCCTGTGGCCACGATTTGGGATCGCCGACCGGATCGCCGCCGGCCAGGCACACGCCCACCTCGACCCGGTAGGCGATGGCGGCCCGGCCGTTGGGCGCGAACACCACCGACTTGTCGCGACGGGTGGCGAAGTATCCCAGCGAATCGTTCTTGCCGTAGACCTCCAACAGGCCGCGGATCGCCGATTCGTCCTCACCCGTCAACGCATTGGAGGCGCGCTGTGACTGGAACAGCACGATCGCCGCGGCCATCAACGCCAACGCGCCGAACAAGCCGAAGATCGCGTTGAGGAACGGATGCGAATAGCCCTCGAACACGTCTGTGGGGACGGTGGCGAAACCGCTCACCCGGTTGACCGCGTACAGCAACCGCCATTCCGGGGGCAGAGTGCCGGGGAACAGCTCCAGCAGTGCCCAGGCGGCCAGGATCCCGATCGCCATGCCCGCGACCAGTACCACGGCGGATTTGAGCAGGGCGCCGCGGCGCACCTTGGCCCAGAACTGATTACGCGCCAACACCAGCGCGACGATGGCCACCACGTGGAACACCACACCGATGACCTCGCCGACGTCGTCGGCGACGGGGTCGCCGCCGGTCGCGAGATCGCCGAGGTTCCAGCCGATCGCGCCCACCATGTAGAGCACGAGAATCCACCAGGCGATCCGCTTGCGGGCGGCCAGCGCGGCTGCCAGCAGTGCCAGTACGAACGCCCACGCGAAGCTGGTGTCGGGGAAGTTGAAGATGTAGTCGTTGACGAACTCTCGCGGCACCT
This sequence comes from Mycolicibacterium peregrinum, assembly GCF_002102345.1. Classification (GTDB taxonomy): domain Bacteria; phylum Actinomycetota; class Actinomycetes; order Mycobacteriales; family Mycobacteriaceae; genus Mycobacterium; species Mycobacterium peregrinum. The sequence continues at coordinate 231,982 of NZ_LQPP01000047.1, forward strand.
GGATCAACCAACGCACCGCCGGAGACACACTTGCGATCAGCGAGAGAGTGGCGATCACCCCGACGATCCAGCCGGCTGCTGCGGGAACCCAGGAGAACCTCGACGCGGGCTGGACCCCGGTGCGGCTGCCGCGGCTGATAACGGTCATACGCCCGGAGAATAGGCGGTCAAACCGTCAATTGGGTCAACCACGCGCACAGACACCGCGCAGGTGATTACCAGACTGGGCCGGTGTACTTCTCGCCTGGGCCTTTGCCGGGCTCGTCGGGATGCGCACTGGCTTCGCGGAAAGCCAGCTGCAGGCTCTTGAGGCCGTCGCGCACCGGGCCCGCGTGCGGTCCCAGGTATTCGGCCGATGCCGTCACGAGTCCGGCCAGTGCGGTGATGATCCGGCGGGCTTCGTCGAGATCCCGGTGCGGGCTATCGTCGGGATCCTCGGCAGAGAGTCCGATCTTCTCGGCCGCGGCGCTCATCAACATCAGGGCCGCCCGGGTGATGACTTCCACTGCGGGGATGTCGGCGAGTTCGCGAACGGCTGGGCCGTCGAGATTGCCTGAGTCCTGCGGCGTCGCCTCGTCGGGCGTTTCGGTCGGATCCGTCATGCCTGCTAGACTGTCATGCGCGACCGTCCCGGCTTATGTCAGGGACAGCAAGTGGAGTCCCACTCCCACCGTTGGCCACAAGGTACAACGGTCCGGTCGCCGGTGTTCTCGGACACCGGTTCTGTGCTCCGGCTTTGGAGCTGCAGGCGGCGCAAGCCGTGATCGGTCGGCATTGGGCCCTGCTTTGAGCAGGGCTTTTCTGTTCTTCGGGGCAGAGATGCGGATGGGTGGGTCTCCTCAGCAGACCCAACATAGGAGGCCCCATCAGCACTGAGACCCGCATCAACGAGCGCATCCGCGTACCTGAAGTCCGCCTGATCGGACCGAACGGCGAGCAGGTAGGCATTGTCCGCATCGAAGATGCTCTCCGCGTCGCCGCGGATGCCGATCTCGACCTCGTCGAAGTTGCACCAGCCGCAAAACCCCCGGTCTGCAAGATCATGGATTACGGCAAGTTCAAGTACGAGACGGCACTCAAGGAGCGCGAGTCTCGCAAGAACCAGCAGCAGACCGTCGTCAAGGAACAGAAGCTGCGTCCCAAGATCGACGATCACGACTACGAGACGAAGAAGGGCCATGTGGTCCGCTTCCTCGAAGCCGGGTCCAAGGTCAAGGTGACCATCATGTTCCGCGGACGCGAGCAGTCCCGGCCCGAACTCGGGTACCGGTTGTTGCAGCGGTTGGGCGCAGACGTGGCCGAGTACGGCTTCGTCGAGACCTCAGCCAAGCAGGACGGCCGCAACATGACGATGGTGCTGGCACCGCACCGCGGCGCGAAGACTCGCGCCAAGGCGGCGGAGCAGGCCGAGCGCCCGGGCGGGCAGCAGGCCGCATCAGAAGAACCAGACGTTACGCAGAACTAGTTTCAACACAGAACTGAGGATTCATGCCCAAGGCGAAGACCCACAGCGGAGCATCGAAGCGCTTCCGCAAGACCGGGACCGGCAAGATCGTGCGCCAGAAGGCCGGCCGCCGCCACCTGCTGGAGCACAAGGCCACCAAGCGCACCCGCCGGCTTGACGGCCGCACCGTGGTTGCAGCCAACGACACCAAGCGTGTCAACAAGTTGCTCAACGGCTAGACCTGCCGCTCCCCGTACCGAACGAGAATAGGAACATCCCATGGCACGCGTGAAGCGCGCACTCAACGCCCAGAAGAAGCGGCGTACCGTACTCAAGGCCTCGAAGGGCTACCGGGGCCAGCGGTCCCGTCTGTACCGCAAGGCCAAGGAACAGCAGCTGCACTCGCTGACCTACGCCTACCGCGACCGTCGCGCCCGCAAGGGTGAGTTCCGCAAGCTGTGGATCTCGCGAATCAACGCTGCGGCCCGCGCCAACGACATCACCTACAACCGCCTGATCCAGGGCCTCAAGGCCGCCGGTGTCGAGGTGGACCGCAAGAACCTGGCCGAGATTGCCGTCAGCGATGCCGCCGCGTTCACCGCGCTGGTCGAGGTCGCCAAGGCCGCTCTTCCCGAAGATGTCAATGCGCCCTCCGGAGAGGCCGCCTGACGCTCACCGAGCGTTCTGCCCGGGTGGCTGCTGCGGTCAAACTGCAGCGCCACGTCGGGCGCCGCCGCGCCGCACGCTTCCTTGCCGAGGGACCCAACCTCGTCGAGGCCGCGTTGCGGCGCGGACTTGTTTCCGAGGTGTTCGCGACCGAGGCCGCCATGGACCGCTTCGGCGAACTGCTGGCCGCTGTGCCGGTGCAGCTGGTCACCGAGCGTGCGGCGAAAGCCTTGTCGGACACCGTGACACCGGTCGGCCTGGTGGCGGTGTGCCGCCTGCCGGAAGTATCCCTCGATGACGTCCTTTCCGCTGAGCCCCGGCTGATCGCGGTACCCGTGCAGATCTCGGAGCCGGGCAACGCCGGCACGTTGATCCGGGCCGCCGACGCGATGGGTGCCGACGCGGTGGTGCTGGCCGGCAACAGCGTCGATCCCTACAACAGCAAGTGCCTGCGGGCGTCGGCCGGCAGCATCTTCTCCCTGCCGGTGATCGGCGAGCCTGACGAGGCGGCAACCGTCGCGCAGCTGCAGGCCGCCGGAATGCAAGTGCTCGCCACCACGATCGACGGCGAGGTCAGCCTCGATGATGTGGACCTGGCCGGGCCCACAGCCTGGCTGTTCGGGCCCGAAGCCCACGGCCTCCCAACCGAACTGGCGGTGGCGGCCGATCACCGGGTACACATTCCGATGCCCGGACACTCCGAAAGCCTCAACATCGCCTCGGCGGCATCGATCTGCCTGTATCAGAGCGCCCGCGCCCACCGCAGCTAGTGCGCCGAATGGCCACCTATCGCACGGTGTTTCGCGATTCGAGTATCACGAGTGGCCACTCGGGTGATGTGACACGATGCTGTGGGAGGTGCGTCGTGTGCCAATACTGCGGATGCCGGGACATGCCACTGCTGCGGGATTACATCGCCGAGCACGAGCGGGCGGTCGACCACGGCCGTGAAGCGGTGCGTGCCATGGACCGCGGTGAGCTCGACGTGGCCGGCCGGCGGCTGGGGGAGATGTTCGAGGAGTTGCGCTCCCACTGGCAGGGGGAGGAGAACGGGCTGTTCGCGGTGATGCACACTGACGAGCTCTACGCCGAGCACATCGACCCGTTGGTGGCCGAACACCGCGAGCTGGCCGCGTTTCTCGAGGTGGTCGACCTGTCCGACCCTGACGATCAGAAGCGGGTCCGCAAGGAGATCGAGGAGCTCTACGTCCACATCGCCAAGGAAGAGGACGGGTTGTTCCCGGCTGCGCTCACCGCGCTCGACGGGCCCGACTGGGACGCCGCGATGGCCGGGTGGCAGCAGGCGCACCCGGGCCGGCACATGATTTCCTGACGCTCTCGCGCCGTGGACCAGTGATGGTTCAGGTGGTGATCAGGATCAGCGCGCCAGGGCGGCGACGAAACTCTTTGCCCGGCTGGTGATTTCACCCCAGCTCGCGGTCGCGACATGCTTCGGTGAAACGACGCCGGTACCCGCGCACACGGCGAGCGCGCCCGCATCGAGGTAGGCCCGGGCGTTTCCGTCGTTGATCCCGCCGGACGGCAGCAGCTCGACGTCCGGGTATGGCCCGTGCAGATCCGACAGGTATTTCGGACCCATGATGCCGGCCGGGAAGATCTTCACCGCAGCGGATCCCAGATCGACCGCCTGTGCCACCTCGGTCGGGGTGAGTGCACCCAGGAACACCGGTATCGAGCCGGCCGTCGCGACCTCGGCGACCTCGGGTCGCAGGCCGGGGGTGACCAGGAAACGCGCACCCGCGTCGATGGCGTCGCGGGCTTGGTCGGCGGTCATCACGGTGCCGACGCCGAGCGTGATTCCAGCCCTGGCCACCGATTCGGCGCACGAGCGCAGGTGCTGGAGAACGCCGGGGGTGGTGAAGGTCAGCTCGACCGTGCGGATACCACCCGCCGCGAGCGCGTGGCACAGATCGGCCGCGTCCGGAATCGTCTCGGCCCGGACGACGCTGAGCACACGATCCGCCCGGAGCACGTCGAGTTCTGTCATTGCACACCTCCACTCACGCCGCGTCGCAACGACCGTCCGGCTGTCGCGCCGGTGACGACGCCGACAGAGCGGATCAGGGCGCGCATCGTAGATCCGGATCAGAAGTAGGTGCGGATCAGGTCGATGACGACGGGATCCGTCTCATCCGGGGCCACGACCGGGATCCACCGCCACTTGTCGAATGCCGTGCACGGGTGGGAAAGCCCCAGTCGTACAACGTCACCCACGCGAATGTCCGAATCGGGCGGGATGGTCAGGAACGCGTGCTGGTCGTTGACGGCCACGATCTCCCCTCCCGTGAGCCGACGGGCGGGTGCACCGAGCTGCGAGGCGACCAGTTGCGGAGTCGGGAGACCCTCGTCGAACGGGACGTCGCGCTTGCCTGCGTCCAGCAGGGCCAGCCCTGGTTCCGGGCGCGACACCACCCGTGCCCAGGTGTGCATCGCCGAGCGCAGCCGGTAAGGCTCGTCCCTGCGGCAGAACGGCGAGATCCCGGTGTAGAAACCGTCGTCGTGGATGATGTAGGCCCCCGCGCGGACCACGACATGTGTGTGGCCGCCGGCCAGTGGAGCCAGCACATCCGCCACATCATCGAAATAGGCACTGCCACCGGCGGTCACGTACCGGTCGCCCTCGACGGGGTAGAGGCCCGCGGCGTCGATGCGCCGGTGCAGCCCGGCCATGTCCTCCAGGTAGTGCCGGACCCGCGCCAATGACGTGTCCGACGCGTCGTGCGCCAGCGATCCCTCGTAGCCCGACACCCCGGCCAGGCGCAGGACGGCACTCGCCGCGATATGCTCGGCCACCGCCGCAGCCTCGTCCACCGAACGCGCGCCGGTGCGCCCGCCGGCCGCCCCGAGTTCGACGAGCACCGGAATCGGCCGCGCCACTTCGGTTTCGGCGAGTGCCGCGTTCATCGCGTCGACGGTGGCCGTCGAGTCTGCCCAGGTGATCACCTCGAGGTCGGAATGGGCAGACATCTCCCCGGCCAGCCAGCGCAACGCGGCCGGGTCGACAAGGGCATTGGCGAGCTGGATCCGGCGCACCCCGAAACTCACCGCGACCCGCACCTGGCTGGGCGTGGCAAGGGTGATACCCCATGCGCCGCTGCGTATTTGGCGGTCCCACAACACCGGCGACATGGTGGTCTTGCCATGGGGCGCCAGCTCGACCCCGTGCGCACTGCACCAGGCGGACATGGCGGCCACGTTGTCCTCGATCGCCGAATTGTCCAGTGTCATCACCGGTGTGGTGAATGCCGAGAGGCGGGGGCGAGTGGCGAGGAATTCCTCGGCGGTGAGCCCGTCGGCCGCGGCGGGGAGGGCCTTGTCCAATACGGACAGGCGTTCGGAGCGGAGGTCGTCCAATGCTCGACTGTCCAGCAGTGGCTCGCCTCGCGTCGTCATGCCGATCCTTGTCCTCCGTGGTGATTTCCGTGCTGGCGATTGCGTGGACAATCAGCGTGAGCTGCTCTGTTGCACATAGTGCAATCAGAGTTGCAATTTCATGTGTGATCTGTCTAACATGTTGGCGACACCGCGTCAATCGTCTGACCCGAAGGACCGCAGTGCCCGAACTGCCCGCGCCTACTGCCGGCGGCGTCGCCTGCCTCGGTGAACCGCTGGTGCTTGCCGGTGCTCAAGCTGAACTGCACCTGGCCGGTGCTCAAGCTGAATTGCACCTGGCCGGTGCGGAAGCCAACGTGGCGGCCGGACTCGTCGCCTGGGGCATCCCCGCCTCATTCATCGGCCGGCTCGGTGACGACGCCTACGGCGCACTGATCACATCCGAGTTGACCGCGCGCGGCGTCGACATCTCCGCGGTCGAGATCGATCCCGAGCTGCCCACCGGGCACTACTCGAAGGTGGCCGCGCCGGACACCAACGGGGAGCCGCGCAGCGTCAGCCAGTACAGCCGGACGGGGTCGGCGGCGTCGGCGATGTCACCCGAATTCCTCGACGCGCCGGCGGTGGTGGCCGTGTTGGCGCATGCATCGGTGGTGCACTGCAGCGGCATCACGCCTGCCTTGTCGCCGACCTGTCGGGCCATGATGCGCCGGTTGCTCACCGACCGACCTGGCATCGACGGGCCGGTGTGCTTCGATGTGAACTGGCGTGAACAGCTGTGGCCCGACGGCGACACCGCCGAGGTGATTGCGCTGGCCAACCTGGCCGACGTGGTGTTGGTGGGCGCCGACGAGGCGCTCCGCGTCATGGGGACCGACGACCCGATTGCATTGCGCCGCATCCTGCCGGACCCCGCGACGCTGGTCATCAAGGACGGCGCGGATCAGGCGCTGGCCGTCGACCGCTCCGGCGAGGAGTTCGTCGTTCCCGCACTACGCGTCGATGTGGTGGAACCGGTGGGTGCAGGCGACGCATTCGCCGCCGGATTCCTCAGCGGGGTCGTCCTCGATGAAGACCCCGAATCATGCCTGCGGCGCGGTCACATCGGAGCCGCCGTCACCCTGACGGTCGCGGCGGACTCCGCGCCACCCCCGCCCGACGAGCTGATCGAGCATCTGCTCATCTGCACGGACGGCGAGTGGGCTGCCACGAGCGTGAGCGAGGCCGGGTTCACAGTGTGCGGGAGCAGGCGGTGAGCCAGAGTGTCGCGCGCGCACTGCAGTTGTTGATTCAGCTCGGTAACGGTCCGGCCGGCCTCGACGAGCTGGCGGCCGCCACCGATGTGCACAAGACCACCGTGATGAGGCTGCTGCGCACCCTGTCCGAGGAGCGGTTCACCTACCGCGACAACAACAACCGGTATCACCTCGGATCACGGATATTCGAACTGGCCGCCCATGGCACCGACCAGCGGGAGATCCGCCAGATCGCTTCGCGGTACCTCGTCGAGTTCAATCGCGAGTACGGCCGCACCACTCACCTCGCCGCGATGGAAGGCGGCGACATCGTGTATATCGACAAGCTCGAATCGCACGATCAGATCCGCATGTACTCGCGAATAGGCTTGACCGCCAACCTGAATTCCACCGCCGTGGCCAAGGTGATTCTCGCTGACCTGTCCGATGCCGAACTGCGGCCGATCGTCGCGACGATGGATTTCACCCGGCGCGCCGCGAACACCATCACCACCCCGGAGGCATACCTGCGGGAAGTCGAGACCGTGCGCGCGCAGGGCTGGGCACAGGACCGTGAAGAGAACGAGCCGTCGATCAACTGCGTGGGGGCACCGATCCGCGGCGCGAATGGTCGTGTGGTCGCTGCGGTTTCGGTGTCGGTGCCCGATGTGGTGCTTCCCTTCGAGCGCGTTCTGGAACTCCTGCCGCCGCTGCAGGCGGTAACCCGACGCATCTCCGCCGAGTGCGGTTACCGTCCACCCTCCTGATCCATCGAAAGCAACGAAACCAGAGGAGATTCACCGTGTCTGATTCGCGGGTCATCTGTACCGACGCCGCCCCGGCCCCCGCTCACACCTTCAGCCAAGGCATCCGCAAGGGCGGATTCCTGCAGGTGTCGGGGCAGGGTCCGATGGACCCCGCGACCAATTCCTACATCGGCGAAGGCGACGTCAAAGCGCAGACCCGCCGAACACTGGAAAACGTCAAGGCAATCCTGGCGGCCGGTGGCGCCGGCGTCGACGACGTCCTGATGTTCCGGGTCTACCTCACCAAGCGCGACGATTTCGCGGCCATGAATGAGGTGTACGGCGAGTTCATCGCCGAGAATGTGAAGTCCGACCAGCTTCCCTGCCGGACAACCGTGTTCGTCGGCCTCCCGCACGAGGTCATGTTGGTGGAGATCGACGCGCTGGCCGCCGTGGGTTAGGGGCTCAGCAAACCCCGTGCCACATGGGTGATCTGCACCTCGTTGCTGCCGGCGTAGATCATCAGCGACTTCGCGTCGCGGGCCAACTGCTCCACCCGGTACTCGGTCATGTAGCCGTTGCCGCCGAACAGCTGCACCGCTTCCATCGCGACATCGGTGGCCGCCTGCGAGCAGTACCACTTGATCGCGGAGGCCTCGGCGAGGGAGATCGAGACGCCCTTCTCGGCGGATTCGATGACGCGGAACAGCATGTTTCGCACGTTCATCCGAGCCACTTCCATGTTGGCCAGCTTGAGCTGGATCAGCTGGAACTGGCTGATCTCCTGGCCCCACAGGGTGCGGGTCTTGGCGTAGTCGACGCTCAACCGCAGGCATTCCTCGATCACGCCCAGTGCCATCGCGGCCACCCCGATGCGTTCGGCCGAGAAGTTCGACCGGGCGCTGGCCCTACCTTCGTCGGCCCCTTCGTCGGACCCTTCGGTCTCGCCGAGCAGCCGGTCGCGTCCCAGCCGGACGTTGTTGAAGAACAGCTCGCCGGTGCGCGATGAGTGAATACCCATCTTGCGGAACGGCTTCGACTGCACAAAGCCTTCCATTCCACGGTCGAGGACGAAGGTCAGCACCTTGCGGTTGCGCTTGTCCGCACCATCACCCTCGTCGAGCTTGGCGTAGACCACCACCACGTCGGCGTCCGGGCCGTTGGTGATGAAGGTCTTCTGGCCGTTGAGGATGTAGTCGTCGCCGTCACGGGTGACATAGGACTTCATGCCGCCGAAGGCATCCGAGCCCGAATCGGGCTCCGTGATCGCCCATGCGCCGATCTTCTCGTAGGTCACCAGGCCGGGCAGCCAGCGTTCCTGCTGGGCCAGGGTGCCGCGACTCTGGATCGTCGAGACCGTAAGGCCCAAGCTGACGCCGAGGCCCGTGACCAGGCCCATCGACACCCGGCACAGTTCGCTGATCAGGACGAACCCCATGCCCGGCGAACCGCTGCCGCCGAACATTCCACCGCGGGCGCCCGACGGCTTGCTGTCACCGCTGCGCAGCTTCTCCAGCCGCTTGTCCAGCGATTCCTTGGAGAGGGCATCAATACCGAACGTGGCGAAGAGCTTTCGCACGATCGGGTACGGCTCCATGTCGCCGCTTTCCAGCTCGTCGAGGTGGGGCCGGATCTCCTTGTCCACGAACTCGCGTACTGCGTCCCGGACAGCAATGTCGACGTCAGACCAATCAAGCATCTCGACAGCTTAGACAGGTGTCAAAAGTCAGGCTGCACTGCGCCTGGCCGGCCGTCGCAGCGCCGGCAGTGAGAAGGTGGTGTGCACCAGCGCGCCGGCCCGGTCCAGCAGGGTCTTGTGACGTGGCAGGTAGTGCATCGGCATCCCGCGGCGGTCGCGGGGCGGGGCCATGAAGCCAGGTGCTTCGACCAGAGGGCCGTCGACCGGTAGTTTCCCGGCGGCACGGCGGTAGGCCGACAGGGCGCGCGGGTGCAGCCTGATCTCGTCGGGTACCGCGACGAATGCCAACTCGACCATCTTGCCGAAGATTCGCAGCAGCACCTCGTCGCCGGGCGTCCAGCGCATGCCCGCCTTCTCCCGCACCGCGGGGTCGAACAGGCCGGCCGCGATCCAGCGCTGTGCGCCGACAAGGGGTTTGAACAGCTGGTCCCACACCGGCGTCGGCATCAACACGAACCACGGTTTTGGGATCCGGATGGTGAAGATGTCGAGGGTGGCCCGGTTGATCTCGAGCTCGTCGCGGCACTTGGCGTCCCAATACTCCTGAAACTCGTCCCAGGTCTTCGGAACGGGCCGCATGCTCATGCCGTACATGCGGTACCACTGCACATGCTCGTCGAAGAGCTGACACTTCTCGGCCTCGGTGAGCCCGCCGCAGAAATACTCCGCGGTCTTGATGATGAGCATGAAGAACGTGGCGTGCGCCCAATAGAACGTCTCAGGGTTCAGCGCGTGATAGCGCCGGCCCTGGCCGTCGACGCCCTTGATGGTGTGGTGAAAACCCTTGATCTGCGCGCCGGTGTCGGCCGCCCGGTCGCCGTCATAGACGACGCCCATGATCGGGTAGACCGACCGGGCCACCCGCTGCAGAGGTTCGCGCAGCAGTATCGAATGCTCCTCGACCCCGGCGCCGAGTTCGGGGTACATGTTCTGGATCGCTCCGATCCAGACGCCCAGCATCCCCGTGCGCAGGTCGCCGAAGTATTTCCAGGTCAGCGAATCCGGGCCGAGTGGATCGTGTTCGCTGGTGGTGGCTCGTGTGGTCATTGCGTCCTCGTTGACTCGTCATGACGTGAATCACAGCTGAGCTCACGATAGTAGTGACAACGTGTGTTGTCTACGACGCGACGGCGCGTCGCTGTGCACTGTTATTCGGCGGCTACCGCCGCGCCACAGGGCCGTGACCAGGCCGGTTTGCCGCGGCCAGGGGAGGGTGAGCACAGTCGCTCGTGGCGCGATTGCCGCCCGGTCTGCGCGCCACTTACTCTTGCGCTGTGGATGGCGAGCCGTTCGATGACCCGTCCGGCGAGGTCGGGGATGTCGAGCAGGCGCCGCGGCAGCGCCCTGCGAAGGCACCCGGGTTGCCGGGTCCGTTGGGCTGGCTGCAACGCACCAATCGCAGCCCGGCAGTCGTCGATCTGGTCCGGCGGGCGCGGCGGGCGTTGCCGGGGGATCCTGATTTCGGTGACCGGCTCTCGGCTGCCGGAGAGGGCGGACCCCGCGCGGCCGCGCGTGTGGCCGATCGGCTGCTGGACCGTGATGCCGCCTCTCGGGAGGTGAGCTTGGGTGCGCTACAGGTCTGGCAGGCGCTGACCGAACGGGTCTCGGGAACCCCGGCCAATCCCGAAGTGACGCTGGCGTTCACCGACCTGGTCGGTTTCTCGTCGTGGTCGCTCCGCGCCGGCGATGACGCCACGTTGCGACTGCTGCGACGGGTGGCTCAGGTGATCGAACCTCCGGTACTCGAGGCCCGCGGTCACATCGTCAAACGCATGGGCGACGGCATGATGGCGGTTTTCTCCGATCCGGAAACCGCCTTGCACGCGATGCTCGTAGCGCGCGAGGGGGTCAAGAACATCGACCTGGAGGGCTACGCACCGCGGATGCGGGTCGGTATCCACACCGGGCGTCCGCAGCGCATCGGGTCGGACTGGCTCGGCATCGACGTCAACATCACCGCTCGCGTGATGGAACGGGCTGCCAGGGGCGGCTTGATGATCTCGCACACCACGTTGGAGGGCATCTCCGAAGACGAGCTCGCTGCTCTGGGTGTCACCGTCAAACGTGAGCGGCGGCAGGTTTTTTCGGCGAAGCCGGAGGGTGTCCCCGATGATCTGATCATGTATCGGGTGAAAATTCCCAGGCGTTCGCCGGCCGGCGAACATGCGGGTGGCGGGGTGCCGGGCGCATAGGCCGCACTCACCGCGGCGCGGCCAGGCGCTACTGGAATGGGTCGTAGTCCTGCCGGGGCGGCGCCGGGGGTTGGGGTGCCTGCCGCGGAGGTGGCGCGTACGTGGGTGGCGGAGCGACCGGCCTGGTGGTGATGGTGTCGGGTTCCGCAGGCCTCGCGCTGTTCGCCGCAGGCACGACAGAGGGCAATCCGAGCATCGACAGCTGGTCTGCGGTTGACGGCGTGACGAAATAGGACTTGGACTTCGGCTGGAGGATCAGCACCACAATCGCGATCGCGACGAGAAGTACTGCGGCGCTGAGGATCAGCGTCAGAGTCCTGAACCACGAGACCTGGCTGCCCGGAGCCAGCACGATGATCACGACGGCGACGGCTGCGATGACCGCGATGCCGACGAGTATTGGTGTACGGGCGGTTCGATGCCGGCTGGCGTAGCGAACGGCCAGCCATACCAGTGCCCCGGCGACGCCAACTGAAACTGCCGCCGATGTCACGCCGGGAAATGTGGTGCCGCCGTACATGAATTCGAGCTCCGGTAGCGCCAGCAGCGTGCCGATGGCGCCGACCACGAGCAATGTGGCGATCCCACCCACCAGGTAACCAGCCAGGAAAACCGTCCACGGCGGGCCGCCGGCCTCCCACGGCGGCACGGTCGATGACCCGGTCTGTGGGAGCGGCGCGCGAGGCCCCGGCGTGGCAGGCTGTAGCACCCCGGTCCAGGCCGGCGCGGTTGGTGTCGCAGCCGGCCGAGGTGGTGGAGCCGGCTGAGGCGATGGAGCCGGCCGCGGTGGAGTTGGCCGAGGTGGCGGAGTCGGCCGAGGTGGCGCCGTGGACTGCTGTGGGGCCGGGCCGGCGAACGGGTCGTAGTTACCGAAGGGATCCAATGACACGGTCAGCCTCCGTTTCCGGCCTTGCGGCGGCGCCACCACAGCACGCCACCGGTTACGAGCCAGGCGGCCACTGGCAGGGTCACCAGCAGATAGAAGTACGGCTTCGAGGTCGCGGGACTCGGGATTTCGTAAGGCGTCCACGACGTCGGCTGCTGCGGCCAAATCTGGTTCAGCGGAACAGAAGTGTTGATGTCGCCTAGCCAGATCTGATCACCGGACTGCTGCTCGACCGGGCCGACGATCGACGGTCCCGCCGCGGTGGCGATGGACGCGTACTTCGTCTTGAACTCCTGTTCGCCGACGTCCTTCAGTTCGATCTTGCTGAAGTCGACGCCTCCCCAGGAACGGCCCCGAGTCCACGTTCGGTCACCCTCCTGGGTTTTCCAGCTGAAGGTCGGTTTGGCGTGGGTGTACGAATAGACGTAGCGGTCGAAGACCTCACGCGAATTCCACGGTACGGTCCAGGCGGCGACGTTGCCAGAATCGATGACATCCGCATACTGAGTTGGCTTGTCCGCGTTGCGCTTCCGGTACCACTCGGCCGCGATCCGGCTGGCGTACACCCGGCGCAGGTCGGCGAACTCGGGATCTTTGTTGATCGCGTCGACCACCGCGGGCATGATCATGTCCTGGTACAACTTGCCGTTTTGCGCGGTGATCGCTGGATCTTGGCCGTCGCATGACTGGTTCGGGCTGATATCGCTGTTCTCGAGCCCGACCTTGACCGTCAGTGGTGCATCGATGATGTACAGCTGGTCGCCGTCCTCCCGAACGGTGGCCGGCGTGGGCTCTATCCATTGCCGGCGGCCCAGGAAGCATTTGTCGGTGCCGCGCAGCGCGTCTTCGAATCGTTTGCCGAGCGGGGTGTCGTCTCGCTGTAGCCGGCCCGACACCTCTTTCATCTCGAGGTCCGCCTCAAGCAGCACCTGACCCGCCTGGGTCTTGCCGAACTCCTGGTCGATGATTCGGTCCGGCTCGGTGGGATTCAGGTTGACCCAGAACTTGTCGGGGGCCAGCGCCATCCAGACGTAGAAGGCGTCCATGGCCATCTGGGCATTGCGCTTCCCGCCGTAGGACGGCACATCGTCGGATGTGGTGCTGGCCCGGAACGCGTACTGCATTGCCGGTTTACCTGCGACTGTGTCGGTGACATAGCGCAATTCGAGGGTCGAGAAATCGATCCCGCCGTAGCCGGTCGCGGGCGCGGCGGGCGCCAGAGGTGCCTGCTGGGGTGCTGGTGCCGCCGGAGCGGGGGCTGCAGGTGCTGGTGCTGGTGCTGCCGGGGCAGGGGCTGCAGGTACCGGTATCGGTGCGGGAATCGGCGCCGCCGGTATCGGCGCGGGTACGGGGACCGGCACTGGAATGACGATCGGCGGTGGCGGTGCGGCAGGCGCTTGCGGGGCCGGGACAGCTGGAACCGCAGGTGCGGGCGCCGGTCGCTGTTCTGGTGCCGGTTGTTGTTGTGGCGCCGGCGGTTGTGCCGGTTGCTGTGGTGGGGCCGGTGTCTGGCCGGCCTGAACCTGGATGGGCGCCGGTTTCGGCTGCTGCGCGGGAGCCGGTGGTGCCGGCTGTTGCGTCGGACTGGCAGGTTGATCGAGTGCGACCTCGATTTCGTCTCTGACAGCCTGATCCTCGGGGCTGTCCGGAGCGTCTCCCAACGGAAGCGGCAACGAAGCTGCACCACCCGGGCCGCCGGGACCGCCCGGTCCTTCGGGTACAGCCTTCGTCGGCCAGTACTTGACGCACACCGCCGTCGGCATGGCTGCGCCGTCATTCCTCAGCTGATCTAGGGTGCGCTTGATCCAGCGCTGCGTGGCGGGGCTGGGTAGCCTGCCGAACATCATCACCAACGAGGACCCGGTTTGGCCGGCCATCTTGACGTGCTCGATGAACTGCTTTCTTGCGTGCGAGGCGAGCGAGTCCCCGGATTTGGCTTCGACGATGGTCCACAGCCGCGGCGGAACCTGGTTGGTTACGTTGGTGATGTCGAAAACCGGTCCGTTCGGGAGGATCCCTGGGTCGATCTTGGATCCCTTGATCCAGCCCGCCGATCCGCTGTCGGACAGCTTCCACAGTTCGTTCCACAGAAAGTCTTCGAAGGCGGGTCCGACACGCCGGTTCTTGATGACGGTGATGTAGTTCGTCTTCCACCGCCCGAAGGCCATCGGCTTGGCGCCGGCGGCGGCTTTGGCCCGGGTGTAGTTGCGCCAGGTGATGAGCATGTGATTCTCGGTGCCGCCGGGCAGGCCTTCGTCGTCGAGGATCCTCAGTTCGTCGCTCGACGGTTCATCGATCGCTTCCAGGCCCGGATCCAGACCCGGATACCGGTACTCGACGGTGCTGTTTTCGGGTGCCACCTCGGTGGCATCGAACCCCGGCAGGGCAAACCCGGTGGTGCACTCGCCGTAGGCCCCGTACTCGGCGTGGGCGGTAGCACCCCCCAGCCATGTCGAGCCGGCGATGACCAAAACGATCACCATGGCGTAAGTGGTGAGCTTGTGCCCGGTCATGATTTGGCTGCCCAGCGATCGTAGTAGCCGCGGGCTTTGGGTTGGCCTTTGGTGATACCGAGGCGGAACAGCCGGAACGGGCCCGTGACGTCCCTGTCGTCATTGCTCTGCACTTCGTATTCGACGAGGGGGGGGTCGCCGGGATCTCTCGTGTAGTCGACGTAGACCCAGCGGGAGGGTCGGCTGCGGCGCAGCATTTCGCCCAGGTACCAGCAGGCGCCTGCGAGTAGGTCGGTGTTGGCGGGGTCGTTGATGGCCTCGACGGTGGGGGTGTGGTGGTGGATGAGGTCGGTGAGGCGGTCGATGGATTCGGGGGTGAAGTCCCAGTTTCCGGGGTAGCGGGTGGCCCATTGTGGGAAGTCGCGTTGGCGGGCGGCCAGCCAGTCGTCGAGGACGGGTGAGGGTTCTGGGCTGGGCAGCAGGTCGATGCCGACGACGCCGGGCGGTGGTGGGGTGGTGACCTTTTCGCTCCAGGTGGTGAAGGTTTGGGCGAGTGGTCCTGGGTTGGTGGGTCGGTCGATGACGGTGGCGAAGAGAAGGTGCAGGGGTGAGACGGGGTGGAGTTCGAGTCCGTCGCCGGGTACGGCGATGGGGAGACCGGCGGGGGTGCCGGCGGGGTTGTCGTCCCAGCCCCAGTAGGTGGTGGTGATGCGCTCGAGCAGTGCGGTGTCGGTGAGGGTGGGTTGTGCGTGTTCGGCGAAGCCGGGTTGGTTGTCCCAGTCCCAGTGCCCGGCGGTGAGGTGGGTCAGGGTCAGGCCGATGTAGGCGGTCAGGGCGCGGATGACGGGGCGGTCGTCGTCGGTGAACAGGTCCTCGGGTTGGTGGAACAGGGTGGTGATGACGTGTTCGAGTGCGCGCAGTGATTGGGCCGAGTAGTCCAGGGCGACTCCGTAGGGTTCGGCCAGCCCGGCCAGTCCTGCCACCGCGGGCGAGATCCCGTCGTCCCACTCATCAGCCAACTTCTGACGATCCACCTGGCCACCTTCTGTAGCAATTGTTATCGCGGCGGGCGGCACGAACTTTCCGCCGGTGAGACTGCGCACCGTAGAGCAGTTGGCCGGGGCAGCGGAAAATTCGAAAAGGCTACTTCGGCAAACAGTCCTGAGGTGGCGAGATCGATCCGTTCACAAGCGTAACGGCATTCTTCGGGCGCCTCGCGCACTAATTCGATTTGGCTGCCCAGCGGTCGTAGCGGCCGCGGGCTTTGGGTTGGCCTTTGGTGATGCCTAGGCGGAACAGCCTGAATGGATTCGCGGTGTTCCTGTCGTCGTTGGTTTGCACTCGATATTCGACGAGGGCGGGGTCGCCGGGATCTCTCGTGTAGTCGACGTAGACCCAGCGGGAGGGTCGGCTGCGGCGCAGCATTTCGCCCAGGTACCAGCAGGCGCCTGCGAGTAGGTCGGTGTTGGCGGGGTCGTTGATGGCCTCGACGGTGGGGGTGTGGTGGTGGATGAGGTCGGTGAGGCGGTCGATGGATTCGGGGGTGAAGTCCCAGTTTCCGGGGTAGCGGGTGGCCCATTGTGGGAAGTCGCGTTGGCGGGCGGCCAGCCAGTCGTCGAGGACGGGTGAGGGTTCTGGGCTGGGCAGCAGGTCGATGCCGACGACGCCGGGCGGTGGTGGGGTGGTGACCTTTTCGCTCCAGGTGGTGAAGGTTTGGGCGAGTGGTCCTGGGTTGGTGGGTCGGTCGATGACGGTGGCGAAGAGAAGGTGCAGGGGTGAGACGGGGTGGAGTTCGAGTCCGTCGCCGGGTACGGCGATGGGGAGACCGGCGGGGGGGCCGGCGGGGTTGTCGTCCCAGCCCCAGTAGGTGGTGGTGATGCGCTCGAGCAGTGCGGTGTCGGTGAGGGTGGGTTGTGCGTGTTCGGCGAAGCCGGGTTGGTTGTCCCAGTCCCAGTGCCCGGCGGTGAGGTGGGTCAGGGTCAGGCCGATGTAGGCGGTCAGGGCGCGGATGACGGGGCGGTCGTCGTCGGTGAACAGGTCCTCGGGTTGGTGGAACAGGGTGGTGATGACGTGTTCGAGTGCGCGCAGTGATTGGGCCGAGTAGTCCAGGGCGACTCCGTAGGGTTCGGCCAGCCCGGCCAGTCCTGCCACCGCGGGCGAGATCCCGTCGTCCCACTCATCAGCCAACTTCTGACGATCCACGTCGTCATCGTCTCCGATCTCGGCGTAGTTCGTCGTGGCAGGTTTCTATCGCAGCTGAGGGCAAACGGATTCGAAGCCTGATCAGGCCATCGCCTATGATCGCCGGGTGGCTGAGCAGCCCAGTGATCTCTCAGAAGAAGCCCTGACCAAAGCCGTCAGCGCGGCCCGGCATGCCTTTGAGCTGGCCGGTGACCTTGACGCGCTCGCGCGCGCCAAGACCGAGCACCTCGGCGATCGTGCCCCGATCGCCCTGGCGCGCCAGGCGCTGGCGACGCTGCCGAAGGCCGACCGCGCCGACGCCGGCAAGCGGGTCAACGTCGCCCGCGGCGACGCCCAGCGCGCGTACGACGAGCGGCTGGCCGCGCTGCGGGCTGAGCGCGACGCCGCGGTGCTGGTCGCCGAGCGCATCGACGTAACGCTGCCCTCGACGCGGCAGCCGGTGGGCGCCCGGCACCCGATCACGATCCTGGCCGAGAACGTCGCGGACACCTTCGTGGCCATGGGCTGGGAACTGGCCGAGGGCCCAGAGGTCGAGACCGAGCAGTTCAACTTCGACGCGCTCAACTTCCCTCCTGACCATCCGGCACGCAGCGAGCAGGACACCTTCCAGATCGCCCCGGACGGGTCGCGGCAGGTGCTGCGTACCCACACGTCGCCCGTCCAAATCCGCGCATTGCTGGAACGTGATCTGCCCGTCTATGTCGTTTCGATCGGACGGACCTTCCGTACCGACGAACTCGATTCCACCCACACGCCGGTCTTCCACCAGGTGGAGGGGCTGGCCGTGGACAAGGGTCTGACCATGGCAAATCTTCGCGGCACGCTGGACGCGTTTGCACGGTCCCAGTTCGGCCCGGAGGGGCGTACCCGGTTCCGTCCGCACTTCTTCCCGTTCACCGAGCCGTCGGCCGAGGTGGACATCTGGTTCCCCGGTAAGAAGGGCGGCCCCGGCTGGGTCGAGTGGGGCGGCTGCGGCATGGTCAATCCGAATGTGCTGCGCGCCTGCGGTATCGACCCCGACGTCTACTCCGGCTTTGCCTTCGGTATGGGATTGGAGCGAACCCTGCAGTTCCGCAACGGTATTCCTGACATGCGTGACATGGTCGAGGGTGACGTCCGCTTCTCGCTGCCGTTCGGGGTCGGTGCCTGATGCGGATTCCGTTCAGCTGGCTGCGTGAGGCCGTCCGCGCCGGCGCCCCGGATTGGGATGCGTCCGTCGAGGAGCTCGAAGAGACGTTCATCCGGATCGGGCACGAGGTCGAGGAGATCATCCCGATCGGTCCGGTGGCTGGTCCGCTGACCGTCGGCCGAGTCGCCGCGATCGAGGAACTGACCGAGTTCAAGAAGCCCATCCGGGCCTGCAAGGTCGATGTCGGCGTCCAGAATCTCGACGGCGAGTTCCGCGATATCGTTTGTGGTGCAACAAATTTCGCGGTCGGCGATCTGGTCGTGGTAGCGCTGCCCGACACCGTGCTGCCCGGTGACTTCAAAATCGCCACGCGCAAAACCTACGGCCGGGTCTCCGACGGAATGATCTGCTCGGCGGCGGAGATGAATCTGGGCGTCGAGGGCGCGGGCATTCTGGTCCTGCCCGAGGGCACGGCCGAACCGGGCACCCCGGCCGCCGACATCCTCGGCCTCGACGACGTGGTGTTCCATCTGGCGATCACACCGGACCGCGGTTACTGCCTGTCGGTCCGTGGACTGGCCCGCGAGATCGCCTGCGCCAACGACCTCGAGTTCGTCGACCTGGCCGATGTGACACCGTTGCCCGCCGAGGGTGAGGCCTGGCCGCTGACCGTCCAGCCCGGCACCGGGGTAAAGCGTTTCGGGCTGCGGCCGGTCACGGGCATCGACCCGGCGGCGGTGTCGCCGTGGTGGATGCAGCGTCGGTTGATGCTCAGCGGTATCCGCGCCATCTCCCCGGCGGTCGACGTGACGAACTACGTCATGCTCGAACTCGGCCATCCGATGCACGCGCATGACAGCAGCTTGATCACCGGCGGCTTCGACGTGCGGTTCGCCCGCGACGGCGAGAAGGTCGTCACCCTCGACGATGTCGAGCGCACCTTGAACTCGGCCGACGTGTTGATCGTCGACGACGTCGCGACCGCCGCGATCGGAGGCGTGATGGGTGCGGGCACCACCGAGGTGCGCGATTCCACCACCGATGTGCTGCTCGAAGCCGCGGTGTGGGATCCGGCCGCGGTGTCGCGCACCCAACGTCGACTGCACCTGGCCAGCGAGGCCGGCCGCCGGTACGAGCGGTCCGTGGACCCGGCCATTTCGGTTGCCGCACTGGACCGTTGCGCAACCCTGCTGGCCGAGATCGCCGGCGGAACCGTCGAACCGAAGCTCACCGACTGGCGGGTGGACGGGCGCACCGACTGGTCCCAACCGGCCGTCGAGATCCCTGCTGACCTGCCGGACCGGACCGCCGGCGTCGACTACGCCCCAGGCACCACGGCACGGCGGCTCATCCAGATCGGTGCTGAAGTCACCGGTTCCGACCTGCTCACTGTCACGCCGCCGAGTTGGCGGCCTGACCTGCGCCAGCGCGCCGACCTCGTCGAGGAGGTGCTGCGGCTCGAGGGCCTGGAGTCCATCCCGTCGGTGCTGCCGACCGCGCCGGCCGGTCGTGGCCTGACCCCCGTGCAGAAGCGTCGCCGTGCCATCGGCAAGTCGCTCGCGCTGGCCGGGTTTGTCGAGGTCCTGCCCACACCGTTCCTGCCCGCCGGGGTTTTCGACGCCTGGGGTCTGGCCGCCGACGATGTCCGTCGCAATGCGACCAAGGTGCTCAACCCGCTGGAGGCCGACCGGCCTCAGCTGGCCACCACGTTGCTGCCCGGATTACTTGAAGCATTGGGCCGCAACGTTTCCCGTGGCGCTGCCGATGTGGCGCTGTTCGGGATCCAGCAGGTGGTGCACCCCACCGAGCAGACCCGATCCGTCGAGCGCATCCCGAACGACCGTCGGCCAACCGACGATGAGATCGCCGGGCTCGACGCGTCGTTGCCGCAGCAGCCGCAGCATGTCGCTGCGGTGATGACCGGACTGCGGGAGCCCGCGGGACCCTGGGGTCCGGGACGTCCGGTCGAGGCCGCCGATGCGTTCGAGGCGGTTCGGGTGATCGGCCGGGCCGCCGGGGTGGAGTTCACCCTGCGCGCCGCCCAGGAGCTGCCGTGGCATCCCGGCCGTTGCGCCGAGGTGCTCGTGGGCGACACGATCGTCGGCTACGCCGGGCAGCTACACCCGGCGGTCGTCGAGCGGACGGGGCTGCCGAAGGGCACCTGTGCCGTCGAACTCGATCTCGATGCCGTGCCGATCGTCGAGACGTTGCCGGCACCGAAGGTGTCGCCGTTCCCCGCCGTGTTCCAGGACATCAGCGTGATCGTGGCCGACGACGTGGCCGCGGCCACTGTTGTCGACGCCGTCCGCGACGGGGCCGGTGAGCTGCTGGAGGACGTCCGGCTGTTCGACGTCTACACGGGCCCGCAGATCGGGGAGGGGCGTAAATCGCTGACCCTGGCACTGCGGTTCCGGGCTGCCGACCGGACCCTGACCGAGGACGAGGCCAGCGCCGCCCGCGATGCCGCGGTCGTGGTGGCCGGTGAGCGCGTCGGCGCCGTCCTGCGCGGCTAGGGTTTCCCGGCTCGGCTTAGCGAGACTTGACGCCCTCGCCGCTGAGGTGGGGCAGAGCGGCTGCCTCACGCCCGGTCACGAGCAAGAGCAGCGCGGAGACGGGGCCCTCGATGAGTGGTCCGGCCCCGGCCGTCCAATCGATATCTACCGCGTTTAGCCGGTAACCGGCCAGCCTCTTGGTGGCCCGGAACGGGAAGCGCGGATTCCAAACCCGTTCCAGACTCAGCCTTGCTGCCTCCCTGGGCATTTCGTGGCGAAGGTTCAGTGGAACTGCGATGTCTTGGCCGTGCACGAGGAGGTCCATCAGCCGATCGGTCGGTGTGGTGCCGATCGCGGTGAAGCGAGAGCCGAGCGTGCTGCGCATCTCGTCGAGCAACTGATGGTCCTCAGTTTTCGCGGCGTGCCGGACGGCGGTATCGCAGACCATTCGGTCGAAGCTGCCACGAGCACGCAACAGATTGACCAGAATTCGACCAAGATCGGCATCGGCCGAGAGCATCAGGTGGGACACGACGTCTCGGACCTGCCACCGCTCACACAGGCTGGCGTGACGCCATTGTGGTTCGTCGAGTGGTTCGAGTAGTTGCAGGAGGCTGCGGCGTTCGGCGTCGACAGCTCGCCAGATGTCGTCGGTGTTCACGCGGCTTACGCTAGGAACTCCAGTCAGGTGGAGGTGCAAGACACTGTGACGCACGACACAACCATCGGTGAGTTGTCGCGGCTCTGTGGCGTGCCCGTTCGGACGATCCGGTACTACTGCGATGAGGGACTACTCGAAGCTCGCCGGAGTTCCGGCGGGCACCGCGTTTTCGACGACACGGCGGTCGAATCGCTCATCCTGGTTCGGCGATTGCGGGCTGTCGGTCTCGGCCTGAATGCTATTGGCGACATTCTGTCGGGTCGTCTTTCGATCGGGGAAGCCGTGGACGCCGAACAGTGTGCGCTCGACGCGGAGTGGGGTGACCTCGCAAGGCGGCGGGCCTCGTTGGACGCGCTGTCGACTGCGCAGGACGGATATCGTGCCCACGCCGTCCTGGTCGGGTTCTGGCAGCGGTTGTTCGCCGGGGCGACCTCGGCCGAGGTCTTCGACCGATTCATCGAGATGACCGTGCCGCAACCGCCGAGTCAGGCAGGCCCCGCCCACGTTGTCGCGTACGCAGAACTCGTGGCCCTTGCCCGGCAACCGGCGTTCGCCATCGCAATGGCCAGGCAGCTCTGGCAGTTCGAGCCGAGCCGGATCAGCGATCGTCGCGGGCTCGTGACCGGCGTTGCGGAGGCGTGTGACATGGCCTTACTCCCTGTGCAGTCCGGAGAACCGCCGTCGGCAGGGCCGGCCGTAGACAGATTCGTCGACGCCCATGCCAAGGCCCGCGGGGATGCCGATTCGCCGCCGTTTCGGCATGCTCTCATCGCAAACGCGGGTGCCGACACCGATCCGGCGATTCGTCGGTACTGGGATCTCTTCGGTGAGATCGGGGGAGAGACGACTACGGTGGGCTCCATTCAGCGCTGGCTCTACGACGGGTTGCGGCTGGCCGCCGCATAGTCAATTAATGAGTTTGCATCTGCATGCATAACAATGCAGAATTGCCGCATGACTTCGATAGCGGTGGCCGGCGCCAGCGGCTACGCCGGCGGAGAGATCCTGCGATTGCTGCTCGGGCACCCGGCCTACGCTGACGGCCGGTTGACCATCGGGGCGCTGACCGCAGCCTCCAGTGCCGGAACCACCCTGGCCGAGCATCACCCGCACTTGTTGCCGCTGGCCTCGCGGGTTCTGGAAACCACCGACGCCGAGGTGCTGGCCGGTCATGACGTGGTGTTCCTTGGCCTGCCGCACGGTCATTCCGCAGCGCTGGCCGAACAGCTCGGCCCCGACACGCTGATCATCGACTGCGGCGCCGACTTCCGGCTGACCGACGCCGGCGACTGGGAGAAGTTCTACGGTTCCGCACACGCGGGCAGCTGGCCCTACGGACTGCCTGAACTGCCCGGGGCCCGGGACCGGCTCAAGGGCGCCAAGCGCATCGCGGTGCCGGGCTGCTATCCGACCGCGGCACTTCTGGCGCTGCTGCCCGCCGTCGCCGCCGACCTCGTCGAACCGGCTGTCACCGTCGTCGCCGTCAGTGGTACCTCGGGCGCGGGCAAGTCCGCCAAGGTCGACCTGCTGGGCTCCGAGGTGATCGGCTCGGCTCGCGCCTACAACATCGCCGGTAAGCACCGGCACACCCCGGAGATCGCTCAGGGCCTGCGGTCGGTGACCGACAAAGACGTCACCGTCTCGTTCACCCCGGTGCTGATCCCGACCTCCCGCGGCATCCTGGCCACCTGCACCGCCCGCACCGAGGCGACGGAGGCCGAGATCCGGGCAGCCTACGAAAAGGCTTACGACGCAGAGCCGTTCATCCACCTGCTGCCCGAAGGGCAGCTACCCAAGACCGGGTCGGTGATCGGCAGCAATGCCGCGCAGCTCGCGGTCGCTGTGGACGAGCAGGCGAAGACATTGGTGGCCGTCGCCGCCATCGACAACCTGACCAAGGGCACCGGCGGCGCCGCGGTGCAGTCGATGAATCTGGCGCTGGGCTGGCCCGAAACCGAAGGACTTTCGATCGTGGGAGTGGCACCTTGACCGAGTCGACGCAAACCGGGACCGCCCAGACCGCCAAGCTGGTCCGCACCCAGGGCGTCACCGCCCCGGCCGGCTTCCGTGCCGCGGGAATCGCCGCCGGTATCAAGGCATCCGGCGCACCGGACCTGGCCCTGGTCTTCAACGAGGGGCCGGACTACGCGGCGGCCGGCGTGTTCACCCGCAACAAGATCAAGGCCGCCCCGGTGCAGTGGTCGCAGCAGGTGCTGACCACCGGCCGGCTGCGCGCGGTGGTCCTGAACTCGGGAGGTGCCAACGCCTGCACCGGTCCGCTGGGTTTCCAGGACACCCACGCCACCGCCGAGGCCGTGGCCACCGCGCTGAGCGACTGGGGCACCGAGACCGGCGCCATCGAGGTCGCGGTGTGCTCGACGGGCCTGATCGGTGACCGGTTGCCGATGGACAAGGTGCTGGCCGGCGTCACCGAGATCGTGCACGAGGTCGCCGGCGGCCTGACCGGAGGAGACGACGCCGCACGCGCCATCATGACCACCGACACCGTGCCGAAACAGGTTGCGCTGCACCATGCGGTGGAGTCGGGGGAGAACTGGACCCTCGGCGGGATGGCCAAGGGTGCCGGCATGCTGGCGCCGTCACTGGCCACCATGCTGGTGGTGCTGACCACCGATGCCGTCGCTGACAGTGCGGCACTCGACACCGCGCTGAGGCGGGCCGCGGCACTGACCTTCGACCGGCTCGACGTCGACGGCAGCTGTTCGACCAACGACACCGTTCTGCTGCTCGCCTCGGGCGCCAGCGAGATCGCGCCGAGTCAGGACGATCTCAACGAGGCCGTGCTGCGGGTCTGTGACGACCTGTGCGCACAGCTGCAGGCCGACGCCGAAGGCGTCACCAAGCGTGTCGTCATCACCGTGACCGGTGCTGAAACCGAGGACGATGCACTGGTCGCGGCCCGCGTCATCGCCCGTGACAGCCTGGTCAAGACCGCGCTGTTCGGTTCCGATCCCAACTGGGGCCGGGTGCTGGCTGCCGTCGGTATCGCGCCGGTGAAGTTGGACCCGGAACGGATCAGTGTGTCGTTCAACGGTTCTCCGGTGTGCGTGGACGGTGCCGGCGCGCCGGGAGCCCGCGAAGTCGACCTGTCCGGCGAAGACATCGCCGTGGTGGTGAACCTTGGTGTGGGAGGCCACAGTGCTTCTATCAGAACCACCGACCTGTCGCACGCCTACGTCGAAGAGAACTCGGCCTACAGCTCATGAGCCAGGCCATCGAGCGCGGCGTCAAGGCCCAGGTGCTCGCCTCGGCGCTGCCGTGGCTCAAGCAACTGCACGGCAAGATCGTCGTCGTCAAGTACGGCGGCAACGCCATGACCGACGACACCCTCAAGGCGGCGTTCGCCGCCGACATGGTGTTCCTGCGCAACTGCGGCATCCACCCCGTGGTGGTGCACGGTGGCGGCCCGCAGATCAGCGCGATGCTCAAGAAGCTGGGTATCGCAGGTGATTTCAAGGGCGGCTTCCGGGTGACCACGCCCGAGGTGCTCGACGTGGCGCGCATGGTGCTGTTCGGCCAGGTGGGCCGGGAACTGGTCAACCTGATCAACGCCCACGGCCCGTACGCGGTGGGCCTCACCGGTGAGGACGCGCACCTGTTCACCGCGGTGCGGCGCAGCGTCACCGTGGACGGCGTGGCCACCGACATCGGGCTGGTCGGCGACGTCGAGCACGTCAACGCCGGGTCGCTGCTGGATCTCATTGCTGCAGGCCGGATTCCGGTGGTCTCGACCATCGGACCCGATGTCGACGGCGTGGTGCACAACATCAACGCCGACACCGCGGCCGCGGCCCTGGCCGAGGCGCTTGGTGCCGAGAAGCTGATCATGCTCACCGACGTGGAGGGGCTCTACACCGACTGGCCCGACCGCTCCTCGCTGGTCAGCGAGATCGACACCGAGGCTCTGACCCAGCTGCTGCCCAAGCTCGAATCGGGCATGGTGCCCAAGATCGAAGCCTGTCTACGCGCGGTGGGCGGTGGGGTGCCGAGTGCACATGTCATCGACGGCCGCGTCGAACACTGTGTGCTGGTCGAACTTTTCACCGATGAAGGAACCGGAACCAAGGTGGTGGCCAAGTGACCCTCCAGGACCGCTGGGAAGCGGTGATGATGAACAACTACGGCACCCCGCCGTTGGCCCTGGCCAGCGGTGACGGCGCCGTGGTGACCGATACCGACGGCAAGTCCTACCTGGACCTGCTCGGCGGTATCGCCGTCAACCTGCTCGGGCACCGCCACCCGGGCGTCATCGAGGCCGTCACCACCCAGCTCAACACGCTGGGCCACACCTCCAACCTCTATGCCACCGAGCCGGGCATCGCGCTGGCCGAGGCATTGGTCGGGCACCTCGGCACGCCGGCGCGGGCCTTCTTCTGCAACTCGGGCACCGAGGCCAACGAGGTGGCGTTCAAGATCACCCGGCTCACCGGCAAGACGAATATCGTTGCCGCACAAGGTGCCTTCCACGGCCGCACGATGGGGTCGCTGGCGCTCACCGGCCAGCCCGCCAAGCAGGCACCGTTCGAGCCGCTGCCGGGCAACGTCACCCACGTGCCGTACGGAGACGTCGAAGCCCTTGCCGCCGCGGTCGATTCGGATACCGCCGCGGTGTTCCTGGAACCGATCATGGGGGAGGGCGGCGTCGTCGTCCCGCCCGCCGGCTACCTGGCTGCGGCCCGCGACATCACCACCAAGAACGGCGCGCTCCTGGTTCTCGACGAGGTGCAGACCGGCGTCGGGCGCACCGGTGCGTTCTACGCCCATCAGCACGACGGCATCACCCCCGACATCGTC
Source organism: Mycolicibacterium peregrinum (assembly GCF_002102345.1). GTDB lineage: Bacteria > Actinomycetota > Actinomycetes > Mycobacteriales > Mycobacteriaceae > Mycobacterium > Mycobacterium peregrinum. Next base: position 257,956 of record NZ_LQPP01000047.1, read on the forward strand.
ACGCTGGCCAAGGGCCTGGGCGGCGGGCTGCCGATCGGCGCCTGCCTGGCCATCGGCGCGGCCGGTGATCTGCTGACCCCGGGCCTGCACGGCAGCACTTTCGGAGGCAACCCGGTGTGCACCGCCGCCGCGCTGGCGGTGCTCAAGGCGCTCGCCGACGGGGACCTGATCGCGCGCGCCGGGGTGCTCGGCAAGACCCTGAGCCACGGCATCGAGGAGTTGGGCCACCCGCTCGTCGGCCACGTGCGCGGCAAGGGTCTGCTGCAGGGCGTGGTGTTGACCGCACCGAGCGCCAAGGCCGTCGAGGCCGCCGCGCGCGACGCCGGATTCCTGGTCAATGCCGCTGCAGCGGACGTCATCCGGCTGGCGCCGCCACTGATCATCACCGAACCGCAGATCGAGACGTTCCTGTCCGCTCTGCCCGCCGTTCTCGACACCGCTGTGGAGGCTGCTTCATGACCATCCGGCATTTCCTGCGCGACGACGACCTGTCACCCGATGAGCAGGCCGAGGTGCTCGCCCTGGCCGCCGAACTCAAGAAGGCACCGTTCTCGCGGCGCCCGCTCGAGGGGCCGCGCGGCGTCGCGGTGATCTTCGAGAAGAACTCGACCCGCACCCGGTTCTCGTTCGAGATGGGCATCGCCCAGCTCGGCGGGCACGCCGTCGTGGTCGACGGCCGCAGCACCCAGCTGGGCCGCGAGGAAACCCTCGAGGACACCGGCGCGGTGCTGTCCCGCTACGTCGATGCCATCGTGTGGCGCACGTTCGCCCAGGAGCGGCTGACGGCCATGGCCTCGGGATCGACCGTGCCGATCGTGAACGCACTGTCCGACGAATTCCACCCGTGCCAGGTGCTGGCCGACCTGCAGACGCTGGCCGAGCGCCGGGGCGAGCTCAAGGGCCTGAGGATGACGTACCTTGGCGACGGCGCCAACAACATGGCGCACTCGCTGATGCTGGGTGGCGTCACCGCAGGCATCCACGTCACCATCGCCGCGCCGGCCGGATTCGAACCGGACCCGCATTTCGTCGAGGCAGCCAAGCGCCGCGCCAGTGAAACTGGGGCCACCGTGTCCGTTACCGATGACGCACAGGCCGGGGTCGACGGGGTCGACGTGCTCGTCACCGACACCTGGACGTCGATGGGCCAGGAGAACGACGGGCTCGACCGGGTGCGGCCGTTCCGTCCGTTCCAGGTCAACGCCGATCTGCTCAAGCGTGCCGATCCGGAAGCCATTGTGCTGCACTGCCTTCCGGCGCACCGCGGTCACGAGATCACTGACGAGGTGATCGACGGGCCGCAGAGCGCGGTGTTCGACGAGGCCGAGAACCGGCTGCATGCGCAGAAGGCCATGCTGGTGTGGCTGCTGGAGCGAGCCTGACGTGAGCGCACCGACCCGCGCCGGCCGTCAGGCCCGCATCGTCGCCCTCCTGTCGGCCAGGCAGGTGAGCAGCCAGACCGAACTGGCCGCCCTGCTGGGCCAGGAGGGCATCGAGGTCACCCAGGCCACGCTGTCGCGGGACCTGGAGGAGCTCGGCGCGGTGAAACTGCGCGGCGCCGACGGCGGCGTCGGCGTGTATGTGGTGCCCGAGGACGGCAGCCCGGTGCGGGGTGTGTCCGGTGGCACCGAACGGTTGACCCGCTTGCTGGGGGACTTGCTGGTATCGACCGACGCCAGCGCTAACCTTGCCGTGCTGCGCACCCCGCCCGGGGCGGCGCATTACCTGGCCAGCGCGATCGACCGCGCCGCCCTGCCGTATGTGGTCGGCACCATCGCCGGTGACGACACCATCCTGATGGTGGCGCGCGACCCGATGACCGGGGCCGAACTTGCCAACACCATCGAGAACTTGAAGTAGAGCCCAAAACAAGGAGATTGCTCATGTCCGAACGCGTCATCCTGGCGTACTCCGGAGGTCTGGACACCTCGGTCGCGATCAGCTGGATCGGCAAGGAGACCGGCAAAGAGGTCGTCGCCGTCGCCATCGATCTCGGCCAGGGCGGCGAGGACATGGATGTCGTACGCCAGCGCGCCCTCGACTGCGGTGCGGTCGAGGCTGTCGTGGTCGACGCCCGTGACGAGTTCGCCGACGAATACTGCCTGCCGACCATCAAGGCGAACGCGCTCTACATGGACCGCTACCCGCTGGTGTCGGCCATCAGCCGCCCGCTGATCGTCAAGCACCTGGTCGACGCGGCACGCAGCCATGGCGGCACCGTCGTCGCGCACGGCTGCACCGGCAAGGGCAACGACCAGGTGCGGTTCGAGGTCGGATTCGCCTCCCTGGCACCCGAACTCGACGTCATCGCCCCGGTGCGCGACTACGCCTGGACCCGCGAGAAGGCCATCGCGTTCGCCGAGGAGAACGCGATCCCGATCAACGTCACCAAGCGCTCACCGTTCTCGATCGACCAGAACGTGTGGGGCCGCGCGGTGGAGACCGGGTTCCTCGAGGACCTGTGGAACGCCCCCACCAAGGACGTCTACGACTACACCCAGGACCCGACGGTCAACTTCAACGCCCCCGACGAGCTGATCATCAGCTTCGACAAGGGCCGCCCGATCGCGATCGACGGTCGTCCGCTCAGCGTGTTGGAGATCATCCAGGAGCTCAACACCCGGGCCGGTGCCCAGGGCGTGGGCCGGCTCGATGTGGTCGAGGACCGGCTGGTCGGCATCAAGAGCCGCGAGATCTACGAGGCCCCTGGCGCGATGGTGCTGATCACCGCGCACACCGAGCTCGAACACGTGACGCTGGAGCGTGAGCTGGGCCGGTACAAGCGCGGAGTGGACCAGAAGTGGGGCGAGCTCACCTACGACGGCCTGTGGTTCAGCCCGCTGAAGCGGTCGCTGGAGGCGTTCGTCGAACACACGCAGGAACACGTCTCGGGCGACATCCGGCTCGTTCTGCATGCCGGGAGCGTCATCGTCAACGGCCGCCGTTCCGGTGAGTCGCTGTACGACTTCAACCTGGCCACCTACGACGAGGGCGACAGCTTCGACCAGAGCGCGGCCAAGGGCTTCGTGCAGCTGCACGGTCTGAGCTCCAAGATCTCGGCCAAGCGCGACCTGGGCCTGTAAGTGACATGAGCACCAATGACGGAACCACCAACGAAGGCTCGCTGTGGGGCGGCAGGTTCGCCGACGGACCTTCGGCAGCCCTTGCCGCACTGAGCAAGTCGACCCATTTCGACTGGGTGCTGGCGCCGTACGACGTCACCGCGTCGAAGGCCCACGCCCGAGTTCTGCACCGGGCCGGCCTGCTCACCGATGAGCAGCGGGACGGGCTGCTCGCGGGCCTGGACAGCCTGGGTTCCGACGTCGCCGACGGCAGTTTCGGGCCGCTGGTCACCGACGAGGATGTGCACGGTGCCCTGGAGCGCGGCCTGATCGACCGGGTCGGGCCGGATCTCGGCGGCCGGCTGCGGGCCGGACGTTCACGTAACGACCAGGTGGCCACGCTGTTCCGGATGTGGCTGCGCGACGCCGTCCGTCGCGTCGCCGACGGCGTGCTCGAGGTGGTCAACGCCCTGGCGGTGCAGGCTGCCGCGCATCCGACGGCCATCATGCCGGGCAAGACCCACCTGCAGGCAGCACAGCCGATCCTGCTGGCGCATCATCTGCTGGCGCACGCTCATCCGCTGCTGCGCAATGTCGACCGGCTCGCCGACTTCGACGACCGCACTGCCGTCTCGCCCTACGGTTCCGGGGCGCTGGCGGGATCCTCGCTGGGCCTGGATCCCGATGCGATCGCCGCGGATCTCGGGTTCGCCTCAGCGGCAGACAATTCCGTCGACGCCACCGCGGCCCGCGATTTCGCGGCCGAGGCGGCCTTCATCTTCGCCCAGATCGGGGTGGACCTGTCCCGGCTCGCCGAGGACATCATCCTGTGGAGCACAACCGAATTCGGTTACGTGACCTTGCATGACTCCTGGTCGACCGGCAGTTCGATCATGCCGCAGAAGAAGAACCCGGACATCGCTGAATTGGCCCGCGGCAAGTCCGGACGCCTGATCGGAAACCTCACGGGCCTGCTGGCCACGCTCAAGGCGCAGCCCCTGGCCTACAACCGGGATCTGCAGGAGGACAAGGAACCGGTCTTCGACTCGGTGGCCCAGCTGGAGCTGTTGCTGCCGGCGATGGCCGGCCTGGTCGGCACGCTGACGTTCGACGAGGACCGGATGGCCGCGCTGGCCCCTGCCGGTTACACGCTGGCCACCGATATCGCCGAATGGCTGGTCCGCCAAGGGGTTCCGTTCCGGGTCGCCCATGAGGCCGCGGGGGAGGCCGTGCGGGTCGCCGAGGGGCGTGGGGCCGGGCTCGACGAACTCACCGACGACGAGTTCGCCGCGATCAATCCCGCGCTCACCGCGCAGGTCCGCGAGGTGCTGACCGTGGAGGGCTCGGTCAACGCGCGCAGTGCGCGTGGCGGCACGGCACCGGTCCAGGTCGCCAAGCAGCTCGGCGTGGTCCGCGAGACGGCCGAGGAGTTACGGATCCGACTGCGCCGCTAGCCGATCTGCTCGCCGAGTTCGAACCAGCGTTCCTCGACCTCGGCGACTTCGTCCTCCAGCGCGCGGACGGCGGCCACCTTGACCGCGAGCCCCTCGAAATCCGACTGGTCATGGTCCGCCATCGCCGTCCGGGACCGGTTGATCTGTGCCTGCAGTTTCTCCAGCCGGCGTTCCAGGGCGGCCACCTCCTTCTGCGCTGCCCGCAGTTCGGCGCCGGACAGCCCGTCCGGCGCAGTGTCTGCGGTCGGTGCCTGCGCCGCGCCGGTCGCCGATCCATGGGCAGCTCGCAGCCGCAGGTACTCGTCCACCCCGCCCGGTAGATGCCGCAGATGCCCGCCGAGGATTCCGTACTGCTGATCGGTGACCCGCTCCAGAAAATAGCGATCGTGGCTCACCACGATCAGCGTGCCGGGCCACGAGTCGAGCAGATCCTCCATGGCGGAGAGCATGTCGGTGTCCAGGTCATTGGTGGGTTCGTCGAGGATCAGTACGTTGGGCTGTGCCAGCAGGATCAACAGCAGTTGCAGGCGTCGTTGTTGCCCGCCGGAGAGGTCCTTGACCGGTGTCGACAACTGGGCGCTCGAGAACCCGAGACGCTCCAGCAACTGCCCGGGGGTGAGCTCCTGGGCCTTCGACCCGCTGCCGAACACATACGTAGTACGCAGGTTGGCCAGTACTGTCCGCACCGGATCGCCGAGGTGTGGCTCAAGCTCGTCCACGGTCTGGGTGAGGGTCGCCACCTGCAGCGTCTTACCGTGTTTGACCCGTCCCGAGGTCGGTTGCACCGAACCGTCGATGAGGCCCAGCAGTGTCGATTTTCCGGCGCCGTTGACGCCGAGGATCCCGGTACGCTCACCCGGGGCGATCCGCCACTCGACCTGGTGCAGCACCTCGCGGTCGCCGTAACTCACCGACACGTCCAGCAGGTCGACGACCTGCTTCCCGAGCCGGGACACCGCCAGTGACTGCAGTGCGACCTTGTCCCGGATCTCGGGCACGTCGGCGATCAGTGCGTTGGCCGCGTCGATACGGAACTTCGGCTTCGAGGTGCGGGCCGGAGCGCCGCGGCGCAGCCAGGCCAGTTCCTTGCGGGCCAGGTTCTGCCGGCGTGCTTCGATGGTGGCTGCCTGACGGTCGCGTTCCACCCGCTGCAGGATGTAGGCGGCGTAGCCGCCGTCGAACGGTTCGACGATGCGGTCGTGCACTTCCCATGTGGTCGTACAGACCTCATCGAGAAACCAGCGGTCGTGCGTCACCACCAGCAGCCCGCCGGATGACGCGGACCAGCGCTTCTTGAGGTGCGCGGCGAGCCAGGTGATCGCCTCCACGTCGAGGTGGTTGGTCGGCTCGTCGAGCGCCAGCACGTCGTGATCGCCGGCGAGCAGCCTGGCCAGAGCCACCCGGCGCCGCTGTCCACCCGACAGTGTGCCGAGTCGGGCGTCCCACGGCAGGTCGGCGAGCAGTCCCGCGATGACGTCGCGGCCGCGGGGGTCACCGGCCCACTCGTGTTCGGGTACGTCGCCCACCACGGCGTGGCCGACCGTGTCGGTGTCGTCGAGGGTGTCGGCCTGATCGAGTACACCGATGCGCACGCCACCGCGCACGGTGACCCGTCCGGAATCGGGTTCGAGTCGGCCGGCCAGCATGGCCAGCAGGCTGGATTTGCCGTCGCCGTTACGGCCGACGATGCCGATCCGGTCGCCTTCGCTGACGCCGACGGTGACCGAGTCGAACACCACCCCGGCGGGGTACTCCAGATGCAGGGTTTCGCCCCCGAGCAGGTGTGCCATCGCCGCCGACCCTATCGTCCGGCGCCCGTGAATCCGGCATCGCATGGGGCCGCTGTCGGCATCGCGGTGATCACATCGGGGATTGGTTGCTGTTATGCCATGATGACGACGTCAATCGGGGGTCGGGTGAGTTGTCAGGTGGGGAGCAAACTGGTGGATTTCTCGGCAGTGACCAAACCGGTCGAGCGGTTGCTGGCAACCGCGCAGAACGGTCTGGAGGTGCTGCGCTACGGCGGCCTGGAGACCGGTGCGGTCCCGTCGCCGTTCCAGATCATCCAGAGCGTGCCGATGTACCGGCTGCGGCGCTACTTCCCGCCTGACGCCCGCCCCGGTGCCCAGGATCCCCGTCCTCCGGTGCTGATGGTGCATCCGATGATGATGTCGGCCGACATGTGGGACGTGACGCGCGACGACGGTGCGGTCGGCATCCTGCACGCCGCGGGCGTCGACCCGTGGGTCATCGACTTCGGTTCGCCCGACAAGGTCGAGGGCGGCATGCAGCGCAACCTCGCCGACCACGTGGTCGCGCTGTCGGAGGCCATCGACATCGTCAAGGAGGTCACCGGCCGCGACGTGCACCTGGCCGGCTACTCGCAGGGCGGGATGTTCGCCTACCAGGCTGCGGCCTACCGGCGGTCCAAGGATCTGGCGAGCATCATCGCGTTCGGTTCGCCGGTCGATACCCTGGCCGCGTTGCCGATGAACCTTCCGGCCGGGGTCGCCGCGGGTGCCGCCGATTTCATGGCCGACCATGTGTTCAGCCGTATCGACATCCCGGGGTGGTTGGCGCGCACCGGCTTTCAGATGCTCGACCCGATCAAGACCGCGCAGTCGCGCCTGGAGTTCCTGCGTCAGTTGCACGACCGCGAAGCCCTGCTGCCGCGTGAGCAGCAGCGCCGCTTCCTGTCCTCGGAGGGCTGGATCGCCTGGTCCGGACCGGCGATCGCCGAACTGCTCAAGCAGTTCATCGCGCACAACCGGATGATGACCGGCGGCTTCTCCGTCCACGGCGACCTGGTCACGCTCTCCGACATCGACTGCCCGATCCTGGCCGTGATCGGTGAGGTCGACGACATCGGCCAACCGGCTGCGGTGCGCGGCATCAAACGGGCAGCACCGGACGCGGACGTCTACGAATACCTGATCAGGGCAGGACATTTCGGCCTGGTCGTGGGATCCAAGGCCTCGACCCAGACCTGGCCGACAGTGGCGCAGTGGGTGAAATGGCTCGGCGGAGAACAGATGCCCGACGGTGTGGTGCCGATGGGATCGCAGCCGGCCGATCATCCCGAGGGCGGGGTGTCGTTCTCCACCCGCGTCACCCACGGCGCGACCGCGGCCACCGAGATGGCGTTCGGCGTGGCCCGCTCAGCCGCCGAGGCGCTGGTGACGGCGAACAAGAACGCCCGGACCCTGGTCATCGAGACGGCCCGCACGCTGCCCCGGTTGGCCCGGTTGGGGCAGGTCAACGACCACACCCGGATCTCGCTGGGCCGGATCATGAGCGAGCAGGCCCGCAGCGCCCCCAACGGCGAGGCACTGCTGTTCGACGGCCGCGTGCACACCTATGAGGCGGTGGATCGCCGTATCAACAACGTGGTTCACGGACTGATCGACGTCGGTGTGCGCCAGGGCGCCCGGGTCGGCGTCCTGATGGACACCCGGCCCAGTGCCCTGGTCGCCATTGCGGCCCTGTCCCGGCTGGGAGCGGTGGCTGTGCTGCTGCCGGAGGCGGACCTGGCCGAGGCGGCCCGTCTCGGTGGCGTGGCCGAGATCATCGCCGACCCGAGCCATCTCGATGTGGCCCGCAAGCTCGATATGCGCGTGCTCGTTCTCGGCGGCGGTGAGAGCCGCGACCTCGATCTGCCAGAGGAATCGGACGACGTCGCCGCGGTCGTCGATATGGAGAAGATCGATCCCGACGTCGTCGAACTGCCCGGCTGGTACCGGCCCAACCCGGGTCTCGCGCGCGACCTGGCGTTCGTCGCCTTCAGCGAGGTCGGTGGGGAGCTCGTGGCCCGCCAGATCACCAACTTCCGGTGGGCCCTGTCCGCGTTCGGCACCGCGTCGGCGGCGAATCTGGGCCGCGGCGACACGGTCTACTGCCTGACCCCGCTGCATCATCAGTCCGGGCTGCTGGTCAGTCTGGGCGGCGCCGTGGTCGGTGGTTCACGCATCGCGCTGTCGCGCGGACTGCAACCCGACCGGTTCCTGCAGGAGATCCGGCAGTACGGCGTGACAGTCGTGTCCTATACCTGGGCGATGCTGCGCGAGGTCATCGACGATCCGTCGTTCTCGCTCACCGGAAGTCACCCGGTTCGGTTGTTCATCGGATCCGGTATGCCGGCCGGGTTGTGGAAACGCGTGGTCGATGTGTTCGAGCCGGCGCAGGTCGTGGAGTTCTTCGCCACCACAGACGGACAGGCCGTGCTGGCCAACGTGTCCGGCGCCAAGATCGGCAGCAAGGGACGGCCATTGCCCGGCGGCGGCACCGTCGAACTCGCCGCCTACGACGCCGCCGACGACCTGATCCTGGAAGACGAGCAGGGGTTCGTGCGCAAGGCCGAGGCCAACGAGGTGGGTGTGCTGCTGGCCCACCCACGTGGCCCGGTCGATCCGACGGCCGTGGTCAAGCGCGGTGTCTTCGCGCCGGCCGACACCTGGGTGTCCACCGAGTTCCTGTTCCGTCGCGATGAGGACGGTGACTACTGGCTGGTCGACAACCGTGGTGCGGTGATCCGGACCGAACGAGGTCCGGTGTTCGCGACCAGTGTCAACGACGCGGTCGGCCGGCTCGACGCGGTCGACATGTCGGTGACCTACGGCATCGAGGAGTCGGGTCGGCAGTTGGCGGTGACAGCCCTGGCCCTGCGCCCCGGCGGCAGCGTCCCGACCGCCGATCTGTCGCTCGCCCTGGAGGATCTGGCGGCCGGCAACCCGCCCGACGTGGTGCACGTGGTGGCCGAGATGGAACTCGGTGCGTCGTACCGTCCGCTCGTCGCGCCGTTGCGGGCCGCGGGCATCCCGAAATCCGGCCGGCGTAACTGCTGGTACCTCGACGCCGATACAGGGACGTACAAGAAATTGACCGCGGCCGGCCGGGCCGAACTCGTCGCCGGCGGCGCCGACGACGAGGCGGACGCCGACTAGTTGTGTCGCCCGACGGGATGCCGGGGCCAGAACTCGCTGTTACGCTCCGGCGGACGGCAGAACGACTGGAGGATCGATGACATCGGGATCGGGTGCGAACAGCTGGCGTCGGGTCGTGACCGGCGGTGCGCTGGTCCTGGGCCTGCTGGTGGGCGCGGGTGCGCCGACGGCTGCCGCCGACCCTGTAGCGCCCGCCCAGCCGACTCCGGCGGCCGACGCGCCGGCGGCGCCGCAGATGACTGCTGACGAAGCCCTGTCGATCATCGCCAAGGACTACGACACCGGCGAGGGTGGCGGGCAGATCTCGACACTGATCCACGACATCCTCAAGCTGCGTCAACAGGGGTACAAGCCGTCGAACGCCAACCGTGAGGCCATCACCAAGGCCCTCGACAAGCGTCCCAATCAGGTGCCGCTGATCGACGCGCTCAAGAGCACCCTGTCGTATCAGCGCAAGTTGCAGGCGCAGTCCCAGGCACAGATCCCGAAGCAGGGTGTCGTCAATCCAGGCATCGCTCCCATTCCGGGCGGCGGGGGACAGCCCGGCCCGAGTGGTGGCATCCAGATCCCGCTGGGCTAACTTCACGTGGTGGTCGACGACAAGCTTCTGAGCATCCTGGTGTGCCCGCAGGACCGCGGGCCGCTGCTGCTGGCCGGAACGGACTGGCTCTACAACCCCCGGTTGCGGCGCGCCTACCGAATCGAGGACGGCATCCCGGTCCTTCTGGTCGACGAGGCCGTGGCCATCGAGGATGACGCCGAGCACCGGCGGTTGATGGAGCTGGCCGGGTCAGGGGAGTCCGGGTAGGTCACCGGTCAGATAGCGCTGCAGGGTGGGGGCGATCGTCTCGGCGATCTGATCCGCAGGCAGCGTGGCGAAGGGCTCGAGTTCCAGGATGTAACGCGCCATTGCGACCCCGACCAGTTGTGAGGCGACGAACTGGATACGGATCCGGGAGCTGCCGGGCGGGTTGTCCACCCGGGGCCCGATTTCGCCGATGATGATGTCCTGGAGAAACGACCGGACCAGCGATACGTCGTTGCCGGCCAGGATCGAGCGTAGCGTCGCGACAAAGCCCTTGCCGATCTCGGAATCCCAGAGAGGCAACAGGATTGACGGCAGCGTGTGTCCGATCTGATCGACGGGCACCTCTTTCAGCCGGCTGATCACCGTCATCGGATCGATGGGAATGTGGATCGCCGCGGCGAACAGTTGAGTCTTGGTGCCGAAGTAGTGGTGCACCAGTGCCGCGTCCACTCCGGCATCGGAGGCGATGGAGCGAATCGATGTCTTGTCGATTCCGTTGCGGGCGAACAATTCCCGCGCACTGGTCAGAATGCGCTCGCGTTTGTCCGACGGTCCGGCCGGGCGGCCGGGCCGTTTGCGTTCTCTGCTGGAGTCGACGTCGGTGCTCACGGGTTCCTAGGGGGTTCGACGGCGCAGGGTGGCCGCGGCCAGACACAGTGCCAGCACCGCAAAGCCGAGCACGATCGCGATGTCGCGTGCCGCGACGGCGGTCAGCTCAGCGTGGGCGCCGACCTGCTGCAGGGCTTCCAGTGCGTAGCTGGCCGGTAGCACGTTACTGATCCACTGCAGCCAGTCGGGCAGCGCGGCCCGCGGAACGATGATGCCGCACAACAGCAGCTGGGGCGCGATCACCACCGGCATGAACTGCACGGCCTGGAACTCGGTGCGGGCGAACGCGCTGCACAACAACCCCAGGCCGACGCCGAGTACGGCGTTGATGATCGCTATCAGGAACACCAGGACGGGGCTGCCCTCGGTGTGGAGTCCGAGGAACCAGAACGAGACGACACAGGCGAGGGTGGCCTGCGCCGCGGCTGCGATCGAGAACGCGGTGCCGTAGGCGGCGAGCAGGTCGAACCGCCGCAGTGGCGTGGTCAGAATGCGTTCGAGAGTTCCCGAGACTCGTTCCCGCTGCATGGTGATCGAGGTGATCAGGAACATCACGATGAGCGGGAAGACGCCGAGCATGATCAGGCAGGCATTGTTGAACGGAGTCGGTTGGCCCGGCGCGTGCGGTGCGTTCTGGAACATGAAGTACATCAGCGTGATGATCAGGCTGGGGACCAACAGGATCATCGCCACGCTGCGATGGTCGGCGGCGAGCTGTCGCAGGATCCGTCCGGTGGTGGCCAGGTAGGCCGCCGGGCTCAGTCGGCTCGGTTGTGCCCGGCTGTGGCGCTGCGCCGGATGACAGTGAGAAACGCTTCCTCCAGGGACGTGCATTCCGTGTCCTTCCGTAGCTGGTCAGGGGTGGTGTGGGCGAGCAATCGGCCTTCGCGCATGAGCAGCAGGTCACCGCAGTGGTCGGCCTCGTCCATGACGTGACTGGAGACCAGCAGGGTTGTTCCGCGCCGTGACAGTTCGTTGAACTGTTCCCACAGGTCGACGCGCAGGACCGGGTCGAGGCCGACAGTCGGCTCGTCGAGCACCAGGAGTTCGGGTTCGGCCACCAGGGCGCAGGCGAGCGAGACCCGGGTGCGTTGGCCTCCGGAGAGGTTGCCGCAGTACGCCGTGCGGTGATCGTCGAGTCCGACCGCCCGGATGGCGTCGGCCGCCGAGTCCGCCGACGTGCCGTACAGCGCGGCGAAGTAGCGGACGTTGTCGATGACCCGCAGGTCGTTGTAGATCGTCGGATCCTGCGTGACGTATCCGACGCGGTGGCGCAACGGTGCCGAACCGGCGGGATGTCCGAGGACCATGACGGTGCCGGCCTCGACGATCTGGGTCCCGACGATGCTGCGGATCAGGGTGGTCTTGCCGCAGCCGGACGGGCCGAGCAGACCGGTGATGGCACCGCGGGAGATCCGTACCGAGAGGTCTCGAATCGCGGGGCGCCCGCCACGGCTGACCTGCAGTCCGGTGATGTCCACGGCAGGGGTGGCGGCATTGGACGGGAATCCGGTCGAGAATTCATCGATCGATGAAGTCATCATGTGATGAATACTGCGCTCACGTACGGCCGGTGTCAACGGTGGATGTTGCGAAGTGCAAAATCGCTCGGGTGGGCTTGCAGACGGGCACCGAGCTGTTGACTGGTGACCCCTTGCTCGCAGCTCGTCGGCTGTTGGGGGCCGAGCTGACCGGACGCGGTGTCCGCGCCGTCATCGTCGAGGTCGAGGCGTACGGTGGCCCGCCCGACGGCCCCTGGCCCGACGCCGCCTCGCATTCGTTTCGCGGTGCGGGCGGACGGAATCTCGTGATGTTCGGCCCGCCCGGGCGCCTGTACACCTACCGCAGCCACGGCATTCATGTCTGCGCGAATGTGGTCTGCGGACACGACGGAGTGGCCGGCGCGGTCCTGCTGCGCGCTGCGGCGGTAAGTGCCGGCACTGAGGTGGCCGCGCGGCGCCGGGGGCCTGCGGTGCGCCCTGTCGCGCTGGCGAGAGGGCCGGGAAACCTGTGCTCTGCGCTGGGAATCGCTATGGAGGACAATGGGATTGACCTCTTCGATGTCGACAGTCCGGTGCGGTTGACGCTGGGCGAGGCGGTCCCGGGGGTCGACGGCCCACGTGTCGGAGTGAGCAAGGCCGCCGACCGGCGGTGGCGGTTCTGGATTGCCGGTCGGGGAGAGGTGTCGGCATATCGGCGCAGCCCGCGTGCGCCTGTGCCCGGCACCAGTGATTGACCTGCGCAATGCGGCATGATCGTCGTCATGAGCATGGGAATCCTGGATGAGCTGGACTGGCGTGGGCTGATCGCCCAGTCGACCGACCGCGATGCGTTGGCGAACGACCTGGCCAAAGGCCCCATGACCGTCTATTCGGGCTTCGACCCGACCGCGCCCAGCCTGCACGCAGGCCACCTGGTTCCGTTGCTCACCTTGCGGCGGTTCCAACGTGCCGGACACCGGCCGATCGTGCTGGCCGGCGGGGCGACCGGGATGATCGGGGACCCCCGCGACACGGGGGAGCGCACGCTGAACACCGCCGACACGGTGTCGGACTGGGCCGGCCGCATTCGCGGTCAGCTGGAGCGGTTCGTCGAATTCGACGACAGCCCGACCGGTGCGATCGTCGAGAACAACCTCAATTGGACCGGCCAGCTCTCGGCCATCGAATTCCTACGCGACCTGGGCAAATACTTCTCGGTGAACGTGATGCTCGACCGCGAGACGGTCCGCCGCCGGCTCGAGGGTGACGGCATCTCGTACACCGAGTTCAGCTACATGCTGCTGCAGGCCAACGACTTCGTGGAACTACACCAGCGGCATGGTTGCGCATTGCAGATCGGTGGCTCAGATCAGTGGGGCAACATCGTCGCCGGCGCCCGATTGGTGCGCCAGAAGCTGGGTGCCACCGTGCATGCGATGACGACTCCGCTGGTCACCGACTCCGAAGGAAAGAAGTTCGGCAAGTCGACCGGCGGCGGCAACGTGTGGCTCGATCCCGAGATGACCAGCCCGTACGCCTGGTACCAGTACTTCGTGAACGCCGCTGACGCCGACGTCATCGGTTACCTGCGGTGGTTCACCTTCCTGTCGCCGGAAGAGATCGGCGAGCTCGAGGACGCCACAAAGAACCGTGCGCATGAACGCGCCGCGCAGAAGCGGCTGGCGCGTGAACTCACCACGTTGGTGCACGGGGAAGGGGCGACGAAGGCGGTCGAGCTGGCCAGCCAGGCGCTGTTCGGTCGTGGGGAGCTGGCCGACCTCGATGTTTCGACGCTCGGCGCCGCGCTGCGCGAAGCCAGTAGTGGGCAGGTTGCCGAGCTGAAGCCGGGCGGGCCGGATTCGATCGTCGACTTGTTGGTGAGCACCGGGTTGGCGGCGAGTAAGGGGGCCGCACGCCGCAATGTCGCCGAGGGCGGGGTGTATGTGAACAACATTCGCATTGAAAGCGACGAGTGGATACCACAGCATTCTGATTTTCTGCATGAGCGCTGGCTCGTGTTGCGACGTGGCAAGCGGCACATTGCCGGCGTCGAGCGCACCGGCGGCTAGGGCATCCGGAAGTCGCGCTCTGACCTGGGAAAACGTCGCAGCGACCTGGCGATTTGACTCGCTGTTAGCGCTCACGTAACTTATTCCAGGTCAGAGCGACACGGACAAGCGCCGGAGAGCGAAGACGAAATCCGAGAGAGACACCCATTACGGTGGGTATTCTCACTGCCCGCAGAAGCTCAGCGGCTTTTAGCCGCGGGATTTCTGCGCGACAAACTCGGGCGTGTTGTTTGAGAACTCAATAGTGTGTTTGGTGGTTTTTGTTTGTTGTTTTTGGCCACGCTCTTTTCCCGTTTAGGGTGTGGCTTTGTTTTTTTGATGCCAGTTTGTTGGTGTCTTTTGTTTGGTCGAATTTTTCTGAT